>NZ_CP043929.1:0-1200000 GCF_008632455.1 Methylomonas rhizoryzae
ATGAGCGCAATCTGGAATAATTGTCTGGCTAAACTCGAACACGAGATTCCGTCCGGCGACTTTAATACCTGGATACGCCCGCTGCAGGCGGTGGAATCGGGCAGCCAACTGAAATTGTTGGCCCCTAACCGCTTCATCATCGACCATATCAAACAACATTTTTTTTCGGTGATCGAAGACGCAGTCAACGAGTTTTCCAACGCTACTTTGGCAGTCCATTACGAAATCGGCAGCAAAAAAGCGCCCGCGCTAAAGACCCCGGCTATAAACAAAGCGCCGGCGCAAAAAAAGAATCAACCGAACTTTTTGAACCGTGCATTTACCTTCGAGAGCTTTGTGGAAGGCAAATCCAATCAACTGGCACGGGCCGCCTCGGTCACGGTATCCGACAGCATCGGCAAAATTTACAATCCCTTGTTCATATACGGCGCGTCCGGTTTGGGCAAAACCCATTTGATGCACGCGATAGGCAACGCAGTGCTGCAAAAAAATCCCGACGTCAACATCGTGTACCTGCATTCGGAGAAATTCGTGCAGGACATGGTGAAAGCTTTACAACAAAACAGCATCAATTACTTCAAGGATTACTATCGCAACATAGACGTGCTGTTGATGGACGATATCCAATTCCTGGCCGGCAAGGAACGTTCGCAAGAGGAGTTTTTTCACACCTTCAACAATTTGTTAGACCAAAAGCACCAGGTGGTTCTAACCTGCGACAAATATCCCAAGGAAATCGACGGCTTGGAAGACCGGCTTAAATCGCGTTTCAGCTGGGGCTTGCCGGTGGCGATTGAGCCGCCGGACTTGGAAACCCGCACCGCGATTTTGATCAAAAAAGCCGAACAAGTCGGCGTGGCGCTGGATCAAAAAGTGGCGTTTTTCATCGCTCAGCGCATTCCCTCCAACGTGCGCGATTTGGAAGGCGCCTTGCGGCGAGTGGTAGCCAATTCGCAATTTACCGGCCGCGAGATTACCGTGGAGTTCACCAAAGAAGCGCTGCACGATTTGATTAGCTTGCAAGACAAATTGGTCAGCATCGACAACATTCAAAAAACCGTCGCCGAATATTTCAAAATCCGGGTAACCGATTTATCCGCCAAAAGCCGCAAACAATCCTTAACCCGGCCACGGCAAATAGCGATGTGTTTGGCCAGGGAATTGACCTCGCACAGCTATCCGGAAATCGGCGAAGCCTTCGGCGGCCGCGATCACACCACGGTAATCAATGCCTGTAAACGGGTCGCGGAATTAAAAAACGAAGACATCAAAATCGCCGAGGATTACAAAAACCTATTGCGCACCTTATCGCACTGACACCGGCCCCATCCGCTTACTTGGCAACAGGGTCGACGCTGCGAATCACGCCTGTTCCACAACTTTAACCCGCGGTTTCAATACCAACTTGCTTAACGCCGGTAACAGGATAAAGGTGCATACCATAATCCAGAAAATGCCTATGGTAATCACCAAACCCATGCTGGCTATGCCTTGGTGCGGGGAAAACGCCAAGCCGGCAAAACTGGATATCGTGGTTAGCGCGCCGTAATACATCCCTCTAGCCGTGCTGGATTCGTAGATGTTCTGATCTTCGGCCAGAGAATGATGCAAACGCTCCACCATATGAATGCCGTTATCCACCCCTAACCCCATCAGCAAGGGCAAAGCAATAATATTGGCAAAATTCACCGGGGTGCCGGTCAGCACGGTGCTGGCCATGGTAAACAAGCCGGCTAATACTAATGGCGTCATCACCAACAAGGTATCCACCACGCTACGGCGGATCACCAACAGCAATAGCGCAATCGAAACCAAGGCGGTCAAAATAGCTTGCCGAAAAGCGGCCAGCACCGACTTCATCGATTCCCAATACATCACCGGCAAATCGGTCACGTTAGGCGCTATCGCTTGCACCTGGGTAATGAATTCCTGCAAATGCCCCAAGTCGTTCAAGTCCTGTTTCGGAAAGATTTGGATGCGATACAGGCCGCCGGCCGACAGCCAGCGCTGCTTGATGGGTTCCGGAATACTGCCGGCATCGATTTCCTCGGCTTGAAAACCGGTCAGCAATTGGTTCATCACGGTAGGCAAAGTACCCAGCAAGGATGTCTGAATTTTTTCCACGAATACTCCCCTATCCGGCGGAAAACGAGCATCCAGCTCAGTCAACACGTCTTGCAGTTCGTGGCGAAAGCTTTGTAGACAATGAATCTGCGCCGGATCGGTGCGGGTGGGCAACGTCGCATCGATGGCGGCCAGCATGCCGACGATGGCCGGCTTCGGATCGCCCCCGGTTTTCAATTGCGGAAACGAGCGGCTTTGCGCCCCTAAAGTCAGCATCATTTCGTCGACTAAATTCAATTTCTCCTGCTGATCGTCCGGCACCAAATCGAACAAACTCAAGGTTTTATCGACTACCGGCAATTTGGCCAAACGGTGCTGCAATGTCCGTGCTTCTTCAGCGTTAGCCGCCAAAACCGACAAGGTCATGGGTGACGTATCTTTAGTTTGCAACAATTCCTTAAACGCCCGCACCGACTCGGTTTCCGGATCGCGCAAATTGATCGGATTAAAATCGGTTTTAACCCCGAACAATAGTGCCGCGGCGCCTAAGGCCAGCAAGACGGTGGCTACACTGATAGGCTTGGCGTAATGCAAAGTCAGGTGAGCCAAGGCTTGCGACCATTTCGACGCGCCGGGATGCTGGCCTTTCAGCAAATGATGGAGCGGCGGCTTCGGCAACAACCTCAGCAACACCGGCAACACGCTGAGCGTTACGAACAAACAAATAAACAAGCTGGTACCGGCCAGCAGACCTAGCTCGGAAATACCCTGATAATCGGTGGGGACAAAAGCGTATAAGCCGATCGACGTGGTCGCCGCGCACAAAATCAACGAAGGACTGGTATCCAACACGGCGGTGCGTATCGCTTTTAACTTATCGCCTACCAATACGTCGATATTGTCGCGGTAGCGCAAACACAAATGGATAGCGTATTCGACCCCCAAACCGATGTTGGATACCGCGAACGCAACCGAAATCAAGTTCAGCTGCTTGACAGCCGCCGCTGCGAACAAACCGCAAAACACCATGCCCAAGCTCAATACGAACAAGGTCGCCAAGGTAAGGCACCAGGAACGGTAAGCAATCAGCAAAATACCGCATACCAATACGATGGAAAACACGCTCGCGGTAAACGTGCCCTTGCTCATGCCGGCCATTTCGTCGTGCTCCAAGCCGACCTCGCCGGTAATCCTTACCCTGACCGCAGGCAAATTCGGATCTTGAATCTTGGCCCCCGCGGCCCTAATCGCTTCAATAGCTTGCTCGGCCGGCAAAATGCGGCTGAAGTCGAATTTCGGTTGCACGAATATAAAAGCCTTGTCCGATTGCGCTTCGCTGATGCGATTTTCGGCAATCAAATTCTGCCACGACAGCAAGTCGGTTTCGCCGTTCAAGGTTTTATGTAAAGACGCGGCAACCTTGCCGATCAAAGACATCAAGTCGATGGGTACTTCGCCGCTACCCTGCTTGCCTTGCAGCGCGTCTATGAAAATCGAAAAAAATCCGTTTAGGCTGGGATCTTGGGAAATTCGGCCGATGAAGGGCTGCGCTTGCGCCAAAGTGACCGAAAAATCCTGTAATTTATCGGTATCCAGGTATAACAAACCGTTACGCTGAAAAAAAGCACTTTCATCCGGCCTGTAGACATTGCTGAAATGCTCGGTGTCGGCACGCAATTCTCTAGCCAAACGCTGAGCGGCGGCCTTGGTAAGCTCGGGACTGGAAGAGTCGAGCAATATCAGAACGGTATGAATGTCCTGTCCGAACGCTTGTTCGAATTTACGCCGGTTTTGCTGAAACGGCGCATCCGGCGCAACTAATTCCGCAGTATCGGTATTGATGCTGAGATTATTGCCGACATAGCCGATGGCCAAGTAAGCGAAAAAAAAGGCAATCGCCAGCGAAAAGCACGGCCGATACAGCAGCCAATTGCTCCAGCGAAACACCCAGTTACGCAAATGGGTTTCGATTAACATGCAAATGAAATTTAAAGCGCAGTGTTAATTAGATACAACGTGTACGCGGTATAAACCGTTAGCAGAACCCCGCCTTCCGGGCGATTGATACAACCTTTGCCGTTACTGCCGTAACCCATGACGAATAACGCGGCAGTCAACGCCGCCATCACCGGCCAATCCCGGGCCAATACCTCATGCGGGATGGGCATGGGCTGAATGTAGCCCGCCAAACCGACCACCGCCAGCGTGTTGAATAGATTGGAGCCTATGATGTTCCCCACCACCAAGTCGTGTTCGCCTTTGCGGGCGGCCGCTATGGACGACGCTAATTCAGGCAGGGAAGTGCCTACCGCAACTATGGTCAAGCCGATGATCAAATCGCTGACGCCCAAATCTTGAGCGATGGATACCGCACCCCAAACCAAAGCCCTGGAGCTCAGCATCAACAACACGATGCCGGCAATCAGCCAGATCCAGGCTTGAAATTCCGACATGGCATGTTCTTCCAGTTCGGCCTCGATATCGTGCTCTATACTGTCCGGCCTATCCTCTTGTTTATCGGATTTAGCCAGCCAGAGCATGGCGCCGACAAACGCCAGCAATTCCACAATGGCATCGTTACGCGACAATTCGCCGTCGGCAAGATTCAGGTAGACCAATAAGGTAGCCAGAAACAATATCGGCAACTCTTTTTTAATCAATCCGGATTTGACCGTAATCGGGCTGATGAGGGCGGTCAAACCCAGTATCAAGGCAATATTGGTGATGTTGGAACCATAGCCGTTGCCGAGTGCGATGCCGGGATTGCCTTGCAACGCGGCCAGAGCGGATACCGACAACTCCGGGGCCGAGGTACCGAAGCCGATGATCACGATGCCGATCAACAAGGGCGACAGGCCTAAGTGCTTGGCAATAGCCGCCGCCCCTTCGACGAACAAATCGGCGCTCCAAACCAACACAATCAAGCCGAACACGATCATTAACAGAGGCAAAGCCATGAAATACCTTAATAAATTATGCGAAATTCAAATCTATCGACCATGAAACCGGACTTTAAGACCGAATCAATCTACCGTCCATTGCACCAAGCCGCTATAGGCGGTAGCAATCACGACGGCGCCGAACAGTATCCTGTACCAAGCAAATATGATGAAGTCATGGCGGCTGATGTAACGCAACAAGCCTTTGACGGCGATCAAAGCGCTGATGAACGCCGCGCCGAGTCCGACGCCGAAAGATGCGATATCGTTATCGCCGCCCAATAACTCTCGATGTTTATACAAATCGTACAAACTGGCGGTCACCAGGGTGGGTATCGCCAAGAAAAACGAAAACTCGGTGGCGGCCTTGCGCGACAAGCCGAACAACAATCCGCCTATAATCGTCGCCCCCGAACGCGAAGTGCCGGGTATCAACGCAAACGCTTGAGCGATGCCCAGTTTCAAGGCATCCGACATACTCAAATCATCGACGTCGTCAACGCGGATTTTATGTTCGCGTCTTTCCGCCCACATGATGACAAACGCACCCACGATAAAAGCCAGTGCGACCGGAACCGGTTTAAACAACAGCGCTTTGATGTGATTACCGAACGCCAGGCCAAGCAGCGCCAGCGGCATAAACGCTATCGCCAAATTCAACACGAATCTTTGCGCCTTCCTGTCCCTGGGCAGCCCCAAAAGCACGCTGCCGATTTTGCGCCGATATTCCCAGCAAATGGCCAAAATCGCTCCCACCTGGATGACGATGCTAAACACTTTGGCTTTATCGTCGTTGAAATCCAGCAAGTCGCCGGCTAGGATCAAATGGCCGGTACTGGAAATAGGTAAAAATTCGGTCAAGCCCTCGACTATACCTAAGATTAAGGCCTTGACAAGCAATTCAACATCCATGGCTTGGCCCCTCGACACACCTGTCCAAATGAAGCTGCAACATAATTTAGGAATAAAATGACGGGATTAATTAGAGTAGTCGCGCCAAACAATACACGCGCGAACAGGGCGGGATTATAGTCGAATCGACTGCGCGCGTCACTGCATGGTCTTGCCCGCTCATACCTACCGGACTTTATGTGAGCCTAAGGTAAACACGCCATAATGGATATTGTTTTCACTATCGAATTGGAGCCTGTTAATGGCCTTGGAAATCGAACACAAGTTTTTATTAGCGAACGACGGATGGCGCGAGCGGGTTGAACGCTCGGTTTATTACAAGCAAGGTTATTTAAGCAGCGACCGGCATAGCTCTGTCCGGGTCAGAATTTCCGACACCAAAGCCTGGTTGAACATCAAAAGCGCCGTAATAGGCACCCACCGGCAAGAGTTCGAATATGAAATTCCGCTAGCCGACGCGCAAACCATTTTAGCCGATCTGTGCCATAAGCCCTTGATCGAAAAAATCCGGCATTTTGTCCAAAACAGCGGACACACCTGGGAAATCGACGAATTCCTGGGGGAAAACGCAGGCCTAGTCGTAGCGGAGATAGAATTGTTGCAAATTGGCGAAAACTTCGAAAAACCCGCCTGGATCGGTGCCGAAGTAACCAGCGATTTGCGCTACTACAACAACGCCTTATGCAAAAATCCATTCAAAAATTGGAATAAATAACAAACAGTTAAATGAGGCGTTGAATTTCTTACAACAATGCTCTATATTTTCTGTATGAATATAGCGACTATTGTTGTTTTTTTGTTACTTTTATGCCGTCCGCTTTACGCGTCGGAGCTTGGCGCATCCATAGACAACTTGGAAAGCGCCTGGGCGTCCGTCTATTACCAGCCGGACGAAGCCGTACAAAAGCAAACCTACCCTCAGCTGCAAACGAAGGCGGCCGAATTGGAACGTCGCTTTCCCAATGCTGCCGAACCTAAGATTTGGCTGGCTACCATCATGGCCACCAATGCCGCTTTGGAATCGCCGCTAACCGCATTGACAACGCTTGCACAAGCCAAGCAGTTGCTGGAGGAAGCGATTGAAATCAATCCCAAGGCATTGGACGGAGCCGCTTACGTGACGCTGGGCACGCTGTATTACATGTTGCCGGGCTGGCCGGTTTCGTTCGGCGACGACGATACTGCCGAACAATTGCTGAAAACCAGTCTCGGCATCAACCCTAACGGCATCGACGCCAACTACTTTTACGCCGATTATTTACTGCGCCACGATAGAATCGAAGAAGCCGAAGCGTTTTTTATGAAAGCAATCAATGCGCCGGTCCGCCGTCAACAAAAGTTCGCCGACAGCCAATTGCAGAACGAGGCAAAGCTGGCCTTAGTGCGGGTACAGCAAAACAAATTCGACAAAGGCAACAGCAAATTCCGCGCCCGCTTCCCTACTGTCGCCAGTAATTGAGCGGACTGCCGGCGCTTTGCGCATCACTAAAATTCGGCAAGCCCCTGCTATTTTTCCCGCTTTGCATAATAATGCGCCTTTTTCTATGCACCGATAGGACCTGCCGATGAGTGAATACCCCGAAAAAACCTGCGAAATTGACCGTTTGATTCGTCATCCCAAGCTGGTAGCCGCTGCTTTGAGCGGCCAAAAAACTCAGCAACGTCGCGACGGTTTATATGCTTATCCGGGTGAGCATTTTCAATTGGAAGGCATCGATTTCATCGTCACGGCGGTCGAGCGTCAGCGTATCGGCGATATGACGGATGCCGACGCGCAAGCCGAAGGCTACCCGAACATGGCTGTTTATAAGGATTTGATTTTAAAAATGCACGCCAATATGGAATGGAACGAGAACGGCTTGGTGTGGGTGCATAGCTTTAAACGTCAACAGCCGGAATAACAATATCCTTGCGCGCCAGTTCTTGCAAGGTATCCAAACCGAACCGGCGCGTTGCTTCCCCTGCCGCTTGCCCGGCCGTCCGGGCCGCCAAACTGTCCAAATAATAAGCGCCCGGCCGATTCGGCTGTTGTTCTATAGTTTGTAGCAACAAATAGGTCATCGCATTGGTTTGCATAAACCTGACTTCATCGTTGCTGTCGCGATTGACGATCAAATAGGTGGCTTGTTCGGGCGCTTGCTCGGGCACAAACCCGGGACCTATCCGCTGCACCGGAAAACGGTAGACTAACGGCCAAGCCAGCGGAGACAATTGCAATGCGCGGTCGTGTATGTACTCCGCAAACGCCTCGCCTCCGAATTCGGGCTGGTCCCTCGCAATCGCCAACGCCATTTCCACCCATTCGTAGTGGGCCAATTCCAGCAAGAAAGGCAAATCCGCGGCATTGCGCCTTTCGTTTTGCAAATAATCCAAAAACTCTTCGGCAATTTCGGAAAAATGCGGCGTCTTGCACCGATGCTGCAAAAAGAAATCCCGGGCCAACGCCAACCAATCGGCATCAGGCAAAATCGATTTCATTACCGGGAAATTACTGCACAAAAAGCTGTTGATGTTGTTAAAAAACAACTCCCGGTACATCGCCATGCGCACGGGATGCACGCCGGCAGGCGGGTCGATTTGCTCCGGATCGCGGATGTAGGCGGCAAAACGGGCTTGCTCGGCCCTGAAATCGACGGCAGTCATGCAAAAATCAAGTCAGCCGGCTCCGCCTGCCGTTGCAGCGACCGTATCGTATCGACCTCCTGCAACAACTCGCTTAACGGCGGCAAATTGAAATCGCGCTCCAACAAGGTCGGAAACACCCCGAATTCCTGATAGGCGATTTCCAGCATGCGCCATACCGGATCGATGACCGGTGCCCCGTGGGTGTCCACCAAAAAATCTTCGGCCTCGACGTAATGCCCGGCGACATGCGCATAGGCTATGCGCTCCCCAGGAATCGCTCGTAAATATGCAAGCGCATCGTAAGCGTGATTGACGCTATTGACGTAAATATTGTTGATGTCGATCAGGACGTTGCAGTCCGCCTCGGCGACCACCGCGTTGAAAAAATCGATTTCCGACATCTCCTGCCCCGGCGTCGCATAATACGAGACGTTTTCCATCGCGATTTTATGCTCCAAAATGTCCTGCACCCGCCTGATCCGCGCCGCAACGTGGGTTACGGCCTCTTCGGTGAACGGTATCGGCATCAAATCGTATAAATGCCCTTTATGACTGCAATAACTCAAATGCTCGCTGTAAAAGCGGATACCGTGTTCGGCCATGAAGGCTTTCAGCTGATACACGAATGCTTCGTCCAGCGGATCGCAGCTGCCGATAGACAGCGACAAGCCGTGGCAAACAACTTCATGGCGCTCCGTCACGGCCCTAAATTGTTTGCCTAACTTGCCGCCTATCGTCATCCAGTTTTCCGGCGCCACCTCGTAAAAATCCACTTGGCTGGGCGGGTTGGCCAAAACCTCGGGCAAAAACGCCCGTCTAAGGCCTAAACCCGCCCGGCAAGCGCCGGCAGACCGATAATTGGTCACACCCTAGCCTATTCGCCGGCTTTTTCAGCGTCTTCCTTTTTCATCGCGGCACCGCACGAACCTTCGCCGCCTTTCATCATGGCGCCGCAAGAGCCTTCCCCACCCTTCATCATGGCCCCGCAAGAACCTTGCGCGGACTTATCCGCATCGCCGGACATACCCCCCATCATGCCGCATGCGCCTTCTTTGCCTTTCATCATTTCACCGCACATGCCTTCCATGCCTTTTTTCATTTTGCCGCCTTCCATCATCGCCCCGCACATGCCTTCACCGCAGGAGCCGTCGGCTTTTTTGGACTCGGCTTTTTTAGCGCTCATGCCGCAAGATCCCTCTTTACCCTTCATCATTTCACCGCATTGGCCTTCCATGCCTTTTTTCATTTCGCCGCCTTTCATCATGGCGCCGCACTTATTTTCACCGCAGGAGCCGTCGGCTTTTTTACTGTTACTGATTTTGCGGCCGTTTTCGTCAGCGACGTTGCCGCCGCAGGCGCCGTGAGCGGTTTTATTGGATACTTCGGCAACCATGTAACCGTTGGACAATTCGCTTAACGCAAATGGATTGGATTCGGCTTGCACGCCGGCCGCAAAGCCGGATAAAACGGCGGTACCCATCGCCAATGTCAAAGGAGTTTTGCTAAATTTTTTCATGACGCTCTCTCTTAAGATGTTCGGATTGTTGTTATCAGCTGCAGCCCATAGAGCCGAGCCCATGCGACCGACTCGCACTCCTTAAGTTCAGTCCTGTTTCATTGTAAACGCTCTATGTGGTTTTTTCTTTAAACTCGCATAAATCGGCAATACAGCAAGTTTGACAGCGGGGTTTTCGGGCTATGCACACATAGCGCCCGTGCAAAATCAACAAATGGTGCGCGTCTTTTTTATGTAGGCGCGGCACGCTTTTCTCCAATTTTTTCTCGACTTCCAGAACGTTTTTGCCGGGTGCCAAGCCGGTGCGATTCGACACCCGAAAAATATGGGTATCGACCGCTATGGTAGGCAAACCGAACGCGGTGTTTAAAACGACGTTCGCCGTCTTGCGGCCGACGCCGGCCAAGGCCTCCAAATCTTCACGGGATCGCGGCACTTCACCGCCGTGTTTACTTATCAAGCTTTCGCACAATTTGATGATATTGGCGGCTTTGCTGTTGAACAGGCCTATGGTTTTAACGTACTCCTTCAAACCCGCTTCGCCCAACGCCAAGATGGCTTGCGGCGTATTAGCCACCGGAAACAATTTTGCCGTGGCCTTGTTGACGCCTTTGTCGGTCGCTTGCGCGGAGAGCACCACCGCCACCAACAACTCGAATGGACTACTGAAATTCAGCTCTGTGGTCGGTTCAGGGGTAGCGATAGCTAAACGGTCGAAAATAGCGAGTCGTTTCTGCGCGTTCATCAATGACGTATCGTGGCAAAAAAAGAAAACGTTACAGCGCTTAGCCTTGCTCATGGGCTGCGCGCTACGTGTGTGAGGCGGACATTATCCTATATTGCCGGTTATAGATTCATTCAGTTCAGCCCGCCTGGCAGTCGCGAAAAATATACAGCCGTCGACAAGCGGCGCCGCAGGCGCTATTGTTTCGGCAGTCATTCATCAATCTGTTGCGCCAATGTCGGAAAACAAACTGATCCTAGTCGACGGCTCGTCGTTTTTATTTCGCGCCTTTCACGCGGTGCCGCCCTTAACCAACGCCCAAGGCCAACCCACCAACGCCATTTACGGCGTTTCGAATATGCTGCGCAAGCTGATCAACGATTATGCGACGCCTTATTTTGCCGTGGTATTCGATGCGCCCGGCAAAACCTTCCGCCACGATTTGTACCAGCAATACAAGGCCAACCGGCCACCCATGCCGGACGAATTACGGGTACAGATCCAACCCTTGCACGAGTTGATCCGCTCTTTGGGTTTGCCGTTGATCATGGAACCCGGGGTCGAGGCCGACGACGTGCTCGGCAGTCTGGCGCAAACCGCTGCCGCGCATGGCTTTAGCGTCATCATCTCCACCGGCGACAAAGATATGGCTCAGCTGGTGAACGAACAAATCACCCTGGAAAACTCGATGACCGGCACAGTGATGGATATTGCCGGGGTACAGGAAAAATTCGGGGTCAAGCCGGAACAAATCGTCGACTATCTGGCGCTGATGGGCGATACGGTCGACAACATCCCCGGCGTACCCAAGGTCGGCCCCAAAACCGCCGCCAAGTGGCTGCAGGAATACGGCGATCTGGATAGTTTGATGGCCGGCGCGGCCGACATCAAAGGCAAGATCGGCGAAAACCTACGCGCCAGCCTGCCGCAACTGCCTTTGTCGCGCCAACTGACCACCATTCGCTGCGACGTCGCCCTGCATTACGGCATTGAAGACTTGAAGCGCAAACAACCGGACCTTGCTGCCCTAAAACAACAACTCGGCCAATTGGGCTTCAGCAGCTGGCTTAAAACCCTGAACGGTGACGATGCCGCAGCCGGGAGCTTGGTCGAACCGACCTCTACGGTATCGACGCCCGTGCCGGCCGTAATCGCCAAAGACTATCAATTGATACTGTCCGAGGCGGATTTCGCCGCGTGGCTGGATAAACTCAAACAGGCCGAGCTGTTTGCCTTCGACACCGAAACCACCAGCCTGAACTATAGCGATGCCGAGATCGTCGGCGTTTCCTTTGCAGTCGAAGCCGGACAGGCGGCATACCTGCCGTTGGCACACGCTTATCCGGACGCTCCGCAGCAATTAGACCGCCACGCCGCATTGAACGCACTACGGCCGCTGCTGGAAGACCCGCGGCGCGCCAAAGTCGGGCAAAACCTAAAATACGACGCCCACGTACTGCACAACCACGGCATCACCCTGCGCGGCATGCGCCACGACACTATGCTGCAGTCGTACGTGCTCAACAGTACCGCCACCCGGCACAACATGGACGACTTGGCCAAGCATTACTTGGGCGTGGACACCATTCACTACGAAGACATTTGCGGCAAAGGCGCCAAACAAATCGGCTTCAGCGAAGTCGCGCTGGAACCCGCCGCCGACTATGCGGCCGAGGATGCGGACATTACGCTGCGCCTGCACCAAACCCTATCGGCGCAATTGCAACAGCAGCCCGGCCTTTGGTCTTTGTATAGCGATATCGAGATGCCGCTACTGCCGGTGTTGGTCACAATCGAACAAAACGGCGTGTTAATCGACAGCGACATGCTGGCGCAACAAAGCCTGGAATTAGCCAACCGCATACTGGGCATAGAACAGCAAGCACACGACGTCGCCGGGCACGCATTCAACTTGGGTTCGCCCAAGCAAATTCAAGACATTCTGTACGACCGTTTGAAATTACCGGTACTGAAAAAAACCCCTAAAGGGCAACCGTCCACCGACGAATCGGTGTTGCAGGAGCTGGCACAAGATTACCCATTGCCGCGCCTGATTTTGGAACACCGCGGCATGAGCAAGCTGAAATCCACGTATACCGACAAATTACCGCAGCAGATCAACCCGAAAACCGGACGTGTGCATACGTCTTACCAACAGGCCGTGGCCGCCACCGGACGTTTGTCGTCGACCGAACCCAATTTACAGAACATCCCGATTCGCAGCGAAGAGGGGCGAAAAATCCGCCAAGCCTTTATCGCCCCACCCGGTTACACCATTGTCGCCGCCGACTATTCGCAAATCGAGTTGCGCATCATGGCACATTTGTCCGGCGACGCCGGATTGCTCAATGCGTTTTCCAAAGGCGAAGACATCCATCGCGCCACCGCCGCCGAAGTATTTGAAGTGGCGCCGGACAGCGTCACTCACGATCTGCGCCGCTCCGCCAAAGCGATCAACTTCGGTTTGATCTACGGCATGTCCGCCTTCGGCTTGGCTCAACAACTAGGCTTGCCGCGCAACCAAGCGCAAGCCTACATTGATCTATACTTCAACCGTTACCCCGGCGTAAGGCAATACATGGAGGACATTCGGGAGCAAGCCAAGCGGCAAGGTTACGTGGAAACCCTATTCGGCCGACGCCTGTATCTACCCGACATCAATGCCAAAAACCAGGCTTTACGCCAATACGCCGAACGCACCGCCATCAATGCGCCCATGCAGGGTAGCGCCGCAGACATCATCAAACGCGCCATGATAGCCTGCGACCGATGGATAACCGACAGCAACGCCGACGTTAAGATGATTATGCAAGTACACGACGAATTGGTTTTCGAAGTCGCCACTGCGGACCTGGCCGCCTATCGCGAAAAAATCCGCAGTTTGATGACCGGTGCCGCCGAATTGGCCATTCCGTTGCTGGTGGAAGTCGGCAGCGGCGTCAACTGGGATCAAGCCCATTAAACCGGCGCCTGAAATGCCGCTAGAGATCGAATGAAGCTGAAATTCTGGGGCGTTAGAGGCTCCATTCCAACCCCCGGGCCTCAAACCGTACGCTACGGCGGCAATACCACCTGCATACAAGTGCTGCCTTCCAGCGGCGACCTGGTCATTCTGGACGCCGGTACCGGTATCCATGCCCTGGCCAAACAGTTACCGAAACAGCTCAACCGCCCGGTCCACATTCTGATCACCCACACCCATTGGGATCACATACAAGGCCTGCCGTTTTTTTATCCCTTATTTACCGCGCAAAACGAAATCCGCATCTACGGCGGCCAAGACCCGCTGACCGGCTGCGGCATAGAGCGGTCGCTGAGCGTGCAATTGCAAAACAGTTATTTTCCGATCAGCGAGAGCCAGTTGAAATGCCGGTTGCACTATCGAAATCTAACTGCCGGCGCAGAGCTGCGCATAGGCAGCCTGCGCATCGTCCCGACCATACTCAACCACCCGGTCCTCAATTTCGGCTACCGGATAGACGACGACGACGGCTCCAGTCTATTTTTTACCGGCGATTACGAAGTGCCATACAACCCGTACCCGCCCGAAACTGTCGAGTACGCCGATTTTCAACGAGTCGTCGAGCAGGAACGGCAGGAAGCGATTAAAGCGATGAGCGGCGTGGATGGCCTGATCATCGATTCGTCCTATACCGACGCCGAATATTCGAGCAAACAAGGCTGGGGGCACGGCACCTACGCGAGCTCGCTACGCGTCGCCAGGCTGGCCAAGATCAAGAAACTGTTTTTGACCCACCACGAACCGAACCGCAGCGACGACGAGTTGGAAAGCATCTTCGCCGGCTTAACAAACGATTCCGATACTGTCGGCTTACAGCTGTATTTAGCCCGAGAAGGTGCCGAGCACAGCTTGTGCTGAAAAATTCAGTTTTGCTTTAACTTGGCCAGCAACTGTTTTTGCCGCGCCAAACGTTCCGCTTTTGCCAATTCTTGCTGCTGCAAACGCCGATTGCGGGCTTGATAACGCGAACGAGCCTTGTCCGCCGCGGTGGCGTCCCAAATAGGGTCCGCGACGTCTTCCATGCGAATGCAATCGACCGGACAAGGCGCCACGCACAGCCCGCACCCCGTGCAATGCCCGGCAATCACGCTGTGCATGTGCTTGGCCGCGCCAACGATGGCATCCACCGGACAAGGCGGTAAGCATTTTGTGCAGCCTATGCAATCCGCTTCGACAATGACCGCCACTTGCCTTGGCTTTTCCTCGCCGCATGCCGGATCCAAAGGCAGGTAAGCCCTACCCAATAACTGCGCCAACCGGCGGATCCCGGCATCTCCGCCCGGTGGACAGCGGTTAATGTCCGCCTCGTCCTTAGCCAGCGCTTGGGCATAAGGCAAACAGCCTTTATAGCCGCACTGACCGCATTGGGTTTGCGGCAACAGCGCATCGATGCGGTCCACCAACTCGTCGGACATCCGGCTATTTGATCCTCATGCCGGGTTGGGCGCCGGCATCCGGCGACAGTACCCAAATATCGTTGCCGCCGGGACCGGCCGCCAACACCATCCCTTCCGAGGTGCCGAAGCGCATTTTGCGAGGCTTCAGATTGGCGACCACTACGGTCAACCGGCCTTCCAATTGTTCCGGGGAATACGCGGATTTGATTCCGGCGAAGATGGTACGGGTTTCGTCGCCGACATCGACGGTCAGTTGCAGCAACTTTTCCGCGCCGTCCACCGGTTGGGCTTTAACAATGCGGGCCACCCGCAGATCGATTTTAACGAAATCTTCTATGTCGACAGTGTCTGCAATCGGCTCGCAGGTTTTTTCTTTAGGCTTGGGCGATTTTTCCAAACTTTCCTTGGAAGCCTCGACGATAGCGGCTATCTTGTCCGCATCGACCCGGGTCATCAACGGGGTAAACGCGTTGATGCGCTGATTCAGCAAAGGCTGGGCTTTGGCCGGCCAAGGTTGAACCGGTATGGCCAAGAACGCCTCTGCATTAGCCGCCAACGAAGGAATGACCGGACGCAGATAGGCAACCAAAATCCGGAACAAATTCAAGCCCATGCTGCAAACCTGATGCAACTCCGTATCCCGGCCGTCTTCCTTGGCGATCAGCCAGGGTTTCTTCTCGTCTATGTATTGGTTGGCCTTATCCGCGAGCGCCATGATTTCCCGCATCGCCTTGCCGAACTCGCGCTTTTCATACAACTCGGCAATCCCGCTTTCCGCATCGATAAAAAACTGAAACAACTCAGGCTCGCTGCATTCTGCCGCCAATAGGTTGTCGAATCGCTTGGCGATGAAGCCGCTGCAACGACTGCCAATGTTGACGACTTTGCCGACCAGATCGGAATTGACGCGTTGGCTGAAGTCCTCGAAGTTCAGATCGATGTCTTCCACCCCGCCTGCCAATTTGGCCGCGAAGTAATAACGCAAATATTCCGGATTCAGATGCTCCAGATAGGTGCGAGCCTTGATAAAAGTCCCGCGCGACTTGGACATCTTCTCGCCGTTGACGGTCAAAAACCCATGGGCAAAAACCGCGCTTGGGGTGCGAAAGCCCGAACCGTGCAACATGGCCGGCCAAAACAACGAGTGAAAATAGATGATGTCCTTGCCGATGAAATGGTACAGCTCGACAGTGCTGTTTTCGCCCCAATAGGCGTCGAAATCCAGGCCTTGTTTGTCGCACAGGGCTTGAAAACTGGCCATGTAGCCGATGGGCGCGTCCAACCAGACGTAGAAATATTTGCCCGGCGCCTGCGGGATTTCAAAGCCGAAATACGGTGCGTCGCGGGAAATATCCCATTCTTGCAAGCCGTTGCCCAGCCATTCCGCCATCTTGTTGGCCACTTCCGGCTGTAAATGCCCGGCCGTGGTCCAATCGTGCAAAAACGCGCTGAAATCAGCCAAATTGAAAAAATAATGTAGCGATTCCTTTTCGACCGGCTTTTCGCCGGAAATCGCCGAAACCGCGTTTTTCAATTCCATAGGCGAGTAGGTGGCGCCGCAGGCTTCGCAGTTGTCGCCGTACTGGTCGGGCGCACCGCACTTGGGGCACTCGCCTTTGATGAAGCGATCCGGCAGGAACATATTTTTGACCGGGTCGTAGGCCTGGGTGATGCTGCGGCTGTTGATGTGCCCGGCCTCGCGCAAACGGGTGTAAATCAACTCGGACAACAGCTTGTTCTCCGGGGAATGCGTGCTGTGGTAATGATCGAAAGCCACCCCGAACTCGGCGAAATCGGCTTTGTGCTGAGTCTCTACTTGGGCGATCAATTGTTCGGGCGTAATCCCCTCTCGGTCGGCGCGCAACATGATGGGCGTACCGTGGGTATCGTCGGCACACACATAATGGCATTGGTGGCCGCGCATCTTTTGAAAACGCACCCAAATATCGGTCTGGATGTATTCGACCAGATGGCCTAAGTGGATAGGGCCGTTTGCATACGGCAGCGCACTCGTGACCAGGATTCTTCGAGTAGACATGATTAGGTGTAGGCAAAAAACGAGGCGGAATTATTGCATAAAACCGCCCGGCTTACATGGCCGCGCCGTCGGATGGTAGGGCAATCGCACTTTGAATGCGGTAAACGGTCTATCTATTTGATAGCGAAGATGAGCATGCCAAGTACCGCCAATTTCCATCATTTTGCTACCCGCACCGACCGGCGCATCGCACGCCGAAAACAAACATCGTCTGCGGGATATTTTCGTCATTGCCTTACGCTGAGAGATTTGCGTTGGGCAAATGATTGAGTGTTGCGATTGATTCGCAAAGGTCAAGCGCGATTGCCCTGTGGACTGGCTATGTTTTCAATCGCTTTGCCGGATAGAGCCAAGCGCTCAAGGGCCGATTTGAAAACGGGCATTCGTCAAAGCTAAATTAATCGGCTATTTGCATTCTGAGGTTGGAATGAAAGCCACTGGGATGTAATGTAATGTTAAGTCCAGTTTGGTTTGGTTGGATTTCAGTGCTCGGAAAATTCACCGTTTGGTAAGCAAGGCATGATCGTCTTGTCCCGACCCTTTGCAGCCGTCGGATACCAGAACATAAACAAAATGAAGGTCTGGTTTTTACCGGAAAGGCGACAAGGTTAAACTATGCCTCAGATTAGACCCGTAACACATAGTAAACTCGATTAAAGAGTCTCTATGCAAGCTTTGGAAAATGCTATGAAAAAAACCATGTATGAAAAAATTTGGGATAGCCATCTCGTGGTGGATACCGAAGGACAGGCGCCTTTACTGTATGTCGATCGGCACCTGATGCACGAAGTCACCAGCCCTCAGGCTTTTGAAGGTCTGCGCTTGAGCAATCGCAAAGTGCGCAATCCGCACAGTATTTTGGCGACGATGGATCATTGTGTACCGACAAAAAATCGCGATCTGCCGATTGCCGATCCGATTGCTAAAAAACAGATAGAAACCATGGCCGAAAATTGCAGGGAAAACGGCCTAAACCTTTACGACATGAAAAACGCGAACAACGGCGTGATTCACGTGGTGGTTCCCGAGCACGGTTTCGTCCATCCCGGCATGGTCGTGGTATGCGGCGACAGTCATACCGCAACCCATGGTGCGTTTGGCGCACTGGCGTTCGGCATAGGCACTTCCGAAGTCGAACATGTGATGGCCACGCAAACCCTGCCGCAGAAAAAATCCAAAACCATGCAAATCGTCATCAACGGCGAACTGTCCAAATATGCATCCGCCAAGGATATTGCCCTGGCCATCACTGGCAAGATCGGCACCGCAGGTGGTACTGGCTATGTGATCGAATATACCGGTTCGGCGATCAAATCGTTGTCCATGGAAGGCCGGATGACCTTGTGCAACATGGCAATCGAAGCGGGCGCCAGAGCTGGTTTGGTTGCCCCCGACGAAAAGACCTATGAATACCTTAAAGGCCGCGAATTTGCACCGGCTGGCGATTACTGGGATCAGGCTCTGGCTTATTGGAAGTCTCTACCCAGCGACGAAGGCGCCGTCTTTGATGCCACTGTGGTTCTGGATGCGAATGAAATAGCTCCGCAAGTGTCATGGGGCACATCGCCCGAGCAAGTCGCCGGAGTCGATAGCTTGGTGCCTTCGCCGGAAAGCTTCAGCGACGACATCAAGCGTAAAGCTTGTGAAAGCGCGTTAGCCTATATGGGACTGACGCCCAACACCAAAATTACCGATATTCCGATTGATTTCGTGTTCATCGGTTCTTGCACCAACGGCCGTATCGAAGATATCCGTATAGCCGCGGAAGTGGCGAAAGGGACTAAAGTGGCCAACGGCGTCACCGCGATTGTAGTGCCCGGTTCCTACCATGTTAAGCAGCAAGCAGAACAAGAAGGACTGGACAAAATCTTTGTCGATGCCGGTTGGGAATGGCGCGAGCCCGGCTGCTCGATGTGTTTGGCAATGAATGGCGACGAGCTGTCCAAAGGTCAGCGTTGCGCGTCTACATCAAACCGAAATTTCGAAGGCCGTCAGGGCAAAGGCGGACGTACGCATTTGGTTTCGCCTGCCATGGCTGCTGCCGCGGCGGCTGCAGGCCATTTTGTCGACATTCGTACCCTTTAACGAGCAAGAGCAAGATAAGTTATGGAACCGTATAAAAAGCATGAAAGCATCGCTGTGCTGATGAACCGCAGCAACGTCGATACTGATCAAATTATTCCCAAGCAGTTTTTAAAGAAAGTGGAACGTAGCGGCTTTGGCCAGCATCTGTTTCACGACTGGCGTTTCAATGACGACGGCAGCGATAACCCCGAATTCGAGCTGAACAATCCGGCTTTTAAAGGCGCCAAAATCCTGGTGGTGGGTGACAACTTCGGCTGTGGCTCCTCACGTGAACACGCGCCGTGGGCCATTGCCGATTATGGTTTCAACACCATCATCTCTACGAGTTATGCCGATATTTTTTATAACAATTGTTTTAAAAACGGCATTCTGCCGATCAAGGTCGATAAAGATCAACTGGACACATTGATGGCTGAAATCGCGGCAAACGAGGGGGTGCGTTTTACCGTCGATCTGGAAAACCAACAGTTGAGTACGCCAGCCGGTAATGGCTTTAGTTTCGAAATTGATCCGTTTCGCAAAGGTAATCTGCTCAGTGGGTTGGACGACATCGGCTTGACCTTAAAACACGTCGATAAGATCGACCTGTTCGAGCAGCAGCATAAGCAGGATTTTCCCTGGCTTTGGGCCTAACCATGCCGACATTGGGCCGCACCGAAAACACAGACGAAAATCATGTTGAAAAAGCCAAGACATATCCAACTCATGGATACTACCTTACGCGATGGAGAGCAAACCCAAGGCGTTGCCTTTACGCCTACGGAAAAAGTCAGCATCGCCAAGGCCTTGTTGCAATTTTTAGGCGTAGATCGTATTGAAGTGGCTTCGGCCCGGGTATCGGAAGGCGAGAAGGCCGCTGTTAGTCAGATCAACCAATGGGCCCAGCAAGAAGGTTTTGCCGAGCGAGTGGAAGTCCTTGGCTTTGTTGACCATACCCTCAGCGTCGACTGGATCAAGTCTACCGGCGGCAGGGTGATCAACCTTCTGGCTAAAGGCAGCGAGAAGCATTGCCGTGAGCAACTCGGTAAAACCTTGGAGCAACACAGCGCCGATGTCTTACAAACCATCGCCCATGCGCATGAGCAAGGTCTGAAGGTAAATGTTTATCTGGAAGATTGGTCGAATGGTTATAAAGACAGTCCGGAGTATGTATACGGGTTGATGGATAGCTTGCAACACAGCCCGATCTGCCACTTCATGCTGCCGGATACGCTGGGTGTCATGTCGCCGGACGAAGTTTATTCAAGCCTTAGCGATATGTGTCAGCGCTATCCGGACCTACAGTTTGATTTTCATCCCCATAACGACTACGGCTTAGCCACGGCAAATGCCATGGCTGCGGTACGGGCGGGTGTCAGTACCGTTCACTGTACCGTCAATTGCCTGGGTGAACGGGCAGGCAATGCCTCCTTGGCGGAGGTGGCCGTGGTGTTGCGCGATAAGATGAACATGCAGTTGTCCATTAATGAAAGCGACTTGGTCCGCATCAGCAACATGGTCGAAAACTTTTCGGGCAAACGCGTTGCCGCCAATGCGCCCATCGTCGGTTCGGACGTGTTTACGCAGACTGCCGGCATCCATGCCGATGGCGATCAAAAGGGCGGGTTGTACAAGACCCGATTGGGGCCGGAACGCTTTTCGCGGACTCGCAGCTATGCCTTGGGAAAAATGAGCGGCAAAGCCTCTCTGAAAAAAAACCTTGAGCAGCTGGAGTTGCAACTTTCCGAAGAAGATCAAAAAAAGGTCTTGGCGCGTATCGTCAGCATTGGCGATTCCAAGCAAACCATCACCATCGACGACCTGCCGTTTATCATTGCCGACGTCCTGGAAAGCAAGGATTATCAGCACATTAAATTATTGGCTTGTTCCATCAGCAGCGGTCTTGACCTACCCTCCACCGTCAGCCTGCGTGTCGATATCAAGGGCGATAAACACCAAGCTACCGGTGCCGGTAGTGGCGGTTTCGATGCCTTTATTGACGCTATCGGCAAGGTGCTGGACAAGTACGGCTACCGTTTACCGACTCTGGCTGATTACGAAATTCGTATTCCTAAAGGCGGACACGCCAGTGCATTGACAGAATGTGTTATCACTTGGGATTGCGGCAGTGAGTTTCGCAAAACCCGCGGCGTTCACGTCAATCAGGTATTTGCGGCGATTTTAGCCACGATCAAACTCATCAATATCCAGTTGCACGAGACGCAGGCAACCTTGATTAAGTCTTTATAAAATAAAAGTTTACATAAAATCAAACAGAAGCATGAAACATTATAAAATTGCAATATTGGCCGGTGACGGTATCGGCCCCGAGATCACCAAAGAAGCCATCAAAGTTTTGAAACTCATCGAAGAACGTAACGATGTGACATTCGAGTTACTGCCCGCCGCATTCGGTGCCTGCGCTTATTTCGAATCCGGCTCAGCCTTTCCCGATCAAACCAAAGCCATTTGCGATCAAGCCGACGCGATTTTGAAAGGGCCGATCGGCTTGAGCCACGAAGATTCAAAACGAATCCCTATCGACGAGCAGCCGGAACGCGGTGCATTATTACCTCTACGCCGCCGTTACAATACCTATGCCAATTTCCGGCCGGTTTCGCTGCCAAAATCGTTAGCGCATTTTTCACCGTTGAAGCCCGAAATAATCGGTGAAGGTATCGATCTGATCATCGTTCGCGAACTGGTGGGCGGCCTATATTTCGGCGAGAAGGAGACGGGCATCAACGCTACCGGTTTGCGCTACGTTCGCGAAACCCTGGAATACGACGAGGCACAAATTCGGCAAATCATGCAGCAAGCCTTTAAGTTGGCCAGCAAACGCCGCAAATTGCTGCACAACATTCACAAAAGCAACGTCTTGAAATCCAGTGTATTGTGGAACGAGGTGATGGAAGAAGTCGCCAAGGAATATCCTGATGTACAGGTGGTCAACATGCTGGTCGATGCAGCCGCTACCGCGCTGTGTCTGAAGCCAACCCAGTTCGATGTAATGGTGATGGAGAACATGTTCGGTGACATACTCAGCGACCAAGGCGGTGGTATTTTGGGTTCGCTGGGCTTGATGCCTTCGGCCTGCATCGGGCCCGATAAAGCTTACTACGAGCCCTCACACGGTTCGGCGCCGGACATCGCCGGTAAAAACATCGCCAACCCTTATTCGATGATAGGCTCGGTGGCGATGATGCTGGAAAACAGCTTCGACATGGCGGCTGAAGCCAAAAACGTTTGGGCGGCCATGCAGGGCGTATTCGGCGACGGTTATTCGACCGCTGATTTGTCGAAACCCGGCAGCGGTGTGACGATGATCAGTACCGACGAGTTTGGTGACAAAGTGGTGGAAAAGCTGCGTCAAATGCCCAGGGTTTAACGGGTTGATCAGAAATCCGGTTCTGTTGCGTTAACTCAATTTTAGACACAGCGCTGGCCACGCCGCGCCAGCTTGACCTAAAGACGAAGGGGCCGCGTAGCGATGGACCCGCGTATTTTCGTGAGACCAACTGGTCAAGGCGACAATCGAGGGTCGCCGCGCTGTTCTGGGACGCTGAATTTTTGCGACTTCGGGTCAAAACCGTCGCGAAAGGCAAGTCCTGTAAATTCAATCCGCAGCCCTTGCGCGACGAGACCCGCCGCAAGGGATGCCCTTCGCGCCAGGGCGCAATTTCACGTGGCGGGAAGGGCTCGTCAACGGCCAAAGCCAACAACTGTGCCAGCATCCAAGCGGTGGAGCGAATTTGCATCCGGGGTTCCAGCACGGTGCGCGACTGTTGCCACAGATTGCTAATGCCCCAGCAGCGTTTCGGATGATGAAACAAGGGATCGATGCCCTAACGGCGAGCATACCGTTCGAGAATGGCCGTGGCCGCTAACAAGTATTCCTCTCAACCAACTTTTGCATATAACGAGCTATTGCGCCCAGCTACAATCCAACCGTGTTTTGCTCAAAACGGTGCAGTCTGAAAACATGAGTCGAGCTGATTTCCAAGCCTAGAATGCAAATAGCCGATTAATCCTCGTAGAGCAATCCCCAATCCAAGGCTTGCCGGGCATCGGCGAAGATGGCCATGGCCGCGCGCATCCGCTTAAAACCCAAACGTCTATAAAACGATTCATTGCCCGGGGCGGTGTAAAGAATGATTTTGCGGTGTCCGCTGGAAAATTCGACTAACTTACTTATGATGGTTTTACCTATCCCCATACCTTGATGACTGGGTAAAACCGCTACGTCGCAGATATACGAACAATCCACGCCGTCAGCCAAGGCCCGGCCGGCGCCCACCAACTTGCCGGCATCGAATGCAAAACAAAAATACCGGCTATTTCCGAAGGCGGTTTTTAGATCGTTCGGATCTTTGTCACCCAACGGGGCTAATTTGTACAGTTCGGATAACACCACCCAATCGATTCGGGTAGGCGAATATACCCATTCCACAGCCATTTTATTTCTCCCGAATCGTTATCGCCGTTGCTTGACGGGTTTGCCAAGCAAGCAGACAGTTGATGAAAGACGGAATTGTCTTACGAAAGTTTGTGCGCAAAGAGTCCCTTTCATTCGTCAGCCTCGCTGAATGCCTGAGGTCGACTCTGATCCGAGGCCGATTAACAGTTTTAACGAATTTGGCGGATGACATGCCTAGCGCCTATACTGATTTGGCGCATTTGCTTAAGTCCCATTGCCTTATTTTGACGGCGGATTGCGCAGCCTAAAAATAATTTTAAATATTTGGTGCTCGATGGCTAGAGAGTTTTACCGGCTTGCGGGGATTTCGATTGGTATTTCTTGCCTTATAGGCAGGTAATAACCGCAGCGATTCTCCGCACCGGTCGATTCTTAAGCGGATTGCCGGTGCAAAATACTCGCTTATTCCGGCGAGCAGAGGAGGATACGTCCATGTTACCCCATTCTTACCCAAAATCCCCCAAGCAAGCGCATCCGCGCAGCGCAGACAATGACTATAAGTACCGGCCGGCGTTACTACTCACTTTTCTAATTTCGGGGTGTTCGACCATGACAAACGAAAATTTTATTCAGCCGTATCAAATTCAACGTGACGCGGCAACCACGCAAGCAATACAAGCCACCAGCGGTTTCGACACCGATGAGGCAAAAACTATGTTGGAAATGTGCATAGAACTGAATAACCAGGACGACCGCAACAATCCGGATCTGCCCGACCCTGAACACCAGTTTTATGCAAATCCTGTCGGCTGGGATTTGGTGTACGACAGCCGTATGCCGGGCAATACCCAATGGAATCGGCAATTTCCCTACACGGATGCCGACCGAGCAGAGGACAAACCAAACCCGAACGATATCAAGACTAACGGCATCAAACCTTTGAACGGGGCTTGGCTGTTAGCAAAATCGCAAATCCATCGCGGGGTTTATGCCTTGGCGGTGCGCGGTACGGTAGCTGAATGGCAAAGTATACTAACAGACGCCTACGCCACCACAATACCGGCTTTCGCCGGCGTTGAATATCCCAAGAATCACACGCTACCCATAGTTTTTGCCTCTACCCCCATGGCGGAAGTGCATCTGGGTTTTGCCTATGCGGCCTTAGGGTTGTTGTTAGACGACCAACGCGGCGTGCTGACCCAGATAAAACGCGTGTTAGCAAACGAGGACATTTCCAAGCTGTATATTACCGGCCACAGCCAAGGGGCGGCGGTAGCGACCTTGATTCAAGCGTTTCTGTATTACGCCATTCAAGAGGAGACCATTCCTTACGGCTTGGAGACATTAAAACACACCCAAATTAAATCCTATCTGTACGCCCAACCCAAGCCGGGCAATATGCAATTCGGATACGATTTCGCCCGCACCAGCAAAAATCAGGCATTCGTGATCAATAACGACCGCGATCCCATCCCGCAAGTACCGTTGAGTTTGGAATCGGTCTCCGAGGTGACCACCATCGTCGAAGCCGATAATGCCGATATTACCGTGGGCAGCAAAGTAGCCCAGCTGGCCAGTAAAATTACCGATGCAAAAAACGACGTGCGCGGCTTTTTCTCGGAAGTACCGATAGATGCAATGGTCAAAAAGTTTAAAGACGCCGAGATTAGCGAGTCGTTAGCACGTTACTTCACCGATTACCGGGCGCCGTTAACCGACGCCAAAGCGAAATCCTTGAACTACACATTAGCCGGCCAATTGATTCCGGTATTCGGTTTGGAAAAAGGCGGAGACCTATATCCGATAGAAGCTATCGACGGCAAGATCAAAGCCGACATCTTGCTGCAACACCATGCCACCAGTTACCGTAAGTTAATCGATCAACAATTGTAGCTTGAACGGCTAGTCATCTTGGAACTCTGGCTGGATACGGAGCGGATAGCGCCTTTATCGGAAATTGATGTTTCGGGATGGCGCAAAAAACAACGCTTACCCTGTTGGTCATGCCGGCATTTGTCGGCCGGCTAACAGCGTTTTTTGCAACGCGTTATCGCTTACCCACAAATCGCCTGCCAACAAACGGGCGATTTGATCCTTCAACTGCGGATTACGGTCGGCTTCGAAAAACAAGTTATGCACGATGTTCGACTGATAAAAACGCTCCACGAACATGCGCATGGTGTTGAAACCCAGCCGATAGGCTTCGTCGTCGGTTGCGTGCAAAGCCGGGTCGGCTTCGCAGCCATCGGCCAAACCTTGATGAATCCGGTCGGCGATGCGAGCCGCGCTGGTGAAGGCCAAAAATACCCCGGAGGAAAAAACCGGATCCAAAAAGCCCGCCGCATCGCCGCAGCAGGCATAGCGCAGCCCGTAACGGCGTTGATTGCTGTAACTGAAATCCGCTTCCACTCTTATCGGCCCGCTTTGTTCGACGCCGGTTAACAACCGCGTCAAGAGGGGGGATGCGGCTAAGTAGCGGCGCAGCAAGCTATCCGCATTGCCGTCGTTGGCGCGCCGCTGTTGTACCACCAAACCGACGCTTAACCGCCGTCCGGATAGCGGAATAATCCAAATCCAGCCGATATCGACCACAGGCACGTAGATGTTGCCGGTTCGAAACAGTTCATCCGCTTCGTCGCCAGGTGGGATATTGTCGAAATGGGTATAAACGGCAAACTTACCCAGGTTTTCTATCTGCTCTATGCTTTTGGCCTGCTTACCCATGATGGCGGCGCGCCCGCTGGCGTCTATCAAGTAGCGACAGCGGTAACGACCTTGTTCGCTCAGCACGTTTACCGCTTCGGTTAGGCATTCCACGCCGATCACGCCTTCCCGCTCGCGCGTCGTTACGCCGTGTTTGCCGGCGTTTTCGAATAACAATTGGTCGAACGGCGCCCGCTCCAGCTGGTAAGTTTTCCGGTAGGCGCTCAGCGGAAAACTCATGCGCTGCCCACTGTGCTCGTCAATGAATACCGCACCGCTTTTAAACAGGTTGCCCTGACTCCAATCTATACCCAAACGTTGGACTATCGGCTCGCTAAAAGGCAGCATGGATTCGCCGATGTGAAAGCGCGGATGTTGGTCGCGTTCCAGCAGTAAAACCTTGTGGCCGTATTGAGCTAATAGCGTAGCCGCAGTGCAGCCGGCCGGCCCGCCGCCGGCTACGATAACGTCGAAATCGAATTGGGTTTGCATGGCGTAAAGCGAGAAGATGGGTAATGTGGAGCCGGTCTATTCGTATCCCGTGTCGGCCGAATAATGCCGCAGCTCATATATAGAGCTGCGCAGTAGCTGCGTGCCGCGGATTTTAGCACTTCTGCCAGCAAAAGCCGTGCGGCCTTACTCAACCGGCTTAACCGCGAAATCCGCCGATGACTACCTGTACGGCTCGGCTAAAAACCATACGAGCCGGGAAACGCAAGCATACCCGCTGGTAAGCCGTAGCGGCGCTTTGTCGCGTTAAAGCGGACGGGTTGACTGGTCAATGCTAGCGTTGCCGAAAATAGCGTAGCACTGTGGACAAACCGAGTAGCGCCAAGCACGGTAGCCAGACGTATTGAACTTCCGATGCCAATACGGAAAGTCCCCGTTCCGATAAAAATCGGCTCAGGCTTAACGGTGATACGGCGATCGGTCTGACCGGCGCAAAAAATCGTTCGCCGGAAAACGGCCATAAAAACGCGATGCCAAAACCGCCGTTAGTGAACGCGTCCAACACGCCATGCGACAAGGTCGCCGCAGCCAAAAACCAAAATGCCCGTTTGGCCGGCACGCGCAAGAACTTGGTCAACAGAGCCCCCACAGCGGCAACCGTCAAAGCAAACGCAGGCGAATGGCTGAAGCCCCGGTGGCCGAAATCATTCTGGTAAGCAATGCCCAGCCGAAAGGCCAGTACATCCAAATCGGGTAACATGGCGGCGACGATACCCGCCAGCAACAATCGTCCGGGAATGTGGTCGCGGCCCAGCCCGCAAGCCAGGGCGAGCGGTACGGCGGCATGAGTGATAATGGTTGGCATTTGCGTGGGTAGATCTACGTTTCTAAAGCCGGAAGCCGCTAGCTCCACCGATTCGGCGCAGGCCGGCCGGCGTTTGAATGGTTGCAGCCAGATGCGGACTCATTCCCGGCGGAGGTAGCGAAACCGAGAAGCAATCGTCAAAACCTATGTTTGCCAAGCATTGCTCGATTTGTTTTGCTTGGGGGTGAAAACCTTCCAAACCCACAAGCTTGCAGCCGCTATCCGCGAGCTTGGCGGCGGGATGCCGATCTGCCGGCCATTGAATCAGTTGCGGAGCTACGCCTTGCATCACCAAATCGCCGTTTGCAGGTATCGAAATCAACCATTCCAGTTCGCCTCGGCACATGGGCTCGATCAGGCCCAAAGACAGCGAGGATGCAGCGCAAGCGGCCTCTATGCTGTCGGTATTGGCTACCCAAGCACGCAAACAGGGTGGGGTCAGGCCAAAAGCATCTAGCTCGAACCAGCGCGACCTGTTTGGTCGCGCTGCGGCCGGGTCTACGGCGATGACTTCCAAATAGCAGCTTTCGCCCAGCTTTAACAGACGGTTATGCGTACCCATGCGCGGATGAGTCCCGCCCGGTACCGGTTCCACCCCGAGCAGATTGCGCAGGTAATCGGCTCCCGCCTCCAGCGTTGGTGCGGTGACAACCAAGTGATCTATACGTGAGCGCGACATACCGATTCATTAAGGATTCAAGAGGGGTGCGGCGTTATTCGGCCGCCACTGGCGCCATGTACGTCCACCCATAAATAAGGCAATTCCAGATTGTTTAACCAGTCGATACCTTGTTCCTCTTTCAACATGGCAATCGTCGATGCGCTGCCGGCAACCACGCAAAATTGTCCGACCACGGTCACAGCCGCCAAATGAGCGACCGGCCAACCGGTTTTAGGATTCAATATATGTCCGTAACGAACGTTATCTAAGGTAATGCAGCGTTCGTAATCCCCGCTGCTAGCCACAGCGCCTTCGTATAACTCCAGCGTATCCAACAACGCATCGTGCCGTCTAGGATGCCGAATCCCTATGCGCCACGGGCTACCATCGCTGCGCGGGCCGATGACTTTAATGTCGCCGCCTAAATTCACTACGCCGTGTTTTACGCCATGGCTGTTGCACAATGCAGCCGCGCAATCGGCCGCGTACTCTTTAACGACGCCGCCGAAATCGATTTCCATGCCGGCAACCGAAAAAGCCAGCTGCGGCCTATGCCACAAGACTTTGTCCCAACCGACTTTGGCGATTAAAGTCTCGATTTCCCCGGATTCCGGCAATTTCCCACTGTCGAAGCGCCAAGCGCGGCGCAACAAGCCGGAGGTAATATCGAACAAACCGTCGCTTTGCTCGTAGCAGGTTACCGCATAGTCCAGCAAGCTGGCGGTTTCGTCGTCTATGTTTATGGCCCCGCCTGCAGCGGCAACCCGATTAATCTCCGATAAAAAGCTATCCGGCCGATAGCGCGAATAACGGGCTTCCAAACGCTGCACGTCGGCGACCGCCGCATCGATGGCTGCATTGGCCCGAGCGACACTGCTAGCGAATACCTGAATTTCGCAGGGTGTCCCCATGGCCTTGAATTGACGGCGAACATACTTCAATCCGGATTTATTCATCTGTAACAGCGTTCTAATCGGTTTGCGGCCTTTACGAGTGAAAATTCGTTATCCCTGTCGGCTTAGCCCTCTATTCAACAGCGCGGTATAACATGATACCTTATCCGAGCCATATGTCGGTCAAGCTTGCCAGTTAGACGAATGCTTGACTTTAGCAGCCTTCGGCACGGTTTCAGCGTTTAGTAGCCGATCACTTTGCAGCATTTTAAGACACTCGGCGATTTGCGACGCAAACGATCCCCAACCGACCTTTTGTCCGTCTACCGCAACGCACAAAAGCTTGCATAACGCCAACGACGCGGCTGTTTTTCGCGCTTTGCCGCCGAACAAAAACCGGCCTCATGCGGAGATATTGATTCTTGGTCATCGCAGGCTGCGGCCGGGAAGGCAGTTGTTAAAACAATCTGATGAATGGGTACATTCGGGAGAAAAAAGATGGCCGGCAATTGGGTAAAAATGCTTTGGCTGAGTCTAGTGCTCGGCGGCTGTAGTTTGGATCAGGCTGAACGCCTGGGATACGATGCCGTGCAGAGCTTCAGACAACAGCAATGTCTACGGGCACCGGCGGACAATTGCGATGCAAAACTAAGCTACGACGATTATCAACGTCAGCGTCGGCAGTGATAGCCAATGACTGACGGAGCGAGATAGGGCCGGGCGGCGGCGCGGCACAGCACCGTTCCAACCATGTCGCCGTATCCTTTCTCCACACCGACGCCGTTACCGGCAAGCGAAGCGAAATCCATTTATCCCGCTTATTTTCGGATCGACTAAAGCGACAATAACCGGTTGATTTTTGCACCAAAATACAACGCAATATTCCAAACAAAATTACCAGCTCCAATACTTCAAATAAACCAAAATGCACTCAATTAGTGCATAACAATTTGTTTTTACTGGTTTTTTATGCTTAAATAATTATTGCTTTAAAAATAATTTTTATATAATGGAATTTCCTTAACTATGGAGATAATTCCATGTATGCAATACAAAATCCGATAATCCCGGTTTCGGCGGCGGAACTCACTCTCGACGGTAATTGCGGTTATCATATCTACAACGGCCGTATCGCGATTAATATCGGCAATATTGCTAATCGCCGCGAACACGGCAACCTTAGCGGCACGCTTTCCATCGAGTTGTGGGCCCTGCAAAAGCCGTACCGGGGCGGCCAATTTTCCGGATTAGCGCTAGCCGGCACAACGATAGGCGAACTAAGAGGACAGCACTTTATTGGTCCAAGCACTTGGGAATTAGCGGCCCAAGAACCGGCGGAAGGCGAGTGGTATTTAACCTTGATGTTGCGTGAATGGAACGGTTTGGCCTACGAAACCCGGGATTTCGTCAACTTTGCGGTTCCTTATGTTGCGGCGGGCAAACCGGCCGTGGTTCGTAATCCGGGGAACAACGTAATCAACGTCAGTTTCGTCGAGTACAAAAAAGCGATCTCGGTGGACGCACAATCCGGTCATACAGTTTGTAACGAATCCGCGATTGAAGCGCAAGCGACTAAGCCTGCTGCGGCCGGTCTGGCCTTGCATGGCAATTGCGGTTACGAGGTATTGGATAAGCGCATCACCCTACATGTCGGTGAAATCGCTAATCTGCGTGCCGAAAATACTGTCAGCGGCGACTTGTCGCTCGAGTTATGGGCTTTGAAGCAAGCCTATCAAGACGGCGATTTCGACGGTTTTGCACTTGCCGGCATCCCTATCGGCGAATTGTGCGGTAAACATTCGATTTACGCCTCTCAGTACGAGCTGGACTATCAAGAACCGCCGGAAGGCACCTGGCAGTTGAGTCTGATGCTGCGCGAGTGGAACGGGCAAGCCTACGAAACCCGCGATTGCATTAACTTTGCGCTACCTTTATCGGTCAGGACTAAAAATACAGTTAGCCGTAAAGACCCAGATAACGTCATCAACCTCGGCTTTCAGGATACAAAAAAAACCGTAGCTCCCGCTAAACTGCCGGTGGCTGCTGTCGCCACTCCGCGCACCACCTCCATTAATTTGGCGACGGCGGATCAGCTGGCCGAGTTAAAGGGTGTACCCAAGAAAACAGTAGACAATATTGTTGCGGCGCAACCTTTCGATTCGTTCGACGATTTGTCGAAAGTTAAAGGCGTTGGCCCTAAGTTGCTCAAACTGTTGCGCGAGCTGTTTTCGCTTTAAACTTGCCACCGCAGTTAGTCGTAACCTTTATCAGCCGTTTTAGCGCTTGTTGAGCTGAACGACCGGGCGTGCCGAATTGCGGCGCGCCTGAGGAACGCGTATAGATTTCTTGCCTGGTTTAACCGCTTAAAGCAGCCGCTTCTCCAAAGCAACATAGCTTCCGCCATTTGCAGCGACCAACGTTTTTGCGCTTGGGGTTGCCTCGGTTTTTCTAACCGAAAAAGGCGCCGATAAGAACTGCGCTGGAGTTTTGGCGCTACATCAGCCGCTTAGCTTTTTGACGCGTGACTGCCTCACACTTTTATATACCTACTCGATATAGTAGAATCATGCTCCGATAGATTCGATTTCACGGCGCATAAGAACAACACGTTCGGTTTGGTAGCTATTGTTAGGAGTGAGGGGATATGTTTAAAAAATTGATGCTCGGTTTAATCGACCAGCCTTTGTTTACTAGTTTGTTTGTGGCTGATTTCGCCATTCTATTGTTCCATAGACCGCCATTCCTGTTCTCCTTGATGATGGTGGGAGCACTGGTTGGCATGAGTATGTACATGGGACAAAAATTCGAGTTATTCCGCAAGTAATTGTCGCAAGATAAAGTCCAAGGTTTTGTTAAACCCGCCGTCGACCGCGCGTCGCCGGCGGGTTTTTTACGCCGCTTAGGCGCAGCGTGCTACGACGCGCTGCTACTGTTGGCCGTGTGGTTTTTCGCCACGGCTTTGCTGTTGCCGCTAAATGGCGGAGAGGCCTTTCGGTCCGGGCAGTGGTGGTTTCCGCTATACCTGTTGGCTATCAGCTTCTTGTTTTATGGCTGGTTTTGGACCCACGGCGGCCAGACTCTCGGGCTAAAGGCCTGGCGCTTGAAGTTGTGCGGCTCAAGCGGCCGGGCTATCGGCTGGAAACAGGCGGCGATTCGATTTTGTGCCGCAGCTTTATCCTGGGCCTGTTTCGGATTGGGTTTCATGTGGTGTCTGTTCGACCCCGAAGCGTTGGCTTGGCACGACCGTCTGTCCGGAACCCGCCTGCTGCACCTGCCGGCCGAAAAACCCGGCAGTGAAAAATGATTATGCTATAGTCCTGACTCCACCTAATATTCGCTCTGTCGGGAGAATACAATGAGAACAATAACAACACTTTTGTCCCTGTGTGCAGCGCTAACGGCCTTTTCCGCCAACGCAGACATCAAACTCGAAAATAGCTCTAAAATACTTGGAACCTGGCGGGTCGACGCCGAAGCGGCGGCGTTGGACAAAGAGAAGAAAGCTTTGAACGTGACGTGGGAATTCCGTAAAGACGGTACTTTAATGACGAGCGCTGAAGACACCCGCGGCAGAACCAAAGAAATGGATATTGCCGTGAATTACAGCGTTGAAGATGGGGTGATCAAAAAACAAACGTCGCCGGGACGCGAGAAATACGAGGATTGTCATGTAGTGGAAATGGAAGGCAAGAAGATGGTTTTGAAATGCAAGTATTTGTATTTCTTCATGACTCATCAATAAACATCGATAGAGTCCGGCAATCGGATTGGCGGTTGCCGGCTTTTACCCTTATCAACCAATCTCCCCTTCTCCGAATATCGGCGCCGCGATCTGCTACGGCGAACTAACAAGTTAGGGTTAACGAAAACCGAACGGTCTGGCTAACGGTTCGCCGACGAATAGGCCTTGGCCGGGTTGCGCCACACTTTTCCAGTAAGCTTCGATGACTGTGCTGCCGCGCAAATAGTTGTACAGCAACAGGCCGGGGTTAGAAAACTTTACCGGAAAATTGCACGGCTCCACGACCGCTCCGTAGCTGGCGGTGGCCCCTGCCCGCAGCCATTCCATGACATTCATTTGATCGCTGCCTGACATCACGCCGCCGGCCGAGGTCAGATGATCCGCAACCGCACCGGGCAGAAACACATTGTCGCTGAGGTGAGGCACCCGAATCAGACCGGTAAAATAAAACATCACGTCCTTACGTCCCTGGATATAGTCGGTTTCCAGATATTGCACCGACCAGTAAGGATTTAAAGCGGCGGCGACTTTTGGAAATGCTACCGCGCGTGAGCTACGGGCTTTGTCCTTGGTTTTAAGCAAATACGCCGTGCCGCGTGGCTGCGAAAAGTCGGAGGCGATACCTCGGTCTATCAGGCGCTTGGCTTCGGCAAAATCGGCGGCCGCAAGCGTCATGGCCGGGCGCCAACCGTAGGTGTCGAAAGGTTTGCCGGTGTCACTGGCAAAATACGGGCTGCCGCGGGTTTGTTGGCAGCCTTTTGCGCAAAACTCGCGATCGAACCCGGCGGCGAAAGCCGTGGTGATCGACATGCATTCGACTCGAAACGGCTGCAGCCAAGTCAAGGCAAAGGCTTGCACGCGCTTCGGCGTTTTGGCGTCTACTTGCTGTTTGATGTGTCTGAATTCGCTTTCGGTCAACATGGCTTTCCGTGGTGGAAATTGCACATGAATGACCCGATCCGGCGGGATATGCCGCTGTTCGGCATAGTAATCGGCGATTTGCCGGCTTAGCGGATCGTTATCGTTTACGATCACCGCTAGATCGTCCGCGCTTAACGACGGGGCCGGACGGTACAACGGAGACAATTGCGCCCGGGCTGAAGTCAGGCTGAAAAAAGCGGCCGATAAAAAAGCAAGGATGAGTAGCGAACGAGGCATGGCGGAAAAAGGCTGGCGTACGCGGCCGCCAGCCGAATTCTCTGTTATTTGTCTTCGCTGACGGGCGGCGTCGTCATCGCTTTGGCATCCGGTCCCATGGGGATCGAATAATCGGTGGACGATATGATGTTTTGGGTGGACAGCTCGACCACGCGCAATGAAATGTAAACGTTTTTGCGGCCGGCAGCATAAGTGCCGAGTACGATGGCGTTGGCGTGCACGTTGTTCAACGCGTCTTTAGTCGGCTGCGGTAGCTCTAAAATGCCGGCTTCGTTTTTGGCAAGGATTTCGGTGGGCAATTCCATACCCATAACCCGATAACCGGCGTTATGCAGCGCGGAACTCAACTGATCCGACACAATGCGGCCGAACGGTAGGGTTTGCCCCAGATCATTGACGTTGACCAAGGAGTTGATCACCACCAGACTGCCTCGGGGGAGCGGAGTTTTCAGTTTTTGCAACAACAGTTCGGCGGCGTCGTAGCTGACTTCCACCAAATCGTCGTCCTCGACGTCATGGCGATAATAACTAGGGGTGCATCCGCCGAGCAAAGCCAGCGCCAGCGCGGCGTAAGCAAGCGTTTTGGTGTGGTGGTGCATAGGGCTATCTCCAGTTAAATTATAATTACGGCCTATCGCCGGAAACATGGCTAGGGTTAAAGTGTAGCAGAGGCGGGATTATCCGGCCCCTGAACATTCGCGCAGCGATGCCGCGGCCCGTATTCTTTAACGGCTAGCTGTGCCGCTGAATGGCCTCAGCTGAATCGTTCGATCATGTTCTCCGCTTGTTTGGCGAAAGCTTTCAAATCTCCGCTTTTCACGGTTTCTCTGGGAATGACGATAGCCGCGTCGATCGCCACGTAAATATAAACATAATCCTTATGCCGCTCTACCCGCAGCATTTCGGCCCAAGGGGTTTTGTGTTTGCCGCCGGGAGACTTTTCCAACAAATGTTCGGGCTCTATCTTCAGTTGGTGAATACCGAACATGGCTTTTTTTTCGGCATCGGTGTACTGGTTGAAAAATTGCCGGCGCATGTCGATTTTCATGATGAACGGCGAGGCGATAGCCCAGCCCAGCGCCAGCAAGGTTATGTAGGCCGTAGTCATCATATCGGTGTAATACACGTAGTAAAACAAGCCGAATACCAGCATCACGCCCGGTACCAGCATCCGGTTGGTGCGAATCTTCTTTTGTAGTTCGGCATCGCCGGCCATGCGCAGCTCGTTAAAGTGGACTAAGTCTTTATCGCGAAATTCGTATTCGATTTCAAACATGCAAACGTCTCGTGGGGATGGGGTTTAGTGCATTTTGATTTTGGCGTGCGTACTGCGCCGAAACAGATTGGACAAGGTCAACATGGCGGTGCGGAAGTAACCGTGAATCGCTACCTGATGCATTTTGTATAACGACAAATACACCATGTAAGCGATAAAACCGCCGACGCTGACGGTACCCATCAAGCTGCCCATCAACGAGCCGACCGTGCTGTATTTCCCCAACGATACCAGCGAGCCGTAATCTTGATAGATAAAATTAACCGGCGGTTTGCCTTTTAAACGGTTGCTCAGCGTTTTGGCCACTGTAGAGGCCATTTGGTGCGCGGCTTGGGCGCGTGGCGGCACGTTGCCGGTGCGGCCGCTCCAAGCGCAAGCGGCGCAATCGCCGATGGCGAAGATGTCGGGATCGCTGGTTTGCAATGTGGCATCCACTAGCAGCTGATTGATGTGGTTGGTTTCCAGTCCATCCAAGTTTTTCAGCCAATCCGGAGCCTTGATGCCGGCCGCCCAGACTTTCAGATCCGCGTCTATCACTTCGCCGTCGTGGGTATACACGGCGGTTTCGGTGACTTCAGTTACCCTGCGGCCCAACTTCAGATTGATACCCAGCTTGGACAATTGTTCCATGGTCGCTTGCGACAACCGCGCCGGTAAAGCCGGCAGCAGTTGGGTGGCGGCTTCTATGATGGTGATGTCGACTTGAATCGAACCTTCCAGGCCGTACGATGCCAACAATTTGGTCATTTGCAGCAACTCGGCCGACAATTCCACCCCGGTTGCGCCGGCGCCTACGATGACGATGGACAAGGGTTTGTCGCGTTGTTGGCTTTGTTTGGCATAGGATTCCACGTAGTAAGTTTCCACCAGTTGTTTCTGGAAACGGAATGCTTCCTTGGTGGTGTCGATGAAGCGGCAAAATTGGTCTACGCCTTTGATACCGAAGGTATTGCTGACGCTGCCGACCGCCATGACCAGCGTATCGTATTTGAAACGGCGTTGCGGAACGACGATTTCGCCCTTTTTATTGGGTATCGGGCCGACAATGATTTCCTTGGCGGCCCTGTCCAGGCCTTCCATGCGGCCGAACAAAAAGCGGAAATGGTTGCGGTAGGCCTGGGCCAAATATTCGATTTCCTCGGCTTCGGCCAAGGTACCGGAGGCAACTTCGTGCAGCAGCGGTTTCCAGATGTGCGTGGAAGCGGCGTCCAGCAGCGTGATGTCCGCCAGGCCGGATTTACCTAGTTTGTGGCCCAGTTCGGTGGCTAACTCCAAGCCAGCCGCGCCGCCGCCCACGATTAAAATTTTATGCGCATCGTTCGCCATGTCCTATCCCCCCTTGTTGTTTTAGTTATGCTCTGATTCGGCAAACGAATCCATGCGGCGTTTCCGGCTGTATAGCGCTGTAGCTGACTAAGTTCGAAACCTCAACGCCTAGCCAGCATTTGCCGGAACTGCTCTACGGTGTCCGCAGTCAACGGTTGTCTTTGATTATCCCAGACTACCCCGTCCAATTCGGTGGCTAATATGTCTATGGTTTCGACGAAATCGTCGAATACCGCCAAGGGATTGTCGACCTCCCGCGGCTGCATGTAGAACACGATGCCGGGGCAATAAAATTGTTCGATGTGACTATCCGGAAAGGTACCCGGCTCTACCATGCTGGCCACCGCGAAATCGACCAAGCGGTTTTTATCGACCCGTTCGAATACTCTAACGCTACCGTATTCCAAGCCGGCCCGCTCGAAGGCGTCGTACAAGTCCACGCCGTTAAAGCCTTCGTCGGCGCGAGCGACGATGCTGAATTCGATCAAAGCCGGCAAGGTGGTTTTGGCCGGGCTTTTTTGCGCCTCGGGTTTCGTGGCCGGTTTGTGGTTGGGTTTGATCGCCTCGTCGTCCAGCAAGCCGTCGCCGTCCACCATCACTTCGCCGGGAAACAGATCCAGCTCTTCCTCTTCGTCCTCGTCGAATACGTCCGGGCCGCTGTAATGCGGATCGTCGAAATAGTCGTCGGCTTCGCGCCGTTCCCGCAGCGATTTGAAGAAATGCCAGATCAGCATGCCTATCATGACCAGCAGGCCGATCAAAATTATCACGACTCGTAGTAGTTCTTTGTCCATCAGCTTTCCGCCATGCTCACCGCTTCGTCAATATCAACTGCCACCATGCGGGATACCCCCGGTTCCTTCATGGTAACACCTGCCAAATGTTTTGCAATTTCCATTGTGACCTTGTTATGGGAAATGTATAAAAACTGAACGGTGGCGGACATGTCCTCCACCATTTTGGAAAACCGTACCACATTGGCGTCGTCCAAAGGCGCGTCGACCTCGTCCAACAAGCAAAACGGCGCCGGATTCAATTCGAAGATGGAAAACACCAGGGCCACCGCAGTCAAGGCCTTCTCGCCGCCGGACAACAAATGGATCGAGCTGTTGCGCTTCCCCGGCGGACGGGCGATGATGTTGACGCCGGCTTCCAGCAAATCGGTTTCGGTCAGCTCCAAATAGGCTTGGCCACCGCCGAACAAACGAGGAAATTTTTCTTGCAAGCCGCCGTTGATTTTATCGAAAGTTTCCTTGAAACGCTGCCGGCTTTCGCGGTCGATTTTGGCTATCGCCTGTTCCAAGGTATTCAGCGCATCGACCAAATCGTCGTGTTGCTCGTTCAAAAACTTCATTCTTTCGGATTGGCTGCGGTATTCCTCAATCGCGGTCAGGTTGATCGAACCGAGTTTTTCCAGTTGCTCGACCAAATCGTCCAAACGGTTTTTCCAGGCAGGTTCTCTAGCATCGGCCGGCAGGTTTGCCAAAAGCGCTTGCGGGTCGGCGTCGATTTCGTTCAGCTGTTCGGCTGCGGTTTGCTGGCGTACTTTACTGTCTTGTTGTTCGAACCGTACTTTATCCAGGGCTTCCTTCTGTTTTTCCAAGGCTAACTGGGCCTCGTGCTGTTGGCGGGTCAGTTCGCCTATGCTTTGCTCGGCGGCTTGTTGTGCCTGCCGTTGTTGCGCCAGACCGGCCTCGAATTGCTGTTTTTGCTCCAGCAACCGGTCCAGCTGCATTTTTTCGTCGTCCAACGGCGTCAACACGGTTTCCAATTTATGCTCCAGCTCGGCGATGCGGTCGGCCGATTGTTGGTGCTGGTGCTGTAAACGTTCGATTTGTTTTTCGGTCAACACTTCCGAAGCCTTTAGGGATTCGATTTGCGCGTGCAAGCGTTGCAAGTGTTGGCGCGCTTCCTGAACGGAGGCGTCGGTGTCTTGTTGTTGGGACTGCAGGCGCTGATTTAATTGTTCCAGTTCCAATCGTTTGTCGCCAAGTTCGCTGAGTGCGGCTTCGGCTTCTTGGCAAATCAAAGTCGCTTCGGCAATCGCTTCATTAATTTCGGCCAAATGCTGGCCGACTTCTTCGATTTCGTGATCCAGTTGTTGCAAGCGGCGGGTTTGTTGTTCCAGGCGCGCCGATTGGGCGCTGAATTCGGCGCTTTTTGCCGAATACTCGGCGGCTAATATTTTTTCCCGCTGCCGGCATTGCTCGCACGCGGTTTCGGCGGCTTTTAACGCCTGCTCGTTATGCTCCAGCCGCTGCTCGTCGTCCTCTATGGTTTGTTGCACTTCGTGCTGGTATTGCTTCAACTCCCTTAGTTCCTTTTCTCGGTGCAATACGCCGGCTTTGCTGTCGCTACCGCGGCTGATCTTTATCCAGTTAGTTCCTAGCCACGTACCGTCGGACAAAATCACCGATTCGTGCGCTTGCAGTCGCATTTGTCGGGCTTGCGACAGCGACTCGGCGCAATACACGCCGCTTAACAAACCGGACACATCCCAGCGGCTGCGGAGCTTGCCGGCCAGTGCCGTGTCCGGTTGGACTGCACCGGCGACCGGACTGCGGGTTTCGAACAAGGTTAAGGATTGTTTGCCCAGCGATTCCAGCGCCGGCAATACCTCGTCGGCATTGTCCAGACAAACGGCCTCCAACGAACTGCCGAGCACAGTTTCCAGCGCCGTTTCCCAACCTTCCTCGGCCTCCAGGAATTCGGCCAAGCGCGGTTGCTGCGCCAAGCCGACTTGAGTTAACCAAGCCGCCAGTTCCTTTTTGTCCTTACCCATCGCATGTTGCTGCAACAGCTCCAAAGAACTGATTTTGCCGTTAACTTTTTGTAGTTCGGCGCGGCGGTCGTGCAGTTGCTCGTGCAATTGTTTGATGTGCGGACGCAACTCGGCAATGCGGGCCAACGCGGTTTCGATTTGGCTGTGGACGTTGCCGCGTTCGATTTCTGTCTGTTCGATGTCGCTTTCCAAGCTTTCCAATTCGTACTGTAATTGACTGTCATCAATGGCGTGACGTTCGCCCAGCAATTTATCCAGGCGGGTTTGCAATTGCCGTTGTTGATTTTGCCATTGTGCCAGTTTGGCGCGCTGCACTTCGACTTGTTCGCGGTAGCCGGCGTTCTCGGCCAAAAAGTGCTCCCATTGTTGTTGCCAACGCTGTTTTTGCACTTGCGCGTCTTGCTGCAAATCCAATAAATCTTCCTCGCGTTGTTTGGCAACGATCAGGGTTTCTTCCGCTTCCAGCAGGGTTTGCCGGATTTCTTCCAATTGGGCGCGATCCGAGGCGCAATCGTCTTGAGCCTGCTCGGCTTGCTGCTTCAGCCGCCGGATTTCCAGCAGGGTTTCCTCGTGGTTTTTTTCGTTATGTTTAATCGCTTGTTGCAAGCGGCCGACTTCGCCGACGATGGCGTAATATTCGGCCTGGGCGGTGTCCAGTTGTTGTTGCTGACCTTTTTGTTCGCCGCGTTTCAGTTCGATGGCTTTTTCGGTGTCGCGCAACAGCATGAACAAGCGGTTATGTTCTTCGGCAATGCCTTGCAGCTTGTCTTCCAGCTGTTGGGCGTTGCGCTGGAAGCCGGCCCAGCGCATGGCCAGTAATTCCTGTTTGGTTTGCCGTTCTTGGCGTTTCAGTTCGGTGTACTTCTCGGCTTTTTCGGCTTGTTTAGCCAGGTTTTTGATTTGTTTGTCGACTTCCTCGCGCAAGTCGTTCAAGCGCTCCAGATTTTCCCGAGTATGGCGCATGCGGGTTTCGGTTTCCGCCCGTCTTTCCTTATATTTGGAGACTCCGGCGGCCTCTTCGATGTGCACGCGTAAATCTTCCGGTTTGGCCTCCACCATCCGCGAAATCGTACCTTGTTCGATGATGGCGTAGCTGCGCGAACCTAGGCCAGTGCCTAAAAACAAATCGGTGATGTCTTTGCGCCGGCAACGCGAGCCGTTCAGCATGAACAAGGATTGGCCGTCCCTACTGACCTGGCGCTTGATGGAAATCGTGGCGTATTTGGCGTATTCGCCGCCGGCCTTGCCTTCGCTGTTGTCGAACACCAGTTCCACCGAAGCCACGCTGACCGGCTTGCGCCCGGACGAACCATTAAAGATCACGTCCGCCATGTTGCCGCCGCGCAAATGTTTGGCCGAGCTTTCTCCCATGACCCAGCGCACCGCGTCGATGATGTTGGACTTGCCGCAACCGTTGGGGCCGACGATAGCGGTCAAATTGCCGTTAATCGGTATCGTGGTCGGATCGACGAAGGATTTGAAACCAGAGAGTTTGATTTTTTCCAGCTTCATGCAGTCGGAGCGGATTCGGGAAAACTTTACACAGCCGCTTATTATCGGCGAAATAGATAATTGAATGCGAAGGATTTTAGTCAGCGAGCGGCGGTGATGGCTTGCGAATGCTTTATTCGGCGAATTGTCTGAGGCGCTTTTTTGCCGCTTCGGCAAATTCCGAATCCGGCTGCCGGGCAATGATACGCTCCAGTACCGGCTGACTGGGTGACTCCAGCATGGCGATGGCGCGTAAGCGTACCGACGGGAAATGTGCGTTCAAAGCCGCTAATTCGGTCAAGTAGCGGTTGCTGGATTGCAGCAATTTCAGCATCACCAGTTCAGGGTTGGCGGTAAACAGGTCGCGGACCAATTCGCCGTATTGCTCTTGCAAACGGATTAGCTCGCGCCTGTCGAGTTTCTTCGGTTCGGTCGGATCGTCACAGCAGGCCACGACTGCGATTTCCGCTTGCACAATTTCGGTTTGCTTGCGCTTCTAGCAACTGCCGTACCTCGAATTCGCAACCGCCGCAGCCGGAACAGGCACCGGTGATGCGTGACAAGCGCTCCGGATCGGTTACACCCTGGTTAAGCAGATGTTCGATCTGCACGTCGGTCGTACCGCTGCAGGCGCAAATCACTTGAGATTCCTGTTCGGGGAGGGCTACCGTCATGTTCGGTCTATCGGAGCGTGGAGAATCTTATAAAAACAAGCCGTCGATGGGCGAAGACGCGGAAGCGAAGCGCTTGCGCGGCATGCGCCCGGCCAGAAAGGCTTCGCGGCCGGCTTCTATGCCTTTTTTCATTGCCGATGCCATCAGCACTGGGTTTTTTGCCGCCGCGATAGCGGTATTCATCAACACCCCGTCGCAGCCCAATTCCATGGCAATCGCCGCATCGGAGGCGGTACCGACCCCGGCGTCGACCAAAATCGGCACTTTGGCGTTTTCGACGATGGTTAGGATGTTGTAGGGGTTACGAATCCCCAAACCGGAACCGATAGGGGCCGCCAGCGGCATGACCGCTACGCAGCCGATCTCTTCCAAGCGCTTGGCCGCAATCGGGTCGTCGTTGGTGTAGACCATCACGTCGAAACCCTCTTTGACCAACAGCTCGGCGGCGACGTAGGTCTCTGCGACGTTGGGAAACAAGGTCAACTGATCGGCTAACACTTCCAGTTTGACCAGATTGTGCCCGGCCAATAATTCGCGCGCCAAGCGGCAAGTGCGCACCGCGTCTTCCGCACTGTAGCAACCGGCCGTATTCGGCAGTATGGTGTATTTATCCGGCGGAATCACATCCAACAAATTCGGCTCGTTAGGGTTTTGGCCAATGTTGGTACGGCGAATCGCCACGGTGACGATTTGCGCTCCGCTCGCTTCCGTGGCCAAGCGGGTTTCTTCTAAATCCTTGTATTTGCCGGTGCCGACCAATAAGCGCGAGTGGTACGCTTTGCCGGCCAGCATAAAGTGATCGTCCTGACCGCCGCCTATGGCTTGCACGATTTCCAGCCGGTCGTCGTTTTGCAGCCGCTGCTCGGAGTGCTGGGTAAACGGCAAGATTTCCTTGTTGTACTCCACCGCAATGCGTTTACCGCTCAATCCCAAATCGGCAATGACGTCGGCGACGCTGCAGCCTTCCGCATAGTCGCGCCATTCGCCGTTGACTTGTATCTTCATCGTTTAACCCTTTCTACGGATGGCGGCCCGGCGCTGTTGCACCGCTACCGCCAATTCGTTCAATAATTTAACGCTGTCGTCCCAGCCCAAGCAGGCATCGGTAATGCTTTGTCCGTAAGTCATGGGTTTACCTTCCTCCACGTCTTGCCGGCCACCCACCAAGTGACTTTCCACCATGGCGCCGATGATACGGCTATCGCCGTTGGCAATCTGGCCTGCGACGTCTTGCGCCACCAACATTTGCCGTTCGAATTTCTTCATGCTGTTGGCGTGGCTGAAGTCGATCATAATGTTGCTCGGCAAGCCGGCTTGCTGCAGGCCGTCGGCCACTTGCTCGACGCTGACTTCGTCGTAATTCGGCCGATTATTGCCTCCGCGCAGGATGATGTGGGCATCTTCGTTGCCGCGCGAGGAAAAAATCGCCGTGCGGCCTTCTTTGGTGACGGATAGGAAATGATGCGGACTCATCGCGGCATTGATCGCGTCTATGGCAATTTTGACACCGCCGTCGGTGGCGTTTTTAAAACCGACCGGGCAGGATAAACCGGAAGCCAACTCCCTATGCACTTGGCTTTCCGTGGTTCTCGCGCCTATGGCCCCCCAGGAAATCAAATCCGACACGTATTGAGGGGTAATCAAATCCAGATATTCGGTCGCAGCGGGCACGCCTAGATCGTTGATATCCAACAATACCTGGCGAGCCATGCGCAAGCCTTTGTTGATGTTGAAGCTGGAGTTCAAGTCCGGATCGTTAATCAAGCCTTTCCAGCCTACCGTGGTCCGAGGTTTTTCGAAATAAACGCGCATGACGATGACCAAGTCGTCCTCCAGCGAGGCTATCATGGTTTTCAGTTTGCCGGCGTATTCCACCGCGGCTTTAGGGTCGTGAATGGAACACGGGCCGATAATCACCAGCAAACGATCGTCTTCGCCGCTCAATATTTTGTGTATCGCTGCCCTGGCGCGCAAAATGGTGTTGGCAGCGGTTTCGGAGATCGGAATTTCTTCGTGGACTTGAATTGGCGGAACCACGTCCTTGGTTTCGCAAATTCTAAGATCATCGGTGTTATAGTTAGTTGGCATGAGGTATCTAGCGATAAACGCGCACGATTCGAACAAAAGCGTATTTTAACCCTTTTGCCGGACGCTGTTACAAACTAATACGGTAGCCCACCCAATGGCGGATGACAGGTTAATCAAACACTGCCTGACGGTATGTCTGGCGCAATCTTTCCGATTTACGGCGTTGCGGGAAAAGTTGCTCGACGTCGCCAGAACCCAGATATTTCGCAACGCGGTCATCGTCGATTTTAAAACCGGTTGCTCCATTGTCTTTGCTTACGGCGTGGTTGTGCACTGGAACGTTGCATTAGACGAACGCCGCGCCTTGCAGGAGGTTTTGCTCGATTACGCTGAACGCCCGGACGCCGACCCGCAAGAAGACGCGTTCAGTTACGAAATAGGCTGCGAACACGACAGAATCCAGCACGACCATATCGAATTACAATCCGGCGACGTCAAAGTGTTACTGGCCTTGTCGCATGCCATGGCGCAATCAATCAAACTGGCGGCTTTCGAGGGCAACGCCCTGGATACCATCCACGCCACCAGCCATCTGCCGGAGTCTTTGGCGCGAGAAGGCACGATTAATTTAAACCGAAAAACCATGGCCAAAATTCGCGGTCAGCTGTTTTTGACCAAAAGCGACATTATTCTGAATTTCGATTTATTGGATATTCCGGAATTTTTTTGGGAGCACCCGGAATACCAACACATCTATTCGATGGCCGCCAATTACCTGGAAATCCGCCAGCGCACCGACGTACTGTCCAAGAAGCTGGAGACCATACACGAGCTGCTGGAAGTATTGGCAGACGAGCAAAAACACCAGCATTCTTCCGCGCTGGAATGGATCATCATCTGGTTGATTGCGGTAGAGATTATTATGTCTTTATTCGACAAAATGGTGTGAATGCCACTCTGTCCCGGCGGGCAATGGTGAGGTCGGTGCCTATCAGCCTGGCATTACAAATACTGTAAGCACAGGCTGAGCGCGTATAGGCTTTTGGCCGAGGTATTGCAATCGCTACTGACAAGCGCTGCGTAAAAACGGAGCGGGTAGTAGCGTTTTTTGTTGTAGCTAAATACACGAGTTCGATTTCTCGAAATCAATATTTACCGCGTTACTGTCTATTGATTCCCTTCAGTTCCAGCCCATTAGGACACGGCATTAAGATGCTCGTTTTCGTAAAGCCTTAATTTTTTCCAGTTTGCAAATTTGCTGTCGTCGAAATAGGCATCGTGATCGATAGCATGCTCGTAGCAGCTGCGGAACAAGCGCGCAGTGCGAAACGCGTGCAGTTCGTCGTCTGCCGTGACGGTCTGTACGTTGCCGACCTGAAAGGTTTTATTACGGGATTTGCCGTCTTTAACCCAGAACACCGTATAACACAGATAGCTTTTATCTTTGCGGTGATCGAATTTGATGGTCCTGGATACGCCGGTAACTCCGGTGGTGGTTTTGTTTTTTGGGGGTTTCAGAAAGCGAGTTTTACTACCTTTCAACACGACCAACATTTGGTCGCGCCAAGTAATGGCGGCTTTAAGCGACTTAGTCTTGCTGCCCCATAGCTTGTGAGAGAAGTAGCGGCTGCTTTCTTTGCCGCGCCGAACAATGCGAACCTGATAACCGAAGGCATCGGGTTCGGTAATATGCTTCACTTTTGCCATATACGTTAACCCTGGTGATAAAAAGCCTACACGATGTCCTGAATATCCCAAACACCGTCCGTTAGTCATGTAAGCGATTGATTACAAGTTAACGTGAATTTGTCAGCTGCGCAAGTTTAATTTACAAGGATTGCTGGATTAATCCCTACTATTTTCGTGTAGAATAAGTTGTCGACCTATCCGATAGGCGCAGTTATAGTTATAACCCTTTGTTTTTCAAGAACTCTATGGAGAAGATCAATGAGCGTTTTAGTAGGCAAGCAAGCACCCGATTTTACAGTTCCAGCTGTTTTGGCTGACGGCCAAATCGTCGATTCGTTTACTTTTTCCGAAGCGACTCGCGGCAAATATGCGGTAGTTTTCTTTTATCCGTTAGACTTTACCTTCGTCTGCCCTAGCGAATTGATCGCATTTGACCATCGCATTGAAGAATTCACCAGCCGCGGTGTAGAGGTCATCGGCGTGTCCATCGACTCTCATTTCACTCACAACGCATGGCGCAACACTCCGGTCAACCAGGGCGGTATCGGTCCTGTCCGTTACACATTGGCGGCGGACATGACTCACAGCATCTGCAAAGATTACGACGTAGAGTCAGCCGGCGGCGTTGCGTTCCGCGGCAGCTTTTTGATCGACAAAAACGGCATGGTTCGCCACCAAGTAGTTAACGACTTGCCGCTGGGCCGTAATGTCGATGAAATGATTCGCATGATAGACGCCCTGCAATTCCACGAGGAGCACGGCGAAGTCTGCCCGGCAGGCTGGAACAAAGGCGATTCCGGAATGAATGCCAGCCCGGCCGGAGTAGCCGATTATCTAAGCAAAAACGCCGATAAACTGTAAGCGTTACGCTTAAATAATAGTTGCAAGGCGCACGGTTTCGACCGCGCGCCTTTTTTATGGCTTAAGCACGGTCCAAACCGGATAAGTAGCGCGGCCAATCGAAAAACGGCCCCGGATCTTGTTTGCGGCCAGGGGCAATATCGCTATGACCGGCTATGTTCTGTTTGCCGATAGCCGGATAACTTGCCATTATGGCTTTGCTTAGCTCTATCAGGCTGTCGTATTGCCTGTCGGCAAAGCGCCGGTTGACCGAGCCCTCCAATTCTATACCGATAGAAAAATCGTTACACCGTTCGCGCCCGCGATAGCAGGAGAGCCCGGCGTGCCAGGCGCGGCGATCGAACGGCACGAATTGAGTCAGGCTTCCGTTTCTTCGAATCAAAACATGGGCAGACACGCGCAATGCGTGAATTTCGGCAAAATAGGGATGTTGCTGCGGGTCTAAACGGTTGAGAAAAAGTTGGTTGATATATGGTCCGCCGAATTGTTCGGGCGGCAGACTGATGCAATGAATGACCAATAACGAAATATCGCCGGGATTGGGCCGCTCGTCGCTATTTGGGGACACTATTCGTTCGGCTTCCTCTAGCCAATGATGTTTGATGTCCATAACCGATCTTCAATGGTTTGTATTGTCCGATAGGCTGTTGCCCGGTTTATCCTGCGTTCAGCCCTGACATGCGAATCGTGACTGACGATTTTTCTCTGCCGGAATGACAAGATTTCCTGCCGGTGCGGAATATTTCGGGAAGTCGTTTTGACGAGACCCTTAGCCGTCCAAGGCCTTTTGCAATTCGGCTACGGATTGCGGGCGTTCTTGCGGCTGGACGGCCATGGCCCAATCGATGGCTTTCAACAAATATTCCGGATATTTGCGTTTAAAGGCTTTCACCGCAAGCGGTAATTGATCTTGTTTCAGCCTGTCGGTCGACGGTGGCGGTAATTTGGCATCCAAGCAGACACGCATGCTAGCCCCTATCGCGTATATATCCGACCACGGCCCTAACAAACTTTGATTATCGTATTGTTCGATAGGCGAAAAACCTGTGGTCAATATCTTGGCTTGGCGCGGCGAACTCTGCTGAGGATATTTGCGGATGGCACCGAAATCCAGCAACAGCGGGTCATTTTCCGCCCGGATCAAAATGTTGGCCGGTTTGATGTCCAAATGAATGAAACTGCGGCTATGAATCACGGCCACGCCGTTTAACAATAAGCGAAACACCTTCAGCAAAAACTCTTCGGAAATAGCTAGTAACCGTTTTTGCAGGATCTTGTCCAACGTGATGCCGTAGTCGTAAGTCATAACCATGTACACCGTGTCGTTGGCTTGAAAAAAATTGATGACTTCGACGATATTCGGATGCTTCAAAGTAGCCAGTACCTTGGCCTCTTCGAAAAACAACGAGCGACCGCGCATAAACATCGGCCGCATTTCTTCGCTGTTAGGCACCACCAAGTTGTTCCAAGTGCGGTGGGCTAATTTGCGCGGCAAATATTCCTTGATGGCTACCTGCACCTGGTCTTGTATTTGCCTAGCCAGATACACCGAACTGAAGCCGCCGTGAGCAAGCTCACGCTCGACCATATACTGATCTATAATGGTGCACGGCTGCAGGTAATTCCACTGCTGCGGATAGGTTTGCGGATCGTAATATTCGGCCATTCTCAATGTAAAGAGCGGGCATTCCCAGCGATTATAGGTGAAAAATGATTAGAAGCATGACAGCGTTTGCAGACGGCCAAATTACTGTCAACAACTTGACGATTTTGTGTGAACTGCGCTCTGTCAATCACCGCTATAACGACATCAGTGTAAAGCTTCCAGATTGCCTGCGTTTTGCGGAACTCGACATTCGCCGCTTAATTTCCGACAAATTAAAACGCGGCAAAATTGAATGCGGTTTAAGCTTTAAAAAGCAGCCGGGCAATCAAAACTTCAATATCGACATGCAAACGGTCGGCAATCTGATGGCGGCCGCCGCTAAAATCGAAGCGGCCATGCCGCATCCGGCCCCTTTTTCCGCGCTGGAGGTGTTGCAATTTCCCGGCATTCAACAGGAAAACGAAATCGATAAAGAAACCTTAAAGCAAAGCGTTGTTACCCTGTTGGACAACACCTTGGAACAAATGCTGGACACCCGGACCAGGGAAGGCGTTCAGCTTGCCGCGTTGATCGGCGAGCGCTGCGAAAAAATCGCCGAACTCGTGGAATTCGGCCGTAAACGCATGCCGGACGTGCTCAGCAACCTGCGCAGCAAATTGGTCGGCCGGATTCAAGAATTGGTGGCGGAGCCCAACTTCGACCGCCTGGAACAGGAATTGGTATTGCTGGCGCAAAAGCTGGACGTTGCCGAAGAACTGGATCGCTTGCAAGCGCATCTCGCCGAAGTGTTGCGAGCCTTAAAACAAAACGAACCCATGGGCCGCCGCTTGGATTTTTTAATGCAGGAAATGAATCGGGAAGCCAACACCCTAGGCTCTAAATCTTCCGATCGGGAAATGACGCAAATATCCATAGACTTAAAAGTTCTGATCGAGCAAATGCGTGAGCAAATTCAGAACATCGAGTAGCGTTCCATAGCGTTTATCCGGGTATCAACCACCCGCTACAAGCCGCGTAATTCGCGGCTTTTTTGTGCCTATCTGTTTCATATCATCCCAGGGAGGCGCATAATTAATGGGCACCAACAACAGAAAAATGTGTTTTTTATTGGTGCCCCCCTGGAGGTCATTATGAGCGTTTTGCTAAAAACGCTCTGGTTCGTTGTTGGCGTAGCCGATTATTTTTAATGCTTTAAGCTACAGAGCACTATGAAAGCACAACTGAAACAGTTCATATTTTCCGAGCTGATTTATCACGAAAATCCGGACGCCTTCGGCGACGACGACGATTTGCTGGCGGCCGGCCTGGACAGCATGGGCACCATGCGTCTGGTCATGTTTGCCGAACAGGCCTTTGGGGTTTGCTTGCCGGATACCGAAATCGAACCGGACAACCTGCGCAGTTTGAACACGTTGCAACATTGGATCATGCGGGCCAAACCGGCATGAGCACCAGCTTGGCTTTCAATCCCGCCGATTATTTCACCTACGTGTTGGATCAGGAAATCCGCTCTGCCGGCATGCCCGGCGGCTACTGCGGATTTGCGCTGCACTTGCAGGCGACGCCCGATTTACAGCTATTGCAGCAACGACTGGATCTGCTGGTGGAACGCTTTCCCAAGGTCAGCGCGGAAATTGTCCGGCAAGGCAAACGCCAGGTTTGGCAAGCCAACGGCAAGCGCATCGCACTTCAAGTGGAACAATGCCGGGCCGGGGAAACGCTGCTGCAACGCATCGTCGAGATTTTCAACCGCTGCCCGGACCAGCCGCTCAGCCTGTTTTGGATCGCCGATGGAGTAGCCGGCAGTTTGTTGTTCAACTGGAACCATCCGCTTTTGGACGCGCGCGGCGCCAAAATCGTACTGGATTTTTTAACTTCCGATCAACCGGAACGGTTTTTCGAATCCGGTTCGCTGATCGCCGCCAAACTGACGCAATGGAGTTGGCTGAAGAAACTGGGCCTGCTGATCAAGGCCAAGCGCCACAACCAATTGGCCAATAGCGTGGATAGCTGTTTGCCGACAAAAGCCGAATCCGGCCCGCAGCGCCTGGAGGTGCTGATACGCCGCTACGATCGCAAACAATCGCAAACCGTCGCCCGGCTGGCGCAACAACATACCGGTTTAGCCGGACGGACTTTGTATTATCTAGGGTGTTTTATCCGGGCAATGGAATTGGAAGGTCCGCCGGCCGTCGGCGAAGGCTACTGTATTCCCTATGCTTTCAATTTACGCCGGCAACATGCACCGACGCCGATATTGGGCAACCACGTCGGCTGCCTGTTCGCCCGCGCCAGCCGGTCGCAAGCACGCGACCGGCAAGGTCTGTTTGCCCACCTGTTGGCCGAGCACCAACGCGCGGTACGCGACGAATTGGACATGGCTTATTTGCCGCTGATGTGGCTGGGGCAATGGCTGCCGCCGCCGCGTTACGCCAAATTGCTGCGCAAACAACACAGCGGCAACGAATTGAGCTCGCTATGGTTTTCGGACGTCGGCGATTTGACTTGGGGCGATAAGGGCTTTTTAGGCATTCCGGTAACCGGCATGACGATGCTGTGCTGGATGACCTTGCCGCCCGGCCTGGCATTATTGATCGGATACGTGAACGGCGAACTGAGTTTGTCGTTCAACTATCTGAAACCGGCGGTAGACGCTGGCTGGCTGGAGCGCGTTGCCAACCGGATGGAAGCCGAGTTGTTCGGAGTCGATGTCTAAATGTTGCTGCAAGGCTTTATCGCACAATGCCGGCTGCGACCGCAGGCCTGTGCTTTGCAAGAGGGCGAACGCCGTTTTAGTTATCTCGAGCTATACCAGCGCGCACAACGACTAGCCGGAATTTTACAAGCGAAGGGCGTCGGCCCGGGAAGCCTAGTGGCAATTGCCCTGGAGCGCGGTATAGACGCCAGTGTGGCGGTGTTCGGCACCTTGCTGAGCGGCGCGGCTTATCTGCCGCTGGATTTGAACAGCCCGCCGCAGCGGCTGGCTTTCATCTGCACCGATTCGGGCGCCACGCTTACCCTCGGAAATACTGCGGCACCGACTTGGAGCTGTGCGGATCGTTGGCTGCAGCTATCTGCAAGCGCAGAAGCCGAATTCAAACCGACGCCGATCCGGCCGGACGCGTTAGCCGCGGTGCTGTATACCTCAGGCTCTACCGGCCAGCCGCGCGGCGTCGCACTCAGCTATTCGGCGATAGGCGCTTTTGCCGACTGGGCGACCAAGCTGGTCAATTTAGGCCCCGGAGACCGCATCGCCGGCAGTGCGCCGTTGTTCTTCGATTTGTCCACCTTCGATTTGTACGCAGTACTGTGCGCCGGCGCCTGCCTATGTTTCGTGCCACCGGGGCTGACGCTAAGCCCGGCCCGCTTGAGCGCCTGGTTGGCGCAGACCGGCGTGACCGGCTGGTACACGGTACCGGCATTGCTGAGCTTTCTGGCTTATAAAGGCAATCTGGCCGATACGCCGTTACCAGCTTTGCGGTTTTTATTGTTCGCCGGCGAAGCCTTTTCTCCGCCGGCTTTAATCGCTTTGAGCCAAGCTTTGCCGCGGGTGGAATTGTTCAATTTGTTCGGCCCCACCGAAACCAACGTCTGCTGTTATTGGCAGGTACAAAGGTCGCGCCTGCAAGCGGATCAAGCGATACCGATAGGTGTGGCGGCAGCCGGTTGCAGTCTGCATATCGAGCAAGACAACGGCGAATTGTGGGTACGCGGACCAACCTTAGCCAAAGGTTATTGGCAAGCGGGGCGTTTACAACCCATGTTGAATTCCTTAGGTTGGTACCAAACCGGCGACAAGGTGAGCCGGCAGCACGGAGAATTGCAGTTTCACGGCCGCTTGGGGCGGATGTTGAAATGTTCAGGCTATAGAGTGGAGCCGGCCGAGCTGGAAGCCGCAGTTTGTAGCGTTCCCGGTGTAGCCGCTTGCGCGGTGGTCGGTTTGCCGGACCTTACCGCCGGGCAACGACCGGCCGTGGCATGGGTATCGGCCGGCGCCGACATCACCGCCATTCGAGAAGCCTTGAGCCGGCGACTGCCGGCCTATATGCAGCCCAGCCGCTTCATACGGCTGGACGAGTTACCGCGTTTGGCCAACGGTAAACTGGATTATGTGGGCTTAACGGCGCGGTTCCACGCGGATACCCTGCCGAAACAGCCGGCCGGCTAAAATTCGCCGGCGCTACGGAATTTGATCACGCCGAATTCTTCGATGTCGGTGCTGGTGAAATACAGGGTGCCGGACAGTGATTTGGGCGTCAACGAGCCTTTGTTCAATTTGGCTTTGCCGACCGCATAGATTTGTGCGCCGGACAAGGCGTGCACGCCGGTCATCATGAACGCGCCGGTTGGATCGACGTTACCGGTCAGCGTAGTAACGGCGCCGTCCAAATGGGTTTTCAAGCGCCAACTCCGGTTGGAGTCGTAATACAAATAGGCGACTCCCTGATCGTTATTATCCAAATAGATATCGCAAAACGAGTCGCTGTCCTGCGTGGCTTGTATGCAATGGGCTGCCTTTTTGGCGTTGAATTTGCCTACCGGCGGCTTGACTCCCGGATTGACTAACACGTCGTTTTGCACCACGTAACCGGACAGCGCTTTGATCGTGAATTGCGCGTTGACCGCCGTTTCCGCGCTATGCGCCGATGCGCCGACAACCGACAGCGCACAGGCTGCAAACAATTTGCAAACAGCATTGACAGTCATGTTCCACCCCCATTTTTAAGTGTTGTTCGTTTACCTGTAAGACCATAGTCATATTTTGGTCGGCAATCGATAACGAAGTTGCCGACCGAAAGCGCGACCGGCTCATTCAAACACTGCTAACCTACTGACCAAAAAAGATTTTACGCCTTCGATCTCGTTCTGCAAAATGACTATTGAACTGCGAGTTTAGCGGAACTCGACATACCCGCAGCCATTGATCCGTTTTCGCGTTTGCCCCATCGCCCCACGGCGGCGGCTCCTGCACCTGCTGGCCGCCGCCGAGCTAAAGTAGCCGGCTTCAAACGGTTGTCGCGGCAATTAACGCAGTGTCCACCCAAAAATTGCCGTCCCGGTCGATGCGAAAATAGTCGGCAACTTCGCTACTGCAACATTGCTGCAACGAGCGAATCGCCTGGCCATGCAAGGGATCGGCATTCATCCGCTCCAACCACGGAGTAAATTCCATCTGTATTTTAAAACCGATGGTTTGCTTGGTTCCAAAGCCGGCTTGTTGCAAAAACGTCAGCCATTCGTCCAGCGCCAAGTCGCGCACGTGCGACGGATCGCGCAGTAACTCCATGGTTTGCAGCCAGGTATCCAGCAAGGCCGAACCCGGGCTGATTACATCTACGATGACGGCCGATCCGCCCGGCTTGAGAACGCGGCGCATTTCCCGCAACCCGGCCGCCAAGTGCTGCCAGTGGTGCGCGCTGTAGCGGGTAACGATAATGTCGAAACTGGCATCGGCAAACGGCAATTCACTTGCCGATCCGATTTGCGTAACCAGATTGTCCAAGCCGCTAGCTTGGGCTTGTGCGGACACTTCGGCCAACATTTGGCGGCTCAAATCGTAGGCAATCACTCGACCGACTTGCGGCGCCAAGCGCAAAGCGACATGACCGGCACCGCAGCCGACGTCCAACACACTAGCCTCAGGGCGCTTGGCCACCAGTTCGACCAGTTTGTCCAAGTCTTCGCCTTGGACGTGGACGCTGCTTTGTCGATAAGCTTGCGCTTTCGAGCCGAATTGTTGAGCGACTAGGGTTTGGTGCGATGCGTTTGACATGGGATGCTCCTCGGTTAATCAGTGCGGGACTATTGTTTCCCTGCCGGTAAACCGGTACAAGAGCCTGTTTTATACTGGTATAAAAGCTACCATGACAGAATCCGATCCTAGACGCTTGCTAGCGGCTTTCGTGCGCGCCCACCGCGAGCAACTAAGCGCTCCCGCCAACTCCGCCGGACGCCGCCGGACCCCGGGCTGGCGCCGCGAAGAAGTCGCTGGCGCCGCTGCCGTTAGCGTGACTTGGCTTACTTGGCTGGAACAAGGGCGGGAGATAGCCGTATCGCCGGCCGCTCTATCCCGCTTGGCGAACGTATTGAGATTGAGCGCAGCCGAGCGCGCCAGCTTGTTCGATTTGGCCGGCAAGCGCGATCCGGAGCTTTTGGCGGAACCGCAAGCGGATCTTTTGCCGGATTTGCTCGACCTGCCGGCTCAATTCGCCGGGCCGGCTTATCTGTTGGATGCCTGTTGGACTGCCAGGGCTTGGAATCCGGCGGCGGCGGAGTTATTTGCCGGTTGGCTGGATGCGGACAGCGGCGAGCGCAACTTGCTGCGCTTTGTGTTTTTAAATCCCAAGGCCCGGCAGTTATTGGCGGATTGGCCGGAGCGGGCCGCACGGCTTGCCGCCGAATTTCGCGCCGATTTTAGCCGCCAACCGCGACACGCGGCCATGCAAGCCTTGATAGACAATCTTGGCAACGACAGTGCGGACTTCGAGCGGTTGTGGCGCGATCAGGCGGTGTTGAGCCGGGAAGGCGGCGAGCGCCGTTTCGTGCATCCGGTTCACGGCGCAATGCGTTATAAGCAAACCACTTTACTGGCCGCATTGCAGCCGGATTGCAAACTGGTGTGTTTGCTGCCGGTGCGAAGCTGAGCTTATCCGGTATTACCGCCGCTTTCGCCGTTTACCTGCCTGAATTTATTGGGAGCGGGTCCGCTTGCCAAGCGCATCGGCGTATTCGGTAAATTGCCGATCACTGTTCCGCGCTTGGTCAAGATGGTATCGTAAGCTATAAATATACTTTCTACTTTGTGAAAACGATCGAATACTAATGAAAAGCCTCTGTATTACCGGCGCAATGCAAGAAGACCTCGAACTCGTCGCTAGCACCTTTGCTCAAGCCGGGATGGAAATAGTTAAAGCCGCGCGCCACGACCCAAAACTAACCATGGCGTTTTGGCATCGGCAAGTGCTCGCTGCAAATTTCGAACAAACCAAAGCCTTAAGTTCAATAGACGCACCGGGACGTTTGTGGGAGCAGTTGGCGACTGAAGTTTTCTTGACCAACATCGACGCGCCGGTGTGCGGCTGGGCTGAAAGCGACAGTATTTGGCTGTTGGATTTTTGGGCGCAGTTCGACCCGCACATCAAGTTCGTGTTGGTGACGACTACGCCGGAGCGTATGGTGGCTCAATTGGTCAGGTCGGCAAACGATATAGCCACGGTCGGCAAGATTGTGGACGATTGGTCGAAACGTCACCAGTTGCTGCTTCAGTTTTTCCATCGTAACCCGCAACGCTGCCTGTTGCTGGATGCCGCTCAATGCCTGCAGCAGCGCTCGGCACTGGTTGAGGCTTGCCGCTCGCGTTGGCAATTGCCGCTAAATGCCGCGCAACTGGAAGATTTGCCGGTCAACGAAGAGGAAAGGGTGGCCGGATTCCTGGCCCAGCAAATCTGCGCGTCCTATCCGCAAACCGCGGAATTGCGCAACGAACTATCCGCCAGCATTTGCGCACTCGCGCCCGGCCAGACGGCGGCCGATCCCTGGATCAGGATTCCCATCGAACAAGCCGTTAGCGATTACAGGAAGTTGCAGGATCGCTCCGAGGAATTGGAAAAACAGCGAGTGCTGGTCGCTCGGTTACAGACGGTCGAGTCCGAAAATCAGCAGTTAACTAGCTCGCTGCAACAAAGTTCTGCAAACGCGCAAAAACTGGAAGCGGAGCTGTCGCGCAATCAACAAGCAAACGAGTTGCTCCTGGAACAAGTACAACAGGTTCAAGAAGAACTGAAAAATCAGTATTTGGAGAATAACAGCCTGGGTAGCCGACTGGCGGAAGCCGATAAAAAGCTCAACGAGCACAACCATCGGCTAACCGAAGCCGACAAGAAAATCGAGGAGCACAAACACCGGCTGACCGAAGCCGACAAGAAAATTGAGGAGTACAAACATCAACTGGCAAACGCCAACAAGAATATCGAGGAGCATATTCGCGTTGCGCATGAGCATAAGCAGCATATCAGCGAGCAACAAAAGCATCTTGCTCACTTGAATCAGTCTAAGGCCGCGCTCGAAAAGACGATCGAGCAGTTAAGTCACGACAAAAAACAACAGGCCGATGCCGCGGCGGACTTGCAAAAACAGATTCCGCTATTGAACGAGCGCATCGAAAAACTGCAACAGGAAGCGCAAACTTTCGCCAAGCGGCGGGACGAGTTGGAAAAACTCAATCAACAGCTGACCAAAGCCAAACAAGAGGGCGAACACGAGGCCAAGCTGTTGATGATGCAACTGCATCAGGTCCAAGAGGAATTGGAAAGCTACTTCCTGAAAAACCAGGAGCAGCAAAAGCAGCTCAAGGCCGGCGAAGAACGCTGGAAACGGATGTTGCAACGCTACCCGGACTATTGCGATTACCGATCTATCGACGTCGCGCAAAAGAACGCCGACGATCCGAGTACGTTAGTATGGTCGATAGCCGATTTGGATGCCGCCGGGCGAATCAACGAAAAAGTGGAAATAGAGACTAGTGTATACGGCGGCGAATTGGAATTACGTTTAAATCGGCAAGGGTCGGCCGACACCCCGTTGAATCGTTGGCCTTGCGCCGCGATGAACGACGCTTGCATCGTATTTCCGCCGATATCGAAACTGGCTCACGACCCCAAGGCAATAGCGACCATCTTGGACTTGGGCCCTAGCGATTGTAAATTTATGCTAGTGGTCTTAAAGCAACTCTTCAAGCTGTTGGAGTCTGCCGCAATGCAACAATCCATCGGTTCAGCAGACCTATTGCGTGCGTTACAAACCGGCTTAGCGCAATGGTTGGAAGCCATTGAAAAATTGGCCGTGACGCTACGCTACGATAACGTGTATCTGAAACGAGAGCAGGTCAATCCGGACTACGAACATTTGTGGCTGACTTTCGAGCAAATTTCGTTCAACGGCAAGGAATGTGCGAATTTTGACTTCCGCCTGGCTTGTGCGCAAGTCAGACCGGGCCACTTCGGCACTCATCCCAAACTGGAGTTTCCGCCGGTTGAAAACTGCGCGCTACTGGATTCTTGGTACGAGGAATCTTACGACGATTTCGGCGGCAAATTGGAACTGAGATTCGCCTTACCGAACGCGATGGATCTGGGGGTTTGGCAAAACCTGTCCAGCCATGATCAAGCGTTTATCGGCAGCCTGTTAGGCCGTTTGCCGGATATTCTTGCCGCCATGCAGCAAAAAAATAGTTCCATCCGCAGAGCGTGGGAAGACTGGACGGCGATGGCCAAGGACATGCAGAGAATTTACGCTTATTGCATCAATGCCGCAGCTCAGCAATCCGCAGCGGCCGAGCCTACCGCTACTCCACAAGCCGGATCGGCGAAATCGGTTGGGACCGGACCGAAAAAGCCGGCGAAATCCGCGCCGGTGTTACGGCGGACCCGATAGGTTCGATAAATCTTTGCGGTTAGCGGCGGGCTTTGAAAAACTCGATCAACAGCTCGCCGCAGCCAGCCGCTAACACTCCGCCTGTCCAATTTAACTGATGATTTAAAAACGGCGCGTCACTCAGTTGCAGCGGCCCACAAACTGCACCGCGTTTGGGATCGAACGCGCCGAACACCAAACGTCTAACCCTGGCGTGCATGATGGCGCCCATGCACATCACGCAGGGTTCCAAGGTGACGTATAGGGTACTATCGACTAGGCGGTAATTGTCCAAACGTTGCCCGGCTTGTCGCAAGGCCATAATCTCGGCGTGCGCGGTCGGGTCGCAGGTTTGAATCGGCTGGTTCCAGCCCTCCGCTACGCACTGGTTTGCCAAAACCAGCACGGCACCGACCGGAACCTCGCCGCGTTGTTCGGCCCGTTGTGCCAAACGGATGGCATGGCGCATCCAAGCTTCATCGTCGCTATTCGGGTCCGGTGACGCTGTGAGCGATTGAACTATTTTTGGTCCGGCGCAACGTGTTAAATCGGCCGTCATACCGGGGAAACCGCCGTGGCTTTGCTCAAGCGGTCCAACACCGCGTGCCAGGTTTCGTCGTCCGGCGGGCTTTCGATCAAAATGAGGTCGCAAGCTGAATTGTCCAACTCGCGCAATGCGCCGTATAAAGCCTGCTCGTAGCGATCGGACACTTTAGGCAGGCGCAGAATTTGTGCGTCGCAGGCTTGGTAGGGATTGTCTTCGAACAATAGTAGGGCCAATTTATTACCGGCCTTGCTCAGCGCTTGCGCGCTGGCCGGCAATTGTTCCGTGGCGCACAGATAAGCCAGGGTATTGGGGGCGTAATGCACGGCCAACATGCCCGGAGCTCTGACCGCATGCTGGGATTTTAGCGTTACCGGTTGTTGCAGCACGGTTTCGAGTTCGCTGCGAGTAATGCGTCCCGGCCGCAACAAAACCGGTTGGGAGGCACTTAAGTCGATGATGGTGGATTCCACCCCAACGCTGCAAGGACCGCCGTCCAAGATGCAATCGACCGCGTCGCCGAGTTCTTCGGCCACGTGAGCGGCAGTAGTAGGGCTAACCCGGCCGAAACGGTTAGCCGAAGGCGCGGCGATGCCGCCGCCGAATACGCGCAGCAACCAAGCGGCAACCGGGCTGCCCGGTACTCGCAACGCTACCGTGTCCTGGCCGCCGGTTACCTCCATGGGAACCGAGGCTTTTCCGGGCAAGATCATGGTTAAAGGTCCGGGCCAGAATTCGGCAGCCAAACGCCGGGCGCTATCCGGAATTTCCCGCGCCCAGTCCTGCATTTGCGTGGCGTAGGCGATGTGCACTATCAAGGGGTGATTGGCCGGTCGGCCTTTTACCTCGAATATTTTGGCGACTGCGGCAGGATTGGCTGCGTCCGCCCCCAGACCGTAAACGGTTTCGGTCGGCACTGCGACTAATTTTCCCTGGCGCAAGAGTTCTGCGGCGGCTTGGATTGAGTTGGAATCAACAGGAATCGGTTTCAAAGCGGTACGGTTTCTAGCTAAAACCTTATTTTAAAACGATAACGCGAAATCGCCGTAGAGAAATCTACGATGCTGGAAAGGCCGGGTAAATTCCGCCCAAAACGGTCGGCGCGGCGGCACCGGTCACGCTGCACAGATTGCCCGGCAAGCCGTGCAGGGTTTGTCTGGCTAACCAGGCGAACGTCATGGCTTCGACATAATCCGGGTCTACTCCGAACTCGGCGGTCGATACAACCGGCATCGCTAATTGTTCGGTCAACATAGAGACCAACAACGGGTTATGCACGCCGCCACCGCATAGCAGAATATAAGCGCTTGCCGGCGCGTACTCGACAATCGCTCGGCTTATGCTGGCGGCGGTCAATTTGCACAACGTGGCTTGAACGTGTTCCGGCTTAAGGTTGGAGAATGCGGCGATTTTGGTTTGCAGCCAATCGCCGGAAAAATACTCGGGCCCGGTGCTTTTGGGCGGGGCCAGGTCGAAGTAAGGATCGTCGAGCAAATGTTGCAATAACCGGCTATCGACGCCACCCTGCGCGCCCCATTGGCCGCCGGCGTCGAATGCTTGTCCTTGATGCTTGCGACACCAGTAGTCCATCAGGGTATTGCCGGGGCCGGTATCGAAGCCGATCACGCCGTCGGGCCGCAAGATGCTGAGGTTGGCAATGCCGCCGATGTTCAGCACTGTGATGGTTTGGTCCGGTTTGGCAAACATGGCACTATGAAAAGCAGGCACCAAAGGTGCGCCTTGTCCGCCGGCGGCAATGTCCCTGCGCCTGAAGTCGGCGACCGTGGTGATACCGGTTATTTGCGCTACACGGTTGGGGTCGCCGATTTGCAGGGTAAACCCGTATTCGCCGTCAGGGGCATGATAAATGGTTTGCCCGTGGCTGCCGATCGCGGCAACCGCGCCGGCCGCAACATCGGCTTTGTCCAGCAAGGCCAATGCGGCTTGCCCGAACAATTCGCCCAATTGCGCATCCAGCGTGCCGTATTCTTGCAACGACACGCTACCATTAGGTTGGCAAAACCGGTGTAATTGCTGTTGTAACTGTACGGTAAAAGGTTGATAGAAGCTGGCCAGCAAGCGCGGGATGCCGCTGCTAAAGTCGACCAGACCGGCATCGACACCGTCGATGCTGGTCCCGGAAATCAAGCCGATATACAGTTCGGAACGCTTAGTTGCGGGCAAGCTGAGCTTCGCCTTTAGCTGCTTGCAATTGCGCCAATAATGGTTGGGCCTGCGATTTGAATTTAGCCAGCAAGCTGCTATCCATCGGTAGGTTTCTCGGCAATTTGGCGGTGACCGGATTAACATGCTGGCCGCCGATCCGAAATTCGTAATGTAAATGCGGGCCGGTCGCCAACCCGGTTTTGCCGACGTAACCTATGACCTCGCCTTGGCTGACCTTACCGCCCAATTTTTGTCCGGAATGAAAGCGGGACAGATGAGCGTACAAGGTCGAATAGTTTTGCCCGTGCTGAATTTCCACCACGTTGCCGTAACCGTTTCTAACCCCGCGAAACACGATCTTGCCGTCGCCCGTGGTTTTGACCGGTGTGCCCACCGCCGCAGAATAATCCACGCCTTTGTGCGCCCGTATCGTGTTCAGAATGGGATGTTTGCGGTGCAGATTGAAATGCGAGCTGATTTTGGCAAAGTCCATGGGATTTTGCAGAAACGCCTTGCGCAAACTGTTGCCCTCCGGCGTGTAATACCCGGTGTGGCCGTGGTTGTCGGTAAAGCGCAACGCGGTATAGGTTTTGCCTTGATTGGTAAACTCGGCGGCCAAAATGTCGCCGGTATCAAATTCCTGACCGTCTACGTACAGTTTTTCGTAAACCACGCTGAAGCGGTCGCCGTCTTGCAAATTCAGAGCGAAGTCAATGTCCCAGGCAAAAATATCGGCCAGTTTCAGGATGATTTTTTCGGAAAGCCCTGCGCCTAAACCGTCTTCGAATAACGAAGAATGGACTTCGGCGGCCGCGCTGCTGATTTGATGATCGACTTTCTTGCTGAACAGCTTTACGTCGAAGCCGTCTTCCATGCGGGTGGCGACCAGGGTTTCGAACGGGTTCTTCGCGTAGGTCAATTGCTCCAGCTGACCGTCGGCGTCGACCGTGGCGACGACGTCTTGTCCGGGTAGCACATCGGCAAATTGTTTGCCGGCCGCGTTGCTGTGGACGATTTTATGCAAATCTTCCGAACTTAAATTCAATGTGGAAAAAATCGTGGAAAGATTTTCCCCCGCTCTGACCGTATGCTCCATGTCTTGAGAAAATTCGGCCGCCTGACCGGGTGCCGGCGGACTGACGATATTGGCGTATTGGTTGACCTTGGCCGAGATCAGTCGCTCTTGTTCGAGCGCTTTAGAGTTATCGAAAGACTTGTAAGGGATGAGTCCGTAACTTGCACTCGCGGCCACAACAGTGCAAGTGCTCAATAGCACTGTTTTGAGAATTCTGTTCTGCACAGCAATCACACTTCAATGTTAGTTCGATTCCATTGTAGGCAATTTTGTCGCGCATGGCGAATGCGGCGGGGAAATTTGTGCTAAATCGGTAAACTGTTACTTTATAATGCAGACAAGAAATTTGTTTGGGGAGAAGACCTTGTCACAAGAAATCTTGGCGCAGCTGCGTTACGGCGCTGACGAGCTGTTGCTGGAAGCCGAATTGATCAAGAAACTGGAAGAAAATCGGCCTTTGATCGTCAAAGCGGGGTTCGATCCTACCGCGCCGGATTTGCATTTCGGCCACACCGTGCTGATCAACAAGCTCAAACAATTCCAAGACGCCGGCCACAAGGTGCAGTTTCTGATCGGCGATTTCACCGCGATGATAGGCGATCCGACCGGTAAAAACGTCACCCGCAAACCCTTGAGCCGAGACGAAGTGGCGGAAAACGCCAAGACCTACCAGGAACAGGTATTCAAAATCCTGGACCCGGATAAAACCGAAATCCGCTTCAATTCGGAATGGATGGGCAAACTATCCAGTGCCGAGATGATACAACTGGCGGCCAAACATACCGTCGCGCGCATGCTGGAGCGCGACGACTTTCACAAACGCTACAAAAGCGGTCAGCCTATCGCGATCCACGAATTTTTGTACCCTTTGATACAAGGCTACGATTCCGTGGTAATGAAAGCGGACGTAGAACTCGGTGGTACCGATCAAAAATTCAACTTGTTGATGGGCCGCCACTTACAGGAATCGGAGGGGCAAAGACCGCAAGTAGTGTTGACCATGCCGATTCTGGAAGGTCTGGACGGCGTGCAAAAAATGTCCAAGTCCTTGAACAATTACATCGGCATTTCCGATCCGCCTGACGATATGTTCGGCAAAATCATGTCGATATCCGACGAATTGATGTGGCGTTATTACCAGTTGCTCAGTTTCGAAGCGATGGCGGACATCGAATCTTGGCGTAAGGCTTGCGATGGCGGCGAAAATCCGCGCAATTTTAAAGTCAGATTGGGCCAGGAATTGGTGGCTCGTTTTCATGGCCACGCCGCCGCGCAAAAGGCCTTGGAACATTTCGAGGCGCGGTTTCAGCGCGGGGCTATTCCGGACGAGATGCCGCATATAGAGCTACAGACCGGCGAAACCGGCATGGCAATCGCCAACTTGCTCAAAGAAGCCGGCTTAGTAGCCAGCACGTCGGAAGCCATTCGCTTAATCAAGCAAAATGCGGTGAAAATCGACGGCGAAAAGGTGGAAGACGGCAAATTGGCAATCTCGACGGCAACCACCCACGTTTACCAAGTCGGTAAACGTAAATTTGCCCGGATTGCGCTGATCGGAAATTAGTTTTCGAATGCTTTTCTCATCCTGCTTCAGGCCGTAAAAGGCGGCATAGAAAGAACACAATGACCATGGATTACAAACAGACTTTGCATCTCCCCAAAACCGAGTTCGCGATGAAGGCCAATCTGGCCCAGCGCGAACCGGACATGCTCAAGCAATGGACGGAAAAACAGCTTTACCAAAAAATTCGAGAGATTTGTGCCGGCCGGCCTAAATTCGTCTTGCACGACGGCCCTCCTTACGCCAACGGCGCGATCCACATCGGCCATGCGGTCAACAAAGTGCTGAAGGACATCATCGTCAAATCCAAAACCTTGGCCGGTTTCGACGCACCCTACGTACCGGGCTGGGATTGCCACGGCTTGCCTATCGAGTTGCAAGTGGAAAAAACCGTCGGCAAGGCCGGGGTTAAGGTATCGGCCGCCGAGTTTCGCAAACATTGCCGCAGCTACGCGGCCAAGCAAGTCGGCATACAGAAAGAAGAATTCATCCGCCTCGGCGTATTGGGCGATTGGGATAATCCGTATCTGACGATGGATTTCGTGTTCGAGGCCGACATCGTTCGCGCCTTGGGTCGCATCGCCGCCAAAGGCCACTTGAGCAAGGGCTTCAAGCCGGTGCATTGGTGTACCGATTGCGGATCGGCGTTGGCCGAGGCCGAAGTCGAATACGAAGACAAGCACTCGCCGGCCATAGACGTGCGGTTTGCCGTACTCGACGAGCATGCTTTGATGGCCCGCTGTCACCACGCCGGCGACCGCGAAGGCCACGGGCCGCTATCGGTGGTGATTTGGACCACCACGCCTTGGACCCTGCCCGCCAACCAAGCGGTCGCGCTGAATCCGGAATTGGAATACGCGGTGGTGCAATGCGAAATAGACGGTCAAGCCGAGCGCTTGCTGCTTGCCGAAGCCTTGTTAAAAGACGCGACCGTGCGCTACGGTATCGCTGAGCATCACGTAGTCGGCTATTGCAAGGGTAGCGCACTGGAAGGCTTGCTGCTGCAACATCCGTTTTACGACCGCCAGGTGCCTATCATCCTGGGCGAACACGTCACCACCGACGCCGGCACCGGCGCGGTGCACACTGCGCCGGGCCACGGCCAGGAAGACTACGTGGTTGGCATGAAATACGGTTTGCCGGTCGACAATCCGGTCGGCAGCAATGGCGTGTTCCTGCCCAATACCGAATTGTTCGCCGGACTGCACGTGTTTACTGCCAACGATAAAGTGCTGGAGGTACTGCGCGAGCGCGGCAAACTGTTGCACCATCACGCCCTGTTGCACAGTTATCCGCATTGCTGGCGCCACAAAACCCCGATCATTTTCCGCGCCACGCCGCAATGGTTCATCGCGATGGATCAAAACGGTCTGCGCGACACCGCGCTGGACGAAGTCAAGCGGGTCGATTGGGTGCCGGATTGGGGGCAGGCGCGCATTGAAGCAATGATTTCCAATCGTCCGGACTGGTGCATCTCGCGCCAACGCACCTGGGGCGTGCCGATTGCGTTGTTCGTCCACAAAGAGAGCGGCGAACTGCATCCGCGTAGCGCCGAACTGATCGAACAGGTAGCGCAACGCATCGAAGGGCAAGGCATAGAAGCCTGGTTCGAGCTGGATTCCGCCGAACTGTTGGGCGCGGAAGCCGAGCAGTACGAAAAGGTGAACGACACGCTGGACGTTTGGTTCGATTCCGGCGTCACCCATGCCGCCGTGCTGGAACGGCGCGAGCAATTGCGCTTCCCGGCCGATTTGTATCTGGAAGGCTCGGACCAGCACCGCGGCTGGTTTCAGTCGTCGTTGATGGCCTCGGTCGCGATGAGCGAGGTCGCGCCGTACAAACAAGTGTTGACCCACGGCTTCACCGTCGATGCCGAAGGCAAGAAGATGTCCAAGTCCAAGGGCAACGTGGTATTGCCGCAGACGGTGATGAAGTCCTTGGGCGCCGACGTGTTGCGCTTGTGGGTAGCCGGCACCGACTACCGCTACGAAATGTCGGTGTCCGACGAAATCCTGAAACGCACCTCGGACGCCTACCGGCGCTTGCGCAACACCGCGCGCTTCTTACTGGCGAATCTGGACGGCTTCGATCCTGCGCACCATTTGGTCGGCAAGGACGATTTGCTGGCGCTGGATCGTTGGGTGGTCGATAAAGCCTGGCAACTGCAGGAAGAGATCAAGGCCGCTTACGATAGTTATCAATTTCAGGTGATTTATCAGAAAGTTTTGAACTTCTGCAGCATCGACCTGGGCGGTTTCTATCTGGACATTGTCAAGGACCGCCAATATACCGCCAAGGCGGATTGTCTGGCGCGCCGCTCCGGCCAGACCGCAATGTACCACGTCATCGAAGCGCTGGTGCGCTGGCTGGCGCCGATTACCAGTTACACCGCTGACGAAATCTGGCACTTCATTCCCGGCCAACGCAGCGAGTCGGTATTTTTGGAAACCTGGTACCAAGGCCTGTTCCCGCTGACAGCTAACGCAGAAATCAGCCGCGACACGTGGGACAAAGTCATGACGGTGCGGGCGGTAGTGGCAAAAGAACTGGAAGCGCTGCGTAAAGACGGCAAAATCGGCGCCTCGCTGAATGCGGAAGTCGAGTTATATTGCGACGAAAGTTATGCCGATGAACTGAACAAATTGGGCAAGGAACTGCATTTTGTGTTCATCACGTCCAATGCCGGGGTGTCGGCGATGCAGTTTTGCCCGGACGATGCGGTGTCGACCGATATTGAGGGTATCAAACTCAAAGTCAGCGTGTCCGAACACCCCAAATGTGTACGCTGCTGGCACCAGCGCTACGACGTCGGCGAACACGCCGAACATCCCGAGCTGTGCGGACGCTGCGTCGAAAACGTGGCCGGTGCCGGCGAGGCGCGCCATTATGCTTAAATGGTTATGGTTGTCGGCGCTGATCGTGCTGCTGGATCAAGCCAGCAAATTGGCGATCGATGCCAACATGCAGCTTTACCAATCCATACCGCTGCTGCCCTATTTCAACTTGACTTATGCCCGCAATACCGGCGCGGCCTTTAGTTTGCTGGCTCATGCCGGCGGCTGGCAGCGTTGGCTGTTCGCCGGTTTGGCGCTAGGCATCAGCTCGGTGATTGCGGTCTGGCTGAAACGCTTGCAACGGCACGAAACCCTGATGGCCGTCTCGTTATCCCTGATTCTGGGCGGGGCAATCGGCAACCTGATAGACCGGGTGGCTTACGGTTACGTCATCGATTTTCTGCACGTGTATTACCAGGATTGGCATTGGCCGGCGTTCAACGTAGCCGATTCGGCGATTTGTATCGGGGTGGGATTGATGTTGCTGGAAAATCTTACCAGCAAAGCCGCCACACATTCCAAGACGGATCGTATTGAGTCGTAACGGATCGAGCGCCGCATTCAAATTGATTTGTCAGCAACCGCGTTGAATATTGCGCAGCCCCCCATCTCTGAATTACGCTCGTATTGCTGCTATTTTCTTGTCTAATTGCAACTGTATCTATCACTAGAAGTTAAACGCAACCGAATGGCCGCATTAGCCGGTTTGCGTTTTGGACTGAATCGCGCCTATCACGCGCAACTTTTTCCCGTTTAAACAATCCGTATAGCTGGTACAAACCGCGAAAGCATACACAAGGCTGCTCAAGCATGGCGGCTATCCAGCTTGCACTTTTTATAGCCCGGCTCCCCTACCCGATCACGATTCGGGGAGAATCCTTAAAACGCCAATTAACAGGGTAGGATAAATTGAACCAGGATTTTTCCATTCAACCGCAAAATTACGATTCTGCGGTGTTGTTTGGGTTGAGTCTGAGTAATTTCGGCTTGATGTATTTCGCCCACATTTACCTAGCCACTCATCTGACTCTTGATGCGTTCGAAGATTACAGCGTGGCCATTTCCCTAGTGAATATTCTTTCTACCCTTGCCACACTGGGTTTGGAAAAGAGCGCTTTACGCTTGGTTGCTTTATATATCGAACGAGAGAACTGGCCGCGCTTACGTGGCTATTGGTTGTTTTCGTTGCGAGCGATTTTCTTGTTCAGCATTGTATTAATGGGGTTTGTCAGCGCAGGCTTGACTACCTGGCTGACCTGGCTGGCTATCGACTTCCATATTGGCCTGATTATCTATACCGGATTCTTACCGATTATTGCCTTGTGTCTGTTTGCGTTAGAAGTCGCGACCGTTTACGGCAGACAGGTTTGGGCATTATTTCTCTATCGCTTTTTGCTACCGGCCAGTTATTTACTAATGCTATTTGCGGTCGGCAATTCACCGTTAACTTTAAACGACAATACGGCTCTGATTTGTTTAGGCTCAGCATGGAGCTTGACCCTTTGTTTGTTAGGCGCAACTATCCGTTCGGCTCGTCCGGTTGCGGCTTGGCCGGCCAAGGCCGACACAGCCAGACGATTTGGATGGTTAAAGCGATCTTTGCCGTTATTGCTCAGCAGTTTGCTAATGACCGTGTTAGTGAGTGCCGGCACGCTGATTTTAAAAATTTTACATCCCTCGGAAGCCATGGTGGGCACTTATGCCGTAGCCATTCAAACCAGTAGCTTAATCGGGTTAATCGGTACATCCACCAACCGCTATTACTTGCCGATGTTGGTGGTGTTGATGGAGAGGCAACGATATGCCGAAGCGTTTGCCTTGTTAGGTAAGCGCATGCGTTTGATAGCCTGCCTTAGCGTCATCTTTTTTGGCATTGTGGTCCTTTACGGACCATCGATATTGCATTTGTTCGGCGCCAAATTCGATTTCGGATACCCTACCCTGTTAGTCTGTGCGGCCGGTGCGGTTTTTCATTCGCTGTTTTCGGATGCGCCCTACTACTTACAGTTTATGGGAATGAACCGGTTGGTTCTCGGTTTGATGGGGACTGGAGTAATAATGCTGATAGTATTGGCTAGTTGGCTGGGAAGCCGTTACGGCATGTTAGGCGTTGCGGTAAGCTACGCCGGTTCTACCGTGTTGGTATTCGTCGGATTGAAAGTGGTTGCCTCTCGGCACTTACGCAGTTTGGTTAGCCTTAATGCTCGATAGGCGTAACGCTGTGCACCACTTCGAAACAAGCCACGGTACCATTCATCTCGTTTGCCGCCAGCAAATAATGCGCGCCTTCGATTTGGAAGTGAGCAAGCCCCTCAGGCGAACTAATTTCATCGCCCGGAATTTTTCCTAAGGCAACGACTCGCGGCTGTTTGGGATTTTGCAAAGCAATCAATGCTAGGGAATCCGCCCGTTCCAAACCCACCACGGCCCAAGCTTTGCCGTTCATCTCGAATGCCACCAAACCTTCCGGTTCCGCGCCCTTTTTCTGGCTGCGCCTGTCCGGATATACTTGATGGGTGAAAGTGATTTCGTCGATTTGATTACCGGTATCGGCAACAAAATCCCCGGTGGCAGCATCGAACACACTCACGGTGCGTCCGCCGCTTTGCAGAGGTTCTTCGCCATCTTGGGCCTCGATATCCGTATCGCCTTCGTCGGCAGTCACGAAATATCGCCCGTCGGGAGTTAGCGCAATACCGTCCGGCTCTCTTAATGCCATCACCGATTGGTTAAACTCGATCCAGCCGTCCGATTTGCGGTCAGCCTCGTGTTCGGCAATGCCCATATTGAAATAACCCAGTACTTTACTGTTTTCCACGTCGACTTCCGCTACCTCGTTGGTTTCTTGCAAAGTCACGTAAGCCCGCTTACCGTCAGGTGCAACTGCGATATATTCAGGCTCCAGCAAGGTTTTCGAATTGGCGGTGATCGGAATCAGAATTTTAGCTTCACCCTTCTTTTCATTGCCGTAGACGTCGGCACCGTCGAACTGCCCCAACTTGACGTGTTTACTGTCGAATTTACCGTCTCCGTCGAAATCGACTTTCTTAGCGATTTTGCCGTCCCGATTCCAATCGATTTCGCGTTCTAAATAATGGCCTTTTTCAGCGATGACGAAGCCTTCCCGATGGGCGACATCGGCAAGCTCGATATTGGCATTGGCTTTGATTCGCCCTTTATCGTCCAGACGCACGATCGAAATACTGCCTTCGGCAGAAAAAAATTCTTGCGTATGCGGATCGAAGGAAAACTCTTCGCCCTCGTTGGCCACTAAAATCACTTTGCCGTCGTTTGAAAATATCACTGAGTCGGAGCCGTAACCGGTTTCGACGTGGTCCAATAAAGCCCCGGTTAGGGCGGAACGAATTTCCAGTCGGCCGCGCCATTCTCCCGCGTCGATCACGGCGGCGAAAACATCCAAACTCGGATGAAACGCTACGGAGGTTAATTCTTCACCTTGGTGTAAACCAAGGTTAAAGCGCCGGATTCGCGCAATTTTCGCGGGATGGTTCAAATCAAGGATGTCTGCTTCTCCGGTTTTAAAATTACTCAAGACCGCGCGCAGAGTGGACTGCTGGACGCTGATGATTTCAGTGCCGGCGTCGTAGCCCGAGTAATAGATGCAATGTGGTTGCAGCTGCGGATAATTTTCGCTCCGCAATACCGGAGATTGCATGCTACAGCCGGACAACAGAAGGAATGATAAGGCACAAAGGGCTTTCAACTACGTTCCTCGACAGACAAAAGATTCAGAGCGGGATCATATCGTAAAACAGTGCATATTAAAAAAGCCGCGCCGAATTTCCGGCGCGGCTTTTTGCGCGAGCGATAAGGCGTATAGGATAGATTAGAACGCCAACTGGCCGCGTAACATAAAGGTGTCTACATTAGGCTCCCCACCATCCGTAGTGGTCACTCTTGGATTATTCATATCCAGAGTTTTGTTGTAGTTAGCCATAAAGCGGATGTTGTTGTTCATGTACCAGTTCAGCGCTACGGTTAACAAAGACATCTGGCCTCCTTTGACTACGCCGCTATTCAAGTCGGCTTCGGAATACCGTGCTGCAAGCTCCCACGCCCCCCAAGTACCGTTCTTCAAACTAAAGTTGCTTTTGGGTTCAACTTTATAGAATTTACCTTTCTTGTATTTACGCGATTCGCCTGTCAGTGTGTAAGACGCTTCCGTGTACCAGCCGTTAAATTCGGCGTCGTCGTTGCCGTTTTTACGCTCCAACCACATTTGCGTATACTCGCCGCCCAAAGTAAAAGGTCCGTATAAGCCGTTGGCTTCTAAACCTACCATTTTGATGGCGTCGATATTGCTTATAGAACCGGTATCGATCAAATGCAGGTTAGACATATGAGAGGTTTCGGAACGCAGCCTCAAACTGCTGGTAGGTCCTTGAACGGCATCTGCAGCATTCGGATCTCTATAGTTACCGGCTATGCCCAAATGAATCAGTTTGGTCTTTTCGTTAATCGGCGCGTACGTCCAACGGGTGTTGATCGCCCAGCCTTCATCGGCTTTATCGTTTTGTGCATTAGGATCAATAGTCTCACCGTAAATACCGACTTGTCCCGTCCAGTCATTTTGGAAGCTGCCTACGTTCAAGCCGATGGCCCGGTCAACCGTAGGTTCGTTGAGCGCGTTCATCAGCGAGCGTTCCATGAACATCATATCGTTGGAGCTTTCTTGCAACTCCCGGCTAAATGCTTGTTTTTGTTGGCCGGCAGTGATTTCCATATCTTTTAAGCCGGTGTACTGGATGAACAAGTCTTTAGTCGATACTCTGTTATCCGCGAAATCCCACTGACTTTTGAAATCCCAGTCTTTGTAAAACGTTCCCAGCATTTCGATCCGCGCGCGACGAACTTCCGTGCCATCGTTTGCTTCGATACGATCCCCGTCTTCGGCCAAGTTATCATCGCCGCTGGTGTACGAAGCGTCCGCGTGGATACGGCCGCCCATTCTGAATTTAAAGTCTTTATCTTTGGACTCGAATTCAACACCTTTCTGACCCATTTTAACCTTAACCTCCTCCGTGGCTTTTACATGTTCGTCCAACGCTTTCAACTCGTTGTTTTTGAGCGCCAAGTCCTCTTTAATTTGCTCGATTTCCGCTTTTTGAGCTTCCAGCGCGGCTTTTCCTGAAGTTGAATCCTCTACCCTTTCAAATGAGCCCAGTTTTACTCGACCTTTACCGGGTTCGGCAAAAATTTGTTGGGTCTTTGAATCCACATACAACTCCAAAGCCATGGCGTCGGTGCCTATGCTCGCGCCGATTATCGATGCCACCGCCAAGCCTAATTTCGAAAGCTTCATCCCGCAATTCTCCAAAAGATCTATTTATATTCAAATATTTATGTTTGAACAGTCGGCGCTTGACCGACTAGCCTGCGGCGATTGTAGGGATTGAATATGACAGTTTTATGACATAGGGCTTTGCAGCAGGTAAATCCGTTGCAAATTTGCCACAAAGCAAACTTTTAGAACTACTTTGAATTTTAAAAGCTTACGTGACGAACGTCGTTTTAAAACGGGGCTTGCGTTGAATTTCTACAACAAAAGCTCAGCGGACTAATCGCCTGCTGTTACCTGAGCCAACGGATTTTATTTAACGAGCGGAAAAGGCTTAGTTTTACCGAGTGAGCGGGTTTGTCGTTGTTGCCGATACCTTTGACGGTTAAGCGACGATGTTGACGAGTTTGCAACAAATCAGTGCAACTTTGCGCCAAACCAGTTTGTTTTGCAGGATGCAGAACTTAGGTAATCCATTTAATTCAAGTATTTTCAATACTTTAACTATAATGGTGTGCTTTATGCTTTGAATTGCTTGTGGGTGAAACAAGAGGCAGCAAACGGTTTCACTGAGATGATAAACGTAATGTAGTTTCAGCCTTCAAGGGAGAATTGCCATGCAAATCATCAAGCATATTGTATTTTTCGTTTTTTTATGTTCAGGCAATTTGGTCCACGCCGGAGTCTGGACACCCGTAGCTACTCACGGCGACCTGTTAAACGGGGTGATGCCGTTCGTCGAAGCGGATAGTACAGATTTTCAACTTTTCGATACGCCGAATTTTTCTTTCAGCCTACCGGCGTCTACGTTTATCCATGCCGATTCCGCAGCAAACCCGGATAGTTTTATTAGCCGGCCGGCGTTAACCGAGTTGGCTTTTACTGATTTCGCCATGGCCAAGCACGGAATATTATTTCGCGGAGCGCAAACCGGCGTCGAACCATTGATAGCCCATTTCTCTATCCCGGTTTTCTCGGACAATTCGGCATCAAAGTCGGCTCTGCTCGTCAACAACCCTATCGGCAATATTAGCAACAAGGCGTTGCCGCAGTTAGCTTGGATGATGTGCGGTGCGATGATGTGTTTTTTGTTTCTGGAACGGCCTAAAAAAACCGATACTCTGGCAGCCTAATCCACCGCGTTTGTTTTCCCTCCGATGGCTTGCCGGTCTACATCCGGGCGTTCGTATCATCGGAAGCAAGGCAATTGCAGCAAATAGTCTATTCCCATCCGGCGAGCATACTTGACTTGACCCGAATTTATCCTCGATTGGCGACGCTATAGCCTTGCTCGGGGTTGTGATTCTATTCGACAAGATTGTAAGCGCCCTTTAAATCACGCCATTGGTGGAGCTGTTCCGCCAACTGCCTCCGGCAAAAACCGTCGAAGATTTCAAGGCATTGCTGCCTTGGCAACTCGTCGAGTCAAAACCACACAATAAACTGTTACAACGTAAGCGCCCAGCCGTACAGCCAAACTTGGCCGAAATCGATTGAATCACTGCCCATTCCGACGGGTATTCGTCTTGATGCTCCCGCACCATACGAACTGCTCGTTCTCGAATTTCCGATGAATAGTGTTTTGTAGTTTTCTCTTTCATGGCTCCATTCTCTCAAAAGTTGGAGCCTACGAGAAAACCGGGGCGATTCAGTATATACAAATTGCCAAAGTTTGGAGCCGCCAGACTTAACCCACAGATAAAGTCCGCCGCCATCATTGATGAAATAATCTTTTTCTTCTGGCTTGGCAGCCTTGTAGACCGCGTCCTTATTGAGTTTTTCAGCCATCTTGCACGCCCCAGTGTGTACTTTTTCCGGAAGGTATCAGTGAGTACACGAAAAATACACGATTTGGTGTGTACTTGGCTAGTTTTCGTTGGATTGCGTCGGACAGTAAAAAACCCGCGAAGCCAGTAAACTTGCGGGTTTTGGATTGGGTTGCACCCTATTGGATGCATAAATGGTGCCTCAGACCGGAATCGAACCGGTACGACCTTGCGGTCGCGAGATTTTAAGTCTCGTGCGTCTACCTATTTCGCCACCGAGGCATGTTCTTATAGTATAAAATTTATCCCGAATATAATAGCCGCAAGCTATTGGAATACGCCACATCAGCGACAATGCCTTATAAACTCGATCTATTCAGCCATTGCCTCAAAGGTCTAAATTCAATTAAAAAAGCCCATCGAGGGATGGGCTTAGGAATAAGAGCTTGGCGATGACCTACTTTCACATGGCAAACTGCCACACTATCATCGGCGCGAAGCGGTTTCACTTCCGAGTTCGGGATGGGATCGGGTGGTTCACGCTTGCTATGGTCACCAAGCAAACTGGTTTGAAGGGGTTAGGCGCAAGGTAAAAAGTTCAGGGTTCAAAACAGCGGCGCTTCGCCGTGTAGCGTCTATCCTACTTTACCTTTCGTTTCCCTTCGTCATGAGCAGTATTGATAAAGGCTTCCGGTTTTTTGAACCTTGTACCTTGCTTCTTGTACCTGCCCTATGGAAATCTGTAGTTGCGATTGTTCTCTTACTTTTCAGCTACTGTCGCTGACCAAACGCATTGGGCGTTATATGGTCAAGCCTCACGGGCAATTAGTACACGTTAGCTACGCCCGTTACCGGACTTCCACACCGTGCCTATCAACGTCGTCGTCTCCAACGGCCCTTCAGGGGACTCAAGGTCCCAGTGAGATCTCATCTTGGGAGGGGCTTCCCGCTTAGATGCTTTCAGCGGTTATCCTGTCCGAACGTGGCTACCCGGCAATGCTCTTGGCAAAACAACCGGAACACCAGAGGTTCGTCCACTTCGGTCCTCTCGTACTAGAAGCAGCTTCCCTCAAATCTCAAACGCCCACGGCAGATAGGGACCGAACTGTCTCACGACGTTCTGAACCCAGCTCGCGTACCACTTTAAATGGCGAACAGCCATACCCTTGGGACCTGCTTCAGCCCCAGGATGTGATGAGCCGACATCGAGGTGCCAAACACCGCCGTCGATATGAACTCTTGGGCGGTATCAGCCTGTTATCCCCGGCGTACCTTTTATCCGTTGAGCGATGGCCCTTCCATACAGAACCACCGGATCACTAAGACCTACTTTCGTACCTGCTCGACTTGTCCGTCTCGCAGTCAAGCACCCTTATGCCTTTGCACTCATTGCCTGATTTCCGACCAGGCTGAGGGTACCTTCGTGCTCCTCCGTTACTCTTTAGGAGGAGACCGCCCCAGTCAAACTACCCACCAGACACTGTCCCTAACCCGGATCACGGGTCGAGGTTAGAACTCCAAACATACCAGGGTGGTATTTCAAGGATGGCTCCACAAGAACTAGCGTTCCTGCTTCACAGCCTCCCACCTATCCTACACAAGTAGGTTCAAAGTCCAGTGTCAAGCTATAGTAAAGGTGCACGGGGTCTTTCCGTCTAGCCGCGGGTACACTGCATCTTCACAGCGATTTCAATTTCACTGAGTCCCAGGTGGAGACAGTGTGGCCATCATTACGCCATTCGTGCAGGTCGGAACTTACCCGACAAGGAATTTCGCTACCTTAGGACCGTTATAGTTACGGCCGCCGTTTACTGGGGCTTCGATCAAGAGCTTCTCCTTACGGATAACCCCATCAATTAACCTTCCAGCACCGGGCAGGCGTCACACCCTATACGTCCACTTTCGTGTTTGCAGAGTGCTATGTTTTTGCTAAACAGTTGCAGCCACCGATTTTTTGCAACCCCCTTCCGCTTCAGCCGCGAGGGCTTACACGTACCAAGGGCATACCTTCTCCCGAAGTTACGGTATCATTTTGCCTAGTTCCTTCACCTGGGTTCTCTCAAGCGCCTTAGAATTTTCATCCCACCCACCTGTGTCGGTTTAGGGTACGGCCACCGATCACCTGAAGCTTAGAGGCTTTTCTTGGAAGCTTGGCATCTATCACTTCGCGGTTCCGAGGAACCACTCGTCATCACGTCTCAGCATATAGCCTCCCGGATTTGCCTAAGAGACCTGCCTACTTGCTTAAACTGCCACTTCCAACCGACAGCTGATATAGCCTTCTCCGTCACCCCATCGCAGTGATCACTGGTACAGGAATATTAACCTGTTTTCCATCGACTACGCCTTTCGGCCTCGCCTTAGGTGCCGACTAACCCTGCGTCGATTAACGTTGCGCAGGAAACCTTGGGTTTACGGCGAGGGGGTTTTTCACCCCCTTTATCGTTACTTATGTCAGCATTCGCACTTCTGATACCTCCAGCCGACTTTTCAATCGACCTTCGCAGGCGTACAGAACGCTCCTCTACCGCTCATCTTTCGATGAACCCGTAGCTTCGGTACTATGCTTAGCCCCGGTGAATCTTCCGCGCAGACCGACTCGACCAGTGAGCTATTACGCTTTCTTTAAAGGGTGGCTGCTTCTAAGCCAACCTCCTGGCTGTCTGGGCCTTTCCACATCGTTTCCCACTGAGCATAGATTTGGGGACCTTAGCTGACGGTCTGGGCTGTTTCCCTTTTCACGACGGACCTTATCACCCGCCGTGTGTCTCCCGTGCTCGCACTTCTCGGTATTCGGAGTTTGCATCGGTTTGGTAAGTCGGGATGACCCCCTAGCCGAAACAGTGCTCTACCCCCGAGAGTGATACACGAGGCGCTACCTAAATAGCTTTCGAGGAGAACCAGCTATCTCCGAGCTTGATTAGCCTTTCACTCCGATCCACAACTCATCCCCTACCTTTTCAACGGGAGTGGGTTCGGTCCTCCAGTGTGTGTTACCACACCTTCAACCTGGTCATGGATAGATCGCCCGGTTTCGGGTCTACACCTTGCGACTGAACGCCCTATTAAGACTCGGTTTCCCTACGCCTCCCCTATTCGGTTAAGCTTGCCACAAAATGTAAGTCGCTGACCCATTATACAAAAGGTACGCAGTCACCCCACGAAGGGGCTCCCACTGCTTGTACGCATACGGTTTCAGGTTCTATTTCACTCCCCTCTCCGGGGTTCTTTTCGCCTTTCCCTCACGGTACTGGTTCACTATCGGTCAGTCAGGAGTATTTAGCCTTGGAGGATGGTCCCCCCATATTCAGTCAACGTTTCACGTGCGCCGACCTACTCGATTTCATGATCAATGAGTTTTCGTGTACGGGGCTATCACCCTGTATCGCCGGACTTTCCAGACCGTTCCACTAACTCGTCAACCACTTAAGGGCTGGTCCCCGTTCGCTCGCCACTACTAAGGGAATCTCGGTTGATTTCTTTTCCTCCGGGTACTTAGATGTTTCAGTTCTCCGGGTTCGCTTCAGTGAGCTATGTATTCACTCAAAGATGACGAGGTTATCCTCGCCGGGTTTCCCCATTCAGACATCGCCGGATCACAGGTTGTTTGCCACCTCCCCGACGCTTTTCGCAGGCTACCACGTCTTTCATCGCCTCTGACTGCCAAGGCATCCACCGTATGCGCTTATTCACTTGACCATATAACCCGAATGCGTCTGTGTTTGAGCACAGTCGATGGTGTTATTCTAGTCAGCTGACATGTTCGCTGATGTTGCTTGAGAACGATTTGCTGTTTTCACCGTCCTCTTTCGAGACCGATTAAACGGCAATTCGCATCAGTTTTGATCGTTTCCGATCAAGACTTGTTTACAGATTTCCATATTGTTAAAGAGCACTTGATACAAATATCAAGTCTATAAAGTCTTAAGGCCAACGACGCAAGGTCTCTTGACCGTAAAAGCTTATAGAGTTGATGCCGGCATCTTGACTTCAGATCGACGTCACAGAATGGTGGAGCCAGGGAGGATCGAACTCCCGACCTCCTGCGTGCAAGGCAGGCGCTCTCCCAGCTGAGCTATGGCCCCGAATACGATTCACTACACGCTTATTCGTGCTTTGTGTATGCGTTGGTGGGTCTGGGAGGATTTGAACCTCCGACCTCACCCTTATCAGGGGTGCGCTCTAACCAACTGAGCTACAGACCCAGGTGTGTCGTGTGGTATCGAAATAATGTGTTGTGAGCACGTAGAGCCGTTTCTGTCTTTGTAAGGAGGTGATCCAGCCCCAGGTTCCCCTAGGGCTACCTTGTTACGACTTCACCCCAGTCATGAATCACAAAGTGGTAAGCGCCCTCCCGAAGGTTAAACTACCTACTTCTTTTGCAACCCACTCCCATGGTGTGACGGGCGGTGTGTACAAGGCCCGGGAACGTATTCACCGCAGCATTCTGATCTGCGATTACTAGCGATTCCGACTTCATGCAGTCGAGTTGCAGACTGCAATCCGGACTAAGACCGGCTTTTTGGGATTAGCTTGCTCTCGCGAGATCGCAACCCTCTGTACCGGCCATTGTAGCACGTGTGTAGCCCTACCCATAAGGGCCATGATGACTTGACGTCGTCCCCACCTTCCTCCGGTTTATCACCGGCAGTCTCCCTAGAGTTCCCGGCCGAACCGCTGGCAACTAAGGATAAGGGTTGCGCTCGTTACGGGACTTAACCCAACATCTCACGACACGAGCTGACGACAGCCATGCAGCACCTGTCTCAGAGTTCCCGAAGGCACTCCGCTATCTCTAACAGATTCTCTGGATGTCAAGGGTAGGTAAGGTTCTTCGCGTTGCATCGAATTAAACCACATGCTCCACCGCTTGTGCGGGCCCCCGTCAATTCATTTGAGTTTTAGCCTTGCGGCCGTACTCCCCAGGCGGTCAACTTAATACGTTAGCTCCACCACTAAGCACTTAAAGCGCCCAACGGTTAGTTGACATCGTTTACGGCGTGGACTACCAGGGTATCTAATCCTGTTTGCTACCCACGCTTTCGTACCTCAGCGTCAGTTTGAGTCCAGAGAGCCGCCTTCGCCACTGGTGTTCCTTCAGATCTCTACGCATTTCACCGCTACACCTGAAATTCCACTCTCCTCTACTCAACTCTAGTTTTCCAGTATCAAATGCAGTTCCCAGGTTAAGCCCAGGGCTTTCACATCTGACTTAAAAAACCGCCTACGCACGCTTTACGCCCAGTAATTCCGATTAACGCTTGCACCCTCCGTATTACCGCGGCTGCTGGCACGGAGTTAGCCGGTGCTTCTTGTATGGGTAATGTCAGTCTACCGGGTATTAACCGATAGGTATTCCTTCCCATTGAAAGTGCTTTACAACCCTCAGGCCTTCTTCACACACGCGGTATTGCTGGATCAGGCTTGCGCCCATTGTCCAATATTCCCCACTGCTGCCTCCCGTAGGAGTCTGGGCCGTGTCTCAGTCCCAGTGTGGCTGATCATCCTCTCAGACCAGCTACGGATCGTCGCCTTGGTAGGCCTTTACCCTACCAACTAGCTAATCCGACATAGGCTCATCTATTAGCGCAAGGCCAAAAGGTCCCCTGCTTTCATCCGTAGATCGTATGCGGTATTAGCGTGAGTTTCCCCACGTTATCCCCCACTAATAGGCAGATTCCTATGCATTACTCACCCGTCCGCCACTCATCAAAGGTGCAAGCACCTTATCAGCGTTCGACTTGCATGTGTTAAGCATACCGCCAGCGTTCAATCTGAGCCATGATCAAACTCTTCAGTTTAAATCTAAAGCGATACTAAGAAAGACTAGTATCCAATCTTGACTCGACTACAGAACGTGCATTACATTAATTGACGTGGTCTGTATGTCGACTATTTCTTAACAGAAATTCGTCGCCCTACATGCCCACACACATTATTTCGATTTTCTTGTTAAAGAGCCGGCGGCTTAGCACCCCGTTGAGCCTGTGTATTCTACAGCATTTCACAGACTTGTCAAACTTATTTTTTCCACCTTCCCGAGCTTCGCACACCCTGCGCAATCCCCTCACATCCCTACAATCTTCCACTCTCTCGAAAGGAGCCGACTATTCTAACTCATACTCGTCTTATGTCAACACATTTTTATCCCATTCAAGGTGAGCTCGAAGTTAGAGACGCATAACTTTGCTCGTTCCTCCGATTCTACAGCCTAGGCAAGACTTTCCCGCTGCTAGTCAACCCGGTAAACCGGCGCACTGTGCATCAGCTTGTTTTCGTTGTAATTTGCCTCAAACTCTGCCTTTTTCAGGCCTTGCAACAAAGCCAACCAAAAACATATCCCGCTATTGCCGCAAATTATCCTGAATTTGTTGCTTGTTCTGCTCAGTCAGATTGCCGCGTATCACTTGGTTTTCGGTTTTTTTATTCATCACGATGATGGAGATGCGCCGGTTCATCGGATCATTTGGCGCTTGGACGTTGTAAGGAATGCTGGACGCCAAACCGACCACCCGCAACATCTTATCCGCCGCCAACCCACCTTGAACCAATTCCCGCCGCGCGATGTTGGCTCTATCACTGGATAATTCCCAATTGGAATAACCGGCGTCGTTATCCGGGAAAGGCAAGGCGTCGGTATGGCCGTTGATGGTAATTTTATTCGGCAATTCGTTGATAACTTTGGCGATCTCTTGCAGGATCAGGCGCGCGTAGTCCTCAATGCGCGAGCTGGCCAATTTGAACATCGGCCTGTTCTTGGCGTCGATGATCTGAATTTTCAAACCTTCAGGCGTTTGTTCCAACTGAATTTGATCCCGGTACTCGGCCAATTGTGCATTTGCATCCAACATCGACTCTATTTTGTGCTGCAATTGCTCCAATTTGACCTGTTCCTGCTCTTCTGCGAGTTTTTCGATTTGCTCCTGAGTAGGTTCACTGGGAGGTTTGTCCTCACCCATGTGCACTTGTCCGGCTTCTTTGGCGGAAAGATCTTGGCCGCCGCCGGGGATAATCGCGGTACGGTCGCCTACACCTTGGCCGCCGTTTAACGATACCGAGAACGGATTTTGAAAATATTCGGAGATTCCTTGCAGCGATTTTTCATCCATTGTACCCAACAGCCACATCAATAAAAAAAATGCCATCATCGCCGTCACGAAATCGGCATAGGCGATTTTCCAAGCGCCGCCATGGTGGCCGTGTCCTGCTTTCTTTTTGATTTTTTTGATGATAATAGGATTTTCGGACATGCGCCTGAGCCTTATTTACCCGATTTCAGAAAACTTTCCATTTCGCTAAAGCTAGGGCGAACGTGATGCGGGATACTGCAGCGCATGAATTCCACCGTCATCGGCGGCGAAGTGCCTTTGGCGCAATTCAGTAGACCTTTTTGCGCACAGCGGTAAGCGTGGGCTTCCTCTTCCAACCGGTCTTCCATCACCGCGGCAACCGGACCGACAAAACCGTACGAAATTAAAATACCCAAGAAGGTACCAACCAGTGCCGCCGCAATCAATTTGCCCAATTCGGCGGGCGGAATCCCCACCGATTCCATGGTGTGGACCACGCCCATCACCGCGGCGACGATACCGAAAGCCGGCATACCGTCTCCGACCCGCTGTACAGCTTTGATAGGGGCATGACCGGTTTCATGGTGTACTTCGATTTCCGCGTCAATCAAATCCTCCAATTGATTCAAATCGACCCCGGTCAATACCATCCGTAACTTATCGCATACGAATTCCATCAAATGATGGTCGTCGGCCACCTTGCCGCCAAACACCGAACTGCCCACCGGGTCGTCCACCACTTTTTCCAACGACAGCAAGCCCTCCTTGCGGGCCTTTTGCGCCAAAGCGCTAAAACTCATCAATAAGTCCAGATAATATTCTTTGCTATAGCGGCTACCTTTCAGCGTTCCCATGCCGCCGCCGATCGCGTCCTTAATCGTACTCATCGAGTTACTGGCGACGAATGCGCCGAAGGCCGAACCGCCGATAATCAGCAGTTCGACAGGTTGTACCAGAACCCCTAAATGGCCGCCGGCCATTAAAAAGCCGCCGAGCACGCAACCTAAAATGATCACATAACCGATGATGACAAACATATTCGCCTTTAAGGTGGATAGATGTTAAGGAAGGTCGTCCAGCGTTGCTTCCTGCGCTTTAGGCAGTAAATCTTCGCGGCTCAATCCCATGCTCAACGCAAGGGAGCTGGCAATGTATATAGACGAATATGTGCCTTTTATCACGCCGATCAGCATGGCAATTGCGAATCCATGTATGGTTTTTCCGCCGAGCAATGCTAATGCCAGCAAGGTCAGAAATACGGTGAACGAAGTTAGAATGGTTCGACTCAAGGTGTCGTTCAAAGCCCGGTTGGCGATGTCGGAGATCGACTCTTGCCGACTGCTGCGCACGGTTTCGCGTATCCTGTCATAAACCACGATAGTGTCGTTGATGGAGTATCCCACCAAGGCCAGAATCGCGGATAGTACGGTCATATCGAATTCCCAGCCGAACACCGAGAAAAATCCCATGGTAATGATGGTATCGTGAAACAGAGCCGCTATCGCTCCGATCGACAATTTCCACTCGAATCGAACACTGACGTAAATCATAACGCCGATAAACGACAGTAGAATCGCGATACCACCGTCATTGAACAGATCTTCGCCGACTTGCGGCCCGACAAATTCCACCCGGCGCATATCGCCAGCTTCGGTTTGGCTGCTGTTCGCAACGTTCAAAATGCGTTCGGTCAGTTGCTTCTGCTCGATATCCGCCACCGGTTTCAGGCGAATCAATACGTCTTGCGAACTGCCGTAATGTTGAAGGTTGGCGTCTTCGAATCCTTGGCCTTCCAAAGTAGCGCGCATTTTCTCCAAATCCACCGATTGCGGATAATGTAGTTCGTAAACGCTGCCGCCGGTAAAATCGATGCCAAGGTGCATGCCGTTGACGAAAAACGAGGCAATGGAAATTAAAAATAAGGTTCCGGAGAAAAAGAACGCTAGTTTACGTTTGCCTAGAAAATCGATGGGGGTGGAAGGTTTCATGAGTAAGTTTTCGAGTAAAAGTAATGACAAAGTTCGAGCAAAGTAAACGCCGCTTCAGCTTTTCCAAAAAGTCGGGTTGAACAACATTATCAGGGTAATGACTTCCAAACGCCCCAGAAGCATGGCAATTGAGCAAATCCAGGTTTGAAAATCGCTGAGGCTAGCGTAGTTGGTTGCGGGCCCGACTTGATGCAAACCGGGGCCGGCGTTGTTGATACAAGCGAGAATGGCGCTAAGCGCGGAAATCGGCTCCATCCCGGCGAACATCAGCGTGAACGTCAGCACAACGATGGATATGAAATACAAAAAAATGAAAGCCAATACCGCGAAGATGATTTTATTGGCGACGATGGTATTGCCGATGCGGATCGGATTGATGGCGCGCGGGTGCAAAATTCTGAACATTTCCCGCCCGGCTTGTTTAATCAACAGCAAAGCGCGAAACATTTTGATGCCTCCGCCAGTCGAGCCGGTACAAGCCGTCAGACAACTCAGATACAGCATCCACCAGGGAACAAATGCCGGCCATTGATCGTAATCGACGCTGACGAAACCGCAGTCGGTCGCAATGGACACTAAATTGAAAGTAACGTGGCGTAGACTAACCAGAAACTCCGGATAAGTCTGCATCTGATACAAATACGCGCTACACAGCAAAATACTACAGGCCAAAAGTCCCAGCATGGGGAGCGCTTCCGGATCGGCAAAATAAGGCGCAACGCTACGGCGATGGAAGGCGTCGTAATGAATGGCGAAATTCATCGCCGAAATCAACATGAACACGGTCAACACCCATTCGATGGCCGGCGAATCGTAAAACCCGATACTGGCATCGTGAGTGGAAAGACCGCCTAAAGACAAGGTCGCGAACGCATGACAGATTGCGTCGAACCAACCCATACCGGCCAGTTTCAGACAAAGTATGCACAGCACAGTGATACCGGCGTAAACGAACCACAACAATCGGGCGGTTTCGGTGATACGCGGCGTCATTTTGCCGTCTTTGACAGGACCGGCGATTTCGGCTTTGTAAAGCTGCATGCCGCCGACACCCAGCAAGGGTAAAACGGCGACGGCCAATACGATAATGCCCAATCCGCCTATCCAATTCAATTCGTGGCGCCACAGGTTCAATGCCGGCGCCAATTGATCCAGTCCGCTCAATATCGTTGCGCCGGTAGTGGTAAAGCCGGATACCGTTTCGAAAAATGCGTCGGTAAACGACAAACCCGGAATGCCCCACATCAGCGGCAAGGCGGCTACCGAAGACATCAATATCCAAAAAAACGCTACCAATAAGTAGCCGTCGCGGTTCTTCAATTCACCGCGAAAGCGCATGGTCGCCAGGGATAACAAGCAACCGCTGCCGATATTCAACAACATGCCGTCCACAAAAAACGCTTCGGTACCGTCCTTGTAAATCAACGCGGCAGTAATCGGCAACAAGTACGTTAGGCCGAATACCATCAGGATCAGCCCAAGCACGAAAATTAAGTTATAAAAGCGATTCATTAGGGGGGATGGACCTGCCCTTAACAAGCGGAACGAGCTTTATTCGGTTTTTTCGGAGTTGCGGGAAGAACGCCAAAACAGAAATGCGCCGAGCACAAGCAAGCCAATGAGCAAGTGGCGCTCGTATTGTTTGATGTCGCCAAGAAAAGTATGAGCAATATCGCCGAATTCGTACCCCAGATAGCCTACGGCGATTGCCCACAACAGAGCACCTAAGCCGTTGAGTGCGAAAAATTTACCCGAATGCAAACCGCTTGCGCCGATAACGAACGGGGTTACGTTGCGTATACCGTATAAAAAACGAAAACCCAACACGATTTTAAGTGGATGCCGGTGCAGCAATTTGAATACCTTGTCGGCTTTACGGTGCCAAAGCGGGCGTTTTTCCAGAAAAGCGATACCTTTGTGGCGGCCAAGATGGAAAAACAGCTGGTCGCCGGCAAAAGTTCCCGCAAAAGCGGTACACACAACCCAGGGCAGCTGCAGATAGCCTAAGTGTGCAAAAAGACCGGCGATCACCAAGATGGTTTCGCCCTCCAGAAAAGTACCTACCAAAAGCGCCCAATAACCGTAATCGATGATCAGTTGTTGAAAATCCATATTTACAATCTATTCCTTCAATCCGATTCGTCCGGAGACCGACCGGCCTCGCTTTGCTTGGCTTCGCCTTCTTTGAGAGCTTGCCTAAAACCTTTGATTGCCCCGCCTAAATCCTCTCCCAAATTTCTTAGGCGCTTACCGCCGAAAACTACCAGTGCGATAGCTAAAACGACCAATAAATGCGGAATGCTGAAACCCATGACAACTCCTGCGCCGATAGCGCTCAAAAATACCGTTGGTTGAGCAAAAAATGCACGGCAATGCTGCCGGCAAATCCCAAAAGAATGGCCGGCATCCAACGCAAATGCCGGCTAAAGCTGTAAGCGCCTTTCATCTGCCCCAATAAACCGACGCCGGCGGCGGAACCTATTGCCAATAAGCTACCGCCGACGCCGGCCGTCAAAGTCACCAACAACCATTGGCCTTCCGAAATATCGGGATGCATGGTCAATACCGCAAACATGATGGTACCGTTATCGATGAAGGCCGACAAAATCCCGACCAGTATATTAGCGTAAGTCGGATCCATGCCCGCGTAAAGCACATCGGACATCAAAGTTAAATAACCGATGAAGCTCAAGCCGCCGACGCTAACCATAACACCGTAAAAAAACAATAGTGTGTCCCATTCCAAATCCGCCACACTTTTAAAAACGTCGAACCGCTCGGGTTTGGCCGGTTTCGGCAATTCGACGTCGAAAAACTTGTACACGTACTCGAAGCGGTTTTGTTCGGACTTCGGCTCGGTTTTCTGCAGGTAAAAACCTAGGAATTTCAGGTAAGTCAGGCCGGCCAGCATGCCGGCGACCGGCGGCAAATCCAGAAAATTCTCAAAGCACACCGCCGTAACGATGGTCAATAAAAACAGAACGACCATAGACAGAGCGCCGCGTTTCATCGGTTGGGCCACGCCGATTGCGGCCGGCTGCTGCGCCGGTATCCAAAAATGCATGATCGCGGCCGGAATCGCGAAGTTGACCACGGCGGGAATGAATAGGCTGTAAAAATCGGCAAACGGCACCACTCCGCTTTGCCAAACCAACAAGGTGGTAATGTCGCCGAACGGGCTGAACGAACCACCGGCGTTGGCCGCGACCACGATATTGATGCAGGCGATGCCTAAGAAACGCGGATTGTCTTTGCCCATGGCCATGATAACCGCACCCATCAACAAGGCGGTCGTTAAATTGTTGCACACCGACGACAGTGCAAACGACATCACCCCGGTAATCCAGAACAATTGTCGGTAACTGAAGCCCTTGCTCAACAGCCATATCCGCAAACTGTCGAATACCCCGCGGTCTTGCATGGCGTTCAAATAAGCCATGGATACCATGATGAACAAGAACAGTTCGGCATAGCCTTCCAGTACCGCTCTAAAGGCTACGCCTACTTGGGTATCGAAACCGCTGTAAACGTAATAGCCGGCTATCAGTCCCCAAATCAAACTAGCGGCCAACACCATCGGTTTGGATTTATGCAGTTCGATGACTTCTTCGATCATGGCCAGCACGTAGGCGATGGCAAATATCGCAACGGCGGCGAAGCCAATCCAATGGCCGGTTAAATCGACTCGGGATGCGGACTCTACCGAGCCCCCCGCCCAGGAAGCCACGGGAGCGGTCAAAAGTAATACAAGTGCTGAGATCAGTTGATACGGGGCCATGCCTACCCTATGCTTACGCCGTAAATAATGCGGTCAAACCGATGCGAACCCGTCCATCCTTGGCCCTCGGTTTGCGAGGCGACAGTCGAGATTGCGGTTAGTCCAAATTGGAGGAGCGGGAACCCGGACTATTTCGAGTTCCCTTCGTTAACTTTTGAATTCTATCTTAAGGGCGCAGGAACGGCCAGATACTTTAAGATGAGCAACTAAATATTTGTAAAAAGAGACTGCGCCGCTGAAAAAATATAAAATTCGCCGTCCGAATGAGGCAGGAGACAATCGGCAGATGGAATGCTACCCATAATCTATCAGCAGGCTCCCTGTGTTCTTTCCACTTAACACCAATTGATTATTGACCGAGCCGCTTCGATAAGCCCTTTGCATCCAGCCGACTCCGTGTGGCCGACGTATATAACCGGGAAATACATTTACTGCCGATTCATTAGCGTTTGCCGGCAGGGTTGCTCAAGTATACCGACAAAGTGCGACGCGCTAAGTTAGACACCACTACGACCCGGTTTTCCGCTGAACGAATCCGCCGCGGAAATAACTTCAATTGAAGTAGAACGTCTTCGCCGGGCAGCTTGACGATTAGCCTCCCTGCTACCTCCCGACTCACTACACTATAACGAGTTAATTGCCTTCCGACTAAACCAGGTTATGTTACGAATATTGATTGCTGTCTTTTTGTTATTGGCTACCGGCGTATCTTACCCGCGTGCTAACGAAGTTCCCGGATTTTTAGTACTGAATTACCACGACATATTGGAAGAGGAAGAACGCGTACCGCCGTTCGACCGCATCGCCGTCAATAAAGACCATTTAGAACAACATTTTGCCTGGCTGAAGAAAAACGATTACCGGGTAGTTAGCATTCAAGACTTGTTGGACGCCGCCAAAGGCGAGAAATCCTTACCCCCACGCGCCGTTCTGCTGACGTTCGACGACGGTTATCTGAGTTTTTACAACCGGGCCATGCCCTTGCTGAAAAAATACCGCTATCCGGCCACGCTGGCGGTGGTCGGCACTTGGCTGGAAGGGCAAGATACCGCAGGAGTCAAACCCTTGATGAGCGCGGCGCAAATCCGCGAGGTGATGGCGTCAGGCCTGGTCGAAATCGCCAGTCACAGCCACGACCTGCACCACGGCATTCCGATGAATCCGCTAGGCGACAAACACAGCGCGGTCACTTCGCGTTTGTACAATAGCGAATACGAAGAATACGAAAAAGACGAAGATTACCGAAAGCGCATATTCCAGGAAGTCGAAAAAAGCTCGGAGCGCTTGTTCCAACTGGTAGGCGTACGGCCGCGGGTCATGGTGTGGCCGTATGGCGAATACAACGCCATCGCGCTGGAAGCGGCCAAACAATACGGCATAACCTTAACCATGGGGCTTAACGACGGCAGCAATACCCTAGCCGACCTCGGCGTCATGAAGCGGCTGATGATCACCGACGACGTCAACGGCGAGCAATTCGGCCGTATCGTTACCTCCCAACGTCAGCATTTGCCGCTACGGGTCGCGCACGTGGATTTGGATTACATTTACGACGACGATAACGTGCAAACCGAGCGTAATTTGAAAGCCCTGGTGGAAAGAATCAAAGCCAGCGGCGCCAACACCGTATACTTGCAGGCGTTTTCCGACCCGGACGGCGACGGCAATGCCGACGCTTTGTACTTTAACAACCGCCATTTGCCGGTCAGGCAGGATTTGTTCAGCCACGCCGCCTTGCTACTGCGCACCAAGGCCAACGTCAAAGTCTATGCTTGGCTGCCCATCATGGCTTACAAGGCCGACGTGCCGTTGAAATGGTACGTCAAGGAATGGCGCGACGGCGGTCCGCAGTTTTCCCGCCACATCTACACCCGGCTATCGCCGTTCAATCCGGAAGCGCGGCAGTTCATCGGCGATATTTACGAAGACTTGGCCAAATATTGCGATTTTAACGGCATACTGTTTCACGACGACGGCATTTTGTCGGATTTCGAAGACGTGTCGGCGCCGGCCATGGAAGTCGCGCATACTCTGTGGGGATTGCCGGATAATTTCGATGCCTTGCACGCCACACCGGCCTCGCGCATGGCTTGGGCGCAACATAAAACCGAATGGATCGGTCAATTCACCGATTATTTGACCGACCGGGTACGTTATTACCGGCCTTACGTCAAAACCGCGCGCAATTTCTACGCCTTACCGTTACTAAAGCCCTACAGCGAAGAATGGTATGCCCAATCGTTACCGTCATTCATGAAACATTACGACTACATCGCCATCGAGGCCATGCCGTTTATGGAAGAAGCCGACAATCCCAAGCAGTGGCTGAGCGAATTGGTCAAAAAAACCGCCGAATACCCGGGCGCTATCGACAAGATGGTATTCGAGCTGCAAGCGGTGGACTGGAAAAAACAACGAGACCTGCCGATGCCGACCTTCATCGAGCAATTCGAGTTACTGAAAAAACTCGGTGCCAAGCACATCGGTTATTACCCGGACAACGTGCATCACGACCACCCCAAGCTGAGCGATTTGCAGCGTTTCTTTTCGGTCGCTAACCCGGATTGATAGTGATGAACGAATTTCTGGCGCAAGCCTGGGTGCAAAAACTGATCGACTGGTGGTTCATGAGTCGGGAGCGCTTGGAGGATATGCCTTGGCCGCTTTGGGAAGAGTGGCTGTCGCGCTTCGTATTTTATTACCCCTTGCTGATGGCCTATGTATGGATGATAGGCGGCATAATCTACTACTTACGTTGGGAAAGGCGGCCGCACAATCTGTTCAGCGACTTGCCTGAGCTGAGCGAGTTTCCGATGGTATCCATTCTGGTGCCTTGCTACAACGAGGGAGAAAACGTCAGAGAAACCATAGATTATTTGTTGCAACAGGACTACCCGAACTACGAAATCATCGCCGTCAACGACGGCAGCAAAGATAACACGTTAGCCATTTTGTGCGAATTGGCTAAACAACACGAGCGCTTGCGGGTAGTCAATCTGGCCAGCAACCAAGGCAAGGCCGTCGGCTTGCGCACCGCCGCACTGTTGGCCAACAGCGAATACTTGATCGGCATAGACGGCGATGCCTTGTTGGCGCCCAACGCCACGGCCTGGATGGTCAAACATTTTCTGGACGATCCGCACGTCGGTGCCGTCACCGGCAATCCGCGCATCCGCAACCGTTCCACCCTGCTGGGCAAAATTCAGGTCGGCGAATTTTCCGCCATCGTCGGCATGATCAAACGCGCGCAACGCGCTTACGGCCATGTATTTACCGTCTCGGGCGTGATTGCCGGTTTTCGCAAAACCGCGCTGCACGAAGTCGGCTATTGGAGCCCGGACATGGTGACCGAGGACATCGACATCAGCTGGAAAATGCAACTGGCCGGCTGGCGCATCCGTTTCGAACCCAATGCTTTGTGCTGGGTGTTGATGCCGGAGACCGTCAAAGGCTTATGGAAACAGCGCAGCCGCTGGGCGCAAGGCGGCGTTGAAGTGCTGCTGCGCTATTTTTCGCGTTTGTGGCGTTGGCGCGCGCGCGGCATGTGGCCATTATATTTGGAATGTCTGGTCAGCTTGAGTTGGGCGTTTTTAGTGGTTGGCATGTTAGCGTCTGCGCCGCTGGAATGGCTGGCGGCCAAACAACCCGCGGAAGCCCTGGAAGATTTGTCGCCGCATTGGACCAGCATGTTGCTGTGCGTCACCTGTTTGATTCAGTTTTGGGTCAGTCTGGCCATCGATTCGATATATGAAAAGCGCAGCGGCAGTAACGCGCAACATTATTATTGGATGATCTGGTATCCGATCGTGTATTGGCTGATCAACGTAGGCACCACCATCAACGGCTGCATCAAAGCCTTGCGCAAGAAAAAAGGTCAGCGCGCGGTCTGGGTTACATTGGATAGAGGTTTACGGCAAAAATGAAGCACGTCATCATCGACCAACCGCATTTGCAAAGCGCACAACAAAAACTGGGCTCGAAGCTGTTGGCACTAACGAGCTGGCTGTTGTGGCTGTATTTTTTGTTGCCGCTGTTTACTTTAGGAGGCTGGCTACTGGGCGTCAAAAGTTTATCCGACGAAATCCGCTGGTTCGGCGGCTACAAAACCTTGCTGGAACTTTTGGGCATGTATTGCGCCATCATCGTAGCGATCGGTTTGGCTTGGCTGCTGTGGTCGTTTTTTTTATCCTGGCTGCATGCCTCCATCAGGCCGCAGCCACATACCCAAGTCAGCGACGCGGATTTGTCGGCGCGCTTTCGCGTCGCGGATGCCGAACTCAAACAAGCCCGGCAGGCCGAGCTGGTTACCGTGCACTTCAACGAATACGCCGAAATCGCCCGCTTGGAATGCCAAAAAGCTGCAGCGAACCGCACCCAGGTTACTTGACTTTTCCGTTAGCCGATTCACCGGCTAGCTTATCCGAAGCGTCAAGAGCCCCCGGCCCATAATCGTTTGCCGCCGCTTCGAGTTTTGCCGTCCCGGGCTATAGGAGCAACGCGACTCGCACCTCTCCTACCCAAGGTGTACTCAGCCGGATAATCGTTCGACCGGCAACGCTGGATAGTTTCAATCGGATCAGCATGCTCAGCCTTGTTCATGCGATTTCGTCGACGAACATAACGGCATGGTTCGACCCGGGCAAAACGCTTTTTCCGCGCCGCGATTCAAGCGTTAAAATCCCAAATTTTTGCACATTTGCCGTGCAAACTAGCTAAAAGCCTTGCGAGTCATCCGTGCGCAAATCCTTACGCCTAAAATTATTTCTAACCTTTTTACTAACCACATTGTTTGTCGTGGCCGGCATGTACCTGTTTATGCGCTGGTCGTTGCAACGCGGTTTCGAAGAATTAATCGAATCCCGTCAACGCGAGCGGGTGGAAAATTTAATCGACTCGTTAAGCGAAACCTACGCCGAAACCGACAGCTGGGAAGCGTTGGGCCAAAACAAACCGCAATGGATCCATCTGCTGATGCAATCCGACCCGCGCCGCAACAGGCCGCCGCGCCCCTGGATGGCTAGAGCCTTGCTGGAACCCGGCAACCAGTGGCCGCCGCACATCGACTCCGATCACGATCGTCCGCGTCATTACATTCCTTTGGAATTACGCGCCATGTTGCTGCGAGCCGACAAAAGCTTGGTATTCGGCCGGCCGGAATTGCAGGCGCAACTAGGCCTACATCCTATCGAGTCGCACGGCCGCACCGTCGGCTATTTGGGGCTATTGCCGGGCAGACCGGACAACCACTTAAACGATATTCGTTTTATAGAGCATCAAGCACAAGCTTTCGCTTGGATTGCGCTATTGATGGTCGCTTTATCCGCCGGTCTGGCGCTGTTGCTGGCTTACGTTTTAGGCAAACCGATCAAACGTATAGCCGCGGCTGCCAAACAATTGGCGGTGGGAGCTTATTCCATCCGCTTACCGGTCGAGTCGGCCGACGAATTAGGCCAGTTAGCCCGCGACTTTAACGACATGGCCGCCGCCTTGGAACAATCCGAACTGACCAGAAGACGCTGGGTAGCCGATATTTCTCATGAATTGCGAACCCCCCTGGCCGTGCTGCAAGGCGAATTGGAAGCCTTGCAGGATGGCATTCGCCCGTTGGATGCCCAAGCGCTGGAATCGTTACTCGCCGACGTATTGCGGCTGAACCGGCTGACCGACGATTTATACCAGCTGGCATTATCCGATCAAGGTGCCTTGAGTTACCGTAAAAACGACATCGATCCCCTGCAAGTTTTGACCGGCGACCTAGCGGCTTTATTACCGGCGTTCCAGCAAAAACACATTAGCGTCGAACTGCACGATAAAACGCAACGCAATCTGCTGTTACACGCCGATCCCGACCGGCTTTCGCAACTCTTCCGTAATATATTGAATAACAGCGTCAATTACACCGATCCGGACGGCAAACTGGAAATCGGCGTTACCATCCGGGGCGAAAAACACCTGTTGATCGAATTCTCGGACAGCGCCCCCGGGGTATCCGAAGCGGATAGGCTGCATTTATTCGAACGCTTTTACCGGGTGGAAGGGTCACGCAGCAGATATTACGGCGGGGCAGGTTTGGGCTTGGCTATTTGCAGCAACATTGTAGCCGCGCATAACGGCTCTATCAGCGCTCATCCCTCTTCGTTAGGCGGTTTGGCTATCCGCATCGAACTCCCCATACAACCGCAATGAACGACACGCCCCGACTTTTAATCGTAGAAGACGAACTCAAACTGGCTCAACTAGCCGCCGATTATTTGCATAACGCAGGTTTTGACAGCCAAATTCTTACGGCCGGAGATTTGGTGTTGCCCTGGCTGCGGCAGCAGCATGCCGATTTGATCTTACTGGATCTGATGTTGCCGCGGGTAGACGGCTTAACGCTTTGCCGAGAAATTCGCAGCTTCAGCCAAGTACCCATCATCATGGTAACGGCACGGGTAGAGGAAATCGATCGCTTGCTGGGGCTGGAATTGGGGGCGGACGACTATATTTGCAAACCTTACAGCCCGCGGGAAATGGTTGCCCGGGTTAAAGCGGTGCTGCGGCGTTTGCCGCACCCGGACGCCCCAGTAGCGCCACCTTTATCGGCAACTCTGCTGCGCTTGAACGCCGATCGTTTAAGCGTGGCGGCGGCAGCCAAAGAAATCGAATTGACCGCGGTGGAATTCCAGCTGTTGCAGACCTTACAACGGCGGCCGGGACATATATTCTCCAGAGCGGTACTGATGGAGCTGATTTATCAAGATCAACGCATCGTCTCCGACCGAACCATAGACAGCCACATCAAAAAACTACGCAAAAAGCTGCAAGACCTGCTGCCGGGGCAAGAGCTGATACATTCGGTTTACGGTGCCGGCTACCGTTTCGATCCACCCGAGGCGGATTAAGCGGGCAAAATTTGCACAATCTTTCCTCAATTGCTACCAATTATTTGCGATTTTCCTCGTTAAAGTAATCACTGAAAACGGTGCTAAACCGTTGGACGTGAACTAAACCCGGAGAACCAACATGAACAAAACCATAATTGCAATCGCCTTAGCCGTTACTGTGCCGTTCGCAGTGATTGCCGCCTCTCAAACGGAGGGCGAACCCAATCAATACCACAGAGGCGATCGTATCGAACGGATGACCAAAGAACTAAACTTATCCGACCAGCAAAAAACCCAATTGAAGGACATTTTTCAGCAACATCACCAAAAGCACGAAGCGTTACGGCAGGAATTGCGCCAACAGCTACAAACCGTATTGAGTGCCGAGCAATTGGCTAAATTCGACGAAAAACGTAAAAATCGCCACGAGAAATGGCGCCACAGACCGGAAGAGCAAGACGCTCCCAAAGAGCGCGACGCGGATAACTAAGTCAATGTCCTAACGATCATGAAACGGCTGCATCGCCCCCGGCAATTCAGAGCCGGTTAGCGTTAACGGGTCATCGTCGTGACGATGGCCCGTAAACAAAATGACTTTGATAGCAACGCACATGCAAGCACCCAATCGCCCCGGCCGAATAGGCTTTCAGAACTTGCAGGTTTTACGGAATCACCATTTGCTCAGGGTACGGTTAGCGCTTGATGCGGTTCGTCCGACCGCACCCTACCGGACTCTTCGTTGAATCATGGGTAATACGTCCACATCCTGATGCGCGCTTATATCGAGGGTGCAGCGCGAGCAGCTGGATGCGGCAGGATTCAACAGCGGGCGCTTGTTGGACAGTGTCGTGGAAACGCCTGCGGCCGCCGGAATTTTGGCCGGATTCGGCGCATGGCTGGTCGATAGGATGACCGGACCGGATTGAGCGTACACGCTTTACCGCGATGAAATACCGCGCACGGTTAAATTCTCTATGCTCCGGCTGCATACGGAAACCAAATCCGATCCATTCGCCGTAGTTGAACAAGCGCAATGCCGCTCTCGGCAGTCAAGGATTAATTGTTACAATGCGCCTCTGATCAATCAAAAACTAGTGATAAATCATGCGACTGCTATTGGTAGAAGACGATGCCATTCTCGGCGACGGCTTGAAAGCCGGTTTAACCTTGGAAGGTTACGCGGTGGACTGGTTGACGGACGGCAAACAAGCCGACGAAGCGTTACGCCTGAACCATTACGACTTGGTGGTGCTGGACCTGAATCTGCCGCGCATGGACGGCCTCAGCATTCTGAAAACCCTGCGCAAACGCAAGGACAACACCCCGGTGTTGGTGTTGACCGCGCGCGACGGCGTATCCGAACGAATCGCCGGACTGGACAGCGGCGCGGACGATTTCGTCTGCAAGCCGTTCGATTTGGCCGAAGTCTGCGCCCGCTTACGGGCTCTGGCCCGCCGCAACGAAGGCCACGCGTCGCCGCTGCTGGAGCACAAAGGCGTGGTGATAGATCCGGCCGCTCACCAGGTCACCTATAACGGCGCGGCGGTGGAGTTGTCGCAAAAAGAATACGAAATTCTGAATTATCTAATGAGCCACATCGGCCACGTCACCTCGCGAGCCCGCTTGGAAGAAGCTTTATACGCCTGGGGTTCGGAGGTGGAAAGCAATGCGGTGGAAGTGCATATCCACCATTTGCGCAAGAAGTTGGAGGCCGGTTTAATCCGCACCATACGCGGCGTGGGTTACGTCATAGACCACGATTAGGGCACGGCGTTGAGATTGCGCCCGCGCTCGCTTCGCAAGCAGCTGTTGCTGTCGCTGCTGTCGTCGCTATTGCTGGTTTGGGGAGGCACTGTTTATGTCAGTTACCAGCAAACCCGCGACGAAATCACCCAATTGTTCAACGCCGACTTGGCCCAATCGGCCCGGGTAGTGCACGCCTTCGTGGAAAACTTGCTGCAACAACGGCGCCTGACCAAATTGTGGGACCAGGACAAATCGCCCGATTTGTTCTACATGCCGATCTTGGGGCATAAATACGAACGCAAGATCGCCTTTCAATTGCGCTCTGTCAAAGAAGGCGTGGTGCTGCGCTCCGAAAGCGCGCCGGAGTTTGCACTGTCACTAACCCGTAACGGCTACAGCGAAACCACCATCGACGGCCAATTGTGGCACGTGTTCAGCATCAGCACGGAAAACGGCGACTACGTGATCCACACCAGCCAGCGCGACGACATTCGCCGCGAATTGGTCAAATCGTTGGCCAACCAGCAAATCCTGGCCATGTTGTTGGCCTTACCGGTGTTGGGCCTGGTCATCTGGTGGAGCATTCGCTTAACCCTAAGACCGGTCAACCGGCTCAAGGAGCAACTGGCGGCCCGCGAGGTCAACAATCTGCAGCCCTTGCCTTTACAGGGTCTGCCCGACGAGGTGATCCCCATCGTCCAACAGTTGAACGACTTGTTCGAATTGTTGCACCGTGCTTTCGCCAATGAGCGCAATTTCACCTCCGACGCTTCGCACGAATTGAAAACCCCGCTGGCCGGGCTGATGACCCAGTTGCAAGTGGCGCAAAAAGCCCCGGACGACCGGATGCGCGCCCAAGCCTTGCAAAAATGTCAGCAAGCGGTTACCCGGATGACCCATATGGTGCAGCAATTATTGACCTTATCGCGCGTGCAGCATCAAAACCTGCAACTCGGCCGGCAGCGGGTGGACTTGAATCAAGCCATCATCAACGCCATCGCCGAATTGGAATTTTCCGCGCACGCCAAGCAGATCGAAATCGAGCTGGCGAGTCCCGGGAAGATCGAAATCGAGGCCGACGCCCAATTGCTGGGAATTTTATTGCGCAATTTATTGGACAACGCGATCAAATATACCCCGGCCGGCGGCCGAGTGTTGGCCGAACTGGTGCTGGAAAACCGACGCGTAACGCTGCACGTCCAAGACAGCGGCCCCGGCGTGGCCGACCAAGATTACGAACGCATCAGCCAGCGTTTTTACCGTTGCGTGGAAACCGCGCAAAGTGCGGAAGGCAGCGGCTTGGGCCTGTCCATCGTGCAGCGCATCATCCGCCTGCACGGCGCGGATATCGGCTTTTCCAAGGCCGAACTCGGCGGCTTGAAAGCATCTTTGAGTTTCGATGTAGCGGCAAAGACGGGCTGACCTGCATTTGCCGGTTCTGCTTTGAGCGCCGATATGGTCTAATCACGGGCCGATTTTTTGCTGTTGTGTGTACTATGCCGACTTTGATAGTTAACCGAATGCGTCGTTTTATCCCGCTGGCGCTGTTGTGTTGGATCAGTGCGTGTTCCGAACAACCCGAATTTCAAAAGAGCAACGCCGAAACCAAGCTGGAAACGGTCGAAGTGTTCGATCCCGCCGCCCTGAATCTCGGCAGCTTAATCAGCTACGATCTCTACGCCGAAGCCAACAAGCTGCATCTATTATTTGCCGCCAACAGCGCCGCCGGAGCCGCGCAGCCGGTTTACATCGGCTACAGCTATTCCGAAGACGGCGGCCATCACTGGTCGCCGGCGCAGCAGCTGGAGCAACCGAGCGTCGGGCGTTTGGAGTCGCACAACGGCAACGATCTGCAAATCGCCGCCAGCGGCGCGAATCTGCTGGCGGTATGGCAGAAAACCGGCGAGATCCCCGGCATGGGGCCGTTACAAGCGCAGTATTCCTTAGACGGCGGTAAAACCTGGGCGGCGGGCGCCAATCCGACCGGGGCGGAAACCGACCAATCGCACGCGGATTTGCTGGCCGATAAAGTCGGCCGCTTTCATTTGGTTTGGCTGGACGATAGGGACGAAAACGGTTACCAAGGCTTGCGTTACGCCCGCTCCAGCGATACCGGCCGGCGTTGGGAATATGCGCAAACCATAGACGAATCCAGTTGCTCTTGCTGTTGGAACCGATTGGCGCCGGGGCCGGCTTATCAAATCTACACCTTGTACCGCGACATGGAACCGCGCGACATGGCCTTGGTGAAATCGTCGGATAACGGCCAAACCTGGCGGCGTTTAAACCGGGTAGGGGCTTTCGACTGGATTTTCGACGGCTGCCCGCATAACGGCGGGGCGTTCAGCATTGCCGGGGACAAGGCCCACGCCTTGGTTTGGACCGGAGCGGAGCAGCGCATCGGCTTGTATTATCTCAGCTCCTCCAACGGCGGCGTCTCCTGGAGCGAACCTCTAGCTATGGGCAAACCGCAAGCCGCGTTTCATAGCGATTTGGCCCACCGCGACGAGCGCTTGTTGGCGGTTTGGGACGAGCTAGGGGAACAAGGCTCGGAAATCAAGGCCGCACTGTCTACGACCGGCGGCCGGCAATGGCTGCCGCTAAATACGTTGTCCGCGCCGGAGCATAAGGCCGGCTTCCCGCGCGCCGTGGCCACCGCAAGCGGCTTTTTCGCCGTTTGGACCGACCAGGCGCCCGGCGGCGACAAGCGACTGGCAGCCTTAATCATCCAATAACTACAACTAAAACGAGAGAGTGATATGCGTATTTCAAGTTCTATTGCGGCCGGATTGCTAGGTTTGGCCGGCTTGTGCGGCTCGCTGGCCGCCGAAGCTCACGCGATTTTGGTCAAATCGCAGCCGGCCAAAGACGAAACCGTCAGCGCGGCGCCCAAACAAATCGATTTATGGTTTAACGATCCGGTCAGAAGCCAATACAAAGCGCTGGCGGTTATCGATGCCGAAGGCAAGCGGGTCGATAACCACGACGTGGAGCAAAGTTTGACCGACGGCTCGCACATTCATGCCACGGTCGGCGATTTGCCGGCAGGTACCTACACCGTACGCTACCGGGTGGTATCCGAAGATACCCACATCGTGACCGGCAAATTTCAATTTACCGTCAAACCTTAACCTTCATACCCTCCCTTTATTCAAATGAATCGTCGTATCGCTTTTTCATTGCGCGTGCTGGTGTTAGCCGCGTTCGGGCTATTGTTGCCGGGTTGCGAACAGCTGGGCATAGGCGCTAAACAATCCAACGCTCTCGGCAACCGGCCCGATTTGGATTGCATCATCGCCAACGATTTTTACGCCGTGCATTTCAGCGCCTATCTGCAGCCCGGCAAAGAAGATTTGGCCAGCGGCAACAAGGCGGCTTTCGTGCCGTTTTGCCAACAAATTCCGCGTACCGGCAAAATGTTCTTTACTGCGGATTTGATCGACCGCGACATTCGGGAAACGCCTATCGGCATTCGCTTGGTGGAAGTGGAAAAAACCGGGCAGCCTGCGCCGGACGATGTCCGCGAGGTACGCACCCTGGTGGAGATTCCGGCCAAACTTTATCCCCGCGGTGCGGTAGAGGCGCAAGCGGAAATCGACCGAAACGGCGATTACCTGCTGTACTTCTTGATAGGCGACGCTATCGAAGAAGACGACAAATTCAAAGTGCCGTTGCAGGTTGGAACCGGCCCGGCTCAGATCCCGTGGCTGATGATAACTTCTCTGGCCGCGGCCGGCTTGTCGATCGTCGGCTTGTTGATTTGGCTGGTGCTGCGCAGCAAACGGCGCTCGGTCACGCTGGAAGGCGGCGAATGATGCAGACCGGCCAGTTTACTGCGCGGCTATTGCCGCGCTACGTTTTATTGTGGTGTACGGTATTCCTGGTGCCGGCTTGGGCCCATCCGCCCGGCTTGAGCTCGCTGGAGCTGAGCCTGCAAGCCGGACAACTGGCGGTGAAAGCCACGTTTGCCTTGCAAGACATCGAAGCGTTCGCGCCGATGGACAGCGACTTGGACGCCGAAGTCAGCGATGCGGAACGCGACGCCGCCAAACCGGCAGTCGCCGCGTTCGTCGCCGGCAAGCTGGCCATCGCGGCGGACGGCGTACAACTGGCGCCCGAAGAGCCCGGCAGCGTGGATTACGACGCGCAGAACAACGCCCACGTGCAGTTGCGCTATCAACCGGCACCCAAGCAAACGCTGGCGCTCGAGTCGAAGTTTTTAGCCGAGCTGCCGGAAGGGCATCAGCAGTTTTTACAAATTCGCAGCGCCGACGGCCGCATCCTGCAGGAAAAGATGCTAAGCCGGACCGACGATAAGCTGCAAATGTCCGTGTCCGACGGCGGCGATAGCGGCTGGGCCACAGTATTTTCGGCCTTTTTCAAGCTCGGGGTGGAACACATCGTCACCGGTTACGACCACTTGTTGTTCTTGTTCGCGTTATTGGCGGTTACCCATAGCTTTTGGCCGGCGATTAAAATCATTACCTTTTTCACCGTCGCCCATTCGCTTACCCTGGCGTTGGCCGGTTTGAATCTAATCACCTTGCCGAGCAGTTTCGTCGAGCCGTTTATCGCCGCGACCATCGTCTATGTGGCGCTGGAAAACCTGATCCGCGGCGACCAGCCCAAAGGCCGGCATTGGTTAACCTTCTCTTTCGGCTTGATCCACGGTTTCGGCTTCGCCAGCGTGCTGCAAGAACTGGAGATAGGCACGGCCTCCAGCGGCATCTTGTTACCCTTGCTGTCTTTCAACCTCGGCATAGAAACCGGCCAAATCGCCGTGGCCGCTACAGTCTTGCCCATCATTTGGCAGTTGAACGGCAAAACCGAACGGGCGCCGGTTTTTTTGAAAGCAGGTTCCATGCTGGTGGCCTTGCTGGGTGGGTATTGGTTTTTGGAGCGTACCGTGTTGTAAACCGCGCGTCTGACCGAGATTAGGATGCTTTCGATCAGCAGTGCCTCCGGTTACCGACCCGAACCCGCTAACAATGTCGGTATAATGCGGCAATTTTTAATGTCGAGACCGTTATGAGACCCAGTGGACGCCAACCCGAACAACTACGCGAAATTCGCTTCACCTGCCATTACACCAAACATGCCGAAGGTTCGGTGCTGGTGGAATTCGGCGATACCCGCGTGTTGTGCACCGCCAGCGTGGACGCCTCGGTGCCGCGCTTTTTGAAAGGCAAGGGCGAGGGCTGGGTAACCGCCGAATACGGCATGCTGCCGCGTTCCACCCACAGCCGCATGGACAGAGAGGCCGGCCGCGGCAAGCAAGGCGGCCGCACCTTGGAAATTCAACGTCTAATCGGCCGCTCGCTACGGGCCGCCGTGGATTTGAAGGCGCTGGGCGAACACACCATCACCCTGGATTGCGACGTGATCCAGGCCGACGGCGGCACCCGCACCGCCTCCATTACCGGCGGCTTCGTCGCCTTGTCGATAGCCGTCGACCATTTGCTGAAAACTAAAAGAATCAAAACCAATCCGCTACACGGCCAAGTCGCTTCGGTGTCCGTGGGTATTTACAACGGCGTGGCGGTACTGGATTTGGACTACGCCGAAGACAGCCAGGCCGAAACCGATATGAACGTGGTGATGAACGAAGCCGGCCATTTCATCGAAGTACAAGGCACGGCGGAAGGGCACGCTTTCCGTAAAGACGAACTGAACGCCATGCTGGAATTAGCCGAGGCGGGCATCAACCAACTGCTGGAAAAGCAGCGCGCCGCCTTGCAACAGGCCAAACAAACCGCAGCCTAGCCTCGTAGCACTATGAGCAGCATTGTGTTGGCCAGCGGCAACGCCGGCAAAATCCGGGAGATTCAAGCCATCTTGCAAAACGAACGCATCGTCCCGCAGTCGCAATTCGCCGTACCGGAAGCCGACGAAACCGGTTCTACCTTCGTCGAAAACGCCATCATCAAGGCCCGCAACGCCGCCTTACATAGCAAATTACCGGCGATTGCCGACGATTCCGGTTTGGTAGTCGACGCGCTGGACGGTGCGCCCGGCGTGATTTCGGCCCGCTATGCCGGTATCGGTGCCTCCGACCAAGCCAATTTGGATAAATTATTGTTAGCCATGCAAAACGTACCGGCCGGGCGACGTAGCGCCCGTTTCGTTTGCGTGATGGTTTATTTACGCCGGGCCGACGACCCTATTCCAATAATCGCGCAAGGGGTTTGGGAAGGCAGCATTCTGACCGAAGCGGTCGGTGCAAACGGCTTCGGTTACGATCCGGTGTTTTGGGTCGAAGCCTACCGCTGCTCCTCGGCCCAATTGGCTCCGGAGTTGAAAAACAGCCTCAGCCACCGCGGCCAAGCCTTGAGTTTGCTAAGTCAACAGCTGGCAGGCTCGTGAGCGTTTGTGCCGCCGAGATTGCCCGGCAATTTACCGGCGGCACTCCCGATACGGTAGTACCGCTGGGCAGCGGTCTAATCAACGACACCTTTCTGGTAACCTGGCCCGGCGGCGATTTGGTGCTGCAACGTCTTAACAGCCGGGTATTCCCGCAGCCCGCCTTGGTGATGGACAATTTGGCTCAGTTAAACCGGCACGCGCAAACCAAACCGGCCGATCAAGTTCAATTGCGCATCCCGGCGATCATCGCTACCCTCAGCGGCCACCCGGTTTATCGGGACGGCGATGGCCACTACTGGCGCGCGCTGGAGCGAATTGCTCCGGCGCAAAGCCGGGATAACATGCAAAACGCGGCGCAAGCGCGAGCGGTCGGTCTGGCTTTGGCGCAATTTCATACATTGTGCAGCGATTTGTCGCCGGATTTGTTGCACGACACCCTGCCCGGCTTCCACATTACCCCGGAATATTTTGCCGAATACCGGCAGTTGCGCCCGGAATTGCCTGCCGAACAAGCAGACCAAGTCCGCGCATGCTGCGCCTATATCGAATCGTGTAGCGATAAGCTGGACGTGCTGGAGCAGGCCAAGCGGCGCGGCGAGTTGCGCCAGCGAGTGATACACGGCGATCCGAAATTGAACAATTTTCTGTTCGAACCGGACGGCGACCGCATCGTCAGCCTGATCGACCTGGACACCGTCAAGCCCGGCTTGATCCATTACGACATCGGCGACTGCATACGCTCCTGTTGTCACGACAAAAGCGTTAACCGCTTCGATTTGCCGAGGGCGCGGCTCATCCTGCACAGCTATCTGCAAGCCGCCGGCGGCTTTTTAACCGCCGCCGACTTCGCCTATTTGTATCCGGCCATCTGGTTGATCCCGTTCGAACTAGGTTTACGATTTTTTACCGATTATTTACGCGGCAACCGCTATTTCAAAATCGAGCATCCCGAGCACAACTTACAACGTAGCCAAGCCTTATTTGCCTTGTGCGACGACATCGAAAGGCAAAAATCGGCGCTTTCAGATTGCATAGCCGCTATCGCGGCCGGTTTGGAACCGGCAATCGGTCATCGAGGAGTTTTTTAGTGAATGCGGGGCCCCGAGATCCTGCATTACGCCCTGCAGCTGGCCGAAGATATTCTGCGAATTCACCATGGCGATACAAGGGGATTTGTGCGCTGTGCCAGTTGTCGATTGCTGCAAGTGTCAGAACAACGATGCAGCCAATTCGGCTGGCGGATTGTGGTGGATAAGTGGCGGCGGTGTCAGGAATTTTCTTCGCTGCAATGACAGAGTCATCGAAATGATGTAGCCAGCATCAACGCCAGCCGATTGGCTTTAGGCGTTATCAGTCAACCGTCTGACCGTCAGCGCCGCGCGTTGCTCGATCAGCTGTACGATGTGTTCAACCACCGGATTTCCGGCGAATTGATAGTTCGCCGATGTCTGCAACCTGCGAGCGACCACGGGTAGCCGTTGGCACAAGCCGAGGATACGTTTTCGGGTTTGCGCTACCGATAAGCCCGCCGCTTGGGCAAAGCGCTCCCAGTGTCTTGCCTGTACTTCGCTGAATTTGTATTTGCCACCCAACTGCATCGCCATTTTGGGTGTCAGGCTGGAATAAACGGCGGTTGACAAGACGTCGTAGAGCGGCGCCAGAACTGCGCCCTTGTCGGCATACAAGATGGAAAAGTTCTTGGCATGGGCGTCGTGGTTGCCGATCAAAGCATTGAAAATGACTGCATCCAGCAGACGCAGTACCTGCGGCGCACTCGGTCGGGTCACGCGGCGGACCAAGTCAAAGCACTGTTCCAAACCCGGCCCCCCCTCGTTCTGATATTTCAGTTCCGGTACCACGCCCAGTGCCTGGCAGAAATCTTCCTGATGCAGACGCAAGCGTTGGCCATTGGCAGCTTGAGTTCTGTCATAACGCTCGACCAGCAAAAATGAGCGGTCGCGAATGGCACAAATCCTCGACTGTGCGGTCTGGAATTGCATCGCAGCTGCCAATGCCAGGCAGAACCCTTCATTGATCACGCTGTCTTCAACGGCAGCGATAGCCGGTTTGAGAATATGGCTACTGGGCGTACCATTGCGGGGCAGACCGATTCGTTGACCATCAAATACCACCGGTAATTTATCCTGAGCGCCCGCCAACGATAAGCGCAAACCATCCTGACCGGCCAGCACCGGCCGCTGCGGCAATTCATCCAGCACGGCAAGCAGGTCATCGTCGGACAGCCAGTCAATATCGCTCGCTGAATTAGACACAGCGGGTAAACCGTCTGGCGGCAATAGCGAAACGGCGCCGGCGCATTCACCGCCAATATGATCGAGCAAGGCAAAGTCGTTTTGCTTCGAGACCTGAAACTGGCGTGCGACCAATTGGCGTAACTTGCCCTCCGGCAACAGTCCGGCAAAGAAAGGCCGCGCCTGCAAGTCGTTGAACGGTTCTACTTGCAACGGTAACGAACAGGACAGCGGGACTGCGTCGGATTGTTGCAGCCAGTCGGCGTCATAGCTAAATTGCAGTCTGCCTTCGACCAAGGTCAACTCTCCCACTCGACGATCAAATAAATAGACTGCCAGTAGATGGCTCATGGCATTTCGTCACCGGTTACGCTGGGCAGGCCATCAAGCATGACCTGCCCGCCCAGTGCTTCAATAACGCGCATCACCGTTTCCAGACGCACGGTCGGCTTGCCTGCTTCGAGGTCGACGATAAAGCGAACGCCAACACCTGCCGCCAACGCCAATTCGGATTGAGTTAATCCGAGCTGTTTGCGGGCGTTGCGTAGCGCTTGGCCAAGTTGTTGGGTGGAATGGATGTTGATCATAGTGTTTTTCCCGTTCGGGATATTATTAGGCAAAACAATCAATATGCAAGTTTAATTTCCCGAACGGTAAATTTTATTAAAAATGTGCTATACATAAGTAACAGTATTCCCGTTCGGGAAAATTCGCCCTTTTCAGTGTCAGCGCTTCTCCCGCTCAGTGTTGCCGGGATGGATAGCATCACTAGCTGGTGATATAACTTGCAGTTACGGCGAGAACGAACAAAAAAGAAACCAATCGACAGCAAATGACTAGCAAACAGAAAAAATCCAAAGCAACCTGGAGCGACGTTAAATCCAAATTGGCTGACGTCGATCGTGTTGGCCTGATCGGGCTGATACAGGATCTATACGCAGCCAATAAAGATAATCAAACGTTTCTGCATGCACGATTCGGGTTGGGCGAGGATATTCTCAAACCCTATAAGGACACGATTTCCCGCTGGATTTGCCCTGTTAACCGGCGTGCAAAACTTTCTGCATATTCTGGCCCAAGCTGAACACCCATTCTGATTTAATTTGAACACCGATTCTGAATCGAGTTGAACCTTACCGATTTCGGTAATAAAGTTTTACGTTAGTGGTAATTGATGCCAGGGCGGCTTGACGAGAACTTGGGCGAGAGGATACTGAGTTCTCCACGGGCGAGGTACCTACTTCGCTTGCAGTGCGGGGCAAGCCGTCTGGTTTGTTCCGTGCTGCACTTTACATCTCTGTTCTCCTAAAATTTGATTGTTTGTCTGAGGTTGTGCCTAGGGCCAGGACATCCAACATCAGTTTGATTTGTCCTTTGCTTAACCTTCCCAATTGTTTTCTTAACTCGTTTACCACGAGATATTCCTCAAGCGGCAAGCCATCAGGCAACTGAAAGTTTCTTTGAGATTGTTCTGCGCTATCCCACATTCCCGCTTGCTCTTCCTCGTCTAAATTCAGAACGTGTATCAACTTTTCTAAGACTTGTTTTGATGGAGGTACTTTGCGGCCTTTTTCCAGCAAGCTGAGGTAACTCGCCTGAATGCCAAGATCAGCTGCTAATTGCTTTTGTTGCAATTGGCGGCTACGCCTCACACGTTCCAAAAACAAACCAAAAGGACTCATCAACCAGTTCACCAAATCTAATAAATTTCATTTCGATACTAATATAATTTTTAATGATATTCAATTTTTATCATAATATTTTTAATATAGGACATTATGTCCTATATGTTTAGATTAACTAAATTCTTAGCGAAACATTTAGTTAAGCTAAATTATTAATTAAATAAAATTTCTATTATTCAAAGACAAAAAACAGCTTTGCACTTGATTGATTCGGCTTGCGCGTAATTTTAGCGGCTAAAAATTTATGAGCCCCTTGCCATAGAAATCTAAAAGGCAAATAACACGCCATTTATAAGCAATGACCTAGCTTTTTGCTAAAGCACTATTTCTTCGGTTTTTCGTATAATTTGAGATAGGTGTGTCCAATGCCGCGCTTGAACTTTGTGGACAGGGATCTTGCGGAATTGCGACAACACCTAGTACTTATTCATGACAGCTAAATCCCGTAGCTTCAATCCACGTCTAAACTTCGACGATTAACCGCATTGACTTTCGAGTGGACTCATGAAAGAAAAAACACAAAGTTTGATTGGTTTTCCCATCGACGAGAAATCTTATAAGGTTGACCTGGAATTACAGGATCGTTACACCGCTTATTCTTCGGAATCGGCAAGCGGCTTGTATTCTAACGTGCATTTGAATGGTGCTTTTTGTCCGCCAACTCGCCAGCGTAGTTTCCAGCCATCGACTACTGTCAAGTTGAAATAGTTTCGCGTTTTCACGTCAAAGCCCATCTACGCTGATGCCATTCTCGGCTAACCAAATCTTTCGTCTCTCGAAATCAGGTAACACCCGTTCAATTGACCGCCAAAACTCTGTCGTATGATGCGGTTGGTGCAGATGGGCTAATTCATGCACGACGACGTATTCTGCTATATGCGGAGGCAACAGAACGGTTTTCCAGTGAAAGTATAGCCAATCGCCTTTGCCGCATGAGCCCCAGCGGTAACCCAAATCCTGCACCTTGGCGCCGGAAGGTTTTACTTCCATGCGGCTCTGGAATTCCCTAGCTTTGGCCCACAACCAGCGGGTGGCGTGGATGGTGTACCAATCGACAAAGGCTTCCCGTCCTCGTTCGACGTGGTCGCGCCGCAAACGAAATCGGCCGTTGACCAGCTTCAACGCCACGGCCTGCACATCAACCAACTGCAAACGATAGCTGCGGCCCAGGTATAAAAAGCCTTCACCATCGAGGAATTGCTTGATCGGCACCTGTTTTTGCAGACGTTCTTTTTCCGCCAGCTTGGTGTAAATCCATTCGCGCTTTTCGATCACGAAATCGCGCAATACAGTCACATCGACTTCGGGCGGCGCTGACAACAACAAGCTGCCATCCCGCTCCACAGTGATCTGCAAGGTGCGGCGGCGTGCGCTACGTTTTACGGTAAAGCACAGGTCGTCAATCGTTAATTCGGAATTGCCGGTCGTTTCCACGTCAAACCTGGAGCAACTTATCGTGACTGGCTCTGGCTTGTTCCATCAGTTTATCTGCCAACACCCCGGCACCATTGCCATCAATCAAGGCCGGACGTAAGCGCATCAGATAATCGAACAAGCGACCGTTCAGCGCATCCTGGTCGGCAGCCTTACGCGGCGCCCAAATTTCCGGATTGCCCTTCAACTCGTCGATCAGCAAATCAACCAACTCGACAGTTACATCGGTTAAACGCACGACTTCAACAGGAATCGGCACTTCACCACCCTTAACCACATCGACCACGGTGCGCAGAAACGGCAAATAATGTTCCGGCAGCTCGCTGGATGTTTCATCATTGGCGACGTGACCACTGCGCAGTTCGGCAATGATTTTTTGCAATTGCGCGATCAATTCGTCCCATTGCTGATCCAGGCTTTTTAGAATCTCACTAAGACGCTCGGACAGTTTGCGGTAACCGACCGGGTCTTCATCGAGGTGCTTTCTAATATGCGAGCGAATCGCGTGTTCCATTTCCGAGGCCTTGGCCCGGTCGTTGGCGGCACGACCGACGTGTCGCTCGAAATCGGCATCGGTTAGCTGGATCGGCGGAATTTTCGGATTCACACCCAAGGAAATCACATGCTCGTCGATCAGCTTGCGCACCTTGGCGCCGACATCCTTGCCCAACACTGGCGTGTCTTTGTAGCGGTTACGAGCGCGGGCATAGATATAGGCCAACTGCTTGGCATCTTTGATGAATGGCAAACCTTCCGGGCGGGGCAACACGGTATCCAGCGACGCCAAAAACGCCTTCAACTTAACCGCAAACTCGGCATGTATTTTTTCGCTGGCCAGTGCCTCGATACAGGCTTCGGTTTCCGCCAACGATTCCACGCCGCACTGGCGAAACACATCCACCACCCGCACATGCCGGTCGCGCAGTATCGGAATTTCATCCTGTAGACTGGTCAACGCGCCTTCAATATCCTCGTCGGCATAAGCCGCCAGCGCTTCCCGCAAATGCCGCGCCACGCCGTAGTAATCGACCACAATCCCGCAACGCTTGCCAAAGCCGGTGCGATTGACCCGAGCAATAGCTTGCAGTAATTCAGCTTCGCGGATCGGCCTATCCAGGTACATCACGCCTTCGATCGGCACATCGAAACCGGTGAGCAACATGGATTTAACCACCAAAAAAGCCAGTGGGTCGGTCTTGGTCGGATCGGCATGCAACAGCGGCTTTTTGAAACGCTTGATCAATTGCTCATGTGCCGAATCATCGGTCCACGGCTTCCAGCCTGGATCATCGTTGTTGCTACCGGAAATGATCGGTGCAAATTGCAACGCGCGCAAAGTTTCCCGATACCGCCAAGCTTGCACCACGGCCTGCACCTTTGGCGGCCTTTGGCATAAAGCTTCATCGTCCAACATCTTGTCGTCCGCCGATAAAACTTCGGCATCGCGCAACAACTCGTCGCGGGCAAGCTGCAAGGCCTCGAAATAACGTACCGCCGCCAAGCGGCTATAAGCCACCACCTGCGCCTTGTAACCATTCGGCAGGATGAAAGTGACGTAGTGACGCAGCATGTCGCGGGCTTTGTCGGCAATCAGTGCCGGTGCGTCGAACAACTGACCTTTGGTGGCGTATTTTTGTTTGATCAGCTCCAGCTCTTGCGGACTGTGCTGCCGAAACAAGTCCTCGAACAACTCATCCAGGCTGGCACCATCCTTCACCGCGCCCTTGGCGGTGCGACCTTCATACAATACCGGCACCGTGGCCCCGTCCGCTTCGGCTTGCTTGATGGTGTAACGGTCGATGAACTCGCCGAAAATTTCGTGGGTGCGCTTTTTCTCGCCCATGATGATAGGCGTGCCGGTAAAGCCGATGCGGGCACTGTTCGGCAAACCGGCCAGCAGATTGGCGTGCAAATCACCGGCCTGGGTGCGGTGCGCTTCGTCCACCAACACTAAAATGGCTTCGTCGTCGTTCAACACCTCGAAGGTGGCTTGGGCTTTGTAAGTAGATTTTGGCGTGGAGATACCCGCTTGTTTCGGCAAATCGGCGGCAGTCAACGGTGCGTCGTCAACCAGCTCCGCATCGCGATATTTTTGGATGGTGGCAAAAATCAGCCCCGGCCCCTTACGCTTGGCTAAATTCTTGATGCCGGTGGTATTGCTGGCGACTTCCACCGTCTCGCCTGTCAGCGTCGCAGTCGCCGATAGTTGCCGCTGCAAATCGTTGCGGTCGGTAACAACGATCACTTTGAATCGGCGTAGCAAGGGTTCCGCACGCAGTTTTCGCACCAAAAACACCATGGTCAAACTCTTACCGGAACCCTGTGTGTGCCAAATGATGCCACCGCGCTGATCCGATTCGCCATGCTGCTTGCGGGTTTTTCCGGTTTTCAGCTTGTTCAGTGCCTTGTTCACCGCCCGATATTGTTGGTAGCGGCACACGGTTTTAATGGTCTGACCTTCTGCCTGCATGAACAGCATGAAATGCCGGATGACATCCAGTAAATGCGCTGGCGTTAAAAGGCCCGCAATCAGACGCTGTTGTTCGGATACTATCGTCTTGCCTAACCGGTCGGCCACCTCGGCTTCGTTGCCCGAACCGTCCGGCCCGACCACCGTTTTCCACTGCGCAAAATGTTCGAACCCGCCGCCGATGCAACCAACCCGCGCTTCGTCGAAGGAACTGGCAATCAACAATTGCACCGTGGCAAATAAAGTTTCGTTGCCCTCGTTGTCGTCTACTTCCAACGCTGCGTGGCGTTGATTAGCGTAGCGGCGCAATTGATCAACCGCCTCGGCCAAGGGTTCCGGTATCGACGGACTTTTGCATTCCACCACGACGATGGGCAAACCGTTCACCAGCAACACCAAATCCGGCACGATAAAAGCCTTGGCGCCATTAAAGCCCGGCGGGCAATCGACACGGTACTGGTTAACCACCGTGAAGCGGTTATTACCGTGCGTTTCCCAATCAATATAACGGATGGTCTGGCCGCGCCCGCCGTCCCAACCCGGCAAGCCCTCCACGGTAATACCGTCTATCAACAAGCGGGTGACCTTTTCGTTAGCTTCCATCAACCGGCCACTCAAGCGGCTAATCGCCGCTACCGCTTCGGCTATCCTCTCGTCATCCAACCAGGGCAGGCCATCGTGCAAATTCAATGCACGCAACCGCTCACGTAAAACCGCTTCCTGAATCACCTCGGCAAAACTACCACGCCCGGTGACAGCGGGATCGTCCAAACTGCCTTCGACTGGCGACCACCCGAGTTGCGTTAACTGCGCGATAAATGGTTTTTCAACGTCTTCCAGTTCCCGGCCCATGATCTATTCCGTGTTTGATTAACTCATTTCAAGTTGCGATTGTCCTATAGCCGCTCATAGAGGCTCATAGAAACCTCATAGCGGCTCATAGCCAGCTTTATAGACCAATGGGTAAACGGCCCAAGCTTCCCATCCGACGGGTAAAAAATAGTTATGTTGCCCCTGACAATCAAATAGCCGTCAAATAATAACAAGCCAATTAAATCAATGCCTTGGACCAAAAATCCTTCTTCCGTAATATCGTCCAAGGCTCGGCAATCAAATAGCCATCCAATAGCTGCTCATAACATGTAACAGCCACCTATAGTGGCGTATAGAAATCTGATAGCAAACGCTCTAACAAAAACTATCGTCAGGCGAACTTCAAATTCACCGACTCAAAGCAGCGAATGACTCGACCGCTACCGGTTTGGTCCAAGTCGGCTTTTTTTGGTGATTGATAATCGCCAAGTGCTCGGCTTCGATGGCTTTCAACACGACTGCATCGAAATATTGTTCCCCACAGAAGTCGCATTCCAGACAGGGGACATCATCGATAATCAACAACTCGTCGCTATGTTGATGCAGATAGCGCGTTAGCTTATGGCTTAAATGCTTGTGGCCGCAGAAGCTACATTGTTCACTCATGGTTTTATCCTCGCTCATAAGGATTTTTAAATTTAGGTGGCGTAGGAATATACACCGTAATGATCACCAGCCATTCACCTAGTGTGCCGCAGACCGCATGGATCGGCTTGCCGACGTCAGTAAATCCCACCAACAAACAGCTTTCGCCGCGGCCGGTATCTGGATACTGCTCGATAATGCGCCCAGAACGCAAGGCCTGTTCCACATCCGCCAACGATAAAGCATCATTCTGCCGTTCGCGGTCGGCGTGGCGAGAATAGCGGTACTGATTGTTTGCCGCACACGCCTTGATCCAGCTTTCATCGATCACTTAATCTACTTTGTCAGATTTAACAACGCCGTCATGCCCGCCGGGAAGCGGACATCCAGTGCCAAGGATGGCGAGTTTCAATCATCCCTGAAGCCTGGATTCCGGCAATCCATGCCGGAATGACAGTTATCAAACATAGATATGTATAACGATGAGAACTCAAGATTGGGAACCAGGAACATAATCGGTTTTGGCGGCGTCTTCCTCAGCAGTTAACGCGAATTTACCCAACCAACGCTTGGAAAAACTCGCTGCGGCGACGGGCAACCCGTCCGCCGGCCCCGAAATATCGGCATCGGATTTTTGCGACAACGGCAGCACGATGATTTCGGCTTCCGCGCAGTCGGCAAATTGCTCAGGTAATTCCAACTGCACGGTCAAGCCGTTCAACTTGCGGGTGGTTCGATGGGCATACATGGTTAAGCTCGGAATCTGGCGAAGAATGCTCAGGATAACTCAAGCAAGGGCGTGACGCGAACGCGGCCGGTGAGGAGGTCGTTCATTAGTCCAGTTTTTTGAGATTGTAGCTTCATCAATGATGCGCGCTCAGTTCGGATTTGATAGTCAATTGACTCTAACTTTTGACCTATAGCGGTTTGCTCAATCAAATCAATTGGCGCTGCAAGCGGAATTTTTCTGAGCGCGGCCAGGGTTATTTCGGCAAAAGTAGTCCCCTTAACCTCAAGCTGAATAGAGTTTTGCGCTCTTTGATGCCGGATTGCCCACAGCAAAAAATCTTTGTCGGTAGCCGAATTTGGCGAAATTTTTGCGGTTCCTTGAGTTAAATTCGCACCATCCAGTTCCAAAGGAATAGGCAAGACTTTTCCGACCGTTGCTCCAATAGCAATCACAATATCCCCGAAAGAAACCTCTGAACGTTTATAACTTGCAGCAATTCTTGTAGAGGTACAAAGCATAGTTTCTCGCTCCAGTTCCTCACCTGACATATCACCGGTACGAATGTATGGAATTCCTCCTGGCACATGAGGCCCCGCTTGAACTATACCGTAGGTAATATCCGAATCGACATAAGACTCCAACGAATTAACTTTCCAATCCTTCGGTATCCAGCCCAGCAGCGAGCGCTTGTAGAGATGCGGGGCTTCGGATTGGGGTGGGCGAAGTTCGCCGTTGGCGTCGATGCCGCGCGTCAGCAGGTCGTGCAGCAAGCCCTGCTTGACGGCCTTGAGCTTGGCAATGATCGCCTCGGTTTCACGGATGACGGTATCGAGGATGTCAAGGATTTGGGCGATTTTTTGGCGCTCCCCCAATTCCGGTGCAAAAATCGAAAGTTCGTAAACATCGTTTCTATTAAGCCCAGGCACCCCGGTAGATGTATCCAAACGATGCAATGGTAGCCAACTCAAAATCCAATACAACCATCGCTTGTCCTCAGAGGAACATTTAACCCAATAGGTTGTATCAATCGCCCAAAATGCCTCTTCTGACCAGGCAATTTTTCCAACACTACCTTTGCGTCCTACGACTACCCCAGATTCGGGCACGATATAAGCATGGTGCCGTCCGACTTCTCCGTTTGAGCCAAACACTGGAAAACCAAAGTCGGATCGAGCTTCTGCGGGAAGAGCGCATCCGTATTCCAACGATAACAATGATCCCAGCTTAATCACAGGAATAACCTCTAAACGAAGTCGTCATTCCCGCGAATGCGGGAATCCAGCGAGGGCTGAGGGTGCTTGCTGGGTCCCCGTTTACACGGGGACGACGGGAATGGCTAAACATACCTGACTCCTGCCAACCGTTTTGCATTGCCCCATTTGTCATTCCCGTGAATGGCCTGTCCCCGGCTCGAACGGGGACGACGGATTAGGGGATTTTGATGTCGTCCCATAGATCGCGCCAGTTTGGGTTTTGTTGCTCGATTAAATCCAGCTTCCATTTGCGGTTCCATTTCTTCAACTGCTTTTCGCGGGTTATTGCGGCGAGCATGTCGGCATGCAGTTCGTAATAAACCAAAGTATGCACCCGGTATTGTTTGGTAAAACCTTCTACCAAGTCGTTTTTATGTTGCCAAATTCGTTGCAGCAAATTACTGGTAACGCCGATGTACAAGGTGCCGTTGCGTTGGCTGGCGAGGATGTAGACGGCGGGTTGTTTCATTGTATTGCGAACGCCAGCAACTTTATGTCATTCCCGCGAATAGTCTGTCCCCGGCTTGAACGGAGACTGGAATTTAGCAGGGATTAAAGTATTTACCAATGTACTGTCATACCGGCAGGGATTGCCGGTATCCAGGCCACAGCGATGTGAATAGCCTTTACCATCCATGGCATCTGGGTTCCGGCAATCCCTGCCGGAACGACGGTCGTTAAACATACCCCAGCCCTTTCAAATACCCTTGCAACGCTTTGGAAGCCGAATCGCGCCGACTTTCGATTTCAGTCAATGTCACCCGATATTTGTCCCACCAGTTTTCGAACGCGGCGACGATTTGTTTGCGCTGGGCGGCGATGTAGCGTTCCAGGATGGCTTGCATGTCGTGATGCAAAATTTTCAACAGCAGCTCGGCGGCTTGTTCCGGCGTCAGGGCATCGACTGCGCGGTTCAGATGTTGGGTAAAGCCGTCCTGCTGGGATTTCAGTTGCTTCTTGACCTCGGCCAGTTGTTTTTTCCAGGCCTTGATTTGCGCTTCGTCGACCGGGTTTTCGTCGTCTTCGGTTTCGCTGACCTCTTCGTCGTCATCGCTTTTCACCGGAGCGGCGGCTTTGAGCTGGCTTTCCAGTTCGGCTTTTTGCGCTTCCAGTTCGCTCAAGGCACTGACGAAGTCGCCGAGCAGGAACTTGACCAGTTTGTGTTCCAGCGGGCTATCCTTGCCGGCCTTGTCTTCCAGGGCGGTAACAATGCCGGTGCGCCAGGCGTCGACCACGCCCTTGCTATCGCGGGCCATCAGGGTCAGGAAGTCGTATTTGCTTTGATACCAGAAGCCGCCGACGATGCCGCGCACTTGAAACGGATCGAGCAGGCCGATGCGTTCCAGGTTGTCGGAAAAGCTATGCAGCAGTTCAGTGCGCAATGCCACCAGACTGGCGGCATTGTCGCGTTGCCCGGCCAGCGCGGTGATGCGGGTACTGTGTTCCGTCCACCACTGCTCAAAGGCAACGCGGATCGCGGCTTCCTTGGCTTTCAGGCCGGAGTTGGCTTCGATGGCGGGCTTTAGCGACTGGCGACTGTCCAGCTGGGGCTGGAAATCGTAATAGCTTGGGCTGCCTGGACGCTGGGCAAACAAATCCAATGGATTTAGACCATGAGCATCGAACAACGCCGATTTGGCGTCGACTTCGGCTTTGGGTACGCCACCGAGCAAATGGGCGCGGACGTCGTGCGGTTCCGGCGGCGGGGCATTGTCGGCATAACGGCGGATATTGAGGTTGTAGTCGTTGGCTTTCAGTGTGGCGTTGTCGATGATCGCCGAAAAACCATCAATAGCCTGGTATTGGTCGAAGGTGGTGACGATTTTTTCGATGTGTTCCGGCAGCAGGAAATTCTGCGCCCGGCCTTCGAAGTATTCGCGGTCGGCGTTGATGAACAGCACTTTGCCTTGGCGCTCGGTGGGTTTGCCGCTGACGCGATTGGCACCGTCCTGCACGTGTTGGCGCAACACCAGAATGCAGGCTGGGATGCCTGTGCCGTAGAACAGGTTGGGGGCGACGCCGATTACCGCTTCCAGCAAATCGTCTTCGATGATGCCGGCACGGATGGCTTTTTCTTCGCCGCCTCGAAACAGCACGCCGTGCGGCATGACGGTGGCCATGCGGCCGCCATCGCGCAATACGGCCAGCATGTGTTGCAGAAACATCAAGTCGGCTTTTTTGGCCCCGAGCGGCACTTGGCCATAGCGGAAACGCTCGGGGAATTTCGGCGCCCAGGCCGGCGTGCCGTCGGCGTTCTTTTCGGTATTACCCCAGTTGATGGAGAACGGCGGATTGGTCAGGATGCGGTCGAAGCGACGCAGTTCGCGGTTTTCGATGTGGCGCGGATCGGCCAGGGTGTCTTCGTTTTCCAGATCGGCGGTACTGATGCCGTGCAGCAGCATGTTCATCTTGGCGATGGACCAGACCGTGCCGTTGAACTCCTGACCAAACAGATTGGCCTTGCGGCCGTCGGCGCCGTGTTCGTCGATGAATTCCTTGGCGGCAATCAGCATGCCACCGGAACCGCAACACGGATCATAAACATGATGCTGTAGTTCCGGCTTGATCAGCCGGACCATCATCCGCACCACGGCGCGCGGCGTGTAGAACTCGCCGCCTTTCTTGCCGGCCGAGTCGGCGAACTCGCCGATCAGATATTCGTAAGCGGCACCGAGCAGGTCGGGAAATTCGAAGTCTTCGTTGCGCAGCCGGTGCTGGCCAAAGTGACTGATCAGCTGACGCAGTTTGATGTCGGGGATTTTGCTTTGACCGACCTTGCGGGTGAAGTCGATGTGTTCCAGCACGTCGTGCAGGCTGGTGTTGGCGGTTTCGATGCCGGCCAGGGCCTTATTCAGATAATCGCCGACATTATGGTGGGCGTCGTTCAACAGAAAGTCGTAACGCGAATGCGGCGGCACCCAGAACGTGCCTTCGGTTTTATACCAGCGGGAGATTTCGGCATCGGTTTCCGCTTCCGTTTGGGTTTTGCCGTTGTCTAAGCCGAGTTGAATCACCTCTTCCCGGCGCTGCTCGAACACGTCCGAACAGCGTTTCAAAAACAGCATGCCGAAGATGTATTCCTTAAATTCCGAGGCATCCATCTTGCCGCGCAAAATGTCAGCGGCTTTGAAGAGATGGCGTTCCAGTTGGGGCAGGGTTAGCGGCATTTAATGGTCCGTTATGCATAATCCATGAATCATACAGCGCTTCGAGTCTGGTTCGAAGCCATCTAGCATTCAGCTATTCGTCTTTAAATAACGGCAGGGCTATGAGGAGAGGACTTCACCCCTCGCTACAACCGATCCCTATTAGATAAGAACCAATCTCATCTACTGCTTTTTCATTTAAGGTGTGTCCCCAAAAACATGTGGTCCGCCGTTCGCAGACCACTTCATAGCAGCATTAATAAATTTTGAGATTTCACATAAGAATTGTGAGACAAATTTAAGAAATTATGAGATCTGACAGACAAACATCTTATATATCAAGATTAGCTACATCCAATGCGTTTTTAACGATAAAGTCTCTACGCGGTTCGACTATATCCCCCATTAGAGTCGTAAAAATTTCATCCGCGGTTATCGCATCTTGTATAGTAACTTGCAGCAATCGACGGCTATTTGAATCCAATGTAGTTTCCCAAAGTTGTTCCGGGTTCATTTCTCCCAGCCCTTTGTATCGTTGGATGTGTTGACCTTTCTTGATTTCTTTCATCAGCCATTCGAAAGCTTGTTTAAAGTTCGTTACCGAAATTTCCCGCTCCCCCATTTTCATCAAAGAATCCGGTCCAAATAGGCTTAGTGTTTGTGCTGCGTAGGAAGCTAACTTTTGATAGTCCGGGCCTGAAAAAAAGGTGGCGTGAAGTACGAAAGTTTTGGTGACGCCATGCAATCGCTTAGTGACTGTAACATCGAAATCGTCGGTACCTTCGTACTTTATATCCGTACTGTAATCTACATTGCGGTCACTAGCGTTTAATGCTTTTTCCAACCTAGAGAACCAATCCAGCAATTTTGTCTTATCTGTTTTGATGTATTCGCTTAACGGTTCGATATAGGTCATTTGCTCCAAGTACAAATCATCGTAACGCTTTGCCAAGCGATTAATGATCGACATTACTCTTGCAAACTCGGTCGCTAGCTTTTCCAAACCCTGGCCTTGAATGGCTGGAGTTTCAGGATTGGGTTGCAATTGAGCTTTGTCCAACGCTAGTTGTATGAGGTATTGGTTTAGCGCGTTGTCATCCTTGACATAGTGTTCTTGTTTTCCCTTCTTAACTTTGTATAAAGGCGGTTGTGCGATATAAATGTGACCTCTTTCGACTAATTCCGGCAATTGGCGATAAAAAAAAGTCAGCAACAGTGTTCTGATATGAGAGCCATCGACATCGGCATCCGTCATAATTATGATTCGATGGTAGCGTAATTTATCAATATTGTATTCATCCTTACCTATACCGCAGCCCAAAGCGGTGATCAAGGTTCCAACCTCTTCCGATGAAATCATTTTGTCGAAACGGGCTTTTTCCACGTTCAGAATTTTACCTTTCAACGGCAATATCGCTTGGGTTCGCCTATCCCGTCCTTGTTTAGCCGACCCGCCTGCAGAATCTCCTTCCACGATGAACAGTTCGGATAAAGCGGGATCCTTTTCCTGACAATCGGCCAATTTCCCAGGCAACCCAGCTATATCCAACGTAGTCTTACGCCTAGTCATTTCTCTAGCTTTTCGTGCAGCTTCCCGAGCACGGGCTGCATCAATAATTTTACCGGCGATGGATTTAGCTATGCTTGGATTTTCCAACAAGAAATCGTTTAATTTTTCACTCAGCGTCGATTCGACAAGCGGTTTTACTTCGGAGGAAACCAATTTGTCTTTTGTTTGTGACGAAAATTTTGGATCGGGTACTTTAACCGATAAAACAGCGGTGAGTCCTTCCCGCGCATCATCCCCGGTAGTTGCTACTTTTTCCTTTTTAGCCAGCCCATTCATTTCAATGTATTGATTTATCGTACGTGTAAGCGCCGATCTAAACCCAGCCAAATGAGTTCCGCCATCACGCTGAGGAATATTGTTGGTGTAGCAAAACACATTTTCTTGATAGGAATCATTCCATTGCATGGCGACTTCGACAGTTACCCCCTCCTTTTCCACTTGGAAATAAAAAACCTGCTCAAAAAGCGGTGTCTTATTTTTGTTCAAGTGCTGTACGAACGCACCTATTCCCCCTTCAAATTCGAATACATCCTGTTTACCGCTACGCTCATCGGTCAAGACGATTTTCACCCCGGAGTTCAAGAACGATAATTCTCGCAATCGTTTAGCCAGTACATCATATTGAAATTCGACATTAGTGAAGATTTTCGAGCTAGGTTTAAAATTGATATAGGTACCGGTCCCTTCAGCATCTCCAATCACCGCTAAAGGTTCAAGCGGCTCGCCTAAAACGTATTTCTGCATGTGCAGTTTGCCGTTTTTACGTATTTTAAGAATCAACTCTTCAGATAAAGCGTTAACGACCGACACCCCTACTCCGTGTAAGCCACCGGAGACCTTATAAGCGTTATCGTCGAACTTACCGCCGGCATGTAATACGGTCATGATTACTTCGGCAGCCGATCTACCTTCTTCCGCATGGATATCGACCGGTATTCCACGACCGTCATCGGAAACCGATACAGAACCATCCTCGTGAATGATGACTTCAACCCCCGTGCAATACCCTGCTAAAGCTTCATCTATCGCATTATCAACAACTTCAAACACCATATGGTGCAGCCCGGACCCGTCGTCCGTATCTCCGATATACATTCCGGGTCGTTTTCTAACTGCATCTAAGCCTTTAAGCACAGTGATATTTGAACTGTCGTATTGTTCGCTCATACTTTATCCATAACCTGGTTTATTAGCGCCAGCTAGGCGCTTTGCGGTTGTTCGACACCAATTGCTGTTGTTGATGCGAATTTTTATTGTGTTTCACGTGAAACACTATGCTTCAGAAATGCATCCTTGTTCCACGTGAAACACTTTATAATTTTCAATGTGCGGTAAATCACCTAAGTCTTTTGTTTCATTACAGGTAATGAACACTTGGCAATTCATCTGAGTTAAGTATTTTAACAACTTAAGCCTGTTTTCTAAATCCAATTCGGAACTAATGTCGTCTAACAAGATACAACAGTTAGCACGCGCGAATTCTTCTAGTAAATGAACTTGGGCCAACAATAGCGCCACAATCAATAATTTCAATTGCCCGCGGGAAAGAAAATCCCTCGCTAAGCCGCAGTGGTTGCGAATAATTAGGTCTGCTCTATGTGGACCGGAATGAGTAAATCCATACCTTAAATCTTTGTCCAGGTCGGATTTGCAAACTTCATTGAGAGACAACGCCTGATTCCAACCGGAAAAGAAATTAACGTCCAAGGACTGAAAAGGAATAAAGAAATCTACCAATTGAGTAAATACGGGTAAGAGTTTTGTGACATACGTTTTCCTTAGTTCGTCAATCATTAAGCCGTTTTCAATGAGTTCTTTGTCCCAGGCTGGAATTTGATTAGCGTGTCGACTTTTCAGCAAGGCATTACGTTGCACAAGCGCACGTTGATATCTGCGCCAATATTGAAAAAATCGTTCGTCATCGTTGAATACCCCCCAATCCAAAAATGCTCGTCGATGTTGCGGACCGGCTTCCAGCAAATTGAAACTTTTGGGATTGATTAATTGAATTGGAAGCAAATAGGCTAAGTCGGATTTGCTGCGGGTTTCTCGATCGATATGAATTTGGGTCTGCTTGCAGTCTATTTGAATGCCTAGATGACGGTTAACGCCGCTATGTGCGGATTGTTGGGCAACCACTACAAGTTCAGTAGCATGGTAGTGAATAGCCTGCTTAACTTGATGAGTGCGGAAAGACCGTCCTCTTCCCAGCAAAAAAACTGCTTCCAATAGAGAACTCTTTCCGCAACCGTTACCGCCGATGATGAAATTTATACCGGGGGACGGAAATATACATGCAGACCGGATATTTCTGACGAAGCGAATATCCAGCTTACGTAACGCCATAAAAGCAATTACAAACGCATAGGCATTACGATATATCGATAACCGGCATTGACATCTTCATCATCGATAAAACAGCTACTAAGATTTGCCGCAATTGTGATCAAAATAGATTCGGAATCCAAATTAGAAACGGCATCTAACAAGTATTGCGCATTAAATGAAATATTGATCGCCTGACCTTCATAGTCGATAGAAATTTCCTCTTCGGCTTCGTCGTGTTCCGGGTTATGGGTACTTAGCTTTAATATCCGGTCAATAATGTCAAAAGTTATCCCCTTGTATTTTTCATTCGCTAGAATGGCAACCCTGACTAAAGCATCTCTTAGTGCCTGTTTAGGAATGGATATAGGCACATTCATGGATTGCTGAAATACTTTGGAAAAATCCGGAAATTTTGCGTCGATGAGCTTAGACGAAAATATCATTTGTTCGTAAAATATTTTTATATGCTGCGACGAAAATTCTATTTTCAGGTCAATATCCTCGTCGTCAATAAGCCGGCTGATTTCATGTACCGCTTTTCTCGGCAAAATAATCCTGGCTTCATAACCCGTTGCGGCTTCCAAGTCGTCTTCAAAAAGTGCCAATCGGTGCCCGTCCGACGCTACTAATTTCAACTTAGAGTTGCTGATGTGTAATAACAAGCCGTTTAGATAGTATCTGACGTCTTGATTGGCCATACAAAATAACGTTTTATCCAATCCTTTCTTAAATTTTCCGCCCTTTATAGCAAGCTGATAGTCGGCTTCCGGCTCATTGAACTCAGGATAACTGTCAGCGGGCAAAGTATTTAACAGAAATCGGCTACGGCCGGATGTCACTTTTACCTTATCGTCTTGTTGTTCAAATTTGATTTCCGCACCTACGGGTAATAAGCGGCAAATGTCCAGAAATTTGCGTGCCGGAACTGTAATCTCTCCTTCGTCATTATCGTCGTTAACAACAAGAGAACTAATAATTTGAATCTCGGTATCAGTACCGGTTAGGAACAGACGATTGTCTTTTAGTTGAATCAACACATTAGACAAAATCGGCATTGTTTGCCTTTTTTCGATTACATTGACTATCCGTTGTAATACCACGAGTAGCTGGTCTCTATTAGTAATAAACTTCATATAAATATTTTATGCTTATTATTAGGTGCTGAAATAGTTGTGTATAAGTGATTAATTTATATAAAAATCAATTGTTTATGACATTTATACAGTTGTTGTTTGTTAGCAAAACAGGCTGTTGATAAGTTGTGTGTCTTAACGAGGAATCAAACACTACACATTTTGTCCACATCATAAACCGAAAGTAGACAACAATCTTGCCCACAAACCGATTTAGCAAATTTACGGGCTGTATAATTTCTTCGCCTGGTTTTTGAGGCGCTTGTGTGCCACGCTGTTGGCCACCGCTGAAAATGACACGATTCGATTTATTTCGAGGGGAACAAGCAAATCTGAATGAACACTGGTGAACTAGACGACAGCCTGATCCAAGCGTTGATGCAACCCAATCGCTACCCGTATCCGGTAAGCGCGGTTGAACGCTTGGAAACACATATTTCCTGGCTGTTATTGGCCGGCGATTACGTATACAAAATCAAAAAGCCGGTTGATTTTGGGTTTTTGGATTTTTCCAGTCTGGAGCGGCGCCGGTTCTTTTGCCAGGAAGAATTGCGCTTAAATCGACGTTTGGCTCCAACGGTATATTTGGATGTCATCCCTATCGGCGGTAGCCCGGTGCAACCGGAATTCGGCTGTGAGCCCGCCATCGAATATGCGGTAAAAATGTGCCGTTTCGCCGAGACCGATTTGTTGGATCACAAACTGCAGCAAAACGCCTTAACCAATGAAGACATCACCGCTTTAGCCGAAACGTTGGCGGTTTTTCATGCCGAATTACCCCCGGCCGCTGCCGGTTCCGACTACGGGACGCCGGACGCCATCGCCGTTCCGGCACGGCAAAATTTCGAGCAGCTAGTACGTTTGCTTGGCACTGAGCATCAACCGCGCCTCAGTGCATTGCGTATTGCTAGTGAAAGTGAATTCCAGCGTTGCCGGCTGCAGTTCGCCGAGCGCCTGCACGCCGGCAACGTTAAGGAATGCCACGGCGATTTGCACTTGGGCAATATTGTCATGCTCAACGGTCGGCCCACTCCGTTCGACGGTATAGATTTCAACCCGAATTTGCGTTGGATAGATGTCATCAACGATATTGCTTTTTTAGTGATGGACTTGCAATTTAGGCAACGAAGCGATTTGGCCTATGGCTTTTTAAACGCCTATTTGCAATACGGCGGCGATTACCCGGCTTTACAGGTACTGCATTTTTATTTGGGGTATAGAGCCATGGTAATGGCCAAGGTCGGGGCGATACGTTCCGCGCAACAGGGTGGAGTTGAAAACGGACGCTGGCAACGCTATCTGCAGCTTGCGGAAGACTATTATGCGCCGGTCTCGTCCCGGTTGCTTATCACCAAAGGCCTGCCGGGTTGCGGTAAAACTACGGTTTCTCAACAAGTGCTGGAACAGTTACCGGCTATTCGGATCCGATCCGACGTGGAACGCAAGCGTTTGTTCGGCATGGCTGCCGAACAACGGAGCGGCTCGCCTATCGACGGTGGAATTTATACCCAAGCGGCCACTGAAAAAACTTATGACCGCTTACTGGAGCTGAGTCGCTTGATTCTACAAAGTGGATTTAGCGTGATCGTCGATGCGGCATTTTTACGTCAGGCAGAACGCTGCCGTTTTGCCGACTTGGCAAACGAATGCGGGGTGGAGTTTATGATTTTGGACATCGATTGTCCGGAGCCTTTGCTGATACAACGCATACAGCGGCGGCAAATCCAAGCACAGGACGCTTCCGAGGCTGACTTAGCCGTCTACCGGTGCTTGAAAGCTTTCAACGAACCCATAGCGGCGCAAGAGCGGCCTTATACCCTTTCTATACATAACGGCGAACATTCGCTTGCGGTAATGCCGGACGGATTGCCTTTACTGACCGCCTTACAGCGCAAAGCCAAGTAATCCGATTGAGCTTAGCCCTGTTCTTGCCGGTTACAGCATTTAGGTTGCCGCAGCCGCCAATAACATTTCGGCCGCTTGCTTGGCAGCCGGGATGACAGGCAAGCCGGTTTGCATCTGCGCCCGCACGGTCGCGCCTGCCAATAACATCAGTATCTGCTCGGCTAGGGTTTCCGGGTTGTCGCATCCGGCTTGCTTGGCCAGCTCGGTTAATGCCGTTTGCAGGGATAGGTAAAACTCGGCAACGGCTTGTGCTACCGGACTGTCGCCGTCGGCGAATTCGGCCGTGGCATTGATGAAAGGGCAGCCGCGAAAAGCGGGGTTGCTGTGCATTTCGGCAAATACGTCGAATACGGCTAATAATTGTTGTGCCGGACTCATACCCTGATGTTGGATTCCAGCCAGAATTTTCGCTCTCATGGTATCGCCGCTTCGATGCAAATGTGCCAGTACCAAATCGTCTTTGGACGGAAAATATTTGTATAAGCTCATTTTGGTAGTGCCGGCGGCTTTGACGATGGCGTCCACCCCGGTGGCTTTGATGCCCTGGCTATAAAACAAATCGGATGCGGTATTCAGAATATGTAAACGGAGATCGCGTGTCATAAAAGTCGAAAAACAAAGTTGCAAATATACAGACCGGTATGTATTATTACAACAGACCGACCGGTCTGTCTGTATATATTTATTCTTTAATCAAACGGGAGATGCACCATGATCACACTGTACGGTTTTGCCATTAGCAATTATTACAATAAAGTTAAATTTGCTCTGCTGGAAAAAAACATTCGGTTTGTAGAAGAGGTCATTCCGCCTAGCCAGGAAGAAGCCGTATTGAAACGTTCGCCGCTGGGTAAAATCCCGTTCATCAAAACCGACGCCGGCTATTTGTCCGAATCGCAAGCGATTTTGGAATATTTGGAAGACGTGTTTCCGGACAATCCCTTGTATCCGGCCGATGCGTTTCAGCGTGCGAAATGCCGCGAGTTCATTCAGCACATCGAATTGAACATGGAATTGATCGCCCGCCGTTTGTACGGCGAAGTGTTGTTTGGGGCAAAAATTTCCCAAGAAACTAAGGACGAAGTTTTACCTAAAGTAGAAAACGGTTTGAAAGGTTTAGCCCGCATCGCCGGCTTTGCGCCGTTCGCGCTGGGGGAACAGTTTACCGCCGCCGACATCGTGGCTTGGCCGCATTTTCAATTGGTCGGATTCGTGACTCAACAAATTTACGGCCGCGATTTGGTTGCCGAGCATATTCCAGGCGCCGCAGATTACATCAAATTGATAGAAAGTCGGCCGCATGCGCAAACCGTCACCGCCGGCCGTAACGCCGCGTTGGCGGAATTTTTCAAAAATCGTTGATTCTTGCTGGCTCAGGGTGCTGCTTAGACAAGATAGCGCGGGATAGGGGCCATGGACGGCAAACGCCGGATAATGCTAGGCAGGCGGTATGATCTGCCCCTAATCTAGCGTTCGCTTACTGAACGATTTCGAAACCGGCGTAGCTTTTCGGATCGGAATAAGCCGACACCAATACTTCGCTGACTTTGGCCAGCAGCGGGCCTTTATGACACCAAGCGACCAATTCCTGCAAGGCGTCGCGCTCGCCGACGGCAACGATTTCTACGTCGCCGTTGGCCAGATTGCGGGTAAAGCCGCTGATATTGCGTTTGACCGCCTGTTTTTGCGTATTGGCGCGAAAACATACACCCTGCACCCGGCCTTTGACGATGATGTGCAAACAATCCTTCATCGGCTAATCCTCCAACAATAATGAATCTTTGGGTCGCGAGCAAAATCTTCCGGTATTGTTGCCGCGCTGATGTCTTGCAGCGTCACACCGGTCAACGCCTGCTCGTCCATTTTAAAGCGACGGAAGTTGGTGGAAAAATACAATACCCCGCCCGGTACCAATAAGGCCAGCGCGTTTCGAATCAGCTGCACGTGGTCGCGTTGCACGTCGAACACTGTTTCCATTTTCTTGGAATTGGAAAAGGTCGGCGGGTCCAAAAAGATTAAATCGAATTGCGGTTTATTGCGGGCTGCGACTTGTTCGGCCAGCCATTGCACGCAGTCGGCCCGCACCAGTTTATGTCCGCCGCGGATGCCGTTTAGTTCGAAATTGCGTCCGGCCCAATCCAGATAAGTGTTGGACATATCCACCGTGACGCTGGAAACCGCTCCGCCCACGGCGGCATGTACCGTGGCGCTGCCGGTATACGCAAATAAATTCAAAAAGCGTTTGCCGGCGGCTTGCTGCTGAATCAACAAACGGATAGGCCTGTGATCCAAAAACAACCCGGTATCCAAATAATCCTCGAAGTTCACCCAAAACTTGCAGCCGCCTTCTTCCACGACATGGTAGCAGCCGCGCTCGCCTAACTTTTCGTATTGATCGCTGGCTTTCTGTTTGCGCCGGACTTTCAAAAACACTTGATCGGCTGGTACCTGCATGACTTTAGGGATTTCCGCCATGGCACCCGCCAAGCGCAGATTGGCTTTGGCCGGATCTATGCTTTTAGGCGATTCGTATTCCTGTACGCTCACCCAAATCTTTTCCCCGCGGTATACGTCCACCGCCACGGCATATTCCGGCAGGTCGGCATCGTAGGCGCGATAACAACGCACGTCGTTTTGGGCGAGCCACTTGCTGAGTTTTTTCAGATTCTTGCGCAAACGGTTGCCGAACATTTCCGCTTGCGGATCTTGCTGCTCGGTTTGTGCGCGGCGATTGATCGATTCGATACGCTCTTGCTGCGACTTGGCCTTGGGTTCGAAAAATGCTTTTTCCTCGATATTGAAACGCAATAACTTGCATTCCAGCGCAGCGTTGAACAGCGTCACCGGCCTTTGCGAACGCAGCCCCAAGCGAAACCCGAGTTCCGGATTGCTGATGATCATTGCCGCCCGCCAACCGACAAAGCGCTGTTTCAACACTTCGCCGAAACGGCGATACAACGCCGCGGTTTCCGCTTCATCCCCCAAGCGTTCGCCGTAGGGCGGGTTGCAGACTATCAGCCCCGGCGGCCAGCTTTCGGCCGACGCCGCATCGGCTATGTCGCGCTTTTCCACGTGAATCTTGCCGGCTAGACCGGCGTTTTCGATATGCTGCAGCGCGGTCGCGACCGTGCGCCGGTCTTGGTCGAAACCGGCGATGACCGGCAGTTTCGCCAAACCGGCCGCACGGCGCTGTTCGGCTTCCTCCAACAAGGTTTGCCATAACACAGCGTCATGCTGTTGCCAACCTAAAAACCCGAAATAATCGCGTCGCAAACCAGGGGCGATGTCGGCCGCCATCAACGCACCCTCCATCAGCAAGGTGCCGGAACCGCACATCGGATCCAGCAATGTGCCGCCTTGCGCGGCAATTTGGGGCCAGCCTGTACGTAGTAAAATGCCCGCCGCCAAATTCTCTTTGATCGGCGCGGTAATGGCGACGTCGCGAAAACCGCGTTTATGCAGGCTATCGCCGGATAAATCCAAACTCAGCTGAGCGACATCGTTATGCAGATATATGTTGACGCGTATCGCCGGCCGTTCGGTATCCACGCTGGGCCGTAGACCGAACTTAGTGCGCAGTTGATCGACGATGGCGTCTTTGACTTTCTGGGCGCCGAAATGGGTATGCTTGATCGCCGGGCTATTTTTAGCATTGAACGATACCGCCAGACTGGCGTCGGCCGACAAATGGCGGCTCCAGTCCGTGCGCTGCACGCCGGTGTACAAGTCTTGTTGCGACCGGACCGGAAAGCTGTCCAAGGCTAGAAATACCCGGTTAGCCACCCGCGACCACAAACACACCCGATACGCCAATGCCAAATCGCCTTGGAAACTCACTCCCGCCATTTTTTCGTTGACTTCGGCCGCACCGAGGCCGCGCAATTCGTTGGCTAAAATGCCTTCCAAGGCTTTAGGTGCGGTGGCATAGAGTTGCAATGATTTCATTGAATGCTGCGAATGGTTAAATCGGTCGCAAAGCATACCAGCGCGCCGTCGGGAAAGGGGAGATTTTTACCCCCGCCGACACGCTTCAAAGTCGGTTATTGCCAGGATAGGTGCTTGAGCCAAAGGGGGATTGCCAAGGCCGGTAAGCCAGCGCGCTTAATGTACCGGGAGGCTTTACCAATCAAGCATTCGGGTTTATCGTCGGACAAATCCCTGTCCGGATGATTTTGGCCGAATGGGTCAACAAACAAGTTCCATTGCCTAGGAATCGCTGCTCAATATTTACAACGTGCGATCACGTCGAATCTTATGGAGAAGACATACCCCGATCTTGCATTTGCGGTCGAAAAACCCGTACACAATTTCTACCCTCGGCTTTGGCGTAATACATGGCGATGTCCGCGTGCTTGATCAGCGATTGGGTGTCTTCGGCGTGTTCCGGGTAAACCGCCAGACCTATGCTAGACGAGATATTTAATATCAATCCGTTGATTTCGAACGGTAAATTGAGCGCCTGTCTGAGTTTTTCCGCCACGTCCACCGCATTCTTTACCGCCGGTAAGGCTGGTAGTAGCACCACGAACTCGTCACCGCCGATACGCGCCGCCGAATCGGTTTTTCGTAGGCAGCCGCGGATACGTTCCGCGACAAATTTCAGCAGCAAATCGCCGATATTGTGGCCGTGCAGGTCGTTAACCGGTTTGAATTTATCCAAATCGATAAACATCAAAGCCACCATATTGCCGGTAAGTTCGGCTTCAGTCTGCGCCTGTTGCAATCTATCCAAGATCAACGACCTGTTCGGCAAGCCGGTTAACGCATCGTGATAGGCCATATGTTCGACGTGGTCTTCCTTGAGTTTGCGTTCCGTGATGTCGTAAAACCACGCTAATATTGCCGCTTTGTGTTGATATTCTATGGGCGAATAAGAAGCCAAGGTCCATTTTGTCCAACTTTGTCCATCGAGCGAACGTAGTTCCAGCAATTTATTACTGATCTGGGTACCCGCACGAATGTGTTCCGACACCGCTGTATAATCTTCGGGTTTGGCATAGTAGTCGACGGGGGAGACTCCGACGATCTGTTCCGGCGAAGCTTCGATCAACGCCAAATAACTTTGATTGACGAATAAGATCCGGTTGTCCGCCGCATCGGCAATGCAGGTCGCGATGGGACTGTTTTCCAGCATCTGCCGCAGTTTGGTTTCGTTCTCGGTGGCGATGTGCTGCAAGCGAAAATTTTCTTCCAACTGCAGCGCGGAGTGTCGGGCACTTGCTGCCAGAAAAAACAAAAACAGCGAACTCATGACACTCATGCCCAAGGACGCGCTGCCGCCTAGATTGGCGAGAAAAAACGTATGCGGCAACAAAACCGCAATCAAAAACCCGTTGATGGTCAGGCGATCTACCGCCAGCGACGATGCGGCGCCGGCGCATAAGCCTATCAGAACGAAAGACACGTAAAAGATATGCCCGGTATTGCCGGGCGGCGCCAACACCACGCCGCCTATTCCCCAAACCGTACCGGCAAGCACGGCGCCGATGCGAAACAGCAACAACCAGCGGCGCATGGCCGCGTGACTGCTTTCGTTCGCGCTTCGCCGCCATGCCGCGAATAATACCGCCCTAGCGCTCAGCACCAGCGTCAAGGCCAAAGACCATGCGGTCAGGCGTTCCGGATCGATAACCGTGGCCTGAACCGTCACCAGAATAAACGCCAACATGCCGCTGACGCCGATGGATACAGGCAGATTGGCATACAGCAGGCGCACGCGCAGGGCTTGCAAACTCTCGGCATGCAAACTGAGTTGCGGATAATTTCTAAAAACGGAGGGGGTTAGAAAGGTAGCGACCGAAAAAGACGCCGTATCCGCGTTGCGATTTGTCGATGTTTTAACCACAGCTTGTCATGCCCTTAGAACCATTTGATCACCCAATAACAACAAGCGCCCGACCGCCGTCCGAAGAGTTAAACATAGCATCATACCCATATCTTTCGCGGTTACAGCGAGTGATGTTTACCAAGCGAATCGGGGTACCGCGCTAAGGCACCAAAGAAGCGGCACCGATCCGGTTCGACAGCGGCCGATGCAAATCGGGCCGAGGGCCAGCCCGGCGGAAGCCGTCCATCCGGCTGCGCCCGCTATTAGCCAGCCTATTCCGGCGGATCGCCAGCGGCCGCTTGGCTAGACACCGCTTACAGCAACCATCTCAAGCTGTAAGGCACTAGATTACGCAAGGCGCATAGCGCCCAGGCCAAAAGGCACAGGGCGAAGATAAGGCTGAGTAAACGGTGGCCGAACAGGTAATCGGCGAAATCCTCGGCGTCGATCTTGCCCAACGCGGTGCCCTTCAGCACCTGCGTAACCCAGGCTCTGGCGTTTGCGGCATCCGGCCCTATGCTATCGGCCCACAGCCCGGCCAGGCCCAAACTCCAGTGCAGCAGGGTCGGCAGGACGTTGGTGGCGGCCAACAGCAACAGCCACATGACCGAGGACGGATCGGCGTTGAACTGCTCGATTACAGCTTTCGGCTCCACCCCCCAACCCAGCCAGCGCAGCAAGCACAACAGGCCGGCTGCGGCGAAGTACAATGCGGCCACCAATACCACCGCCACCGCCGCGTCTGCCGCCCACCACGCCAGCCGCCCACCACGCCAGCCGCCATTTGTCCCGCCGCATCAGGCCCAGGAAATACTGGGTAGCGCCGACCGACAGATAATCGCACACCGCGTTCAGTAGCGGCAGCCAGCCGAGGAAAAATAGCAAAACAAAACTTGGTCTATCCACTGTTGCCCAATCTGTTTGGATCCCAGAGGATAAATGCTCTAGCCATAGGGGCATGGAAGACACGCCTATTAACCAACAAATCAATAAGCTCGACAAACGAAATGAATGTTTGAAATTAACGAATGAAAACTCGCCGCTCCTTGTTTGAACCTTTGTATTTCTCAAAAATGAAAGGCAAACGACGCCGAAAACGACAGAAACCGCTGTAAACACAGCCGCTCTAATATCGGTTACATTATGGACGGCTCCCGCGTATACGAAGACGGATACTATGATTACCGTACTAACGCCGATGAACAACTCAGCCATAAACTTGGCGACTATTAAAGCTACAGTCACAGCGAAAATGACATTTACCGCTAATAAATAATCAAGTTCATCAACGAACAAACTTAATTCAATCAGCATAATGCCAACGGCAAGAACCAAAAAACAAAATACAAGCCAAATACGTTCGCCACAACGATGAGTTACCCATTGGTATGCAAAGTTAGCGCCATCGGCAAAACCACTAACACGCGCGTTGGCCAATCCAAATTGTCTGGTAATAAGGCAACTTTGCCCAACTTGCCGGAAGCCACGCAAATCCACGGCAACAACCAAAACAGCAGGGTATAAGCCACCGCGTAGTTTAAGGCTTTCGCGAAAGCCGCCGGCACGAACGGCAGCGGATGGTATAAGGCCGCTAATACTTGTTGCGCCGTATCAGCGGCGCTGCGGCCGGCGGCGATTTGGGAGATGCGAGCGCGGTATTTGATGCCGTAATCGACGTAGTTACGGCCGTTTTCATCCGGGCGTTCCTTTTGTAATGCTTCTGCCAACGTTTTGCGCCTGGGCAACCAACTGCTGCCCAAGCCGGTAGCTGTAGAACGTACAAAATCAGCCATATCGCGGTTAGCGTCAACGCAACGGCAAACAGCCAATCGGTTTGCCAAAGATTTAAATACCCGCCCCATAATCGGTTTTCGGTTTCCTCTAGCGTTGTCATGGCCATGCCGTCGAATTTCGAATACCTGGATTTTACCTGCTACCCGGCTTATTCGGGCAAGCTTGCGATTTGCCCGCCCGTATCTGCCCGTAAAGCTCAGCCGACCGGCATTGATCACAGGCCGGCAACAGCCGTCATATCGGCAGGGAATGCCAATGTCTAGTGCACAGGGATTTGAAAGCACGGCGCCTACCGCTTGAGTTGCCGGTCAAAGAGACGAGAACAAGCCGCTTCCTTGCAGTTTGGGTTCCGGCATTCTCTGCCGGAACGGCGGTCTGAAACGATAGCCGATCGATCTGAAATTGCCGGTAGCGCAATTTAAGGGCGAAAACCCGAACTGCAGCGGCGGCCTTACGCCGAATCTCGGATCAGGCCGAGTGGGTTTTACAGCAACAAACGGCGAATATCCGCCAGGTTGGCCTTCAAGGCCTCCATGAAGCGGGCGCCTTCGGCGCCGTCGATGACGCGGTGGTCGTAGGTAATATCCAGCGGCAACATTAGCTTGGGCTCGAATTCCTTGCCGTTCCAGACCGGTTGTACCTTGGAGCGGGTGACGCCCAAAATAGCCACTTCCGGGGCGTTGACGATAGGGGTGAACGCGGTGCCGCCGATGCCGCCCAGACTGGAAATGGTCATGCAACCGCCTTGCATGTCGGCCGGTTTCAATTTACCCAGCCGGGCCAGTTCGCTGACCTCGGCCAGTTCTTTGGACAGTTGGAAGATACCTTTTTTATCGACGTCGCGAATCACCGGCACCACCAGGCCGTTGGGCGTATCGACGGCGATGCCGAGGTGGTAATACTTTTTCAAATACAGCTTGTCGCCTTCCGGAGACAGCGAGCTGTTGAAGGATGGAAACTTTTGCAGCGCCGCCACCAAGGCTTTCATGATGAACACCAGGCCGGTGACTTTGATGCCGTCCTTGCCTTGGCCGGCATTGACCGCCTTGCGGAAGTCTTCCATCTCGTCGATGGCGACTTCGTCGTGGTAGGTTACCAGCGGCAGGTTCAGCCAGACTCGGGTCAGATTCTGGCCGGTCAGGCGTTTGATTTTACTGAGCGGCTTTTCCTCGATTTCGCCGAATTGGCTGAAATCCACGGCCGGAATCGCCGGAATGCCGGCCCCGCCGCCGCTGCTAGCGGTCGCGCCGGAGCTCATGACTTGCTTGACGAAGTTCTTGACGTCTTCCTGCAAAATTCTGCCCTTGCGACCGCTGCCGGCCTGAATTTTGCTTAGGTCTACTCCGAGTTCGCGGGCGAACAGGCGCACGCTGGGCGTGGCGTGCGGTTTAACGCCTTCGCTGCCGGCTACGGCTACCGGAGCCGGTTGGGCGGCCGGTTCGACCGGTTTGGGCGCTTCCGCGACCGGCGCGGGTGTTGGCGCCGGTTCGGCTGCTGGTGCAGGTGCCGGCTTTGCAGTCGCTGCTATCGCTTCGCCGACTTCCACGGTGGCGATCAAGGTACCTTCGGCGACTTTATCGCCCGGTTTGATATGTACGGCTTTGATCACGCCGGCGGCGCTGGACGGTAAATCCATCGTCGCCTTGTCGGTTTCCATCACCGCCAGGGTTTGTTCGACGGCGACCAGGTCGCCGGGTTTGACCAATACCTCGACGATATCGATTTCCGGCACGTTGCCGACGTCGGGGACTTTTACTTCAACTAAAGAACTCATGGGTCGATTTCCGTTATTGTCGTCGCATGTCGAATGGAATGACCTCGCCCCGACCGCCGCTCACCGGCATTAGCCGGTTGGCAACGGGAAAGGCGGGTTCGATACGCAAGGTATCGGGCATGGTTAAATCAGCCAAGGGGCGGTGGCGTCTGGGTCGATACCGTATTTGGCGATGGCGACGTCGACTTTGGCCGCGTCGAATTCGCCGGCTTGCGCCAGTGCGTTCAAGGCTGCCACCGCGACGTGGTATCTGTCTACTTCGAAGAATTTGCGTAAGTTGGCGCGAGTGTCGGAACGGCCGAAGCCGTCGGTGCCCAGCACGGTATACGGCCGTTTAACCCACGGCCGGATTTGTTCGGCGAAACTGCGCATGTAGTCGGTCGCCGCAATGACCGGACCGATTGCGTCTTGCAAGCAACGTTCGACGTGCGGCACGCGTGCGGTCTCGGTCGGATGCAGGCGGTTCCAACGCTCGCAGCTGTAGCCGTCGCGGGCCAGTTCGGTGAAGCTCGGGCAGCTCCACAAGTCGGCGTCTACCCCCCAGTCGTCGTGCAGCAATTGGGCGGCATATATCACTTCGATGAAGATGGTGCCGGAACCCATTAACTGTACCCTTGGTTTATGGCTATGCGGACCGGGTTTGAACAAGTACATGCCTTTGAGAATGTTGGCTTCCGAACCCTCGACCAAGGCCGCCTGCTCGTAGTTTTCGTTCATCAAGGTAATGTAATAGAAGATATCTTCTTGCTCCACGTACATACGGCGCAAGCCGTCGTGGATGATCACCGCCAATTCGCAGGCGAAGGTCGGGTCGTAAGAGTAGCAGTTCGGCACGCTGGCGGACATCAGATGGCTGTGGCCGTCTTCGTGCTGCAGGCCTTCGCCGTTCAGCGTGGTGCGGCCTGCGGTACCGCCCAGCAGGAAGCCGCGGGTACGTTGGTCGGCGGCGGCCCAGATCAGGTCGCCCACCCGCTGGAAGCCGAACATCGAGTAGTAGATAAAGAACGGGATCATCGGCACGCCATGGGTCGAATACGAGGTACCCGCCGCGATCCAGTCGCACAAGCCGCCGGCTTCGTTGATGCCTTCCTGCAACACTTGGCCGTGCTTGTCTTCCTTGTAGAACATCAGCTGCTCGGCGTCTTGCGGCGTGTACAGCTGACCGACCTGCGACCAGATGCCTAGTTGACGGAACATGCCTTCCATGCCGAAGGTGCGCGATTCGTCCGGCACGATGGGGACCACGCGTTTGCCGATTTGTTTGTCTTTAACCAGTACGTTCAGGATGCGCACGAAAGCCATGGTCGTGGAAATTTCGTGACCTTCGCCGGTGCCTTCCAACAAGGCTTTGAAGGCGGACAAAGCCGGAATTTCCAGCGAGTGGGATTTGGCCCGACGCGACGGCAGGAAACCGCCCAGATCGGCGCGGCGTTGGCGCAGGTATTTGAATTCTTCCGAGTCTTCCGCGAAACGGATGTAAGGCAGGTTAGGCAGCTCTTCATCGCTGATCGGTAGTTGGTAGCGGTCGCGCACGGCCTTGATCGATTCCACGCTCATCTTCTTTTGCTGATGGCTGGTATTTTGTGCCTGGCCGGAATCTCCCATGCCATACCCTTTGATGGTTTTGGCCAAAATTACGGTAGGCTGGCCGTTGTGTTTTACCGCCGCGTTGAAGGCGGTAAACACCTTGATCGGATCGTGGCCGCCGCGGTTCAATTCCCAAATGTCGCGGTCGGTGTAGTCTTTGACCAGCTCCTGCAATTCCGGGGAATTGAAGAATTTTTCCCGCACGTAAGCGCCGTCTTTGGATTTGAAGGTTTGGTAATCGCCGTCTACGCATTCCATCATGCGCTTAACCACCAAGCCTTTTTTGTCGCGGGCGATGATGGGATCCCAACGCCGGCCCCAGATCACTTTGATGACGTTCCAGTTGGCGCCGCGGAAGTTGCTTTCGAGCTCTTGAATGATCTTGCCGTTGCCGCGAACCGGGCCGTCCAACCGCTGCAAGTTGCAGTTGATCACGAAAATCAGATTATCCAGTTTTTCCCGGCCGGCCATGCCGATAGCGCCCAAAGTTTCCGGTTCGTCGCATTCGCCGTCGCCCAAAAACGCCCAGACTTTGCGGCCGTCGGTGTTGGCCAGGCCGCGGTCTTGGATGTAGCGCATGAAACGGGCTTGATAAATCGCCATGATGGGGCCTAGACCCATCGATACCGTTGGGAATTGCCAGAACTCCGGCATCAGCCAAGGATGCGGGTAAGAGGACAAACCGTTGCCGCCGACTTCTTGCCGAAAACTATCCAGTTCCGCTTCGCTCAAACGACCCAATAAATAGGCGTGGGCATACATGCCCGGCGCCGAATGGCCTTGAGAAAACACCAAGTCCCCGCCGTGTTTGTCTGAAGGGGCGTTCCAAAAATGGTTTTGCCCCACGTCGTATAGCGTGGTGGCCGAGGCGAAACTGGCGATGTGACCGCCGACATTGGTATGCTTGTTGGCGCGCAGCACCATCATCATCGCATTCCAGCGGACATAGGAGCGGATGGTGCGTTCGATGTCGAAATTGCCGGGAAATTTGGGTTGCTTGTCGACCGGGATGGTGTTGACGTAAGGCGTATTGGCGGAAAACGGGATATCCAAGCCCGCTTGCCGCGCGGTGCTGAGCAAGGTCTCTATCAAAAAGCTGGCGCGTTCGCTACCCTCTTTTTCGATGACCGCTTGCAAAGCCTCCATCCATTCTTGAGTTTCCGCGGGATCAATATCGTGTTTGGCGACGTTGTCGGTATTGTTGGTCATTTCGCAACCTGGAAGATCATTAGCTTAGCCTGAAAAGGATACCTGAATTACCGGGCTTCAGCATCTTTTTTGTCCCCCCAAGGTTCGCATCGCGGCCTTCCGTTGGGAAACGGCCGGTCGGCGACTTTAGAACAAAGGTTTTTCCGCATCCGGTAATGTCAAGCGCTCGAAGTGATGTGTGAGACTAAGGCTTCCTGCCGTCGGCAATGGTGAACCGCGCATTGCCGGGATCGATGCGATTTTGCATCGCACTGCTGGAAATAGCGTAACGCCAACCAACCGCCCTGCCAAGCGTGTAGCGCCGGGTTGCGTAAAACAGCCGTTAAGAACTGCAAGACAGCATGGAACAGCCCGGTTTGTGTCGGGCCCAATCGGGGCGTTTTTCCGCGAAGCGTTCACGGCCCGGTTGTTCGTCGTAAGGTTTGCGCAATACCTCCAGCAACTCGTCGACCAGCGCGAAATCGCCTTGCTCGGCAGCGTCTATCGCTTGCTGGGCCAAGTAATTGCGCAGCACGTATTTGGGGTTGACGGCGTTCATGGCTAGCCGGCGTTGTTCCTTGGGCCTGCCGTCCTGGCGCAAGCGGTCTTGATACTGCTCGAACCAGGCTAATACTTGCACGTGCACGTCGTCTTCCAGCGGTTTGTAGCCGGCTTTATCCATCAAGCCGGCGAACTCGGCGCCGGTCGAATCCTGATCGACCCCGGCCAACGCACGGAAGAACAAAGTCATATCGGTTTCAGCGGTGTGCAACAGCGAGAACAAATCCTTGACCAGTTGGTCGTCGCCTTGGTAACCGCTAAAGCCCAATTTGTCGGCCATCATGGTTTGCCATTGGCTGTCGAAGGTTTCGCTGAAGGCGTTAAGCGCTTGCTGCAAGGGATCGGCTTTTTTGATGATGGGATATAACGCATTGGCAAGTTGGACCAGATTCCAATAAGCGATCTTGGGCTGGTTGCCGAAGCGATAGCGGCGGCCCTGCGCGTCGGTGGTATTCGGGGTCCAATCCGGATCGTAATTTTCCAACCAGCCGTATGGGCCGTAGTCGATGGTCAAGCCCAGAATCGACATATTGTCGGTGTTCATCACCCCGTGCACGAAACCGACGCGCTGCCAATGCACGATCATTTGCGCGGTCAAACGGCAGACTTCCTCGAACCACTGCAAATAGACGGCTTTGCTCGGTTCGCCCAGGTGCGGAAAATCGGTACGCAAGGTAAAGTCCAGCAATTGAACCAGGGTGTCCAGATCGTCGCGGGCCGTGAACAGCTGAAAATTGCCAAAGCGGGTAAACGTCGGCGCTACCCGGCATACCACCGCGCCCTGCTCCAATTGCGGATTGCCGTCGTAAAACATGTCGCGGATGACTTGGTCGCCGGTCAAAATTACACTCAGCGCGCGGGTGGTCGGCACCCCCAAATGGTGCATGGCTTCGCTGCATAAAAATTCGCGAATAGAGGAGCGCAGCACGGCCAAGCCGTCGGCACTGCGCGAATACGGGGTCTTGCCGGCGCCTTTCAGCTGCAAGGCCCAACGGCGTCCTTCGGCGTTAACGATTTCTCCCAGGTTGATCGCGCGGCCGTCGCCCAATTGTCCGGCCCATTGACCGAACTGGTGGCCGCCGTAGCACATCGAGTAAGGCTGCATGCCTTTAGCGAGTTTATTGCCGGCGAAAATCTGACAAAAATCGTCGGATTGGCAATCTTGCTCCGTTAGGCCCAACTCCGCCGCCATTTCCGGCGAGTAAGCCACCAGGCTGGGTTGTTTGGCGGCGCGCGGTTGTACCCGGGAATAACAGGCTTGATACACTTGGCGACGGTAATTGTCCGGTTCCGGATCGCCCGGCAATTCCAGCACGAAGCGGTTGTCGAAATTCAGTTCGTCTAGCGGCGAACAGGCTAATGAGTCGGTCATGGCAATCGGATAAAATCGTTAACGGTCGGCGGCGGCTAAAAGGTCTGTCCGCTACTTTATAACAACCATCCCAGACATTAAGGTTCAATTTATGAAAACACTGTTTCTCAATCGCAACTTACGCGCGCTGAAACTGAGTTATCTTTTAATCGCGGCCGGTTTGGCCGCCACGCAACTGACCGGGTGTTTCACGGTAGGCCAGGAATTTGCCGGCTCCAAAGTACCGGAGATCAAAATCGGTCAAACCACCAAACAAGATATAACCAATATTTTCGGGCGGCCTTGGCGCACCGGCATGGAAGACGGCCACACCACCTGGACTTACGGCATTTACAAATATTCGCTGTTCGGTGCCGACGATACCCAGGATTTGCTGATTCGTTTCGACAATCAAGGTGTGGTGCGCTCTTACACCTTCAATTCCAGCCGCAAAAACTAAGTGTAGCGTCAGTGCTTAAATTCCGGCCGTCGCCAAGTCGGCGGCGGCCGAATGGAACCGCTTATTTTTTGACGTACAAGTCGGTAATCGTGCCGTCTATCATTTCCGCCGCAAACGCGAAGGTTTCCGACAAGGTCGGATGCGGATGAATGCTCAAGCTGATGTCGGTCGCATCGGCACCCATCTCCAGCGCCAGCACCGCCTCGGCGACCAATTCGCCGGCGCCCGGTCCGGTCATGCCGGCCCCGAGTATCCGCCCGGTTTGTTTGTCGGTCAGGATTTTGGTCAAGCCCTCATTACGGCCCAACGCCAATGAGCGGCCGCTGGCGGCCCAGGGAAAAGTGGCCTTGTCGTATTCCATGCCTTGCTGCTGCGCTTGGGTTTCGGTCAAACCCATCCAGGCCACTTCCGGATCGGTGTAGGCTACCGACGGAATGGTCAGCGCGTCAAAACCGGCTTTGTGGCCGGCGATGGTTTCGGCGGCGATTTTGCCTTCGTGAGTGGCTTTGTGCGCCAGCATCGGATTGCCGACGATGTCGCCGATTGCGAAAATGTTGGCGATATTGGTGCGGCCTTGTTTGTCGACCGGAATGAAACCGCGCTCGTCGACCGTGACTCCCGCGTGCTCGGCACCTATCAGCTTGCCGTTGGGGCGGCGGCCGACCGCGACCAACACCGCGTCGAACGTTTCGCTTTCCGGTGCATCCTTGCCTTCCATTGTTACTTTAATGCCGGCGGCAGTGGCTTCCATGGCTTTGACGCTGGTTTTCAGCCACAAGTTAGCATATTGCTTTTTGATCTTGCGTTGCAGCGGTGTGACCAAGTCTTTATCGCAACCCGGGATGATTTGGTCCATCAATTCCACCACGCTGATTTTAGAACCCAGCGCGTGGTAAACCGTGGCCATTTCCAAACCGATGATGCCGCCGCCGACGATCAACAACTTTTCCGGCACGGATTGCAGGGCTAACGCGTCGGTGGAATCCCAAACTCTCGGATCGTCGTGCGGAAAACCCGGAATCTTGGTCGGTTGCGAGCCGGCGGCGATGATGGCGTGGTCGAAGGTGATAGTCTGAGTGCCGCCGTCGCCTTCCACCGTCAAGCTGTTAGCCGAAGCGAATTGGCCGGTGCCGTGGATCACCGTGACTTTGCGTTGCTTGGCCAGTTTGCTCAGGCCTTGGTTCAAGGTGTTGGTGACGCTTTGCTTCCACTCGCGGACTTTATCCAAATCCACTTGCGGCTGGCCGAAGCTAACCCCGTGTTCGGCCATGGCCTCGGCTTCGTGGATGATTTGCGCCACGTGCAGCAATGCCTTGGACGGAATGCAGCCCACGTTCAAACACACCCCGCCCAACACCGGATGGCGTTCTACCAAAACCACTTGCTTGCCTAAATCGGCAGCGCGAAAGGCCGCCGTATAACCGCCGGGGCCGCCGCCAAGGACCAAGACTTCGGCGTGAGTTTGTGTGTTGCTCATGATAATGACACTCCTAATTGACGAATCCGATGTTGGGCGCGGCCTGTGGCGCATGCCGCCAAACCGATGGCCGGCGAGATCGGCGCACCGCCCGGCGCTTGTGCCTAACGCGGCTTGCCGCGATACGCTATGGTAGGTAGATTCTACCGGTTAGCGCGGTGGATAAAAACCGGATGCGCAGGAAAAGTTAGGCCGAGGATGACCATAAGCCGATTCAAACGGACGCTGGTCCGGTGAAATAGTAGCTGTAGCAGGGTATTTTGATCATCCAAGTGCGTTGACCGGGAATCTTGCCCTGAAACGTGCTTATGGCGCAAAAACCAGACAAACCCGTTGTTTCTAACGGAAAATAGCGGCTTTTAGAAAACAGAACGATTTCCCCATGAACATCCGCGAGCGTTTACAGCAGTATTGGTTATTGGCCCGGTTCGATAAGCCTATCGGCATTTACATTTTGTTGTGGCCGACCTTGTGGGCCTTGTGGATAGCCGGCGAGGGCAAGCCGGACGGTTTGGTATTGACCGTGTTCGTGCTGGGAGTGGTGTTGATGCGGGCGGCCGGGTGCGTGATCAACGATTATGCCGACCGCGATTTCGACCCGCATGTGGACCGCTGCAAGGCTAGGCCGATCGCCGCCGGCAAGGTGTCGCCGAAAGAAGCCTTGGCCGTGTTCGTTACCTTGTGTCTGACCGCGTTTGCGCTGGTGCTGTTACTGAACTGGTACACCATCGCACTATCGTTTATCGGCGCATTTTTGGCCGCCAGCTATCCCTTCATGAAGCGTTACACGCATTTGCCGCAAGCCTATCTGGGCGCCGCGTTCGGCTTTGCCGTGCCGATGGCGTTCGCCGCGCAGACCGGCAGCATTCCGCCGCTCGCCTGGATTTTGTATTTGGCGGTACTGTTGTGGGCCTTGGTATACGACACCATGTATGCGATGGTGGACATAGACGACGATTTGAAAATCGGCGTCAAATCCACCGCAATCTTGTTCGGCCGTCGGGTACGCGAAATCACCGCAAGCTTGCAAATCGTCATCTTGGCCTTGCTGGGCACAGTCGGCGCAATGCGCGGCCTGACTTGGCCTTTTTACCTGGGTCTGACGGTCGCCGCCGGTTTGGCGATATACCAACAGATGCTGATTTTCCATTTTCACAAACCCGATTGCTTCAAGGCGTTTCTGAACAATCATTGGTTCGGCATGGCGGTTTTCGCCGGTATCGCCGCCGCTTACCTATGATCGACGCCGGCCTTTAGCCGGTGTTATGCTGTGGGAAAATGACAATGACAGCTATTTCGGGAGGTAACGTGACTCGTTCGATAAACCATCTGGCCGCGGTCTTGCTGGCGCTGGCCGGTTTTACATCGACCGCCGGCGAAATGAGCAGGGCGCAAGTCGAGCAACTGTTGGCTAAGGCCGATATACAGCACCCGGCCCAACTGCGCCGCAAGGATTTGACCGATCTGGATTTATCCGGCCTGGATTTTCGCAACGCCGACCTGTGGGGTGCGGATTTGCGCCGCTCGGATTTGAGCCGCAGCAATTTGTCCGGTTTGGTGTTGGATTTAACCGTGATGACGGCGATTAAACTCGTCGACGCCGATTTGTCGAACACCAGCATATTCGGGGTCAGTTTGGCGCGGGCCGACGCATCCGGCGCCAATTTCAGCGGCAGCCGGGTCATCGCGGTGATGGAAGGCGCCAATTTCAGCCGCGCCAAGATTACCCGTGCAGACTGGGCGGCGGACATGAAAAACCAGTCCATGGGCTTGATGCGCGCCAATCTAAAAGGCGCGGATCTAAGCGGCGCGGATTTGAGCGACAGTCAGTTCGGCCGGGCGCTGCTGCGCAACGCCAAATTGAAGGGCGCGAAACTGCGTAATACCGATTTGTTTTCGGCGGAAATGGCCGGCGCGGATTTGAGCGGCGCGGATTTGAGTAACGCCAATTTGTCGTCCGCCAATTTGCAGGACGCGGTGCTAACCGGGGCGATTACACAAGGCGTGCGGCTGGAAAACGCCCAAAATCTGCCGCCCAGTTTGGCGCGCTAAGGACGGTGACATGCGCATTCCTAAACAACTGTTGCAATGCAAACCGGTTGACGCCCTGACCGCGATCGAAAATAGCCTGAAACAAACCCTGAGCGCCAAGGACCTGACCCTGCTCGGCGTCGGGGCTATCATAGGCGCCGGCATCTTCGTGTTGACCGGTATTGCCGCTGCCAAATACGCCGGCCCGGCCATCACGCTATCGTTTGTGCTGGCCGGGGTGGCTTGCGCGTTGGCCGCTTTGTGCTACAGCGAACTCGCATCGATGATGCCGGTATCCGGCAGCGCTTACAGCTATGCCTACGCGACACTGGGCGAGCTGATGGCTTGGATCATAGGCTGGGATTTGGTATTGGAATATGCTTTGGCCAGCAGCACGGTGGCAATTGGTTGGGCCGGTTATTTAAATAGTTTTTTGCAAGCCTTGGGCTGGCAATTGCCTCCCTATTTAAGCACTGCCTATTTGGCCGACCCGGCGGCCGGTTTCGTCAATTTGCCGGCGGTGGTGATCGTGCTGCTGTTGACCGGTTTGCTGATCGTGGGGATACGCCAATCCGCCGTGTTCAATTTTTTTATGGTGCTGATCAAGCTAGCGGTGATCCTGGGCTTTATCGTCGCCGGCAGCGGGCACATTCAAACCGCAAACTGGGCCGATTTCACCCCGTTCGGTTTCGGCGGGGTGCTCACCGGCGCCGGCGTCATATTCTTTGCCTATATCGGCTTCGATGCGGTGTCGACCGCCGCTCAGGAAGCCGTCGACCCACAACGGGACGTGCCGTTCGGCATTATCGTTTCCCTAGCCTTGTGTACCGTGCTGTATATCGTGGTGGCCGCGGTATTGACTGGCTTGGTGCCATACACCGAATTGAACGTGGCTGCGCCTATTGCATTGGCGGCCGATCGTATCGGCATGAGTTGGCTATCGCCCATCATCAAAATCGGCGCGATAGCCGGGTTGACCTCGGTAATGTTGGTACTGTTGATGGGGCAAAGCCGGATATTTTTCGCCATGGCAAACGACAGGCTGCTGCCGCCGTTGTTTTCCAAAGTGCATCCCCGCTTTCAAACCCCGCATTTGTCTACCTTGCTGGTCGGCGTGGCGGTGGCCTTGTTGGCGGGTTTCATGCCTATCGAAAAATTAGGCGAACTGGTCAGCATCGGCACATTGTTCGCCTTTGTTCTGGTCTGCAGCGGGGTGATGGTGTTGAGAGTTAGCCAACCGGAATTGCACCGGCATTTTCGTTGTCCCGGTTCGCCATACGTGCCCGCCAGCGGAATTTTGGTATGTTTGAGTTTGATGGCGGGGTTGCCGTTGGATACCTGGATACGTTTGTTGGTTTGGCTGCTGGTCGGATTCGCGATCTATTTCAGCTACGGCATTAAACACAGCAAACTGCGCGAACCGTGACGGCTGCGAGCGCTTCGGGCATTCCCGGCGCAAATCGTAGCGTTAAGCAGCCAAGCCAAGTTTTTTATACCGCCTCGACCGGCAAATCCAAGCGCCGGTCTTCGCATAGCCATTCGGTCATAGTCTTAGCACTCAGCGGTTTGCAAAATAGGTAGCCTTGAATTTCGTTGCAATGGTGGCGGTGCAAAAACGCCAATTGCGCTTCGGTCTCCACTCCTTCAGCAATCACGCAAAGATTCAAGCTATGCGCGAGGCTGATGATCGAATGGGCGATGATCGCATCGTCCGGATTGGTGGTAACGTCATGGATGAAGCTGCGGTCTATTTTCAGCCGGCTGATCGGAAAGCGGCGCAAATGGCTCAAAGATGAATAGCCGGTGCCGAAATCGTCAATGGAAATGCTGATACCCATTGCTTTGATCTCGTGCAATTGCTTGATTACCGCTCCAACGTCTTGCATCATCAGGCTTTCGGTAAGTTCAAGCTCCAGCATTTCGACCGGCAGACCGGTGTCTTGCAACACCCGTGTCAAAATACTGGTAAATTGTCTGTCGTAGAATTGCCGCGGCGATAGATTGACCGCTACCCGCAAATGCCCGAAACCCTGCTGCAGCCACAGTTTACCCTGCTCGCAAGCTTTACGGAGCACCCATTCGCCGATTTCGACTATCATTCCGGTTTCTTCGGCGACCGGAATGAATTCCACGGGTGCCACCTCCCCCAATTCGGCGCTTTCCCAGCGAATCAGGGTCTCTACGCCGACAACCGTGCCGCTGCCGGTATGGATTTGCGGTTGGAACACCAGGCGAAACTCGTTGCGCTCCAACGCGCGTCGCAATGCTTGCCGCAATTCGCTATAGCGTTGCGCCGCCTCATTCATGCTGGAATCGAAAAACTGGTAGGAATTTCGGCCTGCTGCCTTGGCCTGATACATAGCCGTATCCGCCGTTCGCAACAAATCGTCGATATTGACCGCATCGGTCGGAAAGATACTGATGCCAATAGATGCGGTGGTATAAAATTCGTGGTCGAGCAACGTGCAAGCCGGGGCCAACACGTCCAAGATTTTCTGCGCCACGGTGGCCACGTCTTGCAAGTCGGCGATGTCCGGCAACATTACCATGAATTCGTCGCCGGATAGTCGGGCGACCGTATCGTCTTCCCTGACGCAGGACTGAAAACGCGCTGCCACGATCTGCAGCAATTCGTCGCCAATGTTATGCCCGAATGCATCGTTGATGTGTTTAAAATTATCCAGATCGATGAACAGCACAGCCAGCTTTCCGGAGTACCTCTGGGCGTGCGCTTGGGCTTGCCTGAGACGATCCAGCGCCAATTCGCGGTTAGGCAAGCCGGTCAAGGTATCGAAATGCGCCAGATAATCCAGATGCAAGCGGGCGGTGCGAATTTCCTCGATTTCCCGCGCATTTTCTAAGACCAAGGACAGCGACCGGGCAAAACTCCAAGCGAGTAACTCGTCTTCGTCGGAAAAAGGCATCCCGTTTAACTTATCGCTGATGTATATCCGTCCGTATACCACGCTACCGCGCGATATCGGTACCGCCAGCAGCGAAGTCATGGGCGGATGGTTAGCCGGGAAGCCGATGCTATTCGGATGCTTTTTCAAATCGTCGAGCCGCAAAGCCACGTTATCCCTCGTCACTTCGCCCAGCAAACCTTTCCCTTCGGGGAATCGATCGATCAAGCTCGCCTGTTCCCTATTCACCCCGGTATAGATGAAATGCAACAATTGACCGCCGTGGTCCAAAATCCCGATGGCGCCGTATTTAGCCTCCAACAATTTGGTCAACGCCTCGATACCGACTTGCAACAAGTCTTCTTCCAGCGACGTGCGCGCCAACACGTTCAGCAAGGTACGCGAGGCTTCGTGCAGCTTTTCCAAGCGTCCGGACCACTGCTGTAATTCATTGCGCTCGAGTTTGGCGACCTGATATAGACGGCGGGTTTCCGCCAGTAACTGCATTTCCCGCCGTAACAGCTGTTGCAATATGCTGGTTTGCGTGACAACCCCGATAAATTGCCCTGCTTGATCTAAAATCGGCAGTGCGTCGCGTTTGCTTAAGTGCATCTGTTTCAGCACGTGATGCAAAGGCGCTTCGCTAGTGACGTGTAAATTAGGCCGGTGTTCGACTAAATCGGCGAATATCCACTCGGGATGTGCGGCGATATCGCTGTGCGTCGCCACCCCGCAAAAAGTCCCGCGATGAATGTCTTCGCTGAAGACGGCGTAAACGGCGCCTTCCGCTAGCGCGCCCGGTCGCTCTTCTTCCAATACCCGTTCGACCAGTGGCCACAAGCACTGGCTCGCTACCGTGGGTTTCATGTTCCGCCGCCGGAAACGATGACCTCTACATCCAACTCGAGGTGCAATACCTCGTCCGCCGCCATGATGGGTTTGATTTGCGATAGCACGAAATTTACCAATTGCTCTTGCGGCAAACGCTTCAACAAAGATTCCCGCACCAGAATGTCCGAAACGGTATCGTCGTCCAATTCGACGTGCGCATATGGGGCTTTGATCAATAGAGACAAGGCCCGGCGCATCGCCAGGCAACCAATCGGGGATTCTCGTCCCAAAACCAAGGCATCTTTGACCGGCGGAATTTTATAATCGGTGATCCGAGCGGAAAGCGCACTCTTCACGTGGGCATTAGTCATAACTATTTCTTAATCAATTTAAGGAAATCCTAACATTGGGGCATCACTACGACAAGTGCACACAAGTTCGAGCGGCTCATCGTAAACAGAAGATCGATAGGTCGAAAGAAGATTCTAGTAGAAGCGGTGGAATATCGGTGAGGCCTTACTAAGTGACGGCGAAGCGGTTTGGTCGCCTACGGGCACCAGCGGGTTGTCGGGTAGTCGAAAATAGACGGGACCGGGCTTGATTAGGGTTTATGCAGCGGATGCACCGGCAGCAATATCCGAAACAGCGTGCCGACTCCCGGTTGGGAATGGACTTCCAAGCGGCCTTGATGGTCCTGAATGATTTTGTAGGATAGCGATAAACCCAAGCCTGTCCCCTTGCCTATCGGCTTGGTGGTAAAAAACGGATCGAAGATCTTGGCCTTGGTGGCTTCGTCCATCCCGCTACCGGTATCTTCGATTTCCACGCACACCCAGTCGGCGTCGCGGTAGCCGGTGCGTATGGTGATTTTGCCGAAATTGTCTATGGCTTGGGCGGCGTTGACCAGCAAGTTCATGAACACTTGATTGAGTTGCGCGCCCACGCATTCGAACGGCTTAACCCCGCTATATTCCTTGACGACTTCGGCCTTATATTTAATTTCGTTACTGGCGATATTCAATGTGGCGTCCATGCCGGCCTCCAGGTCGAACATTTCCAGAATTTGATGGTCCACCCGGGAAAAATCGCGTAAATCCTGAACGATTTTTTTAGCTCGGGTGGCGCCTTCCAAGGATTCGCTCACCAATTCCGCCGCGTCTTGCTTCATGAAATCCAAATCGGCGCTTTGCTTAAGGCCGGCAAATGCCATGGTCAACGGATGGTCGGCAGGTAGCGACGCGGCCAAGCGTTCGGCCAAATCGGCCAGTTGCAGCAAATCCGCGACGTATTGCTGCAAGGTATGCAAATTGGAATAGATATAGCCTAAAGGGTTGTTGATTTCGTGGGCCACTCCGGCCGCCAGCTGGCCGAGGGAGGCCATTTTTTCGGACTGGATTAAGTGGCTTTGCGCCTCCTGCAATTGTCGGTTCAATTCGACTTGCTGGTTTTTTTCCCTTTGCAAGGCCAGATTGGCCGCGGTCAGAGCCTGGGTACGCTCGCTGACCCGGTTTTCCAGCTGCTGATTGACCGCGGCCAAGGCCGCTTCGGCTTGTTTTTGGCTGGTAATGTCCATGCCGCAACCCATCAAGCCGGCGAATTTACCGTCTTTGCGCACCCTGGGCACCGCGGTTTCCAGTATCCATACCGTGTTGCCGTCCGGATTGTTCAAGCGGTATTGAATTTTGAAACGTACCAATTCCTCGGCGGCTTTGCGATACGCGTCTACCACCGGTTCTCTGTCTTCCGGGTGGATGGTATTCAACCACTGATCTTTTTCGACAAAGCCACGCTGGATGCCGAAGGTTTTATACCAAAAGGTATTGCAAAAAATCGGCAAATGCCGGGCATTGGTGATCCAAATCAGGGCCTGCAGGTTATCCGCCAGTTCCTTGAAGCGGTCTTCGCTTTCCCGTAGCGCCGAATACAGATTGCTGTGCAAGATGTCCATTTGCTGGTAGCGGTCCAGTTGAATTTGCGCCGGGTCTATGCCCTTGTTCAGGCTGATCGCCATCAGTTTGTCGGATTTCAAGGTGTGGTGACACACCCAATCGACCAAAAAATCCAATAAATCTTTAGAGATGCTGCCGGCGTCGGTAATGGCCTGCCGTTCGACCTGTCGGATTTTTTCGATGAATTCCCGATGCTGTTGGCAGTGCTTGGCGAAATACTCCGGGTTGTAACCGGCTTGCGCCATCAAATCTTCTTCGTGCTGGAAATGGTCTTGGGTGTAGGCCGCCAATTCCGCTATGGTATCAATGATGGTGCGTTGGTCGGCGCCCAGCGCGACCGCTTCTTCCAGGCGATTGATGGAATCCACTAATGCCTGATGTTCGCCGTCGACGTTGTCGATACCGACTGACAGTTGGTCGTTCCAGGTCAGTATGCTCATATTCACCACCGTTTCCGGCCGGATCGGCCGCCGCTAGATCTAACGCAGAAAATTATGGCAGATTACTGCAATCGCTCCGCTATTTTTAGACTGGCCTACACTTTTGTTTGACGAACTCGTGTCCGCCCAAACGCAAAACAGGCTAATAAGAACCGCGTACATACCGACTGTCTGTTCGGATAGATACCAATCAGACGCCGCCCTCGAAACGCAAACAACCGGAACATGGCGTTATGTGCCGATGAAGCGCAAGGGCAGGGGAGTTTCGTCTCTAATTTCCGCATCGTTCTTGCTGCTTTACAACTTAGGAGTTCCACCATGTCAATGAAATACGCCCTACTTCCGGCTTATCTGCTTGCACTGAGTTTGTCGCCTAGCGTCTTTGCGCAAAGAGTGGTGGACTGCGACCGCGGCGCATCGCTCGCTAAAGCGCTTGCCCACAGCCATGAAGGGAAAACCATCCTGTTTACCGGTACCTGTAGCGGCCCCATCGTCATCGATACCGACGGCATCGTGCTGCAAGGCCAAGGAACGGCGGTTATCGACGGCAAGCAACAAAACGCCGTCACGGTGCGCGGCGCGCAAAACGTCAAAATGGTGGATTTGGCCGTGCGCAACGGCTTGATCGGCGTTTTGGTGGATGCGCATGGCCAAGTCACGCTGAGCAACGTCACGGCCGATCATAATATCGTCAGCGGCCTGGACGTCGAAAACACCTCCTCCGCCACGATAACCGGTTTATTCACCAGCGAACACAATCAAGTGTTCGGCATCAACGTGAACGGCGGTTCCGGCCTGACCGTCAGCCGTGGCCAAATCGTCGCGCAAAACAACTTGTTGGGCGTACAACTGGGTACTGCGGCCAGCGGGTTTTTAGCGGACCCCAGCGCTAAAATCACCGCCGCCAACAATCAAAGTACCGGTTTGACTGTGGTGTCCGGCTCCCATCTGGTGTCTTTTGGCGGCAGCATCGTCGCCAGCGGCAACGGCCGCAACGGAGTATCGGTAAATTCCAAAGCGGGATTGGATTTGGATGCCGCGTCCGTACTGGAAAGCTACGACAACGGCGCTAACGGTGTACAGCTGGCCGAATCGTCGGTGATGACGCTGTTCAATACCACCGCGTTTTCCGGCGCGCCGGGCAGCACCACCTTGCGCGTGCACGATAACGGCGGCAATGGCGTAGCCGCATTGCATGCTTCCAATTTCACCATGGTCAACCAAGTGGCGTTGACCGGCAGCGGCAACGGCGGCGCCGGCTTTTTCGCCGATAACGGCAGTATGGCTACCTTGTTGAATGCCACCCTGAGCGGCAATGCGACCGACCTGATGCTGTCCTTCGGCGCCCGTAGCGATATTCGTGCATCGTCCGCCAACAGCATCGTCTGCGACGCCACGGTGCTAAGCCGCGGCGATTTGGTATGCCCTACGCCTTAAGCGCCTGGATTTTCTAATTAAGGTTACTAGAAGCCTGTCCGAGAATACAAAATCTCAAAAATTGACCACAAGGTGTTGAAAACCAACGGAGCCGGGCAAACCCGCTACGTTTACGACACCGTCGGCCGCTTGATCTACGAACAGGCCGGCAACGGCAGCGCCCGCAACTACGTGTGGCTGGGCGACGTGCCGCTGGCCGTGCGACCAAAAAGCCGACGGCAGCCTGGCCGCGATCTACTACATCGAAACCGACTTCGCCAACACCCCGCGCTATCTGCGCCGTGCCGCCGGCAATCTCAGCCAGCCGGTGTGGAGCTGGCCGTTTGCGCCCTACGGCGACGCCCCGTCGCCCAGGAAGACCCGGACGGCGACGGTGCGAAGGTGACGTTCAACCTGCGCTACCCCGGCCAATACTACGACAGCAGCACCGGTCTGCACTACAACCACACCCGCTACTTCTCGCCCCGCACCGGCCGCTACCTGCAGCCGGACCTGATCGGCCTGGAAGGCGGCACCAATGTGTATACTTACGCCAACGGCAACCCGGTGATGTTTACTGATCCGACGGGGACTTATGCCCTTGAAGCGGTTGCCGCGTTTTTCGAGGGATTTAGGGCCGTAGGTCCGATTAGCGAAGCGTAATCGGAGGAATGAAAATCCAAACATTCGTACGATTACGCAAAGCTAATCGTACCTACGCGGGCTTTGAATAAAGAGGGATAGGCATAACGACCAGCGCCGCTAAACATATAATCCTGCATGTCGTATTGAATGCTTACCTGACTCGGCGTACCTGTAATATTTGTGTTCCAAGGACGAATATGTAGGTTGTAATCTTCGGCGGATGGTGTTTTGGTACCGAATAAGTACAGTTTTATAAGTTCTATAGGATCGTAATTTGCCATGACAATATTCCTTTAATGATAAAAACAGTGGCTATATAACTAATAAAAAAAGTCTATTAGTTCTTTATACTAAGATCGATAGGCTTATCCGGATCGAGTTTTGCTACGCAATGAGAGTTTGGCGTATCTCGAACGATGAAATAATCCTTACGTTTTCCGGTTGTAGTGTTTTTTGTTTCAAAAACGAGAAAATTCTCCATAGCGTTCGCTGCGTAACCAACATTTCCTAAAGAGGTAGGTGTTGACGATACAATAATAGGGCGAATGATTTTGCCATCCCCAATACCAATCGCATAATTGCCCATCCAAAACATTAAATCAGGCGTTCTAAATATCCTTCCAAGCAGACGAGGAAAATATTTAAAATCATCAGGTTCAGGAGTAATTGAAACATTGAGATCAGGAGTTAGCTCGCCTAGTAAGCGCCTTTTTTCTGCAGTAATTAAAATTGTCCTCTCCGATATGACAAACCAATTCAAAACTTTTTCGTTTTTTATTTTATCGAATAAGGAATTTACTTTTTTTCCGTCATAAAACAGCGCTTCTCCATCTGCTCCTTCAAACACTACGCCGCCCAACGAAGGTAATTCCTTGAAATTCACCTTAAGATGACCCCAGGGAAAAGGTGGACTTAGAACGGATTTCTCGGCTTGTTTGGCAATGGCATCGGCTAATTCCGGAGGCAGGAGTCTGGCTTGGCCGTTGACGATTTCTACTGCCGTCGCCGGTAATAAGCCGAAAAACGAGCGCCGGATGCTATAGACGAAAACCCTCTCCAGCGTTCGGCTGTAATAGCCGCTGGAACCAAAGCAGTGTAAAAAAAGCCGGTTCCCGGCAAACATTCGTTGCCGAGCAGCGCGGATAATTCCAGCGGTTCACCGATGGTTGGTGGTGCAGTGCTAGTATCGACCGGCACCAGATAATCGGTATCGCTGCCATCCACCCACAACCAACCGTCTTTGGTTAGCGCCAGATTCCAGACGGTATAATATTCGCTGCCATTCACAGGGTCTGCCGAAAAGATGGGAACGCTTGTTACCTGTTTACCTTCGCCATCAAATAACCCCAAAAAGCCATAAATGCCATATTCAGGGAAGCCTTTCGTCAAAAATCGGTAGGGTTTGCCGCCGGCAATAAACTCCAGATTGACGAATTCCTTGGTTTGGATGTAGGGAGGAGTGAGCGAGCCGATATAGTCCGTGCCACCTTCCACGATAAAGTACCCCTTGCCGACTTTTAACTTGGTGATCCGACCTTCGTCCTGATGTGCCGACGCAATTTGCAATACCTTGTGTTGATCGTCTTGAAGGGCGACGTGGTGTCTGCCGGCGACGAGATAGTAGGTCTTGCCGTTATCTTTGTATTCGACCATTAGCGGACTGCTGGTAACCGACAGTTCGTCGTATTCATCGTCGCTCCGTTGCGCTACAGGCCGTTGGCCAAGTGCGCTCAAGCATAGGCCTTCAATAGGTTTGGCAAAGGAAATATTGGCTAAAATAAGGGATATATAGGATAGAATTGCGGTTTTTAAGAACCATTCTAAGTATTTTTCTTCACGTTTTAAACACATATATATCCTTTTAGGAGAATTAAAATATCGTGAATAGGGCCGTAGGGCGGATAAGCTTGCGTCATCCGCCGAATGAAATAAACTTGTTCCATGCCAAACTATCGACGCAATCGCATTCCGGGCGGGACTTATTTTTTCACGGTTAATTTGCTTGAGCGAAAATCGGCATTGTTGATCGAGCATATTGCCGAATTACGGGAAGCGGTCCGCGCAACTCGGCAACAACAGCCCTTTCATATCGACGCCTGGGTTGTTTTGCCGGATCACATGCACGCCATTTGGACATTGCCATCTGGTGATGATCAATACTCCAATCGATGGCGAGCTATCAAAAAAGCTTTTTCAAAAGCACTCCCAAAAATCGAATATCGCTCCCAAATCAAGGCCGTAAGGTGGAACGCGTGCCGGCTGTTGAAAACCAACGGGGCCGGGCAAACCCGCTATGTCTCCGACACTGACGGCCGCTTGATTTACGAACAGGCCGGCAACGGTAGCGCCCGCAACTGGCTAGGCGACGTGCCGCTACCTGCAACCGGATCTGATCGGCCTGGAAGGCGGCACCAATGTGTATACTTACGCCAACGGCAACCCGGTGATGTTTACCGATCCGACGGGGACTTTCGCGCTCGAAGATATTGGTTCGTACTTCGAGTCGTTTAGTTTTGGTTCGATGTTTAGTTCGATAGGTAGTGCTTTTGAGGGATTTGCTGGGGGTATAAACTCGATTGCATGGAATGTAATTTTAAATTCAGCCACTTTTGTAATAGTTTCCGAATAAAAGGGCTGACAATATCCTGAATCCGTGATTTCATCTATAAATCATTGAATGTAGGTTATTTTCCAACCGGCTTAGGTGAAATCTTAAAAACCAGTTTTCGTATTTTATTTCAATGAGTTTTAGTGGTTTTGGGTTTTAAAGTCACGGATTCAGGCATTAATACACCGCTGGCGGTTAATGCAGTAGTTTGATTATTTTTTGGAAACTTCAGACAATGAAAACTTTCATAAACTTATGATCAAAATTGTAAAGGCTGCCAGAGCTCACGTTTAAAAGCAGAAATGGATGGACATAAATCAACAGTGATCATATCTTTACGTACGAAAACAGCATCAAACTGATACAATGATTGCCCATAATAAACAATATCAACTATATCAATTAGCTGAAATCCATTGCTTTGCAGATACCCCATTCGTTCTATTGCGCTCAAATAAGTGCATTCAATAATTACGACTGACGCGAGGCTTAGTTTTGACCCAAAGCCTTTAATAACATTCAAATCCTGACCATCAACATCAACTTTTAGTAAAAAATTAGGATCTATAGTTGATGTTAACGCTAATGCATCAAATCTTTTTACGTCGATCGGCAAACAATCAACGACATCTTTGCCGTCAATCGATACCGATTGAGTACTAATCTTACTGTGAGTAACTTTCCCATCTTTATGTAATGAAGTTAGAATTAAATAAATTTGGGAGCTTTCATTGGACAAGGCAATCGGAAATAACTGGTAATTAATATTACTATAGTTCCGTTCAATATCCTTGAAGAAAAGACTTACTGGCTCAAATAAATAATGTTTTTTACTTGGAAAACATTGAATTAATTCTCCGGTACATTCTCTGACGCCCACGTCAACAATAGAAGTTACAGGTATCGCATTATAAATTCTCGCTAAAACATTTAGTTTGCTTGGCTTCGGAATAGATATACCCATAATTACCCCTATTGTTCAAATATTTTGATTGTAATGAATTATAAAGAGTGTTCTTCACTCCCAAACTATCAGGCTGTTGATTTTATCTCCCCTGTAACCCGCATTGGCTGGTTGAATCAGATGTGTTGGTAAATCATAAAGTATTGTTCTAAATGATAAAATAGTTCTATCTCCAATATATTGCACTGTCCCCATGCGCGGCGCCGACATTACTCAAGAAGACCTGTTCAGTTACCGAACCCTGGAAAGCCGGATTCCCAAAAAGCATCCGCTACGCAAGCTGCGTCAAGTGGTCGACTTGTTGCTCGCCACGCTAAACGACGAGTTCGACGCGTTCTACGCTCGTCGCGGTCGAGATTCCATTCCGCCGGAACGCTTGTTGCGCGCCAGTTTGTTGCAAGTGCTATTTTCCATCCGTTCGGAACGGCAACTGGTGGAGCATATCGACTTCAACCTCTTGTACCGCTGGTTTGTCGGCTTGACGATGGACGACGAGGTATGGGATCACTCGACCTTCAGCGCCAACCGCGACCGTTTGCTCAACGAACGGATCAGTCGTTTGTTTTTCGAACGGGTACTGGCCTTGGCGGAGTGGAAACAGCTGATCTCTGACGAGCATTTCTCGGTGGACGGCACGCTGATCCAAGCTTGGGCCTCGCACAAGAGTTTCGTGAAGAAAGACGGCTCGACCCCGCCGCCGGAAGACGGCGGCCGCAATCCCACGATCAACTTCAAGGGCGAGAAACGCAGCAACGAAACCCACGCATCACGCACCGATCCCGATGCCCGGTTGTACAAAAAGAGCGAGGGCGACAAGTCTCAGCTGGCTTTCCTCGGTCATGCCTTGATGGAGAACCGTAATGGCTTGGTCGTCGACGTCGAAGTCACCCAGGCCACCGGCACCGCAGAACGCGAGGCGGCCCATGCCATGGTCAAACGCACGATCCACAAACCGGGCGCGACCTTGGCCGCCGACAAAAATTACGATACGCAGGATTTTGTCGCCAAGTTACGCCAGCGCAAAGTCACGCCGCATGTCGCCAGCAAGGAAAAAGGTTCGGCCATCGACGGACGTACCACACGGCATGAGGGTTACCGGAAAAGCCTCAACGTCCGCAAGCGGATCGAAGAAGTCTTCGGTTGGGCCAAGACGGTCGGCCCGCTACGCCAAACCAAGTTCCGGGGGTTAAAGAAGGTCGCCGCGCAAACGATTTTTACCTTTGCCGCCTATAACCTGACGCGCATGGGTACCATTTTCGGCTGGCGATACAGTACCGCCTAGGCGGTGGTGCGCCTGAAATCCGCCAAAAGGCGGAATTTAACGCCCTTCGGGGCGAATATAACCGGCTAAAACCGGTTTTTGAGGTGTGATCGGGCTTCCAGAAGCCCAACAAAACCAAAAAATGGTTTTGAAGCCGAAGGCATATAGGCAAATTTCAACACCCTGCTATAGCGCCACACGACTCTGGAGCGCTCTTGACTACATTTCCTATCAGAAACTTGATAACGACGACACGAACTATTGCTTAATTCCGTAAGTTAGCGATAGTATTTCGTAATTGCGCACTGCGGACCTCTCGTTTCCGCCAACGAAAGGGTGTACCGCAGGATTGTATACGGCAACGAAGTCTTCAATCGCTTGGCGTGGCTTACGATGTTTTGGAAACTCGCACCCCGCAACGCTTTACGCGGCAAAATACCGAACCAGATTTCCACCTGATTCAGCCAACTGGCAGAGATCGCGTGAAGTGGAGGTTCGGATGCTGTGCTGACCAAGCATCGCATTTTTGTAGGTACAGTAATTGTCCAAAATCACAGGCAATTTTTTGTCCACCAGTGTCTCCGCAACAAAGCTGTCCATAAAGCCGAGAGATACGGCGCTTGGTTTCGGTGCTCCGGGTAGTGACATTGCCGATCGCGATCTGCAGAGTAGCAAGCAAGTTGAGTGTCCTATGTCACTTGTAGGTACTCTTGAAACCGCATGCAATTTTACCGCTGTTGGTCTCAACAACCTTTTGTATCTGCTCGCCATTTCAGGCAACCCAGAATCATCTGCACTCGCTCGACTACGCAAAGCTCTTCCGTACAGCTTGCCGGGCGGCGTTCCAACTCCGCTCGTGTGCTTCCGCGGAACATCCAATTTTGGAGCTACTCGTGACATGTCTCTAAGGTTACATTATTAGCGCCTAATAACGCAATTCACGCAGATACGCTGTCGGCTTTGGGATGGGGCCGAGTTAGATGGCAGTGGGTTACCGAGCAATATTGGGTTGGTCGGATGCAAAGGGCCTGGGGGCGCAGCGGTTAAGGTACGGCGTTGAACAGAGGCAGCAAACGCCGGCGGTAACATAGGACGGACGCGGGCACTTGCGCCCAAGGTATCCGCCAGCCAATCCAATGCGCTGGTTTCCCGGCCGGGAACGCAGGTGGTTCCGGGAAGATAAGCACCTCGGCAATCGGTCATGGTGAACAGCTTTAAGCGGGTTACGCGAATGATGCGGTTCGTGCCTCACCGCATCTACGGCCCTGAGTTCGAATGACCAGAATTACGGAGGTAATGAACATCCACACCGAGCTCGGTAACGGAACGCCCGAGACCTTGAGTTCGCCGAAGGTTTCAAGTCGGCTCGTGTCCCACGCTAGCTTGCCGAACAGTTCAGGCAACACGACCTCACCGAACTGCCCGATATGCGTACCGTTGAAAGCGAACAGCATGAAGCTGTCGCCGGCATGTGGAACGTAGCCTTCGATCAGATTCACTTCAAGCGTGTTCTTTTTAAATACCACCGAATCGTTGAAGACCAGTGGTGCATAGCAATCCGAACAGCGATCGGAGGAGGGCCCGGAAATGTCAAAGTCGATGATGGAGGTGGTCTCGAAGACGTGAGTGCCGTCGAGGTTTAAAAACGTCTGACGGTTTCCGACATGGAACTCCGCTTCGTAAATGGATTTGCCGTCTCCGCTAAACTCGCCAAGGCCGCTAACCCGGCCCTTAAAAGTCGCCGTGGCGCCCAGTTCGACATTGAATGTACCATTGTTTTCGACACCATCGAAAAAAGTGACCGCGCTTTTGTCCGCAAGACTGATCTGTCCTTGAGTATTATTGAGGTCGGCATGCACTTCGCTGTGGCCGGCGAGAAATTCGATACGACCCTCGTTCACTAATGTATCGGCTCGCAGCGTGCCCTTGCCGACGATGGTTCCCGCGTTGCGTAACGTTTGGTCTGCGTTAAGCGTTGAGCCATCCAGTTGGACCCGTGCATCGGCGGCGAGCGTCAGATTGCGGGCCTGGAGCGTCTGAGTGTTGTCAAGCGCAAGAGACCGGGGGAGCAGCGGTGCGCCTGCAGTTAGCGTGTAGTCATCGAGAAATCGCAGACGGCCTCCGCGCCAGTCGAACTGAGCGTTAGCCGAATTTCCAACGACAACCTTGCCTGCGTTCAAGGACAGAGTACCTTCCTGCAATACGTAAAGTCCACGCTTTCCAACGCCCAGTTCGAAGCGGTCGTTGATTTGAGTTTCTCCACCGAGTTGAAAGTATTGCCCGACGTTTTTCGATTCGGCTGCATCGACTCTAAGATTCTTAATCGTCACTGTGCTGTCCGGCCCCTGGATGAAGCGCGTTTGAATGTCCATGTCGTGCACGGTCAAGGCTCCCCCGTCCATAGCGACGCTGTTGGAATCGATCAGTTTGACTTGCCAAATGTCGATATCCGCATGGTTCAGCACGAGCGAGTTTGCGAAGTTCACGCCAAATTCACCTTTCATCCGACCGGCAAACTCCCCAGTGCCGATTAACAGCGTTGTATATGGACCGGAGTTTTCTATTGCACCCTCGCCGGTTAGCTGCGCGATGTGGGCGGACTTCCCCCCGAGGTCGAATATTCCTTGCGCTTCGATATTCAGTTGATTGATCTGATGATGTTGTACGCTGGCGGCCGAAGCCCTGACCGTGCCGGCAACAACGTCGACAACATCGACATCAGTGAAACCAAAATTAATAGTTCCATCCGCGAGTCTATCGCCGAAGCGCAAGGTGTAGCCCGGTTGCTCGCCATGAACATCGGCTGGATTCCAGCGTAGGATGGTGCCGTGAGCGGCGGTTATCACCGATGTGCCTGCAACGAACAGCCGATTGGTGAGTGTGGTGTCGGAAAGGGTATGAAATTCCGCCGACCGTAAACTAATCTGCCCGGAGCCTGGGGTAGCCCCTGGTTTCAAATTAATTGCCCCACCCTCAACATCCAAACCGCCGGAGAAAGTGTTGACGGCATTGAGGGTTAGGAAGCTGCTGTTTTGCTTGTTGACTGAACCCGTTCCGGTAATGGGCGCATCAAGGCGGATGTCGAAAGGGGTGTCGATGACGAATGCTCCGTTGTTTTCGACCGGGCCGGTCAACGTGCCTTCGCCTTGTAGCGTCAGCGTGGCGCCATCGTCAATCACGGTCCCCTGATCGGGGCGAATCTCCCCGGATAGGATGGTGTCGCCCGCCACTGCGTCGAGTTGCAGATTGCCCGAGATTTTCCCCGCGAAGTTTCCACCCGCGACCGCGAATATGGCCTTGGATCCCGAGTTGCTAATATGCCCCGTGCCGCCGGAAAGGCTGGACACTAAATCGTATCCGTTGAGTTCAACAGCAGCCTTTGCTTGCACGCTAAGATTGCTTAGCAACGCACCCGCCGGTGCGTTCCCAAGTTTAAGTGAGCCGGCGGAAACGTCCACGCTGGTGGTCCGCAACAATTCTGAGTTAATCGTTGGTGAGGCGGCTAGGATGACCGTGCCATCGGCACCGGCCATGCCTATCCGGGTTTGGGCGGCTTGCGCGATAGTCTGAATATTATCAAGCGTGAGCGTCGTGCCGGCGGCCGCGGCGATCAGATTGCTCCCGGTTAGCTCAAAAGCGTTGTTCAGATTGGTGGTCGCCAAGGCGCGGAGCGTAGCGCCTGCCAACTTTACCGCGCCACTGCCCAATGCAACGTCGTTTGTTACTGCGATGGTGCCGGCATTGACGGTGGTGCCGCCCGAGTATGAATTGGTGCCCGACAATATCAGCGTTCCCGCCAGTTGTTTGGACAGGGCGCCGGCGCCGCTGATCTCGCCGGATAATTCGACAGTAGGCGCGAAAGTCTGGAAATTCGCCGTGGCACCGCTGAAAATCGAGATTGGATTCGTTAGAACCATCGAGTTTTGGAAGAATAAGCTGCCCGTGTTTCCCAGACCGGAAGGGAGAATAGCCAGCGCGCTGTCGCCGATGACGGCCGGGCTGTCGATGACCAGGCCGGTGCCGCCGAGTACCACGGTCGCCCCTACCGGCGCTGACCCGCCCAGAATCATTGCGATAGCACCGACAAGCGCCGATAAGGAGTTGGCATTCTTCATATCGTATGATCCCTGTTTGTTTGATTAGCTTGCGGCGTTGCCAAAGGCGCACGAAAAAATTATAAATGTCAATAATCCGAATGATGTCATTCAGCTGAAATAGTGAGCTGATTCGCAAATACTGTCAAGGCTAGCTAACAGGTTAACTGATTCGATTAGAGATACGCAATCGGACGGTTCGGTCCGATAAAATCAACGCTGTTGTCGCTTGGCAACCCTGTTGATCCATAAATATTTTTGGCACTTATGTATAACGCTGAGCGTAGCGCGTGGGAATAAGGGATAAGCCACTTGCCGTAATAAGAAAAGGCGACGGAACACCCAGCGTTTTCCCCATATTTATCTACAACCCCATCTTGGTTGTCCCTTTCGCTTCGAATTTTCGGCAATGGATGTCGGATAATACGCTGAGTCTTTTTTCACTGCGCGGATGACCGTCTAACGATGCAAAAAAACCACGAAATTGACTGGCACGCCTTATCGGCCGAGCACGTAGCGGCACAGTTCGCCGTATCCGCCGACAGCGGACTGGACAGCGCCGAAGCGGTGCGCAGGTTAGCCGAACACGGCCCCAACCGCTTGACGCCGGCTCGCGGCAAAGGCGCGTGGCGCCTGCTGTTGAGCCAGTTTCAACAGCCTTTGGTTTATATTCTGTTGTTCTCGTCCGCAACCACGGCACTGTTGGGCGAATGGACGGACAGCAGCGTGATTTTAGGGGTGGTCATCGTTAACGCCCTCATAGGCTTCGTGCAGGAACGCAATGCCTTGCAGGCCATAGGCGCGCTGGCCCGCACTCTGGATACGGGCGCCACCGCGTTGCGCGACGGCCGTCGCCGCGCATTGAGCGCCACGGAACTGGTACCCGGCGACATTGTGTTTTTGCAATCCGGCGACCGCATCCCGGCCGATCTGCGGCTGCTGCAATGCAGGGAGCTGCGTATCGACGAAGCCGCGCTTACCGGCGAATCGGTACCGGTAGACAAGCAAACGCAAGCGTTAGCCGCCGCTACGTTGCTGGCCGACCGCAGCAACATGGCCTATTCGTCCACGCTGGTCAGCTACGGTAGCGCCATTGCCGTTGTAGTCGCTACCGGCGATTGCACCGAAATCGGCCGCATCAACCGGATGATCGCCGGGGCCGAACCCCTCGAAACCCCGTTAACCCGCAAGATGACCGCCTTCAGTCAATGGCTGCTGTGGGTCATCGTCGGATTTGCGGTAGCTACCTTTGCGGTCGGGGTTTGGCGCGGCGAAAGCTGGCTGGACATGTTCATGGCCTCGGTGGCGCTGGCGGTCGGCGCTATCCCGGAAGGCCTGCCGGCGGCCCTCACCATCACGCTGGCCATAGGGGTATCGCGCATGGCCAAACGCAACGCCATCATACGCAAACTGCCGGCCGTGGAAACCTTGGGCAGTACCACCGTGATTTGCTCGGATAAAACCGGCACCCTGACGCAGAATCAAATGACCGTACAGGCGGTTTATGCCGGCGGCGAGTTGTTCGACGTCGACGGCAGCGGTTATACCCCGGAAGGCGCTATCTCGCTTGCCGGTCAACGCATCGAGCCGCGCGCCTATCCGGCTTTAATGGAATGCTTGAAAGCCGGTTTGCTGTGCAACGATGCGCGGATCTATGCGGACCTCGACTGCTGGCGTATCGAAGGCGATCCGACCGAGGCTGCCTTGCTGGTTGCGGCCCATAAAGCCGGCCTGCACCATAGCCCGGTATGTGACGCACATCCGCGCCTGGACGCGATTCCGTTCGAATCGGAACGGCAGTTCATGGCCACTTTGCATCATAACCAACGCGACGACGTGCAGCACATTTACCTGAAAGGCTCGTTGGAAAGCGTGCTGGAGCGTTGCGATCACAGCTTGGACCGCGAACTTAAACCGGTTGCACTGGAACACGCCGCCGTCCGCCGCCAAGCCGAGTTCTTGGCGGCTCAAGGCTTACGGGTGTTGGCGCTGGCCCGGGTCGAACACGGCGACCGCACCCTGGAGCATGCACAAGTCGCCGGCGGACTCGGCCTGCTCGGCCTGCAGGCCATGATAGATCCGCCCCGCCCGGAGGCGGCTATTGCAATAGCCGCCTGCTACCAAGCCGGTATCGCCGTCAAAATGATCACCGGTGACCACCCTCTGACCGCGCAAACCATCGCCAAACGCCTGGGCATGCGCCAAACCGATCAAGTGACCAGCGGCGCGGAATTGGCGCAATTCGCCCCCGAAACTTACCGGCGCCGGGTCGAGCAATGCGACATTTACGCCCGCATTACGCCGGAACAAAAACTGCTGCTGGTCAAAGCCTTGCAAGCCAACGGCCGGGTAGTAGCGATGACCGGCGACGGGGTCAACGATGCCCCGGCACTGCGCCAAGCCGACATCGGCGTTGCCATGGGCATGGGCGGTACCGAGGTCGCCAAAGAAGCCGCCGCCATGATTCTAACAGACGACCATTTCGCCACCATCAAAGCGGCAGTCGAAGAAGGCCGCGGGGTATTCGACAATCTGGTCAAATTCATCGCCTGGACCTTACCGACCAACTTAGGCGAAGGCCTGGTCATCATGGTGGCGGTATTCGCCAACGTCGCCTTGCCCATTACCCCATTGCAAATTCTGTGGATCAATATGACTACCGCAGTACTGCTGGGTTTGATGTTGGCCTTCGAACCCAAAGAACCCGGCTTGATGCGGCGCCGGCCACGCTCGCCGGGCCAACCCATACTGACCGGTCAATTGATACTGCGTATTGTCATCGTCGGCCTGTTACTGCTGGCCGGGGCGTTCGGCCTGTTCGAATGGGAATTGCAGCAAGGCGAACCGTTGGCAAAAGCCCGCACCGTCGCCAGCAACGTGTTCGTAGTCGGCGAATTGTTTTACTTGTTCAATTGCCGCTCCCTACACTATTCGATGCTGCGCGTCGGCCTGTTTTCCAATCCGTGGCTGCTCGGCGGCGTCACGCTCATGGCCGCCCTGCAAGCCCTGTTTACCTACTGGCCGCCGATGCAAGCCTTATTCGGCACCGCCGCCATTGGCTCGGACGAATGGCGTCTGATTGCCGCAGTCGGTTTGACGATCTACCTAAGCGTCGGTCTGGAAAAACTACTGATTCGCCGCTTGCGCCGTCACCGTTAAGCACGCTTAGTTGCTAAAGCGGGTAATACAGCGCTGGTTCCGGTCGCACATCACCTGCTTGGTAATCGGCGATGACGGTCTTTGGTCGACCGGCGCAGACGGCGCGGATCCGGTCGTCTTGGATTGCGCCTCGGTTTGCATCGCCTCATTCGGTGTCAGCGTCATGCTATCGGCGGTTTGATTAATTTTGAAGGACTTCAGTACATTCATGCCGATCAACACTTCGGACAGATGTTGGCTCAGATGGGCATCGACGTTGTGCAATTCGCAATCGCCCAATTTCAGACTGCCGATCACGGTCGATTTATTGAAAACCCGGCCGCCTGCGGTATGCGCCTCCACTTGCGCGCCGTAGGGCAAACGAGCCTTAGAGGCCAGTTGCATAGGCACTACCGTCAGCGTCGCCCCGGTATCGATCATAAACGGCACGGCCACCTCGTTGATCCTGGCGCTACCGGTAAAGTGGCCTTGCTTATCCGCTTTCAGCACGATGGCTGTAGTAGCGGTATTGTCTTGCGCAACAACCGGCGATACCCGAACAAACAGGCTTAAAGTTAAAGCAACCCGCAAAGCGTTGATGTTTCCGGACATAGTGATTTCGCCATTGTGCCGTGACTAAAGTCATTACTATCGTTGCGGCGGGCAAAGCCTGCGAAAACAATCGCGCCGTCGGCCTGACCGCTCGGCCGACCCGGCGCCTACGCTACAATGCCGCCTAAAACCATTCGCCGGAATTATATATGCCAAATCCCAGGCAAATCCCCATAATTAGCCAACTTTTACGTTGGCTCAGCCCACTTGCAACTGCGATCGTTTTACCGGGCTGCCTGTCGCCGATAGCGTTGAATAACGCAGTGATGGCCTACGACCAGAGTACCTCCGATATTCAATCGCAACAGCTGTTGTTGAATGTCGCCCGCGCTCATCAGCACCAACCGCTGCATTTCACCGGCATCTCCAACATCGCCGCCACCTTTAATTTTCAATTCAACGCCGGCGCCACGCCGGCCTTGACCGGCGAATCCGGCTCGTTGCTGACCCCTATTTTCGGCGGCACCGTTTCGGAAAACCCGACCATCAGCATCGTCCCGATAGAAGGCGAGGAGTTTACCCAACGTTTGCTCACACCCTTTCACGAGCATAAGCTGACCATGTTACTGCGTCAGGGTGCGGATATAGATCTGGTGCTGCGTTTGCTGGCCGGAGAACTGCGCCTCAAAGGGAATACCGAAGCACAAGACGCCGTTTTCTACAACAAACCGAGCGATAAAACAGGCTACAAACGCTTTCGCCAGCTAGTTACGCAAATATCCACCGTCCAAGACCGTCACCGCCTGTTTGTAGAACCTTTGCAATTCGAGCAAAGCTGGCATATTCCCGCGGATACGTTGGCTGCGGAACAATTCGCCGGCTTGCAAAAAGAATACGACCTCGATTTTGATGCCGCCGGCAAGCGGCTAACCTTAACCAAACGCTTAATCGGCCATACCGTGATAACCAATTACGATCCGCAATCCCTCACTAACGCACAACGTATCGCCTTGAACGACGAAGCGGATAAAGGCTTGCTCAACGATGTCATGGTCGACATCCGTTCGGACTATCCCGGCGGCGAAGTGCCGGTACACGGTTTTTTCCGCTTGCGCAGCTTTTACAATGTCGTGAATTTTCTGGGTAGGGGCATAGACGACGAATCCGAATATCCCGTCGAAAAGCTGCAGGCCACGCCGCACGTCAAAGAAAACCCGATTCACACGCTGGGCATTTCGGTTACCGAAGACGCACCGAACGATGACTCGCTTTACGTCGAATACGCAGGCAATTACTACGCCATCGCCCCGGAGGCCGGCTACCAATGGAATCGCGAAGGCTTCCGTCTGTTGCATCAGCTGTTTCAAATGACCATGACCGAGCTCGCGCAACGCGGCGCGCCCACGCTGACGATTTCGAAATAGCGCCTACCGGCGGCCGCGTAATTCAACGCGGCCACACTCTTTCCGTCAAACGTTCAATGCTCGTGTCGCAAATTTACAGTAGACCGAAAACGCGTTAACCCTTGGGGTAAGTCGCAAAAGTATTTTCCAATCCAGACATGAGCCTGAGAGAAGGGGGTATGAAAATTGCTTAGGTGGCAAATGCGTCCAATTTTTCCAACGTGATTCCCGGTTTGAGATAGGCTTCCGCCTCGGGCAATGAGCGGAACTTTTCATAGGGTGTCATCATGTCTTGATATTGATAGCGCGTGCGAATTTTGTCTTTCTTATACAACCCCGGCATCAGATAAAAATGCCGTTGGTAAAAAGTTGGCTGTGGCTCGGTGACGAAAGGCACGCGGTATGCGCCGGCCCAGCGAGCGTCGGACGGCGACTGTTCCAGCACCGTGCCATCGGCCAAGGCCACGGTGGATATGTCGGTATGGGTCACCCGCATAACCGGTCGGCGAAATTCCACGCCGTGGGCCAAGGTCGTGTACAGGCGCTGGAAGGGTTCCTGCCTGGTGCCATATCAACAATCGTTGGTGACGTTGACGATATATAGGGTGTCTTAAGCGGCCAAATCGTTGGACAATTTCGGAAACCGTTCGGGGCGGATGCCGCTCGGCAATCCGCCAAATCGAATGGATGACTTCATCATCAGCATACAAAGGAACCCTGTAAACCGATCCGCCGCCTTTGGGACGTGTCGGCACAACGCAAGGCGCTTTTCGAACAAACCCACGCACAAGATCTCGTCGTGCAGTAAAGACATCCATAACTTGAACAGCATCCATACGGCGCATCTCAGTTCGTATCGCGCCGAAATCCAAAACAACGCCAACCAGGACCAGATAGGCTGCATAATCTTTACTTCGAAGCGACAACTAGCTTAACTGCGCCAGCAAGAGCTGACTACCATGCCGGCTACCGCTGGAGAAGGCAGCCGAAATCTATTTATTACCAAAATCAATAGCTGGCAGGCTGCCACCCATTTCGTTTGCTTGATCGCCGCGGTTTTCGCTGTCGCCTAGAGCAAGTTGCCCGTTAGTGTTTGCGCCCCAGCATTTCATAGCGTCATTGTCCAACAATGCGCAGCTGTGATTGCCGCCAGCAAAGATTCGTTTGGCAGTGCGACCGGCTCCCAAGTTGACTGTAGGCAGGTTATCGCCCATTTCGGTTGATAAGCGGCCACGAAATTTGGTATCGCCCAGTCCCAATTGGCCAAAGCTGTTGGCTCCCCAGCATTTGACGGTTCCGTTATCCAACCGGGCACAAGAATGGGTTATTCCTAGGGCAATTTCAACGGCATAGCGGTCCACGCCTAAGTTGACAGCGGGTAGATTGTCGCCCATTTCCGACACAACGTCGGTACCACGGTCTTGGGTGTCGCCAAGGCCTAATTGCCCTGATTCATTGGCGCCCCAACACTTTAGCTGGTTATTATCGAGGATCGAACAATTATGCAGTGCGCCCGCCGCCAATTGAACTGAAGAGCGGCCTACCCCGAGATTTACGGCAGGCAGGTTGTCGCCCATTTGTCCCGGTTCATCACCAATATTACCGATGAATTCGTGGGGGTCGAACAAACCAATGCCTAGACGGCCATGATCATCACTACCCCAACATTTGACACTGCCATCATCCAGTCGAGCGCAGGAATGGGCTGAATCGGGAGCCGCTTGGCTAAGCGCAACCTGCATGGCAGTTCGCCCCGTACCTAAATCGGTTGCCTTCAGCGCATCTCCCATTTGCCCAGGTTGGCTGCCAACTGATTGATTATCGGAACCGTTACCAAGTTCTCCCCACAAATTATTGCCCCAGCACTTTAATGAATTGTTGTCCAGTTGGACACAGTTGTGGTCGCCACCTACTGATAACTGAATAGCTTTTTGGTTAACGCCAAAATCCAAAGAGGGCAGGTTATCGCCCATTTCGTTGTTATTGAATCCAATATCGCCGAAAGAGCCCAGGCCAAGTTCACCGGATAGATTGCTACCCCAACACTTTACATCATTGTTATCGAGAAGGGCGCAAGTATGAGCGTAGCCGGAACCAATTGCCTTGGCGGTGCGTCCTGTTCCCAAGTTAACATAGGGGACAGTATTTGCTGTTTCTTTTGGGTGATCGCCGACTCCCAGAGAGTCATCGTCTGTAAATAAATCAAAAATGAAGCCAAGGCCAAGCCGCCCTCCAATGGAGTAACCAAAGCATTTAACTTTTTGATTACTCAACAGGAAGCAGCTGTGTTCATTCCCTAAGCTGGCAGAAACGGCTTTAATCGAGGTGCTGCCACCATTATTTCCACCAGCATTCACTCCACCCGTTTCAGTTACAACGGCATCGACAAATGAAAGCATCGATGTGGCTATTGCGGATGATTCAAGCCCTGAATAGCTAAATCCCTTGGCAGTCGCCTTGTTTATTTTGGCGTTTGCAGAGGCGATAAACTTGTTTTGCGCTTTTAACAGGGCTGAGGCGAGCTTGTCTGCATTGGCCTTGGCGGCGTTGGTTGCATGAGCAGTCAATGCCGATGTGCAATGTGTGCCAGCGGCAGACAATAAACCGGAGTAGAGAGAATTGCTAGCTGTATCGGATGAATCCCAACCGATTTTAAAGTCGGACAACAAAGTTTCTATATCGAGAATTTCACCAGCCACTAGCGTATTGCCACTGTCGGATAATGTGCACTGAACCCCTTTTTTTGCTTCTTTGGCTAATACCTTATCCCAGCTGCTGACAAATTTGTCTTTGGTTTTAAGAATACAGCTATCTCTTTTGGTGGTTTGCGGGTCTTTGCCAGGTTTCTTTGTGTAAGTACTCTCGCATGAAAATGCTTTCTTGCATAAAGTGGCTACTGCTTTAAGCTGCGCAGATTGGCAACTTGCTGTTGAGGCAATTGAGATGGATGGAAACACAAATGTCCACAAAATTAAAACGTTTGCTAGCTTGAACCAAAATGGGTACATCGATTTATTCCTCTATACAGATTTTGGAGTTTTAAATTTTCAATATGAGTTAACAAAAAGTTTTTAATAACCGAAGAATATCTCAATTTCGTCGTAATCGTCAAAACCACATGTTCAGAAACACGTGTACTAATCGACCGTGCCGGCATTGAAATCGATCGGTATCGATAAAATCGCGTTGAAAGGGGCTATGTTGGCGTTTCGTATGAACCCAATGGCTGGAACGGATCACGGCATTAGGGCTTACCTGTTTTGCCGCCTTTGCGACCACATCATCCATTACTTTGTTGGGTGCACAACCAGCGGTTTTGTCGAAGGACTCAACAATAAGATCAAGGTGATCAAGCGCCGTTGCTACGGAATTTATAACTTGGGACGATTATTCCAACATATTTGGCTCGACGTCCGGGGGGCGGAAGGTTCTGTTCACTGAACACCAGATATTGGGGTTACCACGGGAAATGCGCACCGAGAGTTTATTCGGATCCACGTTTTTTCGCTCTGGGGTGAGCGTTGTCATAGACTTTTGCTAGATGCTGAAAATCCAGGTGCGTATAGATTTGCGTCGTACTGACGTCGGCATGACCCAGTAATTCTTGCACCGCGCGAATATCTTGGCTGGACTCCAGCAGATGACTGGCGAACGAATGTCTGAGCATGTGCGGATGGATATGTTCCTTTAGTTCGCGCCGCTCGCACCAGCGCCGCAAGCGCAGTTGCACGTTGCGTTGGCTTAATCTAGCTCCGCTACGGGAAACGAACAAAGCGGGCGACTCACAATCCGGCCGCTGCGCCAACCAAGCGCGCAAGGCCGCTACGGCCTTAGCGCCTACCGGCAAGTAACGTTGTTTGCCGCCTTTGCCGTGGCGAACCAATAACATGCCTTCGCTCTGATTAAGGTCTTTGATATCCAGCATGACCAGTTCGCTCAAACGCAAACCTGACGAATAAAACAGCTCGAACATGGCGATGTCGCGCAATTCCAAGCTACTGTCGGCAGGAGCATCCAACATGCCGGCCACTTGATCGACATCCAAAAGCTTGGGTAACTTTTTAGCCGGCTTGGGCGCTCGGATTCCTTGGGTCGGATTGTCGACAGCCCTGCCTTTTTGCATCAAAAAACGGTAAAAACTGCGGATGGCGGCCAATTTCCGGCGTAGCGAACTGGCTCCAAGGCGATTTTGGTGGCGAAAAACGATAAATTGCCGCACGTCGGCCGCGCCGGCTTGGGTCCAATCCGCCAATTTCCGGCTGACACAGAATTGTTGCCACTGCTTTAAATCGCGCCGATAGTTGCTAAGGGTGTGCGCAGAGGCCCTTTTCTCGCCACGCAAGTAATCGATGAAACTGTCGATCGCCTGCGTGGCTTCCGGTGTCATTGCCGGTTTAATTGCGACAACAAGGAAATCAGCCGGGTACCGACGATTTCGCTCATCTGCGTTAAAAACAAGCTGCCCAAGCTGTAATGGAAGCGTCCTTCGTCGCGGCTACCTATCGCCAGCAAGCCGTCCAGTTGGGTAAACGCCATGGGAATGATCGCGCAGGACTTGACTTCCACCGCGGCGTCGCCGAATAGAAAACGCGCTTGGGCCAAGGTCGGCCGCCCGCATTTGGGCTGATTAGTGGTCATTTCCTGATTGAAAAGCTTCAAGTTCGCATCGTCTGCTGCCACAAACAGATTGCTGAGCGGCGAGTCCGGGCAAGCACCGACGATTTTTACCGCCACAAAATCGGTTATAAAGCATTCCGCCATCACGTCGGTCAGATTGGCGACCGCTTCCTCCAAACTGTTTGCTTCCAGCATGGCCAGGGTCAGCTCGTGCATGCGGCTGAAGGCCGCATCGTTTTCCCGGGCAATATCGATCAGCGCGTTCAATTGGTTTTCCTGCTCCTGGTGTTTAACCCGGAACAATTCCAATTGCTTGGCAATCAGCGAAATGGCGTCGCCGCTCGGGTGAGGTATCCACATGCGTTCCAGCAAATCCAAATGGCTGTGGAAAAATTCCGGGTGCCGTCCCAGATACTCGACGACTTCGGCTTCGCTCAGCGAAGAAATCTGTGCTGTCTCGTTCATAACGTTATTTGTCCTTGATATACCGTGACGGCAGGACCGGTCATCATTACCGGCCTGCCTCGCCCGGGCCAGTCGATGCGCAACGACCCGCCGGGCAAACTGACTTCGACCCGGTTATCCAGTAGCCCCTGTTCTATGCCGGCAACCACCGCCGCGCAAGCCCCGCTGCCGCATGCCAGCGTTTCCGCCGCGCCGCGTTCGTAAACCCGCAGCTTGACATGGCTTCGGTCGACCACTTGCATGAAGCCGACGTTGACCCGCTCCGGAAACAAAGGATGGCTCTCCATCAATGGCCCGATGCGCTCGACCGGCGCCGTATCGACGTCGTCCACCGCAATCACCGCGTGCGGATTACCCATGGACACTGCCGCGAAGGTTAAGTCTTGACCCGCTATCCGGGTATGATATAGCACAGACTCGGCCGGCATTTGAAGCGGAATCTGCTCAGGAGCGTGCCTAGGAACGCCCATGTTGACGGTAATCGCCCCGTCGCTATCGAATTTGAGCTGCAACTGCCCGGCGCCGGTATCGACCACCAGCAAATCTTTATCGGATAAACCCTGTTCCCGCACAAAGCGGGCGAAGCAGCGGGCGCCGTTACCGCATTGCGAGACTTCGCTGCCGTCGGCGTTGAAAATCCGGTATTTGAAATCGGCATTGGCGGCCTGCGGTTTTTCGACTAGCAGCAATTGGTCGCAACCGACGCCGAAATGCCGGTCGGCGATGAAGCGAATGTGCTCCGGGCTCAAGGCAATCGCTTGGTTGACTGCGTCTATCACCACGAAGTCGTTGCCCAAGCCGTGCATTTTTCTGAAAACGATGTTCATGCTGTTACGGCAATAGCTGTTCGCCGGCCCATAATTGTTCCAGGGATTCGCGTCGGCGCACCAGATGCGCGCTGTCGCCGTCGACCATCACCTCCGCGGCGCGCGGCCTGGAGTTGTAATTGGAACTCATGGTAAAGCCGTAGGCGCCGGCCGAGCGCACCGCCAGCAAATCCCCCGGCGCAATCGCCAAAGCTCGGTTCTTGCCTAAAAAATCGCCGGTTTCACAAACCGGGCCAACCACATCCCAAAGCTGTTCGCCGCCAGCGGATTCAGCGTCCACCGGAATTATGTCCTGCCAGGCGCCGTACAGCGACGGCCTAACCAAATCGTTCATCGCCGCGTCGACGATGGCGAAGTTCTTGCCGTCGGTCGGTTTTAAATATTCGACTTTAGTCAGCAAAATGCCGGCGTTACCGGCAATCGCTCTGCCCGGTTCCAGCATGATTTCCGCCGTGCGCCCGCCCAGTTTGTCCAGCAGCGCGGCGACGTATTCGGCCGGTTCCGGCGGCGTTTCGTCGCGATAACGAATGCCCAAGCCGCCGCCCAAGTCGATGTGTTGCAAGACTATGCCTTCGGCTTGCAGTTGATCGACCAAAGCCAGCACCCGCTCGAAAGCGTCCAGGAACGGCAGGGTGGCAGTCAATTGCGAACCGATGTGACAATCGATCCCTACTACTCGGACGTTAGTCATTTGCGCGGCACGCCGGAATTCGTGCGCGGCAAGTTGAATGTCGATGCCGAATTTATTTTCCTTCAGGCCGGTCGAAATATAGGGATGGGTTTGCGCATCCACATCCGGATTTACCCGAAACGACACCGGCGCTACCATGCCCAACTCGCCGGCGATGCGATCGATGCGGTCCAACTCGCCGGCGACTTCCACGTTGAAGCAGCGAATACCGGTATTCAAAGCCATGCGAATTTCGTCTTCGCGTTTGCCGACCCCGGAAAACACAATTTGGTCCGCCCGGCCGCCGGCCGCCAACACGCGCTGCATTTCGCCGATCGACACAATGTCGAATCCCGATCCCAAACGCGCCAGCACGTTCAACACCGCCAAGTTGGAATTGGCTTTGACCGCGTAGCAGATCAAGTGCGGGTGTTGGCCGAAGGCTTGGTCGAATGCCCGCCAATGCCGTTCCAAGGTTGCGCGCGAGTATACGTAGCACGGGGTACCGAACCGGGCGGCGATCTGCTCGGCTGCAACGTCTTCGGCATACAAACGATTTTCGCGATAGTTGAAATAATCCATGCTCAACGCTCGTCCGAAGGTAAAGGTTTGGCTTGTTTGGCGCTCTCCGGCTTATCCGGTAAATACAAAGCCCCGGTTTGGCCGCAAGCTTGGGCGAAATACGCTAAGGTAATCAGGAAGAAAATTCGAAACGATAACATGCTGATAGACTGAGGTTTACCGCGCGGGATGTGCGCAAAATGGCCGCAAACTATAGCATAAAAACCTTGAAATCCGGGGGCCGCAGGGACCGCTAAGGTCGACGGGCACACCGCGCCTCGAAAAATTGACTTCACTGCCGGCAAGCCTTTTAATTAGGGGATTTTCGATTTGTCCCATCCCTAGCAACAACGCCTTGCCATCGAGTTTAGAAAAAATGCCGCATATCCCGCTCCGTCGCATTTGCACGCTACCCAAACCGTCTAGCTTTGCGCAGTCGTTCGGTTATTGAATGACGACTGCAGCACCGTTTTTCGACAGCAAGGCTCGGTTAGCCACTCTCGACAGTCCCATCGGCGTTTACGATTCCGGGGTAGGCGGATTGTCGGTATTGCGTGCCATTCAAGCGGTTTTACCGGGAGAGTCCTTCGTGTACATCGCAGACAGCGGCCATGCGCCATATGGCAACCAGGGCCATGCCTTTTTGCAAGCACGGGCGCATCGCATCGCCAACTTCGTCGTGGAACTGGGCGCCAAAGCCCTGGTGCTGGCCTGCAACACCATCAGCGTCGCCACGGCGGCGTCCTTGCGTAGCAGTTACGATCTACCGATAGTCGCGATGGAACCCGCGATCAAACCCGCGACTTTAAACAGCCATTCCCGGGTGGTACTCGTGTTAGCCACCGCCAACACGATACAAAGCGCCTCGGTTGCCCGGCTATGCGCCTCGTTCGGGCAAGGGGTGCACATCATTTTGCAGGCTTGCCCCGGCTTGGCGGACCAAGTCGAACGCGGCGAATTGGATTCCCCCGCTACTTACGCCTTGCTGGAGGCCTACGTGAAACCGGGTATCGCGGCGGGCGCGGATACGATAGTCCTGGGTTGCACCCACTATGCGTTTTTAGCGGAACAAATCGGCGAAGTAGCGGGCAAACACGTGCAATTGCTCGAACCGTCCGTAGCGGTTGCCCGGCAATTAGCCTACCGCTTGGAACAGGCGGCCATTCCACGCTCCGCGCAATCGCGGCCCACACTGTTCTATACCTCCGGCTGCCGGGATAAGCTCGGAGCCTTTCTCACTTCGGTCGGCATCCCGGCCGCTCGGATTCATCGCTTACCGGGTTGAACCCGGCTCTGCGCCGGCACAGTGCGGAACGATCCGCCAATTCGGCTAGAACGCTTCCGACTCGTTGCCCAAAGGCCGTTCCGGTACGACCACGACATTGGCGAATCCGCCGCCCACTGTGCGAAAATTAGTCGTTTGCCCTTGGTACAAACGGGCGCATACCGATTGAACTCGACCGTCGTACACGTAATTGCGTATATCCAGCTTCAATTCGGTCGTTTCCTCGCCTATCTGCCATTGCCGTTCGCTGGGTTGCACGATGGCTTGCACCACGTAGTCGGCCGCGATGATGTCCCCGAACACCCGGCGGGTTAGCTTGTCGCCCCTATAGGCGGCCTTGCTGCCGTATCCTTTGGCCGGCTTGAAAAACCATTGCTTGCGCTGCTGCCATAAACTATCCGCATCCATACCGGCCACTTTGAGCGTCTTTGCCACCCCGTCCAGCAATACGGCCTGCGTCCGTTCGTCCAGCCCCAAGCTGCGCAAGAACTCGGCATCGGTCAATAACGCCAAATTGCGCTTGTCCGCATACAAAGCATGACTGTGCGGATGCGGGGTCACCACGACAGCCTGATCGAGATAGGCTTGCAATAATTGCCGGTGCGCCGGCTGTTCCAACCCGAAATCGGTCAAGCGGTTGTAAACCAAATCTATCGCCAGCTCGCCGTGCCACAATCGGCCGGCCCGCAATTGCAACTCTGCCGGATCGCATATCACCGCTTGGATTCTGTGTCCGGCAAACAAGTTTTGAAACAACAAAAATTCCGGCAACATGTATTGCCGGTTCGGCTGTTCGTCGACGATAGCGATGCTGGCCAGCGGCCGTTGGTTTCCGCTTAAGCGCCATTCGTTCCGAAACATCGCGACGATGGCCAAGGCCGCTTGCACCGGAGAGTCCGGAAAGGCTAAGCTGCAAGGGCAGCTGTCGCAAGCGCTATGCGCGCTGGCCATTAACAAATTGATCAAGGCGCCGCCGGCGTTGGTATTGATCTCTATCAGTTTCGGCCCGTCTTGACCCAGATGGAAGTCAAACCCCAGGAACACCCCGCGCGCCTTGGGCTGAAACCGCGCGGACTGCGGCGCGTAGCTCAACACCTGCTGTCTATACCCAGGATGTGCAATCACCCGTTCCAGCGCTTCTATGATTTCGCGCTGGCGTTGCAAGCTGGACTCGGCGACAAACACCGCCGCATCCGACAATAAATGCGGCCGTTCTTCCGTAATCATCTTAAACAAGCGTTCGCCGTCCGGCTGCTGCGCCAGTTGCCGTCGCAACTGCGGGCGACTTAAAGACACGCAATGGCAATCCCTGTTCAGCTGCTCGGCACGCCGCAGCCCTAGGTTATGGTCGAAAACAGTCATGCGGCTCATGGGAGTAACAGGTGATGCCGTAAAGCGGTCGCAGTAAAATCACGCCACCGATTCGGCAAACTGCGGAACAGGATTAATCGCGGAAATTGTTGAATTGTAGCGGTTGGCCTAAATCTTCGGCCCGCAGCATTTGGATGACTTCTTGCAGGTCGTCGCGCTTTTTGCCGGTGACGCGAACTTTGTCGCCGTTGATCGCCGCTTGCACCTTCAGTTTTTTGTCTTTGATCAATTTGACGATTTTTTTCGCCAAGTCGCTGCCTATGCCTTGTTTTAACGTAATCGGCTGTTGCGCGGTTTTGCCGGTATCTTGAATCTTGCCACTTTCCAGACTGGAAATGTCGATACCGCGCTTGCCCATTTTGGAATACAAAATCGGCAGCATTTGTTGCAGTTGAAAGGTCGACTCCGCTTTCATCAAGATGGCGTCTTCCTGCTGCTCGAAGCTAGCGTTGCTGCCTTTAAAATCGAAACGGGTAGACACTTCTTTATTAGCCTGATCGACTGCGTTGGTCACTTCGTGACTATCCAATTCGGAAACGATATCAAACGATGGCATGGCGTTGATTTTTCAATGCAAAAGGGTTACGCACTATAAAGGCTGCGCCGGGTAAATTCAAGACGCGGCACAGGGATGTCGGCCCGCTAGCCTGCGGGACTTAATCCGCATCGCGGAACAGCTCCAAAATCATCTGCTTTTCTTCTTCGTCCAGGATGCTTTCGGTGCTGAAGAAATAGGGTGCGCGCGAATATTTGGGCTGGTCAGCCCTGCGCAATGCCCTGCGCCTATCGATCTTGCGTCTGTCCTTGGCGCGTCTATCCTTTTTTCGACGCTCGGTTTTCGGCCACATCACATAATGCTCCTGCATCATGGCTATCCATTCCGGCGAATTAAAAGCAAAGGTATTGACCCGCCGCTCTTTTTGCCTGCGCACGTAGGTGCGGCGAACTTCGGTTTCAGAATTCATGCTTAGTACGTGCTTAGCAGTCATATTCAATACATAAAACGTTAACGAGCAGGAGTGCACCAGGCGATTACCAAACTTTAATCTTAATAATCAATAAATTACAGACATATTATCAGGTTTGGCGGCGTCATGCAGTAGCCCATAAGTATCTGTTGCGCCAACCCGTTTATTGTTCCAGACCCGAAAAACCGTAGAAAGTTGATTAATGCTTTATTAATATCGGAAGCACGGCGTAGTTCTCAAGCGAGGAAACGGAAAAAGCTTGAAAAAGATTGTTAAACAAAGCGAGCCACCGTTAGCCGCCTGCCGTGTTACTATCCGGAGAGTACTGTTGCGCTGGAGGCTAATATGCAAGCGAACATCGGTTTAATCGGCCTAGCGGTCATGGGCCAAAACTTGGTCTTGAATATGAACGACCATGGTTTCAAAGTCGCGGTTTACAATCGCACTAGGTCCAAAGTGGACGAATTTTTACAAGGTCCCGCCAAGGGAACGCAAGTCATAGGCGCATATTCCCTGCAAGCACTGGTAGATCAACTCGAAACCCCGCGTAAAATCATGTTGATGGTCAAAGCCGGCAACGTGGTCGACCAATACATCGAAGACCTGCTGCCGTTGCTGTCTGCGGGCGACATCATCATAGACGGCGGCAATTCGCTGTTTACCGACAGCAACCGTCGCACCCAATACCTGAAGGAAAGGGGTTTGCTGTACATCGGCACCGGCGTGTCCGGCGGCGAAGAAGGTGCCCGCCACGGCCCCTCGATCATGCCGGGCGGCAACGCCGCGGCCTGGCCGGCGGTTAAACCGATATTCCAAGCGATCAGCGCCAAGGTCGATGGCGAGCCGTGCTGCGAATGGGTAGGGGACAACGGTGCAGGACATTACGTAAAAATGGTGCATAACGGCATCGAGTACGGCGATATGCAATTGATTTGCGAAGCCTACCAACTGCTTTCCGAAGGGCTGGGCTTGAGTACCGACCAAATGCAGACGATTTTCGCCGACTGGAACCGCGGCGAACTCAGCTCCTACCTGATCGAAATTACCGCCAACATCCTGGCTTATAAAGACGAAGACGGCTCAGCGCTATTAGATAAAATCCTGGATACCGCCGGGCAAAAAGGCACCGGCAAATGGACGGGCATTAATGCGCTGGACTTGGGGATACCGCTGACCTTGATCGGCGAATCGGTCTTCGCCCGCTGTTTGTCGGCGCAAAAAGACGAAAGGGTTAGAGCCGCGGCAGTCCTTAAAAAACAAGTGCAGCCTTTCGAAGGCGATCGGCAAGCCATGATCGGCGCGGTACGGCAAGCCTTGTACGCCTCGAAAATCATTTCCTACGCCCAGGGTTTCCAATTGATGCGGGAAGCGTCCAAGGAATACGGATTTGCCTTGAATTACGGCGAAATCGCCTTGATGTGGCGCGGCGGCTGCATCATCCGCAGCCAATTCCTGCAAGCGATCAAACAGGCTTATCAAAAAAAACCGGATTTGGAGAATCTGCTGTTGGCCGATTTTTTCGTAGCTGCGATGCAACAAGCCGAATCCGGCTGGCGGCAGGCTGTGATTCTGGGCATCCGGGCCGGCATCCCCACGCCTGCGTTTTCCTCGGCGCTGGCCTATTACGACGGCTACCGCAGCGAGCGCCTACCCGCCAACTTGCTGCAAGCGCAACGCGACTATTTCGGCGCCCACACTTACGAACGAGTGGACAAACCTCGCGGCGAGTTCTTTCATACCGACTGGACCGGACACGGCGGCAAGACTACCTCGACCACGTATAGCGTTTAGCCCGCCGCCATGCGCCGAACCGACCCGCAGTTAAGCCACGGGCCAACATCGGCCCAGGACCGATAGGTCGAAATCGTCCGGGCACGGCACTGCCGGCGTCAAAGCCTGTCGGGCGTCGGATTTAGCCCCCTACTAACTGCGCGAACATGTCCCTACTTTATTTCCCTCTTCAGCACAGAGCTGTTATCGCATGTCTTTTGAATTCGGTTTGATTTTAATATTGATATTTCTAAACGGCATTTTTGCAATGTCGGAAATGGCGGTCGTCTCGTCACGCAAGATCCGCTTGCAACAAATGCTCGAGCGGGGCCACAGCGGAGCGGCCAAGGCCCTGGAACTGGCAGAACAACCCACCCGCTTTTTGTCTACGATACAGGTTGGCATCACCTCTATCGGCATTCTTAGCGGCGCGTTGGGCGAAGAGGCCATTACCAAACCATTGATACCTTGGCTACAGTCGTTTACTTACCTAGCGCCGTATGCCGAAAAATTGGCTTTAGCCGCCACAGTGATTTTAATTACTTTCTTGTCCTTGATTGTCGGCGAGTTGGTGCCTAAACGCCTGGCGCTGAATTTTCCGGAACGGATAGCCGCGCTGATAGCCCGACCCATGCATGGCTTGTCTTTGCTGGCTTTGCCGGCGGTAAAGCTGTTGAGCTTAGCCACGGAAGTCTCGTTATGGCTGATGCGCATCAAGCCCAAAAACGAACCATCGATGACCGAGGAGGAAATTAAGCTTCTGTTGGCCCAAAGTACAGAGGAAGGCGTACTGGAAGAGGCCGAATTCCATTTCATGGAAAACATCTTGAGACTCGACAAGCGCAATGTCGCCTCCATCATGACGTGGCGTCAGGACATCGTTTGGCTGGATCTGCGCAAACCGTTCCAGGAAAATCGCCGGCTGATCATCGAAAGCTCGCATGGGGTGCTACCGCTTTGCGCCGGCGGGCTGGAGACGGTCGTTGGCTTTATCAAAGTCAAGGATATTCTTGATCGGGTATTGATGGGAGACCAGCCCAGCCTCGACAAAATCATGGTCAAGGCGCTGTTCGTCCCCGATTCGATTAGCTTGATGGGCCTTTTGGAACAATTCAAGCAAGCCCACCTGCATACCGCGCTGGTAGCCGATGAATATGGGGAGATCAATGGTTTGGTGACGTTAGGCGACGTATTGGAAGCGATCGTCGGCACTTTGGCGACCAGTCCGTTGGAAGATAGGCCGGAAATGTTGCAACGCGAGGACGGTTCCTGGCTGGTGGACGGTATGCTGGACATTCACGAATTTCGGACGCATTTTCGCTTGACGCCGGTCCCCGAACAGTCCGATAGTCACGTCAACACCGTTGGCGGCTTCGTCATGTTGCATCTGGGCTATGTGCCCAAAGCCACCGATCATTTCGAGTTGCAAGGTCTGCGTATCGAAGTTGTGGACATGGACGGCAACCGGGTGGACAAAGTGCTGGTTTCAAGCCCGACCGGATCCAATCAAAATCTTGGGCATTGATTGCAACGAGACGTTCTACCCGCGCCTCGCAGGCCCCGGCATCGAAACCGGCAACCGTTTTTTCCGCGATGGTTATGGTTACTATCGGCGAGGCTCAGACCGGCATCGATTTGACGCGTGAGCACGATTCGGCGCAACCACAGCGGCTTACGCAGCTTGGCGCTATGGTATTCGTCATGAAAGGCTTTTATGGTGCAACGTTCATTACTCATTGCTGTACTTTTACTTCCCGCCGCCGCTTGGGCATTCATCAAGCCCGTACGGGTCGTTGCCCCCCGGCTGACAGGTATTTCATGCAGCAGCGAATTCATCTGCACGGACGCCCCGGCTCGATACCCGGAAGCCGCTACGCTTTACGATGAGGCTGTGCATTTTGTCGAGTCGGCCGCCGGCCCGATCGGAAAAAAGCCTCGCGTCACGTTCTGCGCGACCGCAGCCTGCTTTCAAGCCTTTGGCTTAGGGAAACGTTCGGCCGCTACTATCGGCACCTTGGGTATTGTGATCAGCCCTCGCGCTTGGAAGCCTTACTATGTGCGCCACGAAATGATTCATCACTTGCAATACGAGCAACTTGGCATAATAAAGGTGTGGCATGGTCCCGAATGGTTTATCGAAGGGATGGCGTACGCATTGAGCGAAGATCCGCGTCCCCAGTTATCCGAGTCCTTTGAACATGACCGTTCCCGGTTTAAGAATTGGTATCAGCAGGTCGGCAAACAACAGCTTTGGATCGAGGCAATTCATCTATGAACACGCACAGTCCCTCGCTCAAACCGGGATTGCGTCGACGCGCCGTCCTTGCGCCGCACCAGCTGGGAGAGGTAGCGTCCGTACCATGATTCTCGAGGTCGCCCCACTCCGGGTCCGAGCCGGTCAAGCTGAAGAATTCCAAGCCGCCTTCCTGGAAGCGCAGCACATCATTTCGGCAATGCCCGGCTGCTTGTCTCACGAACCGGGGCGCTGTCTCGAGCATCCCAATGAATATATTCTGTTGGTGCGCTGGGCGTCGCTGCAAGCCCACGAAGCCGGCTTTCGCCAGTCGCCGAGGTACCAGGAATGGAAATGGCTGCTCCATCACTTTTATCAGCCTTTTCCGGCCGTGTCCCACTATGCGTCGGTACCAGGTGCCGCCGGCGGCTAAGCCATCCCGTCCAGACTACGTCTTGCAGTTGCGCGCGAACCGCCTATGCCCTTAACCGCTTTCCATCCCCTCGTGGCCGATTGGTTTACCGGGCGATTTGCCGCGCCATCGCAGGTACAGACCCAGGCCTGGCCGGCAATCCGGGCCGGACGGCAGACGTTGATTGCGGCGCCGACCGGCTCCGGCAAGACCTTGGCGGCATTTTTGGCGGCGATCGACGACTTGTTGCAGCAAGGATTGCGTGCACCGTTGCCGGACGCAACCCGGGTGTTATACGTGTCGCCGCTTAAAGCCCTGTCCAACGACATCCGCAAGAACCTGGAACAACCCTTGGCCGAAATCCGCTTCATGTTGCTGGAGGCCGGCCTGCCGGACGTAGCGATTCGCGCCCAAACCCGCACCGGCGATACCTCGCCTGCCGAGCGGCAAGCCATGAAACGTAATCCGCCGCATATCCTGGTCACCACGCCGGAATCTCTGTACATCTTGTTGACTTCGGATTCCGGCCGAGAAATGCTGAGCACGGTGCATAGCGTCATCGTCGACGAAATCCATGCCTTGGCCGGCAATAAACGCGGTGCCCATCTGAGTCTGTCGCTGCAACGGCTGGACCGTTTGTGTCCGACGCCGCCGGTGCGCATCGGCATCTCCGCCACCCAGCGGCCGATTGAGTTGATGGCCGCATTCCTGACCGGCAGCGAGGCGCGGCCTTGCACCGTCATTGATACCGGGCACGTGCGCCGGCGCGATCTGGCAATCGAAGTCACCGGCTCGCCGCTAGAGGCGGTGATGGCCGCCGAAGTCTGGAGCGAAATCTATCAGCGGCTGGAAGACTTGATCGCAGAGCATCGCACGACCTTGATCTTCGTCAACACCCGCCGGCTGGCCGAACGGGCGGCGGCGGCTCTGGCCGAGCGCCTGGGCGAGGACTGCGTCACTTCTCACCACGGCAGTCTGGCCAAGGAACACCGCTTGAACGCCGAACAGCGGCTCAAGCAGGGCAAGCTGCGCGCCTTGGTTGCCACCGCATCGCTGGAGCTGGGCATAGACATCGGCGAGGTCGATCTGGTATGCCAACTCGGTTCGCCGCGCGCGATCTCAGCCTTCTTGCAACGGGTGGGCCGCTCCGGCCACCGGCTGGGCGCAGTGCCCAAGGGCCGGCTGTTTCCGCTATCGCGCGACGATTTAGTGGAATGCACCGCGATTCTGGCGGCCATCCGCCGCGACGAACTGGACCGCATCCGCATCCCCGACCATCCGCTGGACGTATTGGCTCAGCAGATCGTCGCCGAAGTCGCTTGCGGCGAGTGTTCGGAACCGGACTTGTTTCAAAGCTTCGCCGGAGCCTGGCCCTACCGCGCGCTTAGTCGCGAGCAGTTCGGCAACGTGGTCAAGATGCTGGCCGACGGCTACCACACCCGGCGCGGGCGGCGTGGCGCCTACTTGCACCGCGACGCGGTACACGGCCAGCTGAGGCCGCGCAAAGGCGCCCGCCTGACCGCGGTCTTAAACGGCGGGGCGATTCCCGACCAATTCGACTACGACGTGATCATGCAGCCGGAAGGCCTGTTCATCGGCACGCTGAACGAGGACTTCGCTTTCGAAAGCCTGCCGGGCGATATTTTTCAGCTCGGCAACAATTCCTACCGGATGCTGAAAATCGAACAAGGCCGGGTCTTCGTCGAAGACGCTCACGGCCAACCGCCCAACATTCCGTTCTGGTTCGGCGAGGCGCCGGGGCGCAGCGACGAACTGTCGCAAGCGGTGTCCGAGCTGCGCAGCCGTATCGACGTCTTGCTGGAAACGGGCACAGAGGCCGCCAGCCGCTATTTACATGGCGAGTTGGCGTTGCCGGCAGCGGCGGCCGAACAATTGCTGCATTATCTGGCCACTGCCAAAGCTGCGCTGGGCGTGCTGCCTACCCAACAAACCATCGTGTTCGAGCGTTTTTTCGACGAAACCGGCGACATGCATTTCGTGGTGCATTCCTGCTACGGCTCGCGGATCAACCGCGCCTGGGGCTTGGCGCTACGCAAGCGCTTTTGCCGGCGCTTCAATTTTGAGCTGCAAGCGGCGGCCAACGAAGACAGTCTGGTGCTGTCGCTGGGGCCGACCCACAGCTTTCCGGTAGCCGAACCCGCTCAATACTTGAAGGCCGCCACTGCGGAACAAGTACTGATACAGGCCTTGCTGGCCGCGCCCATGTTCCCGACCCGCTGGCGTTGGGTGGCCAATACCGCGTTGGCCGTGCCGCGCATGCGCGGCGGCAAGAAAGTCCCGGCCTATTTTCAGCGCAACGACGCCGAGGATTTGATCGCACTGGTGTTCCCGGATCAATTGGCCTGCCAGGAAAACATCAGCGGCGAGCGGCAAGTGCCGGATCACCCCTTGGTGCAACAAACCTTGTACGACTGCCTGCACGAGATCATGGACGTCGACGGTTTGCTTAACATCCTCAGCGGTATCGAACAGGGCACTATCGCGGTGGTGGCGCGCGATTTGACCAGCCCTTCGCCGTTGGCGCTGGAAATCCTGAACGCCCGACCCTACGCCTTTCTCGACGACGCGCCGGCCGAAGAGCGGCGCACGCTGGCGGTGCAACAACGGCGTTTTCTAGCGCCGGAAGATGCGGCCGAGATCGGCCGTCTGAATCCGGACGCCATCGCTCGGGTGCGGCGCGAAGCCTGGCCGGAGGTCGCCAATCCCGACGAATTGCACGACGCGTTGTCGGTTCTGGGATTTATCAGCGCTGCGGAAGGGCGGCGCGGCGCGGCGGCCACGCTGGCTGAAGTCGGCCCGGACTGCACACCCTGGTTCGACAATTTACGTCGCAACCGCCGCGCCACCTTGCTGACGATTCCCGGCGGTCATTCGTTATGGGTAGCGGCGGAACGCTTGCACGCCTTGTTGAGCGTATTTCCTGCGGCGGGTATGGAACCGGAGATTGCCGCGTTAGACGTAGAAACCGACGACCGCGACAGCGCACTGCGGGAAATCGTTCGCAGCCGCCTGGAAGGTTTGGGACCGGTCAGCGCCGCACAATTGGCCGAACCTTTGGCACTGCCGGCGACTGCGCTGGAACCCGCTCTACTGGCTTTGCAAAGCGAGGGTTTCGCGATTCAAGGCCGGTTTAGCGACGGCAGCGAAGTGGAATGGTGCGAGCGCGGCCTGTTGGCGCGTATCCATCGCTATACCTTGAAACAGCTGCGTAGCGAGATTGAGGCGGTTGCCCCGGCCGATTTCATGCGCTTTCTATTCCGCTGGCAGGGCGTGGACGCGACCGGCCGGGAACAGAGCAATCTGCCGCAGCGCCTACAGCAACTGGAGGGCCTGAGCTTGCCGGCGATCAGCTGGGAGGCCGAGGTGCTGCCGGCGCGGGTGCCGGGCTATTTGCCGAGCGAACTGGACACGCTGTGCGCCAGCGGCAAACTTGTCTGGCTACGACTGGCCCCGTCCGCCGGCAAAAGCCCCGGCCAGCGCAAACTGCCGGCCGGCAAAGCCAGCGCTATTAGCCTGCTCGGCCGCGACAGCTTGCCGCACTGGCGCGCCTATGCGCCGCTGCCGTCCTTAGCCGACATCGAACTGTCCGGCATCGCGCTCAGGGTATACCAGGTGTTGAAAGGCTTGGGCGCCAGCTTTTTCGAAGAGTTGGTGGCCGAAGCCGGCTTGCTGAAAACCCAAACCGAAAGTGCGCTGGCGGAACTGGCGGCCTGGGGTCTGGTCAGCGCCGACAGCTTTCAGGGCCTGCGCACCTTGATTACCCCGCAGCCGGTACTGCATCGGCGCAGCAAGCGCTATCCGGGCTACGATCCCTTCGCCGCGGCCGGACGCTGGTCCTTGCTACGTCAGCCGCCGCAAGTCGTCGACGCCGATCGTTACCATCACTGTGAATACTTGGCGCAAGTGCTGCTGCGCCGTTACGGCGTAGTATTCCGCAAACTGCTGGAACAGGAAGACGTACTGCCGAGCTGGCGCGATTTATTGTATGTATTCCGCCGCCTGGAGGCGCGCGGCGAACTGCGCGGCGGCCGCTTCGTGCAAGGCTTTGCCGGAGAACAGTTTGCCTTGCCGGAGGCCTTGGACATGTTGCGCGCCGTCAAGCGCCAGGCCAAGGCGGGCGAATTCGTCACCCTGGGCGCCGCCGATCCGTTGAACTTAACCGGCATCGTCACGCCCGGCCAACGCATCGCCAAGCAAACCGGGCGGCGCATTCTGTACCGCGACGGCCTGCCGCTGGCCGCCAGCCAACAAGGCGGGGTCAATTTCCTGCAGGAGTGCGCCGTGGAGGAACAGACGCACTTGAAACTGGCGCTGTTGCGCCGGTTGCGCTAAATGCCGTGCCAAAAGAATTGGGCTATTTTGAAAATATGGTTGGCAGGGCAGCAGCCGGACTTTATCGGTAGGTCAAGCAAACGGTTGGAATTTCGCAGCCTTGTCCAATGACACATGAGCCTGAGCGAGGCGTTGTATTTCCAGCGCGAGATGAGCTTGGAAGCGCAAAAGTTGGGGGCATAGAGGCATTCGTGACGATACAAACTCAAGGACTAAAACGCTGGCGTAAGTACGAGCCTTTGTTTCCGGCAATCAGGCCGTCGCGTTTACGCTGCGGATCGGGTCGAGGCTTACGGCTGGATGAGCGATACGCTTAAGCAGTTTCGTTGTGCCCGCTGCACCCGTGCCGATATATGAAAAGTTTCGCTCATTGCCCGAGGCGGCAAGCTATCTCAAACCGGAAACCACCTTGGAAAAGCTGGAGATATTCGCCGCCCAACACCTCAATGAGGCTAGGGCGACACTCTTTCAATCAATAAATCCCAACAGAGTGGCGCTTAAGATCGTTCTCGCAAACAACCCTCGTCCAGGCTCATGTGTCCGGATTGAAAAATACTGATGACCGCATGACCGATGTTTCCGCCACAGCCAAGCCGGCCTCTATCCGAGCGAATTATGGAATGCGCGTATTATCCAGTAATCATCGTTTTAAATCATTAAGATACAGGCATGCTTGGCTTTTTAAGTCACGGATTCAGGATAATCTTAATGGCAAGCGCCTTTTACCGGGCCGCGACCGCTGCCGGTATTGGGTTTAAAAAACGGGGTACCTAGGATAAACGGTTTTGCGTCCCAGGCTTCCCAGTATTGCGGATTTTGGATTTCGGCCGAGCTCAGGGTGACCGCCCGGTTGGCATTGACTAAAAATGCCGTAATCAGCCAAGGTCCTTGTGGTAGGCGCTTGCCGCGCGCCGCTTTGTCGAACAGCATCGGTGCGCCGAACAAGGTTGTCGAGAACTCGCTGCCGAGAAAACTGTCTGCGGGTTTGTAAATGGCCTTGGCCGGATCTACTTCCGTGATATTGGAATAAGGTTGCAGCGAAGCCGGGTTGTCGTTGAAAGCCGGATTGGTCACTACCCATATTTGCGCGTATGGGAAGACGGCGTCGGAGCCGCCGGCCAGCCAGGCTTGCTGAAATTGGCTATTGCTTCCGTTGGCGTTCGGATTGACCAAAAACACGTATAGATGGTTGTCCATGATGCCGTCGCTAGCGGCGGCACCGGAGGCGGTCAAGTTGTCCTCGTTGACGACGGTAATCTCGAAATTCAATTGGTCGGACGGCAGCGTAGTAGCGGCCGGTTTGACTTTATTGGCTTTCGCCAGTCCGAAGCTTTGATTGGTTTTGGTGCACGGCAACCAGGGCTGAGTCGAATAGATGCGGGCGAGATTCGCGTCCGCACCGGCGCTGGCGACCGGGGCGGTGACAGTAATGCTTACCGACGGCGCGGCTAAAACCGGCAGGGTCAGAAGGCAAGCGAGCGGATAGAGGTAGAACTTTATGCGGTGCGGAAGGGTTTGGGGGCTGTTTAGGATTTGGCTAAAAATAACTTCGCGAAATGACTTTTCCTGCCAAACCGTGCGTGCCGAGCTCGGTCGACGCATGAACGGTTTGGCGCGGTGGATGCTCGGACTTTCCCGTCCATCCTTCGACAAGCTTAGGACGAACGGGAAAGTCCTGGTTACCCGAAACAGGGAATTGATGTGTAACCATAACCTTAATGACATTGGCCGTTGCCTCCGCTTAAGCCGGTGCCGGTGGTCGGCTTGGGAAACGGCGTACCGAGCAAAAAGCTACGCGCATCCCAAGCGTCCCAATTTTGCGGATTCTGCAGCTGGTTGGCGCTAATGGTGTTCCAGGGCAGTTTTTTGGCGTTGATCAGCATGGCCACTGCGATCCACGGTCCTTGCGGCATGTATTGGGCAAGGGCGCTGGTCCCGCGCCAGGCGGTGTCGAAAAACATCGGCCCCTCCAATAAGGTTGCGGCAAAAGTGGGCGACGTGAAGCTGCCGGCTTTTTTGAACACCGCTTGCGCCGGCTTTAGGGTTTTCAAATTGGCAAATGGTTTCAATAACGACGGATTGCCGGAAAACGACGCATTCATCACCGCCCAAACCTGGGCGACCGGCACGATTTCGCTCATATCGGCGGCGGATTTGAAGGCGGACGCCGATCCGGTCGCGTTGGGGTTCAATAAAAAGATATACAAGTCGTAATCCATTTTGTTGTCGCCGTTTAAATCCTGGTTGGTGACGGTAATATCGAATTGCAAGGCATCTTTTGGCTGGGTGGTGCCGGCCGGCGAGACGGGGTTGATCAGGCCGAAGCTTTCGTTGGATTCGGTGCAAGGAAGCCAGGGCATCGTGGCGTAAATGCCGGTGAGAGTGCTGTCGGCTCCGGCGGTGGTATCGGGAGCCGTTACCGTCAATTTCACGCTAGGTGCCGCAGAGCCGGTTTGCCAAAAGCAACAGACAAGGGCAACCAGCATCTTGCAAAAATGACTATCTACCATGAGGTTTACGGGGATTGTGGTTACGGTTCGGTCGAAAGTCCGGATAGTTTAGTTGTTTGTAATAACTATGACGACCTCGCGTTGCCGCGCGACTTTGCCCCGAAGCGTTAGTAGGCGCATGTGTTTGCTGGGGCGCGGTCTCGTAGCGGCACGGCCTCGTTCCCACCAGATTGACCTATGGATTTAGGGACGGCGCCCAGGCTTTATGAGTGTCAGTCGCCGTCGGCCGGGGCGGTTGCCAGCCAGTCGGCGATGGCGGTTCCGGCCCAATGACCGCTGGCCAGGCAAGCGCTGAGCAAGTAGCCGCCGGTGGGGGCTTCCCAATCCAGCATTTCGCCAGCACAGAATACGCCGGGCAACTTTCGCAGCATCAGGTGGTCGGTCATTTCCGAGAATTTTACCCCGCCCGCGCTGCTGATCGCCTCCGCCAGCGGCCTGGGCGCTCGCAACTGCACGGGCAAGGCCTTCAACAGCTCGGCCAGCTTGTCGCCGTCGTTCAATACGGCTGGCGCAGCAATTTCCCGCAACAAGGCGATTTTAATGGCGCTTAAGCCCAAACGTTTGCGCCAGTAATTGCTGGTCGATTCCTTACCGCGCGGCAGTTGCAGCCTTTCCAAGGTCGAGGACAGCGAGCGGCCCGGCAATAAATCCAATCGGATTTCGGCCTGACCTGCCGCTGCGATAGCGTCGCGCAACTGTGCGGAAGCGGCGTAGATCAAACCGCCCTCCAAACCGTATGCGCTGACGGTCAATTCGCCTTGCAGGGCATGGCTGCGGCCGGATGAGTCGGAAAATTCCAAGCGAACCGGCTTGAGCGGCTGACCGGCGTAAGTTTCCCGGAAGCGAGCGCTCCAGTCGACTTCGAAGCCGCAATTGGCCGGGCGTAGCGGGGCGATGTCTATGGCGTGCCGGGTTAATGCCTGTACCCAAGCCGCGTCGGAACCTAATTGCGGCCAGCTGCCGCCGCCCAGCGCCAGTAACACCGCCCGGGCCCGGCAAAGCGTATCGCCGTGCGGAGTGTGAAACCGTAACTGCCGGTCGTGCCAATCCAGCCAGCGGTGGCGCATGTGAAAACCTACGCCTCGCCCGCGCAAGCGGTGCAGCCAGGCGCGCAATAACGGCGCGGCTTTCATTTCGCTCGGAAACACCCGACCGGAACTGCCGACGAAGGTTTCTATCCCCAAATCGTTGGCCCAAGCTCGCAGGGCTTGCGGCGGGAAGGCGCGCAGCATGGGTTCCAAATCGCGACTGCCGCTGCCGAAGCGGGACAAAAACGCATCGAAGGTTTCGCTATGGGTTAGGTTCAAACCGCCTTTGCCGGCCATCAGGAACTTGCGTCCGGCGGACGGCATCGCGTCGAACACGTCTACTTCGATACCGCGTTGCGACAAAACCTCCGCGGCCATCAGGCCGGCCGGTCCTGCGCCGATGACGGCGACCTTGGTTGTGTTTGGCGTCACGGTACCGGCGAGAGCATCAGGATTGATCCGTAGTCGCGAGCAATAGGGCCTCGATTTCGGCGCATTCCGAAGCGCTGAGCTCGAAGCCGAAAATCGCCAAATCTTGTTGCATGTGCTGCGGGGATGAGGTGCCGGTTAACGGTACGATGCCCAACTGGGTTAGGCAACGAAAGAAAATCTGCGCCGGAATCACGCCGTATCGTTCGCCTAAGCTAACGAGCAGCGCGTGTTTGAGCACGTGCGGGTTGGCGGTCAGCGTCCAAAAGCTTTGATAGACGATGCCGTGCCTGCGGCAGAAGGCGCGGATGGCTTGGTCGTAGCCGGTTTGCGCATAAAAACGGTTTTGCACAACGGCCGGTTTAACCTGCGCGGTTTGGTGAAGGTATTCGAGCAATTCAGGCTCGTAGCAATTGCTGATCCCCAGTTGTTTGACGTCGCCTTGCGCGACCAAGGCCTCCAGCGCCCGCCAGGCTTCCAGGGTTTGTTTCCGATCGGCCAGCGGCGAATGCAGGATCAAACCGTCCAGATAGTCGGTTTGCAGATTGTCGAGTGAAGTTGCGAACGATTGCGCCACTTGTTCGGCCAGTCCGGCGTTGGCATCGTAGGGGATGCGGAGCGGGTCGTGGCCGTTCAGCGGGGTGAATTTGGTTTGCAGATACAAGTCCCTGCGCTCTATTTCGGAACGGGCGCAGGCCGCGGCAATCGCCGCTCCGACGCCGGCCTCGTGATAGTGTTTGGGTTGGCAGGCGGTGTCTATGCCGCGAAAACCCTGGGCTATGGCCAGCTCGACCAGTTCTTGCGTACGTTCCTGTTTCCACGCGGTGCCGTAGAGGATGCGCGGCATGCTGACGCCGGCGGCGCTTAACACGGTATTGGGGGCTGCGTTCATCGAAATTACCTGAGTCTCAAATGCCGCCTAGCTTAGCGCAAATACCCGGCCGAATGCGCGCGAACCGAACGAGATAGGCTAAGACCTCACAACCCGAGTTCGCTAAGGCTGGGATGATCGTCCGGTCTGCGGCCCAACGGCCAAAAGAACAGGCGTTCGCTTTCGATGATGGGTAAATCGTTGATGCTGGCGAAGCGGCGACACATCAGGCCGTGCTCATTGAATTCCCAATTCTCGTTGCCGTAGCTGCGAAACCAGCTGCCGGAATCGTCGTGCCATTCGTAGGCAAAGCGGACCGCAATGCGGTTGTCGGTATAGGCCCACAACTCCTTGATCAAGCGGTAATCCAATTCTTTCGCCCATTTGCGTTGCAAAAATTCGCGAATTTGGCCGCGGCCTATCGGGAATTCGGCTCGGTTGCGCCAGCCGCTGTCTTCGGTATACACCTGCACGACTCGCTCGGGATCCCGACTATTCCAAGCATCTTCGGCCATGCGCACTTTTTGCGCGGCGGTTTCGACGGTAAAGGGCGGTAAGGGTGGTTTGGTTTCCATCTCAGTCTCCGAGGGTTGAGCGTTGTTGTTATTGTTATCGGTTGAAAACCGGCGTCGCACTATCCTACAGTTTAATTTTCAACGAATGTAGTTTACGGTACAAATGGGTGCGTTCCATGCCTATGGCCGAGGCCAGTTTGGCGACGCTGCCGCCGTTCTTTTCGAAATGGTATTCCAGATACGACTTTTCGAAATGGTCTCTGGCTTCTTTGAGCGGCAGGTTGAAAAACTCGGGTACGTTGCTGCCCAATTTCGGTTGCTCGGCGATCGAGCCCAGGGCGTTTTTGACTTCGTCCAGTTCGATGTCGTCGCCGGCGCCCAGTATCATCAGACGCTGAACCAGATTGCGCAGTTCGCGCACATTGCCGGGCCAGACGTAGTTGCGCAGATAGTTTTGCGCGGCCATGGAAAAGCGGCGGAACGGCAGTTTTTCGTGAATGATGAAATGGTCCACGTAATAATTCAGCAGGCTGGGCACGTCTTCGCTGTGCTCGCGCAAAGCCTGAATTTCCAGGGTTACCTCATTCAACAGGTAATACAAATCCTGGCGGAAGCGGCCGCTGTTGACTTCTTCGTCCAAGGCCATCCGGGTTGAAGCGGCAACCCGTACGTCCACCCGCACCGCTTGGCTGCCGCCGACCCGCAAAAACGAGCTGGACTCCATGGCGCTCAGCAGGCGTGCCTGAGTTTCCGGATCCATACCGCCGATTTCACCCAAGAACAAAGTGCCGCGATGGGCTTGTTCCAACAAACCGCGATATATGCGACCGTTATCTTCCCGACCGAAAAATTCCACGGCAGCGTTTTCCGGGGCGATGCTGCCCACCGAGACGTCGACGAACGGGCCGTCGCGGCGCGGGCTGTTGTTGTGCAGATAGCGGGCGAACATCTCTTTGCCGACACCGGGTTCGCCGACGAACAACACACGGGTATCGTGTTGCGCCAAGCGTTTGACCTTGTCTTTGGTGCGTTCGATCACGGCGCTTTTGCCGACCGGTTCGACGGTGATCATCAATTGTTGTTTTAGTCCGGCGTTTTCCCTTTGCAGCAAGCTGGCTTCCAGCGCGCGTTCCACGATCAACAGCAGTTTGGCCATCGATAATGGCTTTTCCAGAAAATCGTAGGCGCCCAAACGGGTAGCCTCCACGGCCGACTCCACTGAACCGTGGCCGCTCATCATGATCACCGGGCACATAGCGCCATCTTCGGCCACCCATTCGCGCAGCAAGGTAATCCCGTCGCAGTCCGGCATCCAGATGTCCAGCAGGATTAAATTCGGTTGGCGCAGATTTTTTTGCCGTCTGGCTTCGGCGGCGTTTTCCGCCATGGCCACTTCGTAGCCTTCGTCGGCCAGAATTTCAGATACCAATTGACGAATGTCCTGTTCGTCGTCTACCACCAGTATGTAGGGCGCTTGCTTGTTCATGCACTGTTTCCATATTCAAAGACCGGGAGCTGGATTACGAAACCAGCGCCCGCATTATAAGATGTATCCACCCAAATCACGCCGCCGTGTTCCTCGACGATTTTCTTGACGATGGCCAGGCCCAGCCCCGTGCCTTTAGCCTTGCTGGTGACATAGGGCTCGAAAATCGTTTCGATTTGTTCCGTATTCAAACCGCTGCCGTTGTCGTAAAGCGCCAATTCGACGAAATCGACGTTGTTGCGTTCCGCTTTGCCGATTCTGACTTCGATGTGGCATTGCTCGCCGGTGGCTTCTTGGGCGTTCTTGATCAGGTTGTGCAGCACTTGGCGGATGCTGATCGGATCGACTTCGACGATGGCTTGCCGGGTGGCGAACTTGGTAGTAAACACGATGGCGCTTTGATAGAGGGCCAGCACTTCCTGGATCAATTCGATCAAGTTGATTTTTTCCACCCGCTTTTTGGACGGACGAGCGTATTCGGAAAAATCGTCGACCATGCGCTTCATGGCCTCTACTTGCTGCACGATGGTACGGGTGCCGCGTTGCAAAAATTCGGCCGGGCCGTCTTGCAGTTCCTTGGACAATTTGTGCTGCAAGCGCTCGGCCGATAACTGAATCGGCGTCAGCGGGTTCTTGATTTCGTGAGCCAAGCGGCGCGCGACCTCGCCCCAGGCTGCATTCTTTTGCGCCTGGATCAAGTCGGTGACGTCGTCGAATACCACCACGGCGCCAACCCGGCTGCCGTGTTGCGAAAACAGCGGCGTACCGCGACATAACAGTTCTTGGCGGCCGTTCGGGCCTAAAAACACGATGCGCTGCTCCCAAATGTCGTCGGCTTTTTCCAGCAACTGTTCTATGGTCAACAATACGTCGGCCAGTTCCTGGTGGCGGCCGGCCAGCTCCGGCAGGGTTTGATCGACGAAATGGCTGACCGGAATGTGCAGAATCCGGTAAGCGGCCTGATTGGCGGTGCGAATATGAAACGTGGCGTCGAAACTGATCACGCCGGCGGTCAGGTTGGACAAAATGGTTTCCAGATAGGCGCGTTGGTTTTCCACTTCCAGGCCGGCGGCGCGGGTTTCGTCGCGCGAGCGGGCGATGCGTTTGGTCATTTGATTGAAGGATTCCACCAAAAAGCCCAAGTCGTCCTGGCTCATCACCGGCAGTTCGTGTTGATAGTCGCCGGCCGCCACGGCTTGGGTGCCCTTGACCAGCTCTCTAACCGGAGCCACGATGTTGCGTATGCTGATAAACGCCACCCATATCGCGGCCAATAAGCTGAGCAGCAATACCAGCAGCAAAATCAACGAAAAGCTGGTTTTCAGCGCATTGCGCAAAAACGTCATTTCCTGATAGCGGATAAAGGCGAATTCGATCGAATCGGCCAAATCCGTGACCCGAACCGGAATCGGATACAGTACTTGCAGAAAGCGGCTTTGATTGCGGTCTATCGGCAAAATGATGCGTACCAGCATTTCGTCGTTGTCGCCGGGGTCGAAGGCGAAGTATTCCTTGTTTTGCCGCAGTTGCAGCCAGATTTGTTCGTCCGGCATATGCGGCAAAATGTCGGTCGGATTGGCGCTGCTGGAGGCCAATATCCGCCCCTGGCTGGAAAAAGCCGCCATTTCGGTGGCGCCGGATTCCAACCATAAGCTGCCGATTTCCAGCGCGATCAGGCTGTCGGAGTTATCTTCCAAGCGGGCGGCGATCTGCCGGGTTTGTTTGATATGCCAGTTCATGCGTTGCGCCAAGCTCGATTGGCTGAGCTCCAGCGCGTCGTCCATCGCCCGGTCGATTTCCACGTTGAACCAGCTGTCTATGCCTTGATGCAGGAACTGCACCGAAAAGTAATAAACGATGGCCGCCGGCGCCAGGGCCAGCACGACGAATAAAGACACCATGCGCGTGGTCAAACGCGAGCCGGCTTCTTTTTTCTTCAGTTCGCGGATCAGCGAATAGGCGTTGACCACGACCAGAGCCAACAGCATGATGGAACCCAGGGTGTTGATGACCAACAACCAGGAATGCATCTCGCTGAGTTTGGAGGATTCCTGGGTGGAACTGCTCATTAACTGCAAGGACAGGACGATGAAGCCGAACAGGATGGCAATGGAGGCGCTGGCGGGCAGTTTTATTTTGGAATTGGGCATATGAACCAAGCGCTGGATAAAGACCATTGGGAATCCAGATACGCGAAAGGGCGTAGCGGAACGGGTAGCGTTTCCCGGTCGAATCTGATTTTTAACGCCAGTTTGTAGCGTTTGCCGGGCTGAAACAGCGCTGCGGGAATTGGGGCCAGGCCTTGCAAGCCGGACATGAAGTTCAGCGCGGCATTCAGGGTTAAATACATTTCGCTTTGCCGGGTGGGCGGGGTGACTTCGTATTGGTTCAACAAGGCGTGAAATTGCAGGGTATAGGGCAGTTCCCGGGCATATACCACCGCGTCGTACCAGCGCCCGATTTCGCGGATTTGCAAGTCTACCATCCAGGTTAGCGCTACCCCTTTCAGCAAAGCGTCTTTGGCGGTGGGGCTCAGCTGATAATCGATGCGGGCCTCGACCGTGTAGGCCGGCGGCGCGTGTTGCGAGGTGTCGGAAAGTTGTGCGTGGCGGATGCCGACACCAAAACCCAAGTCAGTTGCAAAGGCCTGGCCAGGCGCAAGTTGCCAAGCCCACAATAAAATCGCCCAGCTAAACCGTTTTACCGAGCTTGGCATAATAAAAACCGTCCATTTGCCGGTCGCCCGGCAGAATTTGCCGGCCGTGCGGACGGGCGATGCCCCAATGCGCCTTGATGGGCAATTCCCTCGCTTCGGGGTGCCCGGCTAAAAACTCGGCGATTTGCCGTTCGTTTTCGCGCTTCGATATGGAGCAGGTCGCGTACAACAATAGCCCGCCCGGCGCCAGCAACGGCCATACGCTTTCCAGGATAGCGCGCTGCAAGCCGACCAGTTGGTCGATGTCGCTTGGCCGTCGCAGCAGTTTGATGTCCGGGTGGCGGCGAATCACCCCTAAGCCGGAACACGGCGCGTCCAGCAGTATCCTGTCGAACGCGGTATCACTCGCCCAGCTGGCCGGGTCTGCCGCATCGGCAGCGCGCAGCTCGGCTTGCAGTCCCAGGCGGCGTAAATTTTGTGCCACCCGTTCCAGCCGCTGCGGATCGACGTCGACGGCCAGCAGGTAACGCAAACGGGGTTCGCGCTCCAAAATGGCGGCGGTTTTGCCGCCGGGTGCCGCGCAGACATCCAGAACCCTTTGGTCGCTGTGCAGTTCCAATAGCTCGGCCGCCAGTTGCGCGGCGCCGTCTTGTACCGAGACCCGGCCGTCGGCGAAACCGGGCAGTTGTTCGACGCTTATGGCCTGATCCAGCACCAGGCCGCTGGCGCAATCGGCTATCGGTTTGGCGCCTATACCTTGTTCGGTCAGGCTCTCTAAGTATTGCGCCCGGTCGTTGCGGCTGAGGTTGACGCGTAAAGCCAACGGCGGCGAACGGTCGTTGGCGGTTAAAATCATGCCGGCCTGCTCGGGCCAGTCGCTTTCTAGCAAATCCAACAGCCAGGCCGGATGGTTTTGCCTGGCCTGCCGTTCGGTCGCCGCGGCTTGCAGCAGCGTTTCGCTGTCGCGCAAATAGCGGCGTAACACCGCGTTGACCAAGGATTTTGCCCAGGGTTTGTGATGGGCCGCGGCCACGGTCTCGGAGACGGCCGCATGCGGTTTGACGCGCATATAGCGCAACTGGTACAGGCCTGCCAGCAGCAGAGCTTTGACGTCGCTGTCTTTGGCTTTCAAGGGCTTGTCCAACAAGCGCCCGAGTAGGTAGTCCAGTTCGAAGTAATGGCGGATCACGCCGTAGCAAACCGCTTGAATAAAGGCGCGGTCTTGGTTGTCCTTGATCTTGCCTAGATGCTGGTCCAGCGCCGCCGTCAGGGATTGGCCGTCGCCGATCACTCTGGCCAGTATTACGGCTGCGCAGTTGCGTTGTTTCATGCGCCCAGTCGAACGCCGTCGATAGCGTGGGCGTTGAGAAAGTCCTTGCCGGCGACGCGTTTGCCGCCGGGCATTTGTACTTCCAACAACCTGACTACGCCGTCGCCGGTGCTGACGTCGAGAGCATGTGCGCCGCAATCGACGCTGCCGGGCGGCAGGTTGCTGCGCGTGCCGGGCAGGCAGGAGTTCCATACCCGCAGCACTTTGCCGTGCAATAAGGTTTGCGCGACCGGCCAGCCGTTCAGGCCGCGGATCTTGCGGTCCAATTCCTCGGCGCTGAGCCGCCAATCCAGTTCGGCTTCGTGCTTGTCGAGTTTATGCGCGTAAGTGACCAAGGCTTCGTCTTGGGGTTGTGCCGAGTCATTGCCGGCGGTGATGCGATCGACCACCTCGACCAGAGCTACGGCACCCATCTGCGCCAATTGATCGTGCAAACTACTGCTGGTGCTGGCCGCAGTGATCGGACAGGCGACTTTATGCAGCATGTCGCCGGCGTCCAGCTTTTTGACGACCCGCATGATGGTAACCCCGGTTTCCCGGTCGCCGGCCATCAGGGCGCGGTGTATGGGCGCCGCGCCGCGCCAGCGGGGCAACAGCGAGCCGTGGACGTTGATGCAGCCCAAGCGGGCGGCGTCTATCACGGCCTGCGGCAGAATCAGGCCGTAGGCCACCACAATCATTAAATCCGCGTTTAAAGCCTTTAGCGCTGCAATGGCCTCGGCGGCTTTGAAGTTTTCCGGCTGATAAACCGGTAGGCCGGCCTGTAACGCCAAGTGCTTGACCGGGCTGGGGCTTAATTTGCGGCCCCGGCCGGCGGGCCTGTCCGGCTGGGTGTAAACCGCGCAAACCTTGTGCTGCGAATTCAGCAAGGCTTGCAAACTGGGTACGGCAAACTCCGGCGTCCCGGCGAAAACGATGTCCATGGCGATGTTATTGGCCCTGTTGTTTGTGAATTTTTTCCAGCTTGGCTTTGATGCGATTGCGCTTGAAGGCGGATAAATAATCCACGAATAACTTGCCCTGCAAATGATCCATTTCGTGTTGTATGCACACGGCCAATAGACCGTCGGCCTCCAGTTCGAAAGATTCGCCCGCCCGGTTCAGCGCTTTGATCTTGATGCGTTCGGCCCGGCTGACTTTTTCGAAAAAACCCGGCACCGACAAGCAACCTTCTTCCGACTCTTCTTTGCCGGTTTCTTGGATGATTTGCGGGTTGATCAAACAAATCGGCTCGTCCTTGTTTTCGCTGACGTCCATCACGATCACGCGTTTGTGCACATTGACTTGGGTCGCGGCCAAGCCGACGCCCTTGGCGGAATACATGGTTTCCAACATGTCGTCCACCAACTTTTTGATATGGTCGTCGACTACGGGAACTTCCTCGGCCACATTGCGCAAGCGGCGGTCGGGAAATTCCAGGATCGTCAAAATACTCACCTAAAACTCCGAAAATTAACGCGAATGTAACGATTTTATCTTTTTTTGCTTTAATCCGAAATACGCAGACACGCTGTCGGCTTTGGGACGAGGCCGAGTTGTCCGATCCGGGCAGAAGGCGGTGGGCTGCCGAGCAATATCGGGTTGGCCGGACGAAAAGGGCCTAGGGGCGCAGGCGGTTAAGGTACGGCGTTGAACAGAGGCAGCAAACGCCGGCGGTAACATAGGACGGACGCGGCGCTTGCGCCCAAGGTATCCGCCAGCCAATCCAATGCGCTGGTTTCCCGGCCGGGAACGAAGGATTGGTGCCATTCGTCGCTAAGGCCGTACAGGCTGCAAAATGCAGCGCTCGCCAGTGCCAGACGCAACTCGCCGAATCCGGTGTGGCGCAGTGCGCGCCAGCTGCAAATGCCTATCGCAAAATAAGCGGCGGCATGCTCCAGCTTGTCTTGCCAGTCGAACATCATGGGAACCGGCAGGGTTTCCTGGGCCGATAGCCAGAAAATCAGGCTGCAAAAGCCTAGCAAAACGCTGAAGTCTAAGGTGCGGTTGTTTAACATCGGGTCACTCCCTAACCGGACGCTTTTCCAGTTTGCGTTGCAAGGTGCGCCGGTGCATGTTCAAGGCGCGGGCCGCGGCGGAAATGTTGCCGTCGTGCTGCATCAGCACTTTTTGCAAGTGTTCCCATTCCAAACGTTTGACCGATAACGGGTTGTCGCTGATTGCCACGCTAGCGTCGCCTTCGTTTCTATGCAAGGCGCTGACGATTTCGTCCGGACTGGCGGGTTTGGTCAGATAGTGAATCGCGCCCAATTTAATGGCTTCGACCGCGGTGGCGATACTGGCGAAACCGGTCAGCATGACGATTTGGGTGTTGCTGTCGAGCGAGATCAATTTTTTGACCATCTCCAAACCGGAGTCGTAACCGATGCGCAAGTCGATGACCGCATATTCGGGTTCGGTTTGTTCCGCCAGCGCAATGGCGGTGTTGACGTCGTTGGCAATGGTAACTTGAAAGTTACGCTTTTCCAAGGCGGGCTTCAGTACCGTACAGAATGTCACGTCGTCGTCGACTAGCAATAAATTGGGTTTATCCGTGGTAACTTCGGTCATAAGCACTCTCCTTAGTAATTAACGGTAAGTGGATTTCGACGCAAGCGCCGCCGGAATCCAAATTGTTGAAGCTGATCGTACCCTTGAGGCGTCTAATTGTGGTACATGCCAAAAACAAGCCGACTCCCATGCCTTGTTTGTTGCTCTTGACCGGCTGTTGCCCGGCGAAACCGACCAGTCCGGGCGGCAGGCCGGGGCCGAAGTCGCGAATTTTAACGCATAAGTTGTCTATGTCCCATTCGGCGTGAAACTCGATACCGGCATCCTCTCGAGTGACTTCCGAGGCGTTGTTGAGAATGTTGATCAAGGAATGCGTCAGCGTGCGTTCGGCGATGATTCGCGCGTCCAGGTCGACATTATGCGCAATGAACAATTTTAGTTTGGTGGCGGCTTTATGGGTGCGCCATTGTTTCAGTACGTCGTCCAAATACTCGCTAACGTGGACGACTTTGCCGGATTCGGCGCGCATTTCGCCGGCCGACGCCGACATAACCGACAAGGCTTGTTTGCAGCGGTCTAATTGCTGTTTGAGGATGACCAACTTTTCGTTCAGTTCCGGAAAGCGACATTCGGGGAAGTCTTCGGCGATTTGATGGGTCAGGATGGCAATCGTCCCTAACGGCGTCCCCATGTCGTGGGCGGCGTTGGCGGCCAGCGTGCCCAGCGATACGACTCGCTCGTCGCGCAGGGCCGCTTCGCGCGCTTCGGCCAGGCTGCGCTCGCGTTCTTTCAGAGTCTTGGCCAATGCGACCACGAAAAACGCCACCAGGCCGGAACTGAATACGAAGCCGAACCACATGCCGAAAATGTGCAGATTGAAATAGCGCCGGTCTTCCAGCAGCTGCATGCGCAAACTCATTTCCGGCGTCAAGTTGGTCATGTGGTGTTCGGCATGCGGTGCCAGCGCCGGCAACGGAATGTTGTAGGCAATCAGAACGGTGTAGACGCAGGAGGTGATGATCACCATGTTCCAGGCGTAAGATTGCGGCAGCATGATTGCGGTGACGATCAGCGGCAACAAAAATACCCAGATGATCGGATTGGAGGCTCCGCCGGTCAAGTACAAGAGATAGGCCAAGGCCAATACGTCCATGCAGATTTGCGAAAAAATCTCGTGTTCGGTCACCGGTTCCGGGGTGCGCAGCCGCAGCCAGGTATACAGATTTAAAATCGATATCGCGAAAATCGCCAGCCATAACTGGTTCATCGGTAGTTCGATGCCCAAGCCGTGTACGGCGATGAACACCAGGATGACCACTCCGAACAACAACAGGTTACGCAGGATGTACAACCAGTTTAAGTTTTCCCGAATGGAGATTTCGGCTTTGGGGAGGATGTGTGACAGCATAGCGAGGGCATTGAAAAACCTAACCGGGCTATGGTACTCCTGTTTGTGCGGCGGGCGGCAATAATTCGTCACCCTGAACCTCATTGTGGGAGGGGCACCACGGTCGCGACAAGGACGTCGCTCTTTCCGGCGACCTGTCGTTTTTCGCGGCGATGCAGCGGTTTCATGGCTGTTGGACTCGCACGGTGCTGGCGTTTCTGAGGCGGCGTTCATCGTTGCGCTTGTATGGGGTGAGCGATTTTCGAGTCTCGGCTGGCTGTGTGCTCGCCACCGGACTGGATCTGCACCGCGGATAGCGGCACCGCGGCGTGTACCGGCCGCCAGAAAGGTCACCGCTCGCCTGTTTCGGATACGCAGTAAGGCATGGTCCGTACTAATCGATTCGTAAGGACATGCGTCGGCCTATCCAATCGCTTAGCTCCAAAATGCTGCCGAGCATGGGTTTGACTGCTATGTTCCCGGCCTAGAAATATTGCCGTTTCGCTGTTTGACCCGAAAATACAGCGTTCCGGAGGCAGTGGGTTACAATCATTTTCCTATCCATTAGCGGGAGGTTAGTCATGTCTAGCATTTTAGTAACCGGAGCCAACCGCGGCTTGGGTCTGGAGTTTTGCCGTCAATACGCCGCGGCCGGGTGGCGGGTGTTTGCGACTTGCCGCGAGCCTGGGGATGCGGCTGCCTTGGCGGAATTGGCAAGTCGTTTTCCGTTGTTGAGCTTGCATGCTCTGGATGTTGCAAATTTCTCGCAAATAGACGCTTTAAGTGCGGAATTGGCCGGAGAGTCGTGCGATTTGTTGCTGAATAACGCCGGAATCTACCCGGATAACAGCGGTTTGGGAAACTTGGATTATCAAGTATGGGCGCAGGCATTTTGGGTGAATACACTGGCGGCGGTAAAAATGGCCGAAGCGTTTCTTCCCCAAGTTGAGCGTAGCGAGGGTAAATTAATCGCGGCTGTCAGCAGCTTAATGGGCAGCATGACCGACAACACCAGCGGCGGCAGTTATTTGTATCGGACGAGCAAGGCCGCTTTGAATGCGGCGTACAAGAGTTTGTCCATCGATTTGCGCCCTCGCGGGGTGGGCGTGTTGATTTTGCATCCCGGTTGGGTGCAGACCGATATGGGCGGTAAAAACGCGTTGATTGACGCGAGCGAAAGCGTGGCGGGAATGCGGACGCAATTGGACGCTTTCACACTGAAGCAAACCGGGGGTTTCATTCGTTACGACGGCAGGATTGCGCCTTGGTAAGTTTGCAGGTTCAGCGAATCGTCCTTGACAGTTCGATCTCGGTTATGCACAGAGCGGAATTGTGCTCACGATAAAAAAACGCTTGACACTGCAACTCGTTGAAAAAAGTTCAAAAAAATTAAGCTATTGATATTTAAAGAGTTATTTGGCTGATAAAGTTTGCGCCAATTTAAGCTTAGCCCTTGAAATTCTAGGGGTGCAGCAAATTTTCGACACGTAATACACAAAGTTATCCACAGAATTTGTGTATATCTTTAGCCCGCTAGAACATGATTGCCGATTCGTCAAGCAGGCCTCGGTTTTTTAGCGCCGTAGCAATGGAGCGCTTGTCGGTTTGCGCTGGACTATACTTCCTAGACAAGTCGTAGGGTTATTCTTCGACTTTACCATGACGGTTTCGCAAACTACAGGAGTGTGTCATGACTACCTCTAAGACACTCACTATCGACGGCAATCAGGCGGCTGCCGCTGTCGCCCATAAATTGAACGAAGTCATCGCCATTTACCCGATTACCCCGTCGTCGCCCATGGGGGAATGGGCCGACGACTGGTCGGCGCGCGGCGTGACAAATCTCTGGGGTAGCGTACCCCAGGTCATCGAAATGCAAAGCGAGGGTGGTGCAGCGGGGGCCATTCACGGCGCGTTGCAGGCAGGCACCCTGGCGACCACGTTCACCGCGTCGCAGGGGTTGCTGCTGATGCTGCCCAACATGTACAAGATTGCCGGCGAACTAACGCCGACCGTGTTTCACATCGCGGCTCGCTCGCTGGCTTGTCAGGCCTTGTCGATCTTCGGCGACCACAGCGACGTGATGGCGGCGCGCAGTACCGGCTTTGCGATGCTGTGTTCCAACGCTCCGCAAGAAGTACAAGATTTCGCGTTGATCGCCCAGGCCGCCAGCCTGGAGGGCCGAATCCCCTTCATGCACTTTTTCGACGGTTTTCGCACCTCGCACGAAGTCGCTAAATTATTCGCACTGGACGACGCAATCTTGGAGGCCATGATAGAAAAGGAATGGATTAGCGCCTTTCGCGGCCGGGCATTGACTCCCGACAAACCGGTGTTGCGCGGAACGGCGCAAAATCCGGACGTGTATTTCCAAGCGCGCGAAACGGTCAACCCGTTTTATGCGGCATTACCGGACATCGTGCAACGAGCGATGGATAGGTTCGCGGATCTGAGCGGGCGCCGTTACCGTTTGTTCGAGTATGTGGGTGCGGACAATGCCGATCGAATCGTTATCATGATGGGATCAGGCGCCGAGGCTGCCGAGGAAACCGTCGAGTTTTTGAATCGGCAAGGCGAAAACGTCGGTTTGTTGAAGGTACGTTTGTACCGGCCGTTTTCCCCCGACTATTTGTTGGCCGCGTTGCCGGCCTCGTGCCGAAAAATTGCCGTGCTGGACAGGACCAAGGAAGCGGGGGCGGACGGCGAACCGTTATATAAAGACGTGTTGACAGCCATCGCGCAAGCGGCGATGACCGGCAACGGTCGGTTTGCGCAAATGCCGGTCGTGGTAGGCGGTCGTTACGGATTATCGTCCAAAGAATTTACCCCCGGCATGGTGAAGGCCGTGTTCGACGAGTTGGCTAAGGACAAACCGAAGAATCAATTCACCCTGGGTATACACGACGATGTTACCCATAGCAGCCTGGACTGGGATGCCGCTTTTCGTACCGACGCCCATGGCGGCGTGGTGCAGGCGATGTTCTACGGTTTGGGCAGCGACGGTACGGTGGGTGCCAATAAAAATACCATTAAAATCATAGGCGAAGAAACCGATTCCTATGCGCAAGGCTATTTCGTTTACGACTCCAAAAAGTCCGGCGCGGTTACGGTGTCGCATTTGCGTTTCGGGCCAAAGCCGATTAAATCGACCTATCTGATCGGCGAAAACGATGCCAATTTCATCGGTTGCCATCAAACGGTATTTCTGGACCATTACGACATGTTGGCCAACGCTGCCGATCATGCGGTGTTCTTGCTGAATACTCCGGTCGCGCCCGACGCGGTTTGGGACAGCCTACCCCTGCGCATGCAACAACAAATGCTGGATAAAAATATCCGTTTTTATGTGATAGACGGCTATCGGGTGGCGCAAGCCTGCGGCATGGGAAAACGCATCAATACCATCATGCAGACTTGTTTTTTCGCGATCTCCGGTGTGTTGCCGCAACAGCAGGCTATAGCCGCCATCAAGCACGCGGTCGAAAAAACCTACGGGAAAAAGGGTCCGCGTATCGTGGAATTGAATTTCAAGGCCATAGACGCCACCCTGGCCGGTTTGCATAACGTGCTTTTGCCGAAACAGGCTACTGCCAGTTTCGACTTGCAAGGCCGGATCGACGAAACCGCGCCGGAATTCGTGCGGCGGGTGACCGCGGAGATCATCGCCGGCCGCGGTGATGCCCTACCAGTCAGCGCTTTGCCGGTGGACGGTACCTTTCCCACCAGTACCGCTGCTTACGAAAAACGCAATCTGGCCTTGGAAATCCCGGTATGGGAAACCGATTTATGCACCGAGTGCGGAAAATGCGCGATGGTATGCCCACATGCAGCCATACGCAGCAAAATTTATCCAACGGAAGCGCTGGCATCGGCGCCGCCGACCTTCAAGTCCGCGCCTATGCTGGGCAAGGATTTCCCGGCCGGCTTGGCGATGAGTTATCAAGTGGCGCCGGAAGATTGCACCGGTTGCAGTTTGTGCGTGGATATTTGTCCGATTCGGGACAAGTCCAACGCCAGCCGCAAGGCCTTGAACATGCGCCCGCAACCGCCGCTCCGCGAACAGGAACGGGAAAACTGGCGGTTCTTTTTGTCGCTGCCGGAGTACGACCGTACCCAAATCAAACTCAACACCATCAAAGGCGCCATGGTGTTGCAGCCTTTGTTCGAATTTTCCGGCGCTTGCGTAGGCTGCGGCGAAACGCCCTACATCAAGCTGGCTTCGCAGTTGTTCGGCGACCGTATGATAGTCGCCAATGCGACTGGCTGTTCGTCCATCTACGGCGGCAATTTGCCGACCACCCCTTGGAGCAAAAATGCCGACGGACGCGGGCCAGCCTGGAGCAATTCGCTGTTCGAAGACAATGCTGAGTTCGGCCTGGGCATGCGCTTATCCATAGACAAGCAAGCCGAATTCGCCGCCGAATTGTTGCATAGTTTACGTGAGCCCCTGGGTGGCGATACGGTCGACGCCTTATTGCAGGCGGACCAATCCGACGAGCCGGGCATTTACCAACAACGCCAACGCGTTGCCGAGCTCAAACAACGCTTGTCCGGATTGGCCGAGCCTGCCGCGCACACCTTGCTGGAGTTGGCCGACTTTTTGTGCAAGAAAAGTGTTTGGATCATTGGTGGCGACGGTTGGGCATACGACATTGGCTACGGCGGCTTGGACCACGTGCTGGCCAGCGGCCGCAACGTCAATATTTTGGTATTGGATACCGAGGTGTATTCGAATACCGGCGGACAAACTTCCAAAGCCACGCCGCTGGGTGCGGTGGCCAAATTCGCGGCCGGCGGCAAAACCACGGCCAAAAAAGATTTGGGCTTACTGGCGATGGATTACGGCAACGTCTATGTCGCCCACGTGGCCTACGCCGGCAAGGACACGCAGACCTTGAACGCGTTTTTGGAGGCCGAAGCGCACGACGGTCCCTCCATCATTATTGCCTATGCGCCCTGCATCGCGCACGGCGTGGACATGTCCAATAACCATAGGCAACAGAATTTGGCGGTAAAAAGCGGTCACTGGCCGTTGTTTCGTTTCAATCCCAAGCGCATTGCGCAGGGCAAAAATCCGATGCAACTGGATTCGCCGGAGCCGTCGGTACCTTACCGGGAGTTTGTGATGAGCGAAACCCGCTTCAGCATGTTATGGCAATCTCACCCGGAGACTGCGGAAGCTTTTCTGGCGCAAGCGCAGCAACAGGTTAAACACCGTTATCGCTATTACAAGCAATTGTCTGAGCTGGAATGGAGCGAATCCGCCAGCGTCTTGGCGTTAAAAGCGCAAGCGGCGGCCGAAGCCGCCAAGGAGGCCTGACATGGCTGATTTATCCACCCGTTATTTGGGGCTGAATCTAGCCCATCCCTTGGTGCCGTCCGCTTCGCCTTTGACTAAGAATTTGGACTCGGCGCGGATTATGGAAGACGCCGGCGCCGCGGCTATCGTGCTGCCGTCCTTGTTCGAGGAAAAAATAGAAGCCGAAACTCAGCAAATGGAGCGCTTCTTTTTTAGCCAAAGCCTGGGGCACGGCGAGGCCGACTCGTTCCATCCCTTGCCGGAGCGGATTTTGACTTATCAAGATCAATATTTGGATGAACTGCGGCGGATAAAAGCGGCATTGGCCATTCCGGTCATCGCCAGCTTGAACGGCACCAGTGCCGGCGGCTGGATAGAATACGGCAAAGCCTTGCAGGACGCCGGGGCCGACGCCTTGGAATTGAATATTTATTATCTGGCGGCCGATTCGACCGAGTCCAGCGTCTGCGTGGAGCAGTTGTATTTGGACATTTTGCACGCATTGCGCGCGCAGGTAAGTATTCCTTTAGCACTGAAATTGTCGCCGCAATTCAGTTCGCCGATTCATTTCGCCCAGCGTCTGCAAGCGGCCGGAGCGGACGGTATCGTGCTGTTCAACCGCTTCTATCAAGCCGATATCGATTTGGATACCCTAGAGGTAGTGCCTAAATTGGAGTTGTCTACCCCCGCCGAAGCGTTGTTGCGCGTCCGCTGGGCGGCATTGATGTTCGGCAGGGTCAATCTGTCGCTAGCGGTTACCGGTGGCTTTCATCATGTTGCCGACGCCATCAAAGCGTTGCTGGCCGGGGCGGACGTAGTGCAATTGTGCAGCGTGCTGTTGCAAAAAGGCCCGCATTATTTGGGCCAAATGCGTACTGAATTGGCGCAATGGCTGGACGCTCACGAATACCAGTCGGTTGCGCAACTGAAAGGGAGCGTCAGTCAACAACACGCAATAGACCCTGCCGCTTACGAACGTGCCAATTACATTCAGGTATTGGATAGTTACACCCCGGCTAGCGGGGTGTTGCGCTAGGCGTGTTGTCTCTCAATCCGGCCAAAAAATAAACACAAGGTGTTGGTGCCGGGCGAAAATTGACCAACCGTACCGGTTGAAATTTGACCAGGGGGCGGAACCGGTTTTTGGGGTCACCGGCTGTGGATAAGTGTAAAGGAAACGGATAGCAATCGGGTAGTTTTGCCATCCGTTTCCCAGCGGGATTTTTAGAACGGATTCTCCTCGTACAAGATATCGTCTGGCGTTTTTCCGTTGCGTTTCGCTTTCTCTCTGGCTTGTATCCTTGCCTTGGCTTCTTCAGAGCTTTGCCGGAAGCGGTAGGATTCATTGCCGGTTTCTATGATATAGCAATGGTGCGTGAGTCGATCCGGTAAGGCGGTGGTCATTTTGGCATTGCTGAACACGTTGGATCATTCGGCAAAGGTCAAGTTGGTGGTGATCACCACACGGGTTCGCTCGTACAGTTTTGATAGTAAATGAAACAACAAAGCGCCACCATCCTTGGAAAATGGCAGATAGCCCAGTTCATCAAGAATGACCAAATCGACTTGAATCAAACGGTAGGCCAATTTGCCTTGATTGCTTGCCGCCTTTTCCCGTTCCAGTTGCGTGACCAGATCAATGGTAGAGCAGAAGCGGACACGTTTGCCGTAGTCGGTAATGGTTTTGACGCTCAAGGCAGTACCAGATGGGTTTTGCCGGTGCCTGTGCCGCCGACTAACACAACGTTATGCTTCCCGCACTGAATGGCCGCTTGTTTATGGATTCACTCACAGCTTCCCGTCATCGCTCGACGTTTGCTCTATCCGAGTTCGAGCAGCTCAATAGCCAGCCTGGGTGCCTTTACCGAGCAATTGACGACGTGGTTAGAGACCGCGCGGCCTTGCCGGGCAAAAAAGCGTAAACGCACCGTTCAGCGCTTGTATGAATGCTTACAGGTGGAAGGCTATGTGGGTGGTTACAGTGCGGTGCCACGTTTTGTAAAACGTGGAAAGCATCGCGTTCTGCGAGTCCGGCGATCAAACAAGCCTTCGTGCCGCTGCTGTTTCCGGCGGGCGAGACCTGTCAATTCGACTGGAGTCATGAAAACTGGAAACTTTTCAAAGCCGTTTGACACTCCGGATAATTGGCAAAATTTCTAGCTGTTAAACTCGACTCCAGGGGCGAACTTTTGAATTCAGCGAATTTTAGAATAGCCTGACAAATAAAAGGGGGTTGGCAATATGTGGGGTCACGGATTCAGGTAAAAAGATGCCAAGTACCCATCCAGGCTAAAAAAGACAAATTTTGAAAATAGACTTGCAAATTTAGGTTATAGCTATATAATGTATGGATTCAACGACGGGTCGTTAGCTCAGCCGGTAGAGCACCGCACTTTTAATGCGATGGTCGTGCGTTCGAATCGCACACGACCCACCATCAGAATCAAGGACTTACGCTTAGGCGATAGTCCTTTTTTTATGTCTTTTTTCCTGTAGTGTCAACCAAGTGCCAACGCGGGATTGATTTGCAAAACTTCCTTTAAATAGTCGGGCGCTAGGTGACTGTACTTCATGGTCATGTTCAAAGTCGAATGGCCTAGAATCTTTTGTAGCGCAAGAATATTGCCGCCGTTCATTATGTAATGACTGGCAAAGGTATGACGTAAAACATGAGTTCGTTGACCCTCCGGCAAATTAATGCCGGATTCGTAAAGACGCCTGGTAAATGTGGAGTAAGCGTCATTAAACGGTCCTTGCGTCAATCGGTCCATCAACCGTTTATACAGGTCGTCAGTGACAGGTACAGAACGAGACTTTTTGGATTTGGTTTCATGGTAATGAATCATTCCACTGGATATGTCCGATAAGGTCAGGGATTGTGCCTCACCCCATCTTGCACCGGTTGCCAAACAAACCAATGCAATCAAGTAAGCATCCGATTCGCTTTTCTCCAAATACGAAAAGAGCTTTTTGATTTGATCGGTTGAAAGATAGGTGGTCTTAGGTTCGGAGAGCTTAATTTGTTTGACGGCCGCAAAATGGTTTTTACCATCGTATTGAGCCGAGCGAATCAAGTCGTTAAAAACGGCTTTAAAAGTTTGGAGTTCACGGTTTAAGGTTGCCGACTTGCAGCCTTCATTGATACGAGCAGAGCGGTATTCAATAAATATAACAGGTTTGAATATCGACATCACTGGATTACCCATCTTGGCCGAGGCTTGAATCATGCGCTGATAGGAGTCCTTACCGGAATTCAAGAATTGGCCTGTAGATTGATACCAAAGATTGACGAAATCCGTTAGTTTGCGCGTGTCTTTTTTAGGCAATGAGTAACTGGAATCCGTAGCAATACGGCTTTGAATGGTCAATTCAAATCGTTTGGCTTCGGCTTTGGTATCGAATGCTTTGCGGTAACGCTTATGCCCACGTCCGCCAGGCTGTATATCAACCAGCCACTTTTCACCTTGCTTTTTTATCATAAGTTAAGCTGCTTTTGACGATAAAACGGGAATCTACACAGCTTAGCGTCCAGGTCTAAGAATATATCGTCCGGAGTAAGCTTTCGTGAGGTGTAAATACTGCAAAGATTTGCCCAGATACCGGAATTCACCAGGTAGTTTGACGCTTTGGCTAGGGAGAATTGGTTTTTGGCGTACAGCGAACAAAGTTGACCAAAACAGACCATGACGGCACGGTCAGACGGTGTAGGGTTTTGATCAGTCGTTTTATAAACCCTTTTATATTCAATGGCTTTAGCGTCGTGATAAAAAATAATATCGTCACGTAAGTATTGCCAGAAAGGATCAATGTAGTTCTTGTCTGCATCCAAACGGAAGTTATTCAAGGCGTATTGCCACAGTCCGGTTAGATGCTCGGACACAGCCTTAAAAGATTTCAGTTGGGCATTAATGCCGCGGGCAAATTGCTCAACGACGGAATGATGCGCTCTGGCTTCAATACGCCAAACCGTTTGTTCAGGATCATAAGCGGATTCACATTCGGCGTTACGTTTGGCTTCCCATATTTTCGGCCATAGATGTTCTTCGCCTTTGTCCTTCACGGCTTTTGACTTGTCGTATACCGCGAATTGCAGGGATGATGCAGTACCAAAGAGAAACGACTGACCTTTGCCGTAAGACATGGCAACGTCGGAGCCGTTGTACTCGAAGGTGGAAATGCCGGAGTGGCGCATCACGCGCTTGGCCCGCGCAGTGATTCGATAATCAAGGTCGTGAGGACAGTCCCAGCCCTGCACATCGGCGCAAAAGTGGACTGCACAGCCCGTATATGCAAGCTGGGTAATGAATAGTTTCGCCACACGGTCTAGTTCTGCCTGAATTTCATCAACTGTGCGGTCCAAAGTAAAACATGGCGAGGTTTCTATTTTCAGATGGTGGCCATTAAATTCAGGCAGGCAATAGAAAGAACCTACGAGTATGACCAATCCACGTTCACGGCTATTGAGCGAGTAGCGGTAACCGCCGCGACGGCCGGACCCCAGGCGCCACAGCGTGCCGTCAATTTCTATTTCTTGAGTGTTTGCATCATAGGCTTTGATGAGCATATCCAGCGATTCTTTAATCACCAGACCGGAATACAACTGTTTGACGGTATCGACGTCGTTATGCAGCACAGTGACGCTTGAAGAATGCCAATGACCGCCGGCCGATGTAATAAATATCTCACCGCACTTGGCCGCTGTTTCCTCGTCAAATAACCAATTGTTTGTAATTCTAGGGTTCGATTTACCAAGGTTGGAAGCCATAACTATTTCCTATTTTCATGTGCCTTAACGGAGGTTTATTGTCAATCAACAATCGATATAAACGATTTATTTAAGATGTGCTACAGGGACATCCGGGGGTTTAATGATTGCAAAATACAGTTGGGAAAAACGTCAGAACCACGGCGTGGTCCGAAATGCAAAACCGTTATTTCCGGATACATCGATACAAAACATTCAGCAGCAGCTTGCCAGTCCATTTCAAAACCGACAGACGGTGCTCTAACTGCTACCAGTTCACAATGCTCTAGGCCGGCGAAATAATGCGATAGGCGACTATCGCCGGAATGCGTCCATTGAAGGACTGGGATTACTGTTACGCCATTCGCTTGCCACCAGGCGGCCACTAATCTCGAGCGCCACACTTGGTAACAGGCGAAGTAATGGGGATAGTGGGGAAATACGGAGAAGTCAGGTGCTATCACTATGCCGGCTTGACCGGCTTTATCCAACATGTAGGCAGGATCACGCCATATCCCTTCAAGCCGCCAGTCATCAACAAAGCCATGAAATGGACCTGTGCTGCCGCTACCGTAACGACCAAATTTGATACTTTGCGGTAAGTCACCTCGCTTATTGCTGATAGTCGGGTAATCGCCGGTATAGCCGAGGGTAGGGATATAGGGTAGATTTCGCCTCATAGTGTACAGCTATTGCTCAGTTGATCCTTGCTGTGCCGTTAATCCGGATTTTCACCGGTATTAAGGCCGAGATTGCGCCGGCGAACTGTTTCCGAGTCTTGATGTTCTTTCAAGCTCCAAGCCGGCATGGTGTTGTGTCGTTCGATATATTCTTCAACAAGCGCGGCATTAAGTAGTTCGGGGCTTTTGGGCTTGCCGGTTTGCGTCATTGCACCAAAATCGCTGGCTTCACGGTATGAAATCAGGCTGTATTCGCCATAGTTGTGCAGCCTAACGTCGCTAAGCTGAGATACCCACGGGTATTTTTCGCGGGGATCGCCCAAGCGTAGCGAGAGACTATCGCTGTATTGCCTTGAACGGCCGCCCATTAGTCTTCGAGTCCGAATACATACGGTTGTTCTTGGGGTTTTAAAGGAGTAGCACTTGCAACCGCTACTGGTTGCGATGCCACGCGTTGCGGAGCTTGTGCGCCGGTATAGCTGGGCTCGGCTGAGCCCGTGTAACTAGCGACTATTTCACCATCGACTTCGCATTCCCGCTCATAACCCGCCCAACGGCAATGTGTGTCGGTCAATTTGCGTATTCTGCCGGCCGTGTTAACGAGTATGTATAAGGTATGCCCTCGACCGCCGTAGTTTTCCAGCGTACCGGCTAGTCGCCAGGTCATGCTGTAAGGCCGTTTGTCGGTTAGCTGTGGGGACGTTGCGGCCTGTGTTTGGGTTACTTGCGTGAGGTTTGGCTGTGTTTCTGTCTGGGTTACTATTTCTTTTTTGGTGGTGGCTTTTTTAACGTTTTCGCCGGTTTTGATAAATGACCAGATGGTTACGGCGACCGCCAAGCCGGCGATGATGGCCCCGGCTTTGAACGCGAACGAGCCGAACACAGTGCTTTTTACGATGCGGGTTTCGTTGACCGCCCCGCCTTGGGCGTGCATATGGGTTTTGTAGTATTGCCACACGTCGGCCTTGTATTTAACGTTTTCAGACCGGATAACCGCGTTCTTCGGCGGCTTGCCGTCGCTGGTGATCGATGCGCTACGCTTGCAATACCAACGAATACAGGCATCCTCACGGCCTAAATCCAGATGCTTAACGCTGATAATCGTGGTCTCTATCAGGTCGCGGATTGGTTTAGCCAAGTCGGCCACGTCTTGGGTAATTAACACAATATCCATCGACCGCCCGTTTTGGTCGCTGTGGTGGCGATGTTCTTTAAACACTGCCAGTTCATCAACTGCGATGTTCTTGGCTTGCTTGCCTTGTGGCCATTTGCGCCAACATTCGTCTATGGCCAGTAAGCAGCCAGCCGGTAGGTTGCTTAACTTGAAGTCGAATTGCTCGAAGTCGATAAACTGGATAGTTGCGGCCGGAAATTGGCCGGCTATCACGTCCATTTGTAGCGGTAGATTGGTCACGATTGGCCGCCCTTCCCTTAGCGCTGGCAATAGGAATAGTTCGGTGGCGGTGTACGATTTGCCGCCGCCCGGTAATCCGGTTATGCCTGTTATGCCCGCCATGACTTAACCCACAACCGGCAAGCGCCGGATAGCAAACCGAATGATATAAGCAAGACCCAAGGCAGAGACCGCTTGCGGGACTTGGAACAGCTCCAAGAAATAGCCAAGCGCCCCGGTGTAGTTGGTGTTGATTTTCCCCAGGTAGGTCGAAATTCCCGAACCGTCGATGACGCCTTCGACGATGGTCATCAAGGCGGAGAACAGCAAAAACAGCAGGTTTTTGATAATGGCCAGCATGGCCTCAAACAAGCCCGCAATGACCCCGGCAAAGTATTCGGCGCCGTAGGTGATCCATTCGATGAGCTTTGCGAAGAAATCGGAAACGATTTGACCCATGTTAAGCGCTCCAGATAATCAACAAGAACGCTATCGCGATCATAATGTTAAAAATGGTGGCAATCGCGCCGCGATTGTTCTCTATCAAATCGCAATGACCGGTTACGTTGTGGTTGCCGTAGCCTTGCTCGGATAAATCGGCAATTAGCGCCGGACATTCGCCCGATGCGCCCATGCTTAAGGCGTACTTACTTTTGAACGCTGCGATACGGTCGCTTACGGTTTCCGTGGGGCCGTTGGTGCAGTCGCCGCCGCACGCCGATGATAAGGCGTCTTTTATCGCGGCTTTGCCGTCCGCTATGCCGTCGTTCGGCGATTGGCCGGAGAAGTTGCCCCACTCTATCGGTTGTTGTTCAGTGCCGTTGTCGGTATCGGTATCGGTTCCGCCGTCACCTACCGGATCGCCGGAGCCATTAACGACGTTATTCACCACGTTATTGTTAATCACGTTATTGGTCACGTTGTTAACGGTGGTTGTCGTTACCGTGGTGTTTTCGGTGATGTTAACGACCTTGCCGGAATCCTGCTTCTGAAAATCTATCGTTTTTTCGGTGGTTTCGGTGGTGGTGGTCGGGTCGCCGGTTGCCGGGTCGGTTCCTTGGCTGTTTTTTACTGTTCTATCCCCGCGTATCGGTTCGGGTAACGGATCATCGGCTATCGTATCCTCAGACTCAGGTTCGACGCCTTCCTCAAGGAGCTTGTCTACCAGCTGCCCGGCTTTTTCGGGTTGCTGCTGTAACGCGTTCTGCGCATCTTGGCCGATTTCATCTTCTGAAATCGGTTGCCATTGGGGCGGGGCTTGGCACATGCCGCCCAGGCTATCGGTGTAGGTGTACCCTTCCGGGCATTCGGTTTTAACGCAGCTTAGGCTTGGTTCGTCCCAGGTGGTTCCGGGAAAGGCGCTACAATTGCGGTTAATCGTGACCCTATTCAACGGTGTATCAGCCGTACCGCTAAAAATTGTCACCTGAACGCCATACTCACCCGCAAATTGTCCGGTAACAAAACGCGGATTGCGCGCGTTGCCGCTCGGATAGATTTTGTTTTCGACACAAACGGCGATTTGTTCGATATCGCTTTTCGTGGTTGCCCCGACGTAGCCGCACTCATACGCTTTTGAGGGTGCATTCACAATCGTAAAACCGCCCGGTGTATCGTGGGTTTGCGTAGGTGGCGTCGTATCGCCAGGCACTTGTCTAGCCGGTAAATTGTTTTCAGGATCGCGTTCGTATTGCAAACCCATGAAGGCCAGAACGGCCAACGAAACCGCTGGATTCATGCGACCCGCAACGCCGACCGCCTTCCCCAGATTAGCCGGGGTGATTGCCCGGCTCACGTTGGCTGTAACGGTTTTTCCGGCGACGCTAATCGGATTGGTGGCTTTACTGATTGCGCCACCGACATAATCGGGAACGTTTTGCAACAACGTCGCTATCCCCGGTTTGGCCACGATACCCGACGGTGTGCGGACTAGAATAGACCGCCCGCTTTTCCAGATAACAGAGACCGCATGCGCGGACATGGATTGACCCAGCAGCAACAAGACAAGAACGATTCTAATCATGACTTGAAGATGTAGAACGGCAGGTATAGACCGACGACGAACGCCGCGAAATAATAATAATGTTCCATGGCATCACCCGGTTAAGGTGTACCGCCCCGGAGGGCGGCACTACTGTGGTTTAACGCCAGCCCAGGCGGCGAGCGATCATTGAACCGCCTTTGAGGAAAATGCCGACGGTAATCATGCCTCCGAAAACGACAGCCATCGCTGTGCTAATCGCCGTAAGATCGACGGACGCGGTTAACGCTGCAAGACCCGTTTCGCCTTCTGCAAAGGCCGGAGCGGCTAACAATGACGTAAAGACCGCTGCCAAGGTCACTAAAGTTGATTTTTTCATGGTTTTTTTCCTGTGATTTGTTGATAAATAAGACGCCCGCCCCAGGCAAACAGCACCACAGGGAAGGCAATAACAAACCCCGATCCCATACACTCGGCAAACGTTAACGGGTCGATTTGAGCGAAGTCGAACGGCAAAGGCTGTTCAACCGCTTGCCAGGGCTGCGAGCATTGCAACGCGCCATTGACATCGACCGTAATCGTTTCCGGGCATACGGGTACAAGGTTTGGCATTAGGGATTACTCCGCTAATTCTGGGTTGCCGGTTGTTTGCTCGATTCCGGCTTTGAGGATTGTTTGTTTGTTTCCGACTGGCTTAAGTGTTGCTGTAGTGCCGGATCCTTGATTGTTAGGATGGTGAGCTTGGCTTTGCCACCACTACCCCTACCAACGTCTACAGTCATTTCGAGTTGGCCGGGTAATTGACCTTGTTTGTAAAGGTCTTGAAATCTGGGGAAGAGTTCTAAGGGACCACCCATGACGAGCTGTATCGGTCCAAGCAGGTTTTCGTTTAAGCCTTCATTGTCTTCTTCGCAAAATACATTGATGCCTTTGGTGGTTTCTGAGTCGTATTTTTGAACCATTCGAACGTTCGCTATCAATGTGGTTTTCATGAGTTGGTTTCCTTATGTGTTCGTTAATCGTTAATGTGTTTTGTCTTTGTCCCTTGGTTTCGAGGTATCCCGTCGGGAGCGTTCGGGGCCCGTTGTTTTGGTTGTTTTGGGCGAACCCTGCGGGACGGGCTTTCCGTTCCAATTAACTTTTGGTTACTGAAACAAGCCCTAACCCAAAAATGCTATTCCGCATGGCTACATAGATTTTTGGCTAAGGGCTTGTAATCTGTAACCAAATGTTAATTTCCACTCCAATCCCTTTCGCGGCCCCGGCCTTTGAAGTCGCTCCCTTAGCTCAGACTCACAGCCCCCACCCGTGTTTGGTGGGCTCCACTCGCCTTTGCATCGGTCATGTTGCGGCGGGATTGCCAGATATACAGGGGCTGTCAAGGTGCGCTGCGCTTTCCCCCTTGACAGCCCCTGTATATCTGGCAAGGAAAGCCGCGACCGATGCGACGGCGAGCGGCCCCCACCAAACACTACTATCATTGGTCTCCCCCTAAAGGTTGCTGGTCAGTTTCGGGGCCATTCAGTAGTTCTTTTTTTTGTACGAGTTTTCCGTTCAAGTACATGCTGAGTACGGCAGATGCCAGTTTGTAACTAGTCATGCCGCGCCTAGCAGCATCAAGTTCTAGTTTCAAAAATACTTGTACAGGTAGCCTGATTTGTAATTGACGTACCGCGGTCGCTTGTTTGTCGGCCTGAATAGGCGGCAATACGTCTAACGTTAATTCTGTGGTCATTTTGCTGTCCCTATGATGAAGATGGGATTAGTCGTGGTGAATCCACGTCGCAGCATCGAGTAATGAGTTGGCGCAGGTCAGACATAGCCAAGTGAAAGGGATAGGAATACATACCGTTAAAGGTGATATGACCTTGATGATAGACGCCGGGTTTACCGCGCCATGAAAAATGGACCGGGGTTTCGCCGTTGTCAGGCACCATTAGTTCTTCAAATTCCAGATCATCATTGACGGGAAGGCAAATGCCTTCTACTGATTTAGTGGTAGGAGCATAAACAGGACTTTCAACAAGACGCCGTGTATTTGAAATTTGAATATCCAAAAGTCGTCGAGAAAAATCATCAGCCATATCCATTAAATGATCTTTAGAATCAGACGCGAATCTAAAAAGATCATCAGATTCAAAACAAATGAGGTCGATTAGAGATACAAAACGACCACGGTAGGAAAAAAAATAATCGTTCAATCTTTCTTGTTCTAAATAAAAATTGAAATTGGGGTTTTGCTCTGCCGATTCTAAAAGACGAATACAAAGCTCTTCGAATTCGAGAAGATAACGAGAAATAAGGGATTGAAACTCTTCTCTTATGGATTGGGTAATCATGGCAGTTTCCTATCTTGGTAGTTGGTCGAGGCAGTCTTGATTCAGCTGTACCATGTTGATTAACAAGTGTTTTCCTATCCGCAGCGTGGGCAAATACCCCCGATTGCACCATCCATCCACCACACCGAAGGCTACGCCGCTTAGTTCTGCGAAACGCTCTTTGCTCATAACGGGTATGAAAGGTTGTAAAGGTGATTCGGTCGGTTGTTCCATGTTTTTAACGGTTCGGGTACTATGTGGTGAGGTTGGGGTACGTTTCTAGGGTTTGAGAAATATTACTAAATAAAATATACAAAGTCAATGTTCTTTAGGAAATAAAACTAAGTGATAGGTCAAAGAATCGAAGAGCTAAGGAAATTCAAAGGGTTAAGCAGAAGGAAGCTACAAGAAGTAACAGGCATCGCCGATTACACATGGCAAGCTGTAGAAATAGGAAAACAAATAGCAAACGAAGATCACATTAAGGCGCTAAGCAAGTTATGGCCAGAATACAAATACTGGCTAGTGTTTGGTGAAACATGCGTTGAAAACGGCCAAATAAGCCCCGAGTTGGAGGAAACCCGGCAAAAACTAGAGCAGGCTGGATAACGGCAAGTAAGGCTTTACTGAAATGGAAGGCTGTTATTCAGCCTAAGGAAGATAATTCGTGAATGAATTAATCGGACTGGCAATGGCATTTATGACCGCAACAATAGTTGTCAAGGTATGTTACGACATACTTCGCGGTAAGTACCAAGATGAAGATAATGAAAACGACGACTTTTTTAGCTCCCAAGATAAAGCCAGAATAATAGACAATAACATGCGCGCTGAAGATGTTTTTAACAAAATTCGAGAAAGCCGCCAGGCTAAACAGGCATTAAAAAGCGAAGTGATTTGGACAAAAGCATTTCTCAAATCGCTGGAGTGGAAGCGATACGAAGAAGTCTGCATGGAGTACCTAAGAATTAAGAATTGCCAAGCGAATGTAACTTGTATTGGTGCCGACGGCGGTATTGATATAAAGATAGCGGACAGCGCTGGAACGGTATTTGCCATAGGGCAATGTAAAGCGTGGAACCGACAAATTGGCGTCAGTTTGATTCGGGAGCTATACGGCGTCATGGCAGCGGATAAAGTCAAACACGGCATTTTTTTGACTACTTCGGAATACAGCAAAGACGCGCTAGAGTTTGCAAAAGGTAAAAATCTGTTATTGGTGGATTGCGACGAGCTGGTAGGGTTAATCAATGGGCTTAATGAAATCGACAAACGGCGAATCGATTTAATTGCAACAGCCGGCGATTACACCACGCCTACATGCGTTAGGTGCAACGTCAAGATGATTAAACGAACTGCCCGCAACGGGAAAAATGCCGGCGGCAATTTTTGGGGTTGTCCAAATTACCCCAAATGCAAAAACACAATGCAGGTAAGGCAAGAGGCAAAATCATGAAAGAAATCGAATACACGTGGTGGAAAAGCGAGCAGTTCTATTTGGGTTACCTAAATGCCTATCCTGAATACATGACCCAAGGCGAAACTAAAGAAGACCTCATCGAACACTTGAAAGACTTGTTAGCAGATTTGGAAAGCGATGCTGTACCCTTCATCCGACATACCGATAAGTTATTGTTCGCTTGATGAAAAGAAGGGATTTAATCAAGAGGCTGGAAGAGCTTGGATGCACGTTGACCAGGCATGGCGGTAAACACGATTGGTATACCAACCCCACCACACAACAATCTCAGGCCGTACCAAGACACACGGAAATCGACGAACACCTTGCCAGATCGATCATTAAGAAACTTGGCGGTTAATGTCAACAAATCGTCAACGATATAGTCGCTTATAGTCTAGCGTAGTAACGCTATCGCTTTGTATGTTATTGGTTTCGTTACTTTTTATGCTATTGCGTTACGTTACAAGTAACTTTTAATGCGATGGTCGTGCGTTCGAATCGCACACGACCCACCAACTTTCGATAAATGAATCAACCAGTTAGGCACATGTGTCGGCTGGTTTTTTTATGCCTAAAATCCAGCTTGTCGTAAATGTGTCACGTAAGATTTTGGATTTTACTGACGTATTCCGCCAGATGATCCGCCGATAGATGCGCATAACGCATGACCATTGTCATGTCTTTCCAAGATCCCAGTTGTTAACCGGCGTGCAAAACTTTCCAGGGTCCTGGGGAAAAGGGCGTCGAAAAGTTTCCACCCCAGGTTGTTCAATGCCCGGCTTTTTGCCGGAGAATCCTGGAGTGATAGACGTGGAAGAAGTAGCCGAAATTCGGCGGTTGCATTTTGTGGAGAAAGTGACCGTCAGCGAGTTGGCCAAACAATTCAAATTATTCCGCCCCACCATCCGTAAACATCTCCATACGCTGGATGAACCGGTGTATCCGGTGAGAGGTGGTGCCGAAAAATTGAACAACCGATTAAGTGAAAGACCTGCTACTTTTGAACGTCCGTAAGGACAAAGCAATGGAGCAGAAGATGTCTAAAAAACCGCGAAGAAAACATTCACCGGCCTTCAAAGCCAAAGTCGCCCTGGCGGCCTTGGCGGGCGATAAAACCTTGGGGCAGTTGACCCAGGAATTCGAGGTTCATCAAAATCAGATTGTCGATTGGAAGAAGCAGCTGAGCGAGCGGGCCGCCGAGGTGTTTGGGAAGCCCGCGGAGCCGGAATCGCCCCCCGTCGATCTGCAAGCCCTACACGCGAAAATCGGTCAACTGACATTGGAGAACGATTTTTTAGAAGGCGCGCTCACCCAGGCGGGATTGCTGAGCGCAAAGCGATGATCGACCGTCAATCCAAATTGCCGATTGGTCGGCAGGCCAAGCTATTAGGCATCAGTCGCGGCAGTGTGTACTACCTGCCCAAGCCGGTTCCGGAGCGCGAAGTTGACATCATGCGCCGACTCGACGCACTGCACCTGAAACACCCATTCATGGGCGCTCGCCAGTTACGGGATCAGCTGAATCGGCAAGGCATCCCGATTGGCCGCAAGCATGTGAAAACCTTGATGGCGAAAATGGGCATCGAAGCCGTGTACTGCAAACCCAATACCAGCAAGAAGACGCCGGGGCATGAAATCTATCCCTACTTGCTGCGGGGCATGACCATCAACCGTGCCAATCAGGTCTGGGCGCTGGATACCACCTACATCCCGCTGGCCAAAGGATTCGCGTATTTAACGGCGGTCGTCGACTGGGCCACTCGCAAAGTCCTGGCCGCCAAGGTGGCGATTACGCTGGAAGCCTGTCATGCGGTGGACGTGCTGGAACAGGCTTTCAAGCGCTACGGCAAGCCGGATATCGTCAACACTGACCAAGGCAGCCAGTTTACCGCCAAGGCGTTTGTCGATGCCGTGAAAGGTCAGGGCTGTCTGCTCAGTATGGACGGTCGGGGTGCTTGGCGGGATAATGTCTTTGTTGAGCGCCTATGGCGATCGGTCAAATACGAGCGGGTTTACCTGCATGCCTACGATTCCGTCGGCCAAGCCCGCGCTTCAATCCTGGATTATTTCGAGTGGTACAACCACGAACGACCGCATTCCAGTTTGAAACGAAAAACGCCTCATCAGGCGTATAACGATGGGGTGCCAACCCTCAAGTTGGCCGCCTAAACCATGGCAGGGATTTCACTTTAAATCATCGATTTACTGTTCAAACCAATGGGGCCACTTCTCTCTCGCCTGAGCCACCGAATCATACGCATATAGGTAAACCCGTTCGTATTTGACCGATCGCCATAGTCGTTCGACGAATACATTATCTCGCCATGCGCCCCGTCCGTCCATGCTCAACTGGCACCCTTGGCTTTTCACGGCCTCGACAAAAGCCTTGGCCGTAAATTGGCTACCTTGATCGGTATTAACAATCTCCGGTTTGCCGTATTGCCGGAATGCTTGTTCCAGCACATCCACTGCATGACAGGCTTCCAGCGTGATGGCGACCTTGGCGGCCAGGACTTTGCGACTGGCCCAATCGACCACGGCTGTCAGATACGCAAAGCCTTTACTCATCGGGATATACGTCGTGTCCAAGGCCCACACCTGATTAGCCCGATCAATGGTGATGCCGCGCAGCAAGTAGGGATAAATCTCGTGCCCGGGCGTTTTCTTGCTGGTATTGGGCTTGCATACACCGCTTCGATGCCCATGCGTTGCATCAAGGTTTTCACGTGCTTACGGCCGATTTTGATGCCTTGCAGGTTCAGCTGATCCCGCAACTGGCGCGCGCCCATGAAGGGGTGCTTCAAATGCAATTCATCGAGTCGGCGCATCGTGTCTCGATCCCGTTCTGACAGTGGTTGGGGCAAATAGTACACACTGCCGCGACTGATCCCCAATAACCGGGCTTGCTGACCAATCGACAGTTTGGATTCTCGGTCTATCATCGCTTTGCGCTCAGCAATCCCGCCTTGTTGAGCGCGTTCCCTAAAAAATCGTTTTCCAGTGTCAGCTGGCCGATTTTCGCATGCAGGGCTTGCAGATCGACCGGCGGCGAGTCGGATTCTATCGGCTTACCAAACACCTCCGCTGCTCGCTCGTTCAATTGCTTTTTCCATTCGACAATCTGGTTCTGATGAACTTCGAACTCCTGACTTAACTGAGCCAGGGTTTTATCGCCCGCCAAGGCCGCCAAAGCGACCTTGGCTTTGAATGCTGGCGAATGTTTTCTTCTTGGTTTTTTGGACATCTTCTGCTCCGTTTCTGTGTCCTTGCGGACCCTAAAAAGTAGCAGGTTTTTCACTTAACAGGCTGTTCAATTTTTCGGCTCCACCTCTCAACTTGTGCCTCTATTTAGGAAAATTAAAAAATATCGGCAAGTTATAATCGTTACTCATAATGCGAACTTAGTGGTAAACACGGATGCTGAACAAATAATTATCGCAGACAATCAAGGCGAAAACATCCGTTACAAGTCTGGTTCTGTTGAAGATGGGAATGTTAAAGAAAATACAGGGATACGAGCTGATATATGTAATATTCTTGAAGGTGGAAGTTACGCCTTTGAAAAAAGGGAGCGTAAATATGGCATACAGGAATTAGCCTAACAAGCAATGACTACTCTAGAAGTTTAAAAGATGATCAACCGGTCGGGCGCGTTGATTATGTTTTTATTAGAGATTTCAGTTATTAATGAGTAATTAAATATCTTCAGACATTCTTAATAAGTATCTGACTGAACGATAACTACTCTAGTTCGGAATAAACTTGCGATTAACACTAAAATTCTTGATCTAAAAACTTACCGGCAGCAGCAAGTGCCGATAGCAAAATATTATCGGCATACTCGGCCCCTGTTGAATCAATGGACTTTTGCTTGCTCTTGTTTGCGGCGATTGCTTCATGACCATTGCCAGCAAGTAACTCATTCAGCATGGGTTGATAGCCGGGTTGCCAGGCATCGAGTCCTTCAAACGAGTGACGTAGCGATTTTATAATCTGCATGCCCGAATAGTCTAAATCACCCCAGAACCAAACAGGCAGTTTCTCTGAATCATGGATTAGCCAGTCACAAAAACGTTGGCAATCTTGATTTGCTAAATGACCATGAGCCGCAAAATACACCGATACGCCTGAAACCGAGCGTAAGCGCTTGGCAGTGCCTTTAAAACCAGAGGCAAAGACTAAGACCAACCCGTCAAAACGAGCGGTTGTGTCACGGCTGGCTTTTTCAAAGGTCGCTAGATTCTCGATGAACAATACGCCGCTAAAGGGTGTTGTGGACAAATAAACCTGTAATTGGATCGGCGACTCTGGAAACGGACATTCATCCACATTAAGCAAAGTGGCGATCATAGCTTGCCGATTATCCAACACCTTGGACTGCCCCCAGAATAGGCGGGCCGAGACTTCGCGTAACAGTAAAGGCTCATCGATTAAGTTGGGTAGCAGATTGAGCCGCTCGACGATGTTTGCTGCCGTTTTGCCTGCGATTTCCAGTTTCTGTCCCGCAACTTGCTCTCGAATGGTTTCATCCACATTCAATTTTGAATACACAGCATCACGCCATAGCTGGGCCGAGCTTTTAACCGGTTGCGGGCGCTCGGTGACTTGGCGTAAGAACGCCGGATCAACGATCTCAATACGCGGATTTAATTCGTATTGCGCTTTGCCGGGTTGGGTCTTGTCGGTTTTGATCGCCAGCCAGCCCCATTGCTGCATTTGCATTAAGTATGACCAATAAGCCTCTTTGTCGGCTTCGAACTCGGCATCAAACAATGCGGGCAAAATTTTGCGATCGAGTTTCACTGGGCGCAACGGTTTGTCGTCGGCTCTATCGAGTTTATCGACCAGGCGATGCAGCAGGGTTTGAACGTCTGACTGATTCAGCCAGTGTGGTCTATTCATGCGTTCGATTGTTCATCGGCCTCAAATGCCAACAAGGTTTGCTGACGCACTTGCTGGCGGCGCAATTCCCACAGCTCACGCAGCTTGTCGGGACGCAAATCGCGCTCATCGGCTTCCGAGATGAAATCCACTTCGCCGTTGCCTTCTGCCTCGGTGCGCGTAAAACTCCATTCCTTGTTGAATTCGGTTTTGATGGCACCGGCATGTTTGGTGGGCATGGCGCAGATCAATTGCATGTCCAGACTGTCGCGGATAAAACGGATGACATCATGGGCGCGGCGTTCGTCCATTTTGGCAAATGATTCGTCGTTTACCAGTAATTTCAGATTCATACCCTTATCGAAATGCTTGAGGCGATTGGTGACGACAGCTGCGCGAATGATGTAAGCCGGTGTTTCCAGCTGACCGCCGGAACCCGTACCCCATTCAGATAATGCCACGCGCGAACCGCTGTCCGAGTCTTTCCAGATTTCATAACGGCGGTAATTGCGATAATCAGCGACCCGCTGCAACTCCTTCAAGGCTTGTTCCTGATCATCGGCCAGCAATAGTCCGACCAATCGATCACGGATTAGGCACTGTTCTTGACTGAGTTCCTGATTGTCGAACAAATCCCCGGCATCCTGCGATTCCGACAAATCGTAGGCCGCACAGAAGAAGTCGTAATACTCCTTGAATTCTGGCACCCACACCGACCAGTCCAGCTTGAACTGATCGGTGCCGAATTTCAGTCTGCCGAGCTCGGTGTTGAGGATTTTCAGGGTTTTTACCCCTTGATCGACACTATTCCTGATCTCATAGCAAAATTGCTTGGTGAACACGTCTTTGAAGGACGATTCGGCGGTGCGCAATTTATCCAGATTTTTGACGAAGCCAATCTCGCGCTGCTCCTGCAATTGCTGACGTAAGCCTTCCAATAATTGAATTAGCTGGCGATATTGCGCCGCAAAGTCACTGTCACGCATCTGATGATCGTGCGGTAAATGCAGTTGCTCATGACCACGTGCATGCACGTTGTAATCGCCGATGCCTTCATGAATGCGACCATAGGCTGCCGTGGCCTCAATCAGTTGTGTGCGGTGTTTATCCTGCAATTCATGATTGGATAAAGCACTCACCATCAGTTCATCCACCTGTTGTTGGATGTTGGTTAACGATAGTGCTTGGTTGACCATGCTCAGCCATTGAATCGGTTGTAAATCATCTTCAATTTTCTGCTGTTTGGCGGCTAGACCACGCTGCAAAAGGCTCAGGGTGTTGTGTTGCTGCTCCTTGTCATGCAAGAATTTTCCGGCTTTCAGCGTGTGCTGTTGCACCTGTTTTTCCAAGGCGGACATCTGTTGATCTAGCGTATCTTTCTCGGTTTCCAGCAGTTGCACTTCCGTTAAATCCAGACGTGCCAAATCGGCCTGTGCTGCCTCGTGATCGCGTAAAGCCTGCTCTAGCTTGGCAGCCTCGCTAAAGCTGGGGGGCTGTAAATTTACTAACAAGCCCAGTAAGGCGTTGAGCTGTGTACCTTCGGTTTTTAAGGTTTGTAACTCCTGCTCGGCCCTGATGTAGTCTTCCATGGCCTTCTGTCGGGCCTGAAACTGCGCTTCTTTACCAAAGACTAAATTGTCGGTTTCAGAGGTAAACATGGTGCGCGAGCCAGAGGCATTGCCATCCCTCATCAATCCCCGTGGGGTATAACGTAATTGTTCAACCGTATCGACTTTAACTACCGGACCGAATTGATCCACCAAATAGGCATAGGCAATGGGATGCTCGGTATGCAGCTCATGAACAATCGAGTCTTTTGATAACAACTCCGGCTTGGCTTTTTGTTTACATAAAGCTCCTTGAACGATTTTGGCATTCAGATGCTTTTGCTTGACGAACTCGATACTGCGCGCTTCCCAGGCTTCATCGACCACAAAGTTGAAACGGGCTCCGGCCAGATAGCCTTCAATCGCCGGTTGCCATTGCTGACCTTTGGGCTCGATCAAGTCACACAATACTTGCGCACGCGCAGCGGGTAGCTCAGTACGAAAGGCCTTCAGCGCACGGGCGATGTGATGAGGATAATCCGCGCCACCTTCGGCCAGGTTGGCTTTGCGATCGGCCAATTGTCGTTCTTGCGTTTTGGCTTTTTCCTGGCGAGTTTGTAACTGCCCCAGTTGACTATGCACTGCGGCTTGAAAGCTGTTTTGGGTACCGGCTAGCACTTGATGCAGTTGCTGGAACCGTGCTTCCATGCCGTCCAATATCCGCACCACCTGCAACAATAGATGCGCGTCGGCTAGTGGTTGCTGACAAAGCTGTGTCACTTGTTGTGTCAGCTCATTTAACGGTGCTTGCTCAATCGCTGCCAGCATATCTGCCAGGGTTTGTGCGGCCTCGGCTAATTCTCGCTTGGCAGGCGGAAAAGCCATGCCAATAATGCTCAAAGCCGTGCTGTGCAATTGACTGGCCTGCTGCAACGACGTGTTTAGACTCAGAACGGCGGCATTGGCTTGGGCCAATACAGCGCTAAGCCGGTCTTCAATGTGCCGTTTTTGATTGGATGCCTCAATGCCACTTAAACGTGCGGCCAAGCGTACTTGACTATCGTACAGGCTTTTTTTGTCACGGTTTAAACCCTCAATCTGGGTCTGTGCGCTGTGAATGTTTTTTTCCAGTTCGACGATAGCCCTGGTTGCCTGATCGATTTGCCCCTGGTCATGTAGCAAATCACGCTGCGACAAAGCCAGTTGATACTGCAAGGCAGATTCATACGCCGTATTAGCCTGATCGATCAGCTTTTCCACCCGTTCCAGACGCAGTACATTGTCCTTCAGACGATCACCTTCCTGGCGAAGATTATGGACCTGTCGCATCAGCTCACTGATTTGTCCAATACGTTGTGGCAATTGCTGGGTATCGTTTTCCAGAATCTGGGTTTTGACCAACTCGTCGACGCTGCCAATGGGTTTATGGGCAATCGATTGGCTCCATGCTTTAGCGGCCAGTTCGGCTTCCTGAAACGATACATTGCGTTGACCCCGAAACCGGCCATAGAGTTGACACAGATATTCGCGCTTGGCATCACGTAAATTCAACACCTGCGGATACTTGGCTTTCAAATGGTTTTCGATTTTCTCCACCTCAACCACGCAGAGCTGCTCGCCACCGTCCATGCTGACCAAATCCGGTAAGCTTAATACCGCATCGTCAATGAGCAGCAAAGCCAAACGTTCCTGCACCGCCTGACGACGTTCGCCGGAACCGTCGACCCGCGCCGCCGCCGCAATCAAGGCGGTAAATGGATTACCATTTTCACCCGTATCCGGCTTGAACACGCCAGCCACATAGCCATGAGCGCCGTTGGGACGGGCAAACAGATTGTCTTCGGCTCCGACGATGTACGACCAAAGCGTGCGCTTACTCTTGCTGCTGCGCGAGGTTTGGGTGGTTTCGTCTTGTCCTGGGTTGTAGCTATAGATGTTTTGATGTGCAGCGGTCATCACGGTTTGCAAGGCATCCAGCAAGGTGGATTTGCCGGAGCCAGTAGGGCCTGTCAACAAGGTCATATTACCCATCGGATATTCATCGCTGCGCAATGAACCCCAGTTAACCAAAATTAATTTATCCAGCTTCATGCCTGCTCTCCGCTGCCATCCGGCTCACTGGTAACTTCAATCTGCCCTTCGGCTTCCAGAGCGGCTGCCAGCACATCCTCACTGATAATACCCAGTATGGTCGGCCTAATGGCGATCAGGGCATCTTCATCTTGCATGGAAAACAATGTGCTGTACTGAATCAACCGGTGGCGTTTCAAGTCTTTCAGCAAGCGCTCGCGGTCGCCCAAATTGTCGGGCAATGTCCGTTTGATCTGAGTTTGCAAAGTGGTGGCCAACTCGTCAAAACGAATCAGAATCTCACCCGCATCGCTGAGGCGGCTACCACCTTCCACTAAACCCTGCTGATATAAAAACCGTAAAGCCAACGCCGCTGCGACAAAATCCGCCGATAACCGCGCACGTAACGAGGCCACGACATCGACATCGTCTTCGACCATGCCGGGAATTTGCGCACCAGGCGCGTACAACCGGAAAAACTCGTTTTGCAGATCGTGGATTAACCGAAAACCGGCAAGCGCAAAGTATTCAACCAATAAGTTTTCGATGCGGCAGGCATCGTCGTAACAGCGCTGTTCCACGCCGTCTTCGTCGCGCACAATAATGCCCCAGGCAAACAAACGGGCAACGATTTCCTGAAAACGTTGCAGCTTTAGGTTTTCCGGCTGCAAACGGTCAAGCAGGCTTTGAGTCAGGGTCATGGTTCAGTTGTATTTGGTAGTCACTACCGGTGTAGTAAGGAGTTTGCAGTTGGCTGGGCAATTGCGTTGCAGTGAGACTTTCATCGCGGGCAGCACGTACTGCTTCCACCATTTGCATGTTTTGTAATAAATCGGTGACGGTTTCAACCGGCAGACTGGACAAGCGAATGGGTCGTTGACGCAAACGCAATTCACTGCGTATGAATTCCACCACATCCTGATTAGACAAGGTAAACGCCGCCGCTTCAGCGCGTTGTATGGCCGCATTTAATCGCGCATCACGACTGATTTTGGGCAATGCCGTCACCGTTAAGGCCTTGCGGCGCTGCGAGGCACTGCGTAATTTAAACGCCGCCGGGTCCAATAAGCGCACTTCGCTGGCGGCAATCGAAGCACCCAAGGCCTGCAAAAATTGCGTCTGATCATTACCTTCCAGAGCCGCCACTTGAGCAATCGCTCGACTGAAACCTTGCCGACTTTGTCCGCCTTGCAGCATCAAGGCTTGTTGCACAATATTGGCGGCACGGCGCATGTAGATATTCATGGCCTTGATCAGTTCAGGATGTTTGCCGGTACAGGCGACTTCTACCCGATCTTCAATCCGATCGAGTAGCCAATCGAAAATACTGTTATCACCGCGTTCGGCATCTGCCCAACTCGCAATATCCTGCAACTGATTTTCAAGAGCCTGGAATTTGCTGCTCTCCAAATTACGCAAGCGGCTTAAGTTATCGAGGATGGCCTGACGATGGCGATCTACGTTGTCAGCAGTTAGTTGCTTTTTGAACTCTTTTTCAAAGCGATCCAGAAACTCGATGAATTCGTCCCAGGGGGTATTGGATGCTTCGCTCATCAAACGACGCACCAACTCCTGAAAATAATCCACGCCTTCCGATAAGTCGCTGATGATTTTTTCGGCGTAGTCGTAGGCATCGATCAAATCGTAAGCGTCGATATTTTTACGCGCGGCTTCCAGGGCATTGCGGCAACTGCGGACATTGCGTTGACGACTTCGAGCACGCATCCGATCCAGCGACCACAACGCTTCGGCAAAGAGTTTGCCCGCGCGACTGAAGCGATAAGCTGTGACCAATCCTGAACGGTCACCAAAGGTTTCCAACCAGCCGTCTTTTAATAAGGTACGAATCAGCACCGTGATTAGTTGCTGATCGTCAGCGCAATCTAACGCAGAAAGCTCGTCACCATCCTGAATACAGTCAACCGCCAAATCATTCATCAATCCTTGCACAGACGCACTCAGCAAATCCTTTAAAGCATCGCGCGTCAGGTTTTGTGAATAATCCGCACTAGGGCCGTGCAAGCGCTCGTACAGTACACGCAAACAGGCGACCACCAACTCTCGGCGTTTGCCGGTTAGGGGACGAAAAAAGTGTTGCCGTTCAGACTCAAAGAACACTGGGATTTATAAAAGACTCAGGGAAAACGCTGATTCTATAGTGGGTAGTTGTGAAGCGAAAAATATTCTGCATTAGTTAATGCAGTAATCTGAATGTCATTCAAGATCAGCCCAGTCGCACACCGATTTTTATACAGCGAGAGAATCACTGAATGGCTTGCTATTGAAGACTCTGAAATTCAGCGCATGAACATTGAAAAATAGGTCTTCGTTAATCTGCTGGCTCGGATATTGAGTTTTACCGAATCAAGATTCGACTCTGGATTTAACCAATTCAACTGAATGGTCAATTTGGTTTTTAACCTTCTCAATCATCTGCAATTCTTCTTGATTGGAAATCATCCTCTTTAATTCCACCACGACATTAGGCAATGTCGATTCAATCCGCTCAATCATTTCAGTCATCAATTTTTCGATAAATCTGGGCTTGACGGCAACATCCTCGGCAAATCGTTGCCAATGGCGAACCATCAACCATTTGGGTCGATTTTCTCCGCCAATTTTAAACGCCAACTTCTGACTTAGTTGGGGATAAACCGCCGTGCAGACCAAATCGTAAAATGGGGCTAATTGGGTGCGTTTACCTTGGGTCATTAACGACAGGTTTTTGGCATGACCATCCATGTTGCTGACCAGCACATTGAAGATGACCCACTCGATCAGTCGCTTTTTATCCAGCGCTGGTTGACTGCTACGCGCCAATACCGCTTCGAAACAGGTCTTGAGAGAAGGTCCGCCTTCGGCTTCGTATTTTTTGCCGGATGGGATACCTAAAATCTGGCAAAGGTCGTTTTGGTGCAAACGCTGCAAGCACCCACCAGCATCAATGGTTCGGTCATAACGAGCGATAATCGCCGCCGTTAATTCCGGCGCGTAGCGAATCTTGGCGACCTTCATGCCAATTCGTTCCGCCAAGGTCATCACCAAGGCTTCGTTGATCGCGGTATGAGGAATATCCTGCCGATGTTGGATGGATGGCTTGATGATATGACTGGACGGTGCGGCGCCCAGTGGAATCAAAAGATTGCCATGTGCATCGATAAAAACGGTCATCTTGTCCTGAGCACCGGACAACGACATTCTTGCTTGTTCGCCGGAAATATCCAGCGGAATGCCTCTTGAACGCTCGAACCAGGCTTTGATGGCTTCCGGTGCAACAGGTAAATAATGCGGCTCGCCCGTGGGTTCCATGCCTTCCGGCAAAATCGAAAATGCGCCTGCGGTATCGCCGCCAAATCGCTCCAGCAAGCCAAAAATATTACCCTGAGAAATCTGCGCGGCTTGGCTGATGAAATTCAGTACATCGCCTTCCGGCAACAGGTTTTCGAAAAACGCCGTGACGCCATCGCCAGTGAGCGCTTGCTCGGTGAGTTGTAGGCTGGGAGAAAGAGCGAAAGCATTGGATTTAGCTATCCAATCAGGTGTGTAGCTGAATTCCAATTCGTACTGTTTGCATTCCTGTAAATAACCGACTAATTGCTCGCCAGCGAATACGGCCAAGCGTTTCATGATCGCCGATCCATGATCACGACATCCAAGCCTAACAAATTCAGAATATGCATGACCTTATCGAATTGCACCGTGCTTTTGCCATTTTCCAGATCGCTGATGAAGCGTGTGCCGGTCTGAGCTAATCCGGCTAAATCCGATTGCGTTAAGCCTTGGGCTTTACGCTGGCTGGCAACCATCTTTCCTAATTCCATGGCATTCTGAATATTACCGAGCGGTGGTTTTGGGTTTGTCATGGCATCGTGTTGTCATTATATTACCGATCAGGAATTTTAAATGATGCGCCATCCCTTTGCCAGGTAAACGTTACCGATCGGTATTTTTCACCCATGAATAGCCTCGAACAAGAGATCGCTGAATTAGCGCAAAGGCTCCATGCTTTAGATGCCGAACGCGCGACGGTGGCTCAAGATTTGGCAACACTTAGGCAACGACGGCAGGAACAAATTGAAAGCTTTGCGCAACGGGTGGGCTAGGCAACGGTTACGCATCAATCAAGCCCGTCAGTTTTTTGGATAGAATATCGAGACTGAACTGGCTGGTGGCTGGCGACCCAAAAGCTACATTCAATAATGAAGGGCAAATAAGCTTCTCTATCCATCCAACAAATCTTGTTTTTCTATTAAACCTTCAAATTCAGATGTTAAGCTTTCATCCTTGATCTTGCCTTCCACATATCTAGTAAGAATATCGATAATTGTTTCTTCATCCGAAGGACTTGAAAATAATTTTAAAATTACATTAAAGTTGTCCCTGAATTCATTCTGAATAATTAGAAGTGCTTTACTTATAGTATTACGTTCATCTATTTCAAAATGTGCAGAATCCACAGCTTCTCCGTGCATCCGCCCAGATAGCTTTGTCAGAACGGAAATAATTGCTTCTGACTCAACCATCTCGTCCCCAAGAAATATTGATAGCGTGTCTGTCAAGCTATTTTCTTTCATGTAATCCTCGTCAAATATCGCTAAAACATTGTCCTTAATAACGTCGCTATGCATTTTAAAGTCAATCATAAAGAATCTTTCAAGAGCACGTTGCGGCGAATAAATTAGCCATTCTGAAAACGGATACTCAGATCGATATTCATCTCGTAAATGGTGCTGTGTGCTATCCCATGTAATAAACATTGGGTTGTGACCGTAACCATTATTGTCAACGTGTCTTTTATCATCGCTCAAAATATAGCAAGCAATAAGATCATTAAGTGCAGTACGATGCTTTCGTGGTTTTCCTATATTCGCTGCCCAATGTTCATACCGCCCTAAAATTTTTCGTGCCTTCCCATCATGCTCTATTGGAGCGCCTGAATATTCGGCAATAGATATATTTGCCAAGTTTATGAATTGCTTTACGCAGTAAAGATATGCTTCGAAATGATTAGCCCCAGGTGTAACATTTTTTTCATAGCCGATTAAATCACCTAAAAATTTATCAAAAGTGTAGTTTTTCACTTCCTGTTTTTGTTTCAGATATAGATTGAAATATACGTTTTTTGATTCGCCGAATCGTTTTATTAATGAATCATTCGCGAACCGACTAATTTTCTCGGCTTGAGTAATATGACGTATTGTCTCTTCTAAATGCTCTTTTGTGATTAGTATTTGGCGTGATTTTAGCCCGTTAAAAGCTTCTTTTAAATTCGCTGCGACTTTCATTTCAGTATCAAATGACTCGGCCTTTTTGAATTTAAACAATGTTAAATATCGAATAAATACAGTGGCATCAAGGTAAATATAAAATACTCTTTCCTGTATATATTTATCGAGTTTCTTCTGGTTTAAAAGGTTTACACAAAGAAGAGAAGAACACTGATTTGAGAGGTATTCATTTTCGGCGCCAATTTCGATGAGTTTTTTTGCAAGATCGCAAGCTACAGTATCGGACACCAACCCTTTGTCTCTTATTAAGCTTTCAAGTCTATAGATAAGGTCTTTTGCTATTGTGAGTCTTGGTGGCTCAAAGGATGATTCTGAAATTTGAATTTCTATAGCAGCACGATAAACTTGTCTGATTAAATCAAGTGCTTCATTAGAAATGTCAAAACCAATTTCTTTCTCCATAAAATCTTTAATGCGAAGAGTTAACGCTTCTCTATCCGACTCATCTTTCTGTAAGATATTTTTAATCCTTGTTGCCTCTTTTTCTGTAAGTAAAATGACGCTATCAATATCCAATATTTTTCCGGCTTTAATAAGTTTTTGAATTCTTGAGTTTGAAGCTCCTTTTTTTATTCCTGCCTCTTCTAGTTCCGTTATCAACAAGCTTTTTTCTTTTGATGAGTCGAGTAGCATTGATAAAATCTGAGCATCGATAATCGAGCCTTTTAAATCTGATGTATCCTTTCCGAGTGCAAGATAATCGTAAAATGCCCTTGCTTTCGCATCTACTGAGGACTGTTGTGCAGGATTAAATTTGTGAATTTCAAGAAGAAGATATTGTAGTAATTCAGGCTGCTCTTCTGATATTATTTGCTCAATTTCAGTTGCATCATATATTTCCAATTCAATTCCCGTACTGTCCCGCGTATTTTTCTTTATTTTTAATTTTCGGGATGCAGAAAGTGTTTTTGACCAAAAAAATGTAAGGCGCTCTGGATAGCCATAATCATTAACAAGTTTACGTGTTTTATCAGCATCTTCCAGGATTTTTGGTTCTATAGATTGCTCTTGAATTGAAATTTGAATTGCTTCTTTAGCTTCTTTTCCTAGTTTTTTATATATAAGATCTCTTCCTCCATCATATGGGCCACCTACCAAATATGCTTCAGCTCCATATATGTATTTAGCAATTCTCCTTACTAATTCTTCAAAGTCCGACTCTCTTTTAATGGATGTTATGAAGTCAATATTGTTTGCCATTTTTTATTCCTTATTTCGCTTACGGCTATAAGCTGGGTTAAGCAACGCGAAACCCAGCAAAAGCTTTAAAACAATCATTTGTATATCTCAAATAATCACCTTCGACGCTGGGTTTCATTATCATTCAACCCAGCCTACATTAGCAAACCAACCGTCGGATTTTGGCTGAACAAAAACATTCTGACTGCCAGTATGTATTGACTGAAATCCAGCCAAACTGAACTCGATTGAGCAACCCAACAACATCAGCTCTCGGCAAATAACCTGGGAAACAGCATGTCGATGGATTGGCTGGTAAATCGCAGCGATATTGGGCCTTTGGGGGTCTGAGAATTGACTATGCCATCCTTGACCAAATCGGCCAACACCATGCGGGCGCTACGTTCTTTCAGGCCGGTCACCCGCTCTGCTTCGCCGCGTGGCATTTCCCCTTGCAATAGAATCCGATGCAAAATGAAAAAGGCTTCCGGTCGCAAACCTTGTCTTTCGGTGTAAATTTTTAGTCGGTTGGCGAGTTGATCAAACTCGAATAATGAAGTCATGAATTTCGCCTGATCGATACAAGCCGACAGGAACCATCTGACAAATTCGGTCAATGCTTTTTGCGACAGATTGCCACGACCATCCAAATCACCTTGCCTCGGACTGTCGGCGACATCCATCATCTGTTTATATTCTTGCCTGCTGTTCAGACCGCGAGCCAATCCCCTGGAAATAGACCATAACCCGAATGCGCCGATTCCGGCCTTAAGCCCCATGGCGTGACTCATTAAGCGGCTGACACGGCCATTGCCGTCGGCAAACGGATGGATATAAGCTAAACGATGATGCGCGGCGGCCATCGCTAAAATACGGCTGCCTTTGCCCATGGTTTCAAGCCGGTAACTTTGTTCGAAGTGCCGCATGAAATCCGTCACCTTTTCAGTGCCGGGTGGCAGGTGACGACCGACAGCCACATCATGAACGGTTAACGACCTGAATTCGCCTGGCACCATTTTGAAGTCTTGTTGACCTTGCTTGATTACTAGCATCTCATCACTGGCGTCTCGGTAAAACTCGGTATGTAGCCATTGCAAAAAATCGCAAGATGCGGGTTCCGGCAAAGCATTTTGCATGTGCATCTTGTCGATCAGCTTTTGTACGCGAATATGCGCTCTGGCTTCGATCTGTAAATTGCGCCTAGCTTGATCATGATCGAGTTCGTTGGCCAATGCGCGTTCGATATCGCGGGGCAGGGTGTTATGGCCTTCAATCAGATTCGAGTAATAGCAATTCATGATTCGCACCATATCGGCCAAACTTGCAGCGGCATCGGGATGTAATCGGGCACCTAGCTGTTCGGTCAGCGAAGTCAAATCCGCCACCAAATCGACCACATCCAGCGGCGGATTTTCCAGCAGACAAGGCTCAATGCGATAAGGCGTTTCGGTTGGTGTTGGCATGCCGATCTTTAACTAATCTAATGAATTGTTTTTCATAGACTAATTATACAGATGGCTAAAATTATTGCCGATTTTGTTGCCGATACAACAAAACCAGATAATCAGCTGATTTCATTGAAGTTTAATGACATGTCGAAGGAAGAGAGTGCCGGTTTTGTAGGAGAACTGAGGTTGTTGGACATAAATGGCGCGTGATTAGGCGCACAATCATAGTAATGCGGTTTCACGCGTAAAATCGTCGGCGGTATCTTCCAATAGGGTAGCGCGCCTGCCACAAAAGCCAATCTTAGAAATGCCAATCGCTCAATACCCAGCCATGCGGCAGCCGTACCTGAAGACAACTTACCCTCTTTAAAAAGGTGGATGGCAGCCTGTTTTTTCAAATAGTCTGCAAATGGAAGCAATCAGCACAATCATTGGCGTAACCAGCGGTACCTATTTCGTGGCTCAAGGCGGTGATGGAAGGTATCGTAAAAAACAAGACCTTCCCCACTGAGAAACTTGCGCAAGTTTGGGCAGATGACATTGAGCACTGCATCAAAGCTATTCCATTGATGTCGCCGGCTCAGCTGTCGGCGCTGACCGAAGCCGACATCGAAGCCATGGGCGGCGCCGAGCTGTTTATCAAGGCCGGTAAACGTATCCGTTACAAGACTTTTCGCGTAGTCTGCGATGAATACCTATCTCGGTGGGGAAAGAAAGACTACAAAGGCCAGATGCAGCGGGTTGATTACTGGTGCAGGGTGTTCGGGGACCGCATCATGACCGACATCGACATCTTCGACTTGCGCGAACACGTTGACGACATGCTCGATGCAGGCGAACGGACTACCACGATAAACCGTAAAAAGGCAGTGCTGTCGAGCATCTACAAATTCGGCCTCAGTCGTGGCTATGTCGATGAAAACATCGTCCGTAGCGTGGTAGTCGATGACGACACCAAGCGTAGGGATCGGGTGTTATCGGATCAGGAGCGCCAGCGCTTGATTAAAGCCTGCCAAGAGTCCCATTGGGACAAATTGTATCTGCTGGTGGTCATGGCCATGACCACCGGCGCCCGCAAAGGCGAATTGATGAATTTGCGCTGGAACGACATCAATTTCAAAGAGGGCACCGCCTTTCTTGGCGATACCAAAAACGGTACCAGTCGGGAGCTGTATCTGGCGCCCGTTGTTATTACCGAACTGAAGCGCCATCAGGAAATCGGTACCGGCTTGATCTTTCCGTCAATCGAACTTCCCGAGCAACCGATGGATTTCCGCGCAGCTTGGCGCAACGCCTTGAAAGCCGCCAATATCTCCGACAAGGACGTTTTGAATGCGGACGGCAGCGTTAAGATTGAGCGCTTTACCTTCCATTGCCTTCGGCACGGCTTCTGCTCAGCCTTGTCCGACGCCGGTAAAGAAATCAATCAGATCGCCAAACTAGCCGGCCACAAGAGCATTCAAACCACGATGCGCTACATCCATCAAGGCCGTGACCAGAAACGGCAAATCGTCAACGAGCTAGCGCAGGCGTTTAATCTGTAAAGGCTTGCCGCCGCCTAGTTCTTGGATGAATTGGCCTACCCTTCAATTCATGACACAAATAATCGAGCTGATTGGAGCTTTACGTTTAGTCAATATGAGCACCGATCTACGTCACTCGATCCTAATCGACTATCGGCTTCCAACCATTGCTCAAGCTGATTGCGAAATGGGCCTAGCTTGGGATGGGGCTGGGATTTACGCACCGGATACACCGGTTCATCCAGCGTATGGAGATGTTTACGGATGGTGGGGCAGGATAATTTGAATTGTTTGGCCAACTCGCTGACGGTCGCTTTCTCCACAAAATGCAACCGCCGAATTTCGGCTACTTCTTCCACGTCTATCACTCCAGGATTCTCCGGCAAAAAGCCGGGCATTGAACAACCTGGGGTGGAAACTTTTCAACGCCGGTTGACAGTTTGCAGGCCGATATTCGCCCGAAATAAGGCAAAACCGGTGTCCGGACAACACATCTTCGTGCGGCGGATTAATTGTAACTAATTGATTTATAATAAATTAATTGATTTCCGTGTGGCTGCTACTTAGAATGACACAACGAATACTGGAGGTTTATAGCCATGGCTTATGGACTCAGGCCTTAACTATTCCGCTCTCAATGCTTGCAAAGGATTTAAATTGGCTGCTTTGATGGCGGGGACTACTCCGGTAGCGATGCCGATAAAAACCGAGACAAAAAAAGCACCAAGCAAATAGCTTCCGGCTAACTGAACAGGTAACGCGGGGACGAACAGGCCTGCCAAAACGACTAGGGCAATGCCCAGTACCAACCCGCCGACGCCGCCTGCGGCGCTTAGGAGGACCGCTTCTCCTAAAAACAATCGGAATATTGTGGATTTGTCCGCGCCTATCGCCCTCAATAACCCGATTTCGGTGACTCGCTCGGAAACCGCTATGCTCATTACGGTCAATATTCCCACCGACCCGACCAGTAGCGAAATGCTGCCCAAGGCAGCCACGGCCATGGTCAATACGTTCAACACCGAATCCATCTTTTCCAGCATTTGATTTTGGCTGATAAGCGTGAAATCTTCGCTGCCGTGCCGCATAATCAAACGCCGTTTGATGGCACGTTCCACATCTTCGGCGCGGGCTTGGTCGCTATACAGCACGTCGATTTCCATGACGCCTTGCCGATCGAACAGCTCCAATGCTTTACCCGCAGGAATGTAAACGGTGTCATCCAGATCGAATCCGAGTATCTGTCCCTTGGTTTGCATCACACCGGCCACGCGAAAGCGATCGTTGCCAATACGAATGCGTTGGCCGAGCGGATTGGTCGAGCCGAACAATTCCTTGCGCATTTTACTGCCCAACACCGCAAAAGCTCGCGGACTATTGAAGCTATCGTCAGGTAAAAATCGGCCTATTTCCAAATCGATTTTCCAAACCTGCGGAACGGCCGGCCCCACGCCCAAAATCGTGGTACGGCGTTGGCGTTGGCCCGCCTCTACCAGCGCATTTCCCTGCACGACGGGAACTACCGCTTCGATTTGCTCAATGCCGGCAAGGCTCGCGGCATCGTCCTGAGATAACGGACGCACCGTGCTGATGGTAGCGCCGGACAAGCCGAATGTAGTGGTTTTGCCGGGATATACGGCTATCAACCGGGTGCCGAACTGAGTAAATTCGCCCAGCACGAAGTGATGCACGCCGCGGCCGATAGAGGTCAAGATCACTACTGCGGCAATGCCGATGATCAACCCCAACGCGGTTAACAATGAGCGCTGTTTATGACTGACAATGCTGCGTAGCGCGAATTTTGCCGAGTCTTGCCAAAACATGCTCACCTTCGGCTCAAGGCATTAACCGGGTCTAACTTAGCGGCTTTTCGAGCCGGCAGTACGCCAAAGATCAAGCCTGTAGCCAATGCGACCCATACAGCAGCTAACCAGGCCCACACCGGCAAACTCACCGGAAATTCCGGATAAGCCCATGCCAATATCACGAGTCCGAGTTGCCCGATAATTGCGCCTAACAACGCGCCGGCGCAAGATAACAATGCGGCTTCAGATAGAAATAAGCCCAGCACTTGGTTTCGTGTCGCCCCCAACGCTTTCAGCAGACCAATTTCCGCAGTGCGCTGGCTCACGCTGACCAGCATGACGTTCATCACCAGCACGCCGGCCACGGTCAGACTGACTGCCGCGATGCCGGTTACGGTAAGCGTCAGCGCGCCGAGAATTTTGTCGAAGGTGCCGACTACGCTGTCTTGGGTAATGATGGTGATGTCGTCTTCGCCTTCGTGGCGCATTTGGATCAATTGCCGCACTTCGGCTTGTGCTTTGCGCATCGCCGAATCGGATGGCGTTTCGATCAAAATTCGAAATAAGGAATGACTATCAAATAATGCCATCGCCGCAGCAACCGGCACGATGACCAGCTCGTCGAAACCTACGCCTATCGACTGACCCTCGGCTGCCAACACGCCGATCACCCGAAAACGCCTATCATTAATCCGCAGCCATTGCCCGATTGCCGGACGGCGGGCGAACAACTCTTCGCGGATGGTTCTGCCGATGACGCAAACCGGCATCTCACTATCGATTGCCGATTCCGGCAAAAATCGGCCTTGCTCCACGCTCAAATGCCGCACCCGTAGCAAGGCATGGGTAGAACCCATGATATTGGTTTCCCGCTCCAACCGGCCGGCGGAAATCGGTGCCGAACCGACGGCAACCGGCGCCATCGCGGCGATGTGGCGAATTTTGAGCAAGGCACCGGCATCGTCCAAGGTCAAGTCGCGCGGGGTCTCGCCGAAAACCGGCGGATGGCCACCGGTGGTTTCGTTTCTACCCGGCAGTACGATTAGCAGATGTGTGCCTAAAGCCTCGAATTCGTTGACCACATACTGCCGGGCACTGTCGCCCAGCGCGGTCAGCACGCAAACAGCGGCTACTCCGATGCTCATCGCCAATACGATCAGGCCTGAGCGTAACGGCTGGGTTTTGACGGCTTTAGCGGCTTGTACCAGAGTGTCACGCAATTGCATGACGGCAGTGTATCGCTATTGTAAATAAAGACCCAGCCTTATTCCGAGTACACTAAACCATTGTTTGCTCAGATGAGTTCCGTGATTTCGAAATTATTACTCTTGCATCGGTCGGCTTGGATATGCAGCATTGCCCGTCGAGGTCTGTTGCAGATGGTGCTGGCTTGCATATTCTTTTCGTTGATGAACGCTTGCGTGTACGGTATTCGCCAATTGGACGGCAGTTTGCCGGCTACGGTAATCAGTTTCGTCCGCATTGTCTGTAACTTGTTGGTAGTGTGGATTCCGGCCAGTTTAAGCCGTCGGGCCGGCGAGCTGATCGGCGACAAGCGACCGTCGTTGTGGTTACGCGGCTTGTTCGGCACTATCGCACTGATGTTGTCGTTCACGGCGATTACCCGAATCGGGCCGGGCGAAAGTGCGTTTTTAGCCGCCAGCAGCGGAGTATTTGTTGCCTTGCTAGGGCCGTGGGTTTTGGGCCAGAGCAATAGCTTTTTGGGATGGCTGGCAATTTTGGGTTCGTTTGCCGGTGTCGGCTTGATGTTTCAACCAAGCGCCACTCCTGCCGATTATTTGGGCCGAGCCATGGCCCTGGCGGCGGGTTTTCTATCGGCGTTAGCCTATTTGATGGTGGCGCGAGCCGGGCGCAGCAACTCGCCGCAATCGGTGATTTTTTATTTTTGCCTGGTGGCATTGATGGTGCATCTGGCTTACTTTGCCGTTTACGGCTATCGCTTGCCGCAGGGTTGGCGTATCTGGACGTTGCTGCTGGCCGCCGGCTTATTAGGTAGTGCGGCACAAATGGCGATGACGCGCGCCTATCAACAAGCGCCGGCCGCCATGGTGAGTGCCGTCGGCTATTTGGCGCCGGTATTGAGTTCGATCTGGGCTGTTTTGTGGTTCGCGCGCGTGCCGGACGGTACGACGTTATTGGGCTCCGCACTGATCCTACTGTTCGGCGTCCTATTGCCGTTCTTGCGTTGATGTTGCCTTAGGACAACGAATGTTACATTGTTGCCACAACGGTGCGCGTTGCACCATCTGATTCACGCTGGATTGCGAGGTTATTCGCCAAGACATTGAAATGTATTGCTTAAATCATGGCGCACTACTTGCTTTACTAGAAGTGTTTTCGTAAACACGAGGTGAGCTTATGGCAACCTGTCAACGTTTTAGCGATATCTCCGTATCGGAACGGATTCTGAACAGCTTGTTTTTACTCAGTATTGCCGTGGGTTATTTGTTTTCGCTGGGGCAAGTATTTTTCACCCATCAAGGTCGCGACGGCGCACCGGGGATTTCGGTGGCGGATATCGCGATTGCTTATCACGGCAGCCCTGATCAAACCCGTTTGGCCGCAGCCATCAATGGCCCCATGGCCGGAAATTTGAAATCGCCCGCCGATAAGTCGGCCATTCTGGATTGGATAGACGCCGGCGCACCGCAGGCTTGGTATCAATCGCAAATCGCCCCAATATTGCAGCGCGACTGTCTCGGCTGTCATGCCCCGGCTAGTGGGATGAATGTGCCGCCTTTGACCAGTTACGAACACGTCGTCAAATTAACGGAATCGGATCGCGGCGCATCGGTGCCTTCGCTGGTGAGGGTGTCGCATATCCACGTGTTCGGTATCGCGTTCATTCTGTTCTTTGTCGGCAGATTATTCATCCTGTGCGAGATTCCGGTTTGGTTGAAACGCCTGACGATCGGTATTCCTTTTATGAGTATGCTGACCGATATTTTTGCTTGGTATCTAACCAGGGAGAATCCGGGGTTCGCCTATTTGTTGATTGTCAGCGGCGGGCTGATGGGTTTGTCGTTGAATTTTCAAATCGGCTTGAGTCTGTACCAAATGTGGCAACCGGAACTGAACTGGCGGCAAATCTACTCAGGCGCTAAAGCCAGCGTATGTCAATTGACCGCCTCCGTTTGCTTAGGCGTAAGCTGGGCGAAAGATCTGGCTTCGCCGGCTTTGCAGGCCTTTTGGGCGTCGGTCAACGACAGCCGTAGCCACGACGGGTTACGGCATTTTACGCTTAACATCGGCAAGCAAATACACGATAAGTTGGTCCGGGCAAAACGCTAGACAAGAGTCCGGAGACTATCGGGCTAGCCTTGCTCTATTTGTTGCAGATAGCTGCGGGCGATTTTACGCAATCCGTTGGCGGACAAGTCCAACCCCAGCGGGGTCGTAACGGTTTCCAGCTCGTGCATGACGTCGGTCGGTGCTAACAGGGTTAAAAAGCGTAGCCCCTCAGCGCCCGGAATATGGTTGGCGACAGTGCGCAGCAACGGGGTCAGATCGCTCCAAGAATCGTTTAAAAAACGGCGTAGCGGATCGGCGGCTTCAGGTGTTGCCAGCAGTGCTTGTTCTAAGGTTACTCCGGCTTTCTGCAACATGGTTTGCAAGCCGGCGCGCTGAGCCTCTCCGCCGCTTAACTTGGCGTTGGTGATGGCTTGACCCAACGAGCCCTGCCATTTTTGCCAAACTCGCCGCCATTGCTGCATCTCTTCTGGGTTGAACGGCGCGCTGACCAAGTTGCCGGCCGGTGGTCGGTTGGCGCTGAATGCGACGTCCAGCACGATGTTGCCGGCATTGGCTTGCACCTTGCGGAACCGCAAGCTGTTGACGGTATCGTACAATTGCTCGCTGTTTTCGTCCGGCACGAAAGGCAGCAAGCCTTTGACGATATCGCCGCGAGCGCTGGCCAAGTCGATTTTCAAGGCAGCCAAACGCGGCGCAACGGCTTGCTGCAGCAAGTCTTGCAACTGGGCAATGTCCAATTTGCGGCCCTGATTGTCGAAGGCATCGATGTGCGTCACCGGAAAGCTCAACACATTGCCGGAGGCGTCTAGCGTCGGCGCCTGCAGCGTTTCCAATATGCCATTCCATTCCACCAACTTCATGCAATTATTGCCGAGCTGTGCGCCGAACCTGGCATGCACGTGGTTGCTGATTTTCACCTGGCCATCCGCGCCGGCAAGCTGCGGGTTGGCCAAGTCGACATAATTGCATTGTTTGGCGTCTTTCCATACCCGGGCGCTTTGTCCGTTGCCGGTGAACAGTTGACTGACCAACACTTGGCGAATCAAGCGGTAATCCATCGGCACGGACAACGTCGTTTCGGCACCGAAGCTCGCCAAGCTAAAACCGAGCGAGCAAATCAATATGAAACAGCGTTTGATGGTCATGATTTATCTCCGCTCAGTTGCATGGCGCCGCGATACGCCGAGGATATCGGATAGCGCCGGTCGCGGCCGAAAGCGCGGGCGGTAATGCGGATACCCGGCGGCGATTGGCGGCGTTTGTACTCGTTTCTGTCCACCAAGCCGATTGCCCGCTCCACGGCTGCGCGCGGGTAACCCAGGGCGACGATTTCAGCCGCCGATTTATCCTGCTCTATATACAAGGCCAGAATCGGGTCCAAAATCGCATAGGGCGGCAAGGAGTCTTCGTCTTTTTGATCGGGGGCCAGTTCCGCCGACGGCGGACGTTCCAGCACGCGCTGCGGAATGACAGGGGAAATGCCGTTGCGGTATTCGGCCAGTTTATAGACCAGCAGTTTGGACACGTCTTTCAGCGGCGCAAAGCCGCCGGCCATATCGCCGTACAGCGTGGCGTAACCGACGCTCATTTCGCTTTTGTTGCCGGTAGTCAACAGCAGTTTGCCTTGTTTGTTGGACAGCGCCATCAGCAAAACGCCGCGGCAGCGGGCTTGGATGTTTTCTTCGGTGGTATCTTTTTGGGTACCGACAAACAACGGCGCCAGCATGTCGGTAAACGCGTTCACTGCCGGTTCTATCGGAATCGTATGCAGCTTGACCCCCAACGCCGCCGCTTCCAAGGCGGCGTCTTCGTTGCTCATGCCCAGGGTGTAACGCGAAGGCATCGACACCGCTTCCACCCGGTCGGCACCCAAGGCGTCGACCGCCAGCGCCAACACCAAAGCGGAATCTATGCCGCCCGACAAACCCAAAATCGCACCTTGAAAGCCGTTTTTGCGCACATAATCGCGTATACCCAACACCAAGGCTTGATATTCGCTGACCACCGGTTGGTACAGCGGGGCCACCTCGGCCGGCTGCGGACCTTGAGGGCCGAATTCGACCACGCTGAGCTGTTCAACGAATTCGGCGGCGCGGAACACGATGTCGCCGTTTCGGTCGGCAACAAAGGAGGCGCCGTCGAATACCAACTCGTCCTGACCGCCGATCTGATTCACGTATACCAAGGGGATTTGCGCTTCTCGCACTTGGCGGCAAATGATGGTCTCGCGCTCTTGCATCTTGCCGGCGTTGAACGGAGAAGCGTTCAACGCCAGCACGATGTCCGCCCCGGCCGCACGGTTTTCGGCGATGATCCCGGGCTGCCAGATGTCCTCGCAAATCGCCAGCGCCAGCTTAACCTGGTTGACCTCGAACACTCTGATCCGGTGGCCGGCATGGAAATAACGCCGTTCGTCGAATACCCCGTAATTGGGCAGAGCTTGCTTGTGGTATTCGGCGACGATGGCACCGTCACGCACAACCACCGCAGCATTGAACACTTGTCGGCCGTGCAGTTGCGGATAGCCGATGACCGCAACAATTCCGTCGATTTGCGCGGCTAGTTCGGCTAGCGCGCGTTGCGCATCCTGAACGAAGTCGGCGCGCAGCAGCAAGTCCTCTGGCGGATAACCGGTAACGCACAACTCCGGAAACACCACGACGTCGGCTTGTTGCTGCTTGGCTTGATCGACGGCGCGCGCTATTTTTTTGACGTTACCGGCGATATCGGCGACGCTGAAATTCAATTGGGCGAGAGCGATTTTTAAGCTCATGGATTATTGGGGAAAACACGCGCGCATCGCCGCGCCGATGTCCGAAGGCGAGCTGACCATGCTAACGCCGGCCGCTTGCATCGCCGCGATCTTACCCGCCGCCGTGCCGCTGCCGCCGGTGACAATGGCGCCGGCATGGCCCATGCGTTTACCGGGCGGCGCGGTTTGGCCGGCAATGTAGCCGACCACCGGTTTGGTCACGTGCGCCTTGATGAATTCCGCCGCTTGTTCTTCATCGCTGCCGCCGATTTCCCCGACCATGACAATGCCGTGTGTGTCCGGATCGTCTTGGAAACGGCGGATCACGTCGATAAAGTTCATGCCGTGTACCGGGTCGCCGCCGATGCCGACGCAAGTGCTTTGTCCCAGGCCTTCGCGGCTGGTTTGATGCACGGCTTCGTATGTCAAGGTGCCGGATCTCGACACAATGCCGATTTTACCCGGCACGTGGATATGCCCGGGCATGATGCCTATCTTGCATTGACCCGGAGTAATGACGCCGGGGCAATTCGGACCCACCAGCAAAGAACGGCTGCCTTGCATGGCCGCTTTGACGTTCAACATTTGCAGCACCGGTATGCCTTCGGTGATGCATACGATCAATTCGATACCCGCGTCCACCGCTTCCAATATCGCATCAGCGGCGAAAAAGGGCGGTACATAGATCATGGTCGCATTGGCGCCGGTTGCCTTTACCGCTTGTTGCACGGTATCGAATACAGGCAGACCCAAATGAGTGGAGCCGCCGCGGCCGGGCGTGACGCCGCCGACCAATTGCGTGCCGTAAGCCAAGGCTTGCTCGGAGTGGAATGTTCCTTGTTTGCCGGTGAAGCCTTGGCAAATGACGTTGGTGTTTTTATCGATCAAGATAGCCATTACGCTACGCCCTCCGCCAATTTAACCGCCAGTTCGGCCGCTTGATTCAAATCCGCGGCAGCTACCAGTCCCAAGCCCGATTCGTTGAGCATATTCCGCCCCAATTCGACGTTGGTTCCCTCCAATCGGACTACTACGGGGATGGTCAGGTGCATTTCCTCTACCGCAGCCAAAATACCCGAGGCGATCACGTCGCATTTGACGATGCCGCCGAAAATGTTGACCAGCACTGCTTTGACCGTACCGTCCGACAGTATCAGCTTAAACGCTTCTTTGACTTTGTCTTTGTTGGTGCCGCCGCCAACGTCCAGGAAGTTGGCCGGTGCCCCGCCCTTTAATTTAACCATGTCCATGGTGGCCATGGCCAAGCCGGCTCCGTTCACCATGCAGCCGATGTTGCCGCCCAAGGTGATGTAATTCAAGTCGAATTGCTTGGCTTCGGCCTCTTTGGCGTCTTCCTGGCTTACGTCGCGCAGGGCCGCAATATCCGGATGCAAAGCCAGCGCGTTATCGTCGAAATTGATTTTTGCGTCCAGTGCCAGCAGGCGGCCGTCCTCGGTTTCTATCAATGGGTTGATCTCGATTTGGCTGCAATCTTTAGCCAAGAACAACTGATACATGCCGTGCAAAATAGTTTGCAGCTGCGCATGCAACGCTTTGGGCAAACCGAAAGCCGCGGCGATTTGCCGGCCTTGGTAAGCTTGCAGGCCGGCGGCCGGATGCACGCAGACTTTAACGATTTTTTCCGGCGTTTGCGCAGCGACCGCTTCGATGTCCATGCCGCCCGCGGCGGAGGCGACGAATATCAGCCGTTCCGTTTCCCTATCCAATAACAGACTCAGGTAATACTCGTTTTTGATAGCCGAAGCCTCCTCTACCCAAACACTGTTGACCGGCAAGCCGGCAGCATCGGTTTGATGCGTCACCAAGCGGGTTGCGATCAGCGCGGCAGCCAGTTTTTCGGCGTCTTCCGGACTGCGGGCCACTTTTACCCCGCCGGCTTTACCCCGGGCACCGGCGTGTATTTGCGCTTTGACCACGACCGCGGCGGCGTCCAAGCTTTGGGCGACCTGCAGCGCTTGTTGCGCACTTTCCGCCACCCCTCCTCGTGGAACCGGGATCGAAAAATCGCGGAACAGTTGTTTGGCTTGATATTCGTGAATATTCATTAATAAAGACTCCGCAGCTTTACCGTAAGAAGGAATAATCGATATGCCGCTATCATCGCACATCGCCCGCTTAAGGCGGCAGCGAAAATGCGCGATGCGATTGCTGCGGCGGGGACCTGGGCGATTTCCAGCTGTGTCGCCGAATAAAACTCGGCGTCATTCCGGACCGTTTGTTGGTCATCGCCTCAATTGACGGTTGCTTGTCGCAATCAGGCATAGCTTTCCAGCCAATCTAAACGCTGCGGCCTAGGCCGGGCCGCAATGTTCGAGAAGCCGAGCCGCCGAGCGAATTCAGCGGCAACGATCGCCGATAGGCATTATGCTTATGTTAATTCCCGCAGAAAAGAGCTGAAACAGGGGGGAAGCATTTCGATAAGCATATTCGCCTTACCCCCGTAACCAACCTTGTAGCGATGTCCGACAATCTGGCCGATACCATTTACCCCTGCCCATTTTCCAAGGCTTACGGCATACCGAGCCGGCAAGCTTGGTTGTTGTTGAAGATTTTTTTGATTTATCGCTTCATCAGCGCCAGCTTGTTTTCCATGCTGTTTTTTTTAGGTTACGGCATGTCGCTGCTGGGATCGCATGATGAAAGACTGTATCAAGTCGTCAGCCTGAGTTATTTAGGCATTTCCTTTGGCGCCGCTCCGGTGATATTCAAGCGCTGGCTGAGTTACAACCAAGTGGCGCAACTACTGATTTTGACCGACATCGTCTGCTTGACGCTAATGATGCACGCCAGCGGTGGGGTCGCCAGCGGCGTTGGCGGTCTGCTGGCGATATCGATTGCCGCGGCCGGTCTGTTGTTGGGTGGCAAATGCGCCTTATTGGTCGCAGCTTTGGCAACCTTGGCCGTGTTGACCGAAGAACTTTTCGCGATGTATAGCGGTTTTTTTAGTCTTAAGACCTTGAATTATTCCGGAGTATTAGGCATCGCCTTTTTTGCGATCGCGCTCATTTCGGTGGTATTGGCGCAACGCGTCGAACAATCGGTGAGTTTGGTCAAGCGGCATGCACAAACCATTACTCGCCTGGAGGAATTGAACCATTACATCATTCAACACCTGCAATCCGGCATCATGATAGTGGACAGCCGGCAGTTCATCGTGCAATGCAACCAATCCTTGTTGCGTTTGCTTAACCTTAGCAAGCCGCCGGTCCGCTTGGCGGACTTTTCCCCGGATATTCAACAGGCGTTTTTGCTGTGGCTTGAGCATCCCGATAGCGATTTCGCAATTATCGACATCGGGCAAAGCTCGGAGGTCCACGTGCGCTTCTCTCCGCTGCCGGTGGAGGGCGAGGGTTTGCACTTGCTGATCGTCGAAGACATTGCCTTATACAATCAGCGCTTGCAGCAAACAAAGCTGGCGTCGTTGGGCCGTTTGACCGCGAGTATCGCCCATGAAATTCGCAACCCGCTCAGCGCGATTAACCATGCCAGTCAGCTATTGTCCGAGTCGGCGGATTTAACGGGCGAAGACCTGCGCTTGACCAGTATCATTCGCAATCATTGCCGGAGGGTCAATAAAATCATCGAAGACATATTGACCTTATCGCGGCGCGAGCCTTCGCAGAGACAACGCATTGCACTCGACCAATGGCTGCCGGCCTTCGTGCAGGAACAAAATCAATTGTACGGCAGCAAGAAGCCGGCATTCGAACTGCAGAGTAAAACCAAAGGGCTGAACGTTTACGTAGACTCCGGGCATTTAAAACAGATTCTGGACAATCTATGCGCCAATGCTTTGAAATATGGTCAACCGGAACTCGGCCCGATTATGATAGAGGCGGACTTTTTCGCACAACGGCCATGTATCCGGGTGATCGATAACGGACACGGACTAGCCGGCGAACACCTCGCCCACCTGTTCGAACCGTTCTTCACCACTTCGCATCAGGGAACCGGCTTGGGCTTGTATATCTCCAAAGAGTTGGCCGAATTGAATCAAGCCGAATTAATTTACGCCAGGCAGCATGATAGAACTTGCTTTACCTTGTATTTGGCGAATGCCGACCACGTAGTAATAGAAATATGACCAAACCCGTTGCATTACTGGTAGACGACGAGCCCGACATTTTGGAGCTACTGGAAATTACCCTGAATCGCATGGACATTCAAACCTGCGGCGCACAAACTTTGGCGCAAGCCAAACAGTTGCTGGCCAATCAATCGTTCGATTTATGCTTGACCGACATGCGCTTGCCGGACGGAGACGGCTTGGAGTTGGTCGATTTGATTCAAAGTACCGGCTTGTCGCTGCCGGTTGCCGTAATCACCGCGCATGCCAGCGTCGACGTCGCAATCAAAGCCATGAAAAAAGGCGCTTTCGATTTTTTGACTAAACCGGTGGATTTACAGGCGTTAAGGCAGTTGATCGGCAACGCTTTACAGATATCCGAGCTGCAAGGCGCCAGCAAGGAACGCCGCACCCGCGATACTTTGCTCGGCGAATCGGCGGCGATGCGGGAAATTCGCTCCAAGATTCAAAAAGTCGCCAGAAACCAGGCGCCGATTTATATCAGCGGTGAATCGGGGTCGGGCAAGGAATTGGTGGCCAAGTTGATCCATCAACAAAGTCCGCGGGCGGACAAAGCCTTCGTTGCGATCAACTGCGGGGCGATCCCGCCTGAATTGATGGAAAGCGAATTTTTCGGACATAAGCGCGGCAGTTTTAGCGGTGCGATAGCCGACAAACAAGGCTTTTTTCAAGCGGCGCACGGCGGAACCTTGTTCTTGGACGAAGTCGCCGATCTGCCGTTGGCCTTGCAGGTTAAACTACTCAGAGCCATTCAGGAAAAGAAAGTACGGCCGATAGGCGAACAACAGGAAGTAGCGGTGGACATACGCTTACTCAGCGCCACCCACAAGGATTTGGCGAAAATGGTACAGGAAGGCAGTTTTCGTCAGGATTTATATTACAGGATCAACGTCATCGAACTCAGCTTGCCACCGTTACGGGCCCGCGCCGAAGACATCCCCCAACTGGCATTGCACGTGCTGCAACGATTGGCCAAGGCTAACGGCGTGCTTACCCCGCAACTGAGTGCATCCGCCCTCGCCGCACTGCAGCAATACGAATTTCCCGGCAACGTCCGAGAGCTCGAAAATATTTTGGAGCGCGCGTTGGCCTTGCACGAAGGCGATTGCATAGACGCCGGCGATTTAAACATACCGGCGCAGCACGGCAATGCGAGCTTTAACCGGGAACAGCAAGAAAGCGCACGGAAAAACATGACGTTGGAAAGCTATTTGCAAAACGTCGAAAAACGGGCGCTGACAGCGGCGCTGCAACAAAACAGCTGGAACAAAACGGCAACTGCACAACAACTTGGAATGACGTTTCGTTCCTTGTGTTTCAGACTGAAAAAATTCGGCTTGGATTGAGCGACCGTTACCGGTATTTTTCCATGCTTTTCAATTGGTCGAGAGCGGATTGAATCTTGGTATGCGTTTCGTCATCCAATTCGTTGTTTTTATATATTTTATCCAGCAGCCCTTCCTCTACTAACGCTTCTTTGATCCAGCGTTTAACGAAAGCATAATTGCCGGTGATTTTGACAATTTCCCCGGTCTTTGGATTTTTGATTTGATCACGCGCAAGCGCGGGGCCGGCAGCTACGGGCTTGGGTGTGGTAGTGGCTTTAGATTTAGCGGCGGGTTTTTTGGCCGCCGGTTTACTCGATGTTTTTACGGGAGGGGCAACCGGAACCGGGGTGGAAGGCGGCGCAGAGACGCTTACAGCCGTTTGCGTTTGCTCGATTTCCGCGTCCTTTGGGGGTGGGGGCGGCGTATCCAAGGCATCGCCGGATTCCGGTTTGCCCTTATTATCCGCAACGACTTCGAATAGTACATAAGCCACAAAAATGGTAGTCGCAACAAAAAGCAGTTCTGCCATAACCTCTCCCCTTGGTTGTTTTAGTTTTAAGAATAATGAGATAGCAATAAGGTATATCAAATTCGAATATACCAGACCCTATAAACGCGGTAAACCGCAAACCCTAAATTAACCGGTTTATCTCGAGTTTGTAGCCCGATTATTCGTCGGTCGTGTCCGCGTTTTCGGATTGACTTTTCGGCACCTGATTTTTTTGCGAATTCAATAAGATGGACAAGGCCACTTGTTGCCCGTCGAGTAAGTTGCGTTCCGGGCGGCCGAAGGCGTAGCCTTGCCCGAGGTTGACGCCAAACTCTTTTAACTTGAGGGCAATATTCGGAGTTTCGACAAATTCGGCGATAGTTCTTTTGCCGAGTTTTCCGGCAATTTCGACCATGGATTTGACCAAGATTTGGTCTGTTTCGTTATGGTCCAAATTTCTGACAAACTGGCCGTCAATTTTCACGAAATCGACCGGGAAAAACTTCAAATAATTAAACGAGCAAAACCCGGCACCGAAATCGTCCAGCGCAAATTTACAACCTAACTCCCTTATTTTGTTGATCATATCGCGCGTGCGTTCGAAATTGTCGACCGCTGCGGTTTCGGTGATTTCGAAGGTCAGGCGGCCGGCGTCCACCCAGGTTAATTCCAGCTTATCGCGTATCACTTGCAACAAATCCGGGTATTCGAACGCCGTACCCGACAAATTGATCGCTAGCGACACGCGGGAAAGATAGGGCGGCAGCGAGGCTAGAAAATCGATGGCGTGTTCGACCACCCATAAATCGAGGGCGTGGATTAAACCCATACGCTCCGCAACCGGAATGAACTGATCGGGCGTGATAATTTGGCCGTCTTCGCCGCGCATTCTCAACAGCACTTCGTAGTGGGAAATATCGCCGTTATTCAGCTGCACGACCGGTTGGAACACCAAAAACAAGTCGTTATCCCGCATGGCTTTGCGAATGATGGGCACCCAGTAGATGTCGCGGCGGCGTTCTTTGACCGACTGATCTTCGTGGTTATAAATTCTAATTTTGTCCCGGCCGCTGATTTTTGCGAATTTGCAGGCCTGGCGCGCGTGCAAGATCATTTCGCCGGGATGTTGGGCGGGATTGGCGGTATCGAGCGAGGCAACACCTATGGAGACGCTGACGCTGTAGCAGATTTCGCCGGTAAAAAATCGAAAATTCTCCACCGTCGCGCGTATGGTTTCCGCCAGCACATAGGCTTGTTTTTGCGCTTTGTTTTCCAGGAACAGGCAAAACTCGTCCGCGCCTATCCTGGCGAACAAGCTGTTCGCCGGAATCAATTTACGAATCAGTATGGTCAGTTCCACAAGTAAGCGGTCACCGACATCGAAACCCTCCAGCTCGTTGATTAAACTGAAGCGATCGATGTCGATAAACAGCAATGACCCCTCTTTTTTCATCTTGTTGCTGAGGTTCATAATCAGCTTCAGCTGGCGCTCGAAACTGCTACGATTGAATAAGCCGGTCAATTCGTCGTGAGCGACCAGAAACTTTAATTTGGCCTCGATCACACTTTTGGATGCCAGTTCGTTAATCAACTGTTCTTCTTGTTGATGGCGTAATAAACGTTCCTGCTTTAACCGCAGCAAAAAATTGACCGCCAATATCAGCGTGTTGGTATCCAGAGGCAGCTTGAGCTGGTAGGTCAGACATTGGTCTCCGGCGGAATGACTAGCAGGCCGCGTCGTAAAATTGCCGGAGTTCTGCCCCATAATAACGAACGGAATGAAACAACCGTCGCCTATCCCGGATAAGCTTTGATGCACTTCCTGCCAAACGCAGCCGGGCAACAGCTCGTTCAGAATAATCAAACCGATTCTGTCCGGCTGATCGTGAAATGGCCTGAGAATGTCGTAGATAGAACCGCCGTTCGCGGCTTGGCGGACGTCGCTAAATCCGTTTTGCTGCAAAGAAACGATGATCTGCTGCGCGGCGGTTTTGTCGTGCTCGGCAACGATGACGAGTTTTTCTTTCAAAGAGTCGCAAACAGTCATATACCATCCAGGTATGTTGGGTTATAAAAGGAGGCGGCGCTAAATCAAAAGCGTAATGTAATTAATTGCTTACGCTAGACTTGTATTTCTGCGGATAAAAGATAAGCTAAAAGTGTGTCCGCCCCCCATAACTCAAGGCTAAGGCCAGTATAGGCGCAATTTTCGCATTTGTAATTTGTTAATGACAATTTTTACTCAAACGCTGAAGGCAGAAGATTTATTACGAGGCGATCTAAAGTTAGCGTCGCCGCCTACCGTTTATCTGGCATTAACCAAAGTTATCGAAGACCCAAACAAATCCAATCGCGATGCTGCCGCAGTCATAGAAAGCGATGCCGGCTTGGCAATGCGTTTGCTTAAAATCGTCAATAGTGCTTATTTCGGCTTTCCTGCCAAAGTCAGCTCGCTACCGCTCGCGGTTTCTCTGATCGGGGTTAGAGAACTGCAAAATTTGGTGCTGGCGACTTTGGTGATCGAGCGATTTTCCGAGTTACCCGGCCAGCAGTTTTCCATACACGACTTTTGGGCCAGAAATTTGCGTTGCGCGCTCGCCGCACGGCATTTGGATGTTTTGTCGGGCAAAAAATATGCGGATACCGCTTTTTTATGCGGCTTGGTGCATAACATCGGTCAGTTGGTTATGTACAGGCGCATACCGGTGCTGGCCAGAGAAGTAGACCTGCTATTGCGCGCACAAACTTCGCCCGACATCGACGAAGCAACGATAGAGACACAGATCATCGGTTTCGATAGGTACCAAGTCGGCGCCGCCTTATCGACCATGTGGAAGTTACCGCCGATAGTGACTGATTCGATACGTTTGCATCGGTTTCCCGATTTTACCGGCGAGCATGCGCAGATAGCGGCATTGGTGAGATTAGCCAATCAACTGAGCAAAGTGGATATGCCGGCACTTTCCGCGGCGATCGACGGGGTGGATTTAGGCGTGGAACAGATTAGCGCCGTGCTCGACCGCGTTCACGAGGAGTTTGCAACCTTATTCGATTTGTTTTATCCGCCGACGTAACGTCGAGAAATAACCGGCTCGATAATACTTTTGGAGCGACGAGTTCCCGATAAACACGATTCCGCGAGAAGGCAATGCACATGACGCCGCTCGGAAGAACATACAGCAACGAAACTGCTTTTAACCACCGAGTTTGTGATAATGACCCGCCGTCGGCTATGAGCCGATATCATCCCTTGAATATCGATGCAGAGAATTTATTATCACTATGCGGCGTTAGCCGGTTTTTTCGGTTTGTTTTTTTTGCTGATGGCCTGGCCGACCTTGTTAGCGCCGAACACCGGTTTACCCAAGGCGTTGCTGTTGATCGTCAGTGTCGGGCCATTGTTGTTACCGTTCAAAGGCTTTTTAAAGGGGCGCTTGAAAAGTTGCACCTGGATGAGCTATCTGAGCCTTCCATATCTGCTACACGGCATTACCGAGGCTTATGCCGATCCCATTCAAAGGCCGTTTGCATTAACCGAAGCGATATTCAGCTTGCTGCTTTGTTTCGGCGCAGGGTGCTACGTTTATACGGCGGAAAAGCGTTAAATTTCATGCCCGAACAACTGATAGTGCAATTCGAATATCGGAGCGACCGAACGTTTGCCGGCTATTACCCGGGGGCAAACGCCGAAGTGCTAAGGCATTTGCAACGCACGGCCATAGGCGAAGGCGAACAACAAATTTTTTTGTGGGGTAGCCGCGGCGGCGGGAAAAGCCATTTGTTGCAAGCATGCTGCCAATTCGCCAAGGCGCAAGGCAAGGATACGTTTTATCTGGATCTTTCCGTCCAAAGTCTGCCAAATCCTAACATCTTGGACGGTTTGGAGCACGCCGAGTTGGTATGTCTGGACGACATCCATAAAATTGCCGGCCAGCCTGATTGGGAACTGGCCCTTTTTCGGTTTTACAACGCGCACAGACAAAACGATAACCGTCTCATTCTATCGGCCGAAAGCCCACCTAAATACCTGGCTCTGCAATTACCCGATTTAAAAACGCGCATGGCTTGGGGATTGACGCTGAAAATCCAAGACATGGACGACGTCCAATTGAGCGAAGCGTTGCGTTTCAAAGCGAGGTACTTAGGGTTTGATATGCCGACTAAAGTAGCGCGGTTTTTAATCGCGCGTTATGTACACGATTTAACGGCGTTGTGGCAAGTATTGGCGCATATTGACAAAGCGACCCTATCGGCACACCGCAAACTAACCATTCCGTTTTTGAAACAAATCCTGGCGGACAAGCTTTGAGTGCGAATATTTTGATAGTCGGTGCCGGGGCGATAGGCGGATTTTACGGCGCATTATTGGCAAAAGCGGGGTGTAAAGTATCGGTAGTCTGCCGCTCGGATTACCGAATAGTCTCGACGCAAGGTATCGAAATCGACAGTTTCTCGCTCGGGCGTTGGACTTTCCGTCCCAGCCAAGTGCTACAACATAGTCGGGAATACAAAGGAGACCCGGATTTTCTGATCTTATGCTGCAAAGTCGTGCCTAGCGTAGACCGGGCGGCATTACTACAAGGTGCGGTTGCCAATAAAACCGCGCTCGTGTTGTTGCAAAACGGCGTGGAAATCGAGTGGGAGCTGCAGCAAGCCTTCCCCGACAACGAATTGATCAGCGGCTTGGCGTTCGTTTGTTGCAATCGCACAGCGCCCGGCAAAATCGAGCATTTGGCTTACGGCCGCTTGGCCTTGGGAAGTTTTCCCGCCGGCCTCAGCCCGGCTACCGAACGCCTGAAAAATATGTTTAACCTAGCTGGCATGGAATGCGTCAGCAGCAACAATATCGTGGCCGACCGCTGGCAAAAGTGCGTATGGAATGCGCCTTTTAATCCGCTATCGGTTTTGTCCGGCGGTTTATCGACTGCCGAGATCCTGGCAATGCAAGAGGCTTTAGTCAGGCGCATCATGCAAGAAGTTTGTGGCTTGGCAGAGGCGTTAGGCTATCCGATGCCGGAACACTGCGTCGAATACAACATCGAGAAGACCCGCCGCATGCCGCCGTACAAAACCAGCATGTTATTGGACTTCGAGCGCGGACAGCCGATGGAAACGGAAGCCATATTGGGCAATGCGGTGCGTGCGGCCAAACGCCGCAATATCGCTTGCCCAAGTTTGCAAACCCTATATGAATTAATGTGTTTGCGCGAGCAGGGGCAACATAAAATCAAAACATAAAATTCTTGCAATAGAATTGACATTCTGTTTTTTTTGATTTTCTAGTAGAATGGGCGGATTTCTCATTGACACTGTTCGTGCAGAAAACTTCGGCAATAGTGCCAAGAGTAAAAACGTTTTCATCTCCATCAAGAGTATAACCATGACTGATCTATCGCTATATAGAAACATCGGCATCTTCGCGCACGTCGATGCCGGTAAGACCACCACTACCGAACGGATTTTGAAGCTGACCGGAAAAATCCATAAAATCGGCGAAGTACACGATGGTGCGGCGACGACAGATTTCATGGTGCAAGAACAAGAACGCGGCATCACCATTCAATCGGCGGCGACAACCTGCATGTGGGCGGGCAGTACCAATCAATTTCAACCGCACCGCTTCAACATCATCGATACTCCGGGACACGTAGACTTTACCATCGAAGTATATCGTTCATTGAAAGTACTGGACGGCGGTATCGGCGTATTCTGCGGTTCCGGCGGCGTTGAGCCGCAATCGGAAACCAACTGGCGCTATGCCAACGATTCTAAAGTCTCCCGCGTCATCTACGTCAACAAACTGGACCGGCTGGGTGCCGACTTCTACCGCGTCGTCAAACAGGTCGAAGACGTATTGGGTGCGAAGCCGGTCGTAATGACCCTGCCTATCGGCACCGAAGAAAACTTTGTCGGCGTCATCGATTTGCTGACTCGCAAAGCCTGGATCTGGGACAACTCCGGCGACCCGTTGAAATACGAAATTCAAGACGTGCCGGCCGACATGGCAGAGCAAGTCGAGGAATGGCGCGCTAAACTGATCGACCAAGTCGCCGATCAAGACGACGATATTATGGAAAAATATCTGGAAGGCGAAGAGCCGACCATCGAAGAAATTAAAAAATGTATCCGCAAGGGGACCATCGCGATGGACTTCTTCCCGACCTTCTGCGGCTCTTCCTTCAAAAACAAAGGCGTGCAATTGGTATTGGACGGCGTTATCGAATACTTGCCGAATCCTACCGAGGTCAATCCGCAACCGGAAACTGACATTGAAGGCGTACCAACCGGCGAACACGCCATTGTCGACCCTAACCGCCCATTCCGCGGCCTGGTGTTCAAAATCATGGACGACCGCTTTGGCGCGCTGAACTTCGTCCGGGTTTACTCCGGTAAATTGAAAAAAGGCGATACCGTATTGAATACCTATACCGGCAAAACCGAACGGATAGGCCGAATGGTGGAAATGCACGCCGACGACCGTAACGAAATAGAAACCGCGCAAGCCGGCGACATCATCGCGTTGATCGGTTTGAAAAACGTACAAACCGGCCACACTCTGTGCGACCCGGACAAGCCCGCCACATTGGAGCCTATGGTATTCCCGGATCCCGTCATCTCGATCGCGATTTCGCCGAAAGATAAGGGAAGCAACGAGAAAATGGGCATCGCAATCGGCAAAATGGTGGCGGAAGACCCGTCTTTCCGCGTCGAAACCGACCAAGAATCCGGTGAGACCATCATCAAAGGCATGGGCGAGTTGCACCTGGACATTAAAGTGGACATCCTGAAACGGACCCACGGCGTTGAGGTTAACGTCGGCAAACCGCAAGTCGCCTACCGCGAAACCATTACCCAGCGCATCGAAGACGAATACGTCCATAAAAAACAATCCGGCGGTTCCGGCCAGTACGCGAAAATCAACTACATTATCGAACCGAGCGAGCCGGGTAGCGGCTTCCAGTTTGAGTCATCCGTGGTCGGCGGTAACGTCCCGCGCGAGTTTTGGCCTGCTGTCGAGAAAGGATTTAAAGCCAGCATTGATAAAGGCGTGTTAGCCGGCTTCCCTTGCGTGGATTTCAAAGTCAATTTGACCGACGGTGCATTCCACGCGGTCGACTCGTCGGCTATCGCCTTCGAAATCGCTGCCCGCGCCGCTTACCGTCAAACGGTTCCTAAAGCGTCTCCACAGTTGTTGGAGCCGATTATGAAAGTGGACGTGTTCACCCCGGAAGCTCACGTGGGTGACGTGATCGGCGACTTGAACCGCCGGCGCGGCATGATTAAATCTCAGGATCCGGGCGTGACCGGCGTACGCATCAAAGCGGACGTGCCTCTGAGCGATATGTTCGGTTACATCGGCGATTTGCGCACGATGACCTCCGGACGCGGCCAGTTCTCGATGGAGTTTTCGCACTACACGCCTTGCCCGAAAAACGTGGCGGATGAAGTGATCAAGGAAGTGAAGGAACGCGAAAAGAATAAATAGCGGCCTGCACGGCAGTCGATAGCAGTCGCTATCGGTTGCCGTATTCAGGTCTTATCAGGCCAGCATCGGACTGCCAGCCGGCAGTCTTGTTATCAACCCCGTTTCCGCGCATAGCGGAAGTCCGTTCATTATCTAACCTTGGAAGGATATTATGGCTTTTGTAGTTACCGAAAACTGTATCAAATGCAAATTCACCGATTGCGTCGACGTGTGTCCGGTCGATTGTTTTCACGAAGGGCCGAATTTTTTGGTTATCGACCCTGATGAATGTATCGACTGCACCTTGTGCGAGCCAGAATGCCCTGCGAATGCAATCCATTCAGAAGACGACTTAGCTGACGATCAAGCACATTTTGCCGGCCTGAACGCCGAATTGTCCAAAACTTGGCCGTCGATTACCGAGGTGAAAGACGCCTTACCCGATGCCGAAGAATGGAACGGAAAACCGGGCAAATTCGCATTATTGGAAAAATAAGCTTGGAAAGCCGCTAAGCGCTTAGCGGATAACACAAATATTATAATTTTGCACCGCCATAAGGGTGGCCGGCGACGGTCGTTTACCAACGTATCGGGCTGTCGGCTTCACCCAATCGGGGCGGGAATTCTCTGACGATTTCAACCGTCGTCCCCCTGCGCCTATCCGCAACCCGCCTGTCTTGGCCGAAAACGTTTTTGAATGTCGGCCGGTTTTGCCGCACATCGTTATGCCAACTGCGGTAATAATACGGCCGAATGACGGTGAACTTGCCCTTGAAGCGATTGCCCCTTAATTTCTTAATTGCCCTGGCGGCCGCGCTGTCCGGCAGAACGTTGATCAAGCCGTGGCATTCTAAATTGCCGGTTTTCGGATCGTGTAATACCAGTACTCTGGCGCCGATAATTCTGCCGGCTTTTTTAAACAGCCCGCCTTTTAAAGCCGGTTCGATGAAATCCACAAGCTCCCGCGGATGGCTATCCATGGGAATTTTCCGCAAGAAAATGACCATTAGTATGTCGGTAGTTTAAACAAGCACTAAATAACCCCAAATTCCACGACGGGAGATACCCAATAATGAATATCATGCCCGGTAAATTGGCTTTTCAATTTTTCAATTAACGCCGAAATCACCTGTCGGGTTGCATAAAGCTGATAACGCTTGGACTGGTGTTCCGGACCGTCTAATTCGGTCATAAACCGGATAATATTATACTCTTGCCCAACCGGTTCTACGCTGGCTTCTTGCTTGTATTCCAATTCGAAATTAACTAAACATTCGGCAACAGCCAATTCTATTAACGACGGTACGACAAAAGTAACTTGATATTGTTGGTGATGTAAAGCGTTATAGAAATCGTCTTCGGTATTGAATCTATCGGAGACGTTTTTGATGACTTGCAAATTCTTACCGCGCCGCCGATCGCCGTGGCGTTTTTCGATAAAATCGCTGTTAGTTTGAGCGAGTTGTTGCCGCGGATCGTTATCCCAACTGCGGTGAAAATACGGGCGAACCAGCACATATCTGCCGTTTAAGCGTTTGTTGCGCAACATGTTTATCGCCTTGCCGACCGCCCATTCCGAATCTAAAGTCACCAAACCGTGATATTCGATAGAATCGTAACGAATATCTCGCAATGCCAATATTTCTATATTCAGTATGCGGCTGGGTTTTTTAAAGAAACCGTTATATAGTGCAGGTCTAACAAATTCGGAAATCTCAACGTGTCTCGTATTAGCGGGTATACGGCGTAAAAAAAGATTCATATTGCGACGCTTTTAATAAAAATTCGGTTATTAGAGTAGCAGCTTACGCGGAGTTTTGCTCGCCGCTCATGCCTGATGCCCGCAATAACAGAACAAGCTGCAGCCATGCTACCCCAAAACCTAGCCGCTTTTATAGTCTAAGGCGAAATCAATAGCCATTGCCGCCAAGACGGAAACGCCAAAATTCTGCTGCAGGCGGTTTGACCGGCCCAATGATGCTAAAGCGTGCCGTGCTCCAAGACCGGAACTATCCAGTAATGAAATCCGGTGCCGGAAAATTCCGTTTTGATTTTGCTTAATACAGGCGCTAGTAGCTGCTTGTCGATATACATCTGGAAGCCCACTTTGCGTTGCCGGCCGGTCACTTGTTCGGCTACCGATAGGCCCTCGTTTCGATGGTCGTGGGCATAAACCGGAAAACTGGAGAAACCTTGCGCGGTTTCGAAAGTCAGCAAGCAATCGACCATGGCTTCTTCCAAGGTCGGGGCAACGTGGATGGTCACTAAAAAAGCGTCGTGCATCATGCGGCGGACTCCCGGCCGTGGCCGAATAGCGAATACAAAATAGGCAACAAAATCAGCGTCAACAAGGTAGACGAAACAAGCCCGCCGGTTACGACGATAGCCAGCGGCTTTTGAATTTCCGACCCCGGCCCGGAGGCAAACAACAAGGGGATCAAGCCGAAAGCGGCGATACTGGCGGTCATCAGCACCGGGCGTAAGCGCCGGGCGGAGCCAACCATGACGACCCGCGCAATCGGCATGCCGGCGGCATGCAGTTGATTAAAGTAACTGAGCATGACTACGCCGTTTAGTACTGCAATGCCGAGCAGCGCAATAAATCCCACCGATGCAGGTACCGACAAATATTCGCCGGAAAGCCATAAAGCGAACACTCCGCCTATCATAGCTAACGGAATGTTGGACAACACCAATACCGCTTGCCGTACCGAGCCGAAGGTGGAAAACAACAGCAGGAAAATTAAACCTAACGATACCGGTATCACCAGAGCCAAACGGGCCGCAGCCCGTTGCTGATTTTCGAACTGACCGCCGAATTCCACTCGGTAACCCGGCGGTAATTGAATGGACTCGGCAACCCGCTTGCGCACTTCGTCGACAAATCCCACCAAATCGCGGCCTTCCACATTGCTGCGCACCACTACAAAGCGCTGACCTTTTTCCCGGCCTATCGATACCACGCCTTCGACTTCGCGGATATCCGCCGCGGCGGTAATCGGTATATGGCCGCCGTCCGGCAAAGTCAGTTGCAGATTGGCAAAGCCGGCGGTATCGGCGCTACCGCGCAGTAGCAAGGGGGTGCGTTTGACACCTTCTTGTACGATGCCCAGCTGCGTGCCTTCGATTTGGGCGCGCAACATGTTTTCTATCCGGTCGCTGTCCAAACCGAAGCGTCCGGCTGCATCCCGCTTGATGTTCAATTGCAGAAACTGCATGCCTTCGTTTTTGCGCATAAATACGTCGCTGGAACCTGGGATGCCGCGCAGCAGCGTTTCGATTTGTTCGCCTAGGCTGTTTAAAGTGCTGAGATCGGTGCCGAACACTTTGACTGCCAGATCGCCGCGGGTACCGGTCAACATTTCCGACACCCGCATTTCGATAGGCTGGGTGAAGCCGTAGGCGATACCCGGGGTGTGCGGCATGATGCTGCGAATATTCTCGATCAACTGGCTTTTGTCTTCGCTACGCCATTGTTCTTTTGGTTTCAATATCAAAAACATATCGGTTTCGTTCAAACTCATGGGATCTAGTCCCAATTCGTCGGCACCGACCCTGGACACTACGGTTTTGACTTCCGGTACGTGTGCCAGAATGTTTTTTTGTACCAACCCGTCCAACTTGACCGAGTCTTGCAGGCTGATGGACGGCAGCTTTTCCAGCTGAACCACGATCTCCCCTTCGTCCATGGTCGGCATAAACGTACTGCCGATTTGGCCGAAGACTAGGATGGTGGCCGCGAACAGCGCACCGGCGGCAACGAATATTTTGGTTGTATGCGCCAAGCACCAAACCAAAACCGGCTGATAAAGGCGTAGCAATTGGCGCGGCAACCAAGGTTCTTCGTGCGAAACGTCCCTTAATAAAAAAGACGCCAGCACCGGTATCACGGTAAGCGACAACAGCAGCGAACCGGACAAAGCAAACACGATGGTCGCAGCTACCGGTCCGAACAACTTGCCTTCCAGCCCCTGTAAGGTCAAAAGCGGCAAGAATACGATGACGATGATCAGAATGCCGGAAGTGACCGGCACCGCGACTTCGCGGGTCGCCCGATAAATCATGTGCAACCGCGGCAAGCGTTCAGCTTTTTGGTGGTCGGCCAGCTGGGTGATGATGTTTTCCACCACCACTACCGCACCGTCGACCAGCATGCCTATCGCAATCGCCAATCCGCCCAAACTCATCAAATTGGCCGACATGCCGAAGGCCTGCATCAACATAAAAGTGATCATGGCAGCCATGGGCAAGGCTAGCGCTACGGTTAGGGCCGCGCGCAGTTCGCCTAAAAACAAAATTAACAATACGATCACCAAGGCAATGGCTTCGAACAAGGCGCTGCTGACCGTATGCACCGCTTTGCCGACCAGATCGCCGCGGTTGTAAAACACGTTAATCCGCACGCCGGCCGGCAGAGTGGGTTGCAGTTCAGCCAACTTAGCTTCGATCAAATCCACGGTACGGCGAGCGTTTGCGCCGCGCAGGCTCAAAATGACGCCGGTTACCGCTTCGCCGTTGGCGTCCTTGCTGACCGCGCCGTAGCGGGTCAGCGCACCGATTTTGACCTGCGCGACATCTTGAACCCGTATCGGCACCCCATGCTGTTGAGCGATGACAATGGCGCGGATGTCGTTTTCGCCGGTAATCCGGCCTTCGGCCCGCACCACCAAGGCTTCCTCTCCTTCGGTCAAACGCCCGGCGCCGTCGTTACGGTTGTTGGTTTCCAGAGCGGCGCTCAATTGCTCCATACTGATGTTGCGGGCCGCCATCTTCATATTGTCGGGTATGACCTCGAAGCTGCGCACCAAACCACCCAGCGCGTTGACGTCGGCGACGCCCGGCACCGTGCGCAGTAGCGGGCGTATCACCCAGTCCAACAAGCTGCGGCGGTCCATCAAGCTCAAGTCGCCGCCCTCGATCGCAAACATGAACATTTCGCCCAACGGCGTAGTCATCGGCGCGATGCCGCCTTGCACGCCGGGCGGCAGATTACTCCAGACGCCGTTCAAACGTTCGGCGACTTGTTGTCTGGCCCAATAGATATCGGTGCCTTCCTCGAAATCCAGGGTAATGTCGGTAATCGCGTATTTAGCCAACGAACGCAACATGGTTTGATGGGGTATGCCCAGCATTTCGATTTCTATCGGCATGGTGATGCGGTTTTCCACCTCTTCCGGAGTCATGCCGCTGGCCTTGACGATGATCTTGACTTGAGTGGGCGAAACTTCCGGAAAAGCGTCTATCGGTATGTTTTTAAAGGCGTAATAACCGCCGCCGCCGAGCAACAGCATTAGCAGGCAAACCATCAGCCGCTGCGATAACGCGAAGCGAATCATGCTTTCCATCAGTCGTCACCGCCCAAGCCCAACCATGTCGCCTTCAAGGCTACGGCCCCCTGAACCGCAATCGATTGCTGCTCGGTCAACGGGCCCTTGATCAGCGACGCGTTTTCCCGTTTACCGACAATCTCGACCGGCGTAACCGCAAAACCGTCTGCGTTACGAACGAAGACATAGCTGCGTCCGGCATTTTGAGCGAGTGCGGTGTTGGGCACGTTAAAACCGGGACTTAGCGCTTGCTGCAAGACTTCCACATTCAAACGTTGACTAACCTTCAATTGTCCGGCGTCGCCCTCGACCACTGCGCGGGCCAGCAGGGTCTGGCTGTCGGGATCGACACTACGGCCGACAAAACTGATGCTGCCGAATTGTTGAGTGCCGGTGATTTGCACTCTGTCGCCGACCTGAATCCCGCCGCCGCGTTCTTGCGGTAGATAGATCTCCAGCCAAAGCTGCGACAGATCAGCCAACCGGTACAACGGCGCTTGAATATCCAAACGCGAACCTAAGGTGGCGAAGCGGTCCAAGACTGTGCCGGCTATCGGCGCCTTGATGGTCAGCGTGCTACTTAAGCGATGAGTTTTCGCCAGCGCGTCTATCTCTCGAGTAGACATGCCGGCCATGCTTAACAATTGCCGCGATTCGTCGGCTACCGCGGCCTTGCTGGCGTATAGCGCTTGGGTTTCCTGCCAGCGCCGCTCGGCAACCACGCCGGCGTCGAACAGTTTTTGGTCCCGGTTGCGTTCCAATTCCGCCAAATGCAAGGCGCTACGGGCAGTCAGGAATTGTTGCTGCAAGCCGACCAATTCCGGGCTGTGTATCTGCGCAAGGGTTTGGCCTGACTCGACTTTGTCGCCGATATTGACATGCAAGCGGGTTAACAAACCGGGTTGCGGCGCGGTCAGCAACAGCTCGCGGTCGGTGGGGACGGCGACGGTGGCCGGCGCGGATAGCGCCGGAACTTGCCGGCTGGCTTGCAATGAGGCCACTTTAATGGCCAGATTGTCGATTTGTTCCGCGGTCATGCTGATCTGCATCTCGTCCGCGCCCGCGGCCGGCGCGCAACTCAATAAACCGATGAAAATAACGATGCGCTTCATGGTAGTACTCCCACCGCTTGATTGTAGAACGCGGTATTGCGCCGCAAGTTCACCTCTTGTTCTTTGGCATAGCGGGTCGCCTCGAAGCTGCGCGCTTGAATTTTCAGTAAATCCAACAGATTGATTTCGCCGGCTTCGAAACTGAGCGTCATCATTTGCAAATGTTGCTGGGCGATTTCCCGCATTCTTTTGGCTATCGCCAATTCAGTGCGATTGACTTCCAATGTGTGTTCGGCCTCGTGCAAGCCCTTTTCCAACTGACGTTGCAAATGTTCGCGCTGGGCCAACATACGGTTGAGTTCCAAATAGGCTGCGGCGATCTCCGGGGCGTCGTAAGTACTGTGACCGAACGGAATGACCACGCCTATATTGGCGCTCTGCAGGTCGTTACCGCCTCCGGCGTCGCGGCTGCTATTGGCGCCGATGTGTACTTTCGGCTGGTTGACGGTATCGGTGGTTTTCGCCCATTCGACTTCGGCTTGCCTGCGGGAAATTAAAGCATTAATAGCTTCCAACAGCGGATGGTCCGGGCGGACCTCCTGAATCGTGCTTAGGGTTTCCGTGAAATTGGCGGGAACGTGGGTGGTCTGGGTCAAGCTGGAATAGGCTTTACGGCTGTGCATCAGTTCGGCTTCCGCTTGTGCCAATACGCTTTGATTTTGTAGATGATCGGTTTCGGCCAACAACAAATCCGCGCGGGGCAAATCGCCCAACTCCACTCGCCGCTCGACTTTGGCTAACAATTGTTTGGAAATTTCCAGATTGTTTCGGGCTTGTTGCAAACGGTTATCGGCCAATGCAATGGCCCACAAGGCTTCGCGGGTTAAACGGGCCACTTCCAGTTTAACCACGGCCGATTGTTTGGCGGCGGAAGCGCCGGCTTGTTCGGCGATATTTTGCGCGGCGCTACGTTGCCCCCAAAACCAAGGCGTCCATTCCAGGCTGGCGGAGGCATCGCGGGCGCCTTTATCACTGCCGATCCTGTCGTCGGCATATTCCAAGGCCAGTGCGGTAGAGCCGGCAAACCAGGCGTCGCCGCGGATTTTCAACGCGGATGCTTCGTCCGCCAAGGCCTGGCTGATGAGTCTGTCCGGAAATTTGTCCAAAGTCTGGTCCACTAGTTGGCTTAAGCTCAAGCCGGGATCGATTTCCAAAGGGTCAAGATGTTCCACCAATAGCGGAGCTTCGGCGGTAGGACTAAGCGGTTCGGCACGGCCGGGTAAGACGGTCAAACACAGTAACGGCAAACAGTAAGTCATATGACGTAAACGTGTCATATCGAACTCCAAGGAATGAAGAGAACCGGGCTTGGTCGTTAAAAGCCGGGTATGGCAAAACATAGCCGAGACGCAAAAACAGAACGGCTACGGCAAAAGTTTAGGCGGGAGGGGCGCGGGAAGGAGGTTGTTGGCTAAACAGCGTTTGGAGGTAAGCCGCTACGTGCGGTGAAAAATTCAGCGTATCGGCGCAAAAAATTCGCTGCGGGCCAGGTTCGGCCGCGACACAACAAGCAACATGATCGTTGTTGTCCGGATGTTGCGGCTTGATGGCCGATCCGAGTTGTACGATGGCGCTTTGTACTCCGGCTACGTAATCCGGAAGGATTTGCAGTTTGGATTCGGAAGATTTGACGGACAGATGTTCGAATTCATGCAAATGAATGCCGAAATTCAGATTGGTTTCGTCGACATGGGCGTGCACCAGCGGCGCGGCGAATTGCAGCGACACCAGAGCAAGCACCAAAAATTGACGCAATAATGCAACCATTCGACGATTTAATAGTCATTCAGTGGGTTTGCTGCGCTATGCTATACCTTACACACCCCCGGCGCATCTGTTACCTCGCCTCTCAGAGAGACCGGGGTGGATCAAAAAACCGAAGTATGAAGTGCGATGACTAAAGATTGTAGCGCGCTGCATAAGCCGATATTCTACTTGAAATTATACAAACAGCCCTAATTTATTGCCGGGCCGAAGCAGAAAGCAGCAGCGTTTTGCGAGCCGTTAACATCGGTGAACAGATCAGCTAAGATATTGAAAATTATGTATTTATTTAAATGTTGTATCGAATCGCCCCATAGCCGGCCGGTACCGGCCGCATTCGGAATCCCAAGATAACCATCACAGGTAATCCAGCCATGAACAAAAAAATCGGCCTGTTGGCCACGGTATTTTTATCTTTAACTTTGTTGGCAACCGGCATACAGGAAGCCCAAGCCAAACGCTTGGGCGGAGGTAGTTCTTTCGGTAGCCGCCCCAGTTACAGCGCGCCTTACCAACGTTCGACCAGCCCGTCGTCTCCGGCCGCTCAAGCCAGCCGCACGCCAAACCAGCAACAAGCTGCAAGCCAAAATCAGGCGGCTCGGCAAAGTTGGGCGAATCGCGGCGGTCTGATGGGCCTTTTGGGCGGATTGGCTTTAGGAGGTTTGTTGGGTTCCCTGTTTTTCGGCGGTGCGTTCGAGCATCTTAATTTGATGGATATGCTGATATTTGCCGGCATCGCTTATTTACTGTTCCGCCTGTTCGCGGCCAGGTCCGGCGCCCGCCAACCCACGCCCAGCAGCGTGTACGGCCGCAACGACAACCACGATGCCGTCGGCAATCAGTACGGCAATCAAGGCCAGTACGGCGGCAGTTCGTCGGGTTTCGACACCGACGTGATGTTCGGCAAAGATGGTCAGCGGGAAAACCATTCGCAAGCGCCCAACGTTCCGGCGGATTTCGACCAAAAAGCCTTTCTGGCCGGTGCGGAAAGCGCGTTTCGTTATCTGCAATCGGCGTGGGATAACCGCGACTTGGCGGCGATACGCGGCTTAAGCACCGACAAGGTATTTGCCGAGATTCAAGCGCAATTACGCGCTTCCGACGCACAAAATAAAACCGAAGTGTTGAAAGTCAGCGCTGAATTGTTGGAAGTCAGGGAAATAGACGCCTATCTGGAAGCCAGCGTATTGTTCGACAGCATCATGCGCGAAGACGACGGCGACACCGAGCAAGTGCGCGAGGTGTGGCATTTCGTCAAGCCGGTGAGCAGCAAACAAACCAAATGGTTTTTAGACGGCATTCAGCAGCTGGAAATTTAAATGTCGGCCAGCGGGGCGAGGAGATTCGCCAGCGCTACGACCGCTTGGCGCCTTGGTTCGACAGCCTGGAAGGTTTGGTGGAAGGCTTGATCTTCCGCCGCTTTCGTAAAAGACTGTGGGACCAAGTGCGCGGCGAGCATGTGCTGGAAGTCGGGGTGGGCACGGGTAAAAATTTCGCGTTTTACCCGGCCGACGCCCGGATGACTGCCATAGATTTCAGCCCGAAAATGCTGGCACAGGCGCAACGCAAAAAAATGCGTAACAATCTGGACGTGCATTTGGATTTAATGGACGTGCAAAGCTTGGCCTATGCCGACAATTGCTTCGATACCGTGATAGCCAGTTTCGTATTTTGCTCGGTACCCAAGCCGCGCAAAGGTCTCAAGGAACTGCACCGGGTACTAAAACCCGGCGGGCAATTATTGCTGTTGGAACACGTGTTGAGCTCCAACCGGGCCTTGGCATGGCTGATGAACGCGATCAATCCCATGGTCGTGCGCCTATTCGGTGCCAATATCAACCGGCAAACCGTAAAAAACCTGCAAGCCTGCCCTTTTCGGCAAATTTATGTCGATCCGGCCAGTACCGACATGATCAAACTGATCCGGGCCACCAAATAAGTCGTTTCGTTAGGCGTAACAACTGTCCAGAATTTCTTCGTCCAGCAAATAACAACCCGGATCTTCGGCCCAAAAATTACCGGTGAGTTGCTGGGCCCGCACCCGAGTGTTGCCGTTGCAAATGTTTTGAAAATCGCAGCGTTCGCAACGCCCTTGCAACGGCCGCGGCGAAGCTTTTAAGCCCGCCATCAACGGATCGGACACGTCTTGCCAAATTTCCGAAAACGGCCGCTGCCTGACGTTGCCCAAGCCGTAATGCCACCAGAACGTATCCGGGTGCACGTTGCCCAAATTATCGATGTTGGCGACGTTGACCCCGGACGCGTTGCCGCCCCATTGCTGCAATTTGGCTTGAATGTGTTCCGCCCGCTCGGGAAAACGCCGCCGGACCCAATGCAGAAAATACACTGCGTCGGCGTCGTTGTTGCCGGTAACCACTTCCCTATGCGTGCCGGCAATTTCCCACGCCAAGGCTTGTTCGAACAAGCGGTCCATCACCTTACGGGTTAATTGAAACTCGGCATCGTCTTTGCGGTTTTTATTGCCGCGGCCGCCGTAATTCAAGTGCGACAGGTAAAATTTGTCTATATCCTCGTCGTCCATCAAGCGCAGCAAGGCGTCGAAGTCGTGGGCGTTGTCCCGGGTCAGGGTAAAACGCACGCCGGCTTTGATGCCGTGTTGGCGGCATAAGCGGATGCCGGCCAATGAAGCGTCGAATGAACCCGGTTTCTGCCTGAATTGGTCGTGAGCGTCCCGCATGCCGTCCAAACTGACGCCGATGTATTGATAATCGATGGCGGCGATTTGCTCGATATTCGCTGGGCTTATACAGGTGCCGTTGCTGGACAAGGCCACATAAAAACCCAAATCTCGCGCCCGTTGCGAAATGGCAAAAATATCCGGATGCAGCAAGGGCTCGCCGCCGGACAATATCAATACCGGTACTTTGAATCGTTTCAAGTCGTCCATGACCGCATAAATCTCCGGCGTGCTCAGTTCGCCCGGAAAATCGATGTCGGCGGAGGTGGTATAGCAATGCTTGCAAGTCAAGTTGCAGCGGCGAATCAAATTCCAGATCACCACCGGGCCGGAAGGCTTGCGCGGCGGCGTTAACGGGCTGGGGTGCAGAAGTTCTCGGACGTATTGACTGAGTCTGAACATGGCTTACTCCGCGATTCTCAGGCCGGTTTTTTTCAGGATTTTACTGCTGTACAGCACGTCGTGCGCACGGGCGTGGCTACCCAGAACCTCGGCCACTTGGACGACCAAGGCTTGCGCCTCGGCTTCGGTTTTGCCGTGTATCATCGCGAACAGATTGTACGGCCATTCCGGCAAATGCCGCGGCCGCCGGTAACAATGGCTGACAAAGGGCAAAGCCGCCACATCAGCACCTAATCGGTCGACACAATCGTCCTCCACGTCCCACACCGTCATGCCGTTATACCGATAGCCTAACTTGAAGTGATTCGGCACCGCGGCAATCCGGCGGATGATGCCGGTTTCTTGCATTATCGTCAGGCGTTGCATCAGCTCCTGCTCGGAAAGTTGCAGTTGCTCGGCTACGGCACGGTAAGGCTCTGACACCAAAGGCAGGCCGGCCTGAGTGGCAAGGATGATTCGGCGATCTACGGCGTCTATAAGCATGGCGTCATTATAATATCGATTCGAAATTTTATGTTATGGCGCATATGATGGCAGAAACCGACCAGAGTTGCCTCACAGAATAAAACCACAAAACACAGGCAGACGAGCGCGCTTACGTCCCGTTGGCATTGCGCAATGCCTGATCCAACAGAGAATACCGGCTGGGTTGCTTTGCCGGTTGGCTAAACCACGCCCGGAAATGCACTCGGCCGATATGCATGACTGGATGTTGATGACCAAACTCACTAACTACCTTGTTCTAAGGTAGAGCCAACCCGAGCCGGTGCCGATTATTCGTCGTCCTGTCCGAAGCGGGGCAAGCTAAATTTTCTGCGGTAATCTCCAGGCGAAACGCCGACGATACGTTTAAACAAACGGCGGAACGAAGCCGAATCTTGGTAACCAACCTGCCAGCTAATCTGCTCGACCGACGCTCCGCTCCGTTCCAGACGGCGTTTGGCAGCTTCGATGCGCAAATGCTGCACATATTGGATCGGCGAATAACCGGTGGCCTGGCTGAAGCGGCGCTTGAAACTGCGTTCCGGAATTCCTGATCGCTTGACCAGTTCTGCGACCGGAGCGGCCGCCGCAAAATGGCATGCCAACCAAGTTTGCGCGTCTTTCACCACGGCGTCCTGATGATCGACCGGTTGCTCGAACACCAAGTACGGGGTTTGACCGTCTCGGTGCCATTCCAGCGCAAAAAATTTGCAGAAAGCTTGCGCGGCAGCCGGCCCGACGAAGCGCGCAACCAGATAAAGCACCAAATCGTGCCAGGACGCGGAAGCGCCCGACATGACGAACTGCTCGCGCTCTCCGGCGATGACCAGCATTTTCTCCAGGCGTAGCAACACTTGCGGAAAGTTTTGCCGGAAAGTCCCTGCAAAAGCCCAATGCACCGTCGCCGCTTTGCCGTCCAACAAACCGGTTTCAGCCAACAATAATACGCCGGAGCAGGCCGAACACAAGATCGCCCCCCCGGCATGCACGGTTTGCAGCCACTGCACAATGACCGGATAGCGCCCCGTCTCCCAAATCGCATTCTGCACCGCAACCGACGGAACAATCACCACATCGCTGGTTTGAAGATCGTCGAACGTACGCTGCGGTTGCAAGGCCAAACCGCTGGCAGTTCGAAAGGACTCGCGGGAAGGGCCGACGATGTCGACCTGAAACGGCGAGCTTTCCGGGATCACATTGTCGTAACCGCTCAACAGCGTAAAGGCGTTTAACACGTCGTAAATCCCGCTAAGGGTCGAAAACATCGCATCGGGAATTGCAACGATACTGACATGAATCTTGGCCATGGTTAAGACCTCGGGTCTGTGGCTCATTCCCTGGCATAAATGAACCGAACCTGGCCATTCTGACACTCGCCCGCTGAAGTTTAAAGCCGCAAACTATGACTACGACCTGATTTAACCCAAAAAAACCGGAGGAACAGATGACCGCTACCGCACAACCCGCCGATCAGCAACAATTGCAACACTTCCTGGACCGAGTAGTAGGGGATCTGGCAGCCTCCTACGGTGGCGTGATGGTCAGCCTCGGCCGCAGGCTGGGTCTGTATCAAGCCATGGCCCAAGCCGGACCTTTGAGCCCGCAACAACTCGCCCGGCGAGTCGGCTGTGCCGAGCGCTACGTCCGCGAATGGCTCAACAGCCAAGCCGCCGCCGGCTATGTGCAATACCACCCGGCCGGCCAGTGCTACGAACTGACGCCGGAACAGGCCATGGTATTAGCCGATGAGGACAGCCCGTTTTTCATGGCCGCCGCCTGGGACGTCGCCGCATCGATGTGGCTGGACGAGGAAAAAACCCTGCACGCCTTCAAGTCGGGCGATGGCGTCGGCTGGGGCGAGCACCACGATAGGCTGTACTGCGGGGTCTCGGCTTTTTACCGCAACTATTACAAAGCGCACCTGGTATCGCAGTGGCTGCCGGCCCTGGACGGCGTCGAACAGCGCCTGCGGGCCGGCGCCCGCGTGGCCGACGTGGGTTGCGGCCACGGCCACTCCACGCTGCAAATGGCCGCCGCTTATCCCAACTCGCGGTTTTGGGGCTTCGATATCCATCCTGGTTCAATCGAGGCCGCGCGGCGGCATGCCGAGCAACAAGGGCTGGCGAAGCAGGTCCGTTTCGACCTTGGGCATGCCCAGGAATACCCAAAAGCCGGTTTCGATCTGATTTGCTTCTTTGATTGCTTGCACGATATGGGCGATCCGCTGGGCGCGGCAAAATATGCCGCCGAAGCCTTGACTCCGGGCGGTACGGTGATGCTAGTGGAGCCCTACGCCAACGACCGGGTCGAGGACAATCTGAACACCGTCGGCCGGCTGTTTTATGCCGCCTCCACGACGATTTGCTGCGCGCATTCGTTGTCCGAGCACGTCGGCCTGGCCCTGGGCGCACAAGCCGGCGAAGCGCGCTGGGCCGAGATATTCCGAGAAGCCGGTTTCAACAACCTGCGCCGGGCGGCGGAAACGCCGTTCAATTTGATTCTGGAAGCCGGAATATAAAAATTCGCGCACCTGACGCCCCGGCTAACCGGCAGCACCTTGTGGTCCGGTTTACCGCCGCTTTAGGCATTTCGTCGGTTTGTCTCGATACCGGGACGCCTTGAAATCCGGATTGTTGCCGAATTTGTCGATCGGACGATAAAGGTACCCCCCACTAACCTTTGATCGTAATACAGGATACGGCTTTCAGGCTGTCCAAAGCCCCGGTGATCACGGCGCAAAAACGTGCCACAGTTTGCCGGCAAAGCTGATGTCCGTGCTGTTGCCGAAACCTTGCGTCTGTTTGGCCGTCCCCAACAGGCAAAACCGGATAGCCGCCAAATGGATGGACGCAATATAGGCGGCATAGCGGTTTTTTTTCAAATACACTTCAATGGCCCGGCGCATCGAATACAGTTCCAGCATTTAAGCCGGTGACAGGTCCTATCGGTCGTCAGAAAGACCGCTCAATCATGCTTGCCGGTTTATCCGTAAAGCCTGCCCGACCATAGGGCATAGGCTTGTCGGAGTGCTACGCGCCCTTGTATTAGGTGTTTTTGACGGTAAACCACCAGCCCGGTGGCTCAGGCAAAAGCCCGCCTGGCCGATGAATCCGCAAAACCCCGGCACCGGCTTGTCGGAGAACGGTTTGGCGGAGTGGGGAAAACCCGAAACGTCGCCCGCGCGCGGACAGGGTACAATCGAGGCTTTTATCGAATTAGCCAAGAGCTTTTACCTATAGACGATGAATCCCCTTTATTATCAGGCTCGTTTTGTCTGCAGTGCGCCCAAGCTGGAGTCGGCTCCCGCCGACCAGGGCATGGAAATCGCGTTTGCCGGACGCTCCAACGCCGGCAAGTCCAGCGCCATCAATACCATCGTCAGGCAAAACGCCTTGGCGCGGGTCAGCAAAACCCCGGGCCGTACCCAGTTGCTGAATTTTTTCGAGGTGGACGAGCAGCGCCGGCTGGTGGATTTACCGGGCTACGGGTATGCCAAAGTGCCGGAAGCGGTTAAACGCGATTGGTTGAAAATGATGGAGCGTTATCTGCAGCAACGGCAAGCCTTGTGCGGCATCGTGTTAGTCATGGACATTCGCCATCCTCTGACCGAGTTCGATTGGCAGATGGTGCGCTGGTGCGAGCACAGTCGCTTGCCTTTGCACATCTTGTTGACCAAGGCGGATAAGTTGAATTACGGGGCGGCTAAAAATGCCTTGCTCGCGGTACAAAATGACTTGGGGCAGGCGCAGGTGGAGATCAGTTTGCAGCTGTTTTCCGCGCTGGCCAAAACCGGAGTCGACGACGCCCATCAAATTCTGGACGAATGGTTCAAGCTGGATGCGCCGTCGTAAATTGCGCGGTGCAACCGGCTCGGGTAAGGTAAAGCCGGTAAAACAATCATATATTCGAGGGGGAAGCTATGAAAACAACCTTGTTCTGGCTGGGTGGCGCGCTGGTAGCCGGGGCTATGCTCTCCGGTTGCGATTCCAAGCCGAGTGCGGCCGTGACCGAAAAGCCGCGGGCGGAGAACTATCAAACCGTCAAAACCTTGCAAGGCTTGGTGACCTTGGACGAGGGGCCGGCGAAAACCGGCATCGTCAAGGCCTTGAGCGAACAAGGCAAGGTTTTGGCGGAAACCCGGCTGGAAGACGGTCCGCACTACGCGATCGATATTCCGGCCGGCACTGAGTTGCCTATCGTGCTGGCCTATTATCCGAGCGCCGAGGCGGGCGAAAAACAAGGCATGATTTCCGTGGTGGTGCACGCGGCGGCGAGCAAGTTCGACATCAATACCTTGAGTACCCGCATCGCCAAACAAGCCAAAGCCTTGGGCGGCTATACCCACAAAAATCTGGTGCGGGCGGCGGAAGAATCCGGCACCGTACCTGCGGCCAATAAAACCACCGCCGGCTTCCGCGGCGATCCGACCACCCAGTACGGCGGTTGGCATTGATCTCGGCAGAGCCCTAGCGATTGCCGGTCTAAACCGGAGTTGCCCGCGCCGGGTTAAATTAAATCAAGTCTCGCCGCACTCCGGCTCCAGCGAACTGCGCCAGTAATGGCCTTCTTTGGTAAACAGGCGGCGGCTTTCGGGCGGGCCCCAGCTGCCGGCCGGATAAGTGGGGATGTAGTCGCGTTCGGTCACCCAGGTTTGCAGGATCGGGTCGACGATGCGCCAGGCGTACTCGACTTCGTCGAAGCGCAAAAACAACGAGCGGTCGCCGTGGATGACGTCCAGCAGCAAGTCTTCGTAAGCGTCGATGTGGCGTTGGTCGGGCTGGCGAAAACTGGCGTCCAGGCTGGTGGTGTGGGTGCGCATCTCCAAGCCCGGCTGCTTGACGGTCATTTCGATGCGTATGCATTCTTCCGGTTGTATGCCCATCAGCACCCAGTTGGGATTCATGCAACTGACGTGGGTGCCGTGGAAGAAATGCAGCGGCGGGTGGCGGAAGCAAATCGAAATGCTGGATTGGCTGGCGACCATGCGTTTGCCGGTGCGCAGATAAAACGGCACGCCGCGCCAACGCCAGTTGTCGATCAGCAATTTCATGGCCGCGTAGGTTTCGGTGGTGCTGTCGGCCGGAATGCCGGCTTCTTCCAAATAGCCGGGGACTTTTTGCCCGGCTATGCTGCCTTTACTGTATTGGCCGCGAAAGGCGTGAGCGTGCACGGCTGTTTTAGGGATAGGGCGGATCGATTTCAACACTTTGACTTTTTCGTCGCGTAACGCTTCGGCGTCCATTGCGACCGGCGGTTCCATCGCGACCAAGGTCAATAATTGCAGCAAATGGCTTTGCAGCATGTCGCGCAGAGCCCCGGCGCTGTCGTAATATTCGCCGCGGGTGCTGATGCCGATGTCTTCGGCGTGGGTGATTTGTACGTGGTCGATGTAATTGCGGTTCCACAAGGGTTCCAGCATGACGTTTGCGAAGCGGAATACCAGCACGTTTTGCACCATGCCTTTGCCCAGATAGTGGTCGATACGGTAGATTTGTTCTTCGGTCAGATAGCGTTGCAGGCGTTTTTGCAAGGCTTGTGCGCTTTCCAGATCGTAGCCGAAGGGTTTTTCGATCACCACGCGGCGCCAGCCGTATTCTTCGCTCAGCATCTCCACTTTGCTTAAGGATTCGATCACGTGGCCGAAATCGTCCGGCCCGATCGCCAAGTAAAACGCGACGTTTTTCGGAAACTGTTCGGCGTCGTCGTTCAGTGCAGCCGCTAATTCGGCGTAACAGGCCTCATCGTCCAAATTGCCGCGGTGGTAAAACAGACGAGAGCTGAAACGTTCGAATACCGCTTGGTTGAGTTTGGTGCCCTCTTTTTCCTCCAGCATCTGCCGGGTTTCCTGCAGCCATTTGTCTCTATCCCAGGGCCTGCGGCCTACGGCGAGAATACGCGTACCCTCGGGCAATTTATTTTCCATTTCCAAATGATAAAAACCGGGCATGAGTTTGATGCGGGCCAAATTGCCGGTGGCGCCGAAAATTACATAAGTGCAGGCTTCGTAAGACATAGGCGGAACTCCTAAGGTCGAGTGGGGGCGGTGAAGCGCCGCGACTACTGCCGGCGCTACGGTTTAACTTTACTACGAAACCGCCGCTCCATTCCCCGCAAAATACCGGCGGCTGAGTGCACGATTTTTAAATCGGACGAGTTAGCTGACCAAGGTTTTTGCAAAAAAAGTTTCATTACGGCCGTATTTGTAGTAAATACAAGCGGCTTAGCCGGGTTCGGTTTTAAGAATTCGCTAAGGCGCATCTATGATCCGCAGATAACTACAACAAAATTACGATTAGGAGGGCATCATGGAACCTGCACAAGACAATATGGCCGAATCTGCAGCGGCTTGGGGAACGAACGAAATTATGCTGATGGTCGCAGTGGCGCTGGCGGTGCTGATCGCGGCGGTCGTATACGCCTTAAAGAAAAAAGACGCCGGCCGGACTGAGCTAAGAGCTGCGCCGGAACCGACTGCACAACCTGAAATTGCGCCCGTGCCGGCAGTCAGCACGCCGGCTGTCGAGCCTGCATCCGTGCCGGAAATTTCGTTGGCAAGCACAGTGGAGGCCGAACCGCAAGCCGAGCTGACTACCTCGCCAGCCCGGGCCGAGACCGTTGCGACAGAGCCGGAAGACTCGGTGTTGCATCGGCATTACGAGGCCGAACAAACGGCAAAACACGACGCGCAAACCAACCCCTATCCGACCGATTCGGTATTGCGCCGGCATTACGATAGCGCGCACAAATTGGTGCCGGATCCTGCCCCTGCCCCTGCCCCTGTTGTTGAAGCTGTAGTAACCGAGCCGGCAGTCGAACCCCCGGCAACGTTGATCGAGAAAGCGGTAGCGCAAGCCTTTGCCGAGCCGGCACCGAGTAGTGACTCATCCGAAGTGGCTCCAGCGGCTGAAACGCCTGCCGCGGTGCCGGAAGATTCGATTTTGCATCGTCATTACGAAGCCGAGCAGGCCGCAAAACGCGAAGTGCAAATCAACCCTTATCCGACCGATTCGGTGCTGCGCCGGCATTTCGATGCGGCGCATAAATTAGCGTCGGAACCGGCAAGCAGCGCCGTAGTTAACGATGCGGCGGAGGTTGTCGCTCCGGCAGCAGTCGCAGCTCAACAACCGGGCGCAGAAGAAATCAAAACAGTAAGGATACCGCAGGATTCGGTGCTCAGAAGGCATTTCATCTCGCAGCTTAAATATCAAATCGAAGCGGAATTGCCGCCTATTCCCAGCGATTCGGTGTTGCGCCGGCACCATGAAGCTTTACTGAACGCAGAGCTTAGCAAGCGTTTATCGGCATGATCAATCGCTGGCTCGGATCGGATTTCGCTGTTCGCGCGGGCATAGTGTTCGCCGGCCAAGTTTAGTAAACTGCCCAATCGATTTTTTCACGATTCAAAAAAGCATGACCTACTGTATTGCTGTGTCGGTCAGGGATGGCTTGGTTGTCACATCGGATTCCAGGACTAATGCAGGTATCGACAACGTCAGCGTGCATTGCAAAATGCACGTGGTGCCGACTTTCGAGGATCGCAAGATTGTCTTGCTGAGTGCCGGCAATCTTGCGACGACCCAAGCGGTGTTGGATCAGCTGCGGCGCGACATCAAAGAATGTTGCGCCGTCAATATGAACACGGTGCACTATCTTTCGGAAGCGGCGGAGTATCTAGGCCAGGTCAGCCTGGAAAAACAAAACCGGTTAGGCAACGCGGGGCAAAACAGTTTCTTTCCGGCCGCAACCTTTTTATTGGCCGGCCAAATCGGCCAGGACCCGCACGGTGCCTATTTGGTGTACCCGGAGGGAAATTACATCACCACTTCCCTGCAAACCCCCTATTTGCAGATCGGCGAAATCAAATACGGCAAGCCGGTCTTAGACCGCTTTCTGAACGTCGAGACCTCGCTGGAAGATGCGGCCAGATGCTGCCTGATTTCGATGGATTCCACCATGCGCAGCAACGCCAGTGTCGGCCCGCCGGTCGATTTAATGATTTACCGTAAAGACGGGTTAGCCTTCGACAAATATTATAATTTTCAAGAGGATGATGAATACATCATCCAAATGCGCCGGATCTGGCAAGAGAAACTCAGCGAAGGCTTGGCGGCGATGCCTTCGCTGGAGACCTCGCTATCGCCTAAAAACTTCCCCTCGCTGAGCTAGCCTCAGCTTAGCTCCGCCTCGTTTTTGCCGGGGCGCCGTCATTTGATTGCGAACGATTTCTTCGTAAGCAACTGAACCTCCTTTTTGATTATCAATTGGGGAAACCGTAATTGCCTGGCTTGGCAAAATGGCAGCCATGTAGATACGCACTGCGTACCTTTTTTGGCGTTTGATTTATCGGAAACCTACCCGTTGTTTTTGCCGCCCGATACGACCGGACTTGCCCCGTATCGGGCGGCCGCACAAATACGGTCAACGCCTGACGGCCGAAGCGATTGCCGGCTTGCCGTTGTGCGAGCGGTCGTTAACGCTGCACGGCAAACCCCAAAAGCTGCGGCTACGGTCGGCAGTGGTCTTGGCCCGCTTTCTGAAAGACGCGCCGGTGCGGGCCGTCTGGTGCGAGTTTTACGACGACCGGAAACAGACTTGGGCGAAGCCCCGCCTGCTGCTGGCCACCGAAACGGCGTTATCGGCCTCGGCCATTCTCGAACTGTATTGCTCGCCGTTGGGGCATCGATCCCTTGTTTCATCATCTGAAACGCTGCTGGGGCATTAGCAATCTGTGGCAACAGTCGCCACCGTGCTGGAAACCTGGATGCAAATTCGCTCCACCGCTTGGACGCTGGCACAGTTGTTGGCTTTGGCCGTCGACGAGACCTTCCCGCCACGTGAAATTGCGCCCTGGCGCGAAGGGCATCCCTTGACGGCGGGTCTAGTCGGGCAAGGGTTGCGGATTGAATTTACAGGACTTGCCTTTTGCGACGGTTTTGACCCGAAGTCGCAAAAATTCAGCGTCCCAGAACAGCGCGGCGCCTCTCGATTGTCGCCTTGACCAGTTGGTCTCACGAAAATACGCGGGTCCATCGCTACGCGGCCCCTTCGTCTTTAGGTCAAGCTGGCGCGGCGCGGCCAGTGCTGTGTCTAAAGTCGATTGCAAGGAATGTAATTTTAAATTCAGCCACTTTTGTAATAGTTTCCGAATAAAAGGGCTGACAATATTTGAAGTCACGGATTCAGGTTCATTCTATCACTCATACCGTTACTATCTACCTGACAAGATTATTTGGCTTCGGCACGTTGCATTTTTTACGGCTATGCAAAAATGCAGCCCATCAACAATGAATCAAACTCTGAGCTGTGTGCATAATCTTTTTTGAAAGATTGCACTTAACGATGCTGTGGCAGTTGTTGCCATATCCTGCGCATGCCCATCGTAATGATCATGCAGGCCCGGCAATCACTCCGGCCGATGAAAAGTATTGATAGTAGAAGCAACGCCTTCGCCGCGATTCGAAAGGCTCTTCGCGACGAAGGCGTTGCTCCGACGATGATTTTTTTAGTAGTAACGGTGGTGGAGAAAAGTCGGAATTTGCGGGGCGGTGCGACTCGGGCCTGTTGATCATGGACCGATCCGGGAAGTTGCGGTTTTTAAGCCCGGAAGCGGATCGTTTACTACGCCTTGCTAGGCATCCGCGGGTTTTAGTGGATTTGCGCCAACAAGACAGGATTATGCTGAAGCTTGCCGACTTGTGCCGACGTTTGGCCGAAATCAGCCGGGGGGTGATACGGCCCTTCCGAGCTTTTTATACGAGGGGACAAACGGTAGGTTTAGCTTTCGCACGCATTGGTTGAATTCGGCGGCGGGCGACGAAACGTCGTTGATCGGTGTGACCATTGAATATCAAGCCCCGTTGACTTTGCTGATCCTGAGGGCTTTAAAACCGTTTCCGTTATCGGCAGCTCAGCGGCAAATCGCGCAGTGGTTGGCACAGGGCTTTAGCTTTGAGCAAATTGGCTGCAAACAACACATCAAAGCCAGTACCGTGAAAGATCACGTGCATGCCATTTACACCAAACTCGGGGTGCGTAATCGGGATGAAATATTGCCCAGGCTGATTTCGTATGGTGGTTTTAGAGACGACGGCACACAATTGAATTGACGCGCGTCCGGTTGTTTCGCTTGTCAGTGCGCGCAAATTTGGCCGGATTACCACGTGTTCCTGCCGGCGCATGAGCGGGCGGGCGATTGCGCACCAATTCGGCGTTCAATTTTGGTGCAAAGACCGGCGCGCAGCCAATGTCCTCGTACCAGTCAAACAATGCTGTACAGAAGCAATCTACATCACTTATAGTTTGAGCCCAATGGCATAGCTCTTGCTGGACGCTAGATATGAGCACACAAAATACCCCTACCTACTTTGACGAGATGCGGAACGGCGAAAACGTCGTTCGCGATATTTACGGCAATTATCAACGTTGGCTTGAGCAACTTCCGGACGGCACCCTGGAGCGAAAGAGTGCGGAAGCGGAATTGTTGTTCAGGCGCTTAGGCATCACTTTTGCGGTTTACGGCGAAGCGGCCGGTTCCGAGCGGCTGATTCCGTTCGATATCGTGCCGCGCATTTTCGGTGCCGAGGAATGGCGCAGGCTGGAAAAAGGCCTCAAGCAACGGGTTCAGGCGCTAAACGCCTTCCTGCACGACATCTACCACGATCAGGAAATCATCAAGGCCGGCGTGGTCAGCGAACGGCAGATCCTGGGTAACGTGCTGTTCCGCAAGGAAATGCAGGGCATCGATTTGCCGAATAAGGTGTACGCCAACATTGCCGGCATCGATTTGGTGCGGGTGGCGGAAAACGATTTTTACGTGCTGGAGGATAACCTGCGCACGCCGTCCGGCGTCTCGTACATGCTGGAAAACCGCAACACCATGATGCGTTTGTTTCCGGAATTGTTCGCCAGTCATACGGTGGAGCCGGTCGAGCATTACCCGCAAATGTTGTTGGATACGTTGCGGGAATCCGCGCCGGCGAATGTTTCCGACCCGACCATCGTGGTCATGACGCCGGGTTCCTACAATAGCGCTTATTTCGAACATGCTTTTCTGGCCAGCCAAATGGGCGTGGAACTGGTGGAAGGTCAGGATATGTTCGTGCACCAAAATAAGGTGTATATGTACACCACGGAAGGGCCGCAGCAGGTGCACGTGATTTATCGGCGGGTCGACGACGACTTTCTCGATCCCATGGCGTTCCGGCCGGATTCGGCGTTGGGCGTGCCCGGTTTGTTCGAAGCCTACCGTAGCGGCAACGTGACCTTGGCCAACGGCGTCGGCACAGGCGTGGCGGACGATAAGGCCACCTATCTGTACGTGCCGGAAATGATCCGTTTTTATCTGGGCGAAGCGCCGTTGTTGTCTAACGTGCCGACCTGGCGCTTAAGCGAGGCGGACGATTTGCGTTACGTGCTGGCGCATTTGCCGGAGCTGGTGGTTAAAGAAGTTCAAGGCTCCGGCGGCTACGGCATGTTGGTTGGCCCGACCAGCAGTAAAGAGGAAATCGCAGCCTACAAACAACGGATTTTGGCGGAGCCGGCCAGTTTTATCGCCCAGCCGACTTTGGCGCTTTCCACCTGTCCGACCATGGTGGAGTCGGGCGTCGCGCCGCGTCATGTGGACTTGCGGCCGTTTGTATTGTCCGGCAAAGAAATCCGCTTGGTGCCGGGTGGTTTGACCCGGGTCGCGCTAAGGGAGGGGTCGTTAATCGTCAATTCGTCGCAAGGCGGCGGTACCAAGGATACCTGGGTATTGGAGGAGTGATTCATGCTGGCACGTACTGCCGACAACTTGTTTTGGATGGCGCGCCATATCGAGCGTGCCGAAAATACCGCCAGGATTTTGGACGTGGCCCATCGCTCGGCGCTGTTGCCGTTGGATATTGAGGGTGCGGAGGCGTATCTGTGGTATGCCCCGCTTAACATTACCGGCTGTGCAGCCAGTTACGAAGTTAAATACGGTCTGGCGCGCGGCGACGACGTCACCCGTTATATGGGGTTGGATCCGGATAATCCTTCCAGTATCTATAGTTGCTTAAAGCTGGCTAGGGAAAACGCCCGGGCGGTGCGCGGCGCGATTACCTCGGAAATGTGGGAGGTCATCAATTCCACCTGGCTGGAACTGAACCGCATGACCTGGAATATGGATATCGACAAATTTCCGGATTTTTTCGATTGGGTAAAAGACCGGTCCCACATGTTCCGCGGGGTAACGCTAGGGACGATCATCAAAGATATTGCCTTGAGTTTCGTCAAGTTAGGCACTTTTTTGGAACGGGCGGATAATACCGCCAGGATACTGGACGTGAAATACCATATCCTGTTGCCCAGCGTGAACGACGTCGGCGGTTCGGCGGATTATTATCAATGGGGTTCGTTGTTGCGCTCCGTGAGTGCGTTCGAGGCCTACCGCAAGATTTATCGCGATGTGATTTCGCCGCTGCGGGTCGCGGAATTGTTGATATTGCGCGACGACATGCCGCGCTCTTTGCATGCATGTATGAACGAAGTCGAAATGGCTTTGATCGATATCAACGGTAACTCCGGGCGCGAAGCGCGCCGGCGTGCCGGCAGACAGCATGCGGCTTTGCATTTCGGTTCGATCGAAGACGTGGTTGCCCAAGGTCTGCACGAGTATTTGACCGAATTCCTGGATCAAATCGCCTTGTTGGGGCAAGACATCCGCGCCGCCTATCTCTCTCGGCGCGATCAATTCGAACCGGTACAGTCACGCTGGAATGGCATGCAAATGCAATAAGCACGCGCTTATCGACTCAAAGAAATTTTCCATGACTTATTGTGTAGCTTTGAAACTAAATGCGGGGATGGTATTTGCTTCAGACTCGCGTACCAATGCAGGCATCGATCAAATTGCCTGCTTCAAAAAAATGCGCAGCTTTGTCGAGCCGGGCGATAGAACGATAGTAATACTCAGTTCGGGCAATCTGTCGATTACCCAAAACGCGACCAATCTGTTGGAACAGCACGGCCGGCATCCGGAGAGGCGTAACATTTGGAATGTAGAATCGATGTTCGACGTCGCCCAATTGCTGGGCGAGGCGCTTAGGGAAGTTCGCCAGCACGACGGTGCTTTTCTGGCGCAGAGTAATGTCGATTCCAGCGCCAATTTCATCGTCGGCGGCCAAGTGAAGGACGAAGACATGCGCCTGTTTATGGTCTACGCCGAGGGTAATTTCATCGAAGCCGGCCAAGAAACGCCCTATTTCCAAATCGGCGAGACCAAATACGGCAAGCCTATCATCGACCGCGTCATTACGCCCGACATTCCGCTCAGTGAAGCGGTGAAGTGCGTGTTGGTGTCCTTCGATTCGACGATGCGCAGCAATTTGTCGGTGGGTCTGCCGATAGACGTGGCCTGTTACACCAAAGCCAGCTTACGCTTGGACTTGGAGCAACACATTACCCAAGACGACCCGTATTTTTCCCAAATCAGCCGGCGTTGGAGCGACGGATTAAAAGGCGTGTTCGCCTCGTTGCCCAATCCCGAATGGCTGGTGGACATAGACTTCAACAGCCATTTATCGAACAACGATTGAATGAGCGTCTGACATTCGAACGGCCGGTTTTTGCGGTTTCGGGATAAATGGCGGTTGGCAGGAGAAGTGCATAGCATTCGCTAAACCGCAGTATGTATTTGAACCACTGTTAACGAGCCGCTACGGCTTCGATGACATTACACACGGAACCATTATGACCATCCGCGTTGCCTTACATCATAAGTCCCATTACATTTTCGACCGAGCGGTCGTCGCTTCTCCGCACGAAATCCGCTTGCGTCCGGCCGCGCACAGCCGTACGCCTATCACCGGATATTCTTTGAAAATCAAGCCGGAGAAACATTTCATACACTGGCTGCAGGATGCTTACGGCAACTTCGTGGCGCGGATAACCTTTCCCGAGCCGACGCGGGAAATCGACGTCACGGTCGATCTTCTAGCCGACATGACGGTGATCAATCCCTTCGATTTTTTCGTAGAGGAATGGGCGGAATATTTTCCGTTTAAATACCCGCCGGCGTTGCAGACGGAATTGGCGCCGTATTTGGAGGTAACGCCTATGGGCCCGCTGCAACAAGCGTGGCTGCGGCAATTGGATGCTGACACGCCGAAAGAAATCACCACCACCAGCTATTTGGTGATGATCAACCAGCGGCTGCACAACGACATCGCCTATACCATCCGTCTCGAACCCGGCGTGCAAACAGGCGAGGAGACTTTGGTGAAAAAATCCGGTTCTTGCCGCGACAGTGCTTGGTTGCTGGTGCAAATTCTGCGCAGCAAAGGCATTGCCGCGCGTTTTGTATCCGGTTATTTAATTCAGTTGGTGGCGGATCGAAAGCCTCTGGACGGTCCGGCCGGGCCGGAGGCGGATTTCACCGATTTGCACGCATGGTGCGAAGCGTATATTCCGGGAGCGGGCTGGGTAGGATTGGACGCGACCTCCGGCCTCTTGGCCGGCGAAGGCCACATTCCGTTGGCGGTCAGCGCCGCACCGGCTTCCGCCGCGCCGGTTACCGGCATGACCAGCATTTGCGAAGCCGAACTGAAGGTGGAAATGCAGGTCGCCCGCATCCATGAAGATCCGCGGGTGACCAAGCCTTATACCGAGCAACAATGGCAAGCCATCAGGGCGCTGGGCCAGCGCATCGATAGAGAATTGCAAGCCGGCGACGTCCGGCTGACCCAAGGCGGCGAGCCGACTTTCGTATCGGCCGACAACATGGACGGCGCCGAATGGAACGTAGCTGCGCTGGGCGAACAGAAATGGCAGCTGGCCAACGATTTGCTAAGCCGCTTGCAGGCCCGTTTCGCGCCGGGCGGCGTAACTCATTTCGGACAAGGTAAATGGTACCCCGGCGAACCCTTGCCGCGTTGGGCGCTGAACGTGTTTTGGCGTAAAGACGGCGAACCCGTATGGCATAACAAAGCCTTGGTCGCCGATACTCCGGACGATCTGCAAACTCCGGCGGTGCAAGCGTTCGGTGAGGCCTTGGCTTTGAGATTGGAGTTGAATTCCAGCTACCTGATTCCGGCCTACGAGGATCCTTGGCACGCTTTGGACGAAGAAAGCCGTTTGCCGCCCAATATCGATCCGCACGAAACCGATTTGGAAAAAGCCGAAATTCGTAGTGCGCTGGCCAAGCAATTGCGGGCGGGCTTAGCGGCGGTAAAAGGTTTTGTACTGCCTTTGAAAGCGGTCGGCGACGGCCATACCATTTCCTGGCAATCCAGCGTCTGGCCGCTCAAGCACGAGCGTTTGTATCTGTTGCCGGGCGATTCGCCGATGGGCTTGCGCCTGCCTTTGGGCAGCTTGCCGTGGGTTGCGCAGCGCGAAAAGGAAGTGGAAACCCCTACCGACCCGTTCGTAGCCCGCAGGGATTTAGCCAGCTACCCGCGTGACCGCATCCTGAAAAGACCGCGGCCCGTGTCCATAGAGCCGATTGCCAAGGACGTGATACATACGGCTTTGGCGTTGGAAGAGCGCGACGGGTTTTTGTACCTTTTTCTGCCGCCGATGAGTACACTGGAATCCTGGCTGGAATTGGTCGCTGCAATCGAAGATTGCTCGGAAAAATTGCAGCAGCCCATCCGCCTGGAAGGCTATCCGCCGCCGCACGATCCGCGCTTGCTGACACTGTCGGTGACCCCGGATCCCGGCGTTATCGAGGTTAACATTCATCCGGCCGAGAATTGGGACGTGCTGGAAAGCCGTACCGAGTCGCTCTACGAAGATGCCCGGCAAACCCGCTTGGCGACGGAAAAGTTCATGCTGGACGGACGGCATACCGGCACCGGCGGCGGCAACCACATCACCCTGGGCGGTGCGACTGCGGCGGATAGTCCCTTTCTCAGGCGGCCCGACTTATTGCGCAGTTTGGTGGTGTATTGGCAGCAGCATCCGGCCTTGTCGTATCTGTTCTCCGGGCAGTTTATCGGACCGACCAGTCAAGCGCCGCGGGTCGACGAGGCGAGAGACGATAATTTGTACGAGCTGGAAATCGCTTTTCAGCAGATGGAGCAGGTTCTGCTGGTCGGCCAAGAAAATGCCAGGCCGTGGCTGGTGGACCGGTTATTCCGCAATCTGTTGATCGATTTGACCGGTAATACCCATAGGGCGGAGTTTTGCATCGATAAACTGTATTCGCCCGACAGCGCAACCGGGCGGCTGGGATTGCTGGAATTACGCGCCTTCGAAATGCCCCCGCATTACCGCATGAGCTTGGTGCAATCGCTGTTGCTGCGCGCGTTGGTGGCACGGTTTTGGAAAACGCCGTATCCAGGCAAATTGGTGTACTGGGATACGTCCTTGCACGACCGCTGCATGTTGCCGCATTTCGTGGAACAAGACATGCGCGACATCTGCCGGGATATGCGCAGCGTGGGTTACGAATTCGACGACAATTGGTTTGCGCCGTTTTTCGAATTCAGATTTCCCCACTACGGCAGCGTGGTTTACGAAGGTGTACAGCTGGAGTTGCGTCAAGCGATAGAGCCCTGGCACGTGCTGGGCGAAGAAGTAACCGGGGCCGGTACCGCGCGCTATGTCGATTCCTCGGTCGAGCGCTTGCAGGTCAAGGTCAGAGGTATGATAGGCAGCCGCCACGAAGTAGCCTGCAACGGCCGCAAGGTTCCTCTGCATCCGACCGGGATTCCGGGCGAATACGTAGCCGGCGTGCGATTCAAGGCGTGGTCGCCGGTTTCCGCACTGCACCCGACTATCGGCTCGCACGCGCCGTTGGTGTTCGACATCGTCGATAGTTGGAATAATCGTTCGTTGGGCGGTTGTACGTACCATGTCGGTCACCCCGGCGGGCGAAATTATGAAGTGTTTCCGGTCAATGCCAACGAAGCTGAAGCGCGGCGCCGGGCGCGGTTTTGGGAACACGGACATAGTCCGGGGCCCATGCATTTGCGCGACGAGCCGCTCAATCCGCGTTTTCCGATGACCTTGGATTTCAGATGGCAACCGCGTTGAAGACGATTTGCCTAAATTGGAGCCGCGAGAACGTCAGGTTGCAAAATCGCTGCTTGTTAGCCGCACTGTTTGCCGCGTAAATGCGGTGCCCTAATGTCGTGAGGTAGGTACCGACTATGTTGTGCTCAACCAAAATGCCGCGCTTTGGCGATAAACAGAATTCGCCGTTTTTCGAAGAGTATCTGCAGCGCTTGTTGGAGCAGCGCGACCGTAGCGGATTGACCGAAATGATAGGCGGCATCGAAGCCTTGATGATCAGCGTCGAGCCGGGCAACTCGGTGGAATACATCGCCGAATTGGCCTTGATGACGCCGTACCAATATTTGGTCACGCTGGACGGCGACAAGCACATGACACACGTGCTGCGCATAGACATGAATTCGCCGGACATTTTGTTGCGAGAAGTGAAAGGGCCGGACCGCTTCGATATTTTTCGCAGCTTGAACGATTTGTATCCGGTGGGGGCGATTCGCCCCCACAGCCGTTATCTGGGCGAAATTTTGTTGGCGAGCGACAGGCACGCGGTGGTTGCCGAGCAGCAACAGCGTCAATTTCGGTTTTTCTCGGTAGGCGAACTGGCCGATCTGGACTTGCCGTTAAACGTCAGTTTGTCCAAGCCCTCCCCTTATACCCAGAATCTGGTCGGCTATATGGAAAGGCCGATAGACGGGATCAGGGTTTACCATCATGGAGAATGCGTTATCTTGTCCGCGGCTCAAGCAGCCAACGACAGGGGCAAAGAGATGCAGCAGCGCTTGGGGATAACCGATTTAATCCTGCCTATCGATCATCTGGCGACCCGGGTGTATAGCCAAAATCGCGAGGTCGCAATACTGGAATATCTGGCCTTGTCCAGCTATTACTACTGGGGAAGTTACGACATCAAAGACCAGAACTCGTCTACCAATGTGACCAAGAACATCCGGGAACAGCCCGAATCCATGAGTCCGGCCAAAGTTTTTACCGCCAATAATTTTCCCTATTGCGTCGGTCATTTGGACAATCTGCCGAGTCCCACCGAAAGTTTCGTTCGCAATTACGGACCGCGATTGCACCATATTGCGGTAGAAGTCAAAGACGGTCAGACGCAAGGCAAGGAAAACATCGATTTCATTGTGGAGGCGATAGCCGCGCAAGGAAAAGGATTTTTATTGGAAACGGTAGGGTCGCGCGAGGAAGGTTTGAAGCAAATTTTCTCGTCGGCTTCCGATTTTTCATCGTTGATTATCGAATACGTACAGCGCTTTGGCGATTTTCAAGGCTTTTTCACCCGGGAAAACGTCGCGCTATTGACCTACGCCGCCGGTCAGGAAGAGGGTGTGAAGGGCAAAATTTCCTAAGGTTTACCGCTAGCTAAACCGGCGCGGCGACTGTTGCCGGTTGGGCATGCACTCGTCGTCAGCTAGCGATACAAAACAATCGTTGCAGCAACCGTAGCGGTCCATGTAAGGCGCCGGTAACAAACAAGCGCCTTATTCGATGACAGAAGCGCATTCATGCGCCGGCCGGCGTTTAAAAGTGCTCTATCGCGTCCCATTATCCGACAAGTTATTTCCGGCTACATGCCAAGCTTGCTAAACCTTTACCGTGCGAATGGGCCGATGATAAAATTCCCCACCGTTTCGCGCGCACCGTAGCGTGCGATTCGCGTCAATGCGGACGCAGGGTAGCTGGTCAAGGTTATGCTTTCGTCCTCCGCTTTGTTAAAATCTGCGGGTATTTCCCTTCGCAGCGCGTCGATGGGACTGAATTTTACCTGCGCTGCTCATTCCGATTCCGTCGTTTTACCCATATGCCTAAGCAACCGTTGACAGCCTTATTTCGCCCCGAAGTTTTGGCAATGTCCGCTTATCACGTAGCGGACGCCAGTCGTTACATTAAACTGGACGCCATGGAAAATCCCTATACTTGGCCGGAAGAGGTGCAGCAAGCATGGTGGGACGAGCTAAAGGCTTGCCCTATCAATCGCTATCCGGACCCTGAAGCTCGCTTCTTGGCCGAGACGTTACGCGATAGCAATCAAATTCCCGGGTGTGCGGACATTTTATTGGGCAACGGTTCCGACGAAATCATCCAAATTTTGCTGATGGCGCTGCCTAGCACTGCGAGCGTTATGGCGCCGGAACCGGGTTTTGTCATGTACAAGCAGATTGCCCGCAGTTTGGGATTACGTTATTGCGGCGTACCGTTAATGGCGGAAAGTTTCGCATTGGATATGCCGGCCATGCTGGAAGCGATCCGTAACGAGCAACCGGCGGTGATCTTTTTGGCATATCCGAACAACCCGACCGGGAATTTGTTCGATGCCGAGGCGATGGAAGAGTTGTTGCGAGTGAGCACGGGATTGGTCGTGGTCGATGAAGCTTATGCGCCTTTCGCTGACGCCAGCTTTATCGGTTTGTTGCCGAGGTATAAAAATCTCCTGGTCATGCGGACCTTGTCGAAATTGGGTTTGGCCGGCTTGCGCTTGGGGTTTATGGCCGGTGCGCCGGAATTGTTGGCGGAGCTGAATAAAGTACGGTTACCGTACAACATCAATTGCTTGACTCAAGCGACCGCTCGGTTTGCCTTAAAGCATTCGGGATTTTTATTGGAGCAGACTCAGGCGATTCGCCAACAACGGACATTTTTGGCGGGCGAATTAAGCGGGCTGGCCAAACTGCAGGTGTATCCCAGTGCGGCAAACTTCATTATGCTGCGGTTGTTGCACGGTTCGGCCGACGGCGTGTTCGAGTCCTTGAAACAACAAGGCGTGTTGATCAAAAATTTGTCGCCTCAAGGTGGAATGTTGCAAAACTGCCTAAGGGTTACGGTGGGTAAACCCGATGAAAATCAAGTATTTATTCGGGCCTTAACGCAGGCTTTGGCTTAATGGGACGGTTTTGCTCTCGTTGGCTGCTTGGGCAAAGCCGGGAAACGTTCCTGTCGAACGCTTTTTTGCTTTAAACCGGCCGAGCAGTGGTATATTTGCGGCAAAAATTATAATAATTGATGTGGTATATGCGCATCATCTCAATCAGGAGTGTTATTTATGAACCATGAAGGCGTAGATACTTCAAAGCGCCAGTTCCTCACTTCCGCGTTATCGGTGGTTGGGGCCGTGGGGGCCGGTTATCTGGCTGTTCCGTTTCTTTCGCAAATGCAGCCTAGCGCCAAAGCGATGGCAGCCGGTGCGCCGGTAGAAGTCGATGTGACCAAAATGGAGCCCGGTCAATTGCTTAGGGTGGCGTGGCGCGGCAAGCCGGTATGGGTGTTAAACCGTACCCCCGACGTGCTCACCACCTTGGGGACCTTGGACAGCAAACTTGCCGATCCCTTGTCCAACGAATCTCATCAGCCGGATTACGCTAAAAACGCGTTCCGATCCATCAAGCCGGAAATTTTTGTTGCCATCGGTTTGTGTACTCATTTGGGGTGTTCGCCGACTTTCAGGCCGGAAATCGCGCCCAGCGACTTGGGTAACGATTGGAAAGGCGGTTTTTTCTGCCCGTGTCACGGTTCGTGGTTCGATTTGGCCGGACGCGTGTTCCGCGGGGTGCCGGCGCCCAGTAATTTGGAAGTGCCTCCTTACCGCTATGTAAAGGACACATTGATCATCATTGGCGAAGATAACGAGGCGAAACCGGCATGAAACAAAGATTAAATCGTTGCAGCTCATGGCTGCTGGAGCGTTTCCCTATCTCCGATTTGTGGAACGAACACATGGCGCACTACTATGCGCCCAAGAATTTCAACATTTGGTATTTTTTCGGCTCGTTAGCCTTATTCGTCTTGGTCAACCAGTTTGTGACCGGCATTTTGTTGACCATGAACTACAAGCCGGACGCCAAACTGGCATTCGATTCGGTCGAGTACATCATGCGCGACGTCAACTGGGGTTGGTTGGTGCGCTATATGCATTCGACCGGCGCGTCGGCGTTTTTCATCGTCGTGTATTTGCATATGTTCCGCGGCTTGATGTACGGCTCGTTCAAGCAGCCGCGCGAGCTGATCTGGATCTTCGGCATGCTGATCTTCGTTTGCCTGATGGCCGAAGCCTTTATGGGCTATCTGTTGCCGTGGGGGCAAATGTCCTACTGGGGCGCCCAGGTTATTATCTCGCTGTTCAGTGCGATTCCGGTCATAGGCGACGAATTGTCGTTATGGATACGCGGCGACTATGTGGTATCCGATGCAACCTTGAACCGCTTTTTCGCCTTCCACGTCATCGCAGTGCCTTTGGTATTGTTGATTTTGGTGTTTTTGCATATCGTCGCCTTGCACGAAGTCGGTTCCAATAATCCTGACGGCGTCGAAATTAAGGAAACCGTCAACTGGCAGGGCAAACCGGTGGACGGTATACCGTTTCATCCTTATTACACGGTAAAAGACATCGTCGGGGTCGGCGTCTTCATGTTTTTCTTCGCCGTAGTGATTTTCTACATGCCGGAAATGGGCGGTTACTTTTTGGAGCATGCCAACTTCATTCCGGCCGATCCTTTGAAAACGCCGGAGCACATTGCCCCGGTCTGGTACTTCACCCCGTTCTACGCGATATTGCGCGCCGTGCCGGATAAATTCGCCGGGGTCATCGCGATGGGCGGCGCCATCGTGGTGTTGTTCATGCTGCCCTGGCTGGATCGAAGCCCGGTTAAATCCATCCGCTACCGCGGCGGCATTTTCAAAAAAGCTTTGTTGTTGTTCGTCATCGCTTTCGTCGGCTTGGGGTATTTAGGCACCCAACCCGCGACGCCGGTTGCCACATCCATAGCACGTGTATTTACGGCCATTTACTTCGGATTTTTCTTGCTGATGCCGTTGTATACGCGTTGGGAAAAAACCAAGCCTGTTCCGGAGCGTCTTTCGGAACAGCCGACCTTAGAGGATCACATCCCGGCATTAAAAGCATTGGTAGACGAAGTCGTTAGCGTTGAAACTTCTCCAGGCATGATGGGGGCCACCATCGTCAAGCGAAAACCGAATTGGGTCGGTGTCAAAAGCGTATTGATCCGTTTCGCCATCCATTTGAAGAAGAGCCTGGATTGAGTCATGAAAAAAATTCTCTTTATTTTATTGTTTTTATTGCCGATTGCCGTCCATGCCAGCGGCGGCGGTGTCGAATTGGAATCGGCGGACATCGATTTGAGCGATAGCGCTTCGTTGGAACGCGGTGCAAAATATTATGTAACCTACTGTTTGGGATGCCATTCGGCTAAGCACATTCGTTACAAACGTATTGCACTCGACTTGCATTTGGACGAGGGCGAAATCCTCAAAAATGTCGCCCCGCTAGGCGCCGGTATTTACGATCAAATGCATTCGGCGATGAACGGTCATGATGCAGAAAAGTGGTTCGGCACGACGCCTCCCGACCTGTCGTTGATTGCCAGGTCGCGCGGAGCCGATTGGCTGTACAGCTATTTGAAGGGCTTTTACAGCGAACCCGGCAAGCCCACCGGCGTGAACAATACGGTTTTCAAAGACGTCGCGATGCCTAACGTGTTTTGGCAGCTGCAAGGTACCCAAGCGGCGGTTGTCGAAAAAGTCGACGGGCAGGATGTGGTGACCGCTCTCAAGTTGGAAGAACCGGGGCAGCTGTCGCCGCAGGAATTCGATAAGTTGGTGAACGATTTGGTGAATTTTCTGGTTTACGTCGGCGAGCCGGTCCAGTTGGAGCGTCAGGCAATGGGTAAATTCGTTTTGTTCTTTCTGTTGATGTTTATCGCCTTGGCTTATTTACTCAAAAAAGAGTATTGGAAAGACGTCCACTAGGCCGCAACTACGGGGTGCCGATTCGGCGTCCCGCCTGCTGCCAAGCGGGGTTAGGCCCGCTTGGCAGCCCCCAAATCCATGTGCAACCATGGTACAATCCGCCCCGTTTTTAACCCCGCTCCGCATAGAGGTTTTTTTCGTGGCAAACATTTCTAGCCGAAAATCTGCAATGGTTTTGTTCACGTCGTCGAACTGTATCATGAGCCATTGCGCCCGCCTGGTGGTTCACGAGAAAGGCGTACCGGCCGATATAGAATACTTCGATCCCAACGAACCGCCCGAAGACCTCCTGGAGCTCAATCCCAACGGGACTTCCCCCACTTTCGTAGAGCGCGACCTTGTGCTGTACGACGCCCGCATCATCATGGAATATTTGGACGAACGCTTTCCGCATCCGGCTTTGCATCAAATGGACCCGGTATCGCGCGCCAACACCCGCATGCTGATCAAGCGCATAGACCAGGAGTGGTATCCGTTACTGGAAGAGATGCAGGTTCACGGCGATAAAAAAGGCGGTAAAGCCAGAAAAATGTTGAAGGAAAGTTTGATGGCAGCCGCGCCGGTTTTCGATGCCAACACCTATTTCATGAGCGAGGAATATTCGTTGATCGATTGCGCGATGGCGCCGTTCTTGTGGCGTTTGCCCAGCATAGGCGTCGATATTGCCGGTTTGGGCAAAGGCATCACCGGCTACGCCAATCGCCTATTTTCCCGTAAGGCGTTTCAAGAGAGTTTGAGCTTCGAAGAAAAAGCCTTGATGGCAGCCAAATAAATGACCCCGCTCAAACCCTATTTAATCCGTTCGATCTACGAGTGGATCAACGATAATCAATTGACGCCGTATCTGTTGGTCAATGCGGAGTTCCCCGGCGTCAACGTGCCGAACGAATTTGTCGAAAACGGCAGAATCGTCCTGAATATTCGTCCGCAAGCCATTCAAGGATTGGCGCTAGGTAACGACGAAATCGAATTCAACGCGCGATTTTCCGGTAAAGCCATGCGGATTAATGCGCCCATTCAAGCCGTATTGGCGATATATGCCAAAGAAAACGGCCGGGGAATGGTGTTCGATCCCGACGATCACGAGTCCGATCCGCCGCCGGAGCCGGAAAACGAACCGCCGAAAAAACCGCAACTCAGAATAGTCAAATAACCGCCGGCTGAGTTATGGCGAAACCGATTTGCAAGGTTAAACTAAGCTATCGTTTGCCGTTCAACGGAGTATCGCCATGACTCACGCCAGCCTCGAAGTGTTGTCCGATACCGAAATCGAATCCCGTTTGGCGGCACAATTGCCGCATTGGTATTACGAAAACGGTTGGATCAGGCGCAAATATAAAACCAGCGGCTGGAAGGCCACGTTGATGGTGGTCAATACCATCGGCCACTTGGCCGAAAAAGCCTGGCACCATCCTGACTTGACGGTTTCCTATGCGTTCGTGATCGTCAAACTGGTCACCCACGCCGCCAAGGGCGTCACCGACAAGGATTTCGCGCTGGCGAAAAAGATAGAGGACGTCGTGCAATGGGATGCCGCCGCCGAATCCGACGGCATTTTCGAGGGCACGCCGGACGACCCGCGTTTCAAATACATTAAAAAAGACTGAGGACAGTACGATGACTGAAATCACCGAGGTACCCAGCCCGTTCTGCGGTATCGGCACCGACGATCTGAGCGTCAAGGTGGACGGCTTGGCCGTGACAGTGACCGCCAACGGTTGCGCGGTCAACACCCCAGGCTTCGAGCAGCCGATCACCGACACCGCGCCGCGCGTTGGCGGTCTGGCTGTCGATCTGGACACGGCGGTCGCCAAAGCGGCGGAATTGCTGCGCGGCACCCAGCAACCGGTGATCGCCGGTTGCGCCACCGACGTCAACGGCATGCGCGGCTTGCTGGCTCTGGCCGATAAAGCCGGCGCGGTGGTGGATAACATCAACTTCCCGGCCGCCCGCCGCAACCTGCTGGCCTTGCAGGATTCCGGCTGGATGAATACCACGCTGGCGGAGGTCAAAAACCGCTGCGATTTGTTGCTGATCGTCGGCACTGATTTGGAAGGCTTCGCGCCGCGCTTTTTCGAGCGCTATTTGTGGACCGAGGAAGCGATGTTCCTCGACAACACCGCCAACCGCGAAGTGATTTATTTGGGAAAATCGCCATCCGGCACGGCCTCTACTTCACCTGCCGGTAAAACGGCAATGAGCTTGACTTGCGCCGACGCCGACCTGCCGGATGTAATTGCTGTGTTGTCGGCACTGGTCAAAAAACAGCCGGTGCAAACGCAACATGTCGCCGGCATTGCCGTTGCCGAATTGCAAGCGATTGCCGACAAACTCAGAAACGCAAAATACGGCGTGATACTGTGGGGCGCCGCCGCGCTGGCTTACGACCACGCCGAATTGACCGTACAAGCCATTTGCAACATCGTCAAGGACATCAACCTACAAGGCACGCGCTGCTCCGGCTTTCCACTGGGCGGTCGTGAAGGCGATCAAACCGCCAACCAAGTGTGCGGCTGGACTACCGGCTATCCGGCGCGGCTCAATTTCGCCCGCGGCTACCCGGAATACGATCCGTTTTTGTACGACAGCCAAGCCATGTTGTGCAACGGCGAAGCCGACGCCCTGGTTTGGGTGCATGCTTTCAACAGCAACGCCAAACCGCCAGAAACCGAATTACCGATCATCGTAGTCGGCCGTTCCGGCATGGCCTTCGATAAAGAACCCGACGTCTTCATTCCCGTAGGCACGCCCGGCATCGACCATGCCGGCCACGCCTACCGACTGGATAACGTGGTGGCGATCCGCCTGAAAAAACTCAGAGATTCCGGCCTGCCCAGCACCGCCGAGGTGCTGCATGCCATCGAACAAGCCCTTTAGGATACCGACATGCTGACAAAACTCACAGGCGGCACCGTTTACGATCCGGCCAGCGGCATAGCCGGCCAGCAACAAGACCTCTACATTCAAGACGGCCGTATCGTCGATGCGCCGAAAGACGGTCGCCCGGTAGACCAGGAATACGACTTGCGCGGCAAAGTGGTGATGTCCGGCGCCATCGACATGCACACCCACATCGGCGGCGGCAAGGGCAACATTGCCCGCACCCTGTTGCCGGAAGACCACCGCCTGGACCCGGTGCATCGCACATCCATCACTCGCTCCGGTAATGGCCATGCGATGCCGTCCAGCTTCGTCGCCGGCTATCGCTACGCCGAGATGGGCTACACCGCCTGCTTCGAACCGGCCGTGTTGCCGATCAATGCCCGTCAGGCGCACATGGAAATGGGCGACACGCCCATCGTCGACAAGGGCGGCTACGTGATGCTGGGCAGCGACGATTTCCTACTACGCATGCTGACCGCGAAGAAAGACCAGAAAGCCGTCAACGATTACGTGGCCTGGACCTTGAACGCCGCCAAGGGCATCGGCATCAAAGTCGTCAACGCCGGCGGCATCAACGCCTTCAAATTTAACCAGCGCAAACTGGATCTGGACGAGCAAAACAGCCATTACGCCGTCACTCCGCGTCAAATCCTGCAAACCCTGGCTAGGGCCGTGCAAGAATTGGGCATCACCCATCCGCTGCACGTGCATGGCTGCAACCTGGGCGTGCCGGGTAACGTCGATACCACCTTGAATACCATTCAAGGCGTGGAAGGCTTGCCGATGCACTTGACCCATATCCAGTTCCACAGCTACGGCACCGAAGGCGATTTCAAATTCTCCTCCGGCGCCGCGCAAATCGCCGAGGCGATCAATAGCAATAAAAACATCACCGCCGACGTCGGCCAGATTCTGTTCGGCCAAACCGTCACCGCTTCCGGCGACAACATGCGCCAGCACGCCAACCACCGCTTCGCCAGCCCGAACAAATGGGTGTGCATGGACATCGAATGCGATGCCGGCTGCGGCGTGGTGCCGTTCAAATACAAGGACCAGAACTTCGTCAACGCCTTGCAATGGGCGATTGGTCTGGAAATCTTCCTGTTGGTCGAAGACCCGTGGCGGATCTTCCTAACCACCGACCACCCCAACGGCGCGCCATTCACCAGCTATCCGCACTTGATCCGATTGCTAATGGACCGCAGCTTCCGCAACGACATGCTGGCAACCATCCACCCGGAAGCGCAGAAAATGACCACCTTGGCCAGCATCGAGCGCGAATACACGTTGAACGAAATCGCAATCATGACTCGTGCCGGCGCGGCCCGCATCATCGGCTTGAAAGACCGTGGCGCGTTGGCGCCCGGCAATTTCGCCGACATTACCGTCTACACCGAAAACCCCGACCGTCAGGCGATGTTCACCAAGCCGGATTACGTGTTCAAGGACGGCGAACTGGTGGTCAAGGACGGCGAAGTGGTCAAAGTCACCTGGGGCACGACCCACATCGTCAAGCCGGAATACGACCTGGCTATCGAAAAAGACCTGAAGCCTTATTTCGACAAATACCTGACCATGAAACTCGGCAACTTTAAAATCAGCGACGACGAGATTACGGAAGACGGACGCGGCAGCTTGACGGCGCATCCGCTAAGAGGTGCAGCATGATCATCAACGGCGTAACCATAGACAAAACCTTCGCCGAAGCCTTCCCGATGAAGGCGACGCGGGCCATCATCACCGCCCAGAACGAGAAATGGGCGATGATTTCCGCGCAGGCCATGACCGGCTTTGCCACTTCCGTGATTGCCTGCGGCTGCGAGGCCGGCATCGAGCGGGTGTTGAGCCTGGAAGAAACCCCGGACGGACGCCCCGGCGTGTCCATCATGATTTATGCGATGGGCGGCAAGGGCTTGGCCAAGCAATTGGAAACCCGCGCCGGCCAGTGCGTGCTGACCTCGCCGACCTCGGCGTTGTTTGCCGGCATCGCAGGCGGCAAGCCGATTCCGCTGGGTAAAAACCTGCGCTTCTTCGGCGACGGTTTTCAAATCGCCAAGAAAATTGCCGGCAAGCGTTATTGGCGGGTGCCGGTCATGGACGGCGAGTTTCTGACCGAAGCCACCACCGGCATGGTTGATGCGGTCGGTGGCGGCAATTTTTTAGTGCTGGCCGAATCGCAACCGCAAGCCCTGGCGGCCTGCGAGGCGGCCATCGAAGCGATGAAAAAAATCCCCAACGTGATCATGCCCTTCCCGGGCGGCGTGGTGCGTTCAGGCTCCAAGGTCGGTTCCAAATATAAAGCCTTGAGCGCTTCGACCAACGACGCGTTTTGCCCAACTTTGAAAGGTGTTACCAAAACCGATTTGTCGCCGGAGATTGAATCGGTGATGGAGGTCGTCATCGACGGTTTAACGAAAGAAGACATCGACAAAGCCATGCGCGTCGGCATCCAGGCGGTTTGCGACCTGGGCGCAGCCAACGGCATCAAGCGCATCAGCGCCGGCAACTACGGCGGCAAACTCGGCCCGTTCCACTTTCATCTGCAGGAGATCATGGCATGACCACGTTAACCTTCACTCTGATCGAAACGCCGCCGGCTCAACGAGTCGATATGTCGCCGCTGGTTTGTCAAAAATTAGCCGGGTTGAGCCTGGATCAAATTGCGGCGATTGAGCTTCAATGCGGTAATCGTACATTGCGGGTCGAGCAATTGTTTTACATCACCGGCAGCAATACCCAGGAGTTAGCGTTCGCCGGCAGTACCGATAAATTGGATTTCATCGGTAAAGAACTGCAGGGCGGCAGCATTTGCGTACAAGGCAATGCCGGTGCTTACTTGGGTATGCAGATGAAGTCCGGGACGATTAACGTCAGCGGCGACGTCGGGTTATATGCGGGCTGCGAAATGAAAAACGGTTTGATCCAAATCGAGGGCGACGCCGGCGATTTTTTAGGAGGAGCTTTGCCCGGCAACAAACAAGGCATGAAAGGCGGAACTCTCTTGGTTAAGGGTAATGTCGGCCAGCGTTGCGGTGATCATATGCGTCGCGGACAGATATTGATTGAGGGAAATGCCGGCGATTATTGCGGTTCGCGAATGGTGGCAGGCACGATAGCGGTCATGGGCAGCGTCGGCCGGTATGCCGGGTATGCGATGCGCCGCGGTACCTTGCTGTTATGGAACCGGCCGGCTTTGCAGGCGACCTTCAATGATTGCGGATCGCATACCTTGGCATTTCTGCCCATGCTGTTCGCTTCATTCAAGCATTTGAATTCGCGTTTTGCGGAGAGTGGCGCAGCCTTCAATCGGGTGCAGCGCTTTGGCGGCGATATGGCGGAAACAGGGCGCGGGGAAATACTGATCAAGCTATAAAATGCCTAACGGTCGCTCGATCAAGCGACCGTTCCATCCCTTCGTTAAGCGTGGGGGGTAAAAGGTACGGGCTGATTGTTATGGGTTGGGATCTACGAATGCCGGTCCGTAGGTGGTTTCCTTGTAAAAATCATCCCAAACATAGATAGGGTCTACGATCGGTTCGCTCGGAATGGGCGCGGTGAATAAATCCAACATACCCACGCCCATGCGTCCGCCCATGTGCAACATGCCTTTAAGCGTGCCGCCGACGAAGCCGTAGGCGAAATTGCTTTGGTTGTTGATGATAATAATATTCTTGGGAATTTCCGCCATGCCCGTTGTCATGTTGGCCAGGCCGCTCAGAATTTTGTGGCCGAAAATTTCGCCATAGCTTACTGTAGAGTCTTCCTCCGCCCAAGCGGTATTGGTCGCTAATAAATTTAGGGTTACCGCCAAGACTGCCAGAATCTGTTGCTTTCGTTTCATAAATTTTCCTGTCAACGGGTGCGGGTTGAGATGGTTGCGCCGCGCATGCTCTGCTGTTGCAGCCCGAATTTTTACCGGGCTGCGAGCAAGGCAAGTATAGCAGAGCCGTAGTTGTTACTTTTTCAGGGCGCGGGCGAACGCGTTACTCATGCTGTTTTGTAACGCGGGTTGCGGCTTGGCCTTTTGCGCGGATTTCGCCGGCTTGTCTTTTCTAACCGGATCGGCTTCCTCTATGCCGCTTTTCATACTCAACGAAATGCGTTGCCGTGCTACGTCGATTTCCAGCACGCGGACTTTGACGACGTCGCCGGTTTTGACTACGCTGCGGGGGTCCTTGACGAAGGTGTCCGCCAAATGGGAAATATGCACCAGGCCGTCCTGGTGTACGCCGATGTCGACGAAAGCGCCGAAATTCGCGACGTTGGTGACTACGCCTTCCAAGCGCATGCCGGGTTGCAGGTCGGAAATTTTCTCTACGCCTTCCTTGAAGGTTGCGCTTTTGAACTCGGGACGCGGATCGCGGCCGGGTTTTTCCAATTCCTGCAAGATATCGGTGACCGTCGGCAGGCCGAATTCGATACTGGTGTAATTGGCGGGATTCAATTTTCGCAAAAACGGCGCTTGCCCTATCAGTTCGTTAATCGATTTGCCGGTGTCGTCCAGGATGGCATTGACGACCGGATAGGCTTCCGGGTGAACTGCCGAGGCGTCCAGGGGATTATCGCCATTGACGATGCGCAGGAAGCCGGCGGCTTGTTCGAAAGCCTTTTCCCCCAGGCGTGGCACTTTCTTCAGTTGTTCGCGGTTGGCGAACGGTCCGTTCTGGTTGCGAAAGTTGACGATGTTTTCGCTAATGCCGGCACTCAGGCCGGATACTTGTTTCAATAGTGCAGCCGATGCGGTATTGACGTCTACCCCGACTGCATTCACGCAATCCTCGACTACGGCGTCTAGCGTGCGGGCCAGCTGGGTTTGGTTGACGTCGTGCTGGTATTGGCCGACGCCGATGGATTTAGGCTCGATCTTGACCAGTTCGGCCAGGGGATCCTGCAAGCGGCGGGCAATAGAGACGGCACCGCGTAGCGATACGTCCAGTTCCGGAAACTCTTTGGCGGCCAGTTCGGAAGCCGAATACACCGAAGCGCCGGCCTCGGAAACCACGATTTTTTGTATCGGCAAGTCCTGGTGGCGCTTCATCAAATCCGCTACTAATTGATCGGTTTCCCGGGACGCGGTGCCGTTGCCTATGCTTACCAAGCGGACGTTGTGTTGGCCGATCAAGCGCGCAAGCGTGGCGATGGATTGATCCCACTGGTTTTTAGGCGGGTGCGGATATATGGTTTCGGTTGCGAGTAATTTACCGGTAGCATCCACGATAGCTACTTTAACGCCGGTGCGGATGCCGGGGTCTAAACCCATAGTGGTTTTATGGCCCGCAGGTGCGGCAAGCAGCAAGTCGCGCAAATTACCGGCAAAGACCCGGATCGCTTCTTGTTCCGCGGCTTCCCGCAAGCGCAGTTTTAAGTCCATGTCGATGCGGGTGAATAACTTGATCTTCCATGCAAAACGGGCCGTTTCCGCCAGCCAGGCATCGGCGGGTCGGCGGGTGTCGCTGATCTCGAGGCGACGGCAGACGAATTGCACGCATAATTGATGTTCTTCTTGGTCGTGCTCTGCAGGCTTCAACGATAATGTCAACAGGTCTTCGTTGCGGCCGCGGAACAAGGCTAGGGCCCGGTGCGACGGAATTTTATTGATAGCTTCGCGGTAGTCGAAATAATCTTTAAATTTAGCGGCTTCGGTTTCTTTGCCGCTGGTCAGCGTCGATTCCAGAATGCCGTTGTTCCAAATCCGTTCCCGCAGTTCGGTTATTAGTTCGGCGTCTTCGGAAATGCGCTCCATGATGATTTGCCGGGCTCCGTCCAATGCGGCGGCTATGTCCGGCACGCCTTTGCCCGCGTCTATATAACTTTGTGCGACTTGTTCCGGAATCAGATTGCGATCGAGCAGCAAGGCGTCGGCCAAGGGTTCCAAGCCGGCTTCGCGGGCGATTTGCGCCTTGGTGCGCCGTTTCGGTTTGTAAGGAAGGTAAAGGTCTTCTAATAAGGTTTTGGTTTCGGCCGCTAAAATAGCTTGTTCGAGTTCCTGGGTCAGTTTGCCTTGAGATCGAATGCTATCGAGTATGCTGTCGCGTCTGGCGTTGAGTTCGCGTAAATACAATAGGCGTTCTTCCAGATTGCGCAATTGCGTGTCGTCCAAGCCGCCGGTTGCTTCTTTCCGGTAACGAGCGATAAACGGGACCGTGGCGCCGGCATCTAATAATTCGACCGCAGCGGCGACTTGATTGGGATGGGCGGATAATTCTTGGGCTATGCGTTGGATGACGTCCATATTAAAAACTTAATCGGCTATGAAGCCGGTCATTTTACCAAGCGCCGGGATGTTTGCGGAAAACGGACTGGAGGACGAATATAGCGGAAACAAAAAAGCCATCTCCCAACGCGTTAGGAGATGGCTAGATCGTTTTAAGAGCTTATTATTGTTGTTGTAAGCTTGCTTATTCTGCTTGGCTCAGTACGTCGTTGTTGTAGTCTTTGTGTCCTTTCAGAACTTGAGCTTCTTGGGTAACGTCAGAAGCGCCGCCGTATTTCAAGTGTTCGGTTTCGCGGCTTTTCAGCAGGAATACACCAATGATAGCGATCAGAGTAACTGCGATGACGACGGTCATAGTGTTATCTTTTTCTTGTTCAGCCATTTTTAAATCCTCATTTGATTGTTGTAATAATAAAAGCCCTTTATAAAAAGGAGCAACTCGAGTTGCATGTCGAAGTTAGTATTATTCTTGGTCGACGGGGCATTTTTTACACGTAAATTTGTTTTGTGTCAAAACATAATTTTCATTCGTTTGCGTTATCGAACGGCGGGCTGCTGAGACGGCAGAAAAATTGAGGGGGTGTAAGGTGTTTGAGGTAGCTGAACTTGGGCATCGCATCGAAAAATCGGTGTACAAACAGCGGTCGGCAGAGCTGCGGAGCCGCTTGCTAACCATTCAAGATAAGTTGAAGGCTTATCCCTTTCCGGTGATCATAATCATCTCCGGGGTGGACGGCGGCGGTAAGGGCGAGGTCATCCATACCTTGAACGAGTGGCTGGATCCGCGCTATTTGCGTACTATCGCGTTGGCCGAGCCGTCCGACGAAGAACGGGAAAGGCCTAAATATTGGCGTTATTGGCGAACCTTGCCGGCCAAAGGCGGCATAGGTATCTATGTGGGGTCTTGGTATAGCGAGCCGATAGCGCAACGGGTTTATCGTAAAATCGACGACAATGCCTTACAGGCCGAGTTGGCTCGCATAAACCAACTGGAACAGCTATTGGCCGACGATAATGCCCTGATCATCAAGTGTTGGTTGCACTTGAAAAAAGAAGCGCAAGTGAAAAGGCTGAAAGATTTGGCGAAAAATCCGGCTACCAAATGGCGGGTAACGGATAAGGATCGTCAGCATCTGGGGCTGTACGACGAATTCATACAGGTCGCGGAAAAAGTGCTCAGCGAAACCGGTAACGTATACGCTCCATGGTTGATCGTCGAAGGTTCCGACAGGCGTTATAGCAGCGTGACGGTCGGACAATACGTGCTGGAACGCATAGAGCGGCATATCGGAGCATTCGACCGTGCGAGGAAAGAACGCCAGACGAGCCAGCCTGCGAATGATACTTTGGTGCAGCAAAATAATCTGCTGGATGTTTTGGATCTAAAGCTCAAGCTGCCCAAGTCGGAATACAAGAAGCAATTGGAAAAATATCAGGGAAAATTGAACGAATTGAGTCGTTTCGCGTTGGCGGCCAAACGTTCCAGCATTTTGGTGTTCGAGGGCTGGGATGCCGCAGGCAAAGGCGGGGCAATCCGGCGATTGACCGAGGCGATGGACGCCAGGCATTATCAAGTGATCCCCATCGCGGCGCCCAGTGACGAAGAAAGAGCCCATCATTATCTGTGGCGTTTTTGGCGACATATTCCTAGAGCCGGACAGGTGACCATTTACGACCGCAGCTGGTACGGCCGGGTGCTGGTAGAGCGGGTAGAAGCTTTGGCAAGCGAGGCCGAATGGCGGCGGGCTTATTCGGAAATCGTCAATTTCGAAGAGGCGTTGGTAGGCCACGGCATAGGGCTTGTCAAGTTCTGGCTGCACATCGATAAAGACGAGCAGTTGGCTCGCTTCAAACGCCGGGAAAAAACCGGTTATAAGCAATTCAAAATTACCGATGAGGATTATCGTAACCGGGAAAAGTGGGACGAATACCAAAAAGCGGTCAACGAAATGATAGCTCGCACCAGTACCGGCCGCTCGCCTTGGTTGCTGGTGGAAGCGAACGATAAATATTTTGCGCGGATAAAAGTGCTTAAAGCGTATTGCGAACGGTTGGAGGAAATGTTGGATGAAATGGGCAAATAATGCCGTTAAGCCGCTGTTATGGCTGGTTATGGCGGCGGCAACCAACGGCTGTGGCTGGTTGCTCGATTCCGCCACCGAGCGATTTGCTTCCGGTTTGCAGCAAGCCGTGATGGCGCATAGCGACCCGCAAACGGTCGTGCAAGCATTACCGGCGTATTTGTTGGCCTTGGAAGCGGCTTTGGCGAAAGATGCGGACAATCCGGACCTGCTGCTGACCACGGCGGACTTGTACAACGCTTATGTCGGCCTAATACCCGACGACCCGGCGAGAAAGCGCCGCCTGACGCAAAAAACCTTCACTTTGCTGCAGCAAGGCCTTTGCCGGCAAGGCTCTGCATGGTGCGATTTTCCCAAGCACTCTGCCGAACGCTTGCAAGCCCGGGTGGCCGAAGCCGAAGTCGCCGAGTTGGAAAATCTTTACCGGATAGGCACTATCTGGGCGGCGTGGATACAGGCTAGGAGTGACGACTGGAACGCCGTGGCAGGACTCGCGGCGGTTAAAGCCGTCATGCTGCGGGTGGTCGAGTTACAAGACGATTACCAACAAGGCAAAGCGCATGCGTACTTGGCCGTGATGGAAAGTTTGCTTCCCGAGGCTTTGGGCGGGCATCCGGAGCTGGCTAAGCAACACTTTGTTCGGGCTTTACAGCTGGCGCCGGATAATCAAATGTTCGCGGTCTTGTATGCCAAGCATTACGCTAGAATGGCGTTCGATCGCGATTTACACGACAATCTGTTAAAAAAGGTGTTAAGTACGCAAATCGATAAACCTGACTTGAATCTGGTCAACGCCTTAGCGCAACAGCAAGCGCAACAGTTGCTGGACAGCGCGGACGACTATTTCTGAATAACAATAACTACAACCTTCCTATGTTTTGCAAATTCATCAATGCCTTAGCTTTAGGTCTGCTATTGCTTCAGGCGCAATCGGCCGCAGCGGCCGTCACCTTGAAAATCGCCACCCTATCGCCGGACGGTTCTTTTTGGATGCAGAAAATGCATGCCGGTGCGCAAGCGGTAGAGAAACTAACCGACGGCAGAGTGGTGTTTAAGTTCTATCCCGGTGGGGCGATGGGGGATGATGCGACGGTGCTTAGGAAAATTCGCTTGCACCAATTACAAGGCGCAGCCGTTACCAGCAGCGCTTTGCGCACCGTCTATCCGGATATTCAGCTGTATAACCAAGTGTTGCTGTTTCAAAACGACAAAGAAGTCGATTACGTCAGACAGAAAATGGACGGCGAATTGATGCAGGGCTTGGAGCAGCAAGGCTTGGTGGCTTTGGGTTTCGCGGATGTCGGCTTCGCGTATTTGATGTCCACCGTGCCGATTACCACCTTGGCGGATATGCACAGCCAAAAAGCCTGGGTGCCCGATGAAAATCCGATAGCGCTGGGAGCCTTCAAAGCGTTCGATTTATCGCCTATCCCGTTACCTTTGCGCGACGTGTTGATGGGCTTGCAGACCGGCATGATTAACGTGGTGGCCGGTTCTCCGGTCGGGGCGCTGGCGTTGCAATGGCATAGCAAAGTCAAATATGTCACCGATCTGCCCATGTTGTATTTATTCGGCGCTCTTGTCGTCGACAAATCGGCATTCGAACAAATATCAGGCGAGGATCAAAAAATCGTTAGGGAAACAATGGCGGCGGTGATCAGCGAAATCGATAGGCGCGGGCGCCAGGACAATCAAGATGCCATCCAGGCCTTGCGCAATCAAGGTATTGAATTTATTAAGCCGGATCCTAATGCGGCGGCCGAGTTTACCCGAAAAATTCTCGATTCTTCCGCCGATTTTGAACGGGAAGCCGGCTTTAGCAGCGAAAAAGTTGCTCGAATACGCGAATATTTAGGGGCGCTACGTTCACAAACACAGCCGTGACCGCGCGCTGGACGGCTAAATTGCGTAGGCTGTTGTTGGTTGCCGAGGATTTGTTGCTGGCCTTAGCCGCAATGTCGCTAATGCTGGTGGCAGTGGCGCAAATCATTTTGCGCAATGCATTCGGCAGCGGGTTGTTGTGGGCCGATGCCTATATGCGTATTGCGGTATTGTGGATAGCCATGTTGGGAGCGATGGTCGCCAGCAGGCACACCAATCACATTGCGGTCGATTTAGTGAGCGCGCATTTGCCGGATGCCTGGAAGGCGGTATTTCTGAGGTGCCGGCATGCGCTTACCGCCCTGATATGCGTGGCGGTTGCCTGGTTTAGCGGCGATTTCGTTGTGCAAGAGGCTGGCTATGCCGACATCGCTTTTGCCGGTGTTCCGGTCTGGTGGTGCGAGGCTATTTTGCCGATCGGATTTGCCGTCATGGCTTGGAGGTATAGCGCCGCCGCACTGTTCGCAGACACAGACTGTCGGAAAGACCAATGAGCGCATTGGCCATTCTAGTACCGTTGTTGCTATTGATTTTGGGTTTACCTCTGTTCGCGGTAATAGCGCTGGCGACCATTTTTGGCTTTTACCACAGCGGGATAGACTTGAGCGTAATTGGCGCCGAGATTTACCGCTTGAGCAATACGCCGCTACTGGTCGCACTGCCGTTGTTTACCTTGGCGGGCTATTTATTGTCGGAAAGCCGAACCTCGGAGCGGCTGTTACGGTTATCGCGCGCCTTATTCGGCTGGTTGCCTTTCGGCTTGTCCGCAATCGCGCAGGTGGTTTGTGCCGCATTCACCGCATTTACCGGTGCTTCAGGCGTGACCATTATTGCGTTGGGCGCATTGTTACTGCCCATTTTGCAACACGAAGGTTATCAACACCGCTTCAGCTTAGGATTGGTGACCACTAGCGGCAGCTTAGGCTTATTGTTGCCGCCGTCGGTGCCGCTGATTTTGTACGGCGTGGTCGTGCAGCAAATGGATGTTGCGGCGGAAAAGTTTACCCTGCAACAATTGTTTTTGGCCGGGCTGCTACCCAGTGTATTAATGCTTGCATTGTTGATTGCCTGGACGCCTTGGGCTAACCGCGACATGGCGGTGCAGCGAACGGCTTTCGCCTGGAGCGAGCTTTGGCAAGCCGGCAAAGCTGCGGCTTGGGAGCTGCCGTTACCGGCGTTTGTATTAATCGGCATTTTCGGCGGTTATTTGGCGTTGTCCGAAGTGGCCGCCGGTACCGCATTGTACGTGTTGATCGTCGAAATGTGCGTTTACCGGGAGATCGCGCCGTCGGCATTGCCGGCAATTGTCAGTAAAGCCATGCAGATGTTGGGCGGTATTTTGTTGATTTTGGGCGTGTCTTTGGCTTTTACCAATTACTTGATCGACGCGGAAGTGCCCACGGTATTGTTTGAATGGGTAAAGTCCCATGTGGACTCTAAGAACAGCTTTTTACTGTTGCTGAATGTGTTTTTATTGGCGTTGGGTGCGATTTTGGACATTTTTTCCGCATTGGTCATCGTGGTGCCGTTGATCGTGCCCATCGCCGTCGGATATGGCGTGCATCCCGTGCATTTGGGGATTATTTTTCTGGCCAACATGCAAATCGGCTATTTGACTCCGCCTGTCGGCATGAACTTGTTTATCGCCAGCTACCGGTTCGAAAAGCCGATTCCGGAGCTGTACCGTGCTACTTTGCCGTTTATGTTGATTTTGTTGGTCGCGGTGTTGATCGTTACTTACGTACCGTGGCTAAGTCTCTGGTTTTTACCCTGATCCATATACCCTAGGACGTTTTATGCTTAAACATTTACATTTGTTGTTTGTGGCCATCGTGATCGTTAGTTTCGTTGTGCGCTTGGCCGCCGCCGAATGGAAACCGGAGCTCAATCAGCAAAAGTGGTTGAAAATCGCACCCCACGTATTAGCTACGCTATTGCTGCTGAGCGGAATCGGCTTGGTGTTTCAAGGCAGTTGGTTGAGCGCTAACTTCGGTTGGATAGTCGCTAAAATCGTGGTGATGTGCGTTTTCATCGGCTTGGGCATATTGGCGATGCGCTCGCAAGGTCAGCAGCGTTGGCTGGCGGCGGCGGGGGCCTTCGTGAGTTTTTTTTATATCGTTAAAGTGGCTTTTAGCAAAGCAATTTTTCCGTTTTTTTAAAATTGCATAGCCACAAGTAAAAACATCGGCCAGCCCCTAATCGCGCTAGGCTAGCGATATGTGATATGGGCCACTTTTTGTAGCCAAAGTGCAACATTGGATGCTGTTCGGCCACGAAAAGGGTTGTCAAAGATTAGATGCTGGGTTACCCTGAACCGCCTTTTATCAATTTACTCGATGTAAGGAGGTGAAGGATGCGACAAAACAGATGGATTTTGAATGCCATATTTTCTGTTTCGCTGATGTCCTTTTATTCCGTCAGTTTGGCAAAGGCTGACAAACCGGTTGGCGATTCTTATCGAAAAACCGGTGTCGCTTCGATCTATAACGATAGATATCAAGGCAAAGCCACTAGCAGTGGCGAAGCCTACGATAGAAACGCTATGACCGCAGCGCACAATACTTTGCCGTTGGGTGCTACAGTGCGAGTGACCAATTTGCACAATAATCAAGCTGTAGTGGTTCGCGTGAACGACCGCATGCGTAAATCCAATAGCCGTTTGATCGATTTATCGAAGCAAGCGGCACGTAAACTTGGGTTTATCACGGCCGGTCTCGCCAAAGTAAAAATTGAAGTTTTAAGTATCTAAAGTTTCAATTTTTACCTCGTAAAAACAAAGCCCGGCATAGCCGGGCTTTTTTATGCCGCAAAACAAGACGGTTAATCGTCGCCGCCAAATACGCCCAACAGTTGTAACAAGCTGGTAAACAAGTTATACAGCGAAACGTATAAAGAAACGGTAGCCAGAATGTAATTGGTTTCCCCGCCGTGGATGATTTGGCTGGTTTGAAACAATATCATGCCGCACATCAACAGGATGAACATTGAGGCGACCGCTAGGGACAAAGCGGGTAGCGAAAATAAAATAGCGCCCAAGCCGGCGAAGAACGCCACCAATATGCCCACCATCAAGAATCCGGCCAAAAAGCTGAAGTCTTTGCGAGTAGTCAGCGCGTAAGCGGAAAGGCCTAAGAAAATAACGCCGGTACCGCCCAAAGCAGTCAAAATTAATTGATGACCGTTGCTAAAGGCATGTAAATACATGTTGAGTATAGGGCCTAGTGTCACGCCCATGAAGCCGGTTAAGGCAAACACGCAAGCGATGCCCAAGGCGCTATGGCTAAATCTATGGGTCAAATACAGCAGACCGAAATAGCCGACCAAGGTCACAATCAAGCCGGGGTGAGGCAAATTCAGGAACATTGCCAGCGCGGCCATGGCAGCGCTGAACAGCAGCGTAGCGGACAGCAATAGATAGGTATTACGTAATACTCTATTGGTTTCTAAAACTTCCGTTTGCGAACGAACGGCTGCATTTAAACGCATGTTAATATCCTCCTTAGGAATGAGAGCGTCGATAGGACTGTACGTTGGGGAAAGAGTTTCCAAACAGTGCGTTCCCGCGAGCTAGTATAAACAACATCAGTTGCGAGGGTGTAATTCGTCATGTCAGGTCAAACGCCTTACGACTTTATCGGCGGGGAGCCCGCGATTCGCGGTTTGGTCGACAGGTTTTATTTTTATATGGATATTTTGCCCCAAGCGCAAGCTATCCGGGCCATGCATCAAGCCAATTTGGCTACGGCAAAGGAAAAATTATTCAAATACCTGTCAGGATGGCTGGGAGGCCCGAATCTCTATGTAGAAGAATACGGCCACCCTATGCTCAGGATGCGGCATCTACCGTTCAGAATCGGTGCAGCCGAACGCGATCAATGGATGTTATGCATGAATAAGGCGTTAGAGGAAACGCCGATGGATTCTAGGCTCAGAGAGAATATTCGGCAAGCTTTGCAGCAATTGGCTACGCATATGATTAATCTGGAGCCCAATATAGCTCCGGCGCAGTCCGAGCATGATTGAACTGAAAATGCCCGCTTGGGCGGCAAAAAACGGACAGTCTTTCGAATATCAAGTGCGGCGCAGCGCCAAGGCGAAGCGGACGCGTATTGTGATCACCAACGAAAAAGTGGAAGTGGTGGCGCCGTTCGACGTGCCGGAGAGTCGAATTCAGGCTTTTATCGCAGCCGAGCAAGAGTGGATAGAAAAAGCGCTAAACCGGGTGCGTAGTCGGTCTGCCGGCGCCGGCTGTTTAGGTTTAGCGCCCGCCGACTATAGCGAAGGCGTGAACGTACCGTATCTGGGCCGCATGTTGCCGTTAACGATAGCCAAGACTACAACTAACAGGCTACGAGTAGAATTGCAGGGACTGGAGCACTTTACCGTCTATGTTCCGCAAAATCTGATCGGCGATCGTTCGGAACACATTCGCGCCGGGTTGGCAAGTTGGATGAGGCATCAGGCAAGACAACACGCGCAAGCGTTAATTGCTAAACATGCCGGTAAATTCGGCCTATATCCACGGCAATTACGTATCAAAACGCTAAAGTCGCGCTGGGGCAGCTGCGGACCGAACAACGATATCAACCTGAATTGGTTGTTGATGCTGGCACCGGCGGACATGCTGGAATATGTGGTGGTCCACGAGCTCTGCCATATCAAGCATAAAAATCATTCGCCGGCCTTTTGGGCCTTGGTGGCTGCGCACATGCCCGATTATCCGCAACGCCGGCAATGGCTCAAACAACATGGGGCCGGTGTGATGCGTGGTCTATAAAGTAGTGACGGCGGATGCTGGTCTACCGGGCACGCCGGGCCCTTCGCTCGCCACTGAGTTTTTAGGTTAAATGCCGCAAGGGGTGAGCAGAATGACTCAATTCAACAATGAGGCCTGTAAAAACAATTGCTTGTAAACCGCAACAATCGCGGCTTTTGTGTTATTTGCCGGTAAGCCCTATAAAGCTTCGGCAAATTGGCAGGATACCTCGCTAATTTTTTGGTTCGAGCCGGTTAGACTTTTGGCCGGGCAGAGCATAAAACTTATTTAAATTCATGTTGTTGTAGCTGTTGTTGCAATATCGTCCCTGCCCCTCGGCTGAGGCGGCGCCGACTTTAAACTTCAAAAAATTGGCGCGCTAAATGCTTTCCCGCTAGCGCGTTTCCTTTGCCGTTTTTATCCGCGGTTTTCTTTCCGAGTCATTTCGTTCCGGCAGCGGCCAAGCCGCGCTCTAGCGGAGACCAGCCGGCGGGACGCGCTCCTCTGTTTGGCGTCCCGATTGATTGAATCGCTCGCCGTGGTTTCGAAATTGACCTTCTACCGATAGGACTGACTTTATGACTTTAACTGGACCGATGACTTTGAATGCGCCCAGAGCGCTGGTGGCGGCTATGGTATTGTTGGCGGCGAATACCGCCGGCGCCGGTACTTTGAACGGAGGGGTATTTAACATTTCGTTCGACCATCCGGATAATTTGCTGGAAGGATTGACCCTGGGACCGGGTGCGGTTTCCTCCTACTATGTCGCTAATTTTTTCGATAAATCTTTAGCCGATTCCGAGGCCTTAAACGAAACCGGCGAACTGATCGCCGTGCCTAGCTACACCTACCCGGCCTCCGAGACGCTATCTTTCGAGCTTAATCCCGCCAGTCTGGCAGGAACCGGGATTCCCTCCGGCAGCGGCGGCCGCAACAACCAGATCACGACGCTGGCTTGGGCGGCCGATCAAGACGCCTTGGTCGATGCTTCGAGTTTTAGCGCGACAGGCCAAGTCGGTTTGAACGGGGTGGTGATGACCCGCGGCAGCTTCGGCGGCACATTGATTTCCGGCGATTACAAATTTTCCTATATTGCCGCCCGCAACGACGGCATCAATAGCGGCTGGGCCTTAACCAACTACATCAGCTTCGCTTCCACCACTTACGATACCCGCAATATCAGCGTCACCACCGACGGGGATAGCCTGGTCTTTACCGGCGAACTGTGGTGGTCGCCCAGCACCTCGGCGTTTCTATTCGGCGGTGACGGATCGTCCTCGGCCGGACGCGCCGGAACTTTCAGTCTGATCTCTCCGGCGCCCGTACCGCTGCCGGCAGGCATTTGGTTATTCGCTAGCGGCCTCCTCGGCGTGATTGCTTCCAGGCGCCGCCAAGCCTAAGCGTCTCAGGCGTCCGACCGGTCGTGGTCGGACGCATCCGTTCAACCTTCGCCGAATCATCACCCATGTTATTTAATCGCTCAATTCGTTTGTGTTTATCCACCCTTTTCTCAGTCAAACTCGGATTTTGCATGCTGGCGCTGCTGAGCGTAACCTTACCGGTACGGGCCGCGACGGTTTCCGGCGGCAACATGATCATCAATCTGGATCGCGACGCCTTGGCGGCGGCCATCGCGCTGGACGCCACGCCGGCCCCGTCGATGTATCTGGAGGAGTTTTTCGACGCACAAGCGGCGAATAGCCGTACCTTCAGTCAAATTCTGGAAGATCATATCGTGCCGGGGGTGGCCGAAATTCCGGCCACCAACCTGAGCTTTGCGGTCAACGGCAGCCAAGTGAGCAATCTGACCGGGCGCTTCGGCAAACCGACCACGATAGACTTCGATCCCGCCCATTTCGAGAGCAGCGTCAGCGGCGCCATCGGCTTGGCGGGGGTGCTGCGTTACCGCATCGATATTGATTCGACGCACAACCGCATTCTATCCGGCGATTACACGCTGGAATACGATGCGAACAAGGTTGACGCCGGGTCCGGCCGGTCCGGCTGGACTTTGTACAACCACGTTTCGTTTGTTGCCGAGTCGTTCAATCTGTTCAATGTTGTCATGGATTTGGCGAATGGCAGTTTGATATTGACCGGCGATTTGGGGCTGGGCGAAGGCTACGATCATTTGTCCGGCAGCCGCGGGGCGCTGGTCGGCGACTTTCGTCTGGAAACCGCGGTGGTTCCGTTGCCGCCGGCCCTGGGGTTGTTCGCGAGCGGATTGTTGGCTCTGGGAATGCGCCGATTTACTAAGGGTGAGCGCGGATGAGCGCGGTGCACGATGCTGCGGATTTTGAACTGCCGCGGTACCTGCTAGGCGGCATTGCCTTATGGCTGCTGGCTTGCGCTCCGCCAAGCGCCTCGGCGCAGACGTATGCGACGGGGGCTTACCATAGCGTACAGATCAATGTCGACGCGGCCGGTAACAATATCGTCGGCGACGCCGCCAACGAACCCACGCTGGCGGTCAATCCCCTGGATGCTAACAACATGGTCGCGGCCTGGCGTCAGTTCGATTCCGCCGCCTCGTCGTTTCGCCAGGGCGGCTGGGCCTATACCGGCGACGGCGGCGCACACTGGCATTTTTCCGGAGCGCTGACGCCGGGGGAAGGCCGCAGCAATCCGACCTTGGATGTCGATGCGCTCGGCCATTTTTATTATCAAAGTCTGCATTTCGATCCGAGCTACACCTTTGTCGATGAAATTCAGCTGCTTAAATCGCTGGACGGCGGGCGCAGCTGGGAAACCCCGGTATTCGCTTACGGCCAAGGCGGCGACAAGGCCCAATTGGCGGTGGATCGTAGCGGCGGCGCCGGCGACGGCCACGTGTATCTGAACTGGCGCGATTGTCTGGCGGAGCAATGTTTCAGCCGCTCGGTGGACCGCGGCACCAGTTTCGAGCCGCCTATACAGCTGCCGATCACGCCGACCTTCGGGACGATGCGAGTCGGTAACGACGGTGAATTGTACATGGCGGGCCGGATCGAACCGCCGTTCTTCGACGAAGAAAACATGGACCGCAATCTGCATAAACACGTGTTCGTCAAATCGCTGAATGCCCGCGATGCAACGCGGACGCCTAGTTTCCAAACCAGAGAAATCGATTTGGGCGGTTGGGCGCCGTTGTTTCTGTTCAAACAAAATCCCAATGCCTACGGACCGGTCGGCGACGTGCAAATCGCGGTCGACACCTCGGCAGGTGCGCGCCACGGCGAGCTGTACGTGCTGGCCGGCGTCGATCCGCCCGGTGCGGACAATCTGGATATCAGCTTCGTTCGCAGCAGCGACGGCGGCGACTCCTGGTCCGCGCCGATACGCGTCAACGACGATCCGCAGGGCAAGAATAATTGGAACTGGTTCGGGATGATGGGAGTTGCGCCGAACGGTCGCATAGACGCGGTTTGGTACGACACCCGGGATAGCGGCAAATACCAAGTGTCCCGCCTGTATTACAGCTATTCCTGGGACGGCGGCCGCAGTTGGAGCCGGAATCAACCGGTCAGTCCGAGTTTCGATACCAGCATAGGCTTGCCGCACGGCTCGCAGAAAATGGGCGATTATTCGACCTTGGTGGCGCGCGAGGACGGCGCCAGCGTGGCATATGCCGCGACCTACAACGGCGAACAGGACGTTTACTATCTGAACGTATTTCCGGACTGCAACGGCAATGGCCGCTCCGATGTGTCGGATATCGAACAGCGCCGGGTGGGGGATGCCAATTTCAATCACATTCCCGACAGCTGCGAGACTATCAAGGTGGCAGCCGATCTGGACGGTGACCGCGACGTGGATAGGGCGGATTTGGCGCGGCTTGTGGCGCAACTCAACCGGCAGGTCGCGGCCGGCGATCCTATGGACCTGGACGGTAACGGCCTAGTCAACGCACTGGATGTCCGCAAATTGACCTTGCTGTGTACCCGGCCGCGTTGTGCCAACCAATGAGATTGTTTTCCGGAAATTGAAATTTACGAGGAGGATAGCTATGAACAGCATGTTTCGCCGGGTCTGGCTTTTGGCCTTGCTGTTGTCGAGTGCCACTGCCGCCAATGCCGCGCTCGAACTATCCCTGGGTTCGCGCCAATCCGCGGCGGTGTTGAGCGTGAGCATTGCGATTTCCGGTTTGGAGGCCGGCATCGCGCCGGCCCTGTCAGCCTACGATTTGGATTTGTACTTCGACGCTTCCCGCTTGGCTTATCTGGACACAGTGGTCGGTGACGGGCAATTGGGGGACGAACTGGACGTGTTCGACGCGGGTAACAACCTGATTTCCGCCTCGCTGTCCCAACCCGGCCGGTTAAATCTGTTCGAATTGTCGTTCGACGATCCGGCGGATTTAAATGCATTGCAAGCCGACACGTTTCGCCTGGCGCTTGTGAATTTCGTGGTGCTGCAAGCGGGCGAGACCACGCTGGATTTGACAATCAACGCCTTAGCCGATGCCGACGGCGAGGCTTTGTCGGCCAGTCCCGCATCGCTAACCGTTGCCGCAGTCCCTCTGCCGCCATCGTTGGTCATGATGGCGACCGGCCTGATGCTGCTGTACACACGCCGGCGAGAGCGAGGCCGGCAACCGGCTTAGTCGGGTTAACCCCGATGTCCCGCTCGTCATCCCGCTATGCCGGCTAGGCAAATACTTTACTGAGCGACGTAAGTCGCGCTAGCCCCACCGCCCGGTTTTGAGCCGGTCTCCATTCGTAAGCCGGCTCCGTCCCGGTTTGAACCGTACCCCTACCTGACTGCGTTACAGCTATAACCGGCATTGCGTCTTAGGATGATAGAATGCCGGCGGGTGTGGCGGTGCGCGCCGTCGATTCAGCAAACGAGACCGAAATCTTTGATAAAGAGGAATGTATGCGTAGTTGGAAGCTAATACCTACGTTAGTCGGTGTGACGATAGTCGGTGCTATCGTTTTGTACATCGCATTTTATTTCGTGTTTCTGGATTTCTTCGTCGATTTATGGTGGTTTAGGTCGCTGGATTTCGAGACCTATTTCTGGCTGCGTTTGTTGTACCGATTCATTTTCTCCGGCGCGGTGACGCTATTTTTCTTTGGAGTGTTTCAATTTCATTTTTGGATCGCGTCGCGTTATTTGGGTTTGAATCCGCCGGAGGAGGTCTGGTTGGACGACAAAAAACGCCGGCGTTTTCAACGTTTTGCCGACACATTCATGTCCGGCTCGGTCAAGGTGTTTACTCCGGTTTCCGTGCTGTTGGCGGTCGCCATCGCCGTACCGTTTTATTTGCAGTGGGAAGACGCCTTGCTGTTTTTCTTCGGGAACGACGCCAAAATCGCCGACCCGGTGTACGGCAACGACGTCAGTTTCTATCTATTTTCCTATCCGATTTACGTGTTGATCCAAAAGGAGCTATTGACCACCGCGCTGATGGTGTTTCTGGCTACCGGTCTGTTGTATTGGATGGAACACATCTTTATTCCGAATCAAGGCAAGGAATTTCCGCTCGGAGCCAAGATTCATATGACGGTACTGTTTTTGTTCGTTGTCCTGTTCGTCGTCTGGGGTTACTTGCTGGACCGCTTCGGCTTGTTGTTTACCAATACCCGCGAGCCGGTGTTTTTCGGACCGGGATTCGTCGATTTACGCTTCCATCTACCGCTGATTTGGTTGTCGATACTGGCATTTTTAGCGATTGCCGGTTCGCTGATTTTTTACGTGTTCTCGGAGCGGCACCGCAGCAAAACCCCGATTGTCATTTCCGTGTTGAGCTTTTCGGCCATTTTGCTGTTGAAAAACTCCGACATGCTGCCGGGATTGATCGACAAATTCATTGTTAGGCCGAATCCGACCCGCACCGAGGGCGCATTCATGAAATACAACATCGACGCGACGTTGACCGCCTACGGTTTGACCAACATCCATACCATCGAATTGCCGATCAAGTTGGAACCGACCAAGGACATCGAAGACTGGTCCAATAAGGAGCATTTCGAAAATATCCCGGTGTGGGATAGAGAGTTTTTGATCGACAGCTACCAGCAACTGCAAGCGATCAGGCCCTATTACCGCTTTACTACGGTGGACGAAGACCGCTACTTCATTCACGACCACCATCAGCAAGTGAATTTGGCGGCACGCGAAGTCAATATCAGCAACCTGCCGCGCGAAGCGCAAAACTGGGAGAACACCCATTTGCGCTATACCCACGGTTACGGCGCGGTGGTGTCGCCGGCGGCCCAGGATGCTGGCATTCCCATCGTTTGGTATTTAAGGGACTTGAATCTGACGTCCAACGTCGGTTTCGAAGTTAAATATCCGGATATTTATTACGGTCAAGAAAAATATCCTTACGCGATCGTGCCGAACAACTTAATCATCAAGGATATTTCCGGTTCGGATTTGGACGATACTCCGGATTATCACGGCAACTCCGGCATACCGATTGCGTCGTACTTTCGCAAGTTGCTGTTTGCGTTTTATTTTAAAGACGAAAAGATATTTTTCTCGCCCAATATTACCAAGCACAGCAAATTGTTGATTCGGCGTAACATCGACGAGCGTATCGCCACGCTGACGCCGTTCTTGCATTTGGATAAAGATCCGTATTTGGTCATCGAGAAAGAGCGCTTTTATTGGATACAAGACGCATACACCTTATCGGATAAATATCCGGTGTCTCAGCCGGCGGCGGACGACTTTTTGGACGGCAGTCAGAAATTCAATTACATCCGCAACTCGGTGAAAATTGTGGTCGACGCCTACGACGGCAGCGTCGATTACTATATTGCCGAACCGGACGACCCTATCGTCAGCGCGTATAGCCGGGCGTATCCCGGCTTGTTCAAAAAACTGGAGGAAATGCCGGAGAGTTTGCTCAAGCATTTGCGCTACCCGCGCGATCTTTACTACATGCAGATGAAGCTTTACGCCAAATATCACCAGGACAGTCCGGAGCTGTTCTACGAGCAGGCGGAAACGTGGCAATATGCGACGGTGGACGGCGAACCGGTGTTGCCGTACTTCATCACCATGGACTTCGGTCGCTGCGGCAATCGGGAGGAATTCGTGATGATCAACCCCATGACGCCGGTGCACAGGGATAACTTGAGCATGGTCGGCGTGGCCAGTACCCTGGATCAGCATGCCTGCGACAATAGTTATAAACCGGGCGTCACCATTTATAAATTTCCTAAGGCGGTGCAGGTCAACGGGCCGTCCCAGGTTAATGCGTTGATCGACCAAAATCCGGAGATAGCCGCCCAATTCACGCTGTGGAACCAGCTCGGTTCCGAGGTGAAAAAAGGCCGTATGGTGATTCTGCCCATGGGTAATTCGGTGTTGTACGTGCAACCGATCTACATGTTAGCGACTAAAAACAAAATCCCGGAATTGGCGCGGGTCATTGTGTCCATCGGCAATCAGGTGGTGATGGACACCACGCTGTGGGGAGCGTTTGCCAGCTTGAAAGAGTCGTTCCTCAAGCAGGCAAACGGTTCGACGTCCGGCACTACGATTAAAGCCCCCAAGCAGTAAGCGCTACCGTTTTTCGCATGGCCGGGAGCAAGCAAACCGAAGTCAGCTATCGGCTATTGATATTTTGCGCGTTGTCATGCGAAGCCAAACCGCTGATCGAGTATTGGCGTTTGAGGGCTTTGCCGGGCCTGGGGCCGTTCGGTTTTTTTGCCGATCGCGATAAGGCCCTAGTCGTTAGCGGCATAGGCAAAACCGCGATGGCGGCCGCAGTGGCGCACGCCTTGGCGGCTTTGCCGGTCGAGCCGCAGCCGGCGCTGTTGAATCTGGGGGTTGCCGGGCATGCCGAGGCGGCTTTAGGGCACGCGTATCTGGCGCACAAAATCACGGATGGCGATAACGGTAAAGTGTTTTATCCCCAGTTGCCATTCGTTGTACCGTGCCAAACAGCTAAGCTTTGGAGTTTGTCCAAACCCTCGGCCGAGTATGCGCATGCCGGTTTATTGGATATGGAGGCCTCCGGTTTTGCCGAGATCGGCCTCAAATTCAGCACGGCGGAGTTAGTGCACGCGCTGAAAGTAGTGTCCGACAACCCTAGCGAGCCGTTGGCGCAGGTTCAGCCGGATTTGGTTGCCAGTTTGATACGCCGGCATTTGCCTATCGTCGACAGTTTGAGTCAGGCCTTGTTGGAACTGCGCGCGGATTTACAGGAAACGGACGTGGAATTGTTCCATCGCTTGCGGCAAGAGTTTCATTTCAGCGTCACCGCTGCCGCACAGCTAAAAACCTTGTTGCAGCGTTGGTCGAGTCTGCGCGGCTTGGATTCTTGCCGGTGGCGGGAGCAAAATTTGCGTAGCGGCAAAGAAGTGCTGGCCTGGTTGCAGCAGGAATTGGCGCAAACCGAGTTTTTTTTGTGATTACCGTTGTCGGGCCGATAGCATGCGCCCGGAAGGGGATATAAAGCTATGTTGCTGACTTTTTTTCGGCATGCGACGGCCGAACAGCACGGTCTTTCCAAGCCTGATGCCGACAGGGCGTTAGTAGAAAAGGGCGAAAAACAAGTGCTTAGAGTTGCACAATTTTGCAGCCTACATCAATTGCTGCCGCAACGCCTGTTGACCAGCCCGCTGCTCCGGGCCCAACAGACCGCGCAATTACTGCGGGGCGAGTTGAGCGGCTGTCCCGCGCCGGAGGTGGTGGATTGGTTAAGGTTAGGAACGCCGGTCCAAACGGCCGGGCGCCGGATCGAAAGTCTTCGTCGCGAGGCCGACGATGTTTGGCTGGTTGGCCACGAGCCTGATATTTCCGCGCTGGTCGCCGAATTGCTTGGGATCGGCCAATTCTGTTTACAAGTAAAAAAAGCGTCTTTGACGCGATTACAGTTCGATAACGGGACGGGGCGATGGTTGTTATTGTGGAGCTTGCCTTGTGCTTTGATGCGGTAAACAACGGTTATGAATAAACTAGTGTTATGTTTGATTGCGGCCGGGTTCAGCGCCAATTGCGCGGCTCGTTCGGAAGCGGAAATTTGGGCGAAAGTGGCAGCGCCGACTAAAAGCGCGCGGGCCGAAAGCATAGGCAGCTATACCAACGGCTGTTTGCGCGGCGCCCAGGCCTTGCCGGTTACCGGCGTCGGCTATCAAGTCATGCGTTTGTCGCGTAACCGGTTTTACGGTCACCCGGATTTGGTCCGCTACATTCAAGACTTGGGCGCGTTTGCGTCAGGGCAAAAGCTGGGCACTTTGTTGGTCGGCGATTTAGGTCAGCCGCGCGGCGGCCCGACAGTCAGCGGCCATAAGAGCCACCAAACCGGGCTGGACGTGGATATGTGGTTTTTATTGCCGAACAATTTGGAAAGCCGGGTGTTGTCCAGTCAGGAGCGGGAAAGCTGGGGAGCGCCTTCGATGTTGGATGCCCATAACGCCGTCGATTTCGGCCGTTGGACCCAAGCCCACGAACAGCTGTTGGAGACGGCGGCCCGCGATGCCAGGGTGGAGAGGATATTCGTCAATCCGGCGATCAAACAAGCCTTGTGTAACGATAAGGCGCGCTTCGCCGACAGCGCATGGTTACGCAAGATTCGTCCCTGGTGGAAACACGACGACCATTTTCACGTGCGGCTTAAGTGTCCCGGCGGCAGTGACGATTGCAGCAGCCAGGAAGCGGTACCGGCAGGCGACGGGTGCGGCGCCGATTTAGCCTGGTGGTTCAGCGCCGAAGCGCTCGCCCCGCAGCCTGCCGCCAAGCCTAGCGTGAAACCGCCTTTGCCGGCTAAATGCGCCGAGGTATTGTCTCAGCCCTAATTCCGTCCGGGTAGCTTGTTGTGCCAATCACACAAAAGCGCTTGCCGGGCGCTATTTGGCTGGGAAATCCGCATTGGCAGACCATTTATCCCGCCTTGTTGCGCGCTCCCCTAACGCTGTTTCGCACCCGGGAGCGTTTGCCAACCCCGGACCAAGATTTTCTGGATTTGGATTGGTACGGCGAAACCGGGTCCGACGTCGTTATCATTTTGCACGGTTTGGCCGGCAGCTCCGAATCGCAATACGTGACGAGTTTGCAGCATTTGCTACGGCAACAGGGCTTTGCCAGTGTCGCGCTGAATTTTCGCGGTTGCAGCGGTCAACCCAACCGCTTGGCGCGCAGCTATCATTCCGGCGACACCGGCGATCTGAATATCGTATATCGCAGGTTGCGGCACAGATTTCCGCAAGCCAAGCTGTCGGCGGTCGGTTTTTCGTTGGGCGGAAACGTGTTGTTGAAATGGTTGGGCGAACAAGGCGAGCAGCTCGATTTGACGGCTGCGGTTGCGGTTTCCGTACCCTTGGTGTTAAGCGAATGCGCTGACCGGATGGATAGCGGATTTTCCAAATTTTACAGCGCCTATTTGCTGGCCGAATTGCGCCGCTACATCGGCAAAAAACGGGTTTTTCTCGATGCGCAAGGTTTGGACGCCGAAGCGGAAAAATTGCGCAACCTCGGCGATCTGCGCCGCTTGAAGTCTTTTTGGCAATACGACGATCAAGTCACCGCACCCTTGCATGGCTTCGCCGGAGTCGACGATTATTACCGGCGCTCCAGCTCCCGGCAGTTTTTGGGCCGCATCGCAGTGCCGACCTTATTGATTCAAGCCGAGGACGATCCTTTCATGACGCGGGCGGTCTTACCCGCACCCGCTGAGCTGGCGGCACCGGTGACTTTGGAGCTTTACGACCGCGGCGGTCATGTCGGTTTTTTAGACGGCGTCGGCCGCAAGGCGCCGCATTCCTGGCTGGATAAGCGCATTGCGGCTTATTTGCTCGAGCGGCACGCGGGTTCCATCCGCCTGTAGTTGGCCGGAATATTGAGTGCGCATATCGGATATCGGCGAATTAAGAATAAAACCTGGATTTCACCAGATCAACACAACATTCAGTTTGGTTGGCCAACTGCTCAAGCATTTGCAGTTCTGCAGGATTTGAAACCATCCGCTTTAATTTCGCCGCGACATTGGGCGCCTGTGAAGATTTGTTCGGTGAGTGGCAGATTGGCGCAAAGCGCAATGGCGTTGGGATTGGTCAACCAATCCGGCGCGTAACGAAATAACAGTTGGTACTGTTGGCTTTCCTGTAAATAACCGACCAATTGCTCGCCGGCAAATACGGCCAAGCGTTTCATGATTGCCTATCCATAATCACGACATCCAAGCCCAACAAATTCAGAGTATGCATGACCTTATCGAATTGCACCGTACCCTTGCCGTATTCCAGAGCGCTGATAAAGCGCGTACCGGCTTGGAGCCAGTCCTGCTAAATCGGCTTGCGTCAATCCTTGCGCTTTACGGTGAAGTGCGACGATTTGGCCCAAAACCATGGCATTCTGAATATTACCGAGCGGTGGTTTTGGGTTTGGCATAGCATCGTGTTGTCGCTATATTCCCGATCGGGAGCTTTAGATGATGAGCCATCCTTTTGCCAATCAAACGTTACCGGTCGGTAATTTATACCTATGAATAGCCTCGAAAGAGATCGCCGAGTTAAAGCAACGGCGTCACGCTTTGGATGAGGAGCGCGCGACGGTGGCACGAGCTTAAGGCAACGGCGCCAGAAGCAAATCGAACGCTCTGCGCAACGAGTGGGCTAGACAACAGTAATGCATCAATCAAGCCCGTCACCTTTTTGATTGAATCTCTCGATAAAATTGATTGGCGGCTTACGACCCTAATCCGACAGAAAAAGTTTAATTAGCGATGACAGTAAAAGGCAAATAAGCTGTCATTCAAAATGTGATGACGCTACGGTAATCACGGCCCCAATTGGACGATCCGACTTAACAGGCTGTTGATTTTATCTCCCCTGTAACCCGCATTGGCTGGTTGAGTCAGATGTGTTGGTAAATCATAAAGTATTGTTCTAAATGATAAAATAGTTCTATCTCCAATATATTGCACTGTCCCCATGCGCGGCGCCGACATTACTCAAGAAGACCTGTTCAGTTACCGAACCCTGGAAAGTCGGATTCCCAAAAAGCATCCGCTACGCAAGCTGCGTCAAGTGGTCGACTTGTTGTTCGCCACGCTAAACGACGAGTTCGACGCGCTCTACGCTCGTCGCGGTCGAGATTCCATTCCGCCGGAACGCTTGTTGCGCGCCAGTTTGTTGCAAGTGCTATTTTCCATCCGTTCGGAACGGCAACTGGTGGAGCATATCGACTTCAACCTCTTGTACCGCTGGTTTGTCGGCTTGACGATAGATGACGAGGTGTGGGATCACTCGACCTTCAGCGCCAACCGCGACCGTTTGCTCAACGAACGGATCAGTCGTTTGTTTTTCGAACGGGTACTGGCCTTGGCGGAGTGGAAACAGCTGATCTCTGACGAGCATTTCTCGGTGGACGGCACGCTGATTCAAGCTTGGGCCTCGCACAAAAGTTTCGTCAAAAAAGACGGCTCGACCCTGCCGCCGGAAGACGGCGGCCGCAATCCCACGGTCACCTTCAAAGGCGAGAAACGCAGTAACGAAACCCACGCATCACGCACCGATCCCGATGCCCGGTTGTACAAAAAGAGCGAGGGCGACAAGTCTCAGCTGGCTTTCCTCGGTCATGCCTTGATGGAGAACCGTAATGGCTTGGTCGTCGACGTCGAAGTCACCCAGGCCACCGGCACCGCAGAACGCGAGGCGGCCCATGCCATGGTCAAACGCACGATCCACAAACCGGGCGCGACCTTGGCCGCCGACAAAAATTACGATACGCAGGATTTTGTCGCCAAGTTACGCCAGCGCAAAGTCACGCCGCATGTCGCCAGCAAGGAAAAAGGTTCGGCCATCGACGGACGTACCACACGGCATGAGGGTTACCGGAAAAGCTTCAACGTCCGCAAGCGGATCGAAGAAGTCTTCGGTTGGGCCAAGACGGTCGGCCCGCTACGCCAAACCAAGTTCCGGGGGTTAAAGAAGGTCGCCGCGCAAACGATTTTTACCTTTGCCGCCTATAACCTGACGCGCATGGGTACCATTTTCGGCTGGCGATACAGTACCGCCTAGGCGGTGGTGCGCCTGAAATCCGCCAAAAGGCGGAATTTAACGCCCTTCGGGGCGAATATAACCGGCTAAAACCGGTTTTTGAGGTGTGATCGGGCTTCCAGAAGCCCAACAAAACCAAAAAATGGTTTTGAAGCCGAAGGCATATAGGCAAATTTCAACACCCTGTTAATGGTGTTCATTGGTCGAGTATGAAACGAAGAATGACAGAGTACAGACGTTTTTACATGCCAGGAGCAATCTAGTTTTGCACCGTTAACCTTGCCTTTACAAGATTGATGAATTACGAAATATCTTTCAATATGTAAAACAATGCAAACCCCATAAGGCTATCAAAGGAAGTAAGTATGATTTTATTAACAGATGAAGAAAAGGATTCAATGTCAATTACACGCATGATTTTTCATGTGGTTGGCAAGATGCTTGAAGAGCCTATTTTGTTAGAAGAAATTAATCCTCCTGAGCACACAGACTTCTTTTTAGATCGCATAAAGTCAGTATTGACAGGAAATTTATTTGAGTTTAAGACAAATTCAAATGTAGAGCGTTTAATAAGAGATATCATTGCCGATGGCGGCACATTTTCTGAAAACACAAAATCATTAACAAAAGATTTTCAAAGGCTGCACATCCATAAAACCATGAGTATGGGGGCTTTCTTTGTTTTTGAAATAACGATTAAAAATGGAAATCGAATTTATGCATTAATAAAATATGATAATGATGATGTGGTTAGTTATTTTTTGCCAGAAAATACTAGCAAACCAAGGCTAAATTTATCTCATCAGAACTGGGTTAAAAAACCAGAAGCAATGCAGAAAATTGCTTTAGTCCGTCTGTCAGAGGCGAGTGGTGGAAAAGTTGTTGTGCGAGATAGAAGCAAACCAACGAATATATCGGATTATTTTCAGGCGTTTCTTGATGTTCGGCGTATTAATAAACCAGAAGAAATGAGCATCAAGCTGGTTAATGCGATAAAAGATACTTTTAAAGCGCATCGATCTGAGCTTGCACAAGACATTCAAAAAGGCGGAGTAAACCGTATTTATGAGGTTTTACAACAAGGAGGACACCAATTTAATCCAGATGAACTGGAATTGCTAATAACGGCAGTTTTTGGCCCATTGTCTGAAGCTTCAACCGTCCGAAAAACTTTTAAAAGCAATTTGAAGATTCAAGGCATCTCTGAAGAAACCTTTCAAATTTTACCAGAGGATGTTCCAAAACCAACTCGTCGCCGGATGGATACTATTGAAGGGATTTCTATATGTTATGACGAGGAATACCGGAACAAAATAACGACACAACCTGGTCATGATGGTGTCACAAAAATCGTCATCACTACAGCTGGAATAAAAAGCGATGATATTGATACTGAAAAAAATCCAAGAAGCCATTAGTGCTAGCCGCGAATCGGTCGATTTGAAAATAACCGAGACTCCGGGTGATCTTTTCGTCGTTGGTTGCATGCCTCGTGCTGCGTTGTTGGCTTGGCAAAATGTTTTTGATGAAAAGCTAGATTGGTTGACGTATCACTGTAAAGATGATTCCGGGGATGACGTGGAGCCATCATCGGGACAAGAAAATCAGAGTTATCGTTTTACTGTCCAATTTACTTCTTCCGATGTTTCGCCTCATTTATTCAGCCCTGAAGGATGGAATTCCTTTTTGTTGAATGAGAAGCTTCTGTATAAAGCTGTAGAAGTAAAATTAGCTTTTATTGAAAACGGCTTTAGCACCAAAGCCTTTACAGTGGATCGTTGGATTGATGCCCCATTTTCTAGCGGGTTACAAGAGCCGAATAAAATTGTTTCGAATAGTCCACGTAAATTGGTTAGGTGTCAATCAGCTGAATTTATGGCCCCATTGCGAATCGAGCCATGGATTCATATATCACCAGCAACTGAACAATCTGAAGTAATTACTATTTGGAAAAAAGTTGCTGCCACGATGATAGCTAAGTCGTTGCCAAATGAATTGTACAAAGAAGAAAGCGTTCAAAAAGCGCTATTAGCCGGTCAACCACCACGCCGACTTGAGTTTGGGGAAATTCAACTAAATGAATCAGTATTTCAATTACTTCAAGAGGTTGCTGCATGGATTTATCTGGAAGGGGAAGATGTAGAAGTAAAGCATACATTTCTATCTTCAGAGTTAGCTCGCGCATGGACATCAACCGATTCTTTTTGCATTGGGCTTGATTCCCGATTAGCGAACGCCCTTGAGTCCGCACGACTTGTCTATAAAGCACATCTTCGTTCAGGGAGTAAAGATACCCTTAAAGCTTTGGCAGATCTTCGCAAAGCACTTAATGATGATGTTCAAAAGCTTCTCCAACAGTCAAAAGAACTATCTGGAGCGATTTGGCGTGATGTGGCAATTGCAATAGGAGTATTGGCAGTTCGATTTTCTGTCGATAGTGTAAAGTCTAACAGGGTGTTGAAATTTGCCTATATGCCTTCGGCTTCAAAACCATTTTTTGGTTTTGTTGGGCTTCTGGAAGCCCGATCACACCTCAAAAACCGGTTTTAGCCGGTTATATTCGCCCCGAAGGGCGTTAAATTCCGCCTTTTGGCGGATTTCAGGCGCACCACCGCCTAGGCGGTACTGTATCGCCAGCCGAAAATGGTACCCATGCGCGTCAGGTTATAGGCGGCAAAGGTAAAAATCGTTTGCGCGGCGACCTTCTTTAACCCCCGGAACTTGGTTTGGCGTAGCGGGCCGACTGTCTTGGCCCAACCGAAGACTTCTTCGATCCGCTTACGGATTTTGAGACTTTTACGGTAACCGTCGTGCCGGGTTGTGCGACCGTCAATGGCGGAGCCTTTGTCTTTGCTGGCGACATGCGGCGTGACTTTGCGCTGGCGTAACTTGGCGACAAAATCCTGCGTATCGTAATTTTTGTCGGCGGCCAAGGTCGCGCCCGGTTTGTGGATCGTGCGTTTGACCATGGCATGGGCCGCCTCGCGTTCTGCGGTGCCGGTGGCCTGGGTGACTTCGACGTCGACGACCAAGCCATTACGGTTCTCCATCAAGGCATGACCGAGGAAAGCCAGCTGCGATTTGTCGCCCTCGCTCTTTTTGTACAGCCGAGCATCGGGATCGGTGGTCGAGGCGTGGGTTTCGTTACTGCGTTTCTCGCCCTTGAAGTTGACCGTGGGATTGCGGCCGCCATCTTCCGGCGGCGGGGTCGAGCCGTCTTTCTTGACGAAACTCTTGTGCGAGGCCCAGGCTTGAATCAGCGTGCCGTCCACCGAGAAATGCTCGTCAGAGATCAGCTGTTTCCACTCCGCCAAGGCCAGTACCCGTTCGAAAAACAAACGACTGATCCGTTCGTTGAGCAAACGGTCGCGGTTGGCGCTGAAGGTCGAGTGATCCCACACCTCGTCATCTATCGTCAAGCCGACAAACCAGCGGTACAAGAGGTTGAAGTCGATATGCTCCACCAGTTGCCGTTCCGAACGGATGGAAAATAGCACTTGCAACAAACTGGCGCGCAACAAGCGTTCCGGCGGAATGGAATCTCGACCGCGACGAGCGTAGAGCGCGTCGAACTCGTCGTTTAGCGTGGCGAGCAACAAGTCGACCACTTGACGCAGCTTGCGTAGCGGATGCTTTTTGGGAATCCGGCTTTCCAGGGTTCGGTAACTGAACAGGTCTTCTTGAGTAATGTCGGCGCCGCGCATGGGGACAGTGCAATATATTGGAGATAGAACTATTTTATCATTTAGAACAATACTTTATGATTTACCAACACATCTGACTCAACCAGCCAATGCGGGTTACAGGGGAGATAAAATCAACAGCCTGCTAATAACTTGAGCACTGGTTTTGCTCTAATATTTACGCTAGTTGCTGCGTATATATTAATTTCGTACTTAATATCTATTACGACAAATAATAAATTTTTAAAAATAGTAAATGCCTCCAGAAGTTCTTGGCGCGTTCATCTGTACGGCTTCCTAGATGAAAAAGATTATCAAGCATTAGCTGATACACCGCTTCAAGATGCAGATATGGCATATCGCTGCATGCAGAAACGCGCAGGAATCGTTGTTTCATTTGTGGTTTTAGCTTTATTGGTTGGAGTGCTGATTGAGATGGAATGGATTGAGCCTCTTGCTATGATGTTTAAAAATTTCATGAATTATGTTATCTCACAGGCAATGGAATTTTATGACTATTTAAAAAACTACTCGACAATGCCCTAATGCCAATGTCCATCAGCAAGCCTTGTTGGAATCGAGGATTCGAAGGTTAAAACCCTTACAATTTGCTGATATTAGTTTGAATAAACGATTGTAGATATTCGGTTGTTTTGAGTGCTTCGATCCCACTAAAACCGAGTATAAAAATACAATTTTAGATAGCAGGCTTTTCGCAAAGCCCGAACCTGTAACTCCAGTTAACTTAAAATCTGTTGAACGGTTTTGGTCGTCTGAGTTTTATCGTTAATTTTTTAGGATACGTCAATGTTCAAATTGAGTTCGCAACAAATAGACGAGATTAGCTATTTTGCATATATTTCCGATAAGGAAATAAGAAGTGACTTATGTCGTAATTACATAACGTCAGAAAATGACTACACATCAAATTTCACTGGAGCTCTCCGAAGAAACATCAATAGCCATACGAAAACTGGTCTTCAAGCTACTTCTTATTTGCTTGAACCGAGACTGGAGCGGCAAATTGGATGTGATGCGGCAATAATCATATGCTCGAAAGGTGAATCAAAAATCGCTGTATTTGAAGCAAAGTGGCCTAGGTTGGCAACGAAAAATTATCAATGGGATCACGCTCAGACATCTACGGGTCTTTCCCATTTTTCAGATCAATTGGAAAGACAAAAACAGCATAAATGCATTCTGGCTGTATTTGAAATGTTTTACTGTGAATTCACGCCAAATACTCAGCCCAAATATATGCAGAATGAAGTTTCATCGTGTATTTGGCATGATGATGCAATATCGTTCAAAAACAGCAGAGGTATTCCAGATTCGATATGGGATCAACAAGATCTTGTATCCATGTTGCAATCAGTTAATTTGAACGTAGAAGATATCCTCAAGCAGGTATGTCTATGTCAGGCGGGTACACCAATCAGCATGTCCGATCCAAAAGACATAGCTCGTGAATTTTCGCTGCCAGCTAACGTTCTGTTTATTCAGGCTGATGAAATCGATCAAGATGGTGAAAATTCAAACTAACAATGTAAATTCTGCTGTCTCTAAAAGTGGAGCAGGGCCAGGTCTTTCATAACGCATGTATAGCTAAACTGTTGGACAGCTACCAAGTTAACGGCGGTCACTGATGATCGAAACGCGGGAGTCCGGTAATGGCCGAACACAAACGCTCTGATTACCAGTGTATATTGATTGAAATCCAGCCAAACCGAATTCGCCTAAAGCCCGACAGCATCAGCTCTCGGCAAATAACTTGGGGAACAGCAGGTCGATGGATCGGCTGCTAAATCGCAGCACCCCAGCAAATGAAAGTTTTTCGGTGGGAGCGACGCCTTCGACGCGACGAAGGCGTCGCTCCCACAATGACTTTCATAGTCATTGCTCAGTCAGTGAGGTTAGTTCAGCCACCCAATCGACCACATCCAGTGGAGGATTTTCCAATAGATAAGGCTCGATGCGATTAAGCGGTTTTGCCGGCGCCGAGATGCCGGGTAACTGCGCTTGGCGTCATGCCTTTCCCCGTGTCCGAGCTAACGCCGGGTCGGCCGGCAGCGCCTTAGCGTGCAACGTCTTTTCGCCGCCCGGGCGTCCGCTTTGTTGATTTTGCGATTGCCGTCCAAGTCGCGCACATCGTTGACGTCTATCGGTTTAGGCGCTTTTTTAATGGCCCGCAAAATCAGGGCGACGTCGATTCGGTCGACGTCGCCGTCCAAATCCACGTCGCCCAGCGCCGGGACGGTATAAGTCACCTCGTCGTAAGCAATGCCGACGCCGTCGCCGACCGCCAATTTAAAGGAATAGTTGCCGGGACGGGTCGGGGTGAAATAGGCCGACCGGTCGTCGGCGCCGTTCAACGCCATCGCCTCGCCTTGGGTTTGTTGCCAGCGATAGCTTAACGCGTCGGGACCGGGGTCGGTATCGACGCTGGCACTGCCGTCCAACGCGACTAGGCTGTGCAAGCGCGCCAGCTTGTCGGCGCCGGCATCGGCCAGCGGCGGCTCCGGCACGGTAACGACGACTTCGTCGTAAGCGATCAGATTGCCGTCGCCAACCGCGACGCGAAAGGCGTAACGACCGGTTTGAACCGGAGTAAAACCGGGGGTGGCGGTATCGGCGTTTTGCAAGATCACGCTAGTCCCGGCGGTTTGTTGCCAGCTAAAATTCAATTCGCCGGGGCCGGGTTCCGGGTCGTAGCTGGCGCCGGCGTCCAGGGTTACCACAGCATTCAAACCGACTGTCCTATCGGCGCCGGCATCGGCGACCGGCGCAATCGGCGTGTCGGCGGCGCTCACCGTGACCGCGACCTCGTCGTTGGCGCTGGCGGCGCCGTCGTTGACGGTCAAGCGGAAGGCATATTGGCCGGCTTGGCTGGCGACGAAGCTCGCGCCGGCGCTATTGCCGCCGCTTAACTCGACCGGGCTGCCGACGGTTTGTAGCCATTGATAGCTTAACGCATTCGGCGCGGCGTCCGGGTCGTAACTGGCCGAGCCGTCCAGCACGACGGTATCGCCGACCTTGACCGAGCGGTCGGCGCCGGCGTTGGCGATAGGTGCGACCGGTTGCACCGGCAATGTCTCGATGCGCTCCAGCAAGGCAGCGGAAAAATCCTCGGTCGACAATCCGGCGTTGAATAATACGTAGAACGGGGTGGACGACTGGATGCGGCGGTTGGAACCGACTTGCAGTTCCAACAAATAAGCGCCGACCGGCCCGCCGAGCGTACCTTGGGGGTTTTCCAAAAAGAAATTCAAGTGGGTGTGCAAGCTGCCCGAGTTGTTGGCGGCGTCTACCACCATTTGCGCCTTGCCGGCGATGCCGCTGCCGGTAAACAAGGTTACCGCGGTTTGGTTATCGAAACCGTCGGCAAAGCAAAACAACTGGCCGCCGCACTGGTTGTAGTCGGTGATTACGTAGGCCGGATCGATGGCCCCGGCCAGTTTGACGCGCACATTGGCCGGGGCCGGCTGCCAGGCGCGAGTCTCCGGGTTCCAATATTCCAGGATGCCCAGCGCTTGGTAATTGACCAATTCGCCGGCCTCCAGCGCGCCGTCTACCGCTTGAAACCCCGGATTCGGCGTCTTGTAAGGGCCGCCGGAGAAATCGCGAAAGTCCGTCAAATACACCATCTGCCCGCTGGCACCGTCTACCGGTAAAGTCCCGGCCGGCAAATTCAGGCTGCCTGTCAATTGGGTCAGGTCGCAACCGACCGCACCGGGCGTGCGGCAAAAACCGGCCTGCATCGCGTCGCCGTCGGCCCAAATTTCCACGTCCAAATGCACGGCGTAAACCGGAACGGCGACGGTGGCCAGCAGCCAAGCCAGCGGCTTCAACATCGCCGGCACGTGCGGCCGCTTTGGTTTGACAAGGCCGGACGGGCAGGCCGCAATTTGGGGACGAATGGTTAGGCGCGGCAAGCGGTGACGAAACATAGGGAATCTCCGGCGTTACGGATTACTGTGAAAGCTGCGCGGGAACAAACAGGCTCTTTGCGGCTCGAAAAATGTCGTGGCGATAGGCTGTAGCTGCAACTCGTCGGGCCTAAACGTTGTCATGGCTTAAGCATGTTTTAGAAGGTGGCGCGAAAGCCGATCACGACGCTACGGCCCGGCTCCGGCGCGAAATTGCGCAAAAACGACACCGAGTTGCGCACTTCTTCGTTCAATAAATTGTTGGCTTTGGCGAAAAGCCATAAATCCAAGGGCTCCAGGCTTTTCCAATGGTAATCGGCGCCGGCGGCCAGCAGGTGGTAGCCGGCCGTCGCCGTTTCGGCGTTGCCGGGGTGGCTTTGCGCTTCGCCGCGGGTATAGCGGATTGAAGCGTTCCAGATCGCGTCGCCGAAGCCGAGTTCGGCGCCGAAGCGTAGCGGCGGCAGGCGTGGGACATCGCTGCGGTCGCCGTCGGCAAAGCGTCCGCGCACCCAATCGGAAAACAGCGTCAGTTTCAACCGGCCGAGACCGGTATCGGCCAATACCGCTTGTGCCTCGGCTTCGTAACCGGTGAACCAGGCGTTGCGTTGGTCGTAGGCGTAAATCGGCAAACAATCGACCAGACTGACGCAGTCGGCGTAAAACTGCGACTGGTGATAACTGTAAAAGCCGGACAGGCGTTTTTGATAGATGTAATCGTCGCTCCAGTTGTAATAGCCGTTCAATTTGAGCGACAGCCGCTCCGATTGCCAGTCCAGGCCTAGATCGGCCAGATTGACGGTTTCGTTGCCCAATTTGACGTTGCCGACCTCGAAATTACGCGTCGCCAGATGCGGGCCTATCGCCAACAGCTCCTGGATGTCCGGCGCACGCTTGGCCCGGCTCAGCGTCAGGGTCAGCCCGGCGTCGCGACTGAAATCCCAGCGGCCGGACAAGGACGCCGTGTCGGCACGAAATTGCAAGCTGTCGGGCAGGGCAATGTCGGCAAAACGGGGCGGCAGACCGGGCGGGGTCGGGAAGCGCAGATAGTCGGTGCTGGGGTCGATGCGCAACCGCTCGGTACGCAGGCCGGCTTCCAGCGTCCAATCGCCGAATTGCAGTTTTTGCAGGGTAAACAAGCCTAAGGTATCGCCTTGGGTCGGCGGCACAAAGCTTTCCACCCCTAGCGCGGCGAACTCGCGGTCTTGCCAATGCGCGCCGAAGCTGCCGGTCAGCGCGTCGAAGAAAGTGTGGTGAATTTCGAATCGGCCTTCGCCGACTTGGTTGGTGAAGGTGGTGAACGGCAGGCCGCCCTCGACTTCGGTATGGGCGTAATCGACGATGCCGTAGCGGAACGCGACTTTTTCGATGCCGGGCAAGCGCGGATACCAATCGCTTTTAAAGTCGTATCGGGTCTGGCGCATGTCGATGCGGATACTGGGATTCAAGGCTTCCGCTCCCAGGATGTCGGCGAATTCGTCCAGCAAAGCCGGGTCTATGTCCGGCAACAGCAATTCCAATCCGTCCAAATCGCTGGGGTCTATGCCGTGCGTGCCTTTGGGCACGCCGTAGCGGTTGGTGAAGTGGCCGACCGACAGGCCCGCCATGGCCGATTCGCCCAGCCAAGACAAACCCAGCGAGCCGCCGACGCTTTCGCTGTCGGTATTGGGTATCGTGCCGTAGGCGTTAATGAGCTTGTTCAAGCCGAATTGTTGGCGAACCGCGCCGGCATCGATCGCGGCGCCGGGAATTTCGGTGTCGTTGCGGTTACGGTGAAAACCGGCGACCCGCATCGCCAATTGCTCCCGGCCCAGGTCGAATTTAAAACCGGCGTTAGTGCCGTCGGCGTTGGTGTCGAAACGGTTTTCGACGGCGCCTTCGATGACGCGCCCCGGTACCTTTTCCGGAATCCGGTTGTCTTTGACATCGACGAAACCGCCGATCGCGTTGCCGCCGTAGCGAATCGTGCCCGGCCCGCGTACCACCTCGATTTGTTCGGCAAACAGCGGTTCTATCGCCACCGCGTGATCCGGGCTCAAAAAGGATGCGTCGTGGCTGCCGATGCCGTCTTGCATGATGCGCACCCGCGAGCCGCTCAGGCCGCGGATTACCGGTACGCCGACGCCGGGACCGAACGAGGCGTTGGCAACGCCCATTTGGTTTTCCAGGGTTTTGCCCAAGGTGTCGGCTTGCTGCCGGTACAAGGCGTCGCCGCGCAGTTCGCTGGTTTGCGGCGCGATTGTGGATTTCGTCCGGTCGCCGATCACTTCGACCGTGTCTAGGGCTATTTCATCGTCTACCGTGCTGCGTTCAAAATCCGTAGCCGCCGGGTCGGCGGCGCTTGCTAGCGGGCTGAGCGTCAGCAAAAACGCGGTTAGCGTCAAGCGTGCACACAACGGGCTGTGCCGGAAAACGCAAGCAAACCTTGTTGGCTCAAGCCGATTGGGGCCGCTGGGAATAGGCCGGGGGGGGCGCGGGGGAGCGCAACTGCGCGGCCTGATGATCGGGAATCGTTGCATTGCTTAAAAATTTTTGCGGTGCCGCAAGGGCCGAGGGGGGAGTTAAACCCCACCCCCGGCGGCGAGCTCAATTGCAGGTCGGCAAGCGGACGACGCTTTAAACATGCGCTTGGCGGCGGCGTCCTGTGTACAGCCAGCCCATCAAGGCGGAACCGAACATCCACACGGCGGCCGGCAGCGGTACCGGTGCGGTTGCCGCAGAGACCGCCGCTTCGAAGTCTGCGCTAGCCAAGCCGCGGTTGAAAATGATGTCGTAGCTTGCCGAAATCGCCAGCGGAGTTTGCGATTCAGCAACCGTCTCGAACAATTGCAGCGTAATCCAATAGGCGCCTACGCTGCCGCCTAAAGCGTTGCTGGCGTTGCGAATCGCCATGTCCAGATGTTCGTGAATATCGCCATTGCTGTCGAATTGCCCTATTACCCCGGCGCCGTTGCTTACGCCGTCAGCCGAAAATACCGAGGTGTTGCCAAGCGCGTCTTCGATTTGGATGTGTTCGCCGTTCAATACCGAATTGCTCCAAGCCGAGCCGTTCCAGAATTGCAAGGAACCGATGCCTTGAAACCATAGCCAGTTACCGTCTCCGAATGCGCCTAACGCGGTGTCGGCATCGTAGCCCGGATCGTCGGTACGGTAAGCGCCGCCGGATAGGTCGCCGAAATCGGCTTCGAACAACGTGCCGTTCAATTCGATTTGCCCGCCTTGTTTCCAAGGCTGAATGTCGCCGTCGTGTTGCTCCGCCGCCAGCGGCGCGGACAGATTGATGCTTAAACCCAGTATCAACGCGGGTTTTAACCAAAGATTACTCATGAACGTTCTCCTGTTATGCAAGTGAAAGCCCGGCCTGACTCTAGGCGACGAGCTGTGTGAACCAAGTCACTATGTTATATTATAACATCTCATACAGGAGCACAATGTCATTTGTGCTGCTCCCTAAGGCTAGCCTGACGGGATCATTCGCGCGATCTCACCTCCGCATGGCTTATTCATGAAATGGGCCCAACTCTCGGAGACTTGGCGCGTGGCGACGCGTAGCGCGAGAGGTCAAGAATGATGCGGGCAACGTCATTCAAACCGCAAGCTGACAGGCTGCCAACGCCTCCAGCATCTCCTGCTTGGGTAAATTGCGGCCGATGAATACCAGATTCGATTCCCTAGCCGCGCCGTCCGGCCACGGGCTGCCGAAACCCTCGGTCATCAGCATGTGCACGCCTTGATAAATGACCCGCTTGTCGCAGCCGGCGATATTGAGGATGCCTTTGTAGCGCAGCAGGTCGTTGCCGTAGTCGCGCACCATGATGTCCAGAAACGCCAAGATGCGGGCCGCATCGAGCGGACGGTCGGTACGGAACACGAACGAACCGATGTCGTCTTCATGCTCGTGACTGACGTCGTCTAAAAAATCCGGCTCGATTTTCAGGATGTCGTCCAGGTTGAAACCGTCGATGTCCAGTATGTCGTGCAACTCGGTGGCGCCGAAATGCACGCGCTTGATCGGCGCCCTGGGGTTCATCGCCCGCAAGCGGGTTTCCAGGTCGGCAACCACTTCGGCTTCCTGCAAATCGGTTTTCGATAGCAAAATCCGGTCGGCAAAACCGACTTGTTCTTGCGCTTCGTGATGCTCTTGCAATTGCATGTGGGCATGCACCGCGTCGACCACGGTGACGATGGCGTCCAGTTTGTAATTTTCGGCGATGTCGGGTTCGATGAAAAAGGTTTGCGCCACTGGCGCCGGATCGGCCAGACCGGTGGTTTCTATGATGACCCGTTCGAAGTGGATAACGCCGCTTTCCCGCCGCTCGGACAATTCGGCCAGGATGCGTACCAGGTCACCGCGCACGGTGCAGCAGATACAGCCGTTGTTCATCGTGACGATTTGCTCGTCGGTTTGTACCAGCAGTTCGTTGTCGATGCCGGTTTCGCCGAATTCGTTTTCGATCACCGCGATGCGGCGGCCGTGCTGTTCGGTGAGGATGCGGTTCAGCAGTGTGGTTTTGCCGGCGCCGAGAAAGCCGGTCAATATCGTCACGGGTACCGGGTAGTTGAGTTTTGGGGCGGTTTGCATGGCGGTCTCCTTGGGGGGGAATGACTCGTCCGTCGTCAAGGACGAACGATTAAGGCATGGAAATTCATAGCGTCGGTTTACGGCGCTCGACCAGCGCATAAGCCGAGTGGTTGTGTATCGACTCGAAGTTTTCCGATTCCACCGTGTAGGCGCCGATGCGCGGCTCGGCGTCCAGGCGGGCGGCAACGTCGCGCACCATGTCCTCGACGAATTTGGGGTGGTCGTAAGCGTATTCGGTGACGTATTTTTCGTCCGGACGCTTCAGCAAGCCGTAGATAGGCGACGAGGCTTCGGCCTCGACCAGCGCGATCAGATCTTCGATCCAGATGAATTGCGAGGTTGCTACCGTGACTCTGACGTGGGAGCGCTGGTTGTGGGCGCCGCGTTCCGAGATTTCCTTGGAACATGGGCACAAGCTGGTCACCGGCACCACGATTTTGACTTTGGTGCGGCAACCCTGGGCGTCGATTTCGCCGATAAAACCGACTTGGTAATCCAGCAGACTGCGCACGCCGCTGACCGGCGCGGCCTTTTCGACGAAATACGGAAAACGCATGTCGATGTAGCCGGATTCGGCTTCCAGCCGCTGTAGCATTTCCTGCAACATGACCGGAAACGAAGCAATGCTGATCTCCCGGTCGTGGCCGTTCAAGATTTCCACGAAGCGCGACATGTGGGTGCCCTTGAAGTCGTGCGGCAGATTCACGTACATATCAAAACGAGCCACGGTATGTTGTTCGCCGCCGTTTTTATCCCGCACCCGCACCGGATGCAGAATGTCCTTGATGCCGACTTTGTCGATGGCGATACGGCGGCTGTCGGCGCGGGCCTGGATGTCTTCGATGGGGTTCATGGTTTTTACTGGTTGTAACGGCTTAATGTGTATTGGTCGAGGCGACTGTCATTGTTGTGTCACTATCGCGACGGCTTTTTAATGTCGGGTCTCGGCCCGACAGCCGAGATACTTTCTTTTGCGTGGCCAAAAGAAAGTATCCAAAGAAAAGGCCACCCCCGCTGCCGCTTATTCCCTGCGCTCCTCGGGTTTGAACGGGGTTTTCCGAAGGGGCTTCCCAGCCCCCGCGGAAAACGCGCGGCATCCTTGCCGCGCCCCTTCGGGCTATTCCGCTCAAACCCTGCGATGCTCGGCGCGGCAGAGGGGATGACAAATCTCGACTTCGTAGCGCAATGTCGTCATTCATGCACCTTAAACCTGGGATGTTCGCCGAAGTCGGCGTCGTTGACCGCGTATTGGCCGAGTTTCAGGCTGTAGAAGCGGTCGAAGTGTTGTTTGACAGTACGGATGATGCCGGCGTCGTAAACCGGGGTAACGGTCTGGGCCAAGCCGGCCGGCCGTTCGATCACGATGCCGTCTTGTACCACCAGCCGGCCGTTTTTGAACAGCAAGGCGGCGTCGGCGAACATTGCCCGGTAGTCGGGACGAGCGCCGGTACGCTGACCAGGATCGTAAACGGCGATGTCGGCAATGGCGCCCGGCGCCAGATGGCCTCTGTCGTTGAGGCCCAGCAGCGTGGCGGCGGCGGAGCGGGTCATGCTGGCGACTTCGCTCAGGGTCAATTCGCGCTTTAGATTCGGCAGCAAGGTCAATGCCAGGGCTTCCTGGTTCAGGTGGGCCATGCATTCCTGTCGGTAATCGGCGTCCATCAGCAAGCGCAGCAGTTCCGGGTAGGCGGTAAACGGCGCGCCGTTGGGGTGGTCAGTGGTGAAAAACAGCCGCTCCGGCGCCTCGGCCAGTAAAAACAGTTCCAGGCCAATCGCCCATTGCAGAGTGTTGACGAAGCTGGCTTGGCGGTAGCGGTACGGCACCACGCCGCCGGAGCCTTCGGTTTCGGCGTCCCACATTACATATTTGCTCGGGCTGGCGTCGGCGTGGCGGCTATATTGGGCGATGATGTCGCCGGAGATGGTCACGGTCTGGCCGAACAGCACTTGGCCGACGTCCATGCTGATGTTGGGGTGGCGGTTGAAGGCTTCCAGCAGTTTGGCCGCCGCCGAGGAAAAGCCTTTGGCGCCTTCCGTACCGTAAGCGTAAAACTGCACGTGGGCCAGGTGCATCGGCAGGCCTTGCGCGGCTTCCATGGTGGCGACGATGGTGTCGACGTTGCCGGGGATGCCCAGGTTGTTGCAATGCACGTGCGGCGGATGTGGCACGCCGAGCTGATGCACGGCGGTTTGCAGGGTTTGCAGAATCTGCCGGGAGCTGACGCCGTAATCCGGTACGATGTCGTCCAGACCGAATTGGCGGACGTTGCTTTTGAAGGCGTTGGCGCCGCCGGCGTTGATGATCTTCAAGCCCAGCGCGCGGGTGGCGTTCAAGGTCCAGGCTACGTAATCGTTGATTTGGTTCTGGCCGGCCTTGGCCCGTAGCAGTCGCAACAACAGTTCGTCGTTGCCCAGGATCGCCAGCGCGGCGGTGTCTATGATCGGGATGTCGGCCATTTGCAGGTGCACGTCCAGCGCGCCCACCGGCAACATCGCCGGTTCGACCACGCTGGTATAGCCCATCCGCGCGTAGCGGTAGCCGATGTCGGTACTGGACCACTTGGCGGAACTGAAGGGATGGTTAAGCCGCCGCGCCATATGATTGCGGTGCTGCTCCGGCAACAATACCCGGGCGGTGTTGACGTTGCCGCCGGCGATGTGGCTGTGGATGTCGATGCCGCCGGCCATCACAATCTTGCCGGTCAAGTCGTACACCGCGTCGAAACGCGCGGCCGGTCCGGGGTCGGCGACAATCGCCCCGTCGCGGATGAACAGGTCGCGGGTATCGCCGTGCAGGTTTTGGCTGGGGTCGTAAATCGAGCCGTTGTACAGTTTGATCAGCATGTAGGTTTTTGTTGCGGTAGTCAGTAGATACGCACCGCGTACCAGTACCAGATTAAAGGTTTCCGATGAATCGTTTGCCAAAAGGTACGCACTGCGTACCTACGCTTTACAACATATCCAAAGTCAGCAACAAGCGGCGTGGCTGCACCGCGGTGGGGGCCGGCGAGCGGTGCACCAGGCCGCGGCCTTCGTTGCCTTCCCAGTGTTCGCCCTTCATCAGGCCCACCGCGTAGGCCGGCATTTGCCGGATTGCGGTCGGGTCCAAGATCAAGCCGGAACAGTCGTCCGGCTTTCCGCAAGCGCCCATGCCCAGCTTGCCGCGGTCCAAGGCATACTCGGGCAGCCATTCGGTACCGATGCCGCCGTAGCTGCAAATCAACCGGGCCGGCACCCGGTCGACGTGAAAGCGCGGGCACATGGCTTTGTCCAGCGTGTACAGACGGAATCCGGCCTCACGCAACTCGAATAAGTCGCAAAATGCCCCGACCAACATTTCGACGTCGTCCAACCAAGTTTGGTAACCCGGCAGCACGGATGCTTGAGGCCAAATTTCGCCGAAATCAAACTGCAGTGGATCGATTCGCAGGCTGATTTCGACGCCGACTTTCCGTGCCAGCGCGGTATAAACAAAATGTTCCATGTCGACCGGAAACGTCCGTTCGAGCAGGCATAAGTTGACGTTGTGCCGGTAAATATCCGCCAAATCGGCAAAATCGCGGGAAACCAGGCTTTTCATCGGAGAGTGCAGCCATGGCGGCGCTAAGTGTTGAACGGCTTGGCCGGCAGGGCTTAAGGTTTGCCTCAAAAAATGGGCTACGGGCATTTAGGCCTCCTTATGCGGTTAACAAAATTTGTTCGAACAGCACGACGGCCTGCATGCAAGCAATGCCCAAAGCGAAAGAGACGGCTTGCCCGCCAAGATGGGGCAAGGTCGAACGCTCGTGCAATACCGGAATCAGGTCGGAGGCGGCAATGTAGATAAAGCCGCCTGCAGCTATTGGTAACAATACGATCAACGACGATTCGGCGACTTGGCCGAGCAGCAGGGTAAACAAGGCGCCGGGCACAACGGTTAAGGAACAATAAAAGTTGTACAACACGGCTTGCCTGGGTGCATATCCGCCACGCAGCAACGCGCCGACGTCGCCCAGTTCCTGCGGTACTTCGTGGGCAATGATCGCCAACGTGGTGGTCAAACCCACTACCGGGTCGGCCAAGAAGCTGCCGGCAATCAACACCCCGTCGACGAAGTTGTGGATCGCATCGCCGATCAGATTCATTTTGGCCAAAGGCAAAATTTCGCCGGCTTCGGCCTGGGTGTCGACAGTGTGATCGTGGCGCCAGCGCACTAGCTTTTCCATGACGAAAAAGCCGAAGACGCCGATCAATACCATCAGGCATACATCGCTGACCGAGCCTTGTCTGGCCGTGGCGTCCGGAATCAGATGGATGAAAGCGTCCCCCAGCAATACCCCTACCGCCAAGGCAACTAAGAACGGCACGATTTGTTTTAGGCGCTCCGTCGGCAGCCACAGCGCAAGCGCGCTCGACAGCGAGCACAGGCTGACGGCAAGGCAAGCGGCAATGCTAGGTAAAACGCTGTTCATGTCGGTTCTTTGCCCGGATTTTTCAGCGAGCGATAATCGCGGTGCGAGCTATAGATAAAATCGGCCAACCGGTTCGGCAGTACGTGGGAGATGAAATGGGCCAACATGAAACCGAGCACCGCCGAAAACACCAGGGTGAGCGCCCGTTTGTGGGTTTTATCGTCCAACAACGGAATCACGGCGCCGAGAATGATCAAGAGTTCAGCGCCTATCAGGTGCAGATAACTATCCAGACCGGTCATCTCATCCTCCTACACGAAAATGGCTAGCCGCCGGAGCGCACGGCTAGTCAAGCCAAGCACATGCGTAATGGCGGTACGCTGCACATGTCGCTTCCGGCCGAGTTATTTTCACCGGTGGAACTCATGCCGTAGGGAGGCCGCGCTTGCGGCTAAGGCCGATATATCCGAATAAACCGGATGCAAAAAACCAAAACGCCGCCGGCAACGGAACCGCGGTCGGTGCGAAGTCGAAGTAAAAACGTCCGGAATTGATATTCGCGTCATTTAAGCCGACCAACCGAAATTCGGCGGTATACGTGCCTGCAACGGCATCGGATGCGGTCCAGAAGATCGGCGCGAATCCAGTAGTAAGGTAGCTATCCAGGTTGATGGTGTCGCTGATGGCAAACAGATTGGCGGTTTGTTGGTCGCCGACGAACAAACCGGCCGTGGCGGAGATCAATTGCAGGCCGATAGCGGTATCGCCCAGCAAGGTCGACCAGCGGTTGTTGCTGCTGTTGAACAGAATCTGTTGTTCGCTGCCGGTTTCGTGCCCTGCCAGGTCGTCTACCCGAGCGAAGGTCAGGTTGCCGTAGTCTTCCGACGGATTGTTTTGGGACGTGAGTTTGCCGCTATACAGGCTACCGCTGCCCCAATTGAGTGCCAGAGGCGCATCCAGCGAGGAAATTTCCGGAATGCGGTTGTTGGTATTGGTGTCGTTGGTCGTTGGCGACCCTGCTGGGCCACTGTATGCGTAGGCGCCGATGCCGTGATAATGGTTGCCGTGGTTGAGAAGTAAGGTCAGATTGCCGGCATTGGGGTTTGCCAAGCCGTTGTAAGTGCCGGACGTAAAGGTGTCGGTACCGTCGATACCGATGTAATAGCCGGCCAAGCTACTCTCGGCAGCGAGGGATTGGCCGGCTATGCTCAATCCCATCGCAAGCAGCGCTACCGGTAACAGTTGGTTTTTTTTCATGGTATTGCCCTCCAAGGCAAAGGTTGGAAAAGTAGGCCGGCGATACGGTTTGCATCGCCGGCGGGTCGAGCCGTTTGCTTGCGCGTCATTGCGCGAACCAAAGCGGAAACGGGTCTGCATACCGGCGCCAAGCCATGGGGCCTGCCGCCAATTCGGCCTCGGTCAGTAAGCAAGCGTCGAGCTCCCGACAGACTTGTTCGGCATCGAGGTTTTGGCCGATGAACACCAGTTCCTGGCGGCAATCGCCATAGGGTTCTTGCCAATGTTCGCGAATGTCTTCTAGGTACTCTTCCGGCCATTGATCCTCCGGTACCGACGCCCACCAGCGTCCGGCCAGACCGTGGCGCATGATGCCGCCGGCTTGCGACCAGTTGCCGGCGTGCTCGGGTCTGGAAGCCAACCAAAAAAAGCCTTTGGAGCGCAGCAACGTGCCGTTTTCCCACTCGCCTTCGTGCAAATGCTGGTAGAAGCGTGTTGGGTGGAAAGGGCGGCGGGCAGAGTACACAAAGCTGCTGATACCGTATTCTTCCGTCTCGGGAACATGCTCGCCGCGCAATTCCTTGAGCCAGCCGGGAGCCTGTTCGGCTTTTTCAAAATCGAATAGCCCGGTATTCAATACTTTGCCGAGGTCGACTTGGCCCATCGCCATCGGCACGATTTCGGCGTCGGGGTTCAGGCTGTGCAAGATGGCCTTGAGGTTGACGATTTCGTCGCTGGCGATCAGATCGATTTTGGAAATCAGGATCACGTTGGCGAATTCGATTTGGTCGACCAGCAGGTCGGCGACATTGCGCTCGTCGTCTTCGCCCAAAGCCTCGCCGGCCTCCTTCAGACTCAGGGCTTCCTGGTAGTTGCGCATGAAGTTGACGGCGTCGACCACGGTTACCATGGTATCCAGTCGGGCGATGTCGGCCAGGCTAGCGCCGGTTTCGTCGCGAAAGGTGAAGGTTTCGGCAATCGGCAGCGGTTCGGCGATGCCGGTGGATTGACAAAACCCATCCTTGGGTTTTGCCGCTGGCGCGGTGCTTGCGCATCCCAATTTGCTCCCGGCAAATTGGTCAATCACCAGATAGTCAAAGTGGCCGTCCCTGGCCAGGTTGCCGACCTCGATCAGCAAGTCCTCTCGCAGGGTGCAGCACAAGTTTGCCGGGAGCAAACTTGGACGGGCAAGGCCCGGTGCGGAGCACGCAACCCAAGGATGGGTTGCGCAAATGCACCCGTTACTCATTTCGACCAGTTTTTCCTGGCCGCGATTCAGCTGCACCTCGTTCTTGACCAGCGCGGCGTCGATGTTGACTTCGCTCATGTCGTTGACGATCACCGCCACTCGCCGGTTTTCGCGATTGCTGAGTATGTGATTCAGCAGCGTGGTTTTGCCGGCGCCGAGAAAGCCGGATAACACGGTTACCGGGAGTTTGGGTTGAGGAAAAGGATTAATTGCTGTCATTGGTATGTTATATTATAACAATTGGTGATTCAAAAAAAGGCGCTCCTCTCGGTGCGCCTTCGCCGCTATCGATAATTAATAACTTAATCTAAACCCTACTTCCGCCCCGCGTCCGGCTTCCGGCGCAAAATTGCGCAGATAAGAGGTCGCGTTGCGGATGTTTTGATCCAGCAAGTTGTTGCCTTTGGCAAACACCAGCAACCGGGTGTCGTTGGTCGCTTGAATCTGGTAATTGACGCCGACGTTCAGCAAGTAATACCCTGCGGTAGAGGTCTCGAACTCGCCGACGTGAGTTTGCTCGTCGGCACGGGTCAGACGCAGATAGCTGGAGAGTTTGTCCTGATTGTAATCCAGTTGCAAACCGTAGCGCAGCGGCGGCATGCGCGGCACGTCGCCGCCGTTGACGAATTGGCCGCGGGTGTAATCGCTGAACAAGGTCAGTTCCAGCAGGCCGAAATGGTTTTCCAGCATCGGGAAAATCAGCTTGGCTTCGTAGCCTTTGAAAATGGCGTCCTGTTGGCTGCTTTGCACTACCGGTTTGCAATCCACCGCGCACGGGTTGCCGTCTTCGTCGACGAATTGCCCGGTGCGGCGTTGGTAGATGTAATCCCCGGCCCAATTGTGAAACAGGTCGAGCTCGGCCCGCAACCAGTCGCCGTTGAAGCGGTAACCCAAGTCCAGGTTGTATGCGGTTTCTTCGTTCAGGTTCAAACTGCCGATTTCGAAGCTGCGAGTAGCGTCGTGGTAACCGTTGGCCAGCAGTTCCTGGACATTGGGCGCCCGCGATGAGCGAGTCACAGCCAGATTGATGCTGTTGCTAAGGTCCAATTTCCATAATGCCGCCGCCGATGCGCTGACCGGGGTATAACTCAAGGGGCTGAAACCGTCCGGATGAATATCGGTTTGCTCGACGCGAGTACCGAGCTGGTAGGTTACCGGGCCGAGATCGAAGGCTTCGACGCCGAACACCCCGTAACTATAGGTATCCGATCGCGGCACGATGCTGGCACCGCTCAATTTCTCGGTTGCGTTGAAATCGCTGATCTGGGCTTGAAAACCGACCGCGCCGCGTAGCGGACCGATGTCCTGGTGATTAAGTTCGATACGGCCTTCGTAGCTTTTGTTGGTGAAGAACGCGCCGGGCTCACCGTTGGCGATTTCGGTATGCTGATAATCGGTGTAACCAAGACGGGTACGCACACTTTTAGCGAACGGCAACGGATTGTTCAGTTCGCTTTTGAAATCGTATTTGTTCTGCCGCATTGCGATTTGTACGGTTTCTTCGCCGGTGCCGTCCGGAGCGATGCCGTAGGTATTGTTCAGGTTATTGATCGAGGCGCCGGCATAACCGAAATCGTCGATCCAAGACAAACCGGCCGAACCGCTGATCGCTTCCGCCCCGGTGTTGTTTAAATAGCCCTTAGGATTGTCGACGACAGACAACGACGGATCGGTAGTCGCTACCTTGGCGCTGTCGATGCCGCGACCACCGATGTCCAAATTGTTGCGGTGGCGGTAAAAACCATCCAGGTGGTAGGCGATGTGATCCCGGCTACCTTCGATTTTCATCGTCGTGCTGGTTTCGTCGCTGGTGGAGTCGAAGCGTTGCTCCAACGCCGCGTTCAAGGCTTTGTCGAAGGCCTTGCCGGGAATCCGGTTGTCGATCACGTTGACTACCCCGCCCATGGCGCCGCTGCCGTAGAGTAAGGTCGCCGGCCCGCGCAACACTTCGATGCGCTCCGCCAGCAGCGGTTCGACGCTGGTGGCGTGGTCCGGACTGATCGCCGACACGTCGTTGGCGCCGATGCCGTTATTCAATACCCGCACCCGCGGACCGGCCTGACCGCGTATCACCGGCGTGCCGACGCCGGGTCCGAACGACTGGCTGGAAATGCCTAGCTCGTTTTTCAAGGTGTCGCCGATGCTGTGACCGGTTTTCATTCGTAATTCGTCGTCGCTCAAGACGGTAATCGGCGACAAAAAGTCGGACAGTTTTTCGCGAATCGGCGAAGTGACGACCACGGTTTCCAATACCGGAAGGGACTCTTCCGCATAAACAGGCCCCGGCAAATTGCCGGACACTACTAATAAAATCAGTCGGGTGTGTTTTGAACTCATATTTTCAATGTTATATCGTCACTCTTGGTGACGCAAAACAGCGCGTCAATTCCGATCCGGTTTCAGTCGGCGCTACGATTGCGGATAGCAGGGTAGTGTATCCCGACAATGTAACCGGCCTTTTACAGCCCATACCCATACCCATGCCTTTATCGTTTGTTACCAGCATTCGCTCTAAATGTTCGAAGCATCCATTGCCCTGGACCAATCCTGACCTCGCAGCAACTCGACTGAACAAAAAATAGACATTTAATGGCATTTCCGCCTGCGAATGCTTCGGACAAAGTCTTGACCCACTCGGTTTAGCGACAGCAGTGGCGCACTTGAGACGGCGGATAATTGTTATAATATAACAACACAAATCGCGACAAACAAGCCATCTCTCAACGCAATACTTCTATGCTGCAGGATACGCCCGTGAACGGCCGCCGCTCATCCCCGGTTCGGCCGGCGGTCAAAGGATGCGCTCCGCATGACTCCAAATCGCCTGGCAAGCGTTCGCACCTAACATTAGGCGTTGGTGTTGTTTTGTAGTATTTTGCTCGCCACTCAGTGCGCCCGGCAGACCGACTTTTGCAACTCCGCCGACGCCTGATTACTCACTATCCGTAAAGACCTTGCCTAGCCATCGCCGGCTTGCGATTGGCTTAGTCAAAAACCACACCCTTGCTTCCGGAGAACCGTCATGCCCTTAACCCGACGCCGCTTCCTCGCCTTAACCAGCGCAACCGCCGGCGCGGCCTTGTCGCCATCGCTGATCAAGGCCGGCGGCACTGCTGCTCCAACCATCAAAGCCATTGCCTTCGACGCTTTTACCGTGTTCGACCCGCGACCGGTCGCAGCAGCAACAGAACGGCGCTTTCCAGGGCGCGGCAGCGAACTCAGCGCGCTGTGGCGCAGCCGCCAGTTCGAATACAGCTGGTTGCGTACCCTGGGTGGACGTTACACCGGTTTTCGCAGCATTACCGCGCAGGCGCTGTCCTATGCGGCAAACGCGCTTGGTTTGCCGTTAGCCGACAGCGACCGGGACGATCTGGTCGCGGTGTTCGAACAACTGCCGGCCTGGCCGGACGCACGACCGGTATTGTCCGAATTACGCGAACGCGGGATACGGCTGGCGTTTTTGTCGAATCTGCCGGAAGCGATCTTGCTGAAACTGAGCCGCGACAACGATTTGCAAGCGCTGTTCGATCCACCGCTCAGCACCGACCGGGTAAGCGCTTTCAAACCGGACCCGCGCGCTTATGCGATGGCGCTGAATGCTTTCGGGCTAACCAAGCAGGAAATAGCCTTCGCCGCCTTCGGCGCTTGGGATGCGGTTGGCGCCGCCTGGTTCGGCTACCCGACCGCCTGGATCAACCGCCAGCACTTGCCGTTGGAACAGCTGGAGCAGATGCCGGCAAAAATCGGACCGGATTTGACGACATTGCTCGAAATGACGCAAACGGCCCAAATCTGAACATCCAACAAATCGTCTGCCTATGCGGCTTTCAGAGTAAAAAAGGCCATCAGCCGCTGTAATTGTTCGGTTTGACTGGTCATGTCTTGCGCGGTGGCCGCCAACTGCTCGCTAGCCGCGGCATTCTGTTGGGTCACTTGATTCATGTAACTCATCGCGGCATTGATTTGATTAACGCCGTTAGCCTGTTCGCCGGAGGCCAGAGCAATTTCCTGCACCAATTTCGAGGTCTCGATGATGCCGGGCACAATTTCCTGAAGCAAGCTTCCCGCCGTTTCGGCGGTATCGACGCTGCTCACCGCCAATTCACCAATTTCTTGCGAGGCTATCGAACTGCGTTCGGCCAGTTTGCGCACTTCGCCCGCGACCACGGCAAATCCTCTGCCGTGTTCGCCCGCCCTAGCCGCCTCGATAGCGGTATTTAAAGCCAACATATTGGTTTGAAAAGCAATGTCGTCGATGATACGCACCTTGTCGGCAATGTCACGCATCGCTTCCACGGTGAGTTTGACGGCTTGCGCGCCGTCGCCGGCATCCTGGGACGCTTTACCGGCAATCGCCTCGGTGTTTCTGGCATTTTCGGCATTTTGGTAGATGGTGGAAGTCATTTGCGCCACGTTAGCGGAGGTTTGCTCGACATTGGCGGCTTGCTCGCAGGATACTCGCGCCAAGGATTGCGAAGTCGCGCTGATTTGATCTGCGGCGTTCGCCAATTGTTCTGCGGCACCGGCTACTTCGGTAATGGTCAAGGCCAGCCTGTCGATGGTGTTGTTGACGGTATCCTTGAACGCCTGCAACTGTCCGCGATAACTAGCTTGCATCGACCGGGTCAAATCGCCGTTCTCAACGCTGTTCAGCACGTTTATCGCTTCGCTTAAGGGCGCGATGAGGTTATCCAGCGTATGGTTAACGCCTTCGACGATTTTTCGATAATCGCCCTGATGTTTGCCGAGATCGGCACGCGCACTCAGCTGCCCTTGTTGTGCGGCACCAGCCAGCATCAAGGCATCGGCTACCAAGGCATTGATGGCGTCAATGCACCCGTTCAAATTGCGCTTGATCAGGTTAAAGTCGCCCTGGTATTCGGCGTTGATTTTTGCCGGAATATTGCCTTTGGAAATAGCGTCTATGGTATTCGCCGCCGTGTTCAACGGGCCTATTACTGCGTCTAAGGTCGCATTGAACCCCTCGACGATTTTGCAGTAATCGCCCTGATGCTTGCCGGCATCCGCACGCATCGACAAATGCCCGGCCACCGCCGCCGCCGCGAGGTCGTTGGCGTCTTTTATCAAGGCGTTGATAGCATCGATGCAAGTATTTAAATTGTTCTTGATGACATTGAAATCGCCGTTGTATTCAGCGGTGATCTTTGCAGGCATGTTGCCCATGGCGATTGCGTTGATCGAACCGGCCGCCATGTTCAACGGACCGATCAAGGCATCCAGCGTCGAATTGACCCCGTTGATGATCTTCCGATAGTCGCCGAGATGGCGGTTGGCATCGGCGCGTGCACTTAAATTGCCGGCAACGGCCGCCGCGGATAAACCGGTCACGTCACCTATCAAAGCATGCACGCTGGATACCGCCGAATTCAAACCGTTTTTCAGTTGATTGAACTCCAAACCGTAATCGTTATGGTCCGGCGCCGGCATTTCTCCTTTGCCCAGCTTGCCCAAGCCCGACAACATGGCCTTGACCGAGCGCAACACGCCGGTTGTGGTTGTCCAACTGACGTAAACGAAGCACGCCAACAGCAGCAATACCGTCCCGAACAGCTTGATACTGGAAAGCCGAATCCGCGCGATTCTGCCGTCCAGCGCCGCGTTCAAAGCGCCGTTCAAGGCCTCGGAGGCGGAAAAATGCAAGTCGATGACGGCGGTTAGGTCCCGCATGAATACGTCCGGGGCAAGATCGAAATTTTGCGCTTTCAGAAGCTCGGTTTCCACCAACTTGCTGAGGCCTTTGGCCTTTTGAATCATCGTTTGAATGTCGGCGAGGGTGGAGGCATTCAGCGTCGAAATTTTCACCACGTTTTCCATCAACAACATCTGCTGGTTATCAAACGACTTCAGCGCATAAAAAATCAGCACCAAATCGTCCCGGGCAAGCTGCTTTTGCATCAAGGCTTTGGTTCCCAGTCCGCGCACGTTGGCTAACAGTTCGGCCATTTCCGGCAATTGGCTTACCGACAACGCTTGCAAATAATAGCTATCGATTTCCGGGTCCAACGAAAGCGCCGAAGCATCGGCGATTTTCCGGTTAAAGTGCAACAGACTTTCTATCCAAGCGGTATGCAGCCAAAAACTGTCGTCAGCTTTGGTTTGGGGTAAGGAGGCAAGCAGCTTCGCCCATTCCTGCCGTAATTGCGCCAAATCCGCGTCCATGCCTAATTCGGGGTGGTTTTGGTCGATTGCGGCAATCTCGGTTAATTGCGCGTCGATGTCTCGCCGAGTCGCCAACCAGCGTTCGGCTACCGAAGAATCTCCGGCCAGCGCCCGGTTAGCGAGGCCACGATGCATCTGTACTGCCTGCAGTAGTTTTACGGTCTTGTGCAAGTATTCGCCGCCGTGCTTCTCTTGTTCGGTCATGGCAATTTGTTCCAGGCTGCCGCTCAGTAGCGCAGCGCTCGGCGGGGCAAACATCATGATTGCCAGCAGTGTTAACGCTATGAATTTATACGCCAGTTTCAAATTGTTCATTCGCTACTTGTCTCCGCCGAAAACCATAAATAGAGCGCCTATCGCGGCAAGGGTGCGCTAGCTCCCTGCGCGCCGAAAGGGGGGTAGTTTTACGCTACAAAGAATAGACAAGGAGAGCGAATACGCTAATCGGCAGACGCTTTATGGCCGGACTTGGGTTTACGAAGTGTCTCAGCGGAGATGCTCTCTCGCCGCTCTCAGTCTTGCAGTGCGATTTTTGAATTATTGCCGGCTCTAAGGTTATAGTGAGTCCGGCTGATTTTCGAACGAACAGCCGAAGACTCGACCGTCTCCGCCAAACCTAAAAGACTGCTGCTTGTAGCATGCGGCGGCTGGCGAATATTTTGTGCCGCACACTAAAAACCAAACGAGGCCTACCATGAATCTCGACATAAACACGGACAAATTATCGAAATTGACCGACACCGCTCTTGCCCATTTAACCGAAGTAGGCTTGAAAGTCATAGGCGCGCTGCTGCTGTTTCTGATCGGCCGCTGGCTGATCAAGATTGCGATCCGCTTGATGTCCGCCGCATTCGACCGTCAGCATTTCGACCACACACTGGTCAGCTACATCAGCTCCGTGGTGTCGGTAGGCTTGAATGTTGTACTGATCATCGCATTGCTGGGCTATTTCGGCGTGGAAACCACCTCTTTTGCCGCATTGATTGCTGCGATGGGTATCGCCATCGGCGCGGCTTGGGCCGGCCTATTGGCCAACTTCGCCGCCGGCGCGTTTCTGATCGTGTTGCGCCCGTTCAAAGTAGGCGACTTCGTAACCATGGCCGGCCTCACCGGAACTGTCAAGCAAATCGGCTTGTTCGCGACGACCATCAATACCCCGGATAACGTGATGGCCGCTATCGGCAACAACAAAATCTTCTCGGACAATATCCAGAATTTTTCGGCCAACCCCTATCGCCGGGTCGAGCGTATCGCACAGCTAGCTCACGGCGTAGATCCGAATGACGCAATACGCCGTTTGCAACAGGCATTGGCAAGCATTCCTAACGTATTGACCGACCCTACCCCCAGCGTGGAAATATTGGATTTCAACCTGTACGGCACGGTGTTGGCCGTGCGGCCGTTTTGCCACAACGACCATTATTGGCAAGTCTATTTCGATACCAATCAGGCAATTGCCCGGGAGTTTGCAGCGGCCGGCTACCCGATACCGGAACAGCGTTGGGTCACCCGGCAATTGGACGCGCCGGCCGCACCCTAAATAAACATCGCAAGGCTTGGACTTTAACGGCCGGCGCCACGCCGGCCGCATCGAATCGGCAAAGGCGCTACCCGTGCGTTTTTAACCTTCATTGATGGAGAAGCCGTCTTCCATCCCCTGCTCGCGCTTATCCCATTCGTCTCGAATTTTCAAAACGTCGGGCAAGCGGCTTAAAAACACCTGCACCAAGCCCTCGTCGAAATGGTTGCCTGCGTTATCTTGAAAATACCCCAAGATGCGATCCAACGGCCATACGTCTTTATACGACCGTTTCATCGACAGTGCGTCGAACACGTCGGCCACTGCGACGATACGCGCGGATTCCGGTATTTGTTTCCCCGACAAACCGTTCGGGTAACCGCTGCCGTCCCATTTTTCATGATGATTCAGCGCGACCTCCGCGGCTAATTGAAACACCGGCGCGTTGCTTTGTTTTAAGATGCCGTAGCCGATTTGGGTGTGGGTTTTCATGATGGCCCATTCATCCGCATTCAATTTGCCGGGCTTTTTCAATACCGAATCCGGAATGCCGATTTTGCCGGTATCGTGCATAGGCGCGGCTAATTCCAATAATTTACAGCGGTCGGAGTCCCAACCTACCGCTTCCGCCAACAGCCGGCTATAGGCCGCCATCCGCCAAATATGCATGCCGGTATCGGTATCGTTGTAATGGCCGGCTCTGCCCAACATATGCACGGCATCGCGGTAACTTTTTTCCAGCGTCTCGGTTTTGACGAGCGACAAATGCGTTTTTACCCTTGCTTGCACAATAGGCACCGACACCGGTTTGGCGATGTAATCCACCGCTCCGACGTCGAATCCGGCTTTTTCGTCGATTTCATGGTTCATGCCGGTGATAAAAATGATAGGGATATGTTCGGTCGCGGCATTGCTCTTCAAGCGGCGGCAAACTTCGTAACCGTCCATATCCGGCATTTGCACGTCCAGCAATATCAAAGCCGGCCGGTGCTTTTTAACCGCGCACAAGGTTTCTTCGCCGCTACGGGCAAACACGAGTGCGTACCTATCCTTTAATGCCATGCGCAAAATACCCAGGTTATAGGGTTCGTCGTCTACACAGAGTATGGGACCGCCGGACATACCAATTCCCCCGAATTACTGGTTGACCAATTGTTCTATCAGTCGTCGCGTTTCTCGTTCCGCTGCGCGAAAATCGAAGCCGTCCAGCATATCGAATAGCGGTTTTAACGCACGGTAAGGTAAATGCGCCGCCAATGCTTGCAATAGCGGCTCGGCTTGATCAGGGTTGTCGCTATCCAAGGCCTGCAATAATTCCTGCAACAAGCGTAGCGAAGCTTCAGCGTCGTTAACTTCCGCAACGGTTGTTGCGTCTATCGGCAACGGCGGAGCGATGCGGGCTATTGCCTGCAATGCAGCGTCCAATTCGGCTTGCAGCTTGCCAGACAACGCTTGCGCCGGTAAACCGGCTGCGAGCGCTTGCTCCAACTGTTCAGCCAAACGCCAAACCGTCATGACGGCCAAATTACTCGCAGTCCCTTTCAGTTTATGCACTAGCGCGTTGGCTTCGGCAATGCGTTTTGCGGCAAGCAACTCGCCGATTTCATAGCCGTCGCGGCCGTGCGCATCCGCAAATTTGCGCAAATATTTGTAATAGGTTGCCTCGTCGCCCCAACTGTGCAAACCTCTTGCCATGTCTATGACCATGTCGGCTTCCTCAGCCTTGCCCGGCTGTACCGGCAAGGTAGTCGCCGGAATATCCGGAATATAGCGTTGCAGCAAGGTCACTAATTCGTCCACGTCGAACGGTTTAGCCACGAAGCCGTTCAAGCCGGCCGCCAAAGCGGCAACTTGCTGATTTTTAAAAGCTCCCGCAGTTAATGCGATAATCGGCAACGACTTCAAACCCAGCACGTCCCGAATTTGCCGGGTAGTTTCGTAACCGTCCATCAGTGGCATCTGTATATCCATCAAGACCACGTCAACGCCTTGGGTATTCAGGTTAAGCCATTCGAGTGCGACCGGTCCGTCATCCGCCACTTGGACGCTGCCGCCCTCCGCTTCCAATATGCGCCGCGCCATATCGCGGTTAATTTCGCTATCGTCCACCACCAGAATGCGCAAGCCCGCGAGGCGTTGCTTATCCGGCTCTGCGTAAACGGCATGGACGCCATGCTGCCCTAGGCGCTTACGCTTGGCTTCCGACACCGCGTTATATAGATTGGAGGCGGTAATCGGCTTGCTGAGCACCCCATCCGCTAGTTCGATTCCGGCTTGGCGCAGCAAGTTCTCGCGATCGTAAGCCGTGGCGATCAGGATGATAGGCGCAGCCGCGTCGCCCAGCGATTTTTTAATGCTGATGCCGGCTTCCAAGCCGCTCATACCGGGCATATACCAATCCAGCAAGACGATGTCGGGCAGCTTGTTCAGTTGAGCCTTTTGAAAAAACCGCTCCACGGCCTCTTCTCCCGAGCAAACTACCTCGGGGTTCCAGCCGATGCTGCGCACCGTCGCCGCCAACATATCTCTGGCTACGGGGTGGTCGTCCGCAATCAAAACACCCTGAAACGCCATGGATGGATGCACAAAATCTTGCGACTCGACCAACTCCACCGGCAATTCGAACCAAAAATCGCTGCCTTTGCCCGGCTCGCTGGCCACGCCGATTTTTCCACCCATTTTTTCGACCAGCCGGCGGCAAATGGTTAAACCCAAGCCAGTACCGCCGAAACGGCGCGAGGTGGAGCTGTCTTCCTGAGAGAAGGCGTTGAATATTTCCGCCTGCTTGTCCAGCGTTATGCCCTTGCCGGTATCTTTGACGCTAAAGCGGATGCGTTCGCTTCCCTGATGCCGAGGCAATCTGCTCGTCGTAATCAGCACGCTGCCCTGATCGGTAAATTTCAAGGCATTGGTCACCAGATTGACCAGGATTTGCTCCAATCGCAAAGCGTCACCGCGCAAAAACTCCATACCCTGCGGTGCCGGGCCCATGCTTAATTCCACGTCGGTTTTATGCTCTACGGCCGACATCAATGTCGCGACATTGTCCAGCACGTCGTTGAGTCTAAATGGCGCGTGTTCGATTTCCAAATGCCCGGATTCGATTTTGGAGAAATCCAAAATATCGTTGATGATGCCGAGCAAAGAACGCCCGGCTACCCGGATTTTTTGTATGAGTTCCAACTGGTTGGCGTCCAGCTGGGTGCGTTCCAATAAATACGCCAAGCCGAGTACCGCATTCAGCGGGGTGCGGATTTCGTGACTCATATTGGCCAGAAAATTACCTTTGACGCTGGCCAGGCGTTCCGCCTCCAGCCTAGCCGCCTGCAATTCTTCGGTGCGCTCGGTCACGCGCTTTTCCAGCCATTCGTTCATTTGCAAAATCGTATCTTGCGCGCGTTTACGTTCGGAAATATCGGCAATCGTGGCGAGTACGAACAATTTACGAGTATCCCGATATGGACTTAAGCCGATTTCAATCGGAAATACGCTGCCGTCCTTGCGGGTACCGTATAAATCCCGTCCCGCGCCCATGGCCCTGCTGGTCGGCGCGCTCATGAATACCCGCCGTTGTGCGGCGTGCTGCGCGCGCATATCGTCTGGCAGCAACATTTCCACGCCGCGGCCTTGCACTTCGGACACCGCGTACCCGAACATCGATTCGAAAGCGGGATTCACCATGACGATGCGGCCTGTCTCGTCCACTACTAACAGCGCATTGGTGTTGGCCTGAAACAACATCTCAAAGCTGGCTTGCGCATCCTGCAGCCGGCGGGTTGCTTCTATTTCGTTGCGCACCAAGGCCGCTTCTTTCTCGGCCTGCATTTTTCCCGCTTGGCTTTGCACCAAACGGGCGATACCTATAGCGAATAACAGCAATACGATAAATGCCCCGAACAGCTTTGCCGGCCAAATGCTCCACGCCAATTGCCGCAGTGCCTCGTCCGGAAACCGGCACAGCACTGTCCAGCGTATTTTATGCGACACGCTCGTATCTTTATCGAACGCCGGAACAACACGTTTCCAGGTCCAATATCCGTCGGGTAACCGCAGATTTCCGCTAGGTTTGTCGAGGATTTGTTGCCATAACCGCGGATTTTTAGTTCCTAAGCGGAAATCTTGTCCAAGCATGAAGCCCCATTCGTCGCTTTGTACCGGACTTTTCAGCCAATAACCGTCTCCGTTTAATAACATCACCCGATCGCCTGCCGGCCCGCTACTGGCAACAAAAGTCTCCAGCATCGAATCGGCCGAAACGTTGATGATCAAAATTCCCCGTGCCCCCCCATGTTGATCGAAGATCTTACCCGCAACTCGGATAGTTGCTTTATAAGGTCTTTCAATCTCGCCGTTTTCGACACTTAAATCGAGGGGAGAAATGTAGACGACGCCGGGGGGCAGCGCCATCGTTTCGGAGAAGTAGTAACGCTGGCGCTTGTTCTGCAATTGCTCTTCAGGCACTACGCTCGGCCGGCCTTCGCGGTTATTGACCCTCACCCGCTCCATGCCGGCTTCGTCTATCCAGCGCACCTGATCATAACGGGGATTACGCGACAGCAACGATGTAAAAGACTGTTCGATTTGCGCTAAGTATTGGCCGTTTTCCGCTTGATAAGCCGCCCTCACCGGTGCCTCGTTGATCAAGCTGTGCAAATGTCTGACCGGTATGGCCAATTCTTGAACTAAGCGGCCTGCCCCTAAATCGACATAGGCCTTTTCTTCGGCCAGAATGGTCGCCACTTCGGTCTTGATGCGCGATTCCGCTAAGGCCCAAGCGCCCGCGATAACCAGAACCGCTACCGGAACGAACAATAGTAGAAACTCTCTCGTTAGCTGAGATAGTCGGCTAGTGTTGGTTCGGCCAACGGATGGGGTTAATTCGACCGGGATTTCAGCCATACATTTAAGTCTATTACACGAGGCATCGGACCAGCGTCTAAGCTTATACGGCAAAATACGCTCAAAGTATAGGCTAGATAGCTTTCGTTAAGCGAGCAGCTTTCGAGTGGTGAAAACCGGCTAAGTAAGCGGACGGCATTTTCAGCGCAATTCGGTGAAAATGCCTGAATTTAAAAACTCTCGATAAGGCATCCTGCCGTTTGGAATAACGGCGGGCTAGACGGCGGATAAGGCGATTAGTGTTATCAATGCACGTACACCTAACGGTCATGAAGGTCTGGCAATCGCCCCGACAAATGAAAGGTCGTTTGGTAGGCGCGACGCATAGTCGCGATGAGGCCTTGCGAATCGCGGCTATGTGTCGTTCCCACCATGATTTTCATAGTAACAGATAAAACCAAGCGGATTGCATACTGACATTAACGGTTGATCAGAGTTTCAAAGCCGGTTAACGCCGGGGCCGGAGAACTGCCGGCTGCGCAACAGCTTGGGTTTCAAGTTTAATTACCGGCTGCGGCCGAAGACTGTTGATTGTGCTTGCGCAAATTGTCCAGTGTGCCTGTCAGAGAACCGCCGTTGGTTTCGATTTCGCTTCGAAACGAACTCCGGTAAGTGGCAACCAAACTCACCCCGTCGATCAGGATGTCATACACTTTCCAACTGCCTCGTTGTTGCAGCATGCGGTAATCCACTGCTATGGGTTTACGCTCCGCCTGTAAGATTTGGGTTTTGATCAAGGTTTTTTGACCGCTGGGATCCGCGTCGCTCGGAAAAAACTTAAGCGACCAATTTTTGGCTTCGGCAAACCCTCTGGCGTACACCCGCATCAGCAAGGTTTTGAATTCGCGGCTGAATTCGGATCGCTCCGCCGGCGTAGCGGTTTTCCAATAGCTACCGAGCACCAAGCCGGATACCAAGTCGAAATCGATATACGGATCGATTTCGCTAGCGACGTAGTCCGATAGCTGCTTGAAATCTTGGTCCGCTCCCGCGCTTTGCAAGTGTTTCTGGATACGGCTCGATACGCTCTGCACAATGGCTTGCGGATCGTCCGCCGCACCGCCTACCGCAGCTTGAGTGCCGGCCGGTGTCAACACCGCTGCGGTAGCCAGCGTTATCGCCAATAAAAATGTTTTCATGTCTGATCTCCGAGTCCGGTCCGTCTATTAAAAAAGCGAGGCGTAAGCAAAAGTACTCTGGAATCTGCCGGCAAAACCGCACATTCCTGAGCGCTAAGGTTACGCCCCGTTCACTAAACCATAAACCGTCGCAGGTTAAAACACTCTTAAAGGCCTGGCGAAATAACCGGACTGCTCTTTTGCCGCCCCTATCCGGCTTTGTTCGCATTCGAACCGCTTTCGTCACGAGGCTCGTCATCCAGTCTGACTTCTTCAGCCGCGCTTTTCGGATTTTGTGCATCTTCCGCATACACAGCTATAGACATAGGCAATGCGGAAATCAGTACCAAGGAGCAGTTTTCCCGATGTGATGTATACGGTTTTTCATCGTGTATTCCTCGTTGAATGACTAAAAACGGCTTCCCCACTATGCAATAACAACGCCACGGCCGTTCCATTTGGACCGTTTTGGCAAGCATTCAACTAAGCTTTAGCTGATGTCCCTGCCGGTCCGACGCTTAGCCCTAACCGAATAAAAAGATCTTTTCCTCGCTCCTGCCGGCTTCGGACTATTTCAACCTTGTTTGCCTATTACCGAAACTTCTCTACTCTAAACGGCCTCCAACCGCGCGAGACTGTCCATTCGCGCAACCACAAACTAACTTCATTTGACCCTATTCAAGGAGCATCCCATGTTCAAGCCGCTTGCTATCGCCGCCGCCGTTAGTCTATGCAATATTCCGGCGCACGCAGCCGATCGCTATACCATAGACAGCCGCCACACCTTTCCCAGTTTCGAAATCGACCACATGGGCTTTTCCACCCAACGCGGCCGCTTTGATAAAACGACGGGCAGCATCGAATTGGATGCCGCCGCCGGCCAAGGCAGCGTAGACATCCGGGTAGAAGCGGCTTCTATCAGTACCGGCTTGGCGGAATTGGAAGACCGATTGCGTAGCGCGGATTTCTTCGACGCCGGGCAATTTCCGACCGTCACATTTAAATCGGACCGGTTAACCTTTACCGGCGAGCAATTAACCGGGGTGGATGGGATTTTGACGATGCACGGCGTCAGCAAACCGGTGCACCTGGACGTGGAGCACTTTCAGTGCGCGATGAACCCCATCCGGATGAAATACGCCTGCGGCGCTAATGCGACCACCACGCTCAAACGCTCCGATTTCGGGGTCAGCAAATACGTGCCTATGATTGCCGATCAGGTAAAAATCGCCATCCAAGTCGAAGCGTTCCGGGATTGACGCCGGGCGGGGCTAAGCTCTGAGAATATGGCTTAAGTCGCTATTCTCAGGGCTTTTCCATGTTTTGGATGAAGGTGTCGGCCTCGTCTATGGATTTTTCCATCGCAGCGATCAATGTGGAAACGTCGGATTGCACGCTGCCTAACTGGCCTTTCAACGACGCTATCGCTTGCGCGTTCAAATTGTGTTTCAAATACAGCACTTGGTCGCGGAATACCGTCAGCACCGGCTGGATTTTGGCCTCCGCCTGCTTCATCGCCGCTATCAATTGTTTGTACTGAATTCGGGTGGCCGCCAGCTTTTGTTGGCTGTTGCGGCGCATGGCCACATTGCTGTATTGCAGCAACTCGGCTTCCCATTCGCTAAACAAGGCCTCGGACACATCTTCGATATCGCCGATACGTTTATGTACCTCGGTGGCCATCTTTTCGCTGGCTTGGTATTCGCCGTTCAATTTATCGTAACTCGCTTGCAAATCTCCGCCGTTGAACTGAGTCAATGCGGTGAACCGTTCCAATGCCGTTTTGAACTGTTGCTTGGTTTCTTGCTGGGTATCCCTGGCCTTTTCGACCCGATACACCATCACCTCCCGTTTAGGAATGCCGACTTGCTCCAAACCTTTGTAATAAAGACTGGAACAAGCCGTCAGGCCGACCAGCAAAACAGTTAAAACCAGTTGACGCGTTAAGTTCATGTTTCCTCCCGTTTATTGAGCTTTTGATGATAAAACATTCCGGCCGCAACCCTATCGAATCGCATCATGCAAATCATAATGACTGCGGATATTGACCGGTTTGTTGCCGATTCTTGCGGACATGTACAAGCCTATCGGTTAGTTTTGAACTTGAACCGCATGGCGGCTTGAGGAATTTTTGGGACACTCCGGTACTTTAATTCTTATCTGTGAAAATTGGGAAACTTCAGCGTGTAAAGCCACGATTATGATCCCGGCTTTCGCGCTTTCAGGCTCATGTGTCATTGGACAAGACTGATAATTGCAAAATCGACGGTTTTTTAGGATAATTAACAGGATATATTGAATTGGAGAGATGGCCGAGCGGTCGAAGGCGCACGCCTGGAAAGTGTGTATACGGCAACGTATCGAGGGTTCGAATCCCTCTTTCTCCGCCAATTTAAGAGTCTGAAGACATCTCGGACGATCCAAGAAACCCGCAAGCGACAAGGCTTAGCGGGTTTTTTATTGTCCATCGTCGTCTTATGTCGTCTATTGACATACCGCCATTCGTAACGCCAAGCCCAAAGAAAAAACCCTATAAACTTCAGGACGAAAAGGGCTTTATCTGTTGGTTAATCCCAACGGATCCAAGTATTTCCGCTACAACTATCGCTGCGCCGGAAAGCGCAAGACGCTGGCGCTTGGCATCTACCCGGATACCGCTTTAAAAGACGCTAGTAGTTCGTTCCATTAATATATTGACTAATTGAGCAAGCTCCAAGTCGAACTTTTTCCAGGCGAACATATTCGTAATCCCGGTCAACCGTTGGCGCCTTACCGGGAACCGGCGGCAAATAGGGAGCCGTTAAGCCGATGGCTTGAACCCCAGGTGTTGATCCCAGTCCACTGATAATGCCATTGCTGCACCTCGTTAAATAAAGGTAAAACATCGACAATTTCGACGAATTTAAATAGATGGGGCGGTTAAATGCTTACGAAAAGCGATTAAAAAACGACTTTAGTCTGCCAATAGGGCGCTACTATCGATAGCCGAATAGTCGTGCCGACCACGGGAGAATGCGTTAAGACATTGAGTAGCGGTGAGCAGGCCAATAGCGGTGATTCGGGATTGGAGCCGTGCTCCGGGGGGGTGGCCGGCGGCCTTCCGGGGTGCGGAGGGCCGAGTAGGGCGATGGCCGAATCCTGTTGTTCCGCTGCAAGGATCAAAGCCGTTGCCAGCGGGCCGCTGCCGTGATGCGGAAATAAATGGGCGGGCCAGTGTTCGTCATAGTAAACCAGCAACAATTCGCCGCCGTGGCAAGCCAGTTGCGCCCATGCTTCCAGCACAGCCATCGCCAACGTGTGGTGTCCGCCGGCAATGGCCGTTGCGGGTCGGCGGTTGCCGTGGGCGATGCTCCAGTAGCCGGCGACGCTGTTTTGTACCGAGTTATGGAAATCGCTGGGCGATACCAAGCCGTCCGCTTTAGCCAATTCCGACAACAGCCGGTCGGTGGTTTGGATTTCTCCGGCTACGCTGGCGAACACGGCCGGTAAATCAGCCGGCTGGCGCAAGGCATTCGCGCAGGCTTTTGCCGCTGCGCTGAAGGCTAATCGCATGGATTGGCTGCTGCGCCGGCGCAAGACCGGTGGCATTGCATCCCGTTCCACCGCGTCGCATGCAAACGGCAAGCCGGTCCGAAACTCGTCCGCCGCCGCGCATACGGCATATGCCAATACGCTCATCGCTTTCATAAGGCTGCCTCCAGCAATACGCTGGCGTTGTTGCCGCCGAAGCCGAACGCGTTGCTTAGGATCAGACGCGGGGCTTGATCGACCATCGGCTCGGCGCTCACCGGTAAAGCCAGACTAGGGTCGACGACACGTAAACCGCAGGTACCTGGGATAAAGCCGTGTTGTAAAGCCAGTAGGCTGACGACGGTTTCCACGGCGCCAGCGGCGCCTAAGGTATGCCCCAACAAACCTTTGACTCCGCTACACGGCGGCGGATGGTCGAAAACCTGCAGGATGGCTTTGGCTTCGGCTGCGTCGTTCAGCTGGCTGGCGGTGGCGTGCAGATTGATGTGATCGACCTGTGCGGGTTCGCGGCCAGCCAAGTGCAAGGCCATGCGCATGGCTTGGGCGGCGCCGTAACCTTCCGGATGTGGTGCGCTCATGTGGTGCGCGTCCGAACTTTCCCCTACAGCCAGTAGCCGGGGACAAGCGAAATTGTGCTCGCTAACCCGCTCCAAAAGTAACAAAGCGGCAGCTTCGCCGATATTGATGCCCTGCCGTTCGACGTCCATGGGGCGGCAGGGTTTTGCATCGATCAATTGCAGACTGTTAAAGCCCCGCAAGGTCAAGCGGCACAAGCTGTCTACCCCGGCTATCAACACCGCGTCGCAAACGTCGGCGCCGATCAGGCGTTGCCCGGCGGCCAGCGCTTTGGCGCTGGACGAGCACGCGGTGGATATGGCGTAGCAAGGTCCTTGCAATTCCAATTCGCGTTGTAAAAATTCGGCGGTTGCTTGCGCGGTGTGGGTGCGCAGGAAATCGAAGCCGGCCGGCATGGCACCTGTCCGTGACCATTCAAAATAGCCGGCTTCGGTTTCCAGAATTCCCGAGGTGCTGGTACCGAGTAGCACGCCGATGCGGTCGGCGCCGTAGCGGCTGCGAGTGGTCAATAGTGCGTCGCGAAAATCCATTTGCGACAAGGCCAGCAGTGCCAGTCGGGCATTGCGGCAATCGTAGGCGGATAGCTCGGCGCGCGGTGCGGACAACGGCTTGCGGATTTCGCCGACCACGGTCGCAAACGGCAGCTCGAACAGGCTTAACGGTTTCAACAGGCTGCGATTGACCAGCAATGCCTGAGTTAAGGATTCGACGTCGTTACCGGCTGCACTGGCGCATTGGAACGCGGTTACGGCAACCGCAGCGAGGGCGGGCTGAGGCGCCGTCATATTTCGGCTCTACGCGGAATCAGCAATGGGCAAAGCAAAAAACCTAAGCCCACACCCAAGCAGACCGACAGCGCCAGAATAGGCAAGGTCGGAGTTTTACCCAAACCCAAGGCGGCGAATGACGCCAGGGTGGTCAGAGTAGACGCGGCGATGGCATGATAAGTGATCAGGCTGTCGCGGCTGTTCCGGTCGATAAAAAAAATACCGTAATCCACGCACAGGGAAATGGCCAGCAGCAAGCCTATGACGTGCAAAAAGCTCAAGGCTTCGCCCAAGACTGCCCAGGCGCCGAAAATGAACAAAGTGGCCGCCAAGCACGGTAATAGCGTCAATAAGCCGATGCGCACGCTATGTTGTTGCCAAGCAACGCAGAGGCCCATCGCCACTATTCCGAGTGCCAGCATCCACAATGAGCGGTCGCGGTAGCGAGCGGCCAAGGCGTCAAGTTGATCTTTTTGACTGTAGTAGCGCACACCCGGCAAGCCTTGCAATGCATTTGCGACCACGGCCGGGTCGTGATCGCCCAACCACAGGGCAAACCCGGCACCGTGCTCGGTTTGCAACGATTGGCCGGCGAGAATTTGTTGGACCGGCGACGTCAGCAGTGCAGCCGAATCCAGAAAATCATGGCCGGCCGCGCGTAGCGCCAATTTGTCGGCCGCCAAACCTTGTGCGTTTAACGCGGCGTGCCAAGTCTCGCGAAACTTTGGCGTGATGGCGGCGTTATAAGTCTCGCTGTTGCGGTGTTGCAATTGTTGGGATACCAGCCAGGGAAATAAACCTTGGTAGCCGCTCAAGCGAGCTTCCCCTTGCAGCGTTTGCAAGCGGCGTTCGGCGGCCTCGCTGCGCTGCAATGCGGTTTCCAAATCGTCGGCCTGGACCAGCACGAAGCGGCCGGGTTCTATGTGAGAGAAGTGGCTGCGCACTGCTTGATCTCGTTGTTTTAGTTCGTCCATGTTTAACGCCAGATTTTGCATATCGTCCATCCAGCGCACTTGCGGCAACCAGGCGATGGCCACTAGGGCGGCACAGCCGAATCCGATTAGCAAGTGCCGGCGCCGGCGTCGGCAGAACCCTAACCAGCCGGCTATGCCGGGTAATTCGACCGGGTGCAAGACGACATTCGCCAACAGGGCCGGCAAGACGTAGCGGGTCAGGAGCAACGCGGCAACGATGCTGAATAAGGCAAAGGCCGCAATTTGTTCGAAACCCGGAAAGCCGCTGGAACCCAACGCCGCATAACCGATGACAGTGGTCAAACCGCCCATCGCCAGGGCAGGCCACAGCAAGCGTGCCGCCTGATGCGGCGTTTCGCCGTGCTTGGCCGCGTGCACCATCACGTGTATGGGATAATCCACGCAAATGCCGATCAAGCTGGCACCCAAGGCCAGGGTCAGACTATTGACTCGTTCGAACAGCACGGCAATGCCCAATGCTCCGCACAAGAAGGCCGCGGCCTGGATCAGCAAGATCCAATGCAAAGCCGCAAAGGAGCGGAACAGTAATAAAAACACCGCAATCACCCCAGCGCCGGAGGCTGCCGACACCAAACCGACGTCGCGGCCGATTTCCCGTTGCGCGGCACTGCTGAACACCGGTACGCCGGCCATGGCCAGTCGGAACGAACTTCCGTTCTCGGCGTTCAGCGCCGAGAACGTTGTAACAATTCCGGCTTGCAGGCGAGTTTGCGCATCGGCGTCCAGGGCCGCCGCTCGGCTGTTGAGCAACAGGGCGCCGTCGGCCGTGGCCGATACGAATTGCTGTTTGATCCGTTGAAAACCTTGCAGCGACAATAACAAAGGGTCTTGTTTGGCTACCGTTTTGACGAATGCGGCTTGCGGCGACAACAAGGCTTGTTTCAGCCCGGCGGCTTTGGCCGGCAAGGCCGCCGGATCGAATATCGCCGCTGCGTCCGCTTCCGGATTCAAGCTGAAAATGCCGGCATGATGAGGAGCATACGAAGTCAGCGCATCGACCCAGGCGCGCGGCGGTTGTTTGGCTAGCCAGACCTGTTCCACGTCTGCCAGGTCGGCCAAACGCTTCACCAACTGATTGCTGAAGGCAGCCAAGGTGGTCTGTTCCGCGTTGGCCGGCGCTTCCACTAACAGCAAATAGCGTCGAGATAGCTCGCCGGATTTAAGTAGATTGGCCAGCAAACGGGAGTCTGCATCTTCGGTGGCGGTGAAAAACGCGTTCAAATCCGATTCCACCCGCAATTGCCAGGCGGTGAGTGCCAGTAGCAAAGGGCATAGCCATAAAAATATCCGTTTACGCCATGGCAAAGACACCGCTATTCTCCGGCCGCTTCCCGTAGCAACGCGTCTATGGTCATGCCGCCGCCGGCTTCGGGTGCGGACGCGCCGATACGGTAGCGAGTGATTTCACCGTCCGCTTGACGTATGCTGATGTCGCGTTGCCGGGTGTCGCCGTTACCGGCGATTTCTATGCTGGGCAGACCGGTTTCGGCGGCAGCAGCCTTAGGGGTAAAACGTAGTTGCCAGCCGTTGCCTAGCGGGTGCAAGGCAATTTCATAGTCGGCTTGCAGCTGTTCGATGCGGCCTTGCAAAATGGCACGGAACGCGGCTATTTGTTGTGCGGCGTCGCCGGCCGCCTCGATAGAGGCGCTATGTCGCTGCTTGTTGATGGGATCCCAGTAATACAACTGCTCGCCGGCAATGGCCATGATGACCCGCTGCGGGACGGTTTGCAGTTTGACCAAATTGCCGGTGGCGTCGGTTAGCATAAAGCCTTGTGCGTGCCAGGGTTGGCTGGCCAGTTCCAATTCGCGGGTTTCCTCGTAGCGGTAATAGCCGGGTCCCGTTTGCTTCAGCAATTGCACCCAGTTTGCCGGTTCGCCGTCGGCCCAAGCGGCGAACGGCAGCCATGCACATAGCCAAATCCAATAGTTCATGTACCGCTGTTTTTGAAAGCCTTGTGGCCGTTTAAGGCAAAAAAGCGTACGGTTTCCAGCACCGGCGGGATGTACAAATCCGGAAAACGCTTGCGCCGGTACAGCCATTCGCCGACGACTAACAGCCCCATCAACAGATAAACCAGTACGCCGGTATACACGGCCCAGACCTGTTGGCCGGCCAACAGTGGTAGCACCGCGCACACCGGCACGTTGAGGGCAAAGAACCAGGTCCACGCCTGGGTGACTTGCCGTAAGTATTCGGCGATGCCGGGCTCGAGTTCCGGAAACTGCAAGCGAACCAAGCGCTCGCATAGCGACGGCGGAGCCAGCAGGGTATGGCCGAACAAGCATGCCAAGCAAAGATAAATCGCTGCCGGCAGCAGCCAAATCCAATAGCTGGCCGCCGATTGGGCTGCAATGACCAGCATGGCGGACAACGCGAAGCTACCGTAACGCCAGGATGCTTTGGTGAGTCGCCAGCCGCGCCATGCCGTCAGCGCGGCGAACGTCAGCAACACCAAAGGTGCATAACCTTGCCGGGCGAAATAAGCGCTGAGAAACGGGTAAGCCAGAAACAGGCCGGCAATCGCGATGCCGCGCAATGCACCGAACATGGCTAACGGGTGCGTTGATCGGCGACGAATTCGGCCAGAGAACGTAAAGACGCGAATATCTGTTGGTTGCGCTGGTCGCCGGAGGTGATTTTGATGCCGTATTGACGATCCAACATCACCCCAATTTCCAAGGCATCTATCGAATCCAAACCCAAACCGTCGCCGAACAGTGCGGCATCGGCCGATAGGTCTTCCGGTACCATATCTTCCAGGCGCAAGCCTTCGATGAGCATAATTTTCAATTGGCTGATCAAATCGTCTGACATCGCGATTGGCATTCCGTTGTTAAAGCCGCGATTCTACACAAATTTTCGGTCCCGGCCAAAAAGCCTTGGCATTCCGGCGGAAAATTTCAAGCTAGTTGTCGCCGCAGTGTAAAAAAACTTATGCGGCAATTTTATACGGGTTAGCACTCTCCTGAGTTAATGGGCGTGGGTTTCGGTGTGATCCGGATTTACGTGCACGGTATGGATCCTGTTCCGGTTGCGGGTCTGTTGACTCCGGCGTCTCGGATTTTGCCGACGAGCGTTTTCATAAAGCGCTTTGCGTTGAGCTAACAGCGTTTCGTCCACTCCCGCATGGCATTGGACCGGGGTGACAAAGCCAAGAGCGCGATGCCGATGCTCATGGTTGTAACCGCTGCACTGAATCGCCTACCCATTGCCCTGCCTCTGCCAAGACCCCTCTATTTCCGGCGTCACTGCACGCTGGTTAGGTTTGGTACCGTCGGTGATATTCGGCGGAACGATGACGCCGGTGGTAGTGGTAGTTGCTGCGACGGCTAACCCGGCAAAAAGACTTGCCTTAGCACCGAGACGACGGCTGAATCAACCTGTGTAGTACGGATGCCGACAGGCGATCCGCCAATTCCAAACCACTCCGCAATGCGTTCCACGGATTAGCTTACCCAGCTTGATACGGGGCTCGGTATTGAGAATAGAAACCAAGGCCTACTAGGCCGGTAAGAAAAAACCACAGAGCAGCTGGCAATGGTACAGGCGCTGTAGAAAACGTTTGAGAATAAAGATAGCCGTCTTTATAAATATCTATCTTGATGCTGGATAAATCGATCCAGCCATCGCCGAGAACTAAAAGTTTCACAACACCTTGTAAGTCTCCCCAGTAGTCGCCGCTAATTGAGGCGGCAGTACTGCCAGGTCCTTCGGATAGCTCGGTAATCGGGTCAGAAAGGAAAGGAACGTCAAGTAACGAGTCTTCAAAAAAACTAGTGCCAATTTGAACAAGACCATTTGCTGATCCGTCAGACCAATAAAATCTTACAGATAGAACGCTATCTGAATAAGGGGACGGGATGCCGGTATAAGCTATATCCTCAAAATGAAAGTAATAGGCTCCGTCTTGACCATTAATCGTTCCTGCGTTGGCAAAGCTTGAGATTACGAAACAAAACCAAGCTACCAGATAGTGTTTAAATTTCATAATTTACCTCTAAAATGGATGCGTTTTGATGTAATGTTTTACATCGGCTTTTGATTTTTATTAGGGTTCAATTGGTTGATAAGCGCCTAGCAAAAAGTTAACGTGTATTTTGAGCCAATCCTCGTCCAATCTCATCAATGGCGTTTTCAAGCTCGTCGGGAGTAAACCTTTTGAAGGGCAACCATTCATATTTCATTTGGCGCCACAGCAATTCAATTCGGTTCAACTCAGGACTATAAGATGGCAGGAAATGCATGCATGAATCGAACGGTTTGGCGGATTTTAAGACGCCAAAAGCGACGTGAATCAACTTACGCATCATGGCGCCATTAATGAGCTTGTTGGGTTTGCCGGTATCGGCTAATCGGCTGCGGAATGGTTTGCCCCCCAGGCTGTTTTATAAAGCATCACCATGGCAGGCATGTTAAAGCGGGGGCGAGCCGGATGGGCGTACCATGCACAGCGGCGCCCGCTACGGACGTTAAGATTAACCTTATGCAAAGTAATGCATTGCGCCGATCAACGGAGTTTTCGGGTTCAACGCCAGCTTCACGGACATGGTGCTGAGCAGAGTTTCGAACCGGCCTTTGGCGACGAAGTTTTGCAACAAATTGCCGTTTTCGAGCGCGCCGCGTATTTTCGGCCCTATCCCGCCGCCGATGAATATCCCGCCGGTGGCCAGCGATTTCAAGGCCAGATTGCCGGCTTCGGCACCGTAAACCTCCACGAATAAATTCAACGCGGCGGTGCAAGCCGGGTCTTCGCCGGTTATGCCCAATCTGGAGATGACGGCGTTGCGGTCCATGCCTTTGATTCTGGCCGGGGGGACGGCCGGGCAGGCCGGTGCGATGCCGCTATCGACTACGAAATCGTATAAATGGCTGAACCCGGCGCCGGACAGAATCCGTTCGTAGCTGACGTGAGTCGGAAACCGTTGCCGTAGAAATTGCAGCAGTTGCTCCTGCAGCGGCGTTTGCGGGGCGAACGAGCAATGCCCCCCTTCGGTGGCGACCGGATGGTGGCGTTCGCCGTCCCAATAAAGCATGGCTTCACCTAAGCCGGTGCCTGCGGCGATGACGGCCATATTGCCGGTATGCGATTCCGCGTTGGGATTTAATTCGACGAAATCGGCGGCCGGCAGGTGCAGCATGCCGAGCGCCATGGCTTCCAGGTCGTTGAGTAGCCTGACTTTGTCGGTTTGCAGGCGGTGTTTCAACGAGGCGCCGTCCAGGCTCCAAGTCAAATTGGTGGCGAAGCAGCGCTGGTCGACCACGGCACCGGCAAAGCCTATGCAGGCCGCATCCACTGTTACCTCGGGCGGCAGGAACAAATCCATGATGGCCTCCAGGCTCGGATATTCGCCGCTGGCGAAGGTTTGTTCCTGTTGGATGCTCAAGCGACCGGCGCCGTCCCGATCGACTAAGGCCAAAATGGTTTTGGTTCCGCCTACGTCTCCGGCCAATATCATGCGTGTCCTCGTTAAGAATGATGTTGATTGAGCAAATGCACCAGTGCGTCGAGTATGGCGTTGGCGACCGCATGGGGCGGCAATTGATAAAAGGCTTGCCAGGCCAAGGATACGTTGTCTTCGTATTTGTTTTGGTAATCCGGGTGGGCTTGCAGCCAGGCGATTCGGACGGCGTGGCCGATCAGGATGTCGGTGACCAATACGTCGTCTATGCGCAGGTCCGGATTGTTTTTCATGATGAAGGCCAACGCTCTGAGCGCCTCGACGGTCAGCTGCCGGTAAACCGGAGCCTGGATTTTGTTCAGCACGTGGTTGATGTGCAGTTTGAAGCTTTGTTCGCCCGGCGTCATTTGCGCAAGCAGGGTTTCGCTGTCTATACGTCGGTTGCTGTTATATTTTTCGCCGAGCATCAGGCCTTTGCAGCGATGCAGCAGCAGCCAGACGCCGCCGAAGAATTCCTCGTTTTCGCGGCCGAAATTGCCTTGTTGTTCGCGCCAGGCATACCAGTCTTCCGCGTCGCCGACGTGTTTGGGATTGATGCTTTCCGGGAAGCGGGCCGAACTGAGGTCGCAGCGGCTGCCGTCGGTTTGCAGGGTTTCCATCCGGCCCAATTGGGTTTCGCTGTTGGCATAATCTTCCAAGGTGGCGCGCAACAATTGCAGCACCGCGTGCGGAGGTAGCGCCATGATGGCTTCGAACGCCTCGTCCAGCGATTCGCATTTGGCCAGCCTTTTTTGCCGGGCGATGATCAATTGCAATATGTGGCCGACGCGAATGGTGTGCATGTCGGCGAACAGGGCGTGATTCAACTTGATCAACATGCCCAGGTAAAGAATCAACTCCTGAATCAGTATTTGTTGGCTACCTTCGCCGGGGTTGAAGGCGCGGATGATTTCCAGGATTTGCCAGGAATCGGCGGGTCGGCGCAAGGTGGCTTTGCCGCTGTAGGCGCGGCCGACGGTCAGGCCGTGTTGGCGGACCAGAATGTCGGTGGCGCTTTGTTCCAGATTGATGTCGTATTTGCCCAATAAACTGGCGCAACGGCGGATCACCTTCCAAACGTGTCGGTCGGCGGCCCGGCTATAGACTTCTTCCAACAAATCGCAAACCGTAGCCGCCTGACCGAAATCGTTACCAAGGCCGCAAGCAAATTCCAAACCGTGCCGTTGCACCAGTAGGTTCAGCACTTCCAGTTGCGCGCACAAATTGCCGTTGCGCCGCAATTCGTCCAGTAACAGCGCGTCGTCCGCCAATTCCCATTGGGTCAGCTGCAAACACGAGACGGCTTCGAGCAACTCCGGGTTCGCCGGAAGCACGTTGGCAAATGGCCGTTCCGGTTCCCGCCAGACGGCGGCGGAAAATTTGAAATCGTGTAAATAGCCGATTTTCTCTTGATAGACCTGAGGAGCCGCGGCGCTTAGCGACTCTAGTTGAATGGGGGTGCCCTGCAGATCGCCGCTTTGCAGCTGCTGGATGAAATCGAGCAAGACTTGGCGGCTGTCGCCGGCCAACATGTTGTGTTTGACGTCTATCACCATCAGCGGCAAGCCGGGTTTGTCCCAATGCCTGGCGACGTAGGCCAGTTCCAGGCGCAAGCGCTGAATCAGCAGTTGGTTGTCCATCGCCAGATAAAAACCTTTTTGGCTGACGAACTGCGGCAGGAATAGCAAGCGCTCGCCGGCGAGCTCGTACAGCTTGGAGGTGGACAAGGTGCGTAGCTGGCGCAACGGACGCCCGCTCAGCCTCATCCGGTCGTTGCGGCCGACTTGGGTATAGGCGGCAGCCAATTCGCTGGCTTCGCGGACTTGGATAGGGGCTATCTCGGCCCGGGTTTGGCTGGCGATGCCTAACGCCGCCAATTCGTTTTGCACCTCGGCGTCTTCGGCCAACAGGGCGATTTGCACCCGGGCCGGGTGGCGGCTGTGACGTTGCCGATGCCGGCCCAAAGGATCGATGTCGGCAAGGTCGAGAAACCCGTCTTGAACCAAACAGCCCAAGATGAACAGGCTTTGCGCCCATACCAGGGGCACGTTTTCGTTCGGTTGCCGGGTTTGGCTGTGCGGATCGGTTTTTTCGGCTTCGACCGCATCGGCCGGCACCCAATACAATTCCGGTAGCAACCATTGACCGCGATCCTCGACCCGCAAGGCTTCCAATTTGCGTCGGTAGTCGGCGGCGCTGTGCGTATCGCCGTTAAACAAGCCGTTCAGCAACAAGTAACAAAAGAACAGCGGCCACTCGCATTCGATGTCGGCGAATTGCTTCAACTCGTTCGGTTCGTAATGCAGGCGCTTATGGTCTTCCAGTACGGTTTGATGACCGTCCAGTAAAAAGCGTTTGCAGCCGTAACGGCCTTGCAGTTTTTCGACGATGGCGGCCTGAGTGCGTTGCCGCAGCTCCGGATCGTCTACCGCGAAGGCCGGAAAGCCGGTGACACTCAGGACTGCGGCGTCGACTTCTTTGGAAATGGACTCGCGCGGCAGCAAGGCTTCCAGCGTGATGCGGGTGCGGGCGATGTCGTCGCTGACCACATGGACGATGGCGCTTTGGCCGCCGTCTTTGCCGAACAGGTTGAAGTTGGCCATGGCTTCCAAGGCCGCTTTGGCCATGCCGATCGAGCTGGCGTTCAATTCGGCGATGCCGTGATTCATCTTGTTGCCGCGTTCCCAGATGCCGTAATCCGGGGTGCGGTAGGTGCGACTGACGTAATGCACCAGATTTTGTACGAAGTTGACTTCGTCCAGGCTGAATACGATGCGCAGTCCGGACTCGGTCATTTGCGCCAGCATCAGCAGAAACAGCGAAGTGGCGTCCAGTTGCAAATGTCCCCATTCCCGGTCGCCGACCACCACGTTGCCGCTATGCGTGTCGTATTTAGCGTGCAGCGCATCCAAAGGGTCTTGGCTGTGCTTGAATTTCTCCACTTTGTCGGCCTGCTTCATCATGGAGGTCAACAAACCGCGCATCAGTTTGACCACGCTTTGTTCGAGTTCGTAACGTCGATCCGCGCGGGCTTCGGCTTTGCGATAGGCCAGCGCCAAGCCCCAAGCCGCCAAAATGCTGTATACGTTGTCCCTGACCCAGGCGTCGGTGTAGTTGCCGTGCGTGGTGATGGCGGTGCTGGCGGGCAGCAGGCCGGTGATCCAGTCTTGCCTGTTCAGAATGATGCCCTGAACTTGCCGGTAGTATTCGTCCAAGCCGGAAAGCGTGTCGACCGGCGCGGCGTTTACCGGGCTAGGCATGGATGCGGTCATTTGACTGAAAAATGGTTTATACATGGGACTCCGGCGCTAGGCCTTGGGTAAAGTCACTCCCAGCTGTCCTTGGTACTTGCCGCCTCTGTCCTTGTAAGAGGTTTCGCACACTTCGTCGCTGCCGATAAACAGCATCTGCGCGACGCCTTCGTTGGCGTATATTTTCGCCGGCAGCGGCGTGGTATTGGAGAACTCCAAGGTGACGTGGCCTTCCCATTCAGGCTCCAGGGGGGTGACGTTGACGATAATCCCGCAGCGGGCGTAAGTGGATTTGCCCAGGCAGATGACCAACACGTCGCGCGGAATTCGAAAATACTCCACCGTGCGCGCCAACGCAAACGAATTCGGCGGGATAATGCAAACGTCGGAATGGACGTCGACGAAACTGCCTTGGTCGAAGTCTTTCGGATCGACGATGGTCGAGTTGATATTGGTGAAAATTTTGAATTCGTTGGAGCAACGGACGTCGTAGCCGTAACTGGATGTGCCGTAGGAGATGATGCGGCCTTGCGAGGATTCGCGAATTTGGCCGGCTTGAAACGGTTCTATCATGCCGTGCCGCTCGGCCATGCGGCGTATCCATTTGTCAGATTTGATGCTCATGTTGCGGGTGCTGGTTATTCGATGGAATGAGTCGCCAACATAGCATATTTTCCCGGCGCAAAGCGCACCGGCGTCGCTTTATCAACGCCGGTGCCGGCCGGTTTAATGGGCGTGCTCCGGCGGGTTTTCCGTTACGTCGGTCCGGCGCAGAACATAGCGGCTGGCTAGCTCGCCGGTGTAGGCTTTGCCGTGGTCGTCCAACTGCATCAATTGGCCGTCCCCGATTCGGTATTGGTGGGTGTCGCCGGCTTTGCGCGGGGTCAGAGAAATCGTCTGGCTGGCTTCGTCCACGCTGTATTTGCCTTTCTCGACGAAATCGCGCGGCGACCTGCCGACGTACTGGGTGATCAGAATATAGCTGCCGTTTTTGTTCAGCGCTAACGAGGTTTTCAAGCCCATGCAATCGGCGCAGGGTAAAAAACCGTTGTATATGCCGGGCCAATCCATTTTTTTAGCGGGGTGATGCGCTTCGTCGTGGGGTGCGGATTGAGCCGAAGCGTTGCCGCAAAGCAAGCCCGAGGCCAGAATCAGTGCTGAAATCGATTTTAGGGTGGTAGTGATTAGCTGCATAAATGTCTCACAATTTTTCGGACTACAGTGCGAGGGTTGAAACAAGCCGGCCGTTCGAACAAACCGCCGGCGGAAGCGGAGTATGCAAAGGTTTGCGCGGACGTCATCGGCGCTTGCCTCCGCCCAGCAAGGAGCCCAACACGCCACGGATGATTTGTTTGCCGACTTCCTGGCCTATGCTGCGGGCGGCGCTTTTGGCGGCGGCTTCCAATACGCCTTCGCGGCGGCGGCTACGTTTGCCGGTGGTATTGCCGCCGAGCAGTAGATCGGTCAAACCGAAATCGCCGTCGCTCTCGGCCGGCTGCCGTTGTTCGCGGGATGAATTAGTCCGATCTGGTTCCGCGCGCTGTTTCAGGATTTCGTACGCCGATTCCCGGTCCAGTGCTTGTTCGTAATGCCCGAATATCGGCGAATCGGCGATAAGCTGACGGCGCTCGCCGGCCGTCAGTGGGCCGACTTGCGAATGCGGCGGCCTGATCATCGCGCGTTCGACCGGGCAGGGGATGCCGTTTTCGTCCAGAAACGACACCAGAGCTTCGCCAACCCCAAGTTCGGTCAGTGCCGTTTCGACGGCTAAATCGGGATTGCTGCGAAAGGTTTGCGCAGCGGCTTTGACGGCTTTTTGATCGCGCGGCGTGAAGGCACGCAATGCGTGCTGTACCCGGTTGCCGAGTTGGCCGAGCACGTTATCCGGAATATCCAGGGGATTTTGGCTGACGAAATAAACCCCTACGCCTTTGGAGCGGATCAAGCGCACCACGTGTTCAATCTTCTGTAGCAGCGCGGTCGGTGCGTCGTTGAACAACAGATGGGCTTCATCGAAAAAGAACACCAGCTTTGGTTTATCCGGATCGCCGGCTTCCGGCAAATTTTCGAATAATTCCGATAATAGCCACAACAGTACGGTGGCGTAAATTTGGGGCGAGTTGTACAAGGTTTCGGCGGCCAGAACGTTGACCACGCCGCGGCCATCGACGGTTTGCAGCAGGTCGTTGAAATCCAGGGCCGGTTCACCGAACAATTTGTCGCCGCCTTGTTGTTCCAGCTGCAGCAAGCCGCGCTGGATCGCGCCGACGCTGGCGGCGGAGATACTGCCGTATTCGTCGCGCAACTGTGTTGCGTGTTCGGCTGCGTATTGCAGTATGGCGCGCAGGTCTTTCAAATCCAACAGCAACCAGCCTTGGTCGTCGGCGATTTTGAACACCGCGTTGAGCACACCGGCTTGGGTGTCGTTCAGGTTGAGCATGCGTCCCAACAATAAAGGCCCCATGTCGGAAATCGTGGCGCGAAGCGGATGCCCGTCTTTTCCGAACACGTCCCAAAACAGCACCGGCACGTTTCGGTAGTCGAAGTCTGAAAGCGCCAGCGCCTCCACCCGGGCGGCGATTTTGGCGTTGCCGCCGCCGGTTTTGCCGAGGCCGGACAGGTCGCCCTTGACGTCGGCCATGAAAACCGGCACACCCAAGTCGGAAAATCCTTCCGCCATGGTTTGCAGGGTAATGGTTTTGCCGGTACCGGTCGCGCCGGCAATCAAGCCGTGGCGGTTGGCCATGCCGGGCAGCAAGTGGATGGGTTTGTCGGTTTGCGCGACTGACAGCGGTTGGCTCATGTAGGCATCCGGAAAAATTTTCGCTAAACCATAGCATGCTTGAGTGATTTTCGGCAGCTAACCGTTGCAGAAAGCTGCTTATCGACGTCACCCGGAATCGGCGCGGAGCATGCGACTGACTCGCACGGTTTGGGCTAAAGCCGTCCGGTTTTGAGATGCCGGGAATCATAACCGCGTTACGGGATTACGGCCCCTGCGGGAACCCGGCTCAGCCCTGTCTGAGCCGGGTTTTTCCGTTATAATCGCGCCACTTTTCATCAATTTATGTGGACGTAACGTGTCGACTAACAACGATGTCTCAACTTTTCAAGGCTTGATTCTGACTCTGCAACAATATTGGTCCGAGCAAGGCTGCGTTTTGTTACAACCCTTGGATCAGGAAGTGGGAGCGGGTACTTTTCATCCGGCCACTTTCCTACGTGCCATAGGACCGGAGCCTTGGAACTCGGCTTACGTGCAACCGTCGCGTCGCCCGACCGACGGCCGTTACGGCGAAAACCCCAACCGTTTGCAGCATTATTACCAGTATCAGGTGGTGATGAAGCCGTCGCCGGACAACATCCAGGAGCTGTATCTGGGGTCGCTACGCCATCTGGGCTTGGATTTGCTGGAGCACGACATCCGTTTCGTCGAGGACAACTGGGAATCGCCAACCCTGGGCGCCTGGGGCTTGGGCTGGGAGGTCTGGTTGAACGGCATGGAAGTCACGCAGTTTACCTACTTCCAGCAAGTCGGCGGTTTGGAATGCAAGCCGGTGACCGGCGAGATTACCTATGGCCTGGAACGCATCGCGATGTATCTACAAGGCGTGGAATCGGTGTTCGATCTGGTCTGGACCCGCGGCCCGCAGGGTGTGGTGACTTACGGCGACGTGTTCCACCAAAACGAGGTGGAGATGTCGGCTTTCAACTTCGAACACGCCAACGTCGAATTCCTGTTCCAATGCTTCGATACCTTCGAAGCGGAATGCCAAAAACTGCTCGAACAAAACCTGCCCTTGCCAGCCTATGAAATGGTCTTGAAAGCGTCCCACTCGTTTAACCTGCTCGATGCGCGCCACGCCATCTCGGTCACCGAACGCCAGCGTTATATCTTGCGGGTGCGGAATCTGGCCAAGTCGGTCGCCGAAGCCTACTATGCCCGGCGGGAGAGTTTGGGTTTTCCGATGTGTATTAGTTAAACGGAATTAACGTGAGCGTATTTTTCAATTCGGTACAAATTCGCAACTTCAAGTCGCTGAAAGATGCGACTTTGCAGGATTGCAAGCGGATTAACGTGCTGATTGGGAAGCCGAATGTCGGTAAGTCGAATATTTTGGAGGCGATTGGGCTATTTTCGTTGCCTTATGTCAAATACAACAAAAGCAAGAAAATTACTCAGTTTGTAAAGCTGGAAAATCTTGCGGAGATGTTTTTTGATGGTAATACAGAAAATGCCATTGAAATTCATGCTGACGATGGAAGTGTCTGTTTTGCAAGGTATTTAAGATCCCCGCCAAACCATCATGAGAGCGTCGAGATTGATATTAATTTAAAATCACATATTGAAAACATAAGCCCACGCTCAAAAATTGGTTACGAAGAACATTCGTTCTCTATATACCATGACTTAAAATATCATGCTCTTTACAATAGAAAGAACATAGGCTCGAAAGTAAAATACTTTAAATTTCCTGATAAATTTTCGTTTAAGCCATATTCATATATTTCAGGATTAGTGCCGCCAAGCGGCGAAAATATTCTAGACTTGGCGCAAAAAGAACCTCTTAAAAAAGAGATTTTAATGCTGTTTGAAGAATATAAGCTTAATTTGTTATTCGACAGAACAGGTCACACTTTAAGAATTGTAAAAATCCTGAGCAACGATTCAATCGCGTCGTTTCCATTCAGTTCTATTTCTGATACTTTGCAACGCATGGTGTTTTTTAAAACCGCGATTTCCTCAAACACCGATTCAATCCTGCTATTCGAAGAACCTGAAGCCCACTGCTTCCCGCCGTATATCGCTCATATCACCCAGGAAGTCATTGCTGCCGAAAGCAATCAATTTTTCATTGCAACTCACAGCCCCTATGTAATGAATGATTTTCTTGAACGTGATAGGAATGAATTAGCGGTATTTATTATCGACTATCAAAATGGGCAAACGGTGATTAATCGCTTAACCGATACCGAATTAAACGAAGTCTACGATTACGGCATAGACGTGTTTTTTAACTACGAGCGATTCACGCAACATGGATAATCATATTTTGCCGGAGTGCTATCTGGACACTATGTTGACGGAAACCTTGGTGAAACCTGTTTCCGGCTATAACCACCAGAAAGGCTGTAGTACCGTAACGAGCAAAATGCAAAACTGTAAAAGCCTCAAAGATAGTTTTGCCGTCGGCATATTGGATGACGACAAGAAACAAACGCCCTATTTAAACGAATTGAAATTGCTTGCGAACAAATCGGGGTTAAGGCTTTATAAGCATCCGCAAAAGCACCATTATCTGATTTTGCATCCGCCTATCGAACAATGGATATTGGATGAGGCAAAATCGGCCAATATCGATTTAAGCGCCTACGATTTACCCGACGAACGAAGTGCGTTGCAAAAACAAACCAAAACGGCCACCAGCAAACACGATTCGCGATTCAAACGGTTATTTCGCGATTTGAAAGCCGGCGACAGTTTTAATCGGTTATCGAATTGGCTCTGTTATTTAAAACAGCATCCCTACGATGCCTGTATCGAACATTTACAACACCTATAAACTTTGCACCATAGGCAAACGCTGTGACGATCACTCAAGATTTATTATTCGAACTGGGCGGCGAAGAACTGCCGCCCAAATCCTTGAAAAAACTCAGCCAGTCGTTATTGGACGGCATGGTCGCCGGCTTGAAAGACGCCGGCTTGAATTTCAGCGAGGCCAAGGCCTATGCCACGCCGCGCCGTTTGGCCGTTCTGATTCGTAACCTCGACAGCCAGCAGGCCGATAAAGTGGTGGAAAAACGCGGCCCGGCCTTGCAAGCGGCCTACGGGCCGGACGGCGCGCCGAGCAAGGCAGCTTTGGGCTTTGCATCCAGTTGCGGTGCCAGTTTCGAGCAACTGGAAAAACTGGAAACCGACAAGGGTGCGTGGTTGATTTTCAAGCAAGCGGTCAAAGGCCAGCCGACCACCGAATTGATGCCGGACATTATTCGTAAAAGTCTGGCGCAATTGCCGATCGCCAAGCGCATGCGCTGGGGCGATTACGATCACGAATTCGTGCGGCCGGTGCACAATGCGGTGTTGCTGTTCGGTAGTGAAATTATCGACGCCGACATCTTGGGCTTGAAAACCGGCCGCCATAGTTTCGGCCATCGCATGCACGCACCAAATCCGATCGAGTTGAGCCATCCGGACGAGTATGTCGAAAAATTGTTGACGGCGAAAGTCACCGTCGATTTCGAACAACGCATGCGGCAAATCGAAACCGGCGCCCAGCAGGCGGCGACTGCATTGGGCGGCATCGCCCATATCGAGGAAGAGTTGCTGGAAGAAGTCGCGGCCTTGAACGAATGGCCGGTGCCGGTGGTCGGCAATTTCGACGCCCGCTTCCTGGAACTGCCGCAGGAGGTGTTGATCACCACGATGCAGTCCAACCAGAAATATTTTCCGGTCAAGAATGCGCAAGGCGGCTTGCTGGCGCATTTCATTACCTTCGCTAACATCGAAAGCTCCAATACGGCTTCGATTCGCGCCGGCAACGAGCGGGTGGTATTGCCGCGTCTGGTCGATGCCGAATTCTTCTGGAAACAGGATAGAAAGCAATCCCTGGCCGACCGCGTCGACAGCCTGAAAACCATCGTGTTTCAAAAAGACCTGGGCACCTTGTTCGACAAGACCGAACGGGTCGCCCAACTGGCCGGTTTGATCGCCGAACAGCTTGGCGCCGACGTTGCGCTGGCAAAACGCGCCGCCTTGCTGGCCAAGACCGATTTGCTGACCAACATGGTTAGCGAATTCACCAACCTGCAAGGCACCATGGGCCGCTACTACGCGGTGGCCGACGGCGAGGATGCGGCGGTTGCCAATGCCCAGGAAGAACAATATTTTCCGAAACAATCCGGCGGGGAGATTCCCAAAGCCCCCATCAGCGTGGCGTTGGCCGTGGCGGAAAAAATCGACACCTTGGCCGGCATCTTCAGCGCCGGGCTGATTCCGACCGGCGACAAGGATCCTTACGCCTTGCGCCGCGCCACCTTGGGCATCTTGCGCACCCTGATCGAAAACGGCCTGGATTTGGACGTGGCCGAGCTGTTGGACGCAGCCTTGGCGCAATTCAGCCATAAGTTCGATCAGGCCGAAACCCGGCAAAAAGTCGTCGGCTTCATCTTCGATCGGTTGAAAGGCTATTGCCTGGATCACGGTTTCAGCACTGACGAATTCGAGGCGGTGTTGGCGGTTAATCCGACCCGGCCGTTCGATTTCTGGTTGCGGATGAAAGCGGTGCAGTCCTTCCGCGCCCTGCCGGAAGCCGAAAGCCTGGCGGCGGCCAACAAGCGCATCATCAATATCTTGAAAAAGTCCGAGCAGCCGGTTTCGGAAACCATAGGCGCGCTGGTCGAAGCGCAGGAGAAAAATTTGCTGGTTGCCGCCGAGGAAGCTGAAGCCGCGATTCTGCCGCTGTTGGCCGAGCAAAATTATCCGTTGGCTTTGAGTCGTTTGGCTCAGCTGCGCGATAGCGTCGATGCCTTTTTCGACGGCGTGATGGTCAATACCGAAGATACTGCCTTGCGTAACAGCCGGCTGGCGTTGCTGGCCAAGTTGTCCGGCCAATTCTTGAATATCGCCGACATTTCCAAGTTGCAAGCGTGAGCCGGCGTTATGTCGTGTTGGACCGCGACGGCACGATAAATCTCGATTCCGCCTCCTTTATCAAGTCGGCGGACGAATGGATTCCGCTGCCCGGCAGCTTGGAAGCCATTGCGCTGTTGAATCGGCATGGTTTCGCGGTCGTGGTAATCAGCAATCAATCCGGTGTAGGACGAGGCTTATTCGATCCGGCTACTTTGGATGCGATGCATGCCAAGATGCGCCGGCTGGCAGCAGCAGCCGGGGGCTCAATAGAGGCTGTATATGTTTGTCCGCACGACCCGGAGCAAGGATGCGACTGCCGCAAGCCTAAGCCCGGCTTATTTCTCAAGTTTGCTGCCGATTTTGGCGCGGATTTGACCGAGGTTTACGCCGTTGGCGATTCGTTACGCGATTTGCAAGCCGCTGAGGCGGTGGGTGCTAAACCGATTTTGGTGAAAACCGGTAAAGGCGCCGATACCTTCGCCAAGCACCCCGATTTACTTTGTCCTATTTTCGATACTTTATATGACGCCGCTCATTTCATCGTCTCGCAAAGCTGATTTGCGAGTGATCTTAGGTTCTACTTTATTTTTCATTTATGTGGTGTTGTCCACGCCGATAGTCGGTTTGGCGATTCTGGGTTGTTACTTTATGCCATTTTCCACGCGTTATAAGATCGCGGACATATGGATAGATTATTTGTTGTTTATGCTAAAGCTGTGTTGCGGGTTGAGTTATCGGGTGGAGGGGTTAGAGAACGTTCCGCTAGACCGCGCCGCGGTGATTCTCAGCAAGCACCAATCCGCGTGGGAAACTATCGCCCTGCGGCAAATTATTTCGCCGCAAACCGCCGTATTGAAAAAATCATTGTTGCAAATTCCGTTCGGAGGCTGGGCATTGGCTACCTTAAAGCCGATTGCTATAGATCGCAGCAACCAGAAAGAGGCGTTGAAGATGTTGTTGGAGCAAGGAACCGCTCGCTTGCAGGAGGGATTGTTTGTATTGGTGTTTCCCGAAGGCACGCGGGTTGCTCCCGGAGCTAGCAAAAAATTCAATGCCGGCGGGGCGATGTTAGCTCATAAATCCGGGTTTCCGGTTATCCCTTTGGCGCATAACGCCGGGGAATTTTGGCCGCGGAATAGTTTTTTGAAGTATCCGGGGGTAATTACTGTGAAGATTGGCCCGGAGATTAGCACTCAAGGTAAGAGCTCCAAAGAAATCAATGCCGAAGCGGAGCAGTGGATTGTAAAAACGATGGATGAGATGGCGACTTAAGGCTTTAAGAGTGCTCCGTGCTTAACTCGGATGGAGCGGTAGAATATCAAGTAGCCATAAAACATAAGGCCCACTGACGTGGGCCTTACTCAGGAAGTTTTTAGTCCTGTCAAAGCTGCTTACTGAAGACCGCTGCCTTGTTGGCTAGGTGTGCCGTAACCTTTCGGTTTTGGGTTGCCACCGTCTGGATCGTCCATGCAGCCGCTCAAGCTAACAACCATAAGAGCCATGGCCAAAAGGGTAAATACTTTCTTCATAACATCCTCCGATCTAATATTAGGGTTATTATAATTTTTGCGCGCCCTAACAGGACACGCGGAATTTTATAACATGACAAATTGGCACTTGCAAGAGCCAATTTCCAAATCGCTTACAGAGCGTCGATGTCGGCCGGCAGATCGATTTTAATTTCTCTGCCGTGCCACTGGGCATAACCTATGCTGGACCATGCTCCGGAAAGGTTGTTTTGCCGAAGATTGGCTTCCCACTCGAACGGTGCCCGAATTTTTTTCATTTTGACGATAAAGCGCGTGCCGTCCAGAGCTAGGCCTAGTTTATGCCCCCAGAAGGCGGTGACCTTCATGATGAATTTTTTCAGTCTTAATTCGTCGATATTGGGCGTAACCGCGATATTGGCCCACATGGAGTGCACACGGCCCCAGTTAGGCGCCAGCAGTCGGCCTTGCTCGTTGACGAAAGGCAACCATTGTTCGTTACCGTTGCCATCAATATAGGTAATCGCCAGCAGGTGCTCGTAACCGGCGAAGTGATCGTGCAAATACAAGGCGTGCGGGGTAATGCCTAAAAAGGTGTGGGAAAACATTAACAGCGCGTTGCTCATGTCGGCTAGCGCACTGGAAAAGGCGGTTTGCCGGGTGTCGATTTCGTAACGGTACAACAAGCCGTAATGTATGCTGCTGTTCAGCTGTAATAGGATTATAAACGCTAACGTTTTAGCGACTTTATGCAGGTTCCGTTTTGTTTGCTTGTCGTTTTGCGAGGCGAACAGCAAGTCGTATAGGCTTGGAGATGGCGGTGCGCTGATGCTGGAAGCACAGGTGATGTCACAGTCGAGCCTCGCTCGATTGTCGGCAATGCGCCGATAGATGCGCTGCGCAATTTGGCGTATGCCCGGTAAGGATAGGCCGTAGCCGAATACGGCCGGATAACCCATGGCGATTAAAATGCGCGCATAGGTGTCTATGCCGCTATAGACTTTTCCTTGGCGGTCGACGGCGTACAAATCGGTCAACAACGTTTTTTGCTCCAGCCGCATCAGTGCCGGATAGTCTTGGGCATGCAATTGGGCGGGTTTGAATTCCACGCTACGGCGCACGTCGAAGTGATTTAGGGTTAGCACGGTGCGATTGCACAACGGACACTGTTGATCGTATAGCACGGCTAACGAGGGTTCGAGTTGTCTTATCCGGGCACCTATTTTTCGGTACCAAGACAGTGGCATGACCAGCGCGTAGAATATCAGCATGCCCAATCCGAACGGGTAAATGTTAAACGACAGGGTAATGCCAAGATGTAGGCTTATGCCTATCAGAAAATAAACGGGCCGCAGTAGCCGAAAATCGAAGAGGAACGGAAAGCTGAATTGGAAGGCTAAAATCGTATAGCCTATCGCCTTTTGTAGGCTTTCCTGATTGAGCAGCCACGACATATCCAGCGCGGACAAGTAATAAGGCACCGAAGAAGGTAGCCAGGCTCCCAATCCGTTGCGCCAATGGGGGGCGAATAGCTTGTGGATGGCCGAGTCGAAATACAAAAAGCCCAGGCAAATCAGTACCGGCAACAAATAGCTGAGCCTGGAAACCTGATTTGGTTGATATTGCGAATAATGCACAAAGGGCTGGGCTAATTTTTTACGTAACGCGTCTATCGCGAACGCTTTATCTATCGGCATGAAAAGTAGAAAAAAATTCGCGCCGATCATGAAAAGATCGAAGCCCCCGTCGAAATCGCGTTGCATGGGTGTGAAATTGACGAAGATCAGCCACAGCAGGTAATTGGCTATGCTACTGAAGCGGCAGCGATAGCCGATGGCTAGGCAAAATGCGATGACCGCCCATAGCCATAAGAAACAGACGATCATTGGGAATTCGACGTCTATATAGGGTATAGGGTCGAAAATCAAATGGTTGAAATAGATTAAGAACAGAATTTCCTGCAGGGCAACAAGCCCGTATAGCAAGCGGAACAGACCGACTCCGGTTGCGGGGACCTGTTGGTTGGACAGGGCGAAAACTTTGGAATATAAGCGTTTGTACATCTTCAGGACGGCTAAAAATGTACAAATTATAAGGTATTAGCCGATTAGGAAAAACTGGCGGGCATAAAAAAGGCGGCTTCCATTGCGGTGCCGCCTTTATTCAGAAAAGCTAAGCTTACTGCTTGTCGCTTACTCTTCGTCTTTAGGTTCGGCAAACACCCATTTTACGAAGAAATATCCTGCAGCGATAATGACTACCGCTCCAATCATGCCTGATGGTTCTTTTAACATTTCTGTCAAGTCTAAGATCGCTCCCATGGGTGCCTCCTACCTTATTGTTAATTGGTCATTGTTATCAAAAAACGCCGAGACCGGCGCCAGAGCGCCATATGTTACTTTAGCTAACTTTAATGTCAAGCAATTGATAATCTTCGAAGAAAGAGTGAGCTTGAAATTGCCAATACGAGCGAATAGAAGTAGTATGCACCTTTAACTTGTTGCATAAGAATAACAATAGCTAAAGGGGAGCAATCATGATAGGTGGTATAGTGATGGTGTTGGCTGCGATTTGGGTCTACCAGACCATGATGAGGGCCAAAAAGAGCAGCGTAATGATGTGGGTGGGCATTTGTTCCGTAGTGTTCTTTGGGGTCGAATTCGTAGCGCAAATTTTCTGCATCGAAATTATCGACGCCTTAGGCGGTAGAGACATCGGCGAAAGTTATGATCGCGAGTTGACTAGTGTCGGCGATAGACGGACGCAGGAAAATGCCGGCGGTTTCTTGGTCAACAGCTTGTGCGAGTTGTTCCCATCGGCGGCCGGCGTGTTGGCGGTAGCGGCAATTCGGACCTTGGTGATTTTGAAAGAAGCGCCTACGCTCGCTAACTTGTTCAGCGGTATGAAAGAGCTGTTTATCAGCATCAAAGACAGCTTCAAAGTATCCGGCAACTAATGCTGCAGGCGAGCAAGCCCGACTGCGGTCTGGCTTGCTCGCTAGGGTTCGTCAACCCAGAACCAGCGATACGACAAATACGATGGCGCCGATCAACAATACAGTCGCTATCGCTCCGACGACGATATAAGCCGGCAGAGAGCCGTCCTTAAAATCGATCTCCCGATTTTTATTGCTCTGTACCCCGATTCCCGCGGCAATGACGCTTTTAACAACATGCAGTAGATCCGGTTTAGACATTTTTCCTCCTCGTTTTACATTTTAAATTCCGTCGACACCTTAAAAGGTTGCGCTTTTTCAACGCCTTTTGCTAATGACCAATTCAACGATATTACATCAGCAGCTCTCGCAGAGAATTTTGTTCTTGGACGGTGCCATGGGCACCATGATACAGAGCTACAAGCTAGGGGAAAAGGATTACCGCGGCGAGCGTTTTGCGCAGTGGCCGGTGGATTTAAAAGGCAACAACGATTTGTTGTCGCTTACCCGGCCGGAGATTATTCGAGCCATTCATGGCGCGTATCTGCAAGCCGGCGCCGATATATTGGAAACCAATACCTTCAACTCGACTCGGGTTGCGATGGCCGACTATCGCATGGAAGAGTTGGCTTACGAGATTAACCTTGCTTCGGCAAAACTGGCCAAGCAAGTCGCAGAAGAGTTTAGCGCCAAGACTCCGGAAAAACCGCGTTTCGTCGCTGGCGTGTTAGGGCCTACCAATCGCACCTCGTCGATGTCGCCGGACGTTAACGATCCCGGGTTCAGAAACATCAGCTTCGATGAATTAGTAGATGCTTACAGCGAAGCCACGCGCGGTCTGATAGCCGGCGGCGCCGACATTATTTTGATCGAAACTGTGTTCGATACCTTGAACGCCAAGGCGGCGATTTTTGCCGTGGAGTCGGTATTTGAGCAAATCGGTTACCAATTGCCGGTGATGATCTCCGGCACCATTACCGACGCCTCCGGCCGCACCTTGTCCGGCCAGACCGCTGCCGCATTCTGGACTTCGCTGAAACACGTCAAACCGATTTCGATCGGTTTCAACTGTGCGCTCGGTGCCCGGGAATTGCGTCAGTACATCGAAGAATTGTCCAATATTGCCGACACCTACGTCTCGGCCCACCCCAATGCGGGTTTACCCAACGAATTCGGCGAATACGACGAAACCCCGGAAATGATGGCCGCCGAGCTGGCCGACTGGGCTGCCAGCGGTTATCTGAACATCATCGGCGGCTGCTGCGGCACCTCGCCGGACACGATCCGCGCCATCGTCGCCGCGTTGAGCAAATATCCGCCGCGACAAATTCCCAAGCTGGAAAAACGCTGCCACCTGGCAGGTCTGGAAGCGATGAGCATCGGCCCGGAAACCTTGTTCGTCAACGTCGGCGAACGCACCAACGTCACCGGTTCGGCGGTGTTCAAGAAAATGATCGTCGAAGAGCGCTACGAGGACGCGCTGGAAGTGGCGCGCCAGCAGGTCGAAAACGGCGCCCAGATCATCGACATCAACATGGACGAAGGCATGCTCGATTCCAAAGCGGCGATGGTGCGCTTTCTGAATCTGCTGGCGGCCGAGCCGGACATTGCCAAAGTGCCGGTGATGCTGGATTCGTCGAAATGGGAGATTCTGGAAGCCGGCCTGAAATGCGTCCAGGGCAAGGGCATCGTCAACTCGATCTCGATCAAGGAAGGCGAAGCCAAATTCATCGAACAAGCCAAGCTGGTGCGGCGCTACGGCGCGGCTGTGATTGTGATGGCCTTCGACGAAGTCGGCCAAGCCGACACCATGGCGCGCAAGATCGAAATTTGCAGTCGCGCCTACAAGATTCTGACCGAGCAGGTCGGCTTTCCGCCGGAAGACATCATCTTCGACCCGAACATTTTCGCGGTCGCCACCGGCATCGAGGAGCACAACAATTACGGCGTCGACTTCATCGAAGCCACCCGCATCATCAAGCAAAACCTGCCGCACGCCTTGATTTCCGGCGGCGTATCCAACGTGTCGTTCTCGTTCCGCGGCAACAATCCGGTGCGCGAAGCGATCCACGCGGTATTTTTGTACCACGCGGTGCAGGCCGGCATGGATATGGGCATCGTCAACGCCGGCCAGTTGGCGATCTATGAAGACATTCCGCGCGAATTGCGCGATGCGGTCGAGGACGTGATTTTGAACCGCAACCCGGACGGCACCGAAAGATTGTTGGAAATCGCCGAGAAATATCGGGGCAGCGGCCAGGCGGCCAAGCAGGAAACCCTGGAATGGCGCGAATGGCCGGTTAACAAACGCCTGGAACATGCTTTGGTCAAAGGTATCGCCGACTTTATCGAGGAAGATACCGAAGCCGCCCGCCTGGAGGCCGAGAAACCCTTGCACGTGATCGAAGGCCCGTTGATGGACGGTATGAACGTGGTCGGCGACTTGTTCGGCGAAGGCAAGATGTTTCTGCCGCAAGTGGTGAAATCGGCGCGGGTCATGAAGAAAGCCGTGGCCTATCTGATGCCGTTCATGGATGCGGAAGTCGACGGCAGCGAACGGCAAACCAACGGCAAGGTGCTGATGGCCACCGTCAAGGGCGACGTGCACGACATCGGCAAAAACATCGTCACCGTGGTGTTGCAATGCAATAACTACGAGGTGATCGACATGGGTGTGATGGTGCCGGCGGAAAATATATTGAAAACCGCCCGCGAGGAAAAGGTCGACGTGATCGGCCTCAGCGGTTTGATCACGCCGTCGCTGGACGAAATGGTACACGTCGCCAAGGAAATGCAGCGCCAAGGTTTTACCATGCCGTTGATGATAGGCGGCGCCACCACCTCGCGCGCCCACACCGCGGTCAAGATCGAACCCAACTATGAACAGCCGACCGTTTATGTCACCGACGCTTCACGCGCGGTCGGTGTGGTCGGCTCGCTGTTGAGCCAGGATTTAAAGGCCGAATTCGTCGCTAAAACCCGCGAGGAGTACGCACAGGTACGCGAGCGGCACCAAGGCCGGCAAGCAAAAAATCCGCAGCATGCATTGCCGTCCGCACGCAGCAATAAATTCGATTATGCCAGTCATCAACCGGTTAAACCCTGCTTTTTAGGCACTAAGCTGATAGACGACATTTCTCTGGCAAGTTTGGTCGAATACATCGATTGGACGCCGTTTTTCCTGACCTGGGAATTATCGGGGCGTTACCCGGCAATTCTGCAAGACGTCACGGTAGGGGTCGAGGCGACGAAGTTGTTCGAGGACGCACAAGCCATGCTGCACGCCATCATCGAAGAGCGCTGGTTGGCCGCGAAGGCGGTAATCGGCTTTTTTCCGGTCAATAGCGACGGCGACGACATCGTGCTTTATGCCGACGACAGCCGCACGCAACAGCGTATGTTGTTGCACCATTTGCGCCAACAAAACGTAAAGGCGCCGGGTAAACCGAATTATTGCCTAGCCGATTTTGTTGCTCCGGTTGAAAGCGGAATTGCGGATTATATCGGCGGTTTTGCGGTGACCTCCGGGATAGGCATCGAAAGCAAGCTGCAGGAATTTGCCGAGGACCACGACGATTACAGTGCCATCATGCTGAAAGCGTTGGCAGACCGCTTGGCGGAAGCCTTGGCGGAATACATGCATCGCAAGGTGCGTACCGAATATTGGGGTTACGCCGCGGACGAAAGCTACGATAACGAGGCATTGATTGCCGAGGAATATCGCGGCATTCGGCCGGCACCCGGCTACCCGGCTTGTCCTGACCATACCGAGAAGGCAAAACTGTTCGAATTGTTGGATGCGACTGCTTTGACCGGAATTAGCTTGACGGAAAGTTATGCGATGTATCCGGCGTCGGCGGTCAGCGGCTGGTATTTTGCCCATCCGGACTCCCGATATTTCAACGTCGGCAAAATCGAGGCGGACCAACTGGAAGATTATGCGCGCCGAAAGGGGATGCCGCTTGAGGTTGCCGCTCGTTGGTTGGCGGCACATTTACAGCATTGAGCGATGAAAAGCGTATGCAAACCCGCATAGAACATTTTTTGGAACGCGTGATGTACGCCAGCCGCTGGATCATGGCGCCGGTATTTTTAGGGATGAGCGTGGTGCTGGTGGTGTTGGCGATCAAGTTCTTTCAGGAGTTGTACCACTTCGTGCCGCATATTCTGGAAATAGACGACGGCCAAATTATCCTGCGTTTGCTGACCTTCATCGATTTGGCCTTGGTGGGCAGTTTGACCTTGATCGTCATGTTTAGCGGCTACGAAAACTTCGTTTCGCGCTTGGACATAGGCGCAAATGCGGAAAAACTGGATTGGCTGGGCACGCACGACTACGGTTCGTTGAAATTGAAGGTCGCCACGTCGATAGTGGCTATTTCGTCTATCCGTTTGCTCCGGGTGTTTATGGAAGTCGAACACACCGAAAACGACAAGATGCTGTGGTTTGTCATCATTCATTTAACCTTGGTGGTTTCCGCTTTCATCATGGGCTATTTGGATAGATTGTCCAAACATTGATGATAGAGTTTTTGTTGTTCGGCACCGCGGGTTGCCATTTGTGCGAGGAAGCGGAAGCCGTGTTGGCCGAGCTGGGTTTGGCTTACGCGTGCCGGGAGATTATGGATGACGAGGCGGCGCAGCAGCTCTACGCGCTTCGGATACCGGTGTTATTGCATATCGAAAGCGCCTCGCAATTGGATTGGCCGTTCGATGCGGGACGGGTAACGGCGTTCGTGCGCCGGCACAAGGCATAAAAAAGCCGGTCCGACCATCGGACCGGCTTTAAAGGCCTAAGCGCTTATACGATTAAGCGTCGTAGTTGGCGTTGGCGAATTCCCAGTTTACCAAGGCCCAGAAGGCTTCCATGTATTTCGGACGGGCGTTGCGGTAATCGATGTAGTAAGCGTGTTCCCAAACGTCGCAAGTCAAAATCGGGGTGAGGCCGGAAGTTAACGGGCAACCGGCATTGCTGGTGCTAACCAATTCCAGCGAGCCGTTGGCATTCTTCACCAACCAAGCCCAGCCGGAGCCGAATGTGGTGACCGCGCATTTGGTGAACTCTTCTTTAAATTTTTCGAAAGAGCCGAAGGTACGCTCGATGGCGTTAGCCAATCCACCGGTCGGTTCGCCGCCGCCGTTGGGCGACAAGCAGTTCCAGTAGAAGGTGTGGTTCCACACTTGCGCGGCGTTGTTGAACATGCCGCCTGACGATTTTTTCACGATGTCTTCCAAAGACATGCCTTCGAATTCAGTGCCGGGAACCAAGTTGTTCAGGTTGGTTACGTAGGTTTGGTGGTGTTTTCCGTAGTGGTACTCGATGGTTTCGGGGGAAATGTGCGGAGCCAAGGCGTCGTTTGCGTACGGTAATGCAGGTAATTCGAAAGTCATCTTAATTCTCCAGAGTAAGTGAACAGCAGCCATAGCCCGAGAGAGGGAGCTCACAGGCTAATAACCCAGTATTATAATAAACAATTATGGCAAATCACTATTTTTAGAATGGTAGTTTTCAGCTGGGCGAGGCTGGGCTTACGCTAAAATCCCGGCGCTGTCGGCCTAGCAAGCGCGGTGCTCACGGCGTGGCCGGCTGCGGAATGTTTTTCGGAATGTAGAGTTTGGAGGGTAGTGATGCGGTATTTACATACTATGGTAAGGGTGAGCGACTTGAGCGAGTCGCTGGATTTTTACTGTAATAAATTGGGCATGCGCGAGATTCGGCGTATGGAAAGCGAGGCGGGCCGCTTTACCTTGGTGTATTTGGCCGCGCCTGCAGACGGCGGCACTGCCGAAGCCGTCCAGGCGCCGCTATTGGAACTGACCTATAATTGGGACCCGGAAGTTTATAGCGGGGGGCGTAACTTCGGGCATTTGGCGTTCGAAGTCGATGACATTTATAAGATATGCCAAGCTTTGCTGGATCAAGGAGTCATCATAAACCGCCCGCCGCGTGACGGCTGGATGGCATTTATTCGCTCGCCGGACGCGATTTCCATTGAGTTGCTGCAAAAGGGCGCGGCGTTGCCGCCGCAAGAACCTTGGTGTTCGATGCCGAACACCGGTAGTTGGTAAGCCGATTTGCCGCCGCTCAGTCTGTATATTCATTTTCCGTGGTGTTTACAAAAATGCCCTTACTGCGATTTCAACTCGCATGCGCTCAAACAAGACTTGCCGGAAGAGCGATACATAGCGGCACTGCTGGATGATTTACGCGTCGAAATAGCGGCTTTGCCGCAGCCGCGGCGCATCGAAAGCATTTTCATGGGCGGCGGTACGCCGAGTTTGTTTTCCGCCGCGGCGCTGGAGCGCTTGCTGAAAGGCGTGAAAGCCTTGGTTGAATTGGCTGACGATTGCGAAATTACCCTGGAGGCCAATCCCGGAACCTTCGAGAGTGCCAAGTTCAGCGCTTACCGGGAATTGGGCATTAACCGCTTGTCGATAGGCATTCAAAGTTTCGACGACGCGCAACTAGCACGGCTGGGACGGGTGCACAATGCGGAGGAAGCTTTCGGTGCAGCACAAATTGCGCGCGACGCGGGGTTCGATAATCTGAATTTGGATTTGATGTTCGGTCTGCCGGAGCAAACCGAGCACAGCGCAATCGCTGACGTGGCAGCGGCGTTGTCGCTAAAACCTACCCATATTTCTTATTACCAGTTAACGCTGGAGCCGAATACTTATTTTCACCGTTATCCGCCGCAATTGCCCGACGACGAAACTATTTTTACGCACCAGCAGCGTTGCCAAGATCTGTTGGCAAAACAGGGTTATAAGCAATACGAAATTTCCGCTTATGCCTTGCCTGACTTTCAATGCCGGCACAATCGAAATTATTGGCAGTTCGGCGATTATCTGGGCATAGGCGCCGGAGCGCACGGTAAACTCAGTTTGGCGATGCCGGGGCACATTCTGCGCACAACAAAGCCTAAGAATCCCGAGCAATACTGGTTGAACCCCGCGGGCGGCAGTCGAGCGGTGATAGCGCAGGATCAGTTATCCTTGGAGTTCGTGATGAACGCCTTGCGCTTGAAATCCGGATTTAGCTTGGCCGATTTTCAGGCTGCGACCGGCTTAGCGGTGGATGTATTGCAACCCGCATTGGCTCAGTGTCTTGAGGCAGGGTTATTGGCGCGGCATGGAGAGCGCGTGGCATGTTCCGCAGTCGGTTGGAATTTTCTGGATAGCGTGTTGCAGAAATTCCTTCCTTGAAACATGGGTATAATCCCTCGTCGCTTTATTTCAGATCCTTAACTTATGCTTGACTACCAACAACAATTTATCAGTTACGCCTTGCAATGCGGCGTATTGAAATTCGGAGAATTCCAGCTCAAATCCGGGCGAACCAGTCCTTACTTCTTCAATACCGGCTTGTTTAACACCGGCGCTCAGCTGGATCGTTTAGGCCGGTTTTACGCGCAAACTTTGCTGAGTGCGAATGTGGCGGCGGATGTATTGTACGGGCCGGCATACAAAGGCATACCCTTAGTCAGTACGACGGCAATTGCCTACGCCCGTTTGCATCAAGACATTCCCTTTGCCTTCAATCGCAAAGAAGCCAAGGATCACGGCGAAGGCGGCGTGTTGGTCGGCGCGCCGTTACGCGGCAAGGTTTGGATATTGGATGACGTGATTACCGCCGGCACATCGGTGCGCGAGTCGGTCGAGGTGATAGAGGCCGCAGGGGCAAGCGTGGCCGGAGTGGTAATTGCACTGGACAGGCAGGAAAAAGGCCAAAATGAATTTTCCGCGGTCCAAGAAGTTACCCGGCAATTCGGTATTCCGGTTTTGGCCATCATCGGCTTTCAACACATTATCGAGTATATGGAGCAAGAAAGCGGATACGCGGAGCGCTTGCCGGTGATACGCGCATACAGACAACAATACGGTGTGAACTAGCGCGCACGGCGCGACGCTTACGGGCTAGAGTAATTGGTCTACAATTACGCCTTATCTATAACCGCTTGAACTTTGTGAGTACAGTCAGCACATAGGCTTGCCATGAGAAATTTGGATTTTAAAGAACAACTGCACGAATATTCGAATTGGCGCGAACAGCTGATACAGGCGATTGAAATGTATCGGGAGTGGCGGGAGCGTTATAACTTCAGCGACCCGCAAAGCACGGAAGCGATTTTGAGCATTTTGCACGGTTTGCATAACGATAGAGTGACATTAGCGTTCGTCGCCGAATTTTCGCGCGGAAAAACCGAATTGATTAATGCACTGTTTTTTGCCGAAACCGGTGTGCGTTTGTTGCCGTCATCGCCGGGGCGAACCACGATGTGTCCTACCGAATTGTTTTGGGACGAAAGCGGAGGCAGTTACATTCGGCTGTTAAACATAGAGAGCCGCTTGGAAGAAATCACGTTAATGGATTATAAGCGCAACCCCGAGCGCTGGACGCAAGTGGATTTGAATATCGATTCGCCTACCCAAATGCAAGAGGCTTTCAGAGAATTAGTAGCCACCAAACGGGTAACCAAGGAAGTGGCCGATAAACTGGGGTTGTGGAACGAGCGCGAAGCGGCCGAACAGGGTATCGTTAATCCGGAGTCTGTAGAAATTCCGTGTTGGCGGCATGCGCTGATTAGTTTTCCGCATCCTTTGTTGAAAGAGGGCTTGTGTATCCTGGATACGCCGGGCTTGAATGCGTTAGGTACCGAACCGGAGCTGACGCTGAGCATGCTTCCTAGCGCTCAGGCGATTATCTTCGTGCTGGCGGCCGATACCGGGGTTACCAAAAGCGACCTGGAAATGTGGAAAAGCCATGTTTGCGGTTCCCGTGGGCTGCGGCGTCAAGGGTTGGCCGTCGTAATGAACAAGATTGACTCGATGTGGGACGACTTGGCGGGCGATCAAGGCTATCAACTAGCGATAGAAAAGCAAGTGGAAACCTGCGCGACTATTCTGAACATCGAGAAGCAGGTGATCTTTTCGGTATCGGCTAAACAAGCGTTGTTGGCAAAGGTAAAAGGCGACAACGCGTTGTTCGAAAGGAGCCGTTTGCAAAATTTGGAACAGTATTTGTCCGTGGATATTTTGAGCCAGCGCCGCGAGATTCTGCGAGGGGCCATCGAAAAAGATATCGGCTTTTTGGTCAGTGAATCCATTAAACTGATGAATACCAAGCTGGTAAATGCCTCCAAGCAATGGGAGGAATTCAAACAAATGGATTTTGAAAATCAAGAATTGACCGGTAAGTTGATGGCCGAAACGCGGGATAGGCAAAATGCTTATATGGCCAATATCGAAAATTTTCAAGCCAGTCGCAAGGTGTTTGCCGTGCAGGCCAAAATGTTGATCGATTCTTTCTCTAAGGAAAGAGTGGATGAAATCATCGCACGTACCAAAGAAGACATGCGCAAAAGCTTGACTACCTACGGCATGAAGCAAAACATGCGTAAGCTGTTCGACGAATTACGCGATTTGTTGCAGGATTCGGTGGATATTACCGAGGAAACCCGCCGCTTGATCAAGGCTATCCACAAGAAATTCCAAGAGGAATACGGTTTTAAGGAAATCGAGCCGCAGCTGTTTTCCATCAAACAATATCAATTTGAACTGGAACAAATTTTCGACGAAGGTGAAGCGTTTCGAAGCAGTGCCCGCACCACGATGACTGAACAAAATCTGGTGATCAATAAGTTGTATGGGACGTTGATCGCCAAAGCTCGGACGATTTTGCAACAAGCGCATAAAGATGCGGCGGCTTGGAGCAACAGCGTGCTAACGCCGCTGATGCATCAGATTAAGGATCACAAAAAACAAATCGAAAGTCGGTTGGTGATGTTAAGAAAAATCAACGAATCCAAAGGTGCCGTCAGCGAAAGTATCGCGCAATTGGAAGCGGAATTAATGCCGTTGAAACAGCAACGCCAAGAATTGCTCGCCATCGTGAAAGCGATGCAAATCAATGTTACCGATTCTAACTAAGCTGAGCTAAGCACGACCGGGCTCTCTGTGAACAGACGGCCCGGTCGGTATTACGAAAAATTGCGGCCGTAAAAAATTTCGGCCATTTCGTCCTGCAGCTGTTCCTGAATTTCCTCTTTTTCTTCTTCCGTAAAATTACTTTCTTTTTCGAACAAGTAATTCTCCAGTTCGGTTTCCTTGAGCATCATCTTGGTGTGGAAGATGTTCTCTTGATAGACATTGACGTCTATCATTTGGTATAGCTCTTTGGTGCTTTCGGCGATGTAGTTCTGGATCGAGTTGATTTTGTGGTCGATATAATGTTTTTGCCCGGAAATGTCGCGGGTGAATCCACGCACCCGGTAATCCATGATTACGATGTCGGACTCGAAGCTGTGAATCAAATAATTCAAGGCCTTAAGCGGGGAAATCTGCCCGCAAGTGGACACATCAATGTCGGCGCGGAACGTGCAAATATCGGTATCCGGATGGCTTTCCGGATAGGTGTGCACCGTGATGTGACTTTTGTCTAGGTGCGCCAAAATCGTATCAGGCAAAGGTCCGGGCGATTCCGAGTTCATGCCGGCCGGAATCACCGCGCCTTCGGAAATCAGCATAGTCACGCTGGCGCCTTGCGGGTCGTAGTCTTGATGAGCGATGTTCAGTATCTGCGCGCCGATGATGTTGGCGACGTCTTTCAGTATCTGAGTTAGACGTTTCGCGTTATACGCCTCGTCGATATATTCGATGTAGGCTTTTTCTTGTTCCTTGGGCGCGTAACAAACGTCGTAGATGTTGAAACTCAGGGATTTCGTTAGGTTATTGAAACCGTGTAATTGTAATTTGCTCAACCGATTAACCCTCGATTATTTCGAAATCATGGCTAATTTCCACGCCGGCATGACTTAGCATAATCGACGCCGAACAATACTTTTCCGCGGAAAGTTTGACTGCACGTTCCACGGCCGATACGGAAAGATTTTTGCCGATTACCTTAAAGTGCAAATGAATTTTGCTGAATACGGCAGGCGTTGCGTCGACTCGTTCTGCCGACAATTCGGTGGTGCAGCCGGTAATTTCATGACGGCCTTTCTGCAAAATATCCACGACATCGAATGACGAACAACCGCCTACCCCTAGTAATAGCATTTCCATTGGCCGAACTCCGATATTTCGTCCGCCGTGTTCAGGCGGGCCGTCCATTATGACCGCATGACCGCTGCCGGACTCGCCGACGAACGCCCTGCCGTCAATCCATTTAACCGTTGCTTGCATGTCAATTCCTTAAAACCAAAATATGAGCAAATTTTACAATGATAACAGTTGAGCCAACGTTTTTTTTTGCACAAAAGTACAGTTTTTTGATAGGGTAACCCAATCGTTTGGAAAAAATTATTACAACAATGAATCCGCTACCGATGAGAAAAAACCATAAGATTTCCCAAGCTGCGTTGGATGCGTTTTTGCACGTTTGCCACATTCGCAGTTATCCGGCGAAGTTGACCATTGTGCGGCCGGGGGACGTTGGGGACAAACTGCTGTTCGTCGTGGACGGCTCCGTAAGTGTTAGCGTCGAGGACGACGACGGGCACGAACTGATTTTGGCGTATTTGAACAAACATGATTTCGTCGGCGAGATCGGGGTGTTTAAGAATGCCGAAATTCGTAGCGCGTACGTCAAAACCCGGACTAAATCTCAAATGGCCGAAATCGGTTACGACCGTTTTAAAATGCTGTTGAATAACGAGTTGCGGGAGCACGCTGTAGAAATTTTGACGGTTCTCGGCGAACAGTTGTCGACACGGTTATTGATTACCAGCCGTAAGTTCAGAGACTTGGCATTCATGGACGTGGAGGGCCGCATTGCTCGTACTTTACTGGATCTGGCCAAAGAACCCGATGCGATTACTCATCCGGACGGCATGCAGTTGCATATTACCCGGCAGGAAATCGGCCGTATCGTAGGCTGTTCCAGAGAAATGGCGGGTAGGGTTTTGAAAGAGTTGGAAGACAAAGGCTTGATTACTGCGCACGGTAAAACCATTGTTGTTTTCGGGACTCGCTAAACTGTTCGGGAGTCGCTTTCTAGTATCCCGGTTGCCCGCTTTCCCAGGCGTATTTTCAGGTTAACAGCGCTCCGATGCTCTCTGTCTTACCTCTGGGAAGCGCCCGGATTTCGCTTTCCTGATACCAGACGGGCTGTTTCGTTGACGGAAATCGCCGGTTTTCATTTTTGCGCGAATCGGTTTAATCGGATTGGCGTTACCGCATAAATCAAGCGCCAAGAGTCGGATATATCGCCTCGCCGGTCAGAGCTATCTTTAAGACACTATCCAAATGAATAAACCGCAAATTCCGGGGACGGTTTGGGCTTTAGGTTTTGTAAGTTTGCTGATGGATGTTTCGTCGGAAATGATTCACAGCCTGCTGCCCATCTTTATGCTCGGTAGTTTAGGCGCCGGCGCTACGTTGATAGGGCTGGTGGAGGGAGTTGCCGAGGCTACGGCGTTGATCGTCAAAATATTTTCCGGTGCACTCAGCGATTATTTGGGCAAGCGCAAGCTGTTGGCAATCGTCGGATACGGTTTGGGAGCCGCCAGTAAACCTTTGTTTGCACTGGCGCTCAGTAGCCAAACGGTGTTTGTCGCACGGGTGGTCGATCGCCTTGGCAAGGGCATTCGAGGGGCGCCGCGTGATGCTTTAATTGCTGACGTTTCCCCAATCGAAATTCGGGGGGCTGCATTCGGGTTAAGGCAGGCTTTGGATACCATTGGTGCGTTTCTGGGGCCGCTGTTGGCAGTCGGTTTGATGCTGGTATGGGAAAACGATATTCGTGCGGTGTTTTGGGTTGCCGTTGTACCCGGTGTGTTGTCGGTGTTGTTGTTGTCCGTCGGCGTGAAAGAGCCTGCGATTACGCGAGGCGGGTGCAGGACTAACCCCATTGGCCGGGAGTATTTGGCTAGGTTGAGCGGCGCTTATTGGCGAGTGGTCGCCGTCGGCGTGATTTTCAGTCTTGCCCGGTTCAGCGAGGCGTTTTTAGTCCTGCGCGCACTGCAATGCGGGGTGTCGCCAGCCTATTCGCCGCTAATTATGGTTGCCATGAATCTCGTTTATGCGGCGAGCGCTTATCCTTTCGGCAAGCTTTCCGATAGGCGTAGCGCAACGTATTTGCTCGTCGGCGGCCTTTGGGTATTGATAAGCGCCGATCTGATCTTGGCAATTGCCGATAGCTGGCAAGCTCTAGTCGTCGGCATTGGCTTATGGGGTGTGCATATGGCTATGACCCAGGGATTGTTGGCCAAATTGGTCGCCGATACTGCGCCCGACTATTTACGCGGCACAGCCTACGGTATGTTTAATTTATGCGGCGGGGTTGCGATGTTGCTTGCCAGTGTTCTGGCGGGTGTACTGTGGGATACATTAGGCGCCGGTGCAACGTTCCTGGCGGGGGCGATGTTTTGCGGTTTGGCATTGCTGCTGATCCGGGTAAGTCGCGTGAGCGCTTGACCGGTTGGACCCGGAAGCTGCGGTCTCGCCTCCAAATAGCAAATCGGTTAGAATTCGCGAGGATTTTACGCAACCGGCCGCAATTAGCCGCAAGCGTTAATCCCAATTACTATCCGAAAACAGGGGCTAAATAATGATAAAAACACTGCTGACCGTTTCTATTTCTCTGGCACTTGCCGCGAGTAGCGGTTTTGCAGCTGCGCAAAGTAAAGCGGGCAAGGAAAAAGCCGCTACTTGCGCCGGTTGTCATGGCGAAGACGGTAATAGTCCGATGCCGTCGTTTCCAAAATTGGCAGGGCAGCATCAAGGCTATTTGCTGAAACAATTGCAAGCGTTCAAAAGCGGCACCCGCTTGTCGCCCATGATGGCACCGTTAGCGACCGGTTTAGACGATAAAAGCATGGCGGAAATCGCTAGCTATTATAGCGAGCAGAAAATAGCCGCAAATTCGGCGCCGGTTCTGCCGATGGAAGATGACGACGATTCGAAGCCGGCAAAAACCGAAGCACAAAAGCAGGCAGAATTGGAAGATTTAATTACTCAAGGCAAAGATCTTTATCGAAACGGAAATATAGCCAGAGAAGTATCCGCGTGCGTCGCTTGTCACGGGCCGTATGCGGAAGGTAATAAACCGGCTTCTTTTCCGGCCTTGCATTCGCAACATGCGGAGTATTTGATCAAAACCCTTACCGACTTCAAAACCGGCGCCCGCAGCAACAATCGGGAAAATATGATGCATATGATTGCAACCAAGATGACCAATGAAGACATTAAAGCGGTTGCATACTACATTTCCACCATCAAATAACCCGGGTAGTGCAAGCTGGACGCGCTGGAAACGGCCGGTTTGTCATCGATAGACGGGTGCCTGGCGAATGGCTAGGCACCGCTTGCTACAACGTTTTGCTTGGTTAACAGGACGCCGGCTCTAATAGCCTTCGGGAATTATTAGATAGGCGTGCCAACAACGGAGAAAAAATGCTTAGAAAAATTGCTGCAGTGGGTTTGTTGTGTTGTTCGGTTTTAGCGCACGGCGAATTGAATTACGAATCGGTTTCACCGCCTCAACCGGTCCAAAAACCCGATAAAGTGGAAGTGATCGAATTTTTTTGGTACGGCTGCCCGCATTGTTACAGTCTGGAACCGGAAATGAATAAATGGCTGGCCAAAAAGCCGGAGAACGTTAACTTTATCCGGCAGCCTGCGGTATTCAGCGATCTGTGGGCAAAACACGCGAAAGCTTTTTTTACCGCCGAGGCCCTAGGGATAGTGGAGAAAGTGCATGCGGACTTGTTCGATGCCATCCAGAATAAAAAGCAAAAACTGGCTACGGAAGACGAATTGGCCAAATTTTTCGTGACGCATGGGGTCAAGGACGAGGATTTTCGTGCCGCCTATCACTCTTTTTTGGTCGATGCAAAAATGCGGCAGGCGGAAACCATGGCGGCCCGCTATGGGATAACCGGGGTGCCCGCGCTGATCGTAAACGGCAAGTACCGCGTGACCGCGACTACCGCCAAGTCACAGGAAAACATGTTGAGTGTGACCGATCAATTGATTCAACAGGAATCTCAAGCCAAATAACGGATATCATCAAACTAATTTTAACCGAACAAGCTAAGCGTTTATTCAGCTTGCGGTTTACGTGTTTTACCGAACGAGGTGTCAGAGAGTATGGGTTTGTTCGGCAATAAACACGATGGTGACGATAAGTGGAAGACTAAGTATTTCGACTTGCTGATCGAGCAAGAAAGCTTTGAAAAAGAACAGCAAGGTCTGCGCGATTTGTTCTGCAAAACGCTCGTACGTTTCGCGTTGGCGGTTAAAGGCTTCGATCCCGGTCTGGATCCGCATTTAGAGCGCTTGCGTAAGTCGCTTAAAGCCGGGATAGCCAATCCCCTGTTGCGGCAGGAATTGGAAGCATTTAGCAAGGCCTTGTATTCGCTAAAGGATTTGCAGCAGACTTCTCATCTGGATGCCAGCCTGCTGTTTGAGTACTTGATACAAACCCATGTCGAACTGGAATCGGCATTGCAGCGGATTCAAGCGAATTACCAAAATCGAGAAATTCCTAATCAGCAGCGGTTATTTCTGGCTTTGGCGGACCTGCTTAAGAACGTCAACGCAAGTGAGGCACTGCAAAATGTTATGGCCGACAATCGGACGGTCGGCGAACAGCTGTTAAATTTGCTCGATAACGTGCAGCTGCCGCCGGCCTTCGCGCAGGATGCGGCAAATCTCAGAGTCCGGCTTAACCAACTACAGCCGCTAGCCCCGATATTCGACGACGGCGTGCGTTTGCTGCTTTCCGTCAAGAAACACATTGATGTCGAGCAGCAGGAAATGGCAACTTTTTTGACGCGCTTGACCGATGAATTGACGGATTTGGGCATCAAGACGGCCGGCATGGGGGTTGCCGCGGAAGACTCCTTCATCAAGCACAGCGATTTCAATCGCACCGTGGAGGCGCAAATCGTTGAGTTGCAACAAAACTCCGCGTCGGCTACTCAGCTGGAGCCGTTAAAGCAGTTGATCGAGCTGCGGGTCCACACGCTCAACCAGCAGTTGCAGCAATCTCGGGCTCAGGAAGAGGCGGAAAGAACTAACGCGCAACAGCAGTTGAATGCCTTGGTGCAAAAATTACAGGCCTTGGAAGAGGAAACCTCTGAACTGAGATCGCATTTAGATGTGGCGCAATACAAGGCTACACGGGATCCTTTGACCGAATTGTCCAATCGATTGGCGTTGGACGAACGCTTGGCTAGCGAATTGGCCCGGTGCAAACGTTACGGTGGTGCATTGTCGGTTGCGGTGTTCGATATCGATTATTTCAAAAACATCAACGACACATACGGGCATAAGTCCGGCGATAAGGTGCTGATAATCATAGCCAAGCTGTTGAGTCAGCATTCGCGAGAGACTGATTTCCTGGCCCGATTCGGCGGCGAAGAGTTTGTGATGTTGTTACCGGAAACAGGGGCGGAAGCCGCGTTCGGCGTTGTGGAGAAAATCCGGCAAGTTGTCGAAAACAGCGGTTTCAATGCCGGCGGCAACCGACTCTCGATCACGCTGTCGTGCGGTTTGACGGAATATGTAGCCGGAGACGACAACGAATCTATCTTCTCCCGGGCGGATGCCGCGTTGTACCAAGCCAAACAACAAGGCCGCAATTGCTGCGTGCCGGCTTGATTGATCAGTAGAGCAAACCGCCGCATTAATTCCCCGAGAAAATTGCCAGGCATTTGTAAAAACTCAGATTCTGGCGGCAAAAACCGTATACGGTTTATAATCGTTTGCTTTGAATTCAATATCACACTGGAAGTATCATGCTGGGTAAGCTGGTTAAATGGGTTATCGGTAGCCGGAACGATAGGCTGATTAAGAAAAAGCGCAAGCTGGTCAAGAAAGTCAATGCATTGGCGGCCGAGTATGAAAAGCTCCCCGACGTTGCGCTCAAAGCCAAGACTCAAGAGTTTCGCGACCGCTTAGCCGCCGGCGAAAAGCTCGATAACTTAATTCCGGAAGCTTTTGCGTTAGTCCGGGAAGCCTCCACCCGGGTATTCGGCTTGAGGCATTTCGACGTGCAGTTGATCGGCGGCATGGTGCTGCACGCCGGAAAAATCGCCGAGATGAAAACCGGCGAGGGTAAAACCCTGATGGCTACCTTGGCGGCTTATCTGAATGCCTTGCCGGGCAAGGGCGTACACGTAGTTACCGTGAACGATTATCTGGCTCGCCGCGACGCCGAAACCATGGGGCGGTTGTACGGTTTTTTGGGGCTGACGACCGGCGTGATCGTGAGCGATCTGAATCACGAGCAACGTAAAGCCTCATATGCCGCCGACATCACCTACGGCACCAACAACGAATTCGGCTTCGACTATTTGCGCGATAACATGGCGTTTAGTCTGGAGCAAAAAGTACAGCGCGACTTGCACTTTGCCATTGTCGACGAAGTCGATTCCATTTTGATCGACGAGGCGCGAACTCCGTTGATTATCTCCGGGCAGGCGGAAGGCAGTACCGACATTTACTTGGCCACCGACCGCTTGGTTCCGTATCTAAGCCGGCAGGAAAAAGCCGACGATCCGGAAATGCAGGACAAAATGCCGGGAGATTACTTCATCGACGAAAAATCCCGTCAAGTCCACTTGACTGAATCGGGCTACGAAAAAGTCGAGCACATGCTGGCTGAAGCCGGCTTGATAGCGGAAGGTTCGACCTTATACGATCCGGCCAATATCCGCTTGATGCATTACGTCAATGCGTCGTTACGCGCGCGCTGCTTGTTTCAAAAAGACGTCGATTATGTGGTCCGCAATGACCAAATCATTATCGTTGACGAATTCACCGGCCGCATGATGAGCGGACGGCGTTGGTCCGAAGGCCTGCATCAGGCCATAGAAGCCAAGGAAGGGGTGACCATTCAGAAAGAAAATCAAACCCTGGCCTCGATTACTTTTCAAAACTATTTTCGCTTGTATGAAAAATTGTCCGGCATGACCGGAACCGCCGATACGGAAGCGTTCGAGCTGAATAAGATTTACGGTCTGGAGGTTGTGGTCATTCCCACTCATAGACCGATGATCCGCAAGGATATGGGCGATCTGGTTTATCTATCGGCACGGGAAAAATACGATGCAGTGATTACCGACATCAAAGATTGTTATCAGCGCGGTCAGCCGGTGTTAGTGGGCACTACGTCCATCGAAAAATCCGAGTTGATTTCGACGTTGTTAAAAAGCCACGGCATCGTCCATGAAGTTTTGAACGCCAAGCAACACGAGCGCGAGGCACACATCATCGCTAACGCCGGGATGCCGGGGGCGGTAACTATCGCAACCAACATGGCCGGCCGGGGTACCGACATCGTACTGGGCGGTAATTTGGCTGCCGAGCTCGACAGTTTGGGCGAACAGGCTTCCGAAGCGGATAAAGAGCGGGTGCGCGGTGCTTGGCTGGATAGGCATCAAGCCGTGCTGGCCGCCGGCGGTTTGCATGTCATCGGTTCCGAGCGCCACGAATCGCGACGTATCGATAATCAGCTGCGCGGTAGGTCCGGCCGGCAAGGCGATCCGGGATCTTCGCGTTTTTATTTGTCGTTGGAAGACGATTTGATGCGGATTTTCGCGTCGGACCGCGTGGTCGGTTTGATGCAAAAATTGGGCATGCAAGAGGGGGAGGCGATCGAGCATCCTTGGGTAACCCGCTCTATCGAAAGCGCTCAGCGCAAGGTGGAGAATCGCAACTTCGATATCCGGAAAGAAATTCTGGCTTACGACGACGTCGCCAACGATCAGCGGAAAGTGGTGTATGCCCAGCGTAACGAGCTGATGGCGGCCGACGATATCAGCGATATTATTTGCGCCATTCGCGCGGATGTTATCAATGACATCGTCAGCCAATTCATTCCGCCGAAGACCATGGAAGAGCAATGGAATATTCAGGGTTTGGAACACTGTTTAAAACAAGACTTGAATCTGTCCTTGCCGTTGGTCGAAATGATGGCCGCCGACAAATCGCTGAATGAAGCTAAGTTGCGTAAGCTTTTGGTGGAAAAATCCGAACAAGATAGTGAGGCTAAAGCCCGAGCAATAGGTGTGGATGTGGTCAGGCATCTGGAGAAAAGCGTGATGTTGCAAGTGCTCGACCATGGTTGGAAAGAGCATCTCGCCGCTATGGATCAATTGCGGCAAGGCATTCATTTACGCGGCTACGGCCAGAAAGATCCTAAGCAGGAATATAAGCGGGAAGCCTTCCAAATGTTCAACAGCTTGTTGGACCATATCAAACAAGAGGCAGTCACTATCCTAGCCAAAATTCAGGTGACGCGCGAGGAAGACGTGCAAGCGATGGACGAGCAGTTGCAAGCGCCGGTGGACATGCATTTCGAGCACGCCGAGGCCCATTCGGCGTTCGAACTCGAACAACCGGCCGAGCAAGACTCGGGGGCGGCCGCAACTGCCGAGTCGCAAACTTATGTACGGCGCGACCCCAAAGTAGGTAGGAACGATCTTTGTCCTTGCGGCTCGGGCATGAAATATAAACATTGTCATGGTAAATTGAACTAAAGTCGGCAAACCCGCTGTTTCTCCGGTATTCAATCGTTGTCGTAGCGGACTTGACCGGTCAGCGAGCCAAGTAACTTGAGTTAGAGGTTTATTGATGCAGGCAAGGAAATGCTGAAGGTACTTGCAGATATTGCCGTAAGCAAAGCTTGTGATTCGATGACTATGTCGGTGCAGCCGATAGGGCTTGCAGCGGTTGATGGATAAATTCGGTCTTTCTAAATTTCTCAAGGGGTTAGATCATGATACACAAAGTCTTCCGTAAGAGTACCCCTAAAGCCGACATTACCCGGTTACCTAAACTGGGGATGGCGGCTGAGCATATCACTTCGGATTTCAAACGTTATTACAGCCATCGGCTAGGCCGGGACGAAAACTGCCGATCCCCGCACTACGCTTACGAAGCGTTGTCTCTGGCGATATGCGACCGTTTGGCGGAGCGCTGGAAAAAAACCTACAACGTTTATCGGGACATCGATTGCAAGAAAGCGTTTTACCTGTCCATGGAGTTTTTGATCGGACGCTCGCTAAGCAATGCCATGTTGAATTTGGGCATGGACGAGGAAGTGATCAAAGCGCTATACGACTTGGGGCTGGACGCCGAAGAGCTATTGGATAGCGAACCGGACGCCGGTTTGGGAAACGGTGGCTTGGGGCGGTTGGCGGCTTGTTTCATAGATAGCTGCGCCAGCTTGCAATTACCGGTTACCGGTTACGGCTTGCGCTACGAGTACGGCATGTTCACTCAGGAAATCGTCAACGGCGAGCAGGTCGAAAAACCCGATCACTGGTTACGCAACGGCAACGTCTGGGAAATCGAACGGCCGGAGTATATGACCCGGGTTAAATTCGGCGGCCGTACTCAAATGCATATCGACGAAAACGGACACAAGCGCAGCAGTTGGGTGGAGACGCATGACGTGCTGGCTATTCCCTACGATACGCCGGTACCGGGCTATAAAAACGGTACCGTCAATACCCTGCGGTTATGGAAGGCAATTGCTACCGAAGAATTTAATTTGCAGGAGTTTAATGCCGGCGATTACGCCGAAGCCGTGGCGCAGAAAAATACGGCGGAAAACATCACCATGGTGCTGTATCCCAACGACGCCAACGAAAACGGCAAAGTGTTGCGGTTAAAGCAGCAATATCTTTTGGCATCGGCGAGTTTGCAGGACGTTATCGCCAACTGGGTGGGGCGGCACGGCCGGGATTTTTCCAAATTTGCGGAGAAAAACTGCTTTCAACTCAACGACACCCATCCCAGCATCGCGGTGGCCGAATTGATGCGGCTATTGGTCGACATTCACGGGCTATCCTGGAACGAAGCGTGGCAGATTACCCGCAATACCATGGCCTATACCAACCATACATTGTTACCGGAAGCTCTGGAAAAATGGTCGGTAAATTTGATGCAAAGTTTGCTGCCGCGCTTGATGGAGATCATATTCGAAATCAACGCGCGCTTCTTGGCGGAGGTTTCGGCGCATTGGCCGGGGGACGGCGCCAGAATCGCCAGAATGTCGCTGATTGAAGAAGGGCATGAAAAAAACGTGCGCATGGCGTATTTGGCTATCGTCGGCAGTTTTTCGGTCAACGGGGTGGCCGAACTGCACTCCAAGTTGTTGAAAGAAGGCTTGTTTAAGGATTTTTATGAGCTTTGGCCGCACAAATTCAATAATAAAACCAATGGGGTTACGCCGCGCCGCTGGCTGGCGGGTTGTAATCCCGAACTTGCGGAACTGATTACCGCGACAATAGGCGATAGATGGATTATCGAGTTGTCGGAACTGGCCAAGCTAAGACCTCATGCCGAAGATCCGGCGTTTAGGGCAACCTGGCGTGAGCTCAATCAGGCCGCCAAGCAACGCTTGGTCGATTACAAACGCACCGAGTTCGACATCGAAATCGACGTGGAGGCCTTGTTCGATGTTCAGGTCAAGCGCATTCACGAATATAAACGGCAAGTATTAAACGTATTGCACGTCATACATTTATACGACCGCATTAAGCGGGGCGATACGCAAAATTGGGTTAACCGTTGTGTGTTGATCGGCGGTAAAGCCGCCCCCGGTTATGCGATGGCGAAAAAAATTATTAAGTTAATCAATAATATCGCGAATGTCATCAACGGCGATCCGGATGTCGGGAATAAGCTCAAATTAGTGTTTTTACCCAATTACCGGGTTTCGGCCATGGAAAAAATCTGTCCGGGTGCGGATCTGTCCGAACAAATTTCCACCGCCGGGAAAGAGGCTTCCGGCACCGGCAACATGAAGTTCATGATGAACGGCGCACTGACCATCGGCACTTTGGATGGGGCGAACATCGAAATTCGCGATGAGGTTGGGGCGGAGAATTTCTTTTTGTTCGGACTCACGGAAGCCGAGGTGGAAGCATTAAAACCGCATTACAACCCGCAAGCTTATATCGATCAAGATACCGATTTGCAAGGCGTCATGCGCTTGTTGGAGTGCGGCCATTTCAACCAATTTGAGCCCGGCATGTTCGACGACGTGATTGCGTCGATCAAAAACCCGCAAGATCCGTGGATGACTATTGCGGATTTTCGTAGTTATTTGAACGCGCAAAAGCAAGTCGAAGAAGCTTGGCGCGATCAGGAACGCTGGACAAAAATGAGCATTCTGAATACGGCGGCCAGTGGGAAATTTTCGACCGATAGGACTATTTCCGACTACAACAGAGAAATCTGGAAATTGTCGCCGATAGATGTGGAGCAATATTGATACATGTTGGATGTTGTCCTCTATCAGCCGGAAATTCCGGCAAATACCGGCAATATCATTCGATTATGCGCCAATACCGGCGCGCATTTGCATTTGATTCATCCTTTAGGCTTCGAATTGGACGATAAGCGTTTGCGGCGGGCCGGTCTGGACTATCACGAGTGGGTCAACGTCAGGCAGTATGCGTCGTTGCAGGACTACCGGGAAAGGGCCAAGCCCAATCGCTTGTTTGCACTCACGACTAAAGGCAGTACCCAGTACAGTCGGGTAGCGTTTCAGGTCGGAGACGCGCTGTTGTTCGGCCCGGAAACGCGCGGCTTGCCCGCGGATTTTTTGGAGAGTCAGCCGCGTCAGATGAATTTGGTATTGCCGATGCGCAGGGAAAGTAGAAGCTTGAATTTATCCAATACGGTCGCCGTGGTTCTTTACGAGGCTTGGAAACAGCTCGGTTTTCCGGGTGCGCAGGCGATTTAGCATTGAAATGGTCGTTCAAAACCGGCGAACAGCGTTGCTGTAATACGAATTCGCTATGATGCCGGTTTCGTCGACGAATCCGTTAGATTTAGTTGGTTCAGAGAAAGAGGATATTGAATGAAAAAGCAGGTCGCTTTAATTACCGGCATCACCGGTCAGGACGGTTCTTATTTAGCCGAGTTTCTGTTGGAAAAAGGCTACGAGGTGCACGGCATCAAACGCCGGGCATCGCTGTTTAATACCGAGCGGGTAGACCACATTTATCAAGACCCTCATACCACGGATGCCAAATTTCATCTGCATTACGGGGATTTAACCGATAGCTCTAACCTGACGCGCATCCTAAAAGAAACCCAACCCGACGAAGTCTACAACCTGGGTGCCATGAGTCATGTCGCGGTGTCGTTCGAATCTCCGGAATACACGGCGGATGTCGATGCGATAGGGACTTTGCGCTTGCTCGAAGCCATACGCTTTTTAGGGATGGAGAAAACCACTCGCTTTTATCAAGCCTCCACTTCGGAATTGTACGGCCTGGTTCAGGAAATTCCGCAGAAGGAAACCACGCCGTTTTATCCGCGTTCGCCTTACGCTGTTGCGAAATTATATGCGTATTGGATTACCGTCAATTACCGGGAAGCTTACGGCATGTATGCCTGTAACGGCATCTTGTTTAACCACGAATCGCCGCGTCGTGGCGAAACTTTCGTGACGCGCAAGATCACCCGCGGTCTTGCCAATATCGCCATGGGCCTAGAGCAATGCTTGTACATGGGAAATATGGATTCATTGCGTGATTGGGGGCATGCGAAGGACTATGTGCGCATGCAATGGATGATGTTGCAGCAAGAACAGCCGGAAGACTTTGTCATCGCGACCGGCGTGCAATACTCGGTCCGTCAATTTATAGAAATGTCGGCAAGCGAGCTTGGGATTACCTTGCGTTGGGAGGGAAGCGGGGTCGACGAAAAAGGCTATGTCGAAGCGATTAGCGGGGACAAAGCGCCGCACGTTAAAGTCGGGCAAACTATCGTTTCCATTGATCCGCGCTATTTTCGACCGGCCGAAGTCGAAACCTTGTTGGGCGATCCTAGTAAGGCGAAACAACGTTTGGGTTGGGAGCCGCAAATCACCTTGCAAGAGATGGTTAAAGAGATGGTGGCTGCCGATCTGGAGCACGCCAAAAAACACGCACTGTTACAGCATGAAGGCTATAGCGTTGCGGTAAGCAAGGAGTAGCGGATGTCCGACAGGCAAAAGAAGATTTATGTCGCAGGCCATCGTGGGATGGTGGGTTCCGCCATCGTTCGGCAACTTCAGGCGGCTGGTCACGACAATATCGTGGTCAAAACGCATGGCGAATTGGATCTGACCGATCAAGCCGCGGTGAGCGAGTTCATGCAAGCCGAGAGACCGGACCACGTGATTTTGGCGGCAGCCAAAGTGGGCGGCATCCACGCGAATAACCAATATCCGGCTGAATTCATATACCAAAATCTAATGATGGAGGCGAACGTCGTGCACCAGGCATGGCGTTCCGGCTGCACGCAGCTGTTATTTTTAGGCAGTTCTTGTATCTACCCTAAATATGCCGAACAGCCGATACAGGAGTCGGCTTTGCTTACCGGGGTGCTGGAGCCGACTAACGAACCGTATGCTGTCGCCAAAATTGCCGGTATCAAACTGTGCGAGTCTTACAATCGGCAGTATGCGACCGATTACCGTTCGGTGATGCCGACCAATTTGTACGGCGAGAACGACAATTTTCACTTGGAAAACAGTCACGTCATTCCGGCGATGATCCGTAAGTTTCACGACGCCAAAGTCGCCGGCGCGGCGAGTGTAACGGTTTGGGGTACCGGCGTGGCGATGCGGGAGTTTTTACACGTGGATGATATGGCTGCGGCTTGCCTGCACGTGATGAGTTTGTCCAAAGCAGCTTATCAACAGGTAACTGAGCCGATGTTATCGCATCTGAACGTCGGGACGGGAGTCGATGTTACCATACGCCAATTGGCGGAAACCGTAGGCAAGGTAGTCGGTTTTACCGGCAATATCGAATGGGATAGCAGCAAGCCGGACGGAACGCCGCGTAAATTGATGGACAACAGCAAATTGCGTGCATTGGGCTGGCAACCGAAAATCGAGCTGGAACAAGGCTTAGCCTCGACCTACCAATGGTTCGTCGAACATATAGCGGAAATTAAAAATCAATAAGGCGATTGCCAAGAATCAGGATATTTCTGACGGGAGATTTCCTAAAGCGCTTTACACGATGGTTATGTTTTGAAAGGCCGGTTTGCGAATGTTAGCAAAACTAGGCAGGCCGCAGCCGGTTTACTTATCCGGTTAGAGTGAAAAGTGCAGATCTCAATTTAGATGGGTTGGAGTGATCATTATGCAAATGGAAGCAATAAAGAGTAAGTCCTATACACCCGGACCTAACCCTTTCTGGGTGTTGTCGTTATGGGGCTTAGCCGTACTGTTATTGACTGGCGTGCTATATGATAGCTTGCGCATGATGGTGGAAGTATGGCTCGATACCGAAGAATACAGCCACGGATTTTTCATACCGCTTATTTCGGCGTATCTAATTTGGATGCAGCGCAGGGAACTGGCGTTCGTTAACGGTTTTCGCGAGTCTTCAATCGGATTGGCCCTGTTGTTTTTTGCATTGTTGCTGGGCGTGTTGGGCGGATTGGCAACCATCAAGACCCTGCAGCAATATGGCTTCATCCTAGGCCTTAGCGGATTGTTCGCCGCGGCATTCGGCACGCGCGGCCTGAAAACCGTTTGGGTTGCCTTGTTGTTTTTGTTTTTCATGGTGCCGTTCCCCAGTTTTATACTCAACAACCTGTCGTCCAAGCTGCAGTTGTTGTCTTCCTGGCTAGGCGTGGAATTCATACGCGCATGCGACATCATGGTGTTTCTCGAGGGAAACGTCATCGATCTTGGCGGCTATAAGCTGCAAGTGGTGGAAGCGTGTAGTGGGCTAAGGTATTTGTTTCCGCTGGCCAGCCTGTCTTTTTTGTGCGCCTATTTATTCAAAGGGCCTTTTTGGCAAAAGCTCTTAGTATTTTTATCGTCGATTCCGTTGACGATTTTTATGAACAGCTTCCGTATCGGTGTGATTGGCGTTTTAGTCAATTATTGGGGTACCGAAATGGCCGAAGGCTTCTTACATGATTTCGAAGGCTGGGCGGTATTTTTGCTCTGTATGGTGTTGTTATTCATTGAAATGTGGCTTTTTGCCCGGCTGAACGGCAGTAACACCGCTTTTTCGGAATTGGTCCAGTTGCCGGACGAATGGTTCGACGGCAAAGCGAATTTCAGCGCCGACGTAAAACTCAACCAATCCGTTTTTGCTTGTATAGCCTTGATCGTATTCATGGGGGCTAGCATGCATGCCATGCGCGCCGGCGAGGACATCATTCCGCCCAGAAAAGTTTTTGCAAGTTTTCCGGCTCAATTGGGGCAGTGGCAAGGGCGGCGAGACTACATCGACGGACGCTACCTCAAGGAGTTGAAGTTGACCGATTACGTGGTAATGAATTACGTCAATCCAAGTCAGCGTAGCAATGTGAATTTCTACACCGCTTATTACGAGTCGCAACGAAACGGCGCGGCCATTCATTCTCCGCGCAGTTGCATTCCGGGTGACGGCTGGCAAATTACCGGCTTCGGGCAAAAGGAGTTTTCCGACATTATGTTCCAAGGCCAACCGTTGCGGGTCAATAGAGCCGTTATCGAGAAAGGCGATTATAAACAATTGGTTTATTACTGGTTTCCGCAACGCGGGCGTATGGTTACCAACGAATATCTTGTCAAATGGTATTTGTTTTACGATGCGATTGCCATGCATCGTACCGACGGCGCCTTGGTCAGATTGGTTACCGGGCTGGAACCCGGGCAAGAATTAAAAGAGGCCGATCTTAGACTGCAAAGCTTTTTGAAAGAGTTAGCGCCCGAGCTTGCCGGTTATTTGCCCGGAGCCGAGCCGCAGACGAGTGTAAATTAGCCGGTCGGGGCTGATGGCTGGATTTCCGATTGAGTTCATCTACACTTCGCCATTAGTCTGTCTAGCATTAACGGTAGGGTATCGATGATTGTTTGGTTGTCTTGGGGATGGCGGGCCTCCCTTTTTTTCGGCGCAATGTTGTTTAGCGCACTGCTTAGCGCCGACACGCTGCAAATCAATCCCAATCACCCCGAGCGATATACTGTCGTGAAAGGTGATACCTTGTGGGACGTCTCGGGTAAATTCCTGCAGCATCCCTGGCAATGGCCGCAGTTGTGGCGCAACAATCCGCAGATTAAAGACCCGCATTGGATCTATCCGGGCGATACCTTGTATTTCGCGTACGTCAACGGGGAAGCCACACTCAGTTTTTCACCGAACGGCCAAGACTATAGCGATACGGAACTAGTGCCTCATGTGCGCGAATCGGAGTTGCAGCAAGCGATCCCGATGATTCCGAACGAAGCGATTTCTCAATTTCTGAGTTCGCCTAGAGTAGTCAACGCAGAAGAGCTTGCTTCCTCGCCGTATGTGTTGGAGATTGTGGACGAACATTTGGTCGGCGGTATAGGCGACCGGTTTTACGTGCGGGCGATTGAGCATCCCGAGGGCCTGTCGTATACCGTATTTCGTCCCGGCAAGCCTTACGTAAGCCCGGAAACCCAAGAAATCCTGGGGTATGAAGCGCAATACATTGCCGACGCGGTAATTGAGAGGCCTGGCGATCCGGCGACTTTGCGTATCATGAAAGCGGAAATGGAGGTCCAGCGCGGCGACTTGATCATGTTGAGCGCAAATGGGGAAATGGCCTTGAACTATTTTCCTAAGTCCCCGGAAAGTCCGGTTGCGGGAAGCATCATTCAGGTGTTGGGCGGGGTGTCGCGTATCGGTCAGCACGATATCGTGGTCGTAGACAAGGGCTTGCGGGATGGTTTGACTGTCGGTCATACCCTGGAGATATTTCGACGGGGCAAGATAGTGATTGACAGAACCAGGACTAACGAGCCGGAACCGGTTCAGTTGCCGGACGAACAAGCGGGGCTGTTGATGATCTTTAGGCCGTTCGACAAAGTCAGTTATGCATTAGTCATGAAAGCGGCTTCCGCCATCCATGTTTACGACAAAGTAAAAACGCCGTAAGCGCGACGGATTTAAGTTCGGATTAGATTTGTCCGCGCTCGGTAACTCGCAGATACGCTATTGGCTGGCGCTTTCCCGTACGCCGGGATTAGGTCCGCTTACCGCGCAACGCTTACTGGCTCAATTTTCTGTGGAACGAATTTTTAGCGCGTCGTCCGCCGAATTAAAGCAGGCCGGTTGTCCGGATAAATTGGTCGATTCGCTGCAGGTGCTGGAATGGAGTTTAATCGAGCAGGACTTGCTGTGGTTGGCGCAAACGGAAAACCATGTGGTGGTTTTCGACGACCCGGATTATCCGGATTTGCTGAAACAAATCGCCGATCCGCCCTTCGTTTTATACGTTAAAGGAGATCCCCGCTTACTGAATAGGCCACAGATTGCCATGGTGGGGAGCCGAAATCCCTCGGTTCTTGGGGCAAAAATGGCGCAGGAGTTTGCCGGAGCCTTAGTCGCAGCCGGATACGCGATTACCAGCGGCATGGCATTGGGTATAGATGCGGCGAGTCATGTTGCGGCGTTAAACAGCGGAGGAAAAACGTTAGCTGTGGTCGGCACGGGTTTGGACCGCGTGTATCCGGCTAGACACAGGCAGCTGGCGGTTGAGATAGCCGAGACAGGGGCTTTGATTTCGGAGTTTCCGTTAGGCAGCTCTGCTAAAGCCGGACATTTTCCGCGCCGCAATCGCATCATCAGCGGGATGTGTCAAGGTTTGCTGGTTGTGGAAGCCGCCGCCCAAAGCGGCTCCTTGATCACCGCCAGGCTAGCGCTGGAACAGAACCGGGAAGTCTTCGCAATTCCCGGCTCCATTTACAATCCCCTGGCAAAAGGCTGCAACGCGCTGATTCGGCAAGGCGCTAAATTGGTAGAGTCTGTGGACGACATCTTGGAGGAATTAGGGCAATACAATCAATTGCCTAGGTCTAGCGGCGCACAAATAAATCACACTATGCTTGACCTGGAGCAACAAAATCTATTGAATTTGATTCCGTACAGCCCGATAACAGTGGATGAACTGGTTCGAGCAAGCGGTAGCTCGGCGGAAAATGTATCTTCAATGCTGTTGGTTTTGGAGATGCAGGGCTATATTGCTGCCGCGGCTGGTGGTAGTTATTACCGTATTCAATAAAGGCTCCGATGAAAGAAGATATATTTGATGTGTTGATTTATTTATTCGAAAACTATCTGGACGGGGATAGCGAGAGTTATCCCGATACGGACGTGATTGCCAACGAGCTATTGGATGCGGGGTTTCAGCAACCCGATGTCAGCAAGGCTTTTGATTGGCTCGAGTCCTTGGCTGACATTGAAAGTTTGGAGCCTAGAGCACCGTCTTCTTTTCGAATCTTTAGCGCACAAGAACAAAGCGTATTCGATCTGGAATGCCGTAGCTTTCTGTTGTTTTTGGAACATACGGGCATATTAAGCGCGGCTAATCGGGAAATTGCCATAGATAGGGCGATGGCCTTGAAAGAAGAAGGCATTACCCTGGACAAACTCAAATGGTTGGTATTGATGGTGCTTTTGAGTCAGCCTGGCGATAGCGCGGCGTTCTCCCGTATGGAAGATATCGTTTACGATTTAATACCAACTTCTTTGCATTGATTTAAAAGGTGCTATGACTAAAAGCTTGGTCGTTGTCGAATCTCCCGCCAAATGTAAGACGATAGAAAAATACCTGGGTAAAGATTTTCAGGTATTGGCATCCTACGGTCACGTCAGAGATTTAATCCCGAAAGAAGGCGCTGTCGATCCCGAGCATGGCTTTGCCATGAAATATCAGGTCATCGACAGAAATCAACGCCATTTGCAAGAAATCGGCAAAGCACTTAAAGCGGCCGATACTTTGTATCTCGCTACTGACCCAGACCGCGAAGGCGAGGCCATTTCCTGGCATGTGTTCGAGTATTTAAAAGAAAAAAAACTGCTTAAGGATAAACACGTACAGCGCGTCGTGTTTCACGAGATTACCAAGAAGGCGGTGACCGAAGCCATAGAAAACCCAACCGAGCTGTCTACCACCTTGGTGAATGCGCAACAAGCGCGCCGGGCTTTGGATTATTTGGTGGGGTTTAATTTATCGCCCTTGTTGTGGAAAAAAATTCGCCGCGGCTTATCGGCCGGGCGGGTGCAAAGTCCTGCGCTACGGCTTATCGTAGAACGGGAAATGGAAATCGAGGCGTTCAAGACTCGGGAATATTGGTCGCATACTGCGGACGCTGTTGCGCAAGGCCAGCCGTTTAAGGCCAAGCTGACTCATTTCAACGGAGAAAAGCTCGGTCAATTCAGTTTCACCGACGAAGCCAAAGCTTTGGACGTGAAGCAAGCCCTGCTTGAGGCTGGCGACGGAAAGCTGATCGTTGCCAAATTAGAAAAAAAGCAACGCAGCAAACATCCCGCTCCGCCGTTCATCACCTCTACCTTACAGCAGGAAGCCGCCCGTAAACTGGGCTTTACTACCAAGCGCACCATGATGGTTGCTCAGCAACTGTATGAAGGTATCGACTTGGGAGGCGAGACGGTCGGCCTGATTTCCTACATGCGGACCGATTCGGTCAATCTGGCCGACGAAGCCATCAACGATATTCGTGCGCTGATTGCCGAAAAATACGGGTCGAAAAACGTGCCTAAAGAGCCTAGGCACTTCAAAACTAAATCCAAAAATGCGCAAGAAGCGCATGAAGCGATTCGGCCGACTTCGGTCCAGCGTTTGCCTGAACAAGTAAAAGATCGCTTATCCGCCGAACAATTCAAATTGTACGATTTGATTTGGAAGCGCACGGTGGCCTGCCAAATGTTGCACGCTACGTTAAACCTGGTTGCGGTTGATTTGCATTGCGGCAGCGAATTGAACGTATTCAGAGCGACCGGTTCGACTGTGACCCATCCGGGATTCATGACCGTGTATCTGGAAGGGGTGGACGACAGCAAAGACGCGGCCGACGATCAAGACCGGTTGTTGCCGCCGATGGAGGAAGGCAGGCCGGTCGATTTACTGGATATTGTCGCAGCGCAACATTTCACCGAACCGCCACCGCGTTTTAGCGAAGCAAGTTTGGTAAAAGCCCTGGAAGAATACGGTATCGGTCGGCCGTCGACCTATGCGACGATTATCTCGACTTTGCAAAACAGAGAATACGTCACTCTGGAAAACAAACGGTTTTTCCCGACCGATGTCGGTAGGATTGTTAACAAGTTTTTGACCGAACATTTCACTAAATATGTCGACTACGGATTTACTGCCGATTTAGAAGACGAATTGGACGCCGTGGCGCGGGGCGAAAAGGATTGGGTGCCGTTGATGAACGCATTTTGGCAGCCCTTTAATCAGTTGATCGGTGAAAAAGACGAGACCGTGCAACGCAAAGATGTTACGCAAGAACATATCGATGAAAAATGTCCGGAATGTGCTAGCCCATTATCGATAAGGTTAGGACGCAACGGGCGTTTTATCGGTTGTACTAATTATCCGGCCTGCTCTTACACGCGCAATTTAGGTGACGATAATCCCGGTGTCGGTGCGGAGAATGAGGTCGTCGAAGGCAGGGTATGTCCTAAATGTACCTCACCTTTAGTCATTAAGAGTGGACGTTACGGAAAATTCATAGGCTGTAGCGCTTACCCTAAATGCAAACATATCGAGCCCTTAGAGAAGCCGCAGGATACCGAAGTTGAATGCCCGCAATGCGGAAAGGGCTCGATTTTGAAACGCAAGGCCCGTAGCGGCAAGATATTTTATTCGTGCTCCGAATACCCGAAATGCGATTACGCATTATGGGACGCGCCCATCAAAGAAAGTTGTCCGGCCTGTCAATGGCCTATCCTCACCTTGAAAACCACGAAACGGCGCGGCACCGAAAAAGTGTGTCCGCAAAAGGATTGCAAATATGCGACACCGTACGAAGGTGATCCCGCCGACGTAGACGGGCCCAAGGTGAGGTGAGTGTCGGTTAGTCGGTCGGCATCGGGTGTTGATAATCCAACAAGATTTCTTGGCCGACGCTGAGTTTGTGCTTTTCCGCGCTACCGGCTTGTAATTCCAGCATGTAGTTCGCAGGAGTAGGCGACGAGTAAATCGGACAGGGATGCGTGACACAGGGTTGCCGGTTGGGTAACACACCAACGATGATCGCATCGGCATTCAGAAAGACCACGTCCAACGAAATTAGCGTGTTCTTCATCCATACGCCGATAGCTTGAGGTTCCGGATAGACGAACAACATGCCCCGGTTTTCCGGAAGAACCGGACGAAACATCAGGCCGGCGGCCCGTTGGCTCAGGGTGTCGGCGATGTCGATTTCCACAACATATCCGTCAGGAAGTGCCGCGTGCCCGCGGGCCGTATCCGCATGGCCGCGAGTCGGACAAAACAATCCGAATACTATAAGAAATGTGGCGAATATTCTGGACATGCTAGCCGGGAAATACTCAAGTGAGTTGTTTTTAAGCGGTTGAATTATTATAATTGTCCGCTATTCGATTTTGCGAGCGTGGCGAAATTGGTAGACGCGCTGGATTTAGGTTCCAGTGGCAACCCCGTGAGAGTTCGAGTCTCTCCGCTCGCACCAACTCCTTCCCTGATTCGCAACCACACAGCGTTTTCCACTTGCTAGAATCCCGCTGATAGGTCTCCCCCTAAATTCCACTGTGTATTAACTGAGGTAATGCAATGCAAGTTTCTGTCGAGAAGACATCAGAGTTAAACCGAAAAATGACTGTCAGCGTGTCGGAGGACGTTTTCCAGGAAAAGCTGGAAACACGCTATAGAAAACTGGCCAAGGAAGTTAGAGTCGACGGGTTTCGTCCGGGTAAAGTGCCGACCAGTATGGTCAAAAAGCTGTATGCCGAGCGGGTAAAGCAGGAAGTTGCCGGTGACTTAATTCAATCGACTTATTATCAGGCTTTGCAACAAGAAGCGTTAGTGCCGGCCGGGCAGCCGCATATCACTTCGAGCGATGATGAAAGCGGTTTTCGATACGTAGCGGAATTCGAAGTCTATCCTGAGATCAGCTTGGCTGCGGCGGAAGGATTGGAAATTCAACGCCCGCAAGCTACGGTGACGGATGCGGACATAGACAAAATGATTGAAAGGCTGCGTCAGCAAAGAAAAGCCTGGAATGTGGTCGAGCGCGAATCCCGGGATGGCGACAAAGTGACGATTCACTTTTCCGGCGTTTCGGAAGGGGAAAACTTTACCAACGGTAAAGCCGAAAATTACGTCGTCGAAATTGGTGCCAACCAAATGATTCCGGGGTTCGAGGATGAATTAAAAGGCCTGAGTGCCGGCCAAAGTAAAACTTTTTCCATTACCTTTCCCGAAAAATACAACAGCGAGAAATTGGCTGGAAAATTAGCCGAATTTGAAATCGAAATGGCAAAGGTAGAAGAATCTGTTTTACCGGAAATCGACGCGGAATTTATCAAGTCATACGGAGTAGAAGAAGGCGATGCGGGGTCTTTTCGCAACGACGTGCAAGCCAATATGGAACGCGAGTTGGCGGAAGGGCTGAAGAGCAAACAAAAAAGCGCCGTTTTGGATGCATTGTACGAAAAAGTTCAAATTGCCTTGCCGAACGCTCTTATCGATCAGGAAATTCAGAATTTAATAAAACCGTACGCCGATAGAGCTGCGAAAGCGGGCGTTAAAGTGGAAGATTTGAATTTGCCTACCCAAATGTTTGAAGAACAAGCAAAACGTCGTGTGGCGCTGGGATTGATATTGGGTGAAATCATCCGTGTAAATCAAATCAAGGTGGATGCCGAGAGGGTACGCGCCGTCATTGAGGAGATGGCTAAAAGTTATGAGAGACCTGAAGATGTTATTAACTGGTATTATGCGGACAATAGCCGTTTAAACGATGTTCAGCAGATGGTTTTAGAGGATCAGGCTGTGGACTGGGTCGTCGAGCGTGCTAGAGTCACCGATCTAAGTGTCGGCTTTGATGATGTCATGGACAGACAACAAGCATAGGAATCCCCCCAACATGTCTAATTTTGAAGGTCTGAAACAAATGGCACCGCAAGCCGCCGGCGGCTTGGTGCCTATCGTGGTGGAGCAAACGGCCAGAGGCGAACGGTCGTTTGACATTTATTCGCGACTGTTAAAAGAGCGCGTTATCTTTTTAGTTGGTCAAGTGGAAGATTACATGGCCAATTTGGTAGTGGCGCAATTACTGTTTTTGGAATCGGAAAATCCGGATAAAGATATACATTTGTATATCAATTCGCCGGGCGGTTCGGTCACTGCCGGCATGTCGATTTACGACACCATGCAATTTATTAAGCCCGACGTGAGCACCATGTGCATCGGTCAGGCGGCCAGCATGGGGGCGTTGTTGTTGGCAGGCGGCGCAGCCGGTAAGCGTTACTGTCTGCCGCATTCAAGGGTCATGATTCATCAGCCGCTGGGCGGGTTTCAAGGTCAGGCTTCGGACATTGCCATTCACGCCAAAGAGATATTATCGATTCGCGATAAATTGAACAAAATCCTAGCCCATCATACCGGGCAGCCGTTGGAAAAAATTCAACAAGATACCGATAGGGATAACTTTTTGAGTTCCGAACAAGCGGTTGAATACGGTTTGGTGGACAAAGTGCTATCCAGTAGAAACGGTTAATTCAATATTCGCCGCATGGCGGCGAATTTCTTGGGAATCTCGTTTATTTTTGGTATATCCTTCAGCCATTGAAGCAATGAAATACCTCGGGGTCTGCTCATGAGTAAAGACAAAAAAGGTAAGGACGAGGATAAGCTCCTTTATTGTTCGTTCTGCGGTAAAAGCCAAAACGAAGTCAGAAAATTAATTGCCGGACCGGCTGTTTATGTCTGTGACGAATGCGTGGAGTTGTGTAACGATATCATCCGCGACGAATTGGCCGAAGATGATAAATCGGTTGGACATGGTGCTTTGCCGAAACCGAAAGAAATCAAATTGGAGCTTGATCAATATGTGATTGGTCAGGAAAAAGCCAAGAAGATACTCGCGGTTGCCGTATATAACCATTACAAGCGCTTGCGTAGCAATAGCAAGAAGAGCGACGTCGAACTGGCAAAAAGTAACATCTTGCTGATAGGTCCTACAGGTTCAGGCAAAACCTTGCTAGCGGAAACTTTGGCTCGGTTGTTGGACGTTCCTTTTACCATTGCCGACGCTACTACGTTGACCGAAGCGGGTTATGTGGGCGAAGACGTCGAAAATATCATTCAGAAAATTCTACAAAAATGCGATTACGATGTAGAAAAGGCTGAAACCGGTATCGTATACATCGACGAAATAGACAAGATTTCCCGTAAATCCGATAATCCGTCGATCACGCGAGACGTCTCCGGCGAAGGGGTGCAGCAAGCGTTGTTGAAACTAATCGAAGGTACGGTTGCCTCGGTGCCTCCACAAGGCGGTAGAAAACATCCTCAGCAGGAATTTTTGCAAGTCAATACTGCAAACATTTTGTTTATCGTTGGCGGTGCTTTTGCCGGTTTGGATCGCGTGATCAAAAGCCGTACCGAAAAAGGTGGAATCGGTTTTTCGGCTGAGGTAAAAGCGAAAGACGATACCCAAAATGTCGGTGAAGTATTCGCTGACGTACAGGCCGAAGATTTGATCAAGTACGGTTTGATTCCTGAGTTTGTTGGCCGCTTGCCTGTTGTGGCTACCTTGGAGGAGTTGGACGAACAAGCGCTGGTGCAGATTTTGACCCAGCCTAAAAACGCCTTGATCAAGCAATACAAACATTTGTTCGAAATGGAAGGCGCGGAGCTGGAATTTCGCGATGAGGCGCTAAGCGCAATTGCTCGCAAATCGATGGAACGAAAAACCGGTGCCAGAGGACTGCGCACTATTGTCGAGAATGTGTTATTAGATACTATGTACGAATTGCCATCCAGCGATAACATCGTCAAAGTGGTTATAGACGACAGTGTGATACAGGGTCAATCTGAGCCGATTTTGGTTTATGAGCCGGAAATGAAGCGCGCTTCGTCCGCCGAGTCGTAACGGGACAATCGAATTTTTGTCGAAGGGGCTTGCAAACCAAGCCCCTTTTTTTTGCCTAAAATCTAAATATTCTTGTTTTCTAACAGTTCGTCCTCATATACGATTGCAGGTACCCCTTTTCGCCCACAGGATATGAACTCATGACTCACGAAAACGCCCAAGATGACCTAATACCCGTGCTACCGCTACGCGACGTAGTGGTATACCCGCACATGGTGATTCCTTTGTTTGTTGGACGAGGGATGTCCATTGATGCATTGGATGCAGCGTTGAAACAAGACAAACAAGTATTGCTGATTGCGCAAAAACAAGCGGAGATTGACGAACCTAAATTCGACGACCTTTACAAGGTTGGCACCCTGGCCAACATATTGCAGCTCCTCAAATTGCCGGACGGTACCGTGAAAGTGCTGGTGGAAGGTACGCAACGTTGTTCGGTATTGCAATATCACGAATTCGAAGGCTATTGCGCCGCCAACGTATTGGAATTGAACGACGAAATCAGCATAGACGAGCAAGAGATGGAGGTGTTGCAAAGAACGGCCATTAGTTCGTTCGATCAATACGTCAAATTGAACAACAAAATTCCCCCGGAGGTGTTGAATTCGCTGTCCGGTATCGACGACCCCGGGCGTCTGGCCGATACCATGGCTGCGCATATGGCGTTGAAAGTCGAAGAAAAGCAAAACATGCTGGAAATGGTGGATGTAGCCCGACGTCTGGAAGGCCTAATGACGTTGATGGAAGGCGAAGTGGATATTTTGGAAATGGAAAAGAAAATCCGCAGCCGGGTCAAAAAGCAAATGGAGAAAAATCAGCGCGAATACTATTTGAATGAGCAAATGAAAGCCATTCAAAAAGAGCTGGGCGAAATGGACGAAGCCGGCAATGAAGTCGACGAGTTGGAGAAAAAAATCGAGAATGCCGGGATGTCTGCGGAAGCTAAAACTAAAGCTAGCGCGGAGCTGAACAAACTAAAAATGATGTCGCCGATGTCGGCGGAAGCGACGGTAGTGCGTAATTACATCGATTGGATGGTGAACGTGCCTTGGAAAAAGAAAACCAAAGTGCGTCACGACCTTAAAGCCGCGGAACAGGTTTTGGAATCCGAGCATTTCGGGCTGGAGAAGGTTAAGGAGCGTATTCTCGAGTATTTGGCGGTCCACCAGCGTGTTAAGCAATTGAAAGGCCCTATATTGTGCTTGGTTGGGCCTCCGGGAGTGGGAAAAACGTCATTAGGTCAGTCGATTGCCCGGGCGACTAATCGCAAATACGTACGTATGGCCTTAGGCGGCGTTCGCGACGAGGCTGAGATTCGCGGTCATAGGCGGACATATATAGGTTCCATGCCCGGAAAAATTCTGCAAAATCTTGCTAAGATAAAAACCCGGAATCCGATGTTTTTGTTGGACGAAATCGACAAAATGGCAGCCGATTTTCGCGGCGACCCGGCATCCGCCTTACTGGAGGTTCTGGATCCCGAGCAAAATCATACTTTTTCCGATCACTATCTCGAGGTCGATTTCGACTTGTCCGACGTAATGTTTGTAGCGACGGCGAATACCTTGAACATACCCGCACCGCTGATGGATAGGATGGAAATCATTCGTTTGGCGGGTTATACCGAAGACGAAAAAATCAACATCGCGACTAGGTTCTTGATTCCGAAGCAAATCAAAAACAATGGCTTGAAAGAATCTGAGATCGAAATTACCGAGGTGGCGATCAGGGATATTATCCGCTATTACTCGCGGGAAGCGGGTGTTCGTAGTTTGGAAAGGGAAATCTCTAAAATCTGCCGCAAAGTCGTTAAAGATCTGTTGTTGCAAGCATCGGAAAGTCGAATCGTTATAAATTCGGAAAACCTCGATAAATACCTGGGCGTTAGGCGCTTTACCTACGGTGTCGCCGAAGACAACGACCAAATCGGTCAAGTAACCGGTTTGGCGTGGACCGAAGTCGGTGGGGAATTGTTAACCATCGAAACGGCAGTGATGCCCGGAAAAGGTAAACAGCAAGCGACCGGCAAATTAGGTGACGTGATGAAGGAGTCCATCGATGCGGCGGTCACGGTGGTTAGAAGCCGGGCAAACGTGTTGGGTATCGATAACGAAGTGTTCCAAAAAAACGATATACACATTCACGTTCCGGAAGGGGCGACACCGAAAGACGGACCTAGTGCAGGCATCGGCATGTGTACCGCCATTATCTCGGCGTTAACCAAAATTCCGGTGCGTGCGGATGTGGCAATGACCGGTGAAATCACCCTCAGAGGCGAAGTTTTGCCGATTGGCGGTTTGAAAGAGAAGCTTTTGGCTGCGCATAGGGGGGGGATTCGAACTGTTGTGATTCCTGCGGAAAACGAGAAAGATTTATCCGAAATTCCGGAAAACGTTAAAAGCAATTTGACGATCAAATGCGTCCGTTGGATAGACGAAGTTTTAGAAATTGCCTTGCAACGCTTGCCGGTCCCTATCGTCGTTGATTCGGCTGATAAAGCTGATGCGCCTGCCAAGGGCGATGTCAAGGCGCAGACTGTGGTCGCACATTAATCTTGCAAATTAGCCGCAAGACCTTGGCTGCCGGGGGATTGCGGCTATCTCTGAACTTGACATTGCTTGTTTCCCGTTGATATAAAGGCCTACCTTCCGTGGGGGAGGCTAGGGTAACGAACGGAAGCGGGGGCGAACCTGTCACTGGTATATCGATTCGCTTTTTCGAGCATAATTAGTACAACGACACATCCAAAGGGGAAATAAATGAATAAATCGGAACTGATTGACGCGATTGCGGCAGCATCACAATTGACTAAAGCCGATGCGGGTCGTGCTTTAGACGGTTTTATCAAATCGGTTGAAGAGGCTCTGAAAAAAGGCGATTCGGTGGCTTTGGTAGGCTTCGGAACGTTCGAAGTAAAAGAAAGGGCTGAGCGCAAAGGCCGTAATCCGCAAACCGGGGAAGAAATTACCATCAAGGCTGCAAAAATTCCTTCATTTAAAGCTGGAAAATCTTTAAAAGATGCTGTAAACTAGCGTTTCTTTAGTCGGGTGCTTAGCTCAGCTGGGAGAGCATCGCCCTTACAAGGCGAGGGTCGGGGGTTCGAACCCCTCAGCACCCACCAGACTTAGGAGCGGTAGTTCAGTTGGTTAGAATACCGGCCTGTCACGCCGGGGGTCGCGGGTTCGAGCCCCGTCCGCTCCGCCAAAACAGAAACCTCGGGCCGAATGGCTCGGGGTTTTTTTTTGCGCATTGTTTGCGGTTCGGAACCAAGTTTCACGCTGTTGAAGGACAGAGCTATGCTATTAGAAATTCGAGAAAAAGTGCAGGGTGTATTCGCGACGATCATTCTGGTATTCATTTGTGTACTGTTTGGATTGTGGGGGATACAAAACTACCTAGGCGGGGGAAAAGAGGCGCCGGTGATCACCGTCGGCGATAAGGAGTTTTTTCAACGCGACGTCAACCAAGCGTATCGGCAGTTCGAGCAGAACTTAGCCGGTATGAAGTTCGACGAAGAAACGCTGAAGCAACAGGTTGTAGAAAAATTGATTCGAGACGAAGTGCTGCTGCAATACGCAGAGTCGCAAAAGCTAACGGTGACGGACGATGTTGCTCGGGACTTCGTTCAGTCTTTGGAGTATTTCCAAAAGGACGGGAAATTCGATAAAAGCCAATATCAAACTTTGTTGAACGCGCAAGGCATGTCTTCCGACGAATTCGTCAGGCGCATTAAAAAAGCGTTGATCATGGAGCAGGTACAGCGAGGCATAGTCGATAGCGGTTTTGTGACGCCGGCCGAAATCGAAAGCTTTTTTAAAATTCAAAATCAACAACGCGACGTCGAATATGTGACGTTGCCGTTGAAAGTTGACGCTACGCAACCGACTGAGGAAGACGTTAATGCCTACTATCAACAGCATTTGGATCGCTTTCAAACCGAAGAACAAGTTGCTATTCAATACGTCGAGTTGGCCTTGTCCAAACTGGCTGCCGACGTCAAGGCAACGGACGACGAGTTAAAAGCGTTCTACGAGGAACAAAAAGCGCAATACACCACGCCGGAACGCCGAAAAATTAGCCACATTCTGTTTGCGTTCGGCAAAGACGGAAACCAGAGCGAAGCGCTGCAACGCGCGCAGCGCGCTAAACAAGAGTTAGCCGGCAAAGACTTTGCTAGCTTGGCTGCCGAAGTATCCGACGATAAGTTGACTGCTAAAAACGGTGGAGACCTTGGGCTATTTAACGTCGGCGTGATGGAAAAAGACTTTGAAGAAGCGGCTAGTCGCCTAAAGCAAGGCGAAGTTTCCGATCCGGTTAAATCGGCGTTCGGATATCACTTGATTAAGGTAACTGAACTGGTAGCGGGAGAAATAAAGCCGTTTGCCACGGTTAAATCCGAACTATTGCCAGCCTACCAAAAAGCTCAAGCGGAAAGCCGTTATAATGAATTGGCCGAAAAGCTTGCGGAAGTGAGTTATGAAAACCCTGGTAGTCTGGAAGCAGTCGCTCAATTGTTAGGGGTTGAAATTCAAACCACACCTTTGTTTACGCGAGTGCGTGGCGAAGGGATTGCCGCCAATGACAAGGTTAGGCAGGCCACATTTTCGGAAGACGTGTTGAAAGGCAACAATAGTGAGCCGCTGGAACTGGCAGGCGATCAGGTTGTGGTATTGCGTATGCTGTCGCACAATCCGGCAGCTACCAAGGATCTGAATTCGGTCAAAGATCAGGTCATAGAAGCACTGCTCAACGAGCGCGCGGGCCTACGCGTCACGGAGCTCGCCGATAGCTTGAAAAAGGAGTTGCAATCGGGAAAATCGTTTACGGAAGTTGCGCAGGCTGCGGGATTGACAGTCAAAAAATTATCCAGTGTGACGCGTACGGCTAAAGACATCGATCCTGGCCTTGTGCAAGCCGTGTTTCGTGCAGCAAAACCGCAAGCCAATCAAGCTAGCGTAGTCGTAATAGATAACGTAGGGGGTAGTAAAACGGTCGCCGCCATCAGTCGTGTTATCGAAGGAGCGATGACGGAGGCTGATAAGGCCCAGCAAGCAGGTTTGGCAAAGAACATGGCCGCGGCATTCGGCAGAGCGCAATTCGAAGCAGTTTTGAATCAGCTGGAGACCGAAGCCGACCTTACCGTTGCCAAGCCGTAATCGGCAACGTTTGCTCAACACTGAATGGAAACGATTTTGCGCATGGACGCGCGCACCTAACGCACCTTAAATGTTAGTGGCACCAATTTCTTAAGTTCTGCTCCTTAACTTCCTTCAAAGCGTATTCATTTATTTTTCTGCCCGGAAAAGTGTGTGCCGGTTTTGCTGTCGATGTGTATTATTGATAGTCGATGCTCTCACCACTACCGCCTCAATTGACTGGGGCGTTAGCTGCCTTCTTTGGTCTGTAAGATACCGTTCGATTGTTCGCCTTGCGTTGTTTGCCTTTTTAAGTGGGCTCTGTTTCGATGCCGGATTCGAAATGGCTTGTCATAAAAAGGTAATATGGCGTTGTTAGATTTGCAGATCGATTAGGCTGAACCGTAAAATGATTATGTCGAATTTGAATGCCCTGGTTGTGGAAGACGACGATGCCATTCGGGAAATGTTGCTCATGGTATTGGAACAGGCCCAATTGCAGGTTACCGCGGTCGGTAGCGCGGAGCAGGCACTGCAAGCGCTTGCGGAACATAGAGTCGATTTGTTGCTACTGGATTGGATGTTGCCGGGTATCAGCGGAGTGGAGCTGGCTCGTCGCCTGAAACGGGAGCCCGGCTACAAAGACTTGCCGATTATTTTGCTTACCGCGCGGGGAGAGGAAGAAGACAAGATTCGCGGATTGGAAATCGGTGCCGATGATTACGTCACCAAGCCGTTTTCACCTAAGGAGTTGATTGCCAGAATTAAAGCGGTGATGCGGCGCAGCGGTAAGCTGACCGAAACCGGGCAATTGAAGATAGGCGATTTAACGCTGGATGCCGATCAACATCGCTTGACCATTGCCGGAAAGACGGTGGATGTTAGTCCGACCGAGTTTCGGCTTATGCAGTTTTTTATGGCCAATCCCGATAAAGTCTATAGCCGCACCCATTTGCTCGACCAAGTTTGGGGGCGTAGCGTCTACATAGAGGAGCGTACGGTCGATGTGCATATCCGTCGCTTGCGGAAATTACTGGCCGAATTCGGCCGGGAAGATTTGATCCAGACAGTACGCGGATTCGGCTACCGCTTTTCCATTGCGGGGTAACCAATGGGGCGTTGGAAGCGAGAGATAGGGATAGCCATCGCAGTGATGCTGCCGCTTTTGGTATTGGGCTGGTTTATCGGGCACACCAGTCAGATGATGCTGACGGCAACCTGGTTAATGCTGATCAAGCAATGTTTATCGATAAACGAATTGGAGCAGTGGCTGGCACGCGGGAACTTCCGCGACCTTAAAAATCGAAAAGGCATTTGGTCGGACATTTATTACCATTTATGGAAAATCAAAAAAGCTGAGAAAAAGCGTAAAAAGAAATTCGGGCGGGTGATCGACCAATTTCGGACATCTACCGATGCGCTGCCCGATGCGGCCGTGGTGTTGGGCGAGTTTGCCCAAATCGAGTGGACCAATAAGGCGGCGCGCGAAGTGTTAGGTCTTAAGAAATCCGACAAAGGCCAAAGGATTCCTAATTTAATCCGAAGTCCGCAATTCATCCAGTTTCTAAAGTCGGAGGATTATCAACAAAAGATCTGTATCGCCTCGCCGATTAACGACAGCATCATGTTGCAAATCAGTATCGTACCCTACGGCGAAGGCTTGCGGCTGATGTTGGCGCAAGACGTCACGCAAATTAAGAGCATGGAACGCATGCGTACCGATTTCGTTGCCAACGTTTCGCACGAACTGCGTACCCCCATCACGGTATTAAAAGGCTATTTGGAAACGCTGCAGGAGGTGGACGAAATACCGACGCCCGTGGCGCGTTCGTTGGCGCAAATGTCCGCGCAAACCGAACGCATGCAGCATTTGATCGACGATCTGCTAATGCTGACGAAATTGGAAACCAAACCCAGAAAATCCGAATGCGTCAAGATGCGCGAGCTTTTGGAGCAAATCTGTAAGGAAAGCGATTTATTGGAGAAAGACGAACGCCGCATCGAATTGAAGGTCGATAGCAATGCCGATTTGGCCGGAGACATACAGGAGCTGCAGAGCGCATTTTCCAATTTAATCGTCAATGCGATGAAATATTCGCCGGCGATTTCCCCTGTCAAGGTTACTTGGTTCGCCAGGAGCGACGGGATGTTATGTTTAGAGGTGGAGGACTTTGGCGAAGGTATCCCCGCTCTCGACATCCCGCGCATCACCGAGCGGTTTTACCGGGTAGATGTTAAGCGCAAACACAAGGTGACCGGTACCGGTTTGGGCTTGGCTATCGTTAAACACGTGATGGCGCGCCACGACGGCAAATTGGAAATTGAAAGTCAGTTAGGCAAAGGTAGCCGCTTTCGCTGTTTGTTTCCGGCGCAAAGAGTTTATTGCGCTTGAGCTTCCGCGTTTCCTCAATAATACCGCGTAAATAAAAACGCGCTCGATAGCGCGGCATTTTTTATAATTGCAGCCTTTTTGAAATTCTTGCGAAGAGGCTGAAATGCTTGCCGACACCGTTATCGAATTGTCGCGTTGGCAGTTTGCCGTCACGGCACTATTGCACTTCTTGTTTATACCGTTCACCCTGGTGTTGGCGCTGTTGCTGGCTGTCACCGAAACCTTGGCGGTTTTTAGCGATGCGTCTGCGTACCAACGCACGCTAAGGTTTTGGCGGCACATTTTCGCTATCAATTTCTTGCTGGCTCTCGCCACCCGCTTGTGGGTGTTATGCGAGTTCGGAATGAACGGTTCCTATTTTTCCCATTATGTAGGCGATATCGTGGCCTTGCCGTTGGCGATAGAGGCTTTTACCGGCCTGGCTGCGGGCGTTGCCTTGTTCGTGCCGTATTGTTTTGCCTACCATAAGTTGTCTAAGTTTCAGCGCTGCTCCGCGATTTGCCTGCTGGCGCTGGCGGTACACAGCTCCGCTTATTGGGTGCTGGTTGCCAATGCTTGGTTGCAGCAGCCGATAGCCGCGGCTTTCGATTATCAGTCTTACCGGATGGTGTTGCAGGACGGCCTAGGTATGTTGTTCAACCCGGCAGCGGCGGATACATTTATCCATGTTTTGGCGGCGAGCTATCTGGCCGCCGTAGCGGTGATCTTGGCAGTTAGTGCCCGCCAGTTACGCCAAGATCCGCAGGACTCTGCGGCCCGTTATATGTTTAAGTTGGCAGCCCCGTTCGGGCTCGTTGCCGTTGCGGTTTTGCTGTGGCAGAACGGTTCATCGCCCGCCGGTGCTAACTTGGTGCAACGGGCAAAATATTCCGTTTTACAGCAAGCTGCAGACGCAACGCTTTTGACCGATTTTCAAGCGCGCATACGTAGCGGCATGGAAACTTATAATTTGTTGCAGCAACTGCGCGACAGCGATAACGATAAGCAGCTCTTGTCTGACTTCAACGGCCGTCAACAGGATTTGGGTTACGCCTGGTTGTTAAGCTCTTGGCACAAGCCCATAGTTGGTGCTAGCGCGGGGCAGATAGAGTCAGCAGCACAATCCGCGTTGCCGGCGTATCGATTATTATTTTACGGGAGTTATTATTCGATGATCGCCGTTGCATGGCTTAGCGCCGTTTTAATGTTAACAGCGGTTTGGAAGGCTTTTGCCGGGGCCGGTTTGCCTGCTTGGCTGATCACGTGTTGCTGCTACGGCTGGAGTTTGCCTTGGCTCGCCAGCATATCCGGCTGGTTTTTTGCGCAAGGAGGTTTGCAGCCATGGGTTGTTGCAGGGGTGTTGCCGATCCGGTTGGCAGTGTCTTCGTTAAGCGTTTCCCAATTGGCGGTGAGCAGTGGCGGATTCGTACTGCTATGCGTAATTCTGTTAATGGCCGGACGATATGGCTTGCAGCAAGCCAATCGGCAGGCGGCGACGGAGAGGTCGGTATGACGATGGATCTGGAGTCGTTACGCTTGATCTGGTGGTTAATTTTGGGCGTTGTTGTCGTTGTATTTACCTTGTGCGAAGGTTTAGCCTTGGGCGTGTTTTTGCTTCTACCGCTTGCGAGCCGGCAGCCAAGCCATAGCCGGCAAATGTTGCAGTCGATCGCACCGACCAGCTTGCTCGGCCTGCTTTGGCTATTGGTTTTGTTGGCGACCTTATTTGCCGTATGGCCCATCGTCTACGCAGTGTCCTTGGCCGGTTTTTATACTTTACTGGTTCCCTTGCTTACGGTGCTGTGCGCGCGGACTGCCGCGTTGCCGCTAAGATTGTTTGAATTAGCAGCTTGGGAGAAATATGAAAACCGGATTGCGTTGGCCTGCGGTTACCTGCCGGCGATCACATTAGGAATCATTGCCGGCAATCTGCTGAAAGGTATCCCGTTTCATTTGGAAAGCGATATGCGTATCCTGTTTTTAGGGGATACCATTGGCTTGTGTAATCCGTTTGCGCTGTTAGTGGCGGCTACGTTTACGGCGCTACTCGCTTTCTACGGCAGTTTGTGGGTACAGTTAAATACGGAGGGTCAGCTAAGGCATGAGGTGGCTGCGCTTTCCATGCGTTTGGCGCTGGTGTTTGTCGTGCTGTTCGTGCTGACCGGGTTATGGTTAAGTCATTTGGAAGGCTATCATATTACCTCCGAACTGCTTCCCAACGCAGCGTCCAATCCGTTGGCGAAATTCGTCAAACGCGCAGAAGGCCTGTGGCTGGACAACTACGAACATATCCCGGTTTTGTGGGGGTTGCCGGTATTCGTCGCAGTCGCCGCGCCGGCCGCCGCCGCCCTTGCACTGAGGGGTAAGGCTTATTACGCGATGTTGACGGGCGTGTTGACGGTTGGCGTAGCGGTTTTGACCTTCGGGGTTTCTATGTTTCCGTTTTTGTTGCCGTCGAATATCTCGTTGAATACCTCGCTGAGCATTTGGGACAGTAGTGCCAGCCAAACCAGCGCCGGCTTGTTGCTGCCGGTCGGCTTGATCGCGGTTCCGCTAATAGCCGTTGTTACTCGTTGCTTGTTCGGATTTTTTAACCGGCAAGACTTGGCAAAGGATTGATTTTTGCCGCTAGATGCCCCAAGCTAACTCGGCCTGGGGCGTGTATTTGCCATTGACAATAATAATAAGGAAACCCGTATGAAAAAGCTTTTGAATTACGCCTTGATCGGTATCGTTGCCTTGATCCCGGTCGTGGTGATATTGCAAATCGTCTTGTTCGTCAAAGACCGTTTTACCGATTTGTTCCGGTTCGTTTACGGATATTCCGATAATTACTTTATTACTTTTTTGTTGTTCGGCGCTAGCTTCGCCGTTATCACTTATATAGGTCACAGAGTCAGCTTGGGCCGATTCTCGATTATTGCGGCGTTCGAAAAGCTGGTCGAGCGCATTCCGCTATTAAGCACGATATACCGAGTAACCAAGAAGTTGGTGCATATGATTGCCGGCCACGAATTGCAAGAGCCGCGCGAAGTGGTTTATATAGAATATCCGAAAGAAGGTGTGTGGGTGCCGGCTTACGTCACTAATAGGATTCAAGACAGATACATACTTTTCGTGCCGACTTCGCCTAATCCCACATCCGGTTTCGCGGTCATCGTGCACGAATCCAAAGTCATTCGTTCCGAGATGAGCATAGAACAAGTGACCAGTTTTATCATCAGCGTGGGTGCCGATTTCGAGAAACCAAGCGAAGTTGACAAGTTGCCTAAATAGGCTAATCGTGGGCAACTCTTATTTAAAAGATTCCGGCTGCAACTAGTCGGAATCTGTCGTTAACAGTCGTATATCCACCTTGTGAACGTCCTATCGTATTACATCATCCGCGAAGTCACTAAAGGGGCTTTGCTGGCTTTGCTGTTATTGCTTACCTTGTTTAATTTATTCACCTTCAGCGACGAATTGAAGGATTTGGGCAACGGCAACTATGGCTTGAAACAAGTCCTATGGTATTTAGTACTGACCTCTCCCAGGGTGACGTTCGAATTGATTCCGTCTGCGGCTCTACTCGGCAGTTTGTTCGTGGTCGGTGCCATGGCCAACAATCGCGAAATTGTGGCGATGCGGGCAGCCGGGTTTTCTACCTTTTGGATTATTCGTAACATTATGCTGGCCGGCCTGATATTGGTAGTGCTGGCGGTAGCCATCGGCGAATTGGTGGCGCCGGCCAGCGAGCGCACGGCGCAAGTGTTGAAAACCACCGCTCAAAATAATGGCGTGGTGCTACGCTCGCAATACGGGATGTGGTTGCGCGAGGGTAACCGTTTCATCAACGTGCGTAAGATTCTGGACGACGGGTCGTTGGGCGACGTGCGCATATTCGAAATCGACGAGCAGCACCGTTTGATTAGCGCAACCCGCGCCGCGCACGGTATATTTTTAGGCGAGCAACGTTGGACTTTGCAGAATGCGGCGGTTTCGATTTTTAATCCGGACCGCGTCGATGCCAAATCTCAGGCCGAAATGCCGTGGCAATCCGGCATAGATGCCGATTTGCTCAAAGTGGCGGTGGTCAATTCGGACAATTTGTCGTTATACGATCTTTATATGTATATCGATTTTTTGAACGCCAACCAGCAAAAAGCCCAGCGTTACGAACTGGCGTTTTGGAGCCGCTTGATTAATCCTTGGGTAACCTTCGTGATGCTGATGGTCTCGGTGCCTTTGGTGATCGGCATAGGCCGCGGCATAGGCGCCGGAGGGCGCATTACCTTGGGCGTACTCATCGGCATGACTTTCAATATTCTGGACCGCATCGTCGGACACATGGGCTTGATTTACGACGTCAATCCCATGTTGATAGCGGTCATGCCCAGCTTGACGGTGTTTTTGATCGCCACGGCGACCGTGTGGCGTTTAAGTTAACTGGCGAGCCGCCAGGGGTTTGCCGCCGAATGCCTGGTTGCGCCCGGTATATTTGGCTTGATACAGCATGGAATCGGCATGGTCCAGCAGCAATGAAGACGCTTGTTCGGATTGAGGTACTAATGAGGCATAGCCCGCGCTGATTGTAATCCAGCGCGAGACTTTGGACGAGGCGTGCGGGATTTGTTGGGCCTCGATTCGCCGGCATAATTGTTCGGCAATCAGCCACGCGCCGTCGCTGTCTGTTTCCGGAAGTAAGATCACGAACTCTTCCCCGCCGTAACGGGCAACTAAATCGCCGGGCCTGCTGACCAGCATCGATAGCTGCGAAGCGACCCGCTTTAGGCACATATCGCCAGCGCCGTGCCCGTGGAAATCGTTATAACTCTTGAAGTAATCCACGTCCACCATGATCAGCGCCAGCGAAATTTGGTTGCGTTGCGCGCGCCGCCATTCCTGTTCGAGGACTTGATCGAAGCGGCGCCGGTTCGGAATGCCGGTCAAGCCGTCTATCCAGGCCATGCTTTCCAATAAATCGGTCATTTGTTTTAAGCGGATGTAGTTGCGGATCCGCGCTTTGACCACCGGTAAATAAAACGGCTTGGCGATGTAATCCAAAGCGCCGAGATTCAAACCTTTCTCCTCGTCGTGCACGTCGCTCATCGCAGTGACAAAAATGACCGGAATGTCGCAGGTTTTGGGGTCGGTTTTTAAGATGCGGCACACCTCGTAGCCGTCCATGTCGGGCATCATCACGTCCAGCAATATCAAATCCGGAGCGCCTTGTTTGGCAATGGTTTCCAAGGCTGCGGTACCGGTGGCGGCGACCTTGATCCGGTAATCCTGAATCAAATTTTCGGCGAGCACCTGAATATTGGTGGGGGTATCGTCGACGATCAAAATTAACGGTTTAGGTACTTCGGGGTTCATGACGGGTCTCCTGCGCTATGACTCGCTATGACGGATTCTAATTCGTTTAGCGTGTCGGTTGCACGCGGGTAGTCGATATTGCTTACGTGTCTCTCAATTTGCCGCAGCAGCTGATGGGCGTGCGGCGCAGGTAGGGCATGGTGCAATTTGCCGAGCAATTCGTTAGGTACGAAATCGCAGCCTTCCAGTAACTGGCGCAGCTCCCGGGTCAAGGCCCGCGCGGCGGACCAGTCCGTTTGCCGCGCGGGCGGTTGATCGGCAACAACAGGGACGGCATATTGCCGGAGGGTGGTCATTACTTGCTCGAAACAGCGGATAAATTCACTATCGTCGGCGCCGGCGTCGGCGACCAATGCTTGCTCCAGCGCGGCGGCGGCTTGACTGAGCCGGATAGCGCCAACCATCCCGGCAGCGCCTTTAAGCGTATGCAGCGAGGTGAGTGCTTGATCGATTTGGCCTAAAGTGCGTTGTTCTCGTAAACGCCGGGCGAAGTCTGCAAAACGGTCCGCGAAATGGCTGAGAAAACGACGCAGTTTGGCTTCGTCTTTACCCAGGGTCTCCAAAATATAGGCGCGGTCGAAACCGGGCAAATCCTCGGCGGGTTTGGAAACGGGTTTATAGCTTAGCGGGGCGGGTTTGTGATGCGGTTTTATGCAGCGTATTAACTCGGATAACAATACGTGCGGCAAGATCGGTTTGCCGACGTGGGCGTTCATGCCGGCCGCCAAACAATCGTTGCGGGCCGGCTCTTGCACGGCGGCGGTCATCGCGATAATCGGCAGGTTTTTAAAGCGCGGGTCTTGGCGAATGACGGTAGTGGCTTCGATTCCGCTCATTTCGGGCATTTGCAAATCCATCAGCACTGCGTCGAAATTTCCGCGCCGGACGGCTGCCACTCCTTCCAAGCCATTGTTGGCCACGGTAACGCTAAGCCCGGCGTCGTGCAAATATTCACAGGTGACCATTTGATTGATTTCGTTGTCTTCCACCAAGAGAATCCGCGCCCCGCGGATAGGTGCGGCTAATTCGGCTAAGTTCGGACCGGAATAACCGGTATCGTCGGCGATAATGTGTCCGCCTTGTAGACGGGTCATGGCATCCAGCAAGGTAGAGGGCATAACCGGTTTCAGCAAAATATCGTCCGGCATGGCGTCTCTGGCCGCATTGAGTACATTTTCCCTATTGGCGGCGGTTACCATAATGACCACCGGCGCATGCTGAATTTCGCCGCGTGCGACCATGTCTTTGATTTTACGGTTGACCTCCACGCCGTCCATGCCGGGCATCTTCCAATCGAGTAATACCATCTCGAAATCGCGGCTGTCGTGTTTGGCGTTGCGCAAACGGAGCAAAGCGTCCGGACCGGATGCGACTTCTTCGGCTTCGAAGCCCCAGGATTGTAATATATCCCTTAACATTTGCCGGGACATTTCCAGGTCGTCGACTATCAGTACCCGCAGCGGGCGCAGGTCGGACGATAGTTGTTTGGTGTTCGGCCGCACCTGGCACTTTAAGGTCAGGGTAAATTCGAAAATGCTGCCGATCCCCGGCGTGCTTTGTACGATCAATTGGCCGCCCATCATGTCGACCAGGCGTTTACTGATGGTGAGCCCCAAACCGGTACCCCCGAAACGGCGGGTGATGGAGCCGTCGGCCTGGGTGAACGGTTCGAATAAATGAATGACTTGTTGCGCGGTCATGCCGATGCCGGAGTCGCGTACCGAGAAATGCAGAGTCACTTGGTGGGCATCGAAATCCCGGCGGCCGATTTTGACGTGGATTCCGCCGTTTTCGGTAAACTTGACCGCGTTTCCGACTAGGTTGTTCAGCACCTGTCCCAAGCGCAAGGCGTCGCCGATTAGATGGTGCGGTGCGTCCGGATCCAGGTCGAATACCATCTCCAGACCTTTCTCTTCGGCGCGGACGATGAATAGGTTCAGCACGTTTTGCAAGACTTCTTCCAGGTCGAAAGGCTCGGATACCAGTTCCATGCGGTCGGCTTCGACTTTGGAGTAATCCAGAATGTCGTTGGTGATGGCCAGCAAAGCCAGCGACGAGGTATGAATTTTCTGCAGGTAGTCGCGTAATTTTGCCGGTGGATCGTTTTTCAGGGCCAAGTCGGATAAACCGATCAGCGCATTCATCGGGGTGCGAATTTCGTGGCTCATATTAGCCAAGAACATGCTCTTGGCTCGCGAGGCCGCCTCGGCTTGTTCTTTGGCCTGCAGCAGCTCCGAGGTGCGTTGCGCCACTTCTTCTTCCAAGCGGTCGCGATGAGTCGTCAGATCCATGTCGCGCGTTTGAATTTCTTCCAGCATGCTATTGAAGTCCTGTACCAGCGAACCGATTTCGTCGTCACCGTGCCGGCTTACTCGCAAAGTGTAATTTTTTTGTTCGGCGATGGTTCTTGCGGTTTGGGCCAGTTCTTCTATCGGCTTGGAGATGACTCGTTGCAGCCGAACCACCAGTAGGTAGACCAGTAACAACGACGAGCTTGCGGCGGCTAAACCCTTGCTTAAATCGGTGGCTTGATCGTTCCACAATGCCGTGAAGTTGGCCTGGACTAATACGGTGCCTACGCGTTCGGTGTTTTTGACGACAGGGGTGATGAGATCGGCGCGGCGGCTCCAAAAATCGGTGCGTAGTTCGCGCGAGTCGACATGGTAGCCCGGCGGTAAGCCGTAGTCGTGCCGGTTGCGGCTCCAATGCGCCAGAATGCTGTCGTTTTCGGATAGCATCCACGCGGCTTCGATTTCGGGGTGGTCCTTGAGCGATTCCAGTAAGCGTTGCGCTTCGATTTTATCGGAGAATACCAAGGCCGCTTGACCGTTTTGCGCCAACACGTCTCCCAGCCCGGCGATTTCGGTCAAGGTACTCTGGTAGCGGCTGACGGCGGAACTGACCACGATTGCGGACATGCTGACCAACAAGCAAGTCGTGCAGCTGAGCATGATGATGGAGACCAGTTTTGTCTGTAACGACCAGTTGGGAAAGTCCGGTAACAAACGCATCGGTCTATCTCCCATAAACATAAGATGCAATATTCAGCAATTGACCCGGCAGCCTAAGTCCGGCGTTGTTGATCGATTCCAAGTTAACTTCGAACACGACTTTGTTGTCCAGAAAACGCAAGCCGATACCGCCGCCTTTTTCGGCGAAGTCGCTGATGTCCGACAAGGTTAATACCGGGGAATTTGCCAAGGCTTTGAGCAGCGAAACGAAATGGCCGGCTTCCGAATTACCGATGAATACCATGTGGCAACCGGTTAACGATGGGTCGGAAAAGCCGTGGGTTTCGACGGTCATGACATGTTCGCCGGCTTTGCGCCCTTCGAAATCGTGCAAGGCGCCGTCCAGTGCGTCGGCGCCGACTACGCATAGTTTCAGGTTGGCGTCGCTAGGCAGGGCTTCGGCCGGCCATTCGACGAATTTGGCGAAATTGTACAAATAAGCGGCTTTAATTTGGTTTTCGGAAAATCCATTGGCGGCGGCGATTTGCCAGCCGGCTAGGAGGACGAGTAGCCGGCTGCCGTAAAAGGCGACTTGCGCCATGAACCGCAAGCAATATAACCGGCCTAGCAGGCTTGCGTTTGCCGATTTCAACAGATGGCCGGCGCGAACCAGAAGCGAGCTTAATCCTTCATGCTTATTCTGTTGCGCCATGAGCGGGTAATTGCTGATAAGGGTCCGAGCGGCTGAATTAGAAAGTTACTGCAATTAAATCATCGGGACAGATATTAGTGGAATTATCAGCGTAGGTAAAACACTAGAAATAGACGGACGCAAATCGTCCGTCTATAAGAGGTATGGATTAAACGCCGAGTTTTGCCGCGCAACGGCAAAATCCGTTCAACTCTACATAGGCGCTGCCGGTTTGCGCACCGTCTACGCTGCATGCGCCTTCCCAATAGACCGGGCCTATCCATAAGGTGTGCTTGGCGTGTAGCTCTTGATCTTTCAGCAACGGTTGTACCGTAAATTTTTCCCCGCGTACTTCGAGCGCCCAGCCTGACGGATACGTACAGCCGGTGTTGGGGCTGGTCCATTCGCCTAACACCGTGACTTCGAATTCGTGTGCGGCCAGCGTGACGGTGCGGCCTTCGGCGTCGGTAATGGAGCCGGATTTTTCGACCGATGCGTCGTTGCCTTGGAAATCGAACAACATGATTTGCCGGTTGTCGTCCAATTCGAGCGCAAACCATTGCCAGCCTTGATTGATGGCTTGATAAAGTTCGCCGTATTGCCGGTCGAACCAGCTGTTTCCGGTTACTGAAAAGGTTTGGCCTTTGATGCTCAAGCTGCCTTTGGTCGCCATTCTGGGGCGCGAATAATAATAGGTATAACCGCCGAAACGATAGGGATGCGCGTCGCCGCCGTAATGCATGGCGGCCGGCAAATCGGTATCGAGTTGCAAGTCCAGCACATAATCGCCGATTTCGGCGTGCAAACGGTCGTGGCCGCCGCCGCCGACCGCGGTGACTTTGTTGCCGATGCCGGAGCTCAGGTTAAAACCGTTTTTGGTGCGGTCGGGTAAGTGGAATTCCAGAAATTCCTCGAAGCTGAAGGTTTGGCCGGCAACGTCGGTGATGGCTGCCTGCACCAATTGATCGCGCATGATCACAAAACTGTCGAAAGCGAAAAACACGATTTCGAATCCGAACCGGCGTCCGTCTTCGGTATGCAAATGACCGGTCCAGTACCACCATTGCACTTGTTCTTGAGGCAGGAAGGCGTCGTCCGCCGGCAATTCGACCGGACCGATCAGGCCGCGCTTGGGAAGAAACATACAGACGATGACCGCAACCGCCAGTAGCGCCCACGGTAACCAAGCAGGGTTGATCAGAGCGATGATGGCCACGATGCCGCCGACTATCCAGGGCAGTTTTTTCCAGATTTCACGCATTGTTATACCTCGCGGTTTTTTCTTAGGATTAAAATTCCCAGCTGATTTTGCCGTAAATCGATCGCGGTACTTCCAGGGATGTAGCGGGTAGCGAAATAGAGGACGAATCGCGGTATTCCAGATGGGTTGGAGAAAACAGGTTTTGGGCGGTGACCGACAGCTCGAGGCCGGAAACCGGCTGAAAGGCTAGTCTGGCGTCGAACGTGGTATAGGCCGGTACGCTTTGCGTGACCGCGCTCAGCTTGCTGACGTGGCGCAGGGTAAAGTCCAGTTTGGCGTGATCGGCAACGTCTATTTGCCAGCGTAACGAGGCCCGGTGCCGCGGGCTCAGGCCGGCAATGTCCGGGTTATTAACGTCGTATTGACGTTCCATTTTCAGGTGGGTGTAGTAGCCGGTCAAGCGCATCCAGTCCAATGGCGCCCAATCGGCGGAAATTTCTATGCCGCGGGTGGTAACCTCTTGCTCGGAATTGAACCAATGTAACGGCAAGGTGAAGGTCGCCGGGTCGAAGGCGCCGCGCCTGAACATGATTAAATCGGTGTAATGATTGCTGAATGCCGTTATATCGGTGGAAAAATGTTTATACCATTGAGCGCGGTAGCCGATTTCGAAAGCTAACACTTTTTCGGCTTTCAGGTCTGCGGTCGGAAAAGCGCGGACCTGTGCTTGATCGAACGGCGGCGGAGCACCGGTGGGTACGGTGCCCAAAGCGATATTGGCTTGCGATTCGCCCTGGGTTGGGTTGCGCGACGCGCGGGACGCCGAAGCCCACACGCTGTGGTAGCTGTTCGGCGTCCACAGCATGCGGATATTGGGCTGCACCTGGGTATTGCCGAAATGGCTTTCCTCCAGCTTGCTGCCCAAGGTTAGCTTTAATACGTTGTCTATTAAATTGATTTCGTCTTGCAGGAACACGCTGCCGTTGTGATAGCCGAAGTCGCTTTCGGTGTAGGCTATGCCGTTGGTATTGGTTGCCGCATTGTGGATGTAGCGGTAACTGGCGCCCCACATCAGGTCGTGGTCCGGGTTAGGGTGCAGACGGTGCTGAAAGTCGACGTCGAACATATCCTGGGTATCGGACAAAATCGGCGAATTGAAGCTGACCCGGTCGTAATAACTTTGCAGCATGAACTCGGAGCCGTCGTCCAAGTTTCCTTCCCAACGCGCCAGCAGATTGGCGCCGTCCGCTTTGTCGTCGCCGAAATTCAACACATTAAAAGGGGGGGCGACGGTCAAAGGGTAAGTGGTGCGGCCCACGGATTTTCGGTAAACGTCGCCTTGTACGGTAAAGCGATGGTCGTTGGAAATTCTTTGATCGTAGCGGAATCCGCCTTGTGCCGAGCGCCAGTCATCGTGCGCGCGCTGGCCGTCGGCGCCGATGTTGGCGGCGCGTTCGAAGGCTTTGCCGTAAACCCGGTAGCTGCCGTCGTTATCGAGTTGGCCGCCGTGACGAAAGCCGGCGAAGCCTTGTTCCTGGTTGCCGCCGCCGGCAACGAACAAATCGCCTTGGGTGTCTTTGGCTTTTTTGGTAATGATGTTGATGACGCCGTTAACCGCGTTGGCGCCCCACATCACCGCGCCCGGCCCGCGTATGACCTCGATACGTTCTATATCTTCCATCAGCGTGTCCTGCAAATTCCAAAATACCCCGGCAAACAGCGGGGTATACAGGGTGCGGCCGTCCATCAATACCAAGAGTTTGTTGGCGTAGCGGCCGTTGAATCCGCGGGCGGTGATAGCCCAGGAGTTCGCGTCGATTTGGGCGACTTCCAGGCCAGGAGCCAGGCGTAAGGCTTCCGGGATACTGGTGGCGCCGGAGCGGCGAATGTCTTCCTGGCTAATGATGTAAGCGGCTGCGGCGGTGTTGGACAGCGATTGGGTTTTGCGGCTGACCGACGACACTTGCATTTGCATCAAGTCGGTAATGGAAACGTCCTCAATGGCCGCCGGGGTGTCTGCAAAAGCCGCCTGTTCTATGCCAAGCGATAAAACGAAGCAAGGTAGATAGCCGATTAGATTGCGGTACCCGCGTTGGTTAAAAGGAAACTGCTTGCAAAAAACCGGTGGTTTCATAGTCGTTATTTAGTCTGACGCATATCTCGAACGAAGGTGAGATTGTCCGTCGCGTTGCCGAATTCTTAATGAACTATTCAAACTAAAGGGGAAGATTTACAGCATGCTTTTTCCCTTTGCTTGGGTTTGTGCCGAAAGCGCATGTAAGAATAGACAACAAGTCTGAAAAATCTATAGAAAACTATTGACAAATCGTGTTGCAAAGGTGTTTGACTTTCGGCTGCGCTAAAGCGCCTCCCTACGAATTTAGGCGATAAATATCGAATTTTTTCAGGAGGAACAAGTGTTTGTATCCGCCTAAGTTAACGCCGTGTTGGTACGGTAATTTACTTTACCGTTAGGGCCGGTCTCGTACAAACCGCGTCGAGAATGTGTCAAACTGCTTGTCGAGTTAAAAGCAGCCTAAAGGCGGTTGGGGTAGAGAATTTGATGTGCTTGCGTCCGGTAAACATCCATCCAAGTTTTTTTGATGCGCGCGTTTGCGTACCAGGCGTATGACAAGCAGGCGTTCATCCGGCATAGTGCTCTGCCTGCTGGCGCCGGCTGTGGGCTTGTTCGCTTGCGAAGCGGCGGCGGAATGGCACGCCAACGTGAAATTATTGAGCGATTACCTCTATCGCGGTTATTCGAAAAGCCGGGGCAACCCTGTTGCGCAAGCAGGGCTGAATTATTCGGCGGAATCGGGCTGGTATGCCGGCTTAGGCTTGTCGCAAGCACGCTTCGACGATCAGCTTAATCCCGATAGAGCCGAATTGGAATTGACGCCGCAATTGGGTCGGACTGTTCCGGTGACAGACGCATGGCGGGCGGATTTGTCGGTTTTAGGTTATGTGTTCGACAACAAGGTTTTCGGTTTGACCTCCGATTACGCGGAGCTTACAGCCGGCTTGCATTATCGAGACTGGTTCAGTGCAAGAGCGTCGTTTGCTCCCAATGCCTATAACCGCAGCGTCGAAATCTTTAATTACGAGACGATCGCCCGCTATGATATCCGCGATGATTTACAAGTGTCCGCCGGCTTAGGGTTTCATCAAGCCGGGGCTTTGCTGGGTAAGGATTATTTTTTCTGGAATGCCGGCTTGACTTGGCATCTATCCGCGAATTTAGCGGTCGATATACGTTACGTCGACGTTGCGTTGCAGGACGAACAGCACGCCGACGCGCATTACGACGGTTTTTATCCGCGCGTGCAGGAAAACAAATTTTTGTTTGCGGTCGCGTTGGGATTTTAGCCGCAAATAATTCGCTTCCGGTTTGAACCTTGGGCCCTGTTGCCGGCATTCAGCAGTGATAGCCGTTTACTGGCGAAGAGGATAATGTGTGTGCCCTTGCGATTAGTCTATAACCGAAGCCCGGATATGTTGCTACCGTTGTCACCGGATCACGACGAACACGCCTTGTTGCAACGGATCGTGCAAGGAGACGCGCAGGCGTTCGAGCGGTTTTATACCCTGTACTATCCGCGTTTGTTCCGCTTTATTCTACGGGTTACCCGACAAGCGGACCTCATCGAGGAATTAATCCAGGAAACCTTGTTGTTGGTTTGGGAACAGCCGCAGCGCTTCAACGGCCAAAGCAAGATATCCACGTGGGTGTTGGGTATCGCCTACCGAAAGTCGCTGAAAGCTTTGGCTAAATCGGCCAGACAACATCACGACCTGGATTGGCTGGAATTTAGCGAAACCACGGGAGATCCGCTGGAAAACTTGGCTATCCGTATCGAAACCAGCGATTGGTTGCATCGGGCTTTAGCGTCTTTGTCGGCCGAACAGCGGGCGGTGATCGAATTGACGTTCTATCACGGCTTGTCTTATCTGGAAATCGCCAAGATTTTGGATTGCCCGGAAAATACCGTTAAGACCCGGATGTACCACGCGCGCAAGAAATTACAGGCTTTAGCCGACTCGGAGGGGCAGTAAGCATATGAGTCGAAGTTCGGATACCTTTATGTCGGGGCACCAACAGGTTGTGTTGTTGTTGCCTTGGTACGTCAACCGTAGTTTGGCGGACGCCGAACGGCGGCAAGTCGAGCGGCACGTTAAAGAGTGCGTGCTGTGCCGAAAGGAAATCAGTCGCTTGCAAAATCTGGCAAAACTGGTGCAACAGCCGACGGAACTGGACTTGGCCGCGCGCAATTCCTTCGCGGCGTTGCGCGGCAAATTGCAGGTGCCGGCGGACGCGAATCGGCAAGGTGCCGGTAAGCAAGCGTCTACCGTGCGGTGGCTTAATCGCTCCCGCCTGTACCGTATAGGCGCAGGTCTAGCGGTCGCGGCTTCCTTGTTTTTGGCGTTGTTGCCTGTGCTGCCGCCGCGTCAGCCGGCGGATGTTTACCTGACTTTGGCCTCCCCGCTTAAAGCGTCGTCCGCTCAAGTAAAGCTGAAAGTGGTTTTCTCTCCATCCTTGCCCGACTCGCAAGTGGATGCCGTGCTGCAGCATCTCGGGGCCGTTCGCGTGGGCGAGCCGAACGCGGCCGGCGCGCTGACTGTAGAGCTGAGTCAAGACCCCGGCCAGGCTTTGACATGGTTGCGCGCACGTCCGGACGTGGTATTTGCGGAGTTTGCGGTGCAACCATGACGCTTTGGCGATACCGGTTTTGCTTGCTTTTGAGCCTAGTGCTGGCGGGATGCACCGGCCATCAGGTGGTGCGCTTGAGCGACGTGCCGGCGCACGCAGAGCGCCGGCTGCTGGTGACATTCGTGGACCGCACCATTAATCGTACGTTGTCGGCTAATGCCTTGGACAGCTACGCGTGGCACGCTAGCTACGGGAATTCGGATTGGAGCGAACGCTTGGCCCGGCGCTTGGCGGAACGGCACAAGCTGCAGTTGCTTGCGCAATGGCCGGTGACCGAATTGGGCGTCAGTTGCGTAGTCTACGAAGTGCCTGAAACGGACAACATCGACTTTGCGTTAAAAGAGTTGCAACAAGATAGCGAGGTACAGTCGGTCCAGCGCATGCAGCAGTTCGATGTGCTGGGCGACGAAGCGCCGAAGGCGTACAGTGATCCGTACCTCGGTTTGCAAACCAGCTTTAACGCCTTGGGCATTGCCCATTTGCATAAAGTCACCACCGGCCGGGGAGTACGCATTGCTTTGATCGATACCGGGGTGGATGCGGAGCATCCGGATTTGCGGGGACAAATCGTTCATGCCGAAAATTTGGCGCCTCTGGGTAACGAACAACATGCCGCAGATATGCACGGTACCGCCGTCGCAGGAGTATTGGCTGCGCAGCCGGGCAACGGCGTAGGAATAGTCGGCATTGCGCCCGATGCGCAAATCCTGGCGTTCAGGGCCTGCTGGCCGCAACAAACCGGTAAACTTGCCGCACGCTGCAATAGTTTTACCTTGGCCTTGGCTTTGAATCAGGCCATCCGTATGCATAGCCACATCATCAATTTGAGCCTTAGCGGGCCGCAAGACCCGCTATTGCAATTATTGATAGAAAAAGCGTTGCAACAGGGGATCTCCGTCATCGCTGCGCTACCGGAACAAGATCAGGGCGGTGGTTTTCCGGCTAGCGTACCGGGGGTGTTGGCCGTCGGTTACGGCGACGTCGAGCATAGCGCCGGACTGACGGCGCCGGGCAAAGACATTTTGACGACCTTACCCAACCGGGCCTACGAATTCATGACCGGCAGTTCGTTTGCCGCTCCGCACGTGGCCGGAGTGGCCGCTTTATTGTTGCAACTGCATCCCGATTGGCGAGCGCAGGACATCGGGCGGGTATTGCACGCCAATATGCGCTTAAGCGCCGAGCAACTGAACCGCTTGTTCGATTCGCAAACGTTTATCGCCGAACAGCGCTGAACCAAGCGCTTGCCGTTTTCGGCGAGCGCTCCACGGTGACGGCTATTCGCGGCTATTGTCGCCGTCTTTCAATCCGAAACTTCATCGCAGTTTAATGTTGCTTGATGAACCTTTAGCGATTCTCGGGCATTTACGAACGTTGCAACAACAAAAGCACGGCGTCCGCGGATTTTCTCGAAATGTCCGGCGGCGAGACCATCCACTAAAAGATAAAGGTTCGTACTATGAAACAAACGACAAAATTTAATTTAAGCCTACTGTTGCTCACCTGTGTCGCTTTGGCCAATCCGGCCTACGCCAGAAAAGGAGCGGACGACGTTACCCCGGAAGCGCCGGAATCGGCTGCGGACGATCATGGCGGCGGACACGAAGCCGGCGACGACCACCCGAAAGCGGCAAGCGGTAATGTGCGCAACGCTAAATCAGGCGTGGTAAAAGGCCGGTTTACTTCGCTCATTGACACGGCGACAGTTAAAGGCAGTTTAAAGCACGTGGTTAAAAAAGCCGGCGACAAACAAGATTTCGTCATTAAACTCAAAGTCGGCAAGTCAGGGCCGATTACCGCGGAAAATTTCGATACTGCGGTGGTTAGGGCAATTTTTCCGGACGACAGCGTTTGCGAGTTGGAAGCGGACGATACCGTCGGGCGTTTTTACGAATATGCGTTGAAATTGCGGGTGCGCAAAGGCGAGTTCGACGAAAAGGACGGTTCCTGCGATAGCGCGGCGATTCCGGATTATTCCGGCGGGGCGGTGGTCATCGAATTGGACGAGGACGACGATACCGGTACCGCTAATCAGGCCATCGCTTCCGGCAGCTTTTGATTGCTAACCGGCATAATTGCAGGCCGCCGCCGCCAGTCGCGTCCGGCGGCGGTTGGCCGCTCTTTTATCTCAATGATTTGCAATTTTTATCAGTAACAACAGGACGGTGATGGCCAAAAGAGCGCTTAAACTCTGCCAAAACAGCAGGGGCCTGCGTTCCAATAACGGCGGCCTGACTTTTTGCAGCATGGCTTTGTTGGGTTGCCGCAAATCGAATAAGAATTCCGACAATTCCTCGTAGCGTCGGTAGGGATTGATGTGGACCGCTTTTTTAAGCACCTCGTCTATCCAGGCCGGAATTTCCCGCTTATCGTCCAATACCGTTCGGTAGGTCAGCTTACATTGCGCGGCGCGGGAGGTGCATTTGGCGATGTCCAAGCCGTAAGGCAAGCGTCCCGACAGCATTTGGTAAGCCAGTACCCCTAAGGAAAAAATGTCCGAACGATTGCTGCCGCTCTCGCCGAGAAAATATTCCGGGGCGGTGTATTGCGCGGTACCCAAAATTTCCGTGCGGGCAGCCGGTGCCAGGGCTTCGATTAAACCGGCGACTCGGGTGGAGCCGAAGTCTATGATTTTTATGCTGCCGGTTTTATCGATCATGATGTTTTCCGGGCGAATATCCTGGTGCAGCATTTCCAAACGGTGAAAGGCTTGCAAGCCTTTGCCGATTTGTTCGATGATGGACCTGACGGTCGCCAAATCGGGCTTGGGATTGTCTATCATCCATTGTTTCAGCGTTTGACCGTCGATGAATTCGCTAACCAAATACAAATAATGGGCTTTGCGGGTCTGCGGGCAAGGTTTCAGCACGTGCGGACTGTTGACGCGCCGGGCGATCCAGTCTTCCATTTGAAAACGTTCTAAATAAGCGGCGTCGTGACGCAAGTCGGTGGCCGGGGTTTTGATGACTACCGGTTGCTCGCCGTCCATCGCTAAAAAAACGTGACTGCGGTTGCTGGTGTGCAAGCTGCGGACGATGGTATAGCCGTCGAAGTTCATCCTCGCTTGCAACGGCGGCGGAAACGGTAGTTCGGTTAATTGCCGGTAGGCCTCCGCGGCGTCTTTGTCGGGTAATTCTTCGACCCGGACGATTTGTATGGTCAAGTTATCGTCGCTTTGCCGATGCATGGCTTCGGCGATGATTACAATCGCGGCTGCGTCCAGATCGTTGGCGTATTCCCTCAATGCGTTGACGATAAAACTTTCGGAGGCGAATTCGTAGACGCCGTCGGTCGCTAAAATGAACGTATCGCCCGCTTCCACTCCTAAGGCCTGGTAATCGATTTCCAAGTGCGAGTCCATGCCCAAGGCCCGGCTTAAATAGCTTTGCTGCTGAGATACCCGTAAACGGTGGTCCTGGGTCAGTTGTTCCAAACCAGCGTTTTGCAGCCGGTAAATGCGGGTGTCGCCGACGTGAAACAGGTGGGCGGTAGCGGATTTCAGCACCAAGGCGCTGAAGGTGCAGACGTAGCCGCGCTCGGTATCGTAGCGATATTGGCTTTGCCGGGTATGGGCATACAGCCAGGAGTTGGTCGCGGTCAGCACCCGCTGCGCGGATTTTTTTACCGACCAGGCTTCCGAGGTACAGTAATAGTCCTCCAGAAAGCCGATCACCGCGGCTTTACTGGCTATTTGGCTGACGTCGCTACTGCTGATGCCGTCCGCTAACGCAACGGCTATGCCTTTGCTGCCGAGTTGCGGCTCTTTGGGGGCGTAACAGCCGTAGAAATCTTGATTGACGGGCTTACGGCCTTTGTCGGAATGTTGCCCTATGGAAACGCGCAGTTGCTTAGCCATTGTTTAGGATTCCACCAAAAATAACGTCCTGAAATGCATTCGCCGTGAGGCGAGCTCGGCAATTTCAGGTAGAGAAAATCATCAAGCACGATGCACAGGTTTTCGGGGAAATCGGCGGTGCCTTTTAATTTTGCCGTCACCTTTACCGTTTCCATAAGCTGCTTGGCAATATCGCGCGTATGCAGCCCCACATTCCGGCAGGCTGAGTGGAAAGTCAAAGCGCAAGGACTCAAAAGTCCTTGCGCTGAAACTCTGTCGTGCGGATTAAATTCGTTTGATCGTGGCTTCAACTTTTTTGAGTTCGAGACGTGCCATTGCCAAATTGGCGCGTGAGCGGTCCAGGGCGAGATAAATGAAAATTTCGCGGTTGGATGCCAACGGCCGTAATAAGTGGTACTGGGTTCCTAAGCTGATCAAAATGTCTTCGATGGTGTCGTCGCCTAAATCGATGGCGCTCATGGCTTTGAGTTTTGCTTGTAATACTTCCGTATTGGCGGCCGCAGCAATTTCGACCGGAAAATTTCCGACTACGAAGGATTCGAGCATCATGCCGCTGCTAGAGTCCACTAGTGCGGATGCGATAAAACCGTCCAATTTTTTGAGGGTTTCGACGGTATTTGCCATAAAGATTCTCCTGAGTTTTTGCGGCCGCGGACAGGTTGCCGTCGCCAATGCGGCCGGGATTGGCGATGGGTGCTTAACCGTATTTCATCGTGGTTGCCAGCAAGGCATGCACAAGCTGCATGAGGTCTTCCTGCTTGCGTGCGTCGATCTTGAACACCGGCCACGCATCGCCCCGGTTTTTGAGGTAATGGGTGTATTCGTTTAGCGATGGGTTGGGGCGGATGTCGTTGTGTGTGACTCCGATTACCGCGTGATGCTTCGCCAAGTAAGGCTTGAAGCTATTGAGGTAGTAATCCAGCTCGTTCAAAGAATCGCTTGATTCGTTGCTGACCAAAATGATGAGACCGAGTGCGTTGTTTAGCAGTATCTCGCTCATAAAATCGAACCGGCGTTGTCCCGGTGCGCCGTAAACGTGCAGCTGCGTTTGTGTGTCGATGGCGAGAGAGCCGTAATCCATGGCAACCGTAGTCGATTTTTTTCTGAGTTGAGTATGGTCGCTCGGTGCGGCTTCAGTGGAAATGACGTTGCCGTCGCAAAGTGTCCGGATGGCTGTTGTTTTGCCGGAACCGACGCTGCCGACGATGAGTAGTTTTAGTTTTTCTTTCCAGTTGAATTGAGAGGATGGCCCTTTCGGTTTGCTGTGAGAGGTTTGAAGCCATGGTTGCTTCGATAAATGGGTCGCGATTTCTTTTAGTAAAATCGTAAACTCAAGTGGCGAAGGGAGTTTGCCGTTGGCCGGACGGTGCAGATACCATTTCGCTTCTTTGAAGGGTTGGCTGGAATAGGCGATAAGGTGTTCGCGGGAAAAGCGATGCTCGAAGTCATGCCAAGCTTGCAGGTCCCGGGCATCGGCGGTTGCTATCATCAGGATCTGCGCGTCTTTAAGTTCGTTAACGACTTGCCAGGGTTGTTTCCAATGATGAGCGCGCGCAAAAAAGGCTGTCATGCGGTTGGCTTCCGATTGATTGGCGAATCCGTAGAAGCCGATACGGATAGGTGCGATGAACGGCATCGTCGGATGGAGAGAGGCGTCGTTGGATGAATGGTTCATGTCGAGAGTGGTTGCGTTGCAATTCGAATAGTCGCGCGCAAAATGAGTTTTGAAGGGGGACCTAACGTATTAGCTACTGTTTTGGGTCTGCTACGGGATATTGCTGGAATCTGCTGTGACTGGCGCCATCTTCTTTATGATCCGGTAGCATGTTGGGGGACAAGGCTATCAGAAAATAAAAAAAACGCAGGTAAATATTCAGCATATTTAAAAAAAGCTAGCAATTCAGCGGGAAGCGCAAATCCCTTCCTGCTGTAGAGGGAGCAGCATCTTAGCCGGTCGGGTAGAGACGCTAACGGTTTAGCCCGGATTTTCCCCTGGGCTGTGGCAAGCGGGAAAATCCAAGCCTATCAAAACAGGGATGTGATGTTTGCCAAAATCCTTAGAGTGCTCGTTTGGGCGCGGTTCTCAGGTGAGTGGTGTACAAGGTTAAGCCGGTAAACGCCAAGCCGCCGACTAAATTGCCCAGCACGGTAGGGATTTCGTTCCAAACAAAATAGTCCATGATGGAAAAATTACCGCCCATGATCAGACCTGACGGGAATAAGAACATATTGACGACCGAATGTTCGAAAGTCATGCCGAAGAACAGCATGATAGGCATCCACATCGCGATGACTTTGCCACTGACCGAGGTGGAAATCATCGCGCCGACTACCCCGGTGGACACCATCCAGTTACACAGCATGCCACGGATGAATATCGTCATCCAGCCGGCCAAACCGTATTTGGCGTAGCCTAGGGTTCTGGCTTCGCCTATTCCGGCCAGTTTTTTGCCGACCGCGTCCGGTTCTACCGAGAACCCGTAGGTAAAAACAATGGACATCATCACCGCAACCGTCAATGCGCCGAGAAAATTGCCGACGAAAACCAGGCCCCAGTTGCGCAATATGCCGCCTATGGTAACGCCCGGCCGTTTATCCAGCCATGCCAGTGGGGTCAGCACGAAAACCCCGGTCAACAAATCGAAACCCAGAAGGTACAGCATGGAGAAGCCGACCGGGAACATGATAGCGCCAAAAATGGGCGAGCCGGTTTGCACGGTAATGCTGACGGCAAACACTGCGGCTAAGGCCAGGATGGCACCGGCCATGTAGGCACGGATCACCGTATCTCGGGTGGACATATAAATTTTCGATTCGCCGGCATCGACCATTTTAGTGACGAATTCGGCAGGGACTAAATAAGACATAATTCACCTTAAGTATTAAGTGGGGAGTGCAATGAATTAAGACGTTCACGGGGAAAACGCGCTAATTCCTTGGAAAAACCCGGATATGGGCAAGGATTTCCCTGTTAACGAGCGTTTAGCTCGAATACCTAGGCGGCCTCGCGAAGTTCGAGGCAAAAACAATAGACGAGCAAAAACCGAGCGCTTAACGGTTAAGCGACACTCAACGCCATTGTTGAAGGGAAATGCGATGCGACGTTGCATCGCAAAGATAGCAGCACGCAGCATGCCAATCGCAAAAAAATGAGACAATTCGTAGTTTTTATTCGGCCGTAGTTTGCCGGTACAGCAGGCATTGCACTGAGTTGCGAGGTGTTTGCACTATTTTGGTGCTATTGTCGGCGCGTGCTGCGGTCGGAGCGGAAAGGCGTTGCGAGCCGGTTAACCGGACGCGGCGATGCGGCCGTCGACGATGCGGATTTGCCGCTTGGCCCGTTTGCCCAGCTCAGGATCGTGGGTAATGACGAACAAAGTTACTCCTTGCTCGTTCAACGTTTCCAACAGCCCGACAATCTCTAGGCCCGATTGGCTGTCCAGATTGCCGGTGGGCTCGTCGGCCAACAAAATCGGCGGCCGCATGATCATCGCTCGGGCAATGGCGATGCGTTGCAGTTGTCCGCCGGATAGTTGATTCGGTTTATGATCGGCCCGGTCGGACAAGTTCACGGCAGCTAAGGCTTGGTCGACCTTACGTTGCCGTTCGTTTCTCGAAATCCCGGCTAATAGCAACGGCATTTCGATGTTTTCCGCCGCGGTGAGGCGCGGGATCAAATGGAAAAACTGAAAGACGAAGCCGATGTTGTGGCGGCGGATGCGGGCGAGTTCGTCGTCGCTTTGACGGGTGACGTCGTTGCCGTTCAAGCGATAACTGCCGGATGAAGGTTGATCCAGCAGGGCGATAATGTTCAACAGCGTCGATTTGCCGGACCCCGACGGTCCCATCACCGAAAGGTATTCGCCGGCCGCCACCTGCAAATCGATGCCGTTCAATGCGCGCACCGTTTGTTCGCCGACTTGAAAATGCCGATGAATATCGCACAACTCGATCACGGTTTAACGCTAACCTTGGCGCCTGCCGCCACGCCGTCTTTCCCGATCGACAACACCACTCGCTCGCCGGCGTTCAAGCCGGAAACGATTTCGACGTAACTCCAATTGGACAAGCCCGGCTGAAAGCGGCGCTCGCGTAGCGTGTTGTCGGCCTCTATCAACAATACCCGGTTGTTTTCCAATACCGCTTCGGTCGGCAAGCGGAGTGCGCTGTCTTTTTGCGCGATCAGAACTTCGATGTCGGCGCTGTATCCGGGCAGCAATTCGGTTAAATCTTGCGGGTCTTTCAAGGTGACTTCCACTTCAACCGTGCGGGCCTGCTTTTCCTTTTCCAGCACGTAGGGCGCGATGCGGGTAACCTCGCCGGAGCAGCGTTTATCGGCAAAGGCGTCCAGCGACACGCAAGCCTTCATCCCGGTTTTGATCGCCGCGGCATCGACTTCGTCTATCGGTGCGGAAACCGTCAGACAACTGAGGTCCAATAAATCGATGGGCGGCAAGGTGGGTATGCCGGGCGGCGATGGGGTGACGAATTCGCCCAATTCGGCGTTGACTTTGGCGACTCGTCCGTCGAAAGGCGCCAATACCAAGGTGCGGCGCACCGCCGCTTCGGCAACGGCTAGTTGGGCTTCGGCGACTTCCACCGCCAGATTGGCCGCTCGGCAAGCTGCTTGTTGCGATTTGCTGCCCGTTACCGACTTGTCGACTTGTTCGACCGAAACGATTTGTTTGTGTTGTTGCAGGCGGGATAAGCGAGCCGCTTCGCGTTTTGCGCCGCCGGCCAGTTGGCAGCTTTGTTCTGCGCTGGCGCGTTTGCTTTTGATCTCGACCTTTTGCAATGCTACTTGCGCTTTGAGGTCTTGGTTCCAGACTTCCAGCAATAATTGCCCGCGTTGTACCGAGTCGCTTTCGCGCACGTGCAAGGCGGCGACTTGTCCGCCGGTAGCGGGCGCCAAATAGGCCCGTCTACACGCTTTCACGGTCCCGACCCGAGTGTTGGAGACGGTGGCGCGGACTTCTCCTGTACCGACGTTGTAGGCTTCGACTTCTATCGGCGCAGGCCGTCGGCTGTAAGCGACGGCCGCGGCAATCAGCATCAAAGCTGTAATCAGTAGTACCGGCTGTTTGCGCATGGTTTGCGGATTCGGGGTTGCAATTGCGACTAGGCTAACCCGAAGCGTGCGGTTTATCAAAAAGCAATGACGAAAACTGTAGGGCGCGTGCTGCCGTCAAGCGACGCAGGGTAATGGCGGGCGAGTAATGCGACTAATCCGCCAGCAGAGCCGCAACGGCGCCGATCAACGACAAGCAAGCGGCGGATAAGGATAGCCATTGATGGCGGCGAGCCTGTGTCAGTTCTTGGTGAATAACGCGTAATGCCAGCTGTTCGCCGCGGTCGTATAAGCTGAATACGGCGCTGATGGTCGAAGTGGCGGTTTCGAAATAGTGGCCGGGATCGATGTTGCTGATTGCGTCGCCGATAAACTGCTTCTCGACGGTCTCTAGCAAATGCTGAATGTTGGTGTGTAATTTTACCGACACCGGCTGAAATTCGCCGTCCGCGCTTAAGTAGGTTTTGCTGGCGAAAATACCGGTTTCGGCTCGTTTCAAGGCTTGCCGGATGCGTTTGACCAAAAAGCCGAGCTTGATCCGTTCCGTGGTTTTGCTGCGTCCGGTTGCGGCAATGCCGACACCGATGGCGCGCGCTTGGCCGATGGCTTCCGCGACGTCGGGCAAAAGGTGCCAAATAGTTTCGGTAAAGCTGTAAGGGCAGCTGCTGTCCCGGTGCAGGTGTGCCTGTTCAGCTATATCTTGTAGCAGCTTCAAGATGTCGGCAATCACGATGCAGTGGCGCTCGAAACTGTATTCCTTTCCGGAGCTGCACGCGTTGTTCTGTAAGTCCTGCCAGCTTTGCCGTATGCGGCCGAATGCCGAAGCGTGCTCGCTAAACTCCGCAAGCAGTTCGGCGAGCGTGTCGCTGTTACGGGCTATTTCGGCCTGCAGTGCCGGAATTTTGTATTTGAAGCTTTGGTCGCCGTTCAGGTAACCGCTAACCATACCGCGATGTTGTTGGGCTTGGGTTAACAGTTGTTTCAAGCGGGCGGTCAGTTCGATGCTGCGTTGTTGGCTGCGTAAATTAGCCAGGCGTCCGCAATGGTTTTTGTAGAGCATAGACGCGGCGGCGAGCATCGAGAATGCGAGAAAAGCGGCGAAATAACTGATCATCGGAGTAAGTGTGCGGGTTAATGCATTGCCACCTGAGCCAATCGGGTGAGGTGATTGGCAACCGAGGCCGATTCTTGAGCGGCTATGCTGTTTTGTTCGACCCCGGCGGCGATGGTTTCTATGTTCCGGCCGATTTCCCGGCTGGCTTGCGATTGCTGATCGGTACTGGCCGCAATCGCCGATACGCTCATCAGGGTTTGGTCCGCGTATTCGCAAATGTTGCTTAACGATTGTTCCACGTCTAAGGCGCGGGCAATTCCCTGTTCGGTATGCGTTTGCGTGTTGGTGATGGACTGGGCTGCCAGATGGATTTTTTGCCGGACGGTTTCGGTCGTGCCGGTGATTTCTTCTGCCGATTGTCTTACCCGATAGGCCAAGGAGCGGACTTCGTCGGCTACTACGGCGAAGCCGCGGCCGTATTCGCCGGCGCGGGCGGCCTCGATGGCCGCATTCAATGCCAGCAAATTAGTTTGATCCGAAATATTTTTGATCACTTCCGAGATGTTGGAGACCTGTTGAGACAAGACTTCCAGGGTTTGCATCAGTGTCGCCATATCCTGAATCTCTTGAAACAGTTTGCGCATTTGTCCAATAAAACTGTCTACGGCTTGATGGCCTTCCGAGGATAGTTGGTGTGTCGTGGAGGAAATTTGTTCGGCGTCGCGGCATTGGTCGGCGACGTGTTGAATGCTGGCGGACATCTGTTCTATCGCCGCCGCCATGGTTTCGGTACTCTGTCGCTGGTGTTCAAGTTTCCGGGCGACGGCGCCGGCGCTATGGTCCAACTGCTCGGCCGCGTAGGTTACTTCTTGCATGGAAGCGCGCATGGCTTCCACTTGTCGCCCCAGTTCCAACGCCATGTCGTTAAATGCCGAAAAGGTTTGGCTGGTCTCATCCTGCCCCTGACAGGTCAGCCGGGTATCGAAGCGATTTTGCGCCAATCCCTTTATCGCGGCAGTCAAGGCGTCGTTATCCCGCTTTAACCCGGAAAATAAACCCGCCAACGCCAGCATCCAGGGGATGTTGCTTACCAGTAGCGTCAAGCCTTCGGCAGTGGCTACCGTCATCGGAGAATTCAGCAAGCGGGCGGCTGTCAGCGCCGGCGATAAGCAACACAGTGCGAATAGCAACAGAAATTTCTGCCGGTAAGGGAGGGAGTCCAAAAAACGTCTGATCAATCCCATCTATGCAATCTCCGGATGACATGTCAATCTCGAATGAAAGCAACATATGGGCCAGATGGGAAGGCCTTATTTTCCCGGGGGCAATAAAGCTATTAATGCCATTATGGTGCGGCTTGATCGCTAGTTTGCACTCTTTTGGATAGTTTTTTCGGCAAGGACGGATGGGGAAAATGGCTGTGTCAAAATGGTGCGTGCGGGTGGCTTGACTATGCAGTGACGCTTACGAGTCGGCTAACCAAGCGTCCACTAAATCGGTAAAAATTGCCGGTTCCTCCACGTACAACCAGTGCCCCGTGTTGGCGATGGTTTCAATCCGGGCTAACGGAAAATGCCGAAGGATCGCATCGGGGCGGACATAGGCGGAGCGTTCTCCGGCAATAAACAAGGCGGGGGCGGAATACGCAGCCGCTTCGGGTTCCGGAAAGGCAACGATATTGTGTCCGGTTGCGGCAATGATGTCCAAGTTGATGCGCCAGAAATAGCGTTCGTTTTCGAACAGCAAATTTTGTAACAAAAACTGGCGAAAACCGAGTTCGGGGATTGCACTTTCCAAATGCCGTTCCGCGTCTTTACGGTTGCCCAGGCTATGCAGCGGCAATTGGCGTAGTGCCTGGATCACGGGGTCGAAACTATGCTGATAGCTGACCGGCGAGATGTCGGCGACGATCAAGCGGCGCACTAGATTCGGCCGGTGTAAGGCCAGCCACATCGCGATTTTTCCGCCCATGCTGTGCCCCAAAACATGGGCGCGGTTAAGGTTGCGATTCTCTATGAATGCGGCAACGTCCATCGCCATGCTGGGGTAGTCCATGGCCGCATGGTGCGGCGAGGCGCCATGGTTGCGCATGTCGAGCACGTAGACGCGGCGCTGTGCGGCGAGGCGCTTGGCAACGGAGCGCCAATTGCGCGACGACGCTAAAAAGCCGTGTAAGATGATCAACGGATCGCCCGCCGCGTCGCCGAATTGTTCGTAAGCTAATTCAATGGTTTGCATGATGATCGCTGGGTAATGGCAGTGGGAGGGAGCATTCGGTAGTGGTTACGCGCGCGCATTGTTTGGTTAACAGGTCGTTAAATTTTGCGTCTCGCTTCTATCACGTTGCTTAACTGGCCGATTTGTCCGAGGATTTGGCTCAATTGCCCGGTACTTTCCACCCGAATTTGCATCTGTAAGGTTGCGGATAAGTCTGAGCGGGTTTTCAGCGTGGCCTCGCTGACATGTATCTTGGCTTGTCTCAACAACTGCGATACGTCGCCCAGCAGATGATCGGCTTCCAAAGCCTCAATGATGATGGTTACGGTGTGGTGCGCTTTGTGGTTGCCGCTCCATTCCGCTTCCAGTAAATGCTTGCGCTGTTCGGCGTTCAGCAGGCGAATGTTTTCGCAATCCCGGCGGTGGATGGTGATGCCGCGCCGATGCGAAACGTAGGCGACGATGGGGTCGCCGTTAACCGGGGTACAACAGTGTGCCAAGCTGGTGACGACGTTGTCCAGATCCGCGACGGTTACCGTCGATCGGTCGTTGCGGCGGGGTTGCGCCAATTTAAAAGACAGCGGGGCCAACTCCGGAATTTTCAGCGCGCCGGCTAATTGCCGAGTGTTAATGTCGCCCCGGCCCAAGGCTTGATAAAAATGTTCGGCGTCCGCCATTTTGAAATGCTTGAGCAAATCGGGCAAATCCGGTTGCTTGATGCCTAACCGCTTGCATTCTTTATCCAACAGGGATTTTCCGGCGGCTATGTTTTCGCTGAATTCCTGTTGTTTGAACCAGGCTTTGACTTTGCTGATTGCGCGCGGGGTTTTCAGATAGCCAAGGTTGCTATCCAGCCAGTTGCGATTGGGATGGCCGTTCTTTACCGCGATGATTTCCACTTGCTCGCCCGACTGTAAGGGGTAAGTCAACGGCTTGATGTGGCCGTTGACTTTTGCGCCGCGGCAACTATGACCGACCTCGGTATGGATGGCATAAGCGAAATCCAGAGGTGTGGCGCCTTTCACCAAGTCTATCAACTGGCCGGAGGGGGTCAGCACGAAGACGCGGTCGGAAAACAATTCGGTGCGGAAATTGGCCAGTAAATGGTCGTTATTGCGTTCTTCCAGCAGCATGCGCAACGAGGCGATATTGCGTTCGGAGGCTAGGTTGTGCTTGCCGCCTTCCTTGTAGCGCCAATGCGCGGCCACCCCGAGTTCGGCAAATTCGTGCATGGCTTTGGTGCGAATTTGAATTTCAATGCGGTTGCCTTGTTTGTCCAGCACGACGGTGTGCAAGGATTGATAGCCGTTTTCCTTGGGATTGGCGATGTAATCGTCGAATTCTTTGGGTATGGTTTGCCATTGGCTGTGTGCCACGCCCAATGCGGCGTAGCAATCGGCCAAACTGCCCACTATGACTCTCACGGCCAGCAAATCGTAAAGTTCTTGTATCGGCAGACGTTTGCGCAGCATTTTGCGCCAAATGCTGTAAATGTGCTTAGGTCGGCCGTAGACCTTGGCCTCGATCTGATGCTGGCGTAGCGATGACTCCAGTTCGCTTAAAAATGCTTGAATGCAAGACTCCCGTTGCCCGCGCTTTTCCGCCAACGCCGCAGCGATTTCTTTGTATTGCTCCGGTTTTAAATAGCGAAAAGCCAGATCTTCGAGTTCCCATTTGAATTGGCTGATGCCCAAGCGGTTGGCTAACGGCGCGTAAATGTCCAAAGTTTCGGTGGCGATGAAGCGGCGTACCTGTTCGCTTTCTCTGGCCAGTCCGCGCAGGCGCTGGATGCGATAGGCCAATTTGATCAACACCGCCCGCACGTCGTGCGTCATGGCCAACAGCATGCGGCGCAAAATTTCCGCTTGGTCGGGCTGCTCGGCCATGTCCAATTTATAAATGCTGACGGTGTTTAACCAACGCACGTCTTTAACGAGTTGCGCCACGGTTTGATCGAATTCCGTCTCGATGTCGGCTTCGCTCAACTTGTTTTCCAGCTGCGAATCGCTCAGCAGCGCCGCCAAAATAGTCGGCAAGTCGATGTGGACGGCCGATAAAATCGCGGCAACGTCGATGCCGCGCGGGCGCAAGTTAACATCGGCTGCACTTGCTTCGGTTTGGCCGGTCAAGGCCAAGGCGCGCTTGATTTGTGCGAGGTCGGGGGCGGATAAGTCCGGAAATAAGCGGGTTACGATGTCGGGGATGTGCATGCCGATATTGTAATGCAGGGCATAGTGCTACCGTTGAGAACGGTATCGCTTACAGAAAAAATCGATGCGGATATAAAGTCGCGTAGCCTACCGGGGCGGCAACGGATGCCGGGTTAAAGGTTTTTTGGCGGTAGTGGAATGTGCGGGGAACGCGCCACGATGGGGAGCATGCGCTCCCCGCTGGATTCATGTTTGGCTTTTAAACAACCGATTAAGAAAATGCGGAATCCACATCGGCATTTGCTTAGACGGCTAATGCGTCATGAAGAAGAGTTGGCGACTTCCACGGTAATCTTTAATTTGGAACCGGGTTTGAGTTCGGAACGGTTTTTCGGCACGTTGTTCCATTTGCGCAGGTCGGTGACGTTGACCTTAAATTTTTTGGATATCTGCGCCAAGCTGTCGCCCGGCTTGACCGTGTAGCTGATGTGTTTGAACGTCGGTCCGGTGGAGGCTACGGCTATCACGTCGCCGGTTTTCAGGATTTTCAATTTTTGTCCGGCTTTCAGCGGCTTTTTAGCCGAAAGCTTGTTCCAGTTGACTACGTCTTGTTGGTCTACGTTGAATTTTTGCGATACCGCCCATAAGGTGTCGCCCTTTTTAACCGTATACAGTTGTTTATTGGGACGTTCTTTGGCGGCGGTGGCCTGCTGCGCTTCTTGGCCGGTATCTGTAGAGGCGACTTCGGTATCTTCGCGGCCTTTGATGGATTTGAAGGAAACCGGAATCAACAAGGTTTTGCCTTGTTCGACGGCGTTGTCGTCTAAATGGTTGACCTCCTTGATTTGCTGCAAACTGGCGTGGTGGTGTTTGGCAATCGATTTGAGCGATTCTTTTTTTCCGACCGTGTGATATTCCCATTTGATGCGCGCGTCACTGGACAAGCCGGCCAGTTTTTCTTTGAAAGCATCGGCTTTTTCCACCGGTACCAACAAGTGATGAGGGCCGTCGGGGGCGGTGCTCCAGCGGTTGAAGGCCGGGTTCAGTTTCAAGAAGTCTTCGAGCGAGGTTTGCGCCATTTCCGCAGCTTTAGCCAGATCGATTTGCGATTTGACGTCTACCAGCTCGAAATAAGGTGCGTTGGCGATTTGCTGCAAACTCAAGTTGTATTTTTCGGGATTTGCAAAAATTTTTGCTACCGCCAATAAGCGCGGAACATAGGTGGCAGTTTCGTGGTTAAGATCCAAAGACCAAAAGTCGGCGGGTTGGCCGCGGCTAAGGTTTCTCTCCATGGCATGGCGAATATTGCCTTTGCCGGCGTTGTAAGAAGCCAGCGCCAACAGCCAGTCATGGTCGAATTCTTCGCTGAGCTGTTTTAAAAAGGTAGTCGCGGCCTGGGTGGATTCCACGATGTCCCGCCGTCCGTCGTACCAGCTGTTTTGCTCCAAGCCATAGAGTTTTCCGGTCGGCGGGATGAACTGCCATAGACCCGATGCCTTGGCCGGCGATTCCGCATCCGGGCGAAACGCGCTTTCTATGACGGGCAATAATGCCAGTTCGCCGGGAATGTTTTTCGCTTCTATTTCGTTCAATATGAAATACAAGTAAGGTTCGGCACGTTGTTGTACCCTGGCCAGATAATTCGGATTGCGCAGATAAAAGTTTACTTCCCTGTCTATGCGCGAATTTTCGACCTCGGGCAGTGCATACAGCGATAGCATGCGGTCCCAGATAGTGGCATTTTCTTTCGATTCGTCGTCCTTGTCGTCGAAACGCAATTTGCCGTGATGGCTACGAGTAAATACCGAAAACTTACTGGTAGACGTCGGTGTCAATGAGGTTTTGTGACCGGTTTGACTACAGCCGGTAGCCAGTAAAATAGGCAACAGATAGGACAGATGTCGGGCCGATTTTTTCGAAATTGAGCGAGGCATTGTCTTTACTCTTAAAATCAAAAAACTTGATGCTACCATGGCTTACCGGCAAAACACAACAAACCCTACCCTTTCGGGCAGTATTCGATGAAAAGAACATTCCTATTTTCACTTTATCAAACCCCGCGGGGCAAGCTGTTGCAAGCCATGGAGGCCAAGTATATCAAACGCTGCCTTACCGTTAGTTGCAAGCAGAAACAATTGCAAATCGGTGGTTTGGGGTGGGAAGATGAGTTTGTGGATTGCAGTTTGTACAGGAATTACCTGATTTTGGACGGCAAGGCCCTGGGACATGCGGCTGCCCTAAAGGTCAGTGCGAAGTCGTATAGCCTGCCGATTCAATCCGAATCGATGGATTTGGTCATCATCCCGCATATGTTGGAGTTCGACGCTTTTCGATTTCGGACGATGCGCGAGGTACACCGCGTGTTGAAGCCGGGCGGGGAGTTGGTGGTTTTGAATTTCAATCCCTTGAGTTTATATGTCTGGCTGCAGTTCTTTTTGGATAAAAAGTTCAGCGATCCCTGGCGGTCGCATTTCATATCGCGCGGGCGAACCTCGGATTGGCTGAAATTGTTGAATTTCGAATTAATGAATACCGCCGAATTCGGTTTGGATACGTTTACGATTACCATAGGCCGATTTTCCCCAATCAGTAAACGCATGTTTTCCATGGCTTACGGGGTAAAAGCGGTGAAGCGCCAGTATTCCTTGATCCCGCTCGAATCGGTCGTGGCGCCGGTAAACCGTTTGTCGGCGGCCGGGATTGTCGCTAAGGCAGAACCGCAAGTATTTAGAGATTTTTATGAATGACATCGTAACGGTTTACACGGACGGTGCGTGTAAAGGTAACCCCGGCCCCGGCGGCTGGGGTGTTTGTTTGCACTACAAAGACAAAGAAAAGCAGTTGTGCGGCGGGGAGGCCGAAACGACCAATAACCGCATGGAGTTGATGGCGGCGATTCAAGCCTTGGAGGCCTTGAAGCGTCCTTGCGCGGTAAAATTGCACACCGATTCCAAATACGTGTTGCAAGGCATTACGGAATGGATGGTCAACTGGAAAAAACGCGGCTGGAAAACTGCGACCAATAAACCCGTCAAGAACGAAGATTTGTGGCGACGACTGGATAATGCTTTATTGCCGCATGAGGTGGAATGGGTGTGGGTTAAGGGTCATGCCGGCAATGCCGGCAACGAAAAAGCCGACGAACTGGCGAATCGCGGCATTGCCCAAATCAAACAATAACAACAAACGGTCAGGGGGCGGTATGTTAGGGGTAGTAGCGGCTTTGGCAATCGGATACTGGTTTTACAGCACGGCCGACCGATCCGGCAGGGCGCCGGTATCTTGGAGCATATCCGGCGTGGTGGTGTATTTTCTAGCGGCTTTGATTTGGAGTTTAACGGTGACTCCCGGTATCAAAGACGCGGCTACCCATAACCCGAGCGGCATGCTGATTTTTATCGTGCGTTATGCGTATGTAGGCGTTGGAGTGTTGGCCGCCGCGGCGGTCAATTTGTTGCTAAACAAGGCCGGCGATTGAGCGAATCGCCTAAGGCTTGGTCGGTTTATATCGTGATATGTAGCGACGGTGCTTTATATACCGGCATTAGTACCGACGTGGACCGGCGCTTTCGGCAACACGCGAGCGGCAAGGGGGCAAAATTTTTCAGAACTCGCCGTCCGCTGCGGATTGCCTATATCGAAAACGGCTACGACAAGTCGCAAGCCAGCCGCCGCGAGCGTGCGATCAAGCGGTTAAAGTCGGAACAAAAGCGAAGTTTAATTGCGCAGGCGCCGGTCGCTACTTCAATCGGTATCGCTGGCCGGCGCGATCAGGCATGTTAGGGCAGATTTCCGGCGAAAACTATGTTCACCCAAGCGACCGGTCCAATGGCTGAATAAAATTTCGGCGCGAATCGGGTGAATTCACGCTTGGCCATCGCCTTAATTTTCCACCAAACACAAGCGACGTTCCTTTACAGTTGAACCGTCTATGTTGAACGCGCGTAACTCCAACACGCCTTTGGTGCCCATGGAGATGATTAGATAGAGCGTTTGCGGGTAATTCGCCTGGGCAATGTCGGTGGCTGAGGGTATTGCGGGTGTTTCCGGGTGCGAATGGAAGATGGCGAACAGGGTTTCCTGTTTGTCGCGCATGGCTTTCATTGCCGCGATTTGCTGGCCGGGTTCCATACAATAGCGGTTTTGCGGATGTTCCGCGCTGTTGGCGACCGGATAGCAGCTAACCGGCTTGCCGAAGGCGTTGGCGCCTATCAAACCGCAAATTTCCTGCTGAGGCGAGGCCTGCGCCAAATGCAGCAATTGGTTGGTTAATTTTCGCGGTAGGCAAATTTCTTGTTCGATCATGTAAAGCTCCTTATCCCTGACGTGACGCGCGGGTTGCCGGCTAGGTCGGCATGGTTGCGGATGTTGCGATACCCGTAGTGTTGAAAGAGTTGCCGCACGGCTTCGGCTTGATCGTAACCATGCTCTACCAGTAAATGCCCGCCGGGTTTCAGACGCTGGCCGGCTTGTTCGGCAATTGTGCGGATGTCGCGTAGCCCGTCCACGCCGCCGATCAGCGCGGATTGCGGTTCAAAGCGCAGGTCGCCGAGCCTTAGATGCGGGTCGCCGGCTGCGATATAAGGCGGATTGCTGACCACAATGTCGAAACCGTAGTCGACAATGTTTTCGAACCAATCCGATTCTAAAAAACGGGCGTTTTCGACCCCGAGGCGGCTGGCGTTTTGTTTGGCTATTGCCAGCGCTTTAGGACTCATGTCGACAGCAAGCACGACACTCTCGGGGCGTTCTGCAGCCAAGCTCAGGGCGATTATGCCGGAACCCGTACCCAGATCGAGCAGTTTGCCTGGCGGTTGCTTGGGTAGGCGCTCCAGCGCCAGTTCCACCAAGAGTTCGGTATCGGGACGGGGAATCAGTACCGCGTCGGTTACCAGAAATTCGCGCGACCAAAATTCTTTGGTTTGGGTCAAATAGGCAACGGGTAGGCCTTGGCGTCTACGTTCGATCAAGTCGAAGAAACATTCGACATCGGCCTGCGCAGGACAATTGTCCGGCCAGGCGCGCAGATAGGAACGTTGCTTTTGCAAGCAAAAGCATAACAACACTTCGGCGTCCAGCTCCGGCGTTTCACTGGTTGGCGCAAGCTGCATCGCGGCCGATTGCAGCAGTACGGTAATGGAAGAGGACATAGTGGCGGCCGCAGACCTCCGTGCCGTGCAATTAGGCATTGCCCAGCTGCGTCAGTAATTCAGCCTGATGTTCGTGGATCAATGGCTGAATCACAGGCTCAAGGTCGCCTTCCATGATGTCTTCCAATTTGTAAAGGGTCAAATTGATGCGGTGGTCGGTCAAACGGCCCTGCGGAAAGTTGTACGTGCGAATCCGCTCCGAGCGGTCTCCGCTGCCGACTTGTAATTTACGGCTTTCGGATTGTTCGGCCTGTTGCTTTTCCTGTTCGGCAGCCAACAGGCGTGCTTGCAACACCGACATGGCTCTGGCCCGATTCTTGTGTTGCGAACGTTCGTCTTGACATTCCACGACTACGCCGGTCGGTATATGGGTGATCCGAATGGCCGAATCGGTCCGGTTGACGTGCTGGCCGCCGGCGCCTGACGCGCGATAGGTGTCTATGCGCAGATCGGCCGGATTGATGTCGATTTCGTCTACGCTGTCGACTTCCGGCATGATGGCCACCGTGCAAGCGGAGGTGTGCACCCGGCCTTGCGATTCGGTTTCCGGAACGCGCTGCACGCGATGGGTGCCGGATTCGAATTTAAGCTGCGAATACACGTTCTGACCGCTGACGCGCATGATGATTTCTTTGTATCCGCCGTGTTCGCCGCGGTTTTCGTTAATGATTTCCACGTTCCAGGCTTTGCGTTCGGCGTAGCGTTGATACATGCGTGCCAAGTCGCCGGAGAAAATTGCAGCTTCGTCGCCGCCGGTGCCGGCGCGAATTTCCAAGAATACGTTGCGGTTGTCGTTTGGATCCTTGGGCAATAGCAAAATTTGTAAGTCTTGTTCGAGTTGTTCCTGCTTTTGCTCCGTCTCTGCCAGTTCTTCCTTGGCCATGTCGCGCAGTTCCGGGTCGCTGTCTTTGGCCATTTCCTTGGCGGATTCCGAGTCCGCTTCGTTGTCTTGGTAGGCTTTGTAGCAGGCAACGATGGGCTCCAGTTGCGCGTACTCTTGGCTGAGGCTGCGGAATTGGTTTTGGTTGCTTTGCACTTCCGGTTGGGTCAAAAGGGCGGTAATCTCTTCGAAACGTTCGGCTAGATTTTCCAGTTTGGTGCGAATTGAGGGCTTCATTCGGGATTAACGTAATTTGAAAATTTCTCGCGATGCGGCGATTAAGTCGTGGCGCTCATTCGAGCCGGCTTCCCGCAGCTGCGCGCACGGAGTATGTATCAGTTTGTTAGTCAAGCTATGGGCCAGACGTTGCAATACTTCTTCCGCCGAGGCGCCGCCTTGTAATTGCGAGATGGCTTTGGCCAGCACTTCGTCGCGAGTTTGTTCGGCTTGTAAGCGGAAATCGCGTATGGTTTCTTGGGCGCCTTGCGAACGCAGCCAAGCTAAAAAGTGTTCAACCTGAGTGTCTATGATTTCTTCGGCTTGCTCGGCTGCCCGGCGACGCGAATCCATGTTTTGATTGACGGTGTTTTGTAAGTCGTCCACCGTGTACAAATATACGTCGCGCAATTGCTCCACCTCGGCTTCAATGTCGCGCGGCACGGCCAAATCGACCATGAACATCGGCTTGCGTTTGCGTTTTTTCAGCGCGCTTTCCACCCGGCCCTTACCCAAAATCGGCAATTGACTGGCTGTGGAAGAAACGACGATATCGGCTTCGGCCAAATGATCGGGAATTTCGGACAGGGCAATCGCGTATCCGTTAAACTGCATAGCCAGACTGTGGGCTTTGTCGAAGGTTCGGTTAGCGATGATAATCCGGCCTATGCCGTGCTGGAAAAGATGCCGGGCGGTCAGTTCTATGGTTTCTCCGGCACCGATCAGCAATGCGGTTTGATCGCTGAGTTTGTCGAAAATTTGCTGGGCGAGTTGAACTGCGGCGAAGGCGACCGATACCGGGCTGGAGCCGATCGCTGTGTCGGTCCGCACTTTCTTGGCGGCCGAAAACGTATGATGAAACAACTTGCTGAGGTTCTTGCCTAGCGTTCCGGCTTGGTTTGCGGCGTGGTAGGCGGTTTTCATCTGCCCGAGGATTTGCGGTTCTCCCAAAATCATCGAATCCAGTCCGCAAGCTACGCGGAACATATGCCGGATGGATTGGCTGTCTTTGTAGCTGTATAGGTACGGGGTGAATTCCCCAGGTTGGATGAGTTTGGTATCGGCTATCCATGCTATCAAAGGGCTTTGATCTTCACTTTGACTGTGGCAATAAAATTCGGTGCGATTGCAAGTGGAAAGGATCGCGGCCTCGCTGATGTCGCGCACGTTGCGCAACGTTTTTAGGGTGTTGTCCAAGATATCCGCAGGAAACGCCAGGCGTTCGCGAATTGCGACCGGCGCAGTATTGTGGTTGATCCCTAAGGCGAGTAACGTCATCGTTAACAATCTAAGGCATTGTGAAAGTACGCCATTTTAAGTAAAGCGTTGTTTTTATCCAAATCTAATACAAGCTTAAACTGAACTACGAGTATTTTCTGATACTCTATATCTGTAATTTACACGTCGGGATATTTGAATTGCATGAATAAATGGATCGGTATTGCCATGGCTTTGTGTGCGTCGGGCTGTGCTATGGCGCCGGAGACTACGCCGGAAACTGCGACGACGATAAGCTCGCAAGAAGCCTTGGCGGCTAGGCCTAACCAAAACACGGTTATCGACGAAGAAGTTCTCTATTTGCTGATGGCGGCGGAGTTGGCCGGTCAGCGTGATCAGTATGATTTGGCGCTGGATGCTTATTTGCAAGCCGCCAAACGGGTGGAGGATGCGCGCATCGCCGAGCGAGCCGTGCGTATCGGCATGTTTTTAAAAGACGGTAAGCGCACCCGGGAAGCGTTGGATATTTGGTTGTCCAAGGACGAAAAAAATCTGCCGGCCCGAAAGTTTGCCGTGTTGCTTGCGGTAAAAAGCGGCGATAGGGAAAGTGCAGTCGAGAATCTCGATGCTATTTTGTTGGAAGACCCGGCGGGTTTCGAAACCGGCATGTTGGAGATGGTCAAGGGTTTGGAAAAAGAGGGGAGATTGCCCTTCATGGACGACGTGCTCAATGATTTGGCGTTAGCTCACCCTGACGATACCGGGGTTTTATTTCTGCAAGCCGTAGTCGCCTCCTTGCAAAAAAACAACGAAGTCGCACAGCAAAAAATCGGCCGAGTGCTGGAGTTGCAACCGGATTGGAATAAAGCCATCATTTTTCAAGCGCAACTTGCCGGCCGCTCCGGGGATATGGATAAGGCCCGCGAATATTTGCAGAAGGCTTACAAACAAGCGCCGGACGACAAGCAGCTGCGAAAAATGCTGTTAGAGGTATTGATGAACACCGGGGCGTTCGATGACGCAATTCGCTTATGTCAGGCGTCTTTAGACGAAAACCCGGAGGATGGCGAAATGTTGTTTATGTTGGCCATGATCAGTTTGCAGCAAGCGCAAGTGGATAAGGCTGAAAGCCATTTGGAAAAATTGCTGGGCAATAAAGAGTGGGAGGCTCAGGCCAGCTTTTATTTAGGAAAAATAGAGCTGGATAAACAGCATGCCGATAAGGCCTTGCAATGGTTTGATAGGGCCGGAGCGAAAGGATTCGGATTCGATGCCGATCTGGCGGCTATTTCGCTGTTGTTATCGCAGAAAGACATGGATGAGGTCGAGACTAGAATGGGGCGTTTGAATAGTAAATATCCGGACAAGCATTTGCGCATTTTGCTGATGAAGGCCGAGCTTTACAATCAGACCGGTCGCTATCAAGAAGCTTACGATATGTTAACTGAAGCGTTAAAAGAGGCGCCGGAGTCGCGTGACGTGTTGTATGCCAGAGCTTTAGTGGCTGAAAGACTGGGACGGTTGGATGTGTTGGAGGCGGATTTAGGCAAAATTTTGCAAAGCAATCCGGACGACGTTGGCGCCTTAAATGCAATGGGATATACGCTGACCGATAAAACCGAACGCTATGACGAAGCGGAAAGGCATTTGCAAAAAGCGTTGCACTTGAAGCCGGACGAAGCGGTGATTATAGATAGTTACGGTTGGTTGCAATTCAAGCGCGGAAAATACGAATTGGCGCTGGAATATTTACGCAAGGCCTACGAAAAACAACCGGAAAACGAAATAGCGGCGCACATAGCCGAAGTGTTGTGGGTGATGGGTAAAACGCAAGAGGCGAAAGATTTTTTTATCGGTGTGTTCAAGCGCTTTCCCGACGACGAGTATTTGTTGAATTTTAAGAATCGTTTTCTTCCCGAATAACGATGGCTTATTACTGTTCGGCTTTGGTTTTGCTCGTTTTGTTAACGGCTTGTGCGCCCATGTCGGCGAGTAGGGGCGGTTTGTTGTCTGAGTTTGCAGGGATTTCGGAACGGCATGAAAATTGGGTTTTTCAGGGGCGCTTGGCGGTTGCCGACGATCAGGATTCGGCTTCCATGTCGATAGAATGGCAGCATAACGGTAACAAGGACCAGATTGATTTGTCCGGTCCCTTGTCGCAAGGTCGGGTGATATTGATCGTCACGCCGGAGCAAGTGATCGTCGATGATGGTGAAAGCCGCACCACTTATGACGGTTCTCCCGAAAATGTGATGCGAGAGCAATTCGGCATGGAAATACCAGTGGATTCTTTGCGCTATTGGGTGTTAGGCGGCGCGGATCCTAATCTTCAGGCCGTTTCGCAAGAGGGAGGCTTTTATCAGGCCGGTTGGTTGGTTCGTTATTCGGAGTTGCAAGCGGTAAGCTCAGGTGCGTTACCGCGGAAAATATCGGCGGTTAGGGATAAAACAAGAATAAAGTTGGTTATCGATCAATGGAATCTGCTGTAAACATAAACGATCAGATGGCGGGGTGGGGCTGTAAATGGCCGGCGCCGGCAAAAATCAATCTGATGTTACGCATCACCGGGCGGCGAGCCGATGGTTATCACAATTTGCAAACCGTCTTCCAATTATTGGATTTATGCGATTGGCTAACGTTTTATCCGGATGAAAGCGGGCGGGTCAGATTGCGAACGCCTACGCCTAATGTGCCGGAAACCGAAGATCTCACTGTGCGAGCCGCGCAATTGTTAAAATCGCACACCGCTTGTCGGCACGGGGTAGTTATCGAACTTGAGAAGCATCTACCAATGGGTGGCGGTTTGGGCGGCGGAAGTTCCGACGCAGCCACCGTGCTGGTAGTTTTGAACCGATTGTGGGGGGTGAATTTGCCGCAGGAAGAGTTGCAGGCGTTGGGTTTGCAGCTTGGGGCGGATGTGCCTATCTTCGTGTACGGTCATTCGGCCTGGGCGGAAGGGGTTGGAGAAAAGTTGGCTTATATCGATGTCCCCGAAAAGTGGATGGTCATCATAAAGCCGGATTGTCATGTCAATACGGGGCAAATTTTTTCCGCAGAAGAGTTGACAAGAAATAGTAATTCAATCACAATGCAGGACTTCATTGCAGGGGATGAATGCAATGATTGCACTGCGGTAGTGAGTAAGCTGTATCCTCCTGTTCAAAGTGCAATCGATGCTCTGTCCGTATATTCGAAGGCAAGACTAACAGGGACTGGAGCTTGCGTTTTTGCATTGTTCGACACGGAGCATGATGCAAGAGCGGCTTGTCAATCCCTTAGTAAAGATTGGTCTGTCTTCTTGGCAAAAGGGATGAATCAATCATTGCTTTATAAGCAATTAGGACAGGGAAATGTTGAGTTCAGTAATTGGGCTGTCGCCAAGCGGTAAGGCACGGGGTTTTGATCCCCGCATACCTAGGTTCGAATCCTAGCAGCCCAGCCACATCATCTTAGCTTATATCCTCGAGGTCCTTTGAATGCGCGATGCTTCGATTATGGTATTTTCGGGTAATGCCAATAGGGCACTGTCCGAAGGTATTGTTAGGAAGCTGAATATGCGTTTGGGCATGGCCACGGTAGGTCGTTTCAGTGATGGCGAGATCTTTGTAGAAATCGAGGAAAACGTTCGCGGACGGGATGTGTTCGTGGTGCAGCCGACATGCACGCCTACGAACGAAAATTTAATGGAACTATTGGTCATGATCGATGCTTTGCGTAGGGCATCGGCAGCGAGAATTACCGCTGTTATTCCGTATTACGGATATGCGCGCCAAGACAGGCGTTCACGTTCGGCCAGGGTGCCTATCACGGCGCGGTTGGTGGCGGATATGATCGGGCATGCCGGTGCGGATAGGGCTTTGACCGTAGATTTGCATGCCGATCAGATACAAGGTTTTTTCGGTATTCCGGTCGACAATGTGTATGCTTCGCCCATTTTGTTGGGTGACGTGTGGAAGCAAGAATACGAGAATTTAATCGTCGTCTCCCCGGATGTGGGCGGAGTTGTAAGGGCACGCGCGTTAGCGAAGCGTCTTGGGGATGCTGACTTGGCCATTATCGATAAGCGCAGGCCTAGGCCGAATGTGTCTGAGATTATGCACATCATCGGCGACGTCGTTGGCAGAACGTGCGTCATGGTCGATGATCTAGTCGACACCGCCGGTACGCTTTGCCATGCAGCCGCAGCGCTGAAAAAGCATGGTGCGGTCAAGGTAGTGGCGTATTGTACGCATCCGGTGCTTTCCGGGAAGGCTGCCGAGAACGTGCGGAATTCCGTATTGGACGAGCTGGTAGTGACTGATACTATCCCGTTGACGGATGAATTGAAAGCAATCGGCAAAATTCGACAGTTGAGCGTTGCTGAAATGTTGGCTGAAACGATAAGGCGGATTGCGGTGGGCGAGTCTGTAAGCTCGCTTTACGTAGATTAAGTAACGTTTAGAGAGTGCTGGTAAAGCAGATTTTGGAGAATTAAACATGGCTAACGTATTTGAGTTTGTTGCAGAGGTACGCGGTGCGGCCGGCACAAGAGCGGCGAAAGCGATTCGTCGTCAAGGCAAAGTTCCTGCAGTGCTTTACGGCGGGACAGCAGTACCGGAAATGTTAACTTTAGATCACAATGATCTTTTAAAACACTTGGTTCACGAAGCGGTTTATTCGCACGTTTTAGATATAAAGGTCGATGGACGTACCGAGAAAGCCGTTCTCAAACAAATTCAGCGCCACCCTGCAAAGCCGCAGATTCTGCATATCGATTTCATGCGTGTCGACGAGACGCACAAATTGAAAGTCAGAGTGCCTTTGCATTTTGTCAATGAATCGACTTCAGTCGGGGTCAAAAAAGGCGGGGTGATTAACCATGCAATGGTCGATGTCGAGGTGGTCTGTATGCCATCCGCTTTACCCGAATTCATTGAAGTCGATTTGGCTAACGTTGACTTGGGTGAAACCGTGCACTTGTCTAATTTGGTGTTGCCGGCTGGCGTAGAGATTCCCGAGTTGCAGCACGGTCCGGAGCACGATCATCCGGTTGTGCAGGTTGCGAAAGGCAGAGGCGGCTCTGACGAGGGTGTTCAAGCCTAGAAGCGGATCCTCTGCATGATTAAGTTGATTGTGGGACTGGGAAATCCCGGCCCCCAATACCAAAAGACCCGGCATAATGCCGGGTTTCTTTTTTTGGACCACCTGCTTTCTACGTCATGCGGTAAATGGAGTCATAACGCCCAATTCTCGGGTGATGTCGCAACCTACCTTGGTTTCGGCTGTAATGTGTTATTACTGAAACCTATGACTTTCATGAATAAAAGCGGAATTTCCGTTACGAAAATGCTGCATTACTACAAACTGAAACCGGAAGAATTGTTGGTGGTACACGATGAATTAGAGTTGGCGGAAGGCTTGGTGAGGTTAAAGCGGGACGGCGGGCATGCCGGTCACAACGGTCTAAGAGATATAATTGCTCATCTGAATACCAGGGATTTTTTCCGGCTTAGGGTTGGAATCGGTAGGCCAAATTCCGGTGCCAATATCGCCGATTACGTTTTGTCGAAGCCTTCTAGTCAGGCACTAGAGGCTTTCGATGAATTATTTGCTAGGCTTGCGGCCGAAATTTCCAGTTTGGTTTCAGTGGATATCAATACGATTAATACGAAATTTGGCTCGTAAGCAACTCGCAATGAGTTGAAGCAGGTGTTGATGTTTCCCGGAAATTTGACAGCACTAATAGGTTGTATCCATTGTAATGGTCTCTGCGCTGTACGCGGAAAACCCTTCAAATCCGTTCTATCTACCTGCGCATTCCTTTTAATGCTGTGAAACTTCTAGTTTAATTCGAGGGGTGCAATAAAAAAGGGGCGCTACTTGCGCCCCTTTTTTTGCGAAAACGTCTATCGCAGCTCAACGGATTACAGGAAGTTTGCCAGCTTGGCGAATCCTTCTTTAGCGGCTTTCAGTTCTTGTTCAGCACCGGCTAAGTCGGATTTTTTAGAAGCCAATCTAGCGGCTTTCAAACGTTGTCTCACTTTGTCGCGCTCGAATTCGAATTTATAGTTGGCACTGGCTTCGCCCGCCAATTCGTTAATTTCCGAAATTTTTGAAGTCAATTCTTGGGCGTTTCCGGCGGCAACAGAAGCCAAGGCTTCTTGAATTTTAGCATCGACTTCTTTCAAGACTTCAGGAGCTTTACGCTTGGCGCCTTCCGCGAAGGCGGAGCTATTGAAACCCAGCAAAGTGAACAACAATGCGAAAGCAATAATAATTTTTTTGGTCATAATATTCCTAAGGTGTTTTTAAAGAAATTGTCTTAATGACTAAGGTGATATCAAGATTCGGGACAATAATGCGATTGGTAATATAGAGGTGGTCGAAACTGCGCCTTTGCAATTTGCCATCTACACGTGATTAATACCCCGAGCGCCTTACCCTCGGGAGGAGGGGCTTGATCACGCCGCTATCGAAACAGTAGTCGTGTAAAGCGAAAGAATTATACCAGACAACAGTGCCGGGTATGTTTCAAGCGCGTGACAAAACTTGCCGCAGTCATATGGAAGGCAGGCGTAATTTTCCGTACCTGCGGGTTTTCCAGCAAACAATCCTGTCGTGTTCCAACTGATCAAATTAAGCCGTGCTCGGCAAAGGAAAACGGTGCTCCGTCCCCGACGATAAAATGGTCCAGCACGCGAATGTCGAACAATTCTAAGGCTTGTTTCAGCCGGTCGGTTATGTGTCGGTCCGCCTGACTGGGTTCGTTGATGCCGGATGGGTGATTGTGCGCAAAAATGACGGCAGCCGCGTGGCAGCTCAAGGCTTTTTTAACCACTTCGCGCGGGTAAACGCTCGCATTGTCGATGGTGCCTCTAAACATTTCCTCCCATTGAATGACGCGGTGTTGGCTATCCAAAAATAGGCATGCGAAAACTTCGTAGCTATAGTTGCGCAATTGGGCGTGTAGATAGGCGCGAGTTGCATCAGGGCTGGTCAACGCGTTGCCGCGGGTAATCGTTTCCGCGAAATAGCGGCGCGCCATTTCTAATACGGCTTGCAATTGTGCGTATTTTGCATCGCCTAGGCCGTGACATTGACAAAAACGTTCATGTTCAGCGGCCAATAGAGCTTGCAAGGAACCGAATTCTTGCAAAAGCGATCGTGCCATTTCTACGGCGGATGTTCCGGCGGTGCCGGTACGCAAAAAAATCGCCAATAGTTCGGCGTCAGTTAGAGAATTCGCGCCTTTGCGCATCAACTTCTCTCTGGGGCGTTCATCGGCGGGCCATTCTTTAATGCTCATAGCTACTCCTGCTGGCGCGACGATATAAAAATAGAAGGATGTAAATGAATTTGCCATAATTTGCAATTAACTACGGAGGCTGGTCATTAGTTCTAAAAATATATTGCTTGGAGTGTGTGGCGGTATCGCAGCGTATAAGTCCGCCGAATTGATTCGCTTGTTGCGCAAGCGCGGCTATGCGGTCAAAGTGGTGATGAGCGCGAACGCAGGTGCGTTTATCACGCCGCTGACGTTGCAGGCGTTAAGCGGACAGCCGGTTCATAATGAGCTGTTCGATCCGGCACAGGAGCGGGCCATGGGGCATATCGATCTGGCTCGCTGGGCGGATTTGTTGCTGATTGCACCTGCCAGTGCCGATACTCTTGCAAAAATGGCTCACGGTATTGCCGACGATTTACTGTCCACGATTTATCTTGCTGCCGAATCTCGGGTTATTGCGGCGCCGGCTATGAACCAAGCGATGTGGAATAAAGCAGTTACGCAAGAAAACATTGACACATTGCGACGGCACGGGGTCCAGCTAGTGGGGCCGGAACCCGGCGAGCAAGCTTGCGGAGAAACCGGATTCGGCCGTATGAGCGAGCCCGAGCGGATTGTCGAATGTGTAGAGGCTGCGTGCGTTAGCGACCGGTCGCTGGCAGGGGTTAAAGTTGTGATTAGCGCTGGACCGACCCGCGAGCCCCTGGATCCGGTGCGATTCATCAGCAACCGTAGCTCCGGAAAAATGGGTTATGCCTTAGCGGAAGCGGCTGCGGCCATGGGCGGGGAAGTGGTTTTAGTCAGTGGCCCGGTGCAATTGCCGCCGCCGAAATCGCTACGTTTGGTGCCAGTCGAATCGGCGTTGGAGATGTACGATGCGGTGCTGCGCGAGGCCGGATGCGCTCATCTCTATATCGGCGCCGCTGCGGTGGCCGATTATCGGCCTGTGGCTGTAGCCCCTGCTAAAATCAAGAAGCAGCAAGAGGTCGGCAGCATAGCGTTAGTGCAAAACCCGGATATTATTTCCGCAGTAACGGCATTGCCGGCCAAGCCCTTTGTCGTTGGTTTCGCTGCGGAAACCGACGATCTGGAAGCCTATGCGCTAGACAAGTTACAGCAAAAAAATTTGGACATGATTGCTGCCAATTGGGTAGGGCGCAACGAAGGCGGATTCGACAGCGATCACAATGCGCTGCAAGTATACTGGCGCGGGGGGAGCAGGCTGTTGCCGCTGGCGACCAAGCGTTGTTTGGCGAAACAGCTTTTAAGATTAATCGAAGAGAAGATGCATGAAAAAAATCCGCTTGAAAATCCTTGACGCTAGGCTAGGCCGCGAAATTCCCCTGCCTAGTTACGCTACGGTAGGATCTGCGGGAATGGATTTACGCGCATGTCTGGACCAAGACATCGTCATAGCGGCGGGAGAAACGGTTTTAATTCCGACCGGACTGGCCGTGCATATAGCGGACCCTGGGCTAGCTGCGGTCTTATTGCCGCGCTCAGGCTTAGGGCATAAGCACGGCATAGTGCTAGGTAATTTGGTGGGATTGATCGATTCGGATTATCAGGGGCAAATCTTTGTGTCTTGTTGGAATCGTAGCGAACAGGCATTTACGGTACAGATCGGCGAACGCATCGCCCAAATGGTGTTTGTGCCTGTCGTGCAAGCCGAGTTCGACTATGTCGAAGAATTCGACGTGAGCAGTCGCGCTAGCGGCGGTTTCGGTCACAGCGGGCGGCACTGACCTTTAAAAGGTGACATATGGGCCGGGTTTTTACCGTAATTGCTTCACTGGCTGCGCTAATGGTGGTATTGGCGGGCGGGGTTTCGCATTGGTTTTCCTCTCTTAAAGTCGATACGGCGAAAGAGGCGGCCGCGATGACGGTCGCAGCCAGTTTGGCCGGCGCACTTTCGCAACAGTTGGAGGCGTTGCAGCAAAGCGTGGACGGAGTGGCGCAGCTGCCTCAAGTCCTGCAGGCGTTTGCCGGCCAATCTCCGCAACAATTGGAGCAAACGGCGAACGATTTGCAAACCGCCATCCCTTTTAACTTGCGCTTGCGATTACTGTTGCCGAATGTCAACACATTAGATCAAGCGCATAATCCGCCTATGAGTTTTGGCGACTTGGATATGGTTAGAGCAAGCTTAGTCGCTAAGCAAAAGCCGGTGATCCAAGGAGAGGCCGGGCAGCGCCATTTGGCTTTTACCAGTGCGGTTCGCGACGGCGATAAGGTAGTCGGAGTCGTATTGGCGAGTTTGAATGCCAATATCCCGCAAAATTTTTTGGCAAAAATCCCCTATACCGGCGGCAAATTAACGTTGAGGCAAGAACAGCTGACGCTTGCTTCGGTGGGTGATTTAGCGGATGACGAACAGGACATAGAGCCACAATCGATTTCGATTCCCAACAGCCGTTGGACGATAGACGTGCAGGTACAGGTAAAATCCGATATAGCCGACACGGGGTTATCGTTCGCGATTATTTGCCTGCCGGCATTGCTTGCTTGCTTGGGGTTTTTTATGGGCTATAGAAAGCTTTCGGATAGTCTGCGTCAGGACCAAAGTAGTATTCTTAAAGCGGCAAAAGACATGATGCAAGGCAAGATCGCCGGCAATTACCCGATGCAATTGCCGGAAATGCAGCCCATCATCACGGCTATCGCTCAATTCAAGCGGGTTTTGGATCAAGAACAGGCGGTTGCCGGCAAAAGCCCCGTATTGGTCGAAGACGAGGATTTTTTCGACGAGTCCTTCGATATGGATTTTTTGGAGCCTATCGGTGAAAAGCCGCAACCGTTGCAAACTCCGGAAGTATTAACTTCCGTGCCGATCAGCATGCCGGATTTAACGATTCCGCTGCCCGTCGCGCAGGCAAAAGAGGCGCGAGCTATCGGCGGTCAAGGAATGGATGTGGTCGAATCGTTTTTGCCCCCCGACCAATTCGAGCAATTGGCGAAATCCGTTACCCCTCGGACGGCGGAAACGACGGTAACCGAAAACATCCCCCCTAGTAACGACCGATATGCGAACTATTTCCGATTTGGCCGTGTGGTGGGGCAACATTTCCCCACAGATTTTTGCTTTGCAATCGGTCAGGCCTTCGCCAGCGAGGCGAAGGCCCACAACGTTAATACTATCGTTTTGGCGCGCGATAGCCGGGAAACCAGTCAGGCGTTGGTGGAGGAGTTGACGAAGGGCCTATTGTCGGCAGGATGCGACGTATTGGATATCGGCATGGTGCCGACGCCGATATTGGCGTTTGTCGGCCACCATACTGACGGCCGTAGTGCGGTGATGGTTTCCGGTGGAAATTTGCCGGCGGCGTATAACGGCTTGAAAATGATCTTGTCCGGCGAGCCCGGATCGCAGAAGTTAACGGAGCGTTTGCAAGCTAGGATGCGGTCGGGCGATATCTCGCGAGGCGTTAGCGGGTCGGTAGAAAAGAACGGTTTATTCATTAACGAATACATCGGCATCATCTCCGAAGACATCCATATCGTTCGACCTATGACGGTCGTATTGAATGCCGGTAGCGATGTAGTCGGGCAAATAGCGCCACTATTGCTGCGCACCATCGGTTGCGATGTGATAGAGCTCGGCGACGGCCGGATTTTCGATCCGGCCGAGCCGGCTGCTTTCGAGGCTTTAAGTAAAGCGGTTGTCCTCAATAAGGCCGACGTTGGATTGGCTTTCGGCGGTGATGGGGACACTCTGGTGGCGGCAGTCGATTCCGCCGGGGAAATCCGTTGGCCGGATGCTTTGTTGATGTTATTTGCAGCCGACGTATTGGCAGTAAAACCGGGCAGTGCCGTGGTATTGGATTCGGCTTGTTCCAGGCATTTGGCGCACTACATCACGCGCAAGGGCGGACAGCCGGTGTTGTCCGCCGAGGGTATTCCCGGATTTTTCTCCGCGGTCAAACAACACGGCGCCGCATTGGCCGGAGACTTTGCCGGGCATTTCGTATTTAACGATCGCTGGCTGAATTTCAGCGATGCGCTGTACGCCGCTGTCCGATTGGTGGAGATTCTTTCCTCGGACTCGCGGGTCAGCACCGAGCTGTTCGCCGCACTACCGCATGGCGTGGCAACGCCGGAATGGCAGATTTCGGTAACGCCCGGAACGCTGGAGCCGCTATTGGCCGCGATGCGCTCGACCGGCACGGCCGACGGTAGCTTAGTCGATGCGGACGGCGTGCGGGTGGAGTTTGCGGATGGCTGGTGGTGTCTGCGTCCGGGATTACTCGATTCGGTCTTGGGTCTTCGTTTCGAGGCCGATAGTGCGGCGGCGTTATCGCGTATTCAAACCCTATTTAAACAACAATTGCTGAATATCAGACCCGATATCAGCTTGCCTTTTTAGCGCTGTTACACATGAAAGAAAAAACCGCTCACCAAATCGCTCACGTATTAATCGAGGCTCTGCCTTATATTCAAAAATTTAAAGGTAAGACCGTCGTCATCAAATACGGCGGTAATGCGATGATAGACGAAGGCTTAAAACACAGTTTCGCTCGCGATATCGTGTTGATGAAGCTGGTCGGCATCAACCCGATTGTCGTGCACGGCGGCGGCCCGCAAATCGGCGAGTTGCTAAAACGCTTGGGCAAAACCTCGGAATTCGTCGACGGTATGCGGGTTACCGATAGCGAGACCATGGATGTGGTCGAGATGGTCTTGGGCGGTTTGGTTAACAAGGAAATCGTTAATTTGATCAATATGCATGGCGGTAAAGCGGTCGGTTTGACCGGAAAGGACGGCAATTTCATCCATGCCCGCAAAATCAATATTACCAAAGCGGGTGCGTCGCTGGACGATGCGCCGGAAATTATCGATTTAGGTCATGTCGGCGAAGTCGGCAGCATCGATCCTGCCGTGGTGGAAATGCTGGGCAACAGCGATTTTATTCCCGTCATCGCGCCGATTGGCGTGGGCAACGACGGCCATTCTTATAACATCAACGCCGATTTGGTCGCAGGAAAGGTGGCGGAGGTGCTAAGGGCCGAAAAGCTGATGCTGCTGACTAACATTCCGGGCATACTGGATAAAGACGGCAAGTTGCTGACCGGTTTGCGTTTAACCGACATCGATAATTTAATCGCCGACGGTACGATTTACGGCGGGATGCTTCCTAAAACCCGTTGCGCGACCGATGCGTTAAAAGGCGGGGTGAACAGCGTGCACATTATCGATGGACGCATAGAGCATTCGGTACTGTTGGAATTATTTACCGATCAAGGTATCGGCACCTTGTTGCTGCGTAGATAAGCGCAGTTGTATATAGCCCACGAAGTTCTTGCGAATGGTTTGCGCCCTATCGCTGGCGCAAAGTTCTTTGCCGACCGTGGAGTTTTTACAGCGGACATCCAGAAAAATTTGCGGTTTGTCGGGTTCTTGTCCCAATCGGGATACGGACAAGCCAATGTCGTTGTCATTGATAGGGGGAGCCGACATGATTAATAGCTCGGTATCGACATCGGGACCGGTCGTTGCAAATTCGCGGACAAACTGACCGGCGATTGCCCAGGCGTTCTCGCATATTTCGGTGTTCTCGCAGCTGAAAAGCCCGAGTTCGTCGTTGCTGTGTACTGCGGCGTTTGCAGCGTCGTTGACTCCGCCGCTTTCCGAGCGCGTGAGTATTTCAAAGCGGGCGATGTCGGCGCGGAATTCTTTTTCAGCCGCTTGCCTGTCTACGGCATGCCTTTGCAAATCCAGGTCGGCTTGCTTGATTTGTTGTTCGGTCGAGGCGATATCGGCGATTAATTTTTCCGGGATCGTCCGCCCGTTGCGTTCGTTTTCCGCTGCTTGCTGCTGTTGCTGAAGCAGTTGTTGTTCCAGTCGCTGTTTATTACCTTCTAATACGCGTTGTTTGCCGTCCATTAACGCCATTTTGTTTTCGAAAGCGCGGTTTATATCGTCCAAGGTACGGTAAGTGGCCAACAGTACCTTGTCGCTAGCCGCCTGTTTTTCGATGAGTTTGTTTTGCTCTCGGCGTAAGCTCTGCAAGCGCTGTTGCTGGGCAAGTTCTTCCGCCGATTTGGCTTTGTCTACGGAATCCAGGATGCGGGCATCCTGGTTTAAGGTTTCCCGTTTATGTTTGACTTGATCGGGCGGTACTTGGTCGGAAAAATACACGTTGCCGTTTTCGTCGACCCAGCGATACATTTTTTTTGCATACGCGGCGGGTGCGGCGACGAGCCAATAAGCTACCGCTAGCGGCAGCAACCAGACCAGCTTGCCAGAACGTACACTCATCGCCGGGATTTAGCTCAACATGCCGGCCAATTCCTGCAACGGCGGCAGCAGCATCATTTTGGCAAGCTGCAGCAGCACTAATGCGACCAGCGGCGATAAATCGATGCCTCCTAAATCAGGAATCATGCGGCGGCAGATCGACAATACCGGTTCGGTCAAACTGTACAGCAAAGACGCTGCGCCGCTGTAGCTCATGGGCGCGAACCAGCTCAGTATCGCACCGGCAAAAATGGCGTACACGAAAATGTCCAGCAACATTTTCAACAAGGCCGTGAATGACAGCACCGTCAGGGCGGCTATGCCTATGCCTACGCCTTTGATGGACAAAATCGCTAGATTGGCCAAGAGTTGCAACAGCAGGGCCAGCAATAAACAGGAGGTGTCGATGCGGCCTACCGCCGGCACGAAGCGGCGGATGATGCGAAGCGGCGGGTGGGTGATTTTGACCAAGAATTGCGAGACCGGGTTGTAAAAATCCGCCCGCGTCCATTGAAACAAAAATCGTAACATTACCGCCAAGATATACAGCGAGGTGATGGTGTCGATTAAAAACACCAGCGGATCGGTCATATAGTTGGATCCCATTTATTCGGCTCCCAGTTGTTTGGACATTTCTATAGAACGATCGCGGGCCGCCTGCAAGGCCTTAGCGACCAAGGCTTCGAAGCCGTTTTGCTGAAACGTTTCGATTGCTTGCTGTGTGGTTCCACCCGGAGAAGTCACTCTTAGCCGCAGTTCGGCGGGCGATTCGCTGGATTCCAAGGCTATTTTAGCCGCACCCAATGCGGTTTGCTGAGTCAACAAGCGCGCGGCTTTTTCGTCCAATCCCATGGATATTGCTGCGGCTTCCATGGCTTCCATCAACAAGAAAAAGTAAGCCGGGCCGCTACCCGATACTGCGGTAACGGCATCCATCTGACTTTCGTCGGCCACCCACAAAGTTAAGCCGACCGCGCGCAGGATGTTTTCGGCCAGATCTTTTTGTTCGTCGCTGACGTTCGGGTTAGCGTGCAGCGCGGTGGCACCGGTTAAGACTAATGCCGGAGTGTTAGGCATGCAGCGCACTATGGCGGTCGAATGTCCCAACCAATGCGCCAAGCTGGCTTGCGAAATGCCGGCGGCTATCGAAACCACCAGCGAATGCCGTTGTTGGACCAGGGGAGCAATTTGCAGGGCAACATCGCGCAATATTTGCGGTTTCACGGCCAGAACAATGACGTCGGCTGCTTGCACGATAGCGTTGTTGTCGGCCGAGACATTCACTTTCAAGCGTTGTTGATGTTCTTCCAATAGGAGGGGGGCTGGGTCGGACACCCAAAGCTGTTGAGGGGAGTGGCCGCTGGCAATCAAACCGCTCAGCAAACTACTAGCCATGTTGCCGCCGCCGATAAATCCGATCGTTCGAGTTTTCATAACTTATCGTTCTGAATCCATTGGTTAATAATTAAAGTTGACGCATTTTACATGACTATAGCGTCGCGCCGTTAAATCTAAAGGCCGGCGCCGTCGGCCTGCAAATGCTGCGGGCGAATCCCGCCCAGCCATAGCGCGGCAGCGTAGACTCCCATCGCGATGCCGACGGTGCCGGACAGATGCAAAGCGCGTTGTGCGGCGGACCAATCATGCCAGACGGGCAGTTTGACAAAATACATCAAAAACAGTGCCATCGCCGTGCTGGCAAACGCTATTCTCAATCCGAAGCTTTGCCAGCCGGGGCGCGGGCGATAGACGCCTTGCCGGTATAGGGTAAAAAACAATAATCCGGCGTTGAGATAGGCCGCTAAGGTTGCCGCCCAAGCAATGCCGGCGTGCGCGAAAGGCCAAGCCAACATTACGGATAGCACCGCGTTGCCTATGATCGAATAGAGGCCGAAGCGCACGGGAGAGCGGGTATCCAGACGGGAAGTAAAGCCGGGTATGAAAACCTTGATTAAGGTGAATGCCAACAATCCGAACGCGAAGGCAATTAAACTTTCACTGGCCATCAACACGTCGTGGCGATCGAATTCGCGATATTCGAATAGCGTTGATAGCAGTGGATCGGCTAACAGCACTAAGCCCAATGTCGCCGGTACACCGACCAACAACACAATTTTTAGGCCCCAATCCAAGGACGCGGAAAATGCGACCGGATCTTCCGCGGCATGATTGTTCGATAGGCTGGGCAAAATGACGGTTGCGACGGCAACGCCTAAAATGCCCTGGGGGAATTCGACCAGCCGTTCGGAATAATATAGCCAAGATACGCTGCCGGTTTCCAAGCATGAAGCGACTAAGGTGCCGAAAATTTGATTCAATTGGGTGACCGAGATGCCGAAAATTGCCGGCAGCATCAAATGCAGCAGGCGGCGTACCGCGGGGTCGCTTGCACCCCAGCGTAAGCGCGGCAGTAGGTTTAAGGCATGCAAGACAGGCAGTTGCAGCGCAAGTTGCAACACGCCGGCTATCACAATACCCCATGCCAGTGCAGTGACAGGCTCTCGGCACAGCGGCGCAAGCCAAAGCGCCGCGGCGATCAAACAAATATTCAAGACGACGGGGGTAATCGCGGGTAAGGCAAAACGGCCTTTTGCGTTTAACAAGGCTCCGGCCAAGCCGGTCAAGCTGATGAAAAATAAGTAAGGAAACGAAATTCGCAGCAGTTGCACCGCCAAATCGAATTCGCCGTCTGCGTTTAAAAAGCCCGGGGCCAGTAGTGTTACCAAGGCCGGGGCGGCGAGCATGCCTACCAATGTCAATAGCAATAACAAGGCCGTTAGCGTGCCGGCGGCGTTGTCGATAAAACGTTTTTGCGAGAGGGAGTCGGCCTTTTGCTGTTGCTCCGCAAGCAGCGGGATTAGCGCATGGGAATACGCGCCTTCGGTATAAAGACGGCGCAGTAAGTTGGGTATCTTGAACGCGGCAAAAAATGCGTCGGTGGCGGCGCTGACGCCGAAAATATTAGCAATCAACATGTCGCGTACGAATCCTAAAATCCGCGACAGCAAGGACATGCTGCTGACCGTCGCAGTCGATCGATAAAGTTGTTTGCTCAAGCAGGCTCCGTTGAGTCGCGATTATCCGGTGGCGATAAAAATTTGACAATCATAGCATCCAAAAAGATAATACGCCGTTTTCTAATTACTCGAATAATCTGATCCCTTATGGCTAATTCACCACAAGCTAGAAAAAGAGCGCGTCAGGCAGAGAACAGCCGTATTCGCAATGCCGGGCAGCGCAGCAACCTTCGCACCTTTATCAAAAAAGTAATCGCTGCAGTTAGAGCGGGCGACAAGGACCAAGCGCAAGCGGCCTTTAAAGCAGCTGTGCCGGTGATAGACTCCGCAGTGAACAAAGGCTTGATTCATAAAAATAAAGCGGCTCGCAGTAAAAGCCGGTTGAACAGCAGGCTGCGGGCAATGGCTTAAGGCTTATTGTTTGAAAGAATAATTTGCGAGGCTGGCGCCTTAAAACGCCAGCCTTTTTTATGCGCCGAATTCACGATTGTTGCGGGCTTCCGGCGGCTTCGCGATAATAAAACGCCCATTGCCGGACATGCAGATGCTTACGTATCGGTGACTTTATGACCGAGACGCATAAGGCGATAGAAAACAGACACCACACTGCGCAATATTCGTTCGGGTTGTCAGTGGTCAGATCTGAAATCAGCGGACCCAGCAAATAATGAAATCCGACGAAACGCCAAGAGCCGTAAAGTATCGGCAGGTAAAACGCGGCAGCGATATAAGCTAAGGCGTGTAAACCCCAATCGAAGCCGAACAGCCAAGCTATCGGTTCTGACAATAAGCCGTTCAGCGGCATTTGCCAAGCAATATGCCAGTTGCCGGATACCGAACATATTTCCGGTCCGCAAAACCCCTCCACGCCCTCGGCACAGGCGCCGGCCCAGGCAAACGGAAACATCTTGATGATAATTGCCAGGGCGCTAATGGCGCATATGCCGTATACCGTGATGCGGATTTTGTGTTTTACACTTTCCGGTATGAAATACATCGCCACCATATTGACGAAGAACGGTTGAAACGCGATATGCAGGTAGCCCAATAACGTGAGCACCTGATTGTTGGGATTGTCGCAAACATCGATATAAATATACGTTATGGCCTGTAATAACTCCATCAATGCGAAATACGTCAGCGGTAGCCATAATTCCCTGGATTCGCCTTTGTAAGCCACATAGACGGCAGTTGTCAGACCGGCGGCGGCCAGCACGCCGGACGCTTCTCCACTCCAACACATTGCATTACCCTCTGTAATTGTTATGATTTCGATGCGGGTAAACCCCGCAGCTAAACATTATTACATAGGCAATATTGCATTTTAATGGCCGGGATCAAGCCGGTTTGCGTTGAAATTTCGGGCGACGCAATACGATGGTTGCCCGGCGGCGAGGGAAATTTGTTGCAGCGGTATGCGGTTTAGACCGCCATGGTGGCGGTTAGCGGTGAATGGTGGGTATAGCCTTGTAAAACGAAATCGTTCGGTTCTATGCGCTCCAGCCACTCGGGTTCGTAGCGTCGTGTTTCGCGGTAAGCCGGTATCCTGGCGGTAAGCGCAAGCTGGGGTAGCGGTAAAGGCGCTCTGGACAGCTGAGTTTGCAGCATGTCCAGATGGTTTTCGTAAATGTGGGCGTCGCCGATGAAATAGTTAAACCAGCGCGGCGTATAGCCGGTCAAGTGGCCGACCAAATGCAATAGGGCTGCGCCTTCGGCTAAGTTAAAGGGGGCGCCGAGACCGATGTCGTTGGAGCGAACGTAAAGGCACAGCGAAATCTCCTGCTTCACCGTGTTGACCAAAAATTGATACAGCAAATGGCACGGCGGCAGTGCCATTTCGTCCAGCTGGGCCCAGTTCCAGCCATGAAACAGGATGCGCCGATTTCCCGGGTCGCTCATGATGGTGTCCAAGCAAACGCGTAATTGGTCGATCGCCTTATAAAGTAATAGACCGGGTTCGCCGTTATCTTCCACTTCGCCCAGAATGCGATAGCCGAGAGTTTGCGCGTATTCGACCTGCTTGTCGCTTTGCGGGCTAGCGGATTTGATAAGCTTATAAGCGGGCCATTGCCGCCACTGCACGCCGTAAATCGGCCCCAAGTCGTCCGGTTGCAACCGATAGGGGTTGGCCAACCATTGGCTGTTCTCGTTAGCGTTTTGGTCCCATACTTTGCTGCCCAAGGCCCGAAAATCGGCGGCATTGCGGGATGCACGCAAAAATCCGACCATCTCTGCCATTGCCGATTTGAACGCCAATTTTTTAGTGGTGATCGCCGGAAAACCTTGTTGCAAATCGAAGCGCAACATGGCGCCCGGCAGGCTGCAAGTGCGTATGCCGGTGCGATTTTGCTGCCAAGTGCCGTGATCGAGAATTTGTTGAACCAAGTCAAGGTATTGGCGCATGTTGGCAGGGGGCGAGGAAAGATGCGAAATGATTGGGAAAAGTGGCTAAACAACCGGTCGGGCGTATTACCACATTAAATCGTCGGGGACTTGGTAGGCCGCGTAGGGGTCTTCTTCCGAATGGTCATGTTGAGAAGCATCGTTTAGTACCAGTACACAGGCGGCGTCGCGCGACTGAATTTTGCGGGCGATTTCGGCCGGAACGATCTCGTAGCGCTGGTCCACGTTGACAATTCCCGCTCTGCCGTTGGCCAGAGCACTTCTAAGTTTTTCGTCGACTAATACCGTTTTGACTTTGTTTTGATGGTTGAATTGATAGCTCAGGCCGTCGGCCGTTTGCGAAATACGATTCAGATCGACGATTTGCTTGATTTGCGCAGCCAAGGCTTTTTGCTCTTCCGCCAGTTTACGTTGTAAGTTCAGTTCCCGGTCGCGTTCGGCTTGCTGTTGGCGAGTCTGCTCCGCGCTTAATTTAACCTCGTCGACCCACTCGACACCGGTGTTGCGTTGCAGTTTCTGTTGCTTGCGTTTTTCGGCTTTGACTTGTTTGGCTTGATTGCTGTTGGCCAAGCCGGCTTTCAGTAATTGCTCTTGTAAAGAATGGAGTTGCGTTTTTTTCATGATACTAGCCTGCCGGTGCGAAGCAAGGAGGGTAAGGATTCCTGTAGTCTGATCAGTCCGGGGTAGGGGTGGCTGTCAACGACCTAAAATTTTACCACTGGCGTATTGTTGCCACCACGATAAGGGGCGAATTACCGGCTGCGGGCAACTGTCGTAACCTTGATATTCGATGTCGCGAAACACCTCGTGGCGCAGCCATTGATACGCTTGCGGCGCACTGATTTTTAGTCTTTCCGGAATCAGGATGTATTGGGCGACTAATTCCGCCAGCTTTTCCTGAACGCTTCCGTCATAGCGGCCGGCGTTGACTTCGTGCAGGTACTCGAACGCTTCGAACCACTTGGAGGGCCACAGGGCCAATTGAGCTGCGGAAACGATTTGCATGATTTGTTGGTCGTTGGACATCTTGTGGTACTTGTAGAAAAAGTACAAGTCGTCCGTGCCGTTCCAGAAATGAAAATTGTCTATGGTATGGGCGATTTCGTGTACCGCGATAGGCAGGCGAAAGTCGACCAGATATTCGGCGTTTATGTCGCGGTATACCGTACCTTCTTTACCTTTGTCGAAGGCGGAGACCGTGAAAACGATCAGGTTTTGCCCACTGAATACTTGGGCTACGGTCTGTGAACGAAAGCCTATGCCGGGTACCAGAGTTAAGGGGTGAGTGTAATCCTGCCAGATGCTGGTGTCGTAATCGTCCTGATAGGCTTCCCGAATCAAGTTTTGTACTGCGCGTGGTTTATCGGCGATTTCCTGCGCCAGTTTGTCGATGGGTTTGGCTTTGCTGATGCTTTGCCGTAAAAATCCCGGAATTTTGCGGACGGCTTTTTCGAATGCGCGAATATGATCCTCGCTGAAGCGTTTGATTTGATAGCGGTAGTCTTCGCTATGTTTCACGATGGTTTTGGTATCGTAAAACAAGGCTAAGGCCCGTAATGCCGCATCGGTATCGCCCCAATATTTTTCCAGGACACATAAATCCGGCGATTCGTTGGATTGGCAGTCGGCGCGGTAATCGGCCAAATCCTCCAGATGCTGAGGATTTTTATGGTCGGTCAGAACCGCTACCGCTTGCGCGCGCAGATGCGGACGGCCGCGTTCGTAAAACTGCAGCGCGGCGCGTAAAACCGAAGGCGGCAGAAAGGCCTGTTCGCTGGTCGCGCATAACAGCTGGTTGTCTTTAGACAGCGTGAAAAAACGGTTTTGGAACAGGGTTTCGGCTTGGTCTTGCGCCAAAGCCGCTCCATTCAGCAGCCCAACAGCGGCCGACAGGAGGATGAGATGTTTCAAGCGTTATTTATCCATGCCCATGGCATCCCAGGCTTCTTCCATCATGGTTCTTTCCTTGTAATCGACTGTGGGTGCGCCGTTGGGATAATTCAGTTTATAAATGCGCTCGGCGTCGGCGGCCAGATCGTTGAGGCCTAAGCTTCGGTAGCCTTCCTGCATGATTTCCAAGGCATGCGGAACCGCCGGGGTGCGTTGATATTCCTTGATGATGTGATTCGCCCGGTCCACTGCGGCGACGTAAGCCTTGCGGCGCATGTAAAAATCCGCCACGTGCAGCTCGTACATCGCCATGTTGTTGCGTAAGGCGACCATCCTTAGGCGGGCGTCCGGCACGTATTTGCTGTTAGGAAAGCGTTGTATCAGTTCCTGGAAATTGTCGAAAGCGTCTTTGGCATTGCCCGGGTCGCGCTGAGTGGAATCGGTCGGCATAAATCGGTCGATAAAGCCGATGTCGCGGTTGTAATTGATCAAGCCTTTCAGATAATAAGCGTAATCGACGTGAGGATTGCGCGGATGGATTTTGATGAAGCGGTCCGCGGCCGCCAATGCGGCTTCCGGCTCGTCGTTTTTATAATAAGCGTAGGCGATGTTCAATTGCGCCTGAGCGGCGTAATCGCCGAACGGATAACGGGCCTCTAAGGCTTCGTACAGTTTGATGGCTTTCTGGAAGTTTTTCTCTTCCAACGCCGCTTTGGCTTGTTGGTGAAATTTCGCGTCGTCCCAGCCCACGTACTCGTCTTGTTGTTCCGAACCGTCCCGTTTGCCGCCGCCAAAGAGTTCGCATCCGGACAGAAAACAGCTCAAACTGACGAGAATGACGGTTTGTACTAAAAGTAATCGCATAGAAAATACAACACGTTGTAATATTGCAAGATTTTGCAGCAGGTTCGGACAGAATCAAAGGCTGCGAGTATAACGTAAAAAACCATTATGACGACATTAATAGCAACAGTTCCCGAAGAGTTGGCAGGCATGCGCTTGGACCAAGGTTTGGCGGAAATCTTTCCCGATTATTCGCGCAGCAAGTTGCAAACCTGGATCAAGGCCGGCCGGGTATTGGTGGACGGCGAGCAAATGCAAGCGCGCCACAAATTGGACGGCGGTGAGGAAATCGAACTGGATGCCGAAGCCGAACAGGTTGTGGAATACGACGCGGAAGACATTCCGCTGGACATCGTTTACGAAGACGATGCGTTGTTGATCGTCAACAAGCCGGCCGGATTGGTCGTACATCCCGCGGTCGGCAATTGGCACGGCACTTTGGTGAATGCATTGCTCCATCACCAGCCGGCGTTGGATACCTTGCCGCGAGCCGGAATTGTGCATCGGATCGATAAAGAGACCAGCGGCTTGTTGATGGTCGCCAAAACCTTGGCTGCGCATACCAGCCTGGTCGAACAATTGCAGGAGCGGGCGATTGAGCGCGAATATTTGGCATTGGTGAAAGGCTGGATGACCGCGGGCGGTACCGTGGACGAACCGATAGGCCGGCATCCGACGGATCGTAAGCGCAACACGGTGCGACGGGACGGCAAAGAAGCGATTACCCATTACCGATTGGAGCAGCGTTTCAAACGTCATACGTTGATTCGGGTGAAATTGGAAACCGGGCGTACCCACCAAATTCGGGTGCATATGGCGCACATCAATTACCCTTTGGTTGGCGATCCGGTATACGGTGGCCGATTTCAAATGCCGGCCGATTGCAGCCCGGCCTTGGCGGAAGCGCTGCGCAATTTCAAGCGGCAAGCGCTGCATGCGGCCAAGTTAGGCTTGGAGCATCCGGAAACCGGCGAATATATGGAATGGGAACAAGCCATGCCGGACGACATGCGGTATTTGCTTGAGGTATTGACCGAAAATGAATTGGATCCGACCTGACTGGCCGCTACCGTCGACGGTGCAGGCCGCCACGACTTTGCGGGACGGCGGCGTAAGTCTGGGGTGCTACGCTAGTCTGAATCCGGCCGATCATGTCGGCGATAATCCCGAACATGTCGCTCGCAATCGTGAATTGATCCGAGAGGGGCTTGGTTTGCCCGGTGAACCGGTTTGGTTACAGCAAGTGCACGGCGTTCGGGTTGTGAAAGCGGATCAAACCATTGGATTGGAATGTGCCGACGCCAGCTATACCGACCGGGCCGGGGTGGTTTGCGCGGTTTTGACCGCCGATTGTCTGCCAGTGTTGTTTTGCGGCGACCGGGGCGAGGTGATTGCCGCCGCTCATGCCGGTTGGCGGGGCTTGCAAGCAGGCGTGATCGGGCAAACCTTGCTGGCCATGCAGTGCCGGGACGTCTCGGTGTGGCTGGGTCCGGCGATAGGGCCAGCGCATTTCGAAGTCGGCGACGAGGTTAGAACGGCGTTTGTCGACAGCGATCCCGTGCATTCGGCGGCGTTTCGCGCGGTAGCACCGGGTAAATGGTTGGCAGACCTCTACGGTTTGGCGAGACAGCAGTTGCGGGCGCTCGGTGTCGATGCGGTATACGGCGGAGGGGATTGCACGGTGGCGGACGGCAGTCGATTTTTCTCCTACCGCCGGGACGGTACGCGTACCGGGCGTATGGCTAGTCTGATTTGGAGAAATTGATTTTGGATGTTTTGTTACTGATCGTTATTTTTACCGCGATTGGCGGATTGCTCAGCGTATTGGCAGCCGGGGTGTTTTTGCTGTTGCCGGAACATTACCGGGAAAGTGCGTTGCCGCACGGGATCAGTTTCGCGATCGGCGCGTTACTCGCCGGCGCCTTTTGCGGGTTAATCCCGCATGCATTCGAGGATGTGGCGGCCAGCGATATTCCGGTTTTGTCGGCCACTTTGATGGCCGGCATTTTGGTTTTCTTTGTTTTAGAAAAGTTGCTGGTTTGGCGGCACTGCCATGCGCACGCCTGTGAAATGCACGGAGAGGATGCGCATCATAGCCACAATAGCGCTGAGAACAGCCATCAGCACGGGCGGCGGGCTGCCGGTACCTTCATTATTTTAGGCGACGGCATTCATAACTTCGTGGACGGTATTTTGGTCGGTGCCGCGTTCCTGACCGACGTGCATTTGGGAATGGTGACCAGTTTGGCGGTGGCTGCCCATGAGATTCCGCAAGAAGTCGGCGATTTCGCCATATTGCTGCATAGCGGTTACGAAAGGCGCAAGGCCTTGTTATATAACGTGCTGGCTAGTTTGACCACGGTTGCGGGCGGGGTTCTGGCGTATTTCGGTTTAGGTGACATGCAAGCGTCATTGCCGTACTTTCTGGTTTTGGCGGCATCCAGTTTTATTTATATCGCCGTCGCCGACTTGATTCCGTCATTGCATGTTAAAACCGATATCAAAACCTCTTTGCAGCAAATAGGGTTTATTTTGGCCGGCGTCGCTCTCATCGTCAGTATGCAACATTTGGCGCACCGTTACGAAGCGGCCGATCACCGGGCGATTGGCGCGATCGAGAAGTAGCTTGGCGCTTAGTGCCACAGGCCGCCGATCCGCCAGCGGGGGGGCGTTGTGCAATGGCGGCCCAGCAGTTCTAGCGGAATCCCGGTTTCGTGCGGCCAGAGCTCGGCGTGTTGGGCCCGGGCGTATCGGGTCAGTCGTTCGATGCGCGCTTCAGTGGCCGGGTGGCTTCTAAGCCAAGACGGTTCGGGATTTCCCCAACCGGGCAATAGCACCGACAGCCACGAGCGTTGGGCGCGCTCTATCTTTGCCAGCGCAGAGGCCAACCCCATGGGGTCGCCGGTGAGGCTGGCCGACTTCAGGTCGGCGTCGAACTCCCGGACGCGGGATAAGCCTAGTTGCGTCAATAAAGCCAAATGTGGAGAAAAAACCAACAGTAATATGGCTAGCGGGTTGATATTCACGCTGTAGCCTTCTGTTAGCAGCAACGGCAGGGACAGCATAATTAGAATCTGGCCTACACCCGAAAACAAATTAGTCAAGCGGCTGATGTAATCGGCCAGTCCCATTACTTTCAAGTCTCCGTTGGCGATATGGCTGATTTCGTGGCCCAATACGCCGGCGAGTTCCCTTTGGGTTAGCTGGCTCAATAAGCCGTCGGTCAGGGCGATGGCGGAATGCTTGCGGTTTCCGACCGCGAATGCATTGATCACTGCGCTAGGTAGGTAGTACAGCACCGGCGTCGTCGGTAGCTCGGCGCGTTGGGCCAAGCCGTAAACCATTTGCCATAGCAACGGGGCTTGATCCGGATAAATCGGCCGGGCGCGATATAAGCGCAAGGTTAGCCGCCACGCCGCAACCGGCTCGAACAGCAGGGCGAAACCGGCACCGAATAAAGCGGTCCAGAAGCCGAGTTCGCCTAAGATCAAACTGCCGGTCAGGCCGCTGATGGCCAACAGCAAGGCCATCAGCAACACGGTTTGTAGCCGGTTGCTCCAGGCGTGTTGCTGGGCAAATTCGCGGCTCACGTTACCTCCTGGGCTAGTTGCCGGGCTGCAAGGTGACGGTGAGCTCTGTAGCCGTACCGTCGCGTAACACCGTCACGTGGACTGTGTCGCCGACTTGTCGTTCGTCCAAAATGCTTAATAGCTCATTGGTGGAATTCACCGGTTTGGCGTCTATGGCGGTAATGATGTCGCCGGGGATAATGCCGGTATCGTTCACGCTAGCGCCGAGCAGGCCGGCTTTCTCCGCCGCTGATCCGGGTTGTACACGTAATATCACAACCCCGTTTACCCCCAACGCTTGAACCAGACGTTCGTTCAATGGTTGATTAATTTCTATGCCCAGAGTCGGCCGAATGTATCGGCCATTTTTGATGATTTCGGGTACGACTCTGGCGACGGTATTTACCGGCACAGCAAAGCCAATGCCTGCGGAGGCACCGCTCGGGCTATAAATTGCTGTGTTGATGCCGATCAGGCGGCCGGCGGAATCCAATAGCGGCCCGCCGGAGTTGCCCGGATTGATTGCGGCGTCGGTTTGAATCAAGTGTTCCACCGCAGGCCCTTCGCCGCCGCCCAACGATCTATCCAGGGCCGAAACGATGCCGGTGGTCAGCGTCCAGTCCAAACCGAAGGGGTTGCCGATGGCGAAGACTTTTTGCCCTACCTTTAAATCATGGCTGCTGCCGATAGGAACCGGCGGCGGGCGCTTGAATCCGACTCCGATTTTAAGGACAGCGATGTCGTGTACTTGGCTGGCCCCTACCAGCGCGGCTTTGTAGTCGCGGCCGTCCGCTAATTTGACGGTGGCTTCGTTGGCGCCGGCGATCACGTGAAAATTGGTTACGACGTGGCCCGCTTCGTCCCAAATAAAACCGGAGCCCGAGCCTTTGGGCACGCTGAAGACGTCGCGGGTCCAAATGTTTTGAACCAGCGATGCGGTGGTAATGAATACGACCGTATCGCGCGACTTTTCGAACAATTCGATGGTGCTTTTCTCGTCTGCCGCCAAATCGCCTCTGGCCGTTACCGTGCGGACCGGGTTCGACGTCGGCGTGAAAGCCGCTTCCAGCGCCGGTAACCATTTCCACAACACGATCAAGCCCGCGAGCACCAGTCCGAGTGTGACGATTCTTTGCGTAGTGGGGTCGGTGGATTGAGGGATTGGCATGCTGAATCTCTAGCAGTGAAGACGAGCGGGAGCGGTTAAAGGCCGGCGGCTGATTGACCAAACCGCCGCCGGCGCGCTGGGATTACATGGCGGATTGCAGGTAGTTTTGTATGCCGATTTGTTCGATCAGGCCTAATTGGGTCTCTAACCAGTCGACATGTTCCTCCTCGCTTTCCAAAATATGCTCGAACAATTCGCGGGTGATGAAATCGTTGATCGATTCGCAATAGGCGATGGCTTCCCTCAGTAGCGGTAGGGCTATATGCTCCAGTTTCAAGTCGCATTCCAGCATTTCTTTGGGATTTTCGCCGATCAATAATTTACCCAGGCTTTGCAGGTTGGGCAGGCCTTCTAAAAATAAAATACGTTCGATGATTTTATCGGCGTGCTTCATCTCGTCGATAGATTCGTGATACACCTTCTCGTTGAGTTTGTGATAGCCCCAGTTTTTGTACATGCGGGCATGTAAAAAATATTGGTTGATTGCGGTAAGTTCGTTTTCCAATACTTGGTTCAGATATTCGATGACTTTTTTGTCGCCTTGCATGGGGGGATCTCCTTAAACGGGTTTGACAGGAATAGTTTAGTCGGACTGGCAAGTGGTGAACACGTTATCACAGTCGCAAGCAGTTAACTACCGAATGCTCGCGGACCTCAGGGTAGAGAACACGCTGAACGTCACGGACTTGCGATACCGGCTTTGCCAGGTTTTTATGGTTGCTCCGCACGTGGAGGCCGTATCCAGTTCGTTAGAAGTGTGTTGTTGGCTTGCCGGCTACATCAGCGGCACTATTTGCGGCAACAAATGGCCGTTGGTAGCGAGTATTTGTTTCGGATACACGCCCGGCACACCGCCGAAATCGGTAACCGTTCCGCCGGCTTCCATGACTATCAGCGCTCCGGCTGCCACGTCGTACAGATTTAATTCCTGTTCCCAGTAAGCATCCACTTGACCGTCGGCCACGGTACATAAATCCAGCGCGGCCGAGCCGAAACGACGTTGCCCGGTAGTCACTTGGGCGATTCGACAAAACCTGGCCAAATTATTGGCATCCAGATAGTCCCGCAAACAAGCGAAACCGGTAGAAACCATGCTGTCGGCCAAATTGACCTCCGTGGACACCGTGATCGGCCGTGCGTTTTTCCATGCGCCTTTGCCTTTTTCCGCGCAGTAATAATCGTCTAAGGCCGGGCCGTAAACGGCCCCCATCACCAGATCGCCGGCCAGTTCCAAAGCGACGCTAATACCCCAGAAATACTGACCTTTAGCGAAAGAATGCGTACCGTCGATAGGATCGACAATCCAGCGGTTCAGTTGATTGGCCGACTGGCCGCTTTCTTCCCCCCAAAACCCGTATTCGGGACATAATTCCGTGAGAGATTGCTTCAGAAAGTTTTCGACCGCGACGTCCGCTACGGTCACCAGATCTCTGGCGCTTTTTTTGTTTACCGCCAGTTGAGCGACATTTCCAAAATGCTCCATCGCCAAGCTGCCTGCTTGGCGAACGATATTTTCCAACGAATTCAAATTTATCGGCATGTTGCTTCCTTAAGGTTATGCGGTTGCGGCGCAATCTCGGCAATCGAGACTTGCCGAGATTGGAATTTCGGCAACAGAGGGCACAGGTCTTGGCGGCATGGGTTGCACGGATTTATCTGTACCTGTGTCCTCCGACAGAGACGGCGCTGCCGAATATCAAGGTGCGGAGAGTAATCAGGGCGTTACAAGTTGTGGTATCCGGTTTCCTCGTGCAAGCCGATGTCGAGGCCTTCGACTTCGATATCTTCGCTGACCCGCAAACCTATGGCCATATCGATCACTTTAAGTGCTAAATAGCTGAATACAGCGCTCCACGCCGCTGTAGCCAATACTGCTAAGGCTTGCACCCCGACTTGTTCTTGCATGCTAATGCCGGCAAGACCCAAGCCGCCCAAGCTGTCGGCGGCAAAAACACCCGTCAATATCGAGCCTATGCAGCCGCCGACGCCGTGCACCGGAAAGACGTCCAAGGAATCGTCGATTTTCAAACGGCGCTTAACGTATTGCGTGGCGTAAAAACATACCGTACCGGCGATGATGCCGATTACCAAGCCACCGAACGGGCCAACGAATCCGGACGCCGGGGTGATCGTCCCCAGGCCGGCCACCATCCCGGTAACGATGCCTAACACGCTGGGTTTGCCGAAGCGTAGCCACTCGATAGACATCCATGTCAACGAGCCTGCTGCGGCCGCGATGTGGGTAACGGCGATAGCCATACCGGCATTGCCGTTGGACGTCAAGGCGCTGCCGCCGTTGAAGCCGAACCAACCGAACCACAGCATACCGGCGCCGGTCACCACCATGGTCATGTTGTGCGGAGGCATGGCCGTCGTCGGAAAGCCGCGTCTTGGACCCATGACCAAAGCGGCGACCAAAGCGGCGACGCCGGCATTCACGTGAATGACGATTCCGCCGGCAAAATCTTTGGCTCCAAGTTGGGCCAGCCAGCCGCCGCCCCATAGCCAATGGCAAACCGGGGTGTATACCAAAATCAACCATAATGCGCTAAACCACAACATCGAAGAAAACTTCATGCGCTCGGCAAAACCGCCGACGATCAGCGCGGGCGTGATAATCGCAAAGGTCATCTGAAACATGAAATATACGGTTTCAGGAATATCGCCTGTCAGAGAGGCAGTGCCCATGTCCGGCACGAACATTTTTTCCGCTCCGCCGATAAAACCTTGCCAGTCTCCACCGTCGGCGAAAATAAAGCTGTAAGCGCCTGCCAACCAGAGGATGGATACCAAGCAGGTAATGGAAAAGCATTGCATTAATACGGACAAAACGTTTTTGCTGCGTACCAAACCGCCGTAAAACAGCGACAAGCCGGGTATTGTCATGAACAACACCAGGGCGGTAGAGGTTAACACCCAGGCCGTATTTGCTTGATTGAGGGTGGCCGCCATTGCTGAATTCGGCAGCAAGAAAGCCGGTAAAGCCGGCAATACGATTTTTATTATTCTTGTCATGGTGGTGATTGGTGGATGGTTAGCATGATTATTGCCGCCGATTAAAACAACAAAATCGCCTGGGCCTTACGGCCCGGCGATTTTGTGGTGATCGAAACGGCTGCGTTAGCGCTAAATAGCGTCCGGCCCGGTTTCTCCGGTACGGATACGGATAACTTGTTCCAGGTTGGTTACGAATATTTTGCCGTCGCCGATTTTCCCGGTGTTGGCGGATTTGACGATAGCTTCGACCGCTTGGTCAACGATGGCTTCCGTTACAGCGATTTCCAGTTTGACCTTAGGTAGAAAATCGACCACGTATTCGGCCCCCCTATAAAGTTCCGTATGCCCTTTTTGCCGGCCGAAACCTTTAACTTCCGTGGCGGTTACCCCGGCTACACCGATATCCGACAACGCTTCGCGTACATCGTCCAATTTAAACGGCTTGATAATCGCGGTTATTAATTTCATCGCTTCCCCAAAAAATGAATTGTAAAAATGCCACTTATCGGCTTGATTTTAGTACTAGATGATAACGTAGAGATAGCAATCAAACAGAAAGTAGGCACGCTATCAAAACTTATGGGAATGATAAAAAATTCTAGGTCAACATACAATTTTAGTTGCGGAAACAATGTCTAGTGAGATTCGGCAATCCGGAGCGGACCTCCCCAGTGAGGCGGTCCGCTTTACAGTGTTTAAAATTGCTGCAACTAGAGGTTGTATGAGGATTCGCCGTGCGTGGTTATATCCAGGCCCTCGCGCTCGGAAGCCTCGTCGACGCGCAAACCCAGCATGATGTCGGTGAGTTTGAAGGCTAAAAACGATACGCCTCCCGACCATACAATCGCCGTCATCACGCCCCATGTCTGACTGCCCAATTGTGCAGCCATGTCGTACTCGGCGACAGAGTTGGATACATAATCCCATACGCCTGAGCCGCCAAGAGCCGGACTCGCTACGATTGCGGTTCCCAGTGCGCCTATGATGCCGCCTATGCCGTGGACGCCAAAGGCATCCAAGCTGTCGTCATATCCTAAAGAGTGTTTCAATCCGCTTACGGCCCAGAAACAAACAGCCCCGGCTATCAAACCCAAGAAGATTGAGCCCATTGGTCCGGCCCATCCGCACGCCGGCGTGATGGCTACTAAACCGGCGATTGCACCGGAAGTGGCGCCCAGCATGCTGGGTTTGCCGCGGGCCATCCATTCCACGCCCATCCAGCCCAGTGTGGCGGCGGCGGCGGCCAGCATGGTGTTTAGAAAAACCATGGCTCCCAGTCCGTTTGCTTCCAGGTTTGAACCCGCGTTGAATCCAAACCAGCCGACCCACAGCAAAGAAGCTCCCACCAAGTTTAAGGTCAAGCTATGCGGAGCAATAAACTCCTTGCCGTAGCCAATGCGCTTGCCGATCATTAAGCAGCCAACCAGACCGGCGATGCCGGCGTTAATGTGGACTACGGTGCCGCCGGCGAAATCCAGTGCGCCTTTTTGAAATAGGAAGCCTGCGGTACTTGCTGCGGCATCCGCGGCCGCTTGATCGGTATAGGCGTCCGGACCGGCCCAATACCAAACCATGTGAGCCATGGGTAAATAGCAAAATGTAAACCAGAGGACGGTAAACATTAGAACTGCCGAGAATTTAACCCTTTCGGCAAAAGCGCCAACAATCAATGCAGGCGTTATGGCCGAAAAAGTCAATTGGAATGCAATGTAAACATATTCGGGGACGTACACGCCCTTGCTAAAAGTGGCGGCAAGAGACTCGGGTGTGACGCCGCTTAAAAATGCCTTACTAAAACCGCCAAAAAAAGCATTTCCTTCCGTAAATGCGACGCTGTAGCCGTAGGTTGCCCACAAAATGGCAGACAAAGAAAAAATTACGAATACTTGCATCAGTATCGAAAGCATATTTTTTGCCCGTACCATGCCTCCGTAAAACAGCGCCAGCCCCGGAATGACCATCAGAGTAACCAGCAAAGTCGATACCAGCATCCAAGCGGTATCGCCTTTATCAACTGTTTGCTCTGCAACTTCCTGGGCATAGCTAACCCCGCAAAACCCCGCAAGCACGAGCGACGCAACAGTTAGGTAAATTTGTTTCATTGTTTTATCCTCGCTAATGGTTTAAAGGGCTTCTTCGCCGGATTCGCCGGTTCTAATTCGCACAACCTGCTCCAAATTGGCGACAAAAATCTTGCCATCGCCGATTTTTCCGGTATTGGCCACTTTGACTATGGCTTCTACCGCTTGATCGACCAGATTATCCGCTACGGCTACTTCGATTTTTGCCTTGGGCAGGAAGTCCACGACGTATTCCGCGCCACGATATAATTCGGTATGGCCTTTTTGACGCCCAAAACCCTTTACTTCAGTCACGGTAACACCCGATACACCAATGTCGGACAGTGCTTCGCGCACATCGTCCAGCTTAAATGGCTTTACTACCGCTGTTATAAGTTTCATAAATGCATACCTCTTAAGTTCATGGCCAAATTACCCCTGGGGTTTCGTAAATAACGCTATTCTCAAAAGCAAAGAGCATACCAGTATTGAAGCAGCTGTTTTATAAAGGCTTTTGTCTGGGAGGTTCAGAATTTTCCATTTCAAAGCACCAAAATGGTACGTTTTGCTTTATTTTGGAGCTAGTGTCCGGGTTTTGTGCTCAAGCACTGTTGTTTTTTGTCGTTTTTAGGCTAATTTGCTTAAAATTCTTGTTGCGCAACAACAAAAAATTGGTTTTTAGCAACAAAAGTGGTGCACTTGATGCACTAAGTTTGTGCGATCAGAATGGATTGAGTAGGGCTTATATCTTCAAGCTATTGATAAATATGCTCTTTGTCTTTGGCATGGTAAATGCTGCGTTTATGGGTGAGCATTTACCGGAGAAAATTATGATAAAACCACCTATTACCTTTCCCCGCACATATCTGGCAATCGCATTAACGCTAGCGGCAAATACCGTTTATGCCGGCGATAATTGGATGGAGGCTCCGGGTCTTCTGGGCGCGTTGGGCGCGGATCCGAATGAGCTCGGTTTCATGAAAAACAACAATCTGAAATTCGGCGGCTGGGTTAACAGCAGTATCAGTGCAAACATGAGCGGCAGCCACAGCGATGGTTTCAACGGACCGATCACGTTTAACGATCGCACCGGCGAAGTGCAGATGAATCAGCTGTATTTGTATTTCCAAAAAGAAGTGAATGTAAGCGGCGATCAATTTGATTTTGGCGGTCGATTCGACTTCATGTACGGTACCGACGCCATTTTCACCCAAGCCTACGGTAACGCTTATGTGAACCGCGGTAACTGGGACTTGCACATCAACGGCCGCGACGAGCGCTTTTACGGCATTGCGTTTCCGCAAGCCTACGCCGAATTCAATTTGCCGATAGGTACCGGGGTTGACGTAAAAGTCGGACACTTTTACACCATCATCGGCTACGAAGTCGTAACCTCGCCGGACAACTTCTTCATCACCAAGCCCTACACCATGCAGTACGGCGAGCCTTTCACCCACACCGGTATCTTGGCCAACTACTCGATAGACGATAATTGGAATATCTCCGCTGGCGCGGTAACCGGCAGCAATACCGGCGGTTGGGACGGCAACTTCGATCGTGGCTTGGGCAACTGGGCATTCTTGGGCGGCGTAACCTGGACCAGCAACGACGCGGGAACGTCTTTGGCGGTTACCTCTACCGCAGGCGAAGTGGCGGAGAATAACAGCGGTGCTTGGAATATGTACAGCGTTGTCGGCAAACACGATTTCAAGGACAACCTGCATTACATAATCCAGCACGATCATGGTTTTGCCGATAACGTAGGGGCTTTGTCCGACAATGGCGACGCCGAATGGTACGGCATCAACAACTATCTGATTTACGATGTCAACGACAAGCTATCCGCCGGTTTACGGGCGGAATGGTTCCGCGACCATAACGGTTATCGCATCAACGGACCCGGCCGCTGTTTTGCGGCTGCGGGAAACATCGGCAGCAATTATGCCTGCCCCAACGCTACCAGCTACCCGCTTGCCGGTAGCAGTTATTATGGTATTACTGCAGGGTTGAGCTATAAACCGATGGCGTGGTTGAATCTACGTCCTAACGTTCGCTATGACTTTACCGACGACGTCAAAGCTTTCGACAACGGCAACGGCCGTAACCAGCTTCTGGTTACCGCCGATTTCATCGTTACATTCTAATTAGCCCGCCGCTTTAGAAATCAAACCAAGCCTCCCGTTCGGTCAGCCGAGCTGGAGGCATTGATTTCTATAGCTCTTTCCACTGATTGGTGCTATCGTAAGCATCGTTTTTTAACCATCACTAATAATTAAACCAGTAGGAGATTTTGGCCGATGTCAGTAGATAGCGCACTCAAACTTATGCAAGAAAACGACGTGAAATTCGTTGATTTTCGTTTTTGCGACTCCCGCGGCAAAGAGCAACACGTGACTTTTCCTGCTCACGCCGTAGACGCAGACACTTTTGAAGAAGGCAAAATGTTCGACGGTTCTTCCGTTGCCGGTTGGAAACACATCAACGAATCCGACATGATTCTGATGCCGGACGCCAGCACCGCTAAAATCGATCCATTCTTCGACGACAAAACAATGATTTTGCGCTGCGATATCATTGAGCCCAAAGACATGCAGGGCTACGGTCGCGATCCGCGCTCCATCGCCAAACGCGCCGAAGCCTACATGCAATCTACCGGTATTGCCGACACCGCCCTGTTCGGCCCCGAAAACGAATTCTTTATTTTCGACGACGTACGTTGGAGTGCCAGCATGGGTGGTTGCTCTTACCAAGTCGACTCCGAAGAAGCCGGTTGGAACTCCGAAAAAGTCTACGAAAACGGCAACATTGGCCACCGTCCGGGCGTAAAAGGCGGTTATTTTCCCGTTCCGCCGGTCGACTCTTTCCAGGACATGCGTTCAGCGATGTGCTTGGTCTTGGGCGAAATGGGACAAACCGTTGAAGTGCATCACCACGAGGTGGCGACTGCCGGCCAATGCGAAATCGGCTCCAGATTCAACACCTTGGTTAAGAAAGCCGACGAAGTATTGGAATTGAAATACGTCATCGCCAATATCGCGCACGCTTACGGCAAAACCGCTACCTTTATGCCGAAACCTTTGGTCGGCGACAACGGCAACGGCATGCACGTGCACCAATCTCTGTCCAAAGGCGGCGTCAATCTGTTCTCGGGCAATCTGTACGGCGGCTTGTCCGAAACCGCTCTGTACTATATCGGCGGCATTATTAAACACGCCAAAGCGATCAACGCCTTGACCAACGCCTCCACCAACAGTTACAAGCGCTTGGTACCGGGGTTCGAAGCACCGGTAATGTTGGCTTACTCAGCGCGTAACCGCTCTGCGTCCATCCGTATTCCTTACGTCACCAACCCGAAAGCGCGGCGTATCGAAGTGCGCTTCCCGGATTCGACCGCCAACCCATACTTGGCTTTCTCTGCCATGTTGATGGCCGGCTTAGACGGTATTCAAAACAAAATCCATCCGGGCGACGCGATGGACAAAGATTTGTACGACCTACCGCCGGAAGAGGAAAAAGCCATTCCGCAGGTATGCTTCTCGCTGGACGAAGCCTTGAAAGCCTTGGATGCGGACCGCGAGTTTTTGACCCGCGGCGGTGTATTCACCGACGATGCCATCGACGGCTATATCGATCTGAAATCGCAAGACGTACAGCGTTTACGCATGAGCACTCATCCGATTGAGTTCGACATGTACTACAGCCTGTAACCGCCTCCATCTAGCCTTAATACGTTAGAGGTTGAAAACCCCGCAAGCCTTCTAGGCTTTGCGGGGTTTTTTGTGCGGGAGTTTAGGCCTTTCTTCACTTAAGGGAGCGTGGTCCCTTGCTTATAAGGCGTCGTTTATCGTGATGTTTACTGCTCGGGTGGCCGAACGATAGGAGGTTGCTCGAAATAAGCGAGTAGAAAATCGATGAAACTGGTCAATTTAGCCGGATAAAAACGCCGTTGTAGGTAGGTTGCGTATATGGAAACTGCTGGTCGGCGGTAGGCTCGCAGTATTTCGACCAACTCGCCGTTGTCCAGATACGATACTACCGACAAGCGCGGCGCTTGTACTATGCCCATGCCCAAGGCTGCAGCTTGACATAGGGCGCGGCCGTTATTGGAGGCCAATAGCCATTGCGTTTTAACCCGACGAGTTTCGCCGGCTACGTCGAAAAGCCAGAAATCCCCGTGCGGGGTGTCCAGGTAATGCAAGCATTGGTGTTTGGTTAATTCATCTATGCTGGTCGGTTCTCCTTTCAACTTAAGATAAGCCGGCGAGGCGAAGGTGCATAACTCTGTTTCGGCAATCTTGCGTGCTACGACGCCCGGGTCCAGTTTGTCGGTTACCAAAAGAGAAACATCGAAGCTGCCGTCGCGTAGATTGGGTGGCTTGTTATCCAGCGTCATTAAGATACTGACATCCGGATAACGGCGTAGATAATGTTCGATAGCAGGCACCATGTAAATGCCGCCGAAGTCGATAGGTGCGCTGATTTTGAGTTGGCCGCTGATTCTTTCTCCCAGACGTGCGGTTGAGGCTTCCAATTCCGCCAAATCTTCCAACAGTTGCTTTCCGCGGTTGTAAAAGGCTTCGCCGGCACTGGTCAAACTGAGGCTGCGGGTGGTTCGGTTTAACAAGACCACACCTAGCGAAGCCTCCAATTGTGCGATGTATTTGCTGATCATCATCGTGGAGACTTTCAACTCTTTGGCTACAGCAGAAAATGTGCCTAGCTCGACTATGCGGCAGAAAACGTGCATGTTGTTGAATTTGTCCATGTTAATAATATAAACCAAAAGTTTATATTTTATAAACCTTGTCGTGTCTTTAAACCAAAATAAAGTATGTATAAAATCTGCGTCGGAGATAGTCCTTACTACGTCCGGCAGTAATATTGGGAGCCGGACGCTTTTTCACACCAGGGGATAATAATTATGAGCAAGATACTGAACGAAGTATTAATGGCGAACCGTGAGTACGTAGCTGGGTTCAACAAAGGCGACTTGGCAATGCCTCCGGCACGTCAATTTGCTATTTTGACTTGTATGGATGCACGATTGGACCCGGCAAAATATGCCGGGCTATCCGAAGGAGATGCTCACGTCATTCGAAATGCCGGCGGCCGTGCCAGCGACGATGCAATCCGTTCGTTGGTGATTTCATATAAATTGCTGGGGACCAAGGAGTGGTTCGTCATTCACCATACTGATTGCGGCATGGAAACCTTCACGAATGAAATCATGGGCGACTTATTGGCTAGCAGTTTGAAGACCGCCAGTATCGATGCGTCCGGCTGGCACGACGGTGGGGAAGGCCCGGGTTCCACGGACGGTAAGTTTATCAACTGGTTGACAATTAAAAATCAAGCGCAGAGTGTATTGGAAGATGTAAAGCGGATCAAAGCGCATCCCCTTGTGCCGGCTAACATTCCGGTATATGGCTATGTATACGACGTTAAAACCGGTAGCTTGATAGAAGTGCCGGAAGCTAGCGCAGCTGGCGCAGCCGGGTAAGGAAGATAAGCGAAACCGGTTTAAGATCGGTTTCGCGCTTTCAGCTGTCAAACATCGAAGCTGAACAAGTCGAACTGGTGAGGTGCAGAATCGTGGTGTTCGTTGCCATGGCGGTTGATGCCGTTCTCCAGCTCCCGTTGCAGCCAATGCATGAGCACCTCGATGATATAACTTTGTTCGTCGGTGTTTAAGGCGGATCCGCAAGCGATGCCATGCCATTTTTGTAAACAGCCGCGGCAACAACAGGCAGTAGCATGTTGTGCGGTAAATACCGGATGGCCATGGTAGGGCGTTTGTTTGCCGTCGTTAGGAATGACGGCGGGAGCCAAGCGTCGGCGAACCAATTCGCTGGCGTGCCGGCTGATCCGTACCAAACCCTTGTGATGCAGATAGCGCCAATCTGGCTGGTTAAGGCGAAAGCGGCTGCGAAACTCCGACGCCGCCAATCGCGCGAATAGGCGGTCATAATGCTGCATGACGGGCGGAAAGATTAAGGATGCAACACTTGGGCAAACAGTGCTTGCATGGCTAGCCAAGACTGTTTGTCGGCTTCGGCGTTGTAGGCCAGCGGAAGTCCATTGCGTTTCGCCATCCGGTCGGCGTCCGGATTGGTGAAGCCATGTAAAGCGCCCGGATAGTTGATAAACTGGTAATCAGCGCCGGCCGCAGTCATTTCCTGTTTGAACGCCAAGATGCTATCGGCTGTTACGAAGCTGTCGTCCGCGCCGTTTAACACCAGTATTTTGGCCTTGATTTGCCCGGGCCGGGCGGGCGTTTGGGTGGTTAAATTGCCGTGGAAGCTCACCACGGCGGCTAAGTCCAAGCCTAGTCTAGCCATATTCAACACTGTTGCGCCGCCGAAACAATAACCAATTGCGGCTATTTTACCGGGGTTTACCTGGGGCCTGTGGCTGAGCAGTTGTTTTGCCGCTTCAAAACGTTGTCGAATCGCGCTCGGCGAAGCGGCGAGGCTGTTCATAAATGCAGCGGCGTCCTTGGCGTGCTCGGTATGACGCCCGTCTCCGTACAAGTCTAAAGCCATAGCCGTATATCCGAGCCCGGCAAGCATCTCTGCGCGTTTACGGGCATAGTCGTTTAAGCCCCACCATTCGTGCACGACCAGCACGCCAGGCTGTTGTGCTCCTTTAGTGTCGTCCCAGGCTAAATAGCCTTTTAAACGGGTGTTGCCTGCCCGGTACTCAATCGTTTCAGTACGTAAGGCGGCAAAGGTAGCGTAGCTAAAGAGCAGCGTCATGATTAAAAGCGTGTATCGCATGCCGAGTTTCCTCCTTGGGTGGTTTGATCCAGCGAATGACTGCTGAAAGCCGTTAAAAAAAGCGTGTTGCCGGTTAATTTGGCTAGCCAAGATATAGCAGCGTCCTCGGGCCGATTGTCGGGTCTTGCCGCGACATGGTTGCTCCATCGGTTAATCCGACGTTAATGTTCGGCTAAGCAAGCGGATTTGTGTAGAATCCAAGTATTTATCAACTATTAGTCTGTAGTGCACAGGTAAGTATATGAGCAAATCCATCGTTCTGACCGGGATTACCACAACAGGTACACCGCATTTAGGCAATTATGCCGGTGCTATTCGTCCTGCTATTAATGCTAGCAAGGATGAGCAGGTCAGACCTTTTTATTTTTTGGCGGACTACCATGCGTTGATCAAATGCCATGAGCCGGCTCGCGTCAAACAGTCCAGTTTGGAAATTGCGGCGACTTGGCTGGCTTTGGGGCTGGATACCGAAAACGCGGTGTTTTACCGGCAATCGGATGTGCCCGAGATTTTAGAGTTAACCTGGATTTTAACCTGCGTGACGGCGAAGGGGTTGATGAATCGAGCGCATGCCTACAAGGCTGCGGTCGCCGAGAACGAAGAAGGGCAAGGGAACGATCCGGATAAGGGCATTACTATGGGGCTGTTCAGCTATCCGGTCTTGATGGCCGCGGATATTTTGATGTTTAAAGCGCAGCAGGTGCCTGTCGGCAAAGACCAAATTCAACATATTGAGATGGCGCGCGATATTGCTAGTCGTTTCAATCATTTGTACGGTGAACATTTCATATTGCCGGAGGCCGTGTTGGACGATAACGCGGCGACCTTATTGGGTTTGGACGGACGCAAGATGAGTAAAAGCTATAACAACACGATTCCGTTGTTCGAGCCGGAAAAAAAATTGCGCAAACTCATCAACAAGATTAAAACCAATTCCTTGGAGCCGGGGCAGCCCAAAGAAACGGAAGGCTGCACGCTGTTTGGAATTTATCAAGCGTTTGCCAACCGGCATGAAATCGACGCGATTCGCCAGCGTTATGCGGAGGGCATAGGGTGGGGGGAGATGAAGCAAATTTTATTCGAAAAAATAAACGATGAGATTGCGCCAGCCCGTGAGAGATACGAAGCTTTGCTGCAAGCCCCCGAACATATCGAGCAGCAGCTATGCCTGGGTGCGGAGAAAGCGCGAGCGATCAGTCAGCCGTTTATGAGGGAGCTGCGCGAAGCGGTGGGAATAGCGCCGATTATGCAGTGTTAGCGATAGGGCTTTTGTGAGGGGGGTGATATTGTGAAGCGTCTCATTAAGTTTGTACCGATTGTTTGGTGCTTAGGGACGGTGCGTGCAGACGATATGACGCTGGACATCACCTCAGGCCTGCTAGGGCAGCAATCGACTCAGCAGTCGGGGGTGGACGCGTTCACCAAGCCGCCCACTAAAGCCGGTGAGGAAAAAAAACCGCAAGAATCGCTTAAGCCGTCCAAGCCTAACGTTGTTGAGGCGGTGGATGAGGATGTCGATGAGCAGGGCGAGTTTTCTTCGCATAGGGCTGCAATGCCGGCTAGACCTAAACCTAAACCTATTTCCAAGTCTCATGAAGCGGCCGCCAGTGCGAATCACGAGGCCGATGACATGAATCGCCGTTTCCCCATTGCGGCGATGCTGACTCGAAAGCCTTTGCAAGTTTCGGATTTGGATTTCATCGGCGTTCAAGCGGTGAGCGGATACGAGGTTATCGGAGAGTTGCAAAGCGAATTCCGTAACGTGTTGGGTGAAGAGAATTTCGCGTCTCTGGGAGATACCTATTTAGAGGTGAAACAAATCGACATCTGGCTGGAAGCGACTTTAGAAAGTTACGATTTACCGGGCCAATTGCAGGGCGTCGGCGCTATTCTAGGATTGAACAGCGAATTTGCGGCCAGTTTATTGTTCGGGCCGGAAGGTGGCGATTCCGGCGGCGTATATCAGCCGTTGACCTCCCAGGCTGTCAATCCTTTGAATGATTTTGAAACGCTGGGGCTTAAGCGTGGTGATTCTACAATTGACGATGAGTTGGTGCGCGACAGTATTTTTCGCTGGATATTTGAATTGTTTAAGCTTAGCAATATCCTCGTCGTCGGCGTTGCGGTATTTGTATGCTACTGCATCGTCAAAGTGATACGGATTGTGTTCAAGCAGCGCAAACTTGACGACTCGTCAACGATGTAATCGGCTTTGTCGGTTCGATGACAAGTTTGCCGGTGTTGCGATGCTATGGAACAAACAATCTCGCCCGAGACAGCGCTATCTACTTATCATAAGCAAACTTTTGAGACAGGTTTTGTCCGTATTTCCTAGGCTGATTAGCCGCAAGTTTATTGTAGAGGTTGTAAAGTATGGGTATTAGATTAGTTTGCGGTTTAATTAGTGTGTTGCTAGGAACAGGCGCTTGGGCTGAAGCGGGAAGCGAATTGTTACCGGGAACCATCCTTAAGGTGAAGCCGAGTGTTGTTGCGGTAGGCACCTATATGCCGGCGCGGAATCCGAACGCGGTTTTTTTAGGAACGGGCTTTGCGGTTGGCGATGGGCGTAAAGTGGTAACTAATGCTCATGTTGTAGGCAAACAATTAGACGTAGGGCATTTGGAGCGTTTTGCTATATTTTATCGGCAGGACGGAAACGAACTGATGCAAGAAGTGAGTTTGGGGCAAACCGATAGTCAGCACGATTTGGCCGTTTTGACCTTGACTCAAGGCCGACTGCCTGCGCTGGAACTCGCAGATTCGACTACAGTTAGGGAAGGCGAGTTGTATGCATTCACCGGCTATCCCATTGGGATGGTTTTAGGCCTATATCCGGTTACGCACCGCGGTATCGTTTCGGCCATATCGCCCAACGCAATCCCTGTCATATCGAGTAAGCAATTGAATTTTAAAATGGTAAAAAGTTTGACGACGCCTTTTGACGTATTCCAACTTGACGCGACCGCGTATCCCGGCAATAGCGGTAGCCCACTTTATGATATCAGCGATGCTAAAGTCGTTGGCATCATTAATAAAGTGTTCGTGCAAGGCAGTAAAGAAAATGCCATTAGCAATCCCAGCGGTATTTCTTATGCGATTCCCGCAGAGCACATTCGAAAACTACTCATGTAAGTCGCTTTCCCGCGAGTAAATTAACTACCAGACCCTTCGGAACAACAAGAATGATCAGAATTTTTAGGCACTACATCTCGACTGCTTACTTATGGTTGATGTTGGCGGAATGGGTGGTGTTTTATTGCTCCATGCATATCGGAGCGGCCGTCAGATTTTTATACACCGAGTCTTGGTATTCGCAGTGGGAGATGGCACAAGCCTCGTTAATGTTTTCCGCCGTGTTTTCGTTAAGTTGCTCCGCATTGGGCTTGTATCGGAAATCCCTGGACCGGGAAGAATACAAATTACTCGAGCGGATTAACTATAGTTTTACCGTGGCAATATTCGTTTTAGTGTTCGTTTATTACGTGATACCGGAACTGATGTTGGCTCGTAGTGTGTTAATTTCTGCAATCGTCGTATCGTTTTTCGGCATGCTGAGCACCCGGTATTTGTTCTACCGGTTTATAAGTCTGGACAACTTGAAGCGCAGAGTATTGGTAATAGGAAGCGGTCGGCGAGCGGCGGAATTGGATGTGGTCAATTCCACATTTGTATTTCGAGGATTCGAAATAGTCGGTTATTTAGCCATGGAAGACGAAGAGCAAGCAGTTGGGGAAGTGTTTGCATTAAACGATACTTTGTCGTTGGCTCAACTGGTTGCCCAGCAAAAAGTGGATGAAATTGTTATAGCAATAGACGATAGACGCAAGAAACTACCGGTAGACGATTTATTGGACATCAAAATGTCCGGTGTCGTCGTGATGGACTTGCAGACCTTTTACGAGCGGGAGCAACGCTTGGTGTTTCTGGAAGCATTAACCCCGAGTTGGCTGGTATTTTCCGATGGGTTCGTCAACGACGGCATGCGGCCGATTATTAAACGCGGGTTCGACGTGATTGCCAGTGTGCTGCTGTTATTGGTTAGTTGGTGGGTCATGTTACTCACCGCGATTGCTATCTATATCGAAAGCGGCTTTGGAGCTCCGGTGCTTTATAGGCAGACTAGAGTCGGTTATCGAGACCGCCCGTTTCAAGTAATCAAATTTCGTAGCATGCGGGTGGACGCAGAAAAGCACGGCGCCCAATGGGCAAGTCAGACAGATAACAGGGTGACCCGCGTGGGTAAAGTCATTCGAACGTTTAGAATTGACGAATTGCCGCAGTTATTTAATGTGTTGAAAGGCGAAATGAGCTTTGTCGGCCCTAGGCCAGAGCGTCCCGAATTTGTCGAAGGATTTGAAGCCCGAATTCCCTACTACAAAGAGCGGCATCGCGTAAAACCTGGGATTACCGGTTGGGCGCAATTATGCTACCCCTATGGCGCTAGCGAACAAGATACGTGGCAAAAATTACAATACGACCTATATTACGTTAAAAACTACAGCTTGTTTTTAGACTTGGCGATTATGATGAGTACCGTTGAAGTTGTGCTGTGGGGAAAGGGGGCTAGGTAAAATTAGAAGTGTAATAGTCGGTCGCTAATGGATGGTCGAGGTGGATTATTATGATTTTTCTGTGTCTTATTTTCGAGGCTTAGATAAGAAATAATGGGTAATGATTATGGTTCTGTAATATTATGGCGGCGCAAGGTGAATGTTATATGCTTCGGAATTCAATTTAGGGGGGGCTGTGATAAGGGTAATAGTTTTTTTAGTAATGTTTTTTGGTTTCTGCGTAGGTGTGAACGCAGGTGGAAGATCTAGTTTGATTGTTTTTGGAGATAGTTTATTAGATGTAGGGAATGATTATATAAAAACTACGCGCGAAGGGGGGATAATTCCGATTCCGCCTGAAACAAGATATTTCAATAGGAGATTTTCAAACGGATTGAATGTTGCCGACTATTTATGGGATTACATTGGTGATGGGTCTAGTGTTAAGCCATCTGAGGGAGTAGATCTTGGAATGAATTGGCGACTTATATTTAATAAACAGGCGGTTAGCTTTGCATACGGCGGAGCGGAATCAGGGGTTTTGAACTCTGTGGTTGGAAAGTTTGAAGTGTTAGGATTGCTAGGGCAAGTAGGTTTTTTTCGGGTATTAAAGCCAGATAATACCCCAATGCGTAATACATATGCGCTAGTCTGGAGTGGTGCTAATGATTATATAAATGAGATACTTTCCGGTAGGCCTGTATCTGAAGACGACGTTATTCTTAGAATAAAATTATCTATTATTGGTCTTTATCATGCCGGAGTTCGTCAGTTTTTGATTCCTAATTTGCCTGATTTAGGTGAGGTTCCTTTGGCAAGTATATTGGCTGGGTTGTATTTAAATGCCGATATACCGGATATATTGACGGATAGTTCAATGCGCCATAATGAAAAGTTGCGGAAAATGTTCAAAGAATTAAAAAGTAATTATCCGATTCGTATTATGGAGGTTGATGTATTTGGCTTGGTTAAAAAATATGCGTCAGGCCAAAATTTGGTTGCAGGGCCTGCTGCAGGTTGTTTGTTTAGCCCGGTTATAGGCCTTGAAGTATGTAATAAGGTTGATTTTGGGCTGGGAGATGACCTGATTTATTGGGATGAGCTTCATCCTACTACGGTTTTGCACAAAGCGATAGCAGATAAAATGATTAAACTTATTTCACAATGAATCGCCTTGTAAAAAAGTTAGATTGCTGTATTCCATGGTCAAGCGAGCCTAATAATGCTCTCAAGCATATGGCTTGTTACTAAGTGTTTAACTTTTCTAATCTTTGATGTTAAGTGATCGATTGGGGAGTCCCAATTAGATAGGTAATTCCGATAGGAAGAAAACGAAAGCGCATTACTCCGCTTTCCCAATGATAGGAGTTATTTCTTAGAACATTAACAAAACCATTTAATTCGTCCACTGTGTATGTTCTCAGGCACGAAATAATTCCATCAAACATGACTACCAGAGGGATAATAGGTAGTAGATAAGTTAAAATTATATGTGAAATTTTGAATGGTCTGATAAATGGTGCTGCTGCTAATACTATAAGGGGGGTAAAAAGCATGTATAGCAACATCAATGGGTGTCTTTGAGTGCTCTCGAAGATAGCGATTCCTTCTTTGCAATCGACTGCGTTTTGTAAGATGGCTTTGGCTTTCGATGGTTCAAAATGATGGAAGCTAGAAAAAAGTGTGCGGAACCCTTTCAGATCGGGGTTGACCTCGGTTGCGTCTACTGAGGTAAAGCAAGTGTCAATAATTTCGGGAAAGTTATGCCGCGCATGATTGAATGCTTCGTGATTAGGATATAAATCAGTTAGTATTACTTTGTGGATAATGTTGCTAGCGTCTTTTGATGTGTTATTTGGCTTGTTTAATATAGATAACCATGCGCTGCCGGCTCCTGAGCATAAGTCTATGATGCATGGGTGGTTGCTTTTCTGTAGGGCTTTGAATAGCATTGGAGAAATGCTGTGATAAAGGTGATATTTTCGGACTATATATTCTAAAAAATTAGTTACCCCGTTACGGATTTCTTTGGGGCACCAATTTTGATCCTCGATTTCGATAAATTGGATGCGTTTCATTTTTTCTCACCTCAAACAAAAATGCCCTCGTTAGGAGGGCATTTTAGTTCGATACAATACGAAAAATTGTGGATTATCAGGCAATAAGTTTTCTGCGAGAATATTTTCCTAAGCCTAATACGCCCAGGCCTAGTAATGCCAAGGAAGCAGGTTCTGGTAATTTTTGTGTGTCTCCTGATAATTCTGCGGTACCAGTGGTGAAGTTATCCCCATCTTTGAACTGAGAGCTGGAGGTGTAGAAAAGATCTGACACGCCGCCTGATGCATTGGTTTGGGTGTTTGTGTCGAAATAATCCGCAGCAGCGCCACCAGTTACTGAGAAATAAGCTCTGACGTCCCCAAACAAGTTGCTTCCAAGTACAGCAGTGCTTAAGTCTAAGGTGTCAATTTTCAATGTGAGGAATGGGGTGCCAAACGTGCTGTCAACTGCATCGCTAGTCTCTGGCAATGCGTTGCCATAATTTAAGTTTGCGTCCGAATACAGGTTTACCCATGCGTTTGAATAGTCAAGTGTGAACACAGGTGCCGCTGGATTTGTTAGATCGACAGCGGTGACAACTATGCCTCCGAAACCGTAGGTCAGTTGCACGTTATCAGCAAAATCAGCTGGATTGGTGTCCGGGAATGGGTCACCGTTAATTGAGTTGATGCCATTGAATTCGGCAAAAATGCCGGTACCGGTCAGGCTCAAGCCCGTAAGGCTACCTAGATCGCTCGTATTGATGGCTTGTCTGGCAGAAAATGTGTTTTCAGCTGAAGCTGCTTGGAACCATTGGGTATATGTGGTTTTGCCGATAAAGTCATCTGCAGGCTGATTTGGATTGCCGACAGACGCGTCCGGATCCCAAATTATGTTTTGTACCGTTACCGCGCTTGCATTGCTTGCCGCCAGAACGGAAAGTGCGCCAGCTAGGATTGCTGTTGAGAATTTGCTGTTCATTTTTTGCTCCGAATGTATTGAATTCGAATAAGAGAAAGCATTAAATGGGCCAGTTTATTAAGTTAATGAAAAGTAATGATATTTTTTGTTGGTGGGGGCTGGGAATTCTGTGGTTTGTAAAAAAAACTGACGAATGATTATGTGCTCACTATACTGCTTTTCAGGAATTGCCGTTTAGCTTGTGGAGATATTTGAGTCTCCAGATAGGCATCAGAGAAATCAGGGCGCCATGCTACTCATGCGGCAGCATTTGCTGGTGGTCTTGCATCATTACTGGTTAGCGTGCAAGCTTCTGTTTCCCTGGACTTTTCTGAAGAACAATCATGTGGGTTTGGGCGAAACCGGTTTGCATGTTGATTTATGACGGTCAAATTTAAGCTGTACATTAATCTTGATTAGTCCTCAATTCTGTTGGATGAGCTTCTTGTTCCAGTCTTTAGCGAGATCTAGAGATCAATCCCATGCGCTTTTTCAATTTTTGAATGATTGGAAAGTGATTTCGTTGCGCCACGTTAGCATTGTCTGTTTGTAAGACTTAGCCGCGGCGCTGTTTGGTGAATAGGGTGTTATTGAGAAGTTAGGTGAATTCTTAAACAAATAGGAGGGGAATGTGGATTACGGTATCCTTGAGAAGGCTGTTTTTGAGTGGAAGCAGGGGCTTGGCGTCGCCTCAATTGAGTTTGTGGAAAGGTCTTACGTGTCCACGCTTGGCTCTACAAAGCGCGTGCCGCTTCGGTTGACTCCCAAAGATGTTACCGAAGTCATTTCGATAGTGGAAATTGCCGGGAAACATAAAGTTCCACTTTATCCAATCAGTACCGGAAACAATTGGGGATACGGTTCGAAATCGCCGGTCATCGATGGGTGTGTCGTCGTTGATCTGTCGAAAATGGACAAGGTGTTAGCGTTTGATGCTCAGACGGGTATCGTCACGTTGGAGCCTGGAGTCACCCAGCGCAAATTGAATGCTTATCTTCAAAAGAAAGGCTGCTCGTTCTTAATCCCCGTAACCGGGGCCGGTCCGGATTGTAGTTTGATCGGGAATGCTCTGGAGCGTGGGTATGGAATCACGCCTTATGCCGACCATTTTGCCGCGGTGATGAGTTTGGAGGCGGTGCTGCCGGATGGCACGCTTTATACTTCGATGCTCGATGGATTCGGAGGTGGGGATGTCAATAATCTGTTCAAGTGGGGTGTTGGGCCTTATGTCGACGGAATTTTTTCCCAGGGTAATTTTGGTATCGTCACCAAGATGACCATCGCGTTGGCGCCGATTCCCGAGCGCATGGAGGCGTTCTTTTTTAGTGTAAAAAGAGATGACAAGTTAGAGCTGGCGGTCGAAAAAGTCCGCAAAGTGTTACGGGAAGTGGGAACGGTAACGGGCTCTATCAATTTGATGAATAAGCACCGGGTGCTTTCGATGTCCGAAGCTTATCCATGGGATGCGATTGGAGAAGACGGATTGATACCCGACGCGGTATTGCAAAAAATGATGCGGCGCAATCAGGTGATGGATTGGACCGGGGTTGGGGCTATATACGGCAATAAGCGTGTCGTGGCGGCAGTTAAAAAGGAAATCAAAAAGATTTTGTCTCCAGTGGCGTCGCGCTTAGTGTTTTTAACGCCCGGAAAGGTATCGTTCTTGGCACATTTATTGGGAGCAATACCGGTCGTTCGCGATGCGCATATCATGAACACGGTTGCGACACTCAAAAAGACCATGGATTTATTCGCGGGTGAACCGAGTGAAATAGCTTTGCCGTTGGCCTATTGGAAATCGGGCGAAAAGCCGAAAGAGGGTGATCCGATGGATCCGGACCGTGATGGATGCGGGTTGATCTGGTATTCGCCGCTGATTCCCATGCGGCCGGATGTGACGCGCGAATTTGTGGAAATGGCCAGCCGAATTTGCAGGGCGCACAAGATAGAGCCGCTTATCACGCTAACTAGCGTTTCGGATAGGTGTTGGGACAGTACGGTGCCTATTTTGTTCGACAAACGCAATCAAGCGGAAATTGGTCGTGCTCACGCTTGCTATGAGGAGTTATTGGATGCGGGGCGCAAACTAGGGTTTGTGCCCTATCGCTTAGGGATACAGTCGATGGGGCTTTTGGCGGACGAGAGTGTACAGCCTAAGCTGCTGCGTAAACTGAAAAATGCGATCGATCCCGATAACATAATCGCGCCTGGTCGCTATGGGTTGTAAAATTTTCAGACAAGCCGGCGGGAGGGGATTTAATAGCAATTAACGGGGAGCGATCTCAGAATTCGTGCCGCCCCTTAAACGCATGGGCTAAGGTGCCGCTGTCTATGAATTCCAGCTCTCCACCCATGGGTACGCCGTGGGCGATGCGGGTGGCGCGGATGTGATGTTTCGCTGCTAATTCAGCCACGAAGTGGGCGGTGGCCTGACCTTCAATAGTGGTGTTGGTGGCCAAAATCACTTCGCTGATATTGTTTTGTTCGAAGCGATGCTCCAGTTGTGCAATGCCTAGTTCGTCCGGACCGATACCGTCTAACGGGGAGAGGCGGCCGTGTAGCACGAAATATTTGCCGTTAAATCCGGTTGCTTGATTTAATAGCCAAACGTCTGCGGCGTGCTCGACGATGCAAATTACGTCGTTTGCCCGATTCGGGTCCGCGCAAATTTCGCACTGCTCCGCTTCCGTGAAGGTGCGGCAATCTTTGCAATAGCCGATTTCCTCCATGGTTCGGACCAGCAATTTTCCTAATTGCATGCCGCCTTCGCGGTTGCGTTGCAACAGATGAAACGCCATGCGCTGTGCGGACTTGGGGCCTATGCCCGGCAGGCAGCAAAGATTTTGGATTAATTCTTTCAGCAAGCCGCGGTCGCGCATGCTTAAAATGGCATCTGAAAACCGGGAGGCAACGGTACTCCGGCTGTAATTTCCGCCATTTTTTCCTTTTTCATTTTTCCGACCTTGTGGACTGCGTCGTTAATGGCGGCAGCTACCAAGTCTTCCAGCATATCCTTGTCGTCGCCAACCAAAGAAGGGTCTATGCTGACTTTGCGAACTTCGCGCTTGCCAGTCATTAATATACTGACTAAGCCGCCGCCGGATTCGCCAATAACTTCCATGTTTTCAAGCTCGTCTTGAGCTTTTTTGAAGTTTTCTTGCATTTTTTGGGCTTGCTGCATAATGCCAGCGAATGCGTTTTTCATGATGTCTACCTTTTAGTCGAGCGGTTCTATCGAGCCCGAAATGACGTGGGCACCGAATTGTTCGGATAAAGCTTGTATGTTTAGGTCGTTGTCGATGGCGTCAACGGCGGCTTGCTGTCTGTCTTCCCGAGCTTTTTGCATTTCTAACGCGGGTGTTTGTTGTGGGATGTTTTGAGAAATTATCTGCAATTTAATAGGCTTGCCGTAATAATTTTGCAATGCGCTACGCAATTTGTCTTCCGCCTGGGTGCTTACGCGTTGGAAGCCGGGATCGATAAGCAAGCGGCAGACATTGTCTTCAATGCCGTCGAGCGCGCAATTATGCGCCAGCTCGCGCGCCAAGCCGGTTATTTTAAGGGCTGAAACGATGTCGCTCCAATTTTCCGGGTTTCCTGCCGCCGGGTGGGTTTCGCGCACCGCGTTAGTTGGATGTTCAAGCGGGGTCGCTGCGGTAATCTTTGGTGGCCGGCTCGGTTCGGATGGGCGTTGCCTGGGCGTGTTTGTCGAAGGTTGGGGCGCGTCGAGCGGGCTAAAGCTTAACATGCGCAGCATGATCATTTCGAAGCCGGTTCTGGGATCAGGGGCCAGAGTGAGGTCGCGCCGGCCAATCAGGCCGATTTGGTAATAAAGTTGTACGTCTTCGCCGCTCAGGGTGGCGGCCAAATTGGCAAGCATCTCCGGGTCGAATTCCGGAGCGATGAAATCCGGAATTTGTTGCAGTATTGCCACGCGATGGAGAATGCGTAGCATCTCCTCCAGCATGGCCGAGAAGTCCGGGCTCAATTCGGCGGCGTGAGAAATGGTTGCCAAAAGTGTCTTGCCGTCGCGTGCGGCGAGGGCTTGTAGCATGTCTGTTACCGGTTCTTGGGCGACGCTGCCGAGCATGGCGGCTACTTCTGCCGTATTCACTTGGCCGCCGCTGCCGTAGACTATTGCTTGGTCCAGTAGGCTCAGTCCGTCCCGCATGCTGCCGTCCGCGGCGCGAGCGAGGAGCTTTGTAGCGGCCGGCTCGAAAACGATATTTTCTTCGTTCAGTATCCGCCGCATTTGCGCATCGATTTGTTCGGGCAAGAGCCGTTTCAGGTTGAATTGCAAACAGCGGGACAATACGGTGACGGGAATTTTTTGCGGATCGGTGGTGGCCAGTAAAAATTTAACGTGTGGCGGGGGTTCTTCCAGGGTTTTCAATAAGGCGTTGAAACTGTGTCCCGACAGCATGTGAACTTCGTCGATCAAATAAACTTTATAACGTCCTTGATTGGGGGCGTATTGAACGTTGTCCAGCAAGTCGCGGGTGTCTTCCACTTTGGTGCGGGAGGCGGCATCGACTTCGATTAAGTCCATAAAGCGGCCTTGTTCGAAGGCTAGGCAAATTTCGCAGGCACCGCAGGGATTGCAGTCTTGCAGATTTTCGCAATTGATAGCCTTGGCGAGGATGCGGGCCACTGTGGTTTTGCCTACCCCGCGGGTGCCGGTAAATAAATAGGCATGATGCAGGCGGTCGTGTTTGAGCGCATGCGACAGCGTTTGGCTGACGTGTTCTTGACCGACTAATTGAGTGAAAGTGCGAGGGCGCCATTTTCTGGCAAGAACCTGATAAGCCATCATAGCGACCGGGGCGGGCAATTAGGGCGGCTACCATGCCAGCCGCATCCCGGCACACGAATCTGCTGCTACCGTTGCTCCCTTCCGGGCCTGGCGGGGTTTACAGCGTATCGTTGCGAGAGGACCGACACGGTAACCATAATGGCATCGGCTGTCGCCGAAGAACGCGCATTATGCAGAAAACGAACTACCGATGCAAGTTTTAACGTAAACTGATTGAATTGACAGCGGTAGACAGTGTATGCGCGAAGGATGCGCCGAATTTACCGGCCAAACGGTCGAATAATTGTTCGCGTGGCGTGAAATTGACGACCTCTTCCGCTTCTAGCGCTTCTCTGGCCACGCTGTCGATACTGCCGAAGGCGTCCGCCAAACCGATTTTGACGCCTTCTTCGCCGGACCAAACCAGTCCCGAAAATAGTTCCGGAGTGTCTTTCAAGCGTTCGCCGCGCGCGATTTTAACGGCGTCGATAAATTGTCCGTGAACTTGATTCAGCATGGTTTGCATATGTTGCGCTTCTATCTGATTGACCGGAGAAAAAGGATCCATGAAAGCCTTGTGTTCGCCGGCGGTCAGAAGGCGTCGTTCCACGCCGAGTTTGTCGAGGATGTGGGTGAATCCGAAGCCGTTCATCACCACGCCGATCGAACCTATGATGCTGGCAGGGCTGACAAAAATCTTGTCCGCGGCGGCGGCGATGTAATAGCCGCCCGACGCACACATATCGCCGACTACCGCGTAAATCGGCAATTCCGGATGTTGTTTTTTCTGGCGACGAATTTCCTCGTAAACATAGGCCGACTGAACCGCACTGCCTCCTGGAGAATTGATGTTAAGGATGACGCCTTTGGTGTTTTTATCCTTAACGGCATCGCGGATGCCTTCGATAATGCTGTCTGCGGAAGCGGCTTCTCCGTCGGCGATGATGCCCAGGACATCGATGACCGCAGTGTGCTTTTGGTTTGTGGTTATTTCGGTTTCGAATTTGGGGTAAGCCATTAATGCCAATAATAGGCTGGCATACGCTAAGGTTGCGAATTTAAAAAAAATCCCCCAGCGGCGAGCCCGGCGCTGTTCTTCGATCGCTGCCATCGCTAATTTTTCCAGGACGGATTTTTCCCAGTTTGGCTGATTGTCGGGTTGTTGCGAATGCTCCATAGGTGGTTCTCTCATAGCAATGCGGTAAGATCGGTCGGGTAAGCTAGGCAATGCAGCGGTTGGTATTGTTGCAGTGTCCGGGCCGTATGGGCGCCGCAGGTCACGGCAATCGCGGTCACCCCGGCATTCAAGGCCATTTGCATATCATGCACGGAATCGCCGACCATGACAGTCCGTTGTTTATTTATGCCTAACTCGGTCACGATTTCGTCGATCATCAGCGGATTCGGTTTAGAGGCGGTTTGATCGGCGCAACGCGTCGTGCAGAAATAATCCGTCACGCCAGTGGCTTGTAAAGCGCGGTTCAAGCCGGCGGACTTTTTGCCCGTGGCAACAGCTAGCCGGACGCCGGCCGACCTATAGTGCTCCAGCATCTCGGGGACGCCGGGGAACAAGTCTGCAGGGCCTGCCGGTTTGGAAAAAAACTGTTGGCCGTAGTGCGAGGCAAGCCGGAATCTCGTTTCCTGGTCCAGATCGGGAAACAATAGGTTCATCGCATTTTCGATGCTCAAGCCGATGATATCTTTGACGGCTTGGCTGTTCGGTACCGGGCAATCGTTATCGGCTGCGGCGGTTTGGATGCAATGGACTATCCAATCGACGGAATCGACCAGTGTACCGTCCCAATCGAAAATGATTAAGTCAAAGCGGTTCTTCATTGTTTAACAGTTGTTGTAAATCGTCCGGTAAAGGCGCGTTAAATTGCAGTTTGGTTCCGTTGCCCGGATGGGTGAACGCTAATTGTTCTGCGTGCAAAAACAGGCGTTTGTAGCCCTTTTGGCTAAACGTCTTGTTTGTTTCGACTGCGCCGTAACGTTCGTCGCCGACGATGGGGAAGCCCAGCCAGGCTGCATGAACACGGATTTGATGGGTCCGGCCTGTTTTAGGTTCCGCACGGACGAGCGTCGCCGTTTTATATGGCTGCAAGCGGGTAAACAAGGTTTCCGAAGGTTTTCCGGCTTGACTAACGATCACGAAACGTTCGCCGCCGCGCCCGACATTTTTGAGTAGCGGCGCATCCACCCATTGCTTTTTGCGAGTAAATTGTCCTGCCAGCAATGCCAAATAGGTTTTCTGTATGCCGTCGCCGCGAAACATTTCGTGCAGTTGCTTTAAGACCGAACGTTTTTTGGCGATAAGCAGACAGCCGGAGGTATCTTTGTCCAAGCGGTGAACCAGTTCCAGAAATTTTTGAGCCGGTCGAATTTGCCGTAACCCCTCGATGACTCCGGATTGAATGCCGCTACCGCCATGCACGGCAAAACCGGCCGGTTTGTTCAGTACCAAAAAGCCGTCGTCTTCGTACAAAATGTGGTTTTCCAAGCTGAATTTCAAGCCGGGTTGGACGATGACGGCGTCCGGGTGATCCGCCGTTCTGACCGGCGGGACTCGAACGACGTCGCCTTCGGCCAGTTTATAGCTGACGTCGGCTCTGGCCTTGTTGACCCTGACTTCGCCTTTGCGGACCATGCGATAAATGCGGGTTTTAGGCACGCCTTTCAACAGGCTGATTAAAAAATTATCCAAGCGTTGTTCGGCATTGGCTTCGCCGATAGTAAGCCATTGAACCTGCGGAGGATTGGGGGTTGAGGTGGTATTCATGCACGATTACGCTATCAATACGGGCAAAGCCGCTGTTTAAAATTGCTGCACTAAGTAAACATTGCTATATTAGGCTAGTTTATCTGTGTGATAAACCGGACAATGATTATTCAATGGCCACCGGCGCATAGCAGCCCTCGCCAAATAACATCAAAAAAGAATTTATTCGGGTTTTATCGCTCAACCCATGAGGAGCGACTACGTCCAATACTAAGAGCCCAGCAAAACAGATCCACCCACTTTGCAAGCGCCATCCTCGGCAAGACCGATTCTGCTGCTCCAAACATAACGCACCTAATTGCCGTTTACAGTCAGCCTGGCTGCTCAATTAATACACCCAAGGTGGGATAGCCGCCTCAATGTCGCGGTAAGTCGTACTGTTTCAAACTCTTCGGTAGGATAAATAACAACAAGGATTACTGAATGAAAAGAATGCTTATCAACGCCACACAGCCTGAAGAGCTGAGGGTGGCTTTGGTAGATGGTCAAAAACTTTACGATTTTGACATCGAAGTCCCTTCAAAAGAACAAAAAAAATCCAACATCTATAAAGGTATCATCACTCGGGTGGAGCCGAGTTTAGAAGCCGCATTCGTCAATTACGGCGCGGAAAAACACGGTTTTTTGCCGTTTAAAGAGATTGCGCCGGAATATCGCAATCAGGATAGCGACGACGGTAAGCCGACGTCCAAGGCCGGCGTGCGCGAAGGTCAGGAAATCGTCATTCAAATCGAAAAGGAAGAGCGCGGCAACAAAGGCGCCGCGCTAACGACCTACATCAGCTTGGCCGGCACCTATTTGGTATTGATGCCGAATAACCCCAAGGCTGGCGGCATTTCGCGTCGCATCGAGGGGGAAAACCGTAGCGAGTTGCGCGAAACCATGGCGGACTTGGAAATTCCCGACAATATGGGATTGATCATACGCACCGCCGGTAGCGATAAAAATGCCGAAGAATTGCAGTGGGACTTGAATTACCTATTGCAGCTTTGGGAAGCGATCGAGCGTTCCAGCCACGAGCAAGCCGCGCCGTTTCTGATTTTTCAGGAAAGCAACGTCATTATCCGGGCTTTGCGCGATCATTTACGCGGCGATGTCGACGAGATTTTGATCGATCAGGAAGGCGCATTCAAGCTGGTGCACAATTTCTTGAAGCAGGTGATGCCGCACAATCTACATAAAGCCAAGCTTTATCAGGATAGCGTGCCCCTGTTCAACCGCTACCAAATCGAAACCCAAATCGAAATGGCTTACAAGCGCGAGGTTTCGTTACCGTCCGGCGGCTCCATCGTGATCGACCATACCGAAGCCTTGACCTCGATAGACATCAACTCGGCGCGGGCGACCAAGGGTAGCGATATCGAAGAGACCGCGCTGAACACCAATCTGGAAGCGGCCGATGAAATTGCCCGTCAACTGCGCTTGCGTGACTTGGGTGGTTTGTTCGTCATCGACTTCATCGACATGATGTCGAATAAAAATCAGCGCGAAGTGGAAAATCGCTTGCGCGATGCCCTGAAAATCGACCGCGCCCGTATTCAAACCGGCCGTATTTCCCGCTTCGGCCTGATGGAAATGTCCCGGCAACGTTTGCGGCCGTCGTTGGGCGATTCGACGCAATTGACCTGTCCGCGTTGCAAGGGGCAGGGTACGATCCGCAATGTCGAATCGGTCACCTTGGCCGTATTGCGGTTGATTGAAGAAGAGGCGATGAAAAAGGGTACCGAACGCGTGATTGCCCATCTGCCTATCGATTGCGCCACCTTCCTGCTCAACGAAAAGCGCGCAGCCATTCAGGAACTGGAGGCCCGTCTTAAGGTGAGCATTGTGGTGTTGCCGAGCAAACATTTGGAAACGCCGGCTTACGAAATCGAGCGGATTAAGTCTTTGGAGGGGTTGGAAGAAAAACCCAGTCACATGCAGATCAAAGAAGACGAAATCGCGGTGCCCGAGTTTGCCAAGCAAGTGGTACCTAGAGCGGAGAAGGCGGCGGTCAAAGAGTTTTTGCCCGATGCGCCGGCGCCGGTACAAAACAAAAAGACGTCCGCCAGTTTGATCCAGCGTTTTTGGCAGCGTTTAATCGGGCAAAAAAAGGTGGAGCAAGCGGCCCAAGACAACGTAAGGCCGGGCGGAGAATTGAAAGCTAAGTCTAGGATGGGGCGCAGGGATAGGCCGAATGGCCGCAACGGCAGACGCGGAGGAAAGCGGGCGGGAAACCAGCCGGCCGATGAAAATGTCAGCGCACAAAGCTCCGTCAATGCCGACGGAAATACCGAGAGGCCGGAAAATAGCGTTGCTCCGCTAGCCGCCAAGCCGCAGGTAGGCGAGCGCCCGCCCAGAAGGGGCAGAAACCGCAGGCGCAATGTCCGTAACGGTGCAGAAAGACGCACGGAGTCCGGCGTTGCCGACTCGGAGCAAGCAGGGCGGGGGGCTGCTGCGGATGCTGGTAACGTTAACGCCCCGTTTGCCGACAATTACCGTAACGACTTTGCCGAACGCTCTCGGCCGGCCGATTTCGAGCCGCGCGAACCGCGTCAATCTGACTATGAAGAGCAGCGCCCTAAAGTCGTCGTAGACGAATAAAGGGTTGGCCGCTGGCAATATCGCCGGTGCCGCGCGTGATACGCGGTGCCGGCTGGCTGGCTAGTCAAACCGGCAGAATAGAGCCGGTTTGTAAACCGAGGTGCAATACCTCGATATTCACGAATAAGGCTTGAGTTTATCGAACCGGCGGTGTTCGGTCTCCGGTCGTCGCCTCTCCTGCCTCCGGTTGTGCCGTCAAGCTCTTAGGCAGTTTCTTTTTTACCTTCACGCCCAGCTCTTCCAAATTGCTAGCTTGCCGTAACAAATTGCCCTGGCCGCTGCTGAGTTTATTAACGATACCGTCGTAGGTTTTTTGCACGGTGCTAAGTTGGTTGCCGAGTTTTTCGATGTCTTCGACAAAGCCGCGGATTTTGTCGTACAGCGCGCCGGCCTTGTCGGCGATCAGCCGGGCGTTTTCGTTTTGTTGTTCGTAGCGCCAAATGTTTTGGATCGTGCGCAGGGTTGCCAATAACGTGGTCGGGGTGACGACGACGATTTTGTGCTCGAAGGCGTCGTTGAACAGTTTCTCGTCGCCTTGAAAAGCGGCCATGAAAGCGGCTTCGATCGGCATGAACAGCAGCACGAAATCCAGAGAGCGCAGGCCTTTCAGGCTGGAGTAATCCTTGCCGCTAAGGCCTTTGATGTGGGCGCGCACCGCTTCGACGTGTTGCTTCAGGGCTTCGGTGCGTTCGGCATCGTCTTCGCTGGAACAGTAGCGCTCGTAGGCGTTCAATGACACCTTCGAATCGATCACCACGTCCTTGTTGTCCGGCAGGCGGACGATCACGTCGGGTTTGAACAGCCGATTGTCCTGGTCGCGGAACGCGCCCTGGGTTTCGTATTCGATGCCCTTGCGCAGGCCGGATTGTTCCAGTACCTTTTCCAGAATCATCTCGCCCCAATTACCCTGGGCCTTGTGGTCGCCTTTTAACGCGCGGGTCAGATTCAGCGCTTCCTGGTTCATTTTCTGGGTGTCGCGGCGCAACGAAACGATTTCCTCGCGCAGGCTGATGCGGTCCTTGGTTTCGTTGTCGTAAACGCTTTCCACCCGTTGCTTGAACTCGCCGAGCTGCTGCTTCAGCGGTGCCACCAGCGTTTCGATACTGGTCTTGTTATGCTCGACGAATTGCTTGCCGCGTTCCTCGAAAATCCGGTGCGCCAGATTTTCGAACTGGGTTTTCAGTTGATTTTCCGCATCCTGCAGCAAGCGGATTTTCTCTTCGTTATGCTTGTGTTGTTCTTGCTGGCGGGTATTCAGTTCAGCGTTTTCGGTTTTCAGGACCAATAACTGTTGTTGCAAGGCTTGCAACTCGGATTCGCGTTGACTTAGCAAGCTCAGCCTCTCTTCTGCCACAGCCAGTTTCACGCTTTGTTGCTGCAATTGCCGATTCATGTCGTCGATTTGCGCCGACAGCGCGGTGCGGCGACTCCCGCCTAGCCAAACCGCCAGCGCATAACCGAGTAAGCCGGACACAATCGCCGCTGCCGGTACTATCCAAATTTCAATCAAGCTATCTTTCCTCTTAGTAGGCTGCAAGCCGGTAGCATTAGGGTTGGAAAGCAGGTTTATGGGGAGGCTTGCGTGAGCTGGAGGCTGTCCGAGCCGACCATGTTTGGGTAGCGGCTCAGCCGTGACGGATGATGCGTTGTGTGATCCAACGCCAACCGTAATAGCGCGACAACATCCATAAAGCCACGCCGAGTAACAAGGCTTCCACCCAAAAATAACCCAGCCAGACCGGCACGATGCCGCTAAGTACCCAACTGTGGTTGACCTTTTGCAGGTTGGCGTAGGCGAAATAAATGCCGAACGCAATCAGTACGCTACCGTATACCCCGCCACGTGGTGACGAGCGCGCCAAAGGCACGGCCAATACCGCCAGCAGCAATACGCCCAACGGTGCATTCAGGCGGTCTTGCAGCAACACGATTTCGGTCAATTTATCCGAATGCCAAATTTCTCGGGTAGGCAGGGCTTCCAGGTGCGGCATGAAACTGATGGTCTTTCGTTCTACCAACACGGCGTATTCGGCGAAGCTCTCCAGCGTATAGTCTTTTTGACCGGGTTGGCCTTGTATGCGTTGGCCGTTTTGCAAAATCAAATACAAACCGCCGGGTAAATATTCCAACTTGCCGGATTCGGCGTTGACTACGCCTAATTTGTCCTGTTGTTTGTTTTGCACGAATACCCGGCTCATCGTGCCGGATTCGTCGACGTTCTCGGTATAGAAAATTATTTCGCCGTCGCTGTATTCGCTAAAGCGTCCGGCGGATATGCCGCGGATGTCGGCGCTTTGTTTATCTAAATAGGTCATTTTCTCGCTTTGCGCTTCCGCCCAGGGCGAAGCCAGCATGGACAAGCCGGCGGCGCACAGGCTCAGCGGCAAGACCAGCCATAACACCGCTTTATACAGGGTGAACAGTCCGCCGCCGGCGGATGCGATAGCGGCCATTTCCTGCTCGCGATACATGCGGCCGAGCACCATCAGCACGGCGATGAAGGTGGCGGCGGGCAAGAACGCAGTAATCGCGATGATGGTTTTGAAACCGAGTAGCGCCAACACGGTTTCGTTGGAAATGTTGCCCTCAATTGCTTGCGCCAACACTTTAATGAACTTACGGCTGACGATGATGACGACTAGAACGGTTAATACGGCTAAAACAGTTTTGAATAAATCCTTGACGATCATTTTATCCAGCACCGTCATTAGCCGAAACGGCGGTCCGTTGCCGGGGATGCCGCGGCCGTAAGTCATCAATTTTCCTTCCGACATAATTTTTCCGGATTTTCTTAGGTTAAATTCAGTGGTAACAGGCCGAGCGCGTTCCGTTTTCCCGGCCTGTATGTTCCATCGGCCCGGGCGTAAGATGTCTATGCGGCCGTTGGCAGTACACTACCGCGCCGGCACAGGCACAGGCCGGTATTTGCGGCCCGATAGGTATATAATTTGTCCGATTCCTGCTGCGGGAAGCCCTTCCTTGAGACACATACAGACACTGCCATGGACTATTCTATAGAAAGCTTATCCCTAGACAAATTGCAAAGCGCCTGCCTACTCGTCGGACTCTACGAAAACCAGCAGCTCAGCCCGAGCGCGACGGTGCTGGACGGCTTGTCCGGCGGTCTGATCGGCAAGCTCCTTGCCCGCGGTGACATCAAGGGTAAAGTCGGCGAAACCTTGTTGATAAACAATCTGCCGGATACTTCAATCGAACGGGCAATATTGGTCGGCTTCGGCGAAAAAAGCAAACTTACCCGCAAGCAGTTTCGCAAAGCCGTTACGGCAGCGGCGAAAACCGTTAAAGATGCCAAAATCAAGACGGTCGATTGCGCGTTGCTGGATATCGAATTGGATAAAGCCGATGCACAGTGGTTGACCCGGCAAATCGTCGAACTGCTGAACGACAGCGCCTACCAATACACCGCGACCAAACAGATCGAAGAGAAAATCGCCTTGCAGGCCGTGCGGATCGTCGCCGGCGACGCTAATTTGGCGTTGGCTCAAACGGGGTTGCAACAAGGGATTGCCATTGCGCAAGGCGTGGCATTGACCAAAGAATTGGGCGATTTGCCGGGCAATATTTGTACGCCGACCTATCTTGCCGAGCAAGCCTTGGCATTGGCCGGGCAACACGAAAAACTCACCTGCGAAATTCTGGAAGAAAACGATATGGAAGCCTTGGGCATGGGGGCATTTCTATCGGTTTCCCGCGGCAGCCGGCAACCGGCAAAGTTGATTTGCTTGCAATATCGGGGCGGGGCGGAAGACGCCAAACCTGTTGTGTTGGTCGGTAAAGGCCTGACCTTCGACGCCGGAGGCATTTCCTTGAAGCCCGGCCAGGGCATGGACGAGATGAAATACGATATGTGCGGCGGTGCCAGCGTATTGGGCATTTTGCGCGCCGTGACGCTGATGAACTTGCCGTTGAATGTCGTCGGCTTGATTCCGTCGTCGGAAAACCTGCCGGACGGCAACGCCAACAAGCCGGGCGACATCGTCACCAGTATGGCCGGCCGGACCATAGAGATCTTGAATACCGACGCCGAAGGCCGCTTGATTTTGTGCGATACCCTGACCTTCGCAAAAAAATACGATCCTGAGGTCGTCATCGACATGGCCACTCTGACCGGGGCGTGCATCGTCGCGCTCGGCAGGGTACCTAGCGGTCTGTTCAGCAACGATGAAAGCCTGGCGGCTGACTTGATCAAAGCCGGCGAATCTTCGTGCGATTTGCTGTGGCGCATGCCGATTTGGGAAGAATATCAAGAACAATTGAAATCCAACTTCGCCGATCTGGCCAATATCGGCGGACCGGACGGTGGCAGCATCACCGCTGCGGTGTTCTTGTCGAAGTTCGCCGATAAATTCCGCTGGGCGCACATCGACATTGCCGGTACTGCGTGGCGCACCGGGGCGGGTAAAGGCGCGACCGGCCGTCCGGTACCTTTGTTGAGTCAATATCTGATCGACCGTGCCGCGGCCTGACGTCGTTTTTTACGTCCTGGCATCCGAATCGGCGGCGGAGCGGCAGGTATTTGCCTGCCGTTTAATCGAAAAACTCTATCGGGACGGACAATTTTGCTATGTGCTCGCCGACGATGGCGCGCAAGCCGCCGAAATCGACAAGGCTTTATGGACGTTTCGTGCTGGCAGTTTTGTGCCGCACCAAGTGTTTCAAGGGCAAGTGCCCGCGTTTCGCAACACCGTGTTAATCGGCGGCGACCCGGTTCCCGAAGGCTGGGAGGGGGTGATCGTCAATTTGTCCGGCGCGCTTGCGCCGCTGTCCCGTGCCACGCGGCACATCATCGAAATTTTGGATGCCGGCGCCGCTTCCAAACAGGCCGGCCGCAACCGCTTCAGGCATTATCAAGAAAGCGGTATCGCCATTACCACGCATGTACACAATGGCCACGGCTGGGTGGAGTCGCGGCGGCCGGCGCAAAATTAACGCGGAGTGTGCGCCGTTGAGGGGTATGGGCCGGGCGCGAACAAGCCGCGAATGATGCCAATTTATTGCCGTCGCGTTAGTATTGCTGACGTGCTTGCAAACCACGAAATTCCTTCAACTATTTCAATCGGAGATTACCCATGAATTTTTTTGTCCATAAGCTTTCCATCGGTGCGATGTCGCTGCTGGCATTAAGCGTTCAACCTGTATACGCGGCAACTTCGGCGCAGGCGCACATCGATTGGAACGGCATCAACGTGACTTATTTCGACTTATCCGACGGTAGCAACGTCCCGCTACTGACGTGGTCCACCCAATACGGCCAGATCGATTCCTATGCGTATTCCGGCAGCAACGGCGATTATCAAAACGATGCGCAAAGCGCTGCGGATTTCATCAGCAGTTTAAGCACCGCGACCACGACGATCAACGCCCAAAGCAGCACGCTACGCGATGGCGACGATTTGAACGCCTATGCGGCCAGCCAAGTCGGCTTTGCATCGCTGTTAGATTCGAATTACGCAGCGGCGACGGCTTACAATTTCGGTTCCTTTCAAGTCACGGGATTCGGGTTGGCTTTGATTTCTATCGATTGGTCCATAACCGGCAGTCACGACGCTGCGGATTTCAGTAGTTATTCCAGTGCCCAAGTGGCGTTGGCCGCCGAATACACTGACGGTAACGGTAATGTCGGCAAAAATACCGGCGGCGGCAATGATACCGCAGGCAGCGGTAGTGAGTTTTCCCGGAGTGGAACGTTCACGATCACGCTGTTCAGCGACGGCGTGCACGGCGTGACGGGCAATTTAGCCGCGCAAGCCTCGGTATACAGTTTTAGTCCTGTGTCGCAAGTGCCGCTGCCGGCTGCGGCTTGGATGTTCGGTTCCGGTTTGCTGGGGCTGTTGACTGCGGTTGGGCGCAAATCCGGCGCGGTTTAGTGTCCCGGCGGGTTTGGTTCGGTCGGCGGGGCCGGGCCGAACGCTAGGCAGGCGTTTCTCGTTTCAATTCCCGGCCGGAACGGCTCGAAACCCCTGCCCGGCATGCAGGGCGGCGATTTCAGGGCGCACATCGGCCAAACCGTCGCCGAGTTGCCCGAGTTGCGGCAAAAATCCCAGTAGCTGGCAGACGAGTTGGCGGAATTTCACAACCCCGACAGGTAAACAGCGTTCGGCAAAATAAGGGATTAGCTGTAACGATGTCTAAAGCGTGGCTATGTTTACAGTGCTGATCGGTAAAAATCATGGGCGCAAAAGTTGGGAAAGCCGGTGCATCGCGTTATAATATTAGATAACTCTTAAATACTAACATTGGGTGCGCTTATGCGACTGGGTATTTTGCAGCTAACCGTCACCGTCTCCGTTATGCTTCTGGCTGCCGTAGCGACGGCCGAGTCCGGTCCCGCCAGCTTTACGCTTCAGCAAGCCATCGATTACGCGTTGGAAAACAATCCCGAAGTGTCCATCATGCAAGCGCGCATCGCGCAGGCCGACGCGCAACTCGGCATGGCGTTGGCCAACTATTATCCGCACATCAAAGCCAGCTTGGCTTACCAGCACAGCGACAATCCGGCCCAAGCGTTTGCGATGATCATCGCCCAACGCCGTTTGGATTTTAACGGCATGGACTTCAATCATCCCGGCGGAGTGGACGATTACCGCCCGCAAGTGACCGCCACTTATTCGCTGTTTCGCGGCGGCCGGGATTACTACTTGAGCAAAGCCGCCGAACTGGGCGTCGAAACCTCGGAACTGGAAACCACGGCTACCCGCCAGCATTTGATCGCGAACGTGACTGCGGCTTTTTACGCGCATCTTGCGGCCCAAGAGGCTCATCAAGCCAGCTTGCGCGCTATCGACGCGGTGGACAGTGAATTGCAGCAAAGCCGCATCCGTTACGAGGCAGGCACTTTACTAAAGTCGGACGTATTATCGTTGGAAGTTCAGGACGCCGAAGCCAAGGACGCGCAACTACAGGCCGCAAACGCCGTCGACATAGCCAAAGCCATGCTGAAAACCTTGCTCGGCATGCCTGTGGACAGCGAATTCGCCGTCAACAGCGACGATACGCCAACCCAGCCGCAAACGCCGGAAAGCTACCAAACCTTGCTGGAGCAAGCCATCGCACAACATCCGGCGTTGCAAGCTGCTGAAAAACGGGTGGAAATCGCCGAACAGCAGTTAAATGCAGCGGAGGCCGCGCACTTGCCGCGCGCCGACGCCTATGTCAGCTACGGCTCCAACAGCAAGAATTTAGCCTTCAGTAGCAATCGCGACAACGTCAGTGCCGGGGTGATGGTGGAGGTAGACGTATTTTCCGGTTTCGCGACCCAAGAAAATGTCCGCAAAGCGGAGCGTGAACTGACTGTTGCCAGGGAAGCGGCACGGCAAGCTCGCTTGCAAGTGGAGAATCAAGTCAATACCGCGCGTCTGCGGTTGCTGGAAGCGTTGAACCGCGAGCAAGTGACTTCGTCAGCCGTCGCTGCGGCCGAAGAAGCCTTGCGTCTGGTCAAAGAACAGCGCGACGCCGGGGTCGTTACCGTCACCCGCTACATCGAGGCCGAGGTCGCCCGCGACAAGGCTAAAACCCGCGACATCTCGGCTCGCTACGATGCGTTGCGCGCCGACGCGGAACTCAAGCAAGCCATAGGCTTTTGGAATTAGTCAACCTAGGATAGCGCCATGTCTGAACACAATAGTTTCTCGCTGGAACGCAAGTGGTGGGCGCCGGCGGCGGCCGTTGCCTGCTTGTTGTTAGTCATCCTGTTCGCGTTGGGTTTTATCGGCGGGCCGGATAAAGTCGGGCCGGGGAGAACCCACCCAAGCGTCATGCCGTTACCGCCTGCGGCGCGTACCTTGAGCGTACATGCGCAAGCGGCACCCGACGCATTGGCGTGGCAGGGCAGCGTGCGCTCGCGTAGCGTGGCCAAGATCTCGGCTAAGTTGAACGCCAGGATTAGCGAGGTATTGGTGCACGCCGGCGACAGGGTAAAAAAAGGCGACGTCATCGCCCGCTTGGACGACCGCGACCTCAGAGCGGCTTATCAGGCCGCCGCCGCCGCATTGACCGCAGCCCAAGCGCAAGCCGGCCAGGCAGGGGCCGACGAAAAGCGCATGATCGATCTCTACCAAAAGCAAGCGGCAACCCGGCAAAATTACGACGCGGCCCTGGCTCAGGCCAAGGCCGCGCGCGCGCTGGCGGCGCAAGCGGCTGGCGCGGCGCAGCAAGCTAAGGTCATGCTGGGGGAAAACGTACTGTATGCGCCGTTCGCCGGGGTGGTCGGCGAGCGCCTGAAAGAGCCCGGCGACCTGGCTTTGCCGGGTGAGCCTGTAGTGTTCCTGCACAAACCCGAAGACTTGCGCTTCGAAGCCGCGATAGCCAGCCATTGTTTCGGCCAAATCCGGCTCGGACTGCCGGTAACGGTACGCATCGATGCATTGGCGCGCGAGATGTCCGGCACGGTCGACGAAATTGCGTCGGAAATCGATCCGCAAACCCACACCCGGTTGATCAAGGCCAATCTGCCGGTCGACCCGGGTTTGCAGCACGGCCAGTTCGGCTGGTTGCGGTTGGGCTGTCAAGCCGAACGGCAGGCTTTGTTGATCCCGCAATCCGCCGTATTGCACTATGGTCAATTGCAGGCCGTGCGCGTGGTCGAGGGGCAAAGTCTGCATACGCGGCACATTCGTACCGGCAAGCAATACGGTGAACAACTGGAGGTATTATCCGGTTTGCACGACGGCGAAACCATTCTGATCGACAGTGAGCCGGCGCCATGAACCAAGATCAGGCTAGCTTAAAAAAAGACAGCTTGACGGTCGCCATCGTCCGGCTTTTCACGACTTCACACCTGTCGCTGCTGTTTTTGCTGATTTCGTTGTTAGCCGGCGCCGGGGCGCTGATGCTGACGCCGCGCGAGGAAGATCCGCAAATCATCGTGCCGGTGATGGACGTATTCGTCGAATATCCCGGCGCCGGCGCCGAGGAAGTGGAAAAGCGGGTGACAACGCCGTTGGAGGTGTTGCTCAAACAGATTCAAGGAGTCGAGTACGTTTACTCGGCCTCCGGCCCGGGACAATCGGTCGTGACCGTGCGCTATCAGGTCGGGCAGAGCATAGAAGACAGTTTGATCAAGACCCGCGATAAATTGGACGCCAATCTGGACGTCATTCCCCCCGGCGTCACCCGTTGGGTGGTCAAGCCGGTGGAAATCGACGATGTGCCGATCGTATTGTTGAATCTGTCCATGCCCAAAGCCGGCGAAGATATTATGGCCATTCGCCGCATTGCCGAGGAACTGATAGAACGGCTGCGGGCGATAGACGACGTCGGTAAAAGCTGGGTGATAGGCGCCGCGCCGCGCCGTATCTCGGTGTATCCGGATCCTGCCAAGCTGCAAGCCGGCCGGGTCAGCCTACTGGAAGTCAAGCAAGCCTTGGCCTTGAGCAATGCCAACCTGCAAATCGGTAGCTTGGACCGGGATAACCGGGAAATCGTGTTGGAAGCCGGCCCCCATTATCAAACTCCGGAACAAGTCGGCGCGACGGTATTGAAAAACGTCGACGGCCGTTTGTTGTATTTGCGCGATGTGGCTGAAATTATCGACGGTCCGGCGGATACCGATTATTACACCCGCATCGGTTTCGGTCCCGGGGTCGCCGACATGAAAATGGTTGGATACGCCGGCGGCGAATTGCCGGCGGTCGGCGAGGAAAGGCAAACGGCGACTATTGCGATTGCCAAGCGGCGCGGCAGCAACGCGGTCGGTGTCGCCGAACAGGTATTGGAATTGACCGAGCAACTGCACGGTACCCTGATTCCGGACGACGTGCTGATTACCGTCACCCGCGACTATGGCGAAACCGCCGATCATAAAGTCAACGAGTTGGTGATGCATTTGTCCATCGCCATCTTGACCATTATTGTGTTGCTGGCATTGTCGTTGGGGTTTAAGGAGTCGATGATCGTATCGTTGGCGGTGCCTATGACCTTTGCGATTACCTTGCTGCTGGATTTGATCTTCGGATACACCATCAACCGGGTGACGCTGTTCGCCTTGATTTTGTCGCTGGGTTTATTGGTCGACGACCCGATTGTCGACGTGGAAAACATCCACCGCCATTACAAGCTGCGCAAACAGCCGCCGCTGCAAGCCTTGCTGACCGCCGTGGACGAAATTCGTCCGCCCACCATTCTGGCGACGTTCGCCGTGATCATGTCCTTTGTGCCGATGTTTTTTATCACCGGCATGATGGGACCTTACATGGCGCCTATGGCGTTTAACGTACCGATTGCGATGCTGATGTCGCTGCTGATTGCTTTCACTGTAACGCCATGGGCCAGTTACCGCTTATTGAAAGGCGATTACGGTAAAGATCACGGGCCGGCCTTCGACTTGAAGAAAACCCTGGGTTACAGGACCTATAGGGCCATCCTGGCACCGCTGCTGGCCGATAAAAACAAGGCCTTGTGGTTTTTGGGGGCAGTGTTTGCCGCATTCGTGCTGTCTACGCTGATGGCGGTCACCCGGGTCGTGCCGTTGAAATTACTGCCTTTCGACAACAAAAACGAATTACAGCTGGTTATCGACATGCCGCGCGGCTCCACGTTGGAAGCTACCGACCAGGTTGCAGCGGCGTTGGGCCGCTATCTGGCGACCGTCAACGAAGTCAGCAGTTACCAAGTTTACGTTGGTTTGGCCTCGCCTATGGATTTCAACGGCATGGTACGGCATTACTATCTGCGCCAAGGCGCTTACGCCGGCGACTTGCGGATCGTGTTGGTGGATAAGACCAAGCGCGAGCAACAATCGCATGCCATCGCTTTGCGTATGCGTCCGGAGATCGACAAAATCGAAAAGCAATACGGCGCCAACATCAAAATCGTCGAGATGCCGCCCGGACCGCCGGTACTGTCCAGTGTGGTCGCCGAAATTTACGGCCCGCCGGAAGCCACTTATGCCGACATTCTGCAAGCCTCCAAACGGGTCCGCGCGGATCTGGAATCCGTCGAAGGCGTTGTGGATGTGGACGATTACGTGCAAGCGCCGCAGCAAAAACTGCAGTTTAAACTGGATCAGGACAAGGCGGCCTTATTGGGCATTAGTAGCCGGCAAGTCGCCGACAGTCTGCAATTGGCGGTACAAGGCGGCGCGGCAGGCACCCTGCATATCGGCAGCGAACGCCAACCCTTGTTGATTGAATTGCGCATTCCGCGTGCGGCGCGCGCTTCGGAGGCCGACTTGCTGGCACTGGCGGTCAAATCCGCCAATGGCGAACTGGTGCGCTTGAGCGAACTGGGCGAATTCACGCACGACATTGCCGACCAAACCATTTACCATAAAAATCTACAGCCGTTGTCCTACGTGCTGGCGGAAATGGCCGGCCGCAGCCCGGTCGAAGCGGTCTGGGACTTGGGCGACAAGCTGGAGGAAAAGCCGCTGCCGCCCGGCTACCGGGCCGAAATGGCCGGGGAAGGGGAGTGGAAAATCACCGTGGACGTATTCCGCGACTTAGGGCTTGCCTTCGCGGCGGCGATGGTGATGATCTACATCCTGCTGGTCGGCCAGACCGGCTCGCTGAGCGTGCCGCTGATCATGATGATCGCCATCCCGCTGACCGTGATCGGCATCATGCCCGGCTTTTGGTTTATCAACCTGTTTGCGTCGGATGTGGGCCCATACGCCGATCCGGTGTATTTTACCGCCACCGCGATGATCGGCATGATCGCGTTGGCAGGCATCGTGGTGCGCAATTCGATCATCCTGATCGACTTCATCGAGAACATCTATCGCAGCAACCCGGAGATTTCGCTGGCCGACGCCATCGTCGAAGCCGGCGCCACTCGCTTGAGCCCGATCTTCCTGACCGCCGCCTCGGCGGTACTTGGCTCGGTGATGATCGTGCTGGACCCGATCTTTTCCGGTCTGGCCTGGAGCTTCATCTTCGGCATTATCGCCTCGACCTTATTCTCGCTGGTGGTGATACCGGTAGTGTATTTTTTGATTAACCGGGAGTTGCCGAAAGCGGCGATAGTTGAGCAGTGAGTGGTTTTGCACTATGTCCTTTATTGATTTGATTGTATATTTAGCGGCGAGTGCCGGTTCGACGGGATTGTAATTGCGGGGAAATGCTGCGAGATTGACTTCCTCGAACCGTTGATCTAGTCTGATTTCGCGAACTAAATCACATGTTTCTCTCCTTCCGGACTTCTCACTTCCTATGGCATGCCAATTACCTATCTTGTCCGCACTGTTTGACATTGAGCGTTTCGAGTGTTCGATCGAGGCCGTCAAGCAGGATGTCGGCTTATGAGATTACGAGTCGGAATAGTCGGTTTAGGCCGGGTAGGCGGCGGCGTTTTACGAAACAACTTTAGTCAGGCCGGCGGCGGTCGGTTCGATATCCGTGTGGTCTGCGACGTGATGCCGATAGACCACGTCGCTTATTTGATCGCGCATGACAGCAGTTACGGTCGGCCGCCGTTTACAGTAGATATTGACGACGACGATTTGTTGTTGGATGGAATACGGGTAAGGTATCTACGGGTTGATCGGCGCCGGAGTCCGCCCGAAAAAGATAGTTTTGGGGCATTGCGCGAGTTCGAGTTAGACGTGTTGTTCGATGCGACCGGTACTGCCACGATCAACGACTTTCGAGCCTTGATCGTCCAAAACGTGGCCAAAAAAATCCTTTGCACTTGGAATGTGGCGGGTGCCGACATTAGTGTCGTTTATGGGGTCAATCATCAGGCTTACGATCCGGCTAGGCACGACGTGATTTCGGCCAGTACCTGTACCGGTAACGCGATGGTGCCGATTTGCCATATCCTGCATAGTCATTTCGGTATGGATTATGCCCGTATTATCACGATACATCCGGTTTTGTCCGATCAAAAGGTGTTGGACGCCTACCATCCCAATTCGCAATTAGGCCGGGCTTGTGGGGTTTCTATTGTGCCGACGCCGACCAATGTCGGCAAATCGACCAGTTTGGTGATTCCGGAATTGGACGGCAAGTTGGATTCGTTGTCCTACCGGGTGCCGACGGCGGTGGTGTCGGTGATTGATTTGACCGCTACCCTTTCGACCGAAACGTCTTTAGAGGCGGTTCGCGAGCGTTTAGAGGCGTATGCTAACGGCGAGCTAAACGGGATTGTATGCTGTGAGTACGGAAGTTGGGGGCATCAGAAAGCCAGTATCGATTATCTGGGTGCGCCCTATTCGGCAATCGTGTTGATGGAGCACTTGACGCTTAGCAACAAGCGTCAACTGGGCATGGCCTTGATGCACGATAACGAATTTGCGTATTGCTGCCGGGTCTTGGATGTGTTGCAGATAATTGAAGCGAAAAACCGGTGATTTCATTGACGAAAATGTTATGAGCCGTTCTGCCGAGAGCTGCCAAATTCGCAGGGAATTGCATCCAATGCTTGAAATGTTTATCAGGCATGGTAACTTTGTCGCTCTTACCATAATAATAATTACACGAGAGGATACATTCCATGAGTGCAGACGATAACAACAAACCCGAGAACGTGAATCCAAACGAGGAAAATACGCAAGCAAGCGAATCCAATCCTAAAGAAACGATGGCTGCTGCACAAAATGCGGCGGGTAATATTCTGAAAACGCTGACCGAGCTGAAGGAAAACAATCCGAAGGTGTTCTTCGGTGGAGTCGGTGCGGTTGTCGTTGTTGTATTGTTGCTGTTCATGTCCGGCGGTTCCGATCCAAAACTGCCTGTGCATCAAGCGAAGCCTATCGTCATCGGTCAAAATTATGTGCTGAAAAGTGCGAATGCTTACGACTCGGATTCTACTGTTCGATTAGTCGCCGTACCGGGCTCTATGGCTGCCTATGACGATACCGAAGAAGACGATCGTGAGGGAGGTTGTAAACATATGCCTCAAGGCACTCCGGTTAAAGTGATTCAATCCCAAGACGCTTACGGCAAAAAGGATGTATTCGTCGAGGTCGAAATGACTACAGGCGAATGTCAAGGTAGAAGAGGCTGGGCATTGGCCATCGACTTACAGTAGAACATTGATTGCGCTGTATATGGAGATGCGGTGAATCGATAAGTTGGGCGGAAAAAGAAATAAATTGTTTGACGGATAAAAAATATTCGTGGATAATGCTCAGATCATGTGACGGAGGGGTTCCCGAGCGGCCAAAGGGATCAGACTGTAAATCTGCCGGTTCTACCTTCGGAGGTTCGAATCCTCCCCCCTCCACCATTAATTGAATTGGATCTGCGGGTGTAGTTCAATGGTAGAACTCCAGCCTTCCAAGCTGATCACGTGGGTTCGATTCCCATCACCCGCTCCACTTTTGGCTACGGTAATGACGCTCATATAGCTCAGTAGGTAGAGCACTTCCTTGGTAAGGAAGAGGTCACCGGTTCAAATCCGGTTATGAGCTCCAGTTAAATAAATTGTCGTTCTTAGGGTGTTTAGGTAATGGCTAAAGAAAAGTTTGAAAGAAAGAAACCGCACGTAAACGTCGGCACGATTGGTCACGTAGACCATGGAAAAACCACGCTGACAGCGGCGTTGACAAAAGTCATGGCGGAAGCCAACGGCGGTGAAGTCAAAGCCTTCGATCAAATCGACAACGCACCTGAAGAACGCGCGCGCGGCATCACGATTTCCACTTCGCACGTCGAATACGAATCCACTACGCGCCACTACGCGCACGTAGACTGCCCGGGACACGCCGATTACGTCAAAAACATGATTACCGGCGCGGCGCAAATGGACGGTGCTATCCTGGTTTGTTCGGCAGCGGACGGTCCGATGCCGCAAACACGCGAACATATCTTATTGTCCCGCCAGGTTGGCGTGCCTTACATTGTCGTATTCCTGAACAAAGCGGATATGGTAGACGATGCCGAATTGATCGAATTGGTCGAAATGGAAATCCGCGAATTGTTAAATCAATACGAATTCCCGGGCGACGACACCCCGATTATCGTGGGTTCTGCGTTGAAAGCGTTGGAAGGCGACCAAAGCGAAATCGGCGTGCAATCCGTGATCAAATTGGTAGAAGCCCTGGATACATACATTCCGGAGCCTGAGCGTGCAATTGACGGCAAATTCCTGATGCCTATCGAAGACGTATTCTCGATTTCCGGCCGCGGTACAGTCGTTACCGGCCGTGTCGAGCGCGGCATTATCAAAGTCGGCGAAGAGGTTGAAATCGTCGGTATCAAGGCAACTATCAAAACCACCTGCACCGGTGTGGAAATGTTCCGCAAATTATTGGATCAGGGGCAAGCAGGCGATAACGTCGGCGTGTTGTTGCGCGGAACCAAGCGTGATGAGGTTGAGCGCGGTCAAGTGTTGGCACACGTCAACTCTATCAAGCCACACTCGCACTTTAAAGCGGAAATTTACGTCCTGTCAAAAGACGAGGGTGGTCGGCATACCCCATTCTTTAACGGTTATCGGCCACAGTTTTACTTCAGAACCACCGATGTAACGGGCGCGGTAGAATTGCCTGAAGGCGTAGAAATGGTGATGCCGGGTGACAACATTTCCGTCGAAGTGAAATTGATAGTGCCTATCGCTATGGATGAAGGCTTGCGCTTCGCGATCCGTGAAGGTGGTCGTACCGTGGGCGCGGGCGTTGTGGCTTCTATAATCGAATAACATTCTTAATTATCTGGAATAGGTCAGTAGTTCAATTGGTAGAGCAGCGGTCTCCAAAACCGCAAGTTGGGGGTTCGAGTCCCTCCTGGCCTGCCATCCGGATATATAAAAATAATAAATAATGAACGCACAAGCAGAGCAGGTCACTTCTATAGGTGATATCGTAAAATTAATAATTTGCCCTTTGCTGATTGCAGCTGGGGTTGTTGCGTTCTATCACTTTTCTGATTTTCTGCTGTTGTATCGTGTACTTGCCTTAGTATTGATTGTAGCTTTTGCGGTGGGTATTTGTTTTACCACGGCAAAAGGGCGCGCTGTTTGGCAATTTATCGGTGAGTCTAAGCAGGAAATGCGGCGCGTGGTGTGGCCTACGCGGGAAGAAACATTTAGAACGACAATATTGGTCTTTGCAATGGTATTTATTGTGGGGCTGATACTTTGGTTGCTCGATATGTTTCTGCTCTGGGCAATCCAATTGCTAATGAATCAGGGGATTTAATCCATGTCGTTGCGCTGGTATGTGGTACACGCGTACTCAAATTTTGAAAATAAAGTTAAGCAGTCCTTAGAGGAGCGCATTAAGCGGGAAGGGCTGCAAGATTATTTCGGGAAAATCCTGGTCCCAACGGAAGAAGTCGTAGAGATGAAAATGGGGCAGCAGCGTAAAAGCGAGCGCAAATTTTTTCCCGGCTACGTCTTGGTTCAAATGGAGTTAAACGACGAAACGTGGCATTTAGTTAAAAACGTGCCTAGAGTATTGGGATTTATCGGAGGGGCTACAGATAAGCCTTCGCCGATTTCGGAAAAAGAGGCGATGGCAATCCTTAATAGAGTTGAGGAAGGGGTTAATAAGCCGCGCCCTAAAACGCTATTTGAAGTCGGAGAAGTTATTAGGATAATCGACGGGCCATTTAAAGATTTCAATGGTAGCATTGAGGAAGTCAACTACGACAAAAGCCGTTTGAGAGTTTCCGTGTTGATTTTTGGTCGCTCAACGCCGGTAGAGCTGGACTTTGTTCAAGTAGAAAAAATTTAACTTGCAGGGCTAAATATCTGAATCCTTGCCATGCTCATGGCAAGGATTTTTGTTTGTATGGGGAGCTGAAAAGCGTTAGTACCCGAATAGGAGCTAAAAATGGCTAAAAAAATCGATTCATATATTAAATTGCAGGTAAAAGCAGGCGAGGCTAACCCTAGTCCTCCGGTTGGTCCTGCTTTGGGCCAACGTGGCGTCAATATCATGGAGTTCTGTAAAGCCTTCAATGCTAGAACCCAGGAAGTCGAGAAAGGTTTGCCTTTACCTGTCGTTATTACTGTTTATAGTGATAAAAGTTTTACTTTTATTACCAAAACTCCACCCGCATCTATTTTGTTGAAAAAAGCCGCAGGCATCAAGAGTGGTAGCAGTAAGCCTAACTCCAACAAAGTCGGCACCGTAACGCGGGCGCAGTTGGAAGAAATCGCCAAAACAAAAATGGAAGACTTGAATGCTGCAAATTTAGAGTCGGCAGTCAAAATTATTGCGGGCAGCGCTCGCAGTATGGGCTTGAACGTGGAGGGATTGTAATGGCTAAATTTAGTAAAAAAACACAGGCAATTAAAGCCAAAGTGGTTAGAAGCAAACAATATTCAGTATCTGAAGCCATTTCGATATTGAAAGAATTCGCAAATGTCAAATTTGACGAGTCGATTGATGTAAGCGTCAATTTGGGCGTCGATCCAAGAAAATCCGATCAAAACGTTCGAGGTGCATCGGTATTGCCCAATGGTACGGGTAAAACCGTACGTGTAGCGGTGTTTACCCAGGGGCCTAATGCCGACGCAGCAAAAGAAGCAGGCGCCGACTTAGTAGGCATGGACGACTTGGCTGAGCAAGTAAAGCGCGGCGAAATCAATTTTGACGTCGTTATTGCCTCTCCGGATGCTATGAGAGTCGTCGGCCAGTTGGGTCAAATTTTAGGTCCAAGAGGCTTAATGCCTAACCCTAAAGTGGGAACTGTAACGCCCGATGTCGCTACAGCCGTAAAGAATGCCAAATCCGGACAAGTTAGATACAGAACCGATAAAGCCGGCATCATTCATTGTTCCATTGGCAAAGTCTCTTTCGACGAGACTGCCATCAAACAAAATCTGGAATTTTTGATTACAGATTTGAAAAAAGCGAAGCCTACCGCGGCGAAAGGCGTGTATTTAAAGAAAATTTCGTTGTCGTCCACGATGGGACCTGGATTGTGGATCGATCAAACTAGCATCGAGATTTAAAAAACTTTGGGTTGCCGGCAAATCGGTAACCGTCAAAGACCGTAGGTGCGGAAGCTTAATATCCTACGTAGACGGAAGCTCGAACTAAAGGATTGGAAAGAGTACCGTGAAGGGGCATCTATTAGATGCATTTGCAGTGCTGATGAAAGTCAGACGATACAGGAGATAGATGTGGCACTCAATTTAGATGGCAAAAAAGTTGTCGTAGAGGAAGTTGCAGAAGTAGCAGGAAAAGCGCTTTCGGCGGTTGCGGCCGAATATCGCGGCTTAACCGTTTCCGAATTGACTAAATTGCGCAAAACAGCCCGGGAAACAGGCGTGTATTTGAGGGTGGTAAAAAACACACTGGCAAAACGCGCAGTGGTTGGGACCGAATTTGAATGCATGCAAGACGGTTTAACCGGGCCGCTTATTCTGGCCTTTTCGTTGGAAGATCCAGGTTGTGCGGCGCGATTGGTACACGATTTTGCAAAAGAGCATAACAAGCTGATTGCGAAAGTCGTTGCAATTAACGGTCAAGCATTTGACGGCTCCGAGTTGGAACGATTGGCGAGATTGCCGACACGCGATCAAGGTATCAGCATGCTGATGTCTGTCATGAAAGCACCGGTGGAAAAACTGGCACGCACCTTGGCTGCGATCAGAGACGAAAAAGAAGCGGCGTAAACTCACGATTAACTGATAAAGCTCAAAATATACGAGGAATTTAGAATGGCAATTTCGAAAGAAGATATCTTGGAAACAGTTGCAAACATGACTGTGATGGAAATCGTTGATTTAATATCGGCGATGGAAGAAAAATTTGGTGTATCTGCAGCTGCCGCAGTCGCTGTGGCCGCACCTGCAGCGGCTGCAGTTGTCGAAGAACAAACCGAGTTTGATGTCATTTTGACCGGTTTCGGCGAGAATAAAGTAGCAGTAATTAAAGCCGTTCGCGGTTTAACCGGTTTGGGACTGAAGGAAGCCAAGGATGCGGTAGAAGGCGCTCCGACTACTTTGAAAGAAGCTGTCAGCAAAGCTGAAGCTGAAGCTGCGAAAAAAGAACTCGAAGAAGCGGGCGCTACCTGCGAAATCAAATAAGCAATTTGTTTGCTCATCGGGCGCAAGCCCACCAAGCCGGGCTGACGGTATTTTACCGTCGGCCTTTTACTGCTTGTAAGACGGGCAGTATCAATCATCTCTGACGAAGAAGGTATAGAAGCAATATGGCCTATTCTTTTACCGAAAAAAAGCGCATTCGTAACAATTTTGGAAAAGGCAGTGAAGTTCTGGATGTGCCTTATCTGTTGGCAACGCAGATCGATTCGTATGCCAGCTTCCTGCAACTAGGCGTACAGCCGGAAAAACGAAAAAATCAAGGGTTACACGCGGCGTTTTCCAGCGTTTTTCCGGTGGTGAGTCATTCCGGGTACGCAGTGCTTGAGTACGTAAAATACCGTTTAGGGGAACCTGCTTTCGACGTAAGAGAATGCCAGCAAAGAGGCGCGACATTTTCCGCACCGTTACGGGTATTAGTTCGTTTGGTTATCTACGACAAAGACGCGCCGGCTAACACCAAAGTCGTGAAGGACATTCGCGAACAGGAAGTTTACATGGGTGAATTGCCGTTGATGACGGAGAACGGTACCTTCGTCATTAATGGCACCGAACGCGTCATCGTGTCGCAATTGCACCGTTCGCCCGGAGTGTTTTTTGATCACGACAAAGGCAAGACTCACTCATCCGGGAAATTATTGTTCAATGCACGGGTAATACCTTACCGCGGCTCATGGTTAGACTTTGAATTCGACCACAAGGATGCCGTTTATGTGCGAATAGACCGCCGTCGAAAAATTCCGGCGACCATATTGTTGCGTGCGTTGGGCTACGACAACGAAGAGATGATTAATATTTTCTTCGACACCAATAAATTTTCATTGGCCCCGAATCGTTTTATGTTTCACGTCAAACCGGAGCGCTTGCGAGGCGAGATGGCGGTATTCGATATCAAGCACGATGGGAAGGTTTTGATCGAGGAAGGGCGGCGGATTACCGCAAAACACGTACGCCAGCTTGAAAAGGCCAACGTCACCGAAATAGAAGTGCCTAAAGATTATCTTTATGGAAAAATTTTGGGACACAACGTCGTTGATAAATCGACTGGCGAATTGGTAGCAAACGTCAACGACGAATTGACCGAATCCCTGTTGCAGAAATTAATTGACAACGACGTTAAAGAAATTAATACCTTGTATGTCAATGACTTAGATCGCGGTCCGTATATTTCAAACGCCATGCGTTTGGATACCACGACGAATCGTCTGGAAGCATTAGTCGAAATCTACCGGATGATGCGTCCGGGCGAGCCGCCTACCGTAGAGTCCGCGGAAAACTTATTCGAAAATTTATTTTTCACCGACGAGCGTTACGACTTGTCCGCTGTCGGCAGAATGAAATTCAACCGTCGCTTGGGCCGTGAAGAAATCGAAGGTCAAGGCACGTTAAGCAAAGAAGACATCATTGATGTTTTAAAGGAATTGATCAAAATTCGTAACGGCAACGGAACAGTAGACGATATCGATCATTTGGGTAACCGCCGGGTACGCTCGGTTGGAGAAATGATAGAAAACCAATTCCGGATCGGTTTGGTCCGCGTTGAGCGCGCCGTGCGGGAACGCCTAACGCTTGCGGACTCCGAAGGTTTGATGCCGCAAGAAATTATCAATGCCAAACCGGTTTCGGCGGCAGTGAAGGAGTTCTTCGGTTCCAGTCAGTTATCGCAGTTCATGGACCAAAACAATCCGTTGTCTCAAGTTACTCACAAGCGCCGCGTATCTGCGCTGGGACCGGGCGGTTTAGCCAGAGAGCGGGCCGGATTCGAGGTCAGGGACGTTCATACCACTCATTACGGTCGGGTATGTCCGATTGAAACCCCGGAGGGGCCGAACATCGGTTTGATCAACTCTCTGGCCGTGTACGCGCGCACTAACGAATACGGCTTTTTAGAAACGCCGTACCGCAAAGTTGTTAACGGTGTTGTAACGGATCAAGTCGATTACATCTCTGCCATTGAAGAGGGCGAATATGTCATTGCGCAATCCAGCGTAGCGGTAGACGACAACGGCAAATTGATCGAAGGTTTGGTTTCTTGCCGTTATAAAGACGAGTTTACCTTGGCGTCTTCCGATACTGTGCAATACATGGACGTCTCTTCAAAGCAAATCGTCTCGGTCGCGGCATCGATCATTCCGTTTTTAGAGCATGATGACGCGAACCGGGCGTTGATGGGCTCCAACATGCAGCGCCAAGCGGTACCGACATTGCGTGCGGAAAAACCGCTGGTTGGCACGGGTATGGAGCGTGTTGTTGCCAAGGACTCCGGTGTAACTGTCGTTGCAACGCGCGGCGGTAGAATCGAAGCGGTCGATGCCGCCAGAATCGTGGTGCGAGTAAACGACGAAGAAACCGTTGCCGGCGTTCCGGGTGTCGATATTTACAATTTGATCAAATACACCCGTTCGAACCAAAACACCTGCATCAATCAAAAGCCGCTAGTTAAGTTGGGCGATATCGTCAACAAAGGCGATATTCTGGCGGATGGTCCGTCGACGGACTTGGGTGAGTTGGCGCTTGGGCAAAATATGCTGATCGCGTTTATGCCTTGGAACGGTTATAACTTTGAAGATTCCATTTTGGTGTCGGAACGGGTGGTGAAAGAAGATAGATTCACCACTATTCATATAGAAGAGAAAACGTGCGTCGCTCGAGAGACCAAGCATAGTCCCGAGGAGATTACCGCCGATATTCCGAACGTCAGTGAAGAAGCGCTATCGAAACTTGACGAGTCCGGCATCGTTTACGTTGGAGCGGAAGTGAAAGGCGGTGACATTCTCGTCGGTAAAGTTACCCCGAAAGGCGAGACGCAACTGACTCCGGAAGAAAAGCTGCTAAGAGCGATTTTCGGCGAAAAGGCCGCAGACGTGAAAGATACCTCGTTGCGAGTGCCTAATAACGTGCGGGGAACCGTGATCGATGTTCAGGTATTCACCCGCGACGGCGTTAAAAAAGATAAACGGGCGTTGGAGATCGAAGACGCCGAAATCAGACGTTACCGTAAAGATCTGGACGACCAATTAAAAATCGTCGAGCACGACATTTTTGCCAGGGTTAAAGCAACTCTGAAAGGTAAAAAGGCGGAAAAGGGACCGAACGGTCTGAAAAAAGGCGAAGAAATCGTTGAAGCCTATATGAACGGCTTGACGAATTCCGAACTGCTTAAAATTAGGTCTCAAGACGAAGACGTCAATGTTTATCTGGAGACGATTGCAGAACAAGTCGAGCAACAACGTAAACAATTCGACGAACGTTTCGAGCAGAAAAAGAAAAAAATCACCATGGGCGACGACTTGGCGCCGGGTGTGTTGAAAATGGTCAAAGTGTATTTGGCGGTCAAAAAGCGCATCCAGCCGGGCGATAAAATGGCGGGACGCCATGGAAACAAAGGGGTCATTTCGCAGATCGTTCCGATCGAAGATATGCCCTATACGGCCGACGGTACTACCATCGATATCGTGTTGAATCCACTGGGTGTACCCTCGCGGATGAACGTAGGGCAAGTACTGGAAACCCATTTGGGATGGGCGGCGAAAGGATTGGGTATCAAGATCGGCAAGATGTTGGAGGCGCAAGCCAAGGTGATAGAAGTTAGGGAGCTTTTGGAAAAAATTTATAACTGCAGCGGTAGAAAAGAAGATTTAGCCGGCTTGTCCGACGCCGAAATTCTAGATTTGGCATCTAATTTGACCGAAGGCGTGCCGATGGCAACACCGGTATTCGACGGCGCTTCCGAAGAAGACATTCGCAGCATGTTGAGCTTGGCCGACTTGCCTGAACATGGCCAGACCGTTTTGTACGACGGCTTGACCGGCGAAAGGTTCGAGAGGGAGGTTACTGTCGGATATATGTATATGCTGAAATTAAATCATTTGGTGGACGACAAAATGCATGCGCGTTCAACCGGGCCTTACAGTCTGGTCACGCAGCAGCCACTCGGCGGCAAAGCCCAGTTCGGCGGCCAGCGCTTCGGTGAGATGGAAGTTTGGGCATTGGAAGCATACGGTGCCGCTTATACGCTGCAAGAAATGCTGACGGTCAAATCGGACGACGTTACCGGTAGAACTCGAATGTACAAGAATATCGTCGACGGCAACCATACGATGGAAGCCGGAATGCCGGAATCATTCAACGTGTTGGTCAAAGAAATACGTTCGCTGGGAGTCAATATCGAAATGGAACAGGAATGATCCCACGCTTGGGACGACTAAACACTGGACATTATCGATTTACATAAAAAGAGGGTACGCTCTTGAAAGATTTAATGAATTTTTTGAAACGACAAAACCGCTCCGATGATTTTGACACGATAAGAATCGGTTTGGCTTCTCCTGATATGATTCGCTCATGGTCTTACGGCGAAGTCAAAAAACCGGAAACGATCAATTACAGGACCTTCAAACCGGAGCGCGATGGGTTGTTTTGCGCAAAAATCTTCGGGCCGATTAGCGATTACGAGTGCTTGTGCGGTAAATATAAACGCCTGAAACACCGTGGGGTAATTTGCGAAAAGTGCGGCGTAGAAGTTACCTTGTCAAAAGTACGTCGCGAACGGATGGGGCACATCGAATTAGCTAGCCCGGTCGCACATATCTGGTTTTTGAAATCTTTGCCTTCCAGAATCGCGCTGTTACTGGATATGACACTACGTTCCATCGAAAGAGTGTTGTATTTCGAGACGTTCGTAGTCACCGATCCGGGCATGTCGCCGTTGGAGAAAGGGCAATTATTGTCCGACGAAGAGTATATGAACGCGGTGGAAGAACACGGCGATGATTTCGTCGCAAAAATGGGCGCCGAGGCTATTTACGATTTATTGAAATCCATCGATTTAAAAGAAGAAATCAATAATTTAAGGGAGGAAATCAATTCGACTTCCTCCGATACCAAAATCAAGAAATTTTCAAAACGCTTAAAAGTCATCGATTCGTTGCTCGCCTCTAACAATCGGCCGGAATGGATGATTATGCATGTTTTGCCGGTGTTGCCGCCTGAACTGCGTCCATTGGTACCCTTAGACGGGGGGCGTTTCGCGACTTCGGATTTGAACGACTTATATAGACGGGTCATCAATCGTAACAATCGCTTGACGCGGTTGTTGGATTTAAACGCCCCGGATATCATCGTTCGCAACGAAAAACGCATGCTGCAAGAAGCAGTGGATGCACTGCTGGATAATGGCCGCCGCGGCCGTGCGATTACCGGAAGCAATAGACGGCCGTTAAAATCCTTGGCGGATATGATCAAGGGCAAACAAGGGCGCTTCCGGCAAAACTTGCTCGGCAAACGGGTGGATTACTCAGGGCGCTCGGTAATCGTGGTTGGTCCGACGCTGCGGTTGCATCAATGCGGGTTGCCGAAAAAAATGGCGTTGGAATTGTTCAAGCCGTTCATCTTCAGCAAACTGCAAATGCGCGGTTTGGCAACCACCATCAAAGCGGCAAAGAAAATGGTCGAGCGCGAAGGCGCCGAAGTATGGGATATTCTCGAAGAAGTGATTAGAGAGCATCCGGTACTACTGAACCGTGCGCCAACCTTGCACAGGCTGGGTATTCAGGCGTTCGAACCGACTTTGATTGAGGGCAAGGCCATTCAGTTGCATCCTTTAGTATGTAGCGCCTTTAACGCCGATTTCGACGGAGACCAGATGGCCGTACATATTCCGTTGTCAGTGGAAGCGCAGCTGGAGGCGCGCACCCTGATGATGGCGACCAATAACATTTTGTCTCCGGCAAACGGTGAGCCGGTAATCAACCCCTCACAAGACGTGGTATTGGGTCTTTACTACATCAGCCGGGAAAAAGTTAACGCAAAAGGCGAAGGCAGCATTTTTTCCGATCTTGCCGAGGTAGGTATCGCACTAGACAACAAGGTCATTGAATTACAAAGTAAAATTGAAGTTCGAATCACCGAGAAAACAAAAAATTCCGACGGCGAACTTGAAGAGACAACCACTAGAAGAAAGACGACGGTAGGACGAGCGCTTATTTGGAACATCGTTCCGGACGGTATGCCGTTCGAGTTAGTCAACGTGGATATGACTAAGAAAAATATTTCGCGCTTGATTAACTATTGTTATCGTTATCTCGGAATCAAAGATACGGTGATTTTGGCCGACAAAATCATGTACTTGGGTTTCAAATACGCTACCCGGGCAGGCGTCTCGTTCGGTATAGAAGATATGGAAATTCCCGCTAAAAAGGCCGATATCATTCGTGCGGCCGAAGGGGAAGTCAGCGAAATTCAAAATCAATATGCGTCCGGTTTGGTTACCGACGGCGAGCGTTACAACAAGGTAGTGGATATATGGTCGCGCGCGAATGACCAAGTTGCCAAAGTGATGATGGAAGGCTTGGGTGAAGAAGATGCAATCGATTCAGCCGGTAAGACAGTCAAACAAAAGTCGTTCAACTCTATATTCATGATGGCGGAGTCGGGCGCTAGGGGTTCGGCAGCGCAAATAAGGCAATTAGCGGGTATGCGTGGATTGATGGCCAAGCCGGACGGTTCAATTATCGAAACGCCTATTACCGCGAATTTCCGCGAAGGCCTGGACGTACTGCAATATTTCATCTCGACCCATGGCGCACGGAAAGGTTTGGCCGATACGGCTCTGAAAACCGCAAACTCAGGCTATCTGACGCGTCGATTAGTCGACGTGGCGCAAGACTTAGTCATTGCAGAATATGATTGCGGAACCGAAAACGGCCTAACCATGATGCCTATCATCGAGGGAGGAGACGTCGTCGAGCCGTTAGTGGAAAGGGTATTGGGTCGGGTTGCGGCTTTGGATGTTACCGATCCGGGTAGCGATAAGGTGTTAATTCCAGCCGGTACGATGATCGATGAAAATTTGGTATCGGTCCTGGAAGAAAATGGTATCGATAAGATGGTGGTGCGTTCGGTGATTACTTGTCAATCGCGTCACGGAGTATGTGCCAAATGTTATGGCCGCGATTTGGGACGCGGGCATTTGGTGAATAGTGGAGAGGCTGTCGGTGTCGTCGCTGCACAGTCGATCGGCGAGCCCGGAACTCAATTGACCATGAGAACCTTCCATATCGGCGGTGCCGCGTCAAGGTCTGCAGCGATCAGTAATGTTCAAGTTAAGTCGGCGGGTAACGTTAAATTGAGCAATTTGAAGACTGTTAAAAACCGCGAAAACCATTTGGTCGCGGTGTCTAGATCCGGGGAAGTCGGGGTCATGGATGATTACGGACGGGAACGCGAGCGCTATAAGATTCCTTACGGTGCGGTTTTATCGATTGAGGACGGAAGCGAAGTTAAAGCTGGAGATATTATCGTTAATTGGGATCCGCACACCCATCCGGTAATCACCGAAGTGGACGGGGTCGTTCAGCTTCATGACTTTATTGACGGGGTAACCGTTCAGGAGCAATCGGATGAGGTGACAGGCTTGACCTCGCGGGTGGTTACCGATCCTAAGCAAAGGAGTTCCGCCGGTAAGGAGCTTCGCCCTATGGTGCGTTTGATCGATGAAAATGGTGGATTGATCAGTTTGCCGGGTACCGACATTCCAGCACAATATTTTTTACCGGCCGGCGCAATCGTGGGCGTAAAAGATGGTGCGGAGGTAAAAGTTGGTGACGTACTGGCTCGGATTCCGCAAGAGTCCAGTAAAACCCGCGATATTACCGGTGGCTTGCCGCGAGTAGCCGATTTGTTTGAGGCAAGAAAAACAAAAGACCCGGCTATTTTGGCAGAGGCGACCGGTATGGTTTCCTTCGGGAAGGAAACCAAAGGAAAGCAGCGCGTCATTATTACCGATGCTGACGGGGAGCAGCATGAAACCTTAATCCCTAAATGGCGGCATATTACGGTGTTTGAGGGGGAGTTTGTCGAGAAAGGGGAAACAATTGCTGAAGGCGAACTGACACCACACGATATTTTACGTTTAAGGGGCGTCGAAGAGCTCGCGGACTATCTGGTCAAGGAAATTCAAGACGTTTATCGCTTGCAAGGTGTGAAAATCAACGATAAGCATATCGAAGCGATAATCCGCCAAATGTTGCGCAAAGTAGAAATTACTGCATCCGGCGACACGGATTTTGTTAAAGGTGAGCAGGTTGAAAGGACGTTGTTGAACGCAGTTAACGAGAAGGTTGAAAAAGAAGGGCGTATTCCGGCAAGTTACGAGTCGTTGCTGCTTGGTATTACTAAAGCTTCTTTAGCAACCGAATCGTTTATTTCCGCGGCCTCGTTCCAGGAGACCACTCGTGTGTTAACGGATGCGGCGGTAAGAGGGATCAGCGACAACTTGAGCGGTTTGAAAGAAAACGTCATTGTCGGACGGTTAATTCCAGCGGGGACAGGTTTGGCCTATCACGAACAGCGTCGGAAACAAAGAAAAGGCGATGCAGCAGCTGAATCGGAATCCTCTATGAGTGCTGCTGAAGCTGTCGATGTCGAGGAAGCATTAAAGCAAGCGTTGAATATTGAGTAATACGTAATAAATGCTTGACCGATGTCTAACTAAAAGGTAACATGATCAGCTTACCTGAAATAGGTTGGCATGATTGACGAGTGAGCCCGCAATAAGCGGGCTCCGTAGCAAAACAATTGTATCGGAGTAAATAATGGCCACGATCAATCAGTTGGTCCGTAAGCCTCGTGCGAAAAAAATAGAAAAAACCAATGTTCCCGCTTTGGAGGCGTGCCCTCAAAGACGCGGAGTCTGTACGCGTGTATATACTACAACGCCTAAAAAGCCCAATTCCGCACTGAGAAAAGTTGCTAGGGTTAGATTGACCAATGGTGCTGAGGTTAGTAGTTATATCGGCGGCGAGGGGCATAACTTACAGGAGCACTCAGTGGTCTTGATTCGTGGTGGCAGGGTAAAGGATTTGCCGGGTGTGCGCTATCACGTAGTGAGAGGTAGTTTGGATACATCGGGTGTTAAAGATAGAAAATGCGGTCGTTCCAAGTATGGGGCGAAGAGACCTAAGAAATAAAGAAAGGTTAACGGCAAATGTCAAGAAGAAGGGTGGCGGCCAAGCGCACAATTAATCCGGATCCGCGTTTCAGTAGTGAAATGCTATCAAAATTCATGAACATGATTATGCAAGATGGTAAAAAATCCGTTGCTGAAAAAATTGTTTATGGTGCTCTGGATGTAATTGAGGCTAAGGGGCATAAAGAATCTTTGGAGTTGGTGGCTAAGGCATTGGAAAACGTTCAGCCAAGGGTAGAGGTTAAGTCCCGCCGAGTTGGTGGCGCTACATACCAGGTGCCTGTTGAGGTGCGCCCTGCTCGCAGGGTGGCACTGTCCATGCGGTGGCTGATCGATGCGGCGCGAAAGCGTAACGAAAGAACGATGGCGGCAAAGTTGGCCGGAGAATTACTGGATGCGTCCGAAGGGCGTGGTGCGGCGGCTAAAAAGAGGGAAGATACCCATAGAATGGCTGAAGCCAATAAAGCGTTTGCTCATTACCGTTGGTAATTAGTTCATCGTTGATTTGAGGGAGTAAACCAATGGCTAGGCAGACCCCTATAGAGCGCTATCGCAACATAGGGATAATGGCCCATATTGATGCGGGTAAAACGACGACTACTGAAAGAATATTGTTTTATACGGGCGTTTCCCACAAGATTGGGGAAGTCCACGATGGTGCGGCAACCATGGATTGGATGGAGCAAGAGCAAGAGCGTGGAATCACAATCACATCTGCCGCTACTACATGTTTTTGGTCTGGGATGGATAAGCAACGCCCTGTTCATCGGATAAATATTATAGACACGCCCGGGCATGTTGATTTTACGATCGAAGTTGAAAGATCTTTACGTGTATTAGATGGGGCGTGCGCTGTTTTCTGTGCCGTAGGTGGGGTAGAGCCGCAATCCGAGGCGGTATGGCGTCAGGCCGATAAATATCATGTTCCGCGACTGGCGTTCGTCAATAAGATGGACAGAGTTGGTGCGGATTTTTTGCGTGTCGTCGAGCAGATAGAGAATCGGTTAGGTGCGGTTGCTGCGGTGATGCAGCTGCCGATAGGTGCGGAAGAGTCTTTTTCTGGTGTGATTGACTTAATAAAGATGAGGTCTATCTATTGGGGTGAAGAAGATTTGGGAGTCGATCCTAAAGAGTCCGATATACCTGAAGGGTTAATGAAGTCCGCTCAAGAATACAGGGAGCGCTTAGTAGAGCTGGCGGCTGAGGCAAATGAGGGGTTTACGGAAAAATACCTTGAAGAGGGAGTGTTATCCGAGCTCGAAATCAAAGAAGGAATTAGATCAAGGGTTTTGAAAGGAGGGATTGTGCCGGTGTATTGTGGTGCAGCCTTTAAAAACAAAGGTATACAGTGTCTCCTTGATGGAGTGTTGGATTTTTTACCTTCACCCGCTGACTTACCTCCTGTTGGCGGTGTTTCAACAGACTCGACTGTGCCTGTTGTCAGAAAAGCGGATGACGAGCAGCCTTTTGCTGCGCTGGCATTTAAGATTGCCTCAGACCCATTTGTGGGTATTTTGACGTTTGTCAGGGTGTACTCTGGGGTTCTAAAGGCTGGCGAAGTGGTGCTTAATGCTACGAAAGGCAAGAGAGAGCGAATTGGTCGGCTTGTCCAGATGCATGCAAATAGCCGGGAGGAAATCTCGGAGGTTCGGGCGGGCGATATCGCTGCGGCGATCGGGCTGAAAGATGTTGTGACCGGGGATTCGTTTTGCGCTATGGATGCCCCGATTTTGCTGGAAAAAATGGAATTTCCTGAGCCGGTTATTGCGATAGCCCTGGAAGCTAAAACTAAAGCGGATGAAGATAAATTAGGTGCGGCATTGGCTAGGCTTGCTCAAGAAGATCCGTCGTTTAGAGTGGCTATAGACGCGGAATCAGGGCAAATTATTATTTCAGGGATGGGGGAGTTGCACTTAGAGATCATTGTAGATCGATTAAGACGCGAATTCGGCGTCGCTGCAAATGTTGGTGCTCCTCAGGTTGCTTACCGGGAAACGATAAGTGATGCAGTGCAATGCGAAGGGAAATTTATCAGGCAGACTGGTGGCAAAGGACAGTATGGCCATGTGGTTATCCGGCTTGAACCAAAATTACGCGGAGAAGGTTATTCATTCTTTAGCGAGATAGCGGGGGGGGTAATTCCGAAAGAATTTATTCCGGCTATTGATAAAGGTATCCAGGAGCAAATGGAAAATGGCATAATAGCCGGCTTTCCTGTGGTGGATGTAAAGGCGAGTTTAATAGACGGGTCGTACCACGAAGTCGATTCGAACGAAATGGCGTTCAGAATTGCCGGGTCGATGGCTTTTAAAGAGGGGGCTGAAGCCGCTCGGCCGGTTCTTCTGGAGCCGTTGATGAAAGTAGAAGTTGTAACCCCAGATGAATACATGGGAGACGTGGTAGGCGATTTAAACAGACGACGCGGAATCATTCACGGTATGAATGATGTTTTGGCCGGTAAGTCAATAGAGGCCGAAGTTCCGCTGGCGGAAATGTTCGGTTACGCCACTGACCTGCGATCCGCGACGCAGGGGCGTGCCACGTACAGCATGCATTTCGAAAAATACAACGAAGCGCCTGTAAACGTCGCTAATGCGATCATTAAAAAAATGTTTTGACTATTGGTAAATTTTAGGTAACGACTCATGGCTAAAGAAAAGTTTGAAAGAAAGAAACCGCACGTAAACGTCGGCACGATTGGTCACGTAGACCATGGAAAAACCACGCTGACAGCGGCGTTGACAAAAGTCATGGCGGAAGCCAACGGCGGTGAAGTCAAAGCCTTCGATCAAATCGACAACGCACCTGAAGAACGCGCGCGCGGCATCACGATTTCCACTTCGCACGTCGAATACGAATCCACTACGCGCCACTACGCGCACGTAGACTGCCCGGGACACGCCGATTACGTCAAAAACATGATTACCGGCGCGGCGCAAATGGACGGTGCTATCCTGGTTTGTTCGGCAGCGGACGGTCCGATGCCGCAAACGCGCGAACATATCTTATTGTCCCGCCAGGTTGGCGTGCCTTACATTGTCGTATTCCTGAACAAAGCGGATATGGTAGACGATGCCGAATTGATCGAATTGGTCGAAATGGAAATCCGCGAATTGTTAAATCAATACGAATTCCCGGGCGACGACACCCCGATTATCGTGGGTTCTGCGTTGAAAGCGTTGGAAGGCGACCAAAGCGAAATCGGCGTGCAATCCGTGATCAAATTGGTAGAAGCCCTGGATACATACATTCCGGAGCCTGAGCGTGCAATTGACGGCAAATTCCTGATGCCTATCGAAGACGTATTCTCGATTTCCGGCCGCGGTACAGTCGTTACCGGCCGTGTCGAGCGCGGCATTATCAAAGTCGGCGAAGAGGTTGAAATCGTCGGTATCAAGGCAACTATCAAAACCACCTGCACCGGTGTGGAAATGTTCCGCAAATTATTGGATCAGGGGCAAGCAGGCGATAACGTCGGCGTGTTGTTGCGCGGAACCAAGCGTGATGAGGTTGAGCGCGGTCAAGTGTTGGCACACGTCAACTCTATCAAGCCACACTCGCACTTTAAAGCGGAAATTTACGTCCTGTCAAAAGACGAGGGTGGACGGCATACCCCATTCTTTAACGGTTATCGGCCACAGTTTTACTTCAGAACCACCGATGTAACGGGCGCGGTAGAATTGCCTGAAGGCGTAGAAATGGTGATGCCGGGTGACAACATTTCCGTCGAAGTGAAATTGATAGTGCCTATCGCTATGGATGAAGGCTTGCGCTTCGCGATCCGTGAAGGTGGTCGTACCGTGGGCGCGGGCGTTGTGGCTTCTATAATCGAGTAATAGCAATGGCGAATCAAACTATCCGCATTCAACTGAAAGCATTCGATCACAAGTTAATTGATCAATCGGCCGGTGAAATCGTTGAAACAGCTAAACGTACCGGTGCCCAAGTCAAAGGGCCTATACCCTTGCCGACCCGGAAAGAACGGTTCACGATATTGATATCGCCGCATGTTAATAAAGATGCGCGTGATCAGTATGAACTGCGCACCTACAAAAGGCTGTTGGATATAGTAGAGCCAACAGATAAAACAGTTGATGCGTTAATGAAGCTTGATCTCGCCGCTGGCGTAGATGTTCAAATCAAGCTGAAATAAGCAAAAATAGAGGAATCGACAGATGTCATTAGGTCTTGTTGGTCGTAAGTGCGGGATGACGCGGATTTTCAATGAAGACGGTACTTCAGTACCGGTCACCGTGCTGCACATAGACTCGAATCGTGTTATTCAAGTAAAAAACATAGAAATAGACGGTTATCGCGCTGTGCAAATAGCTGCCGGGCACATAAAGTCGTCAAAAATTAATAAAGCAATGGCCGGGCACTACGCTACCGCAAATGTGACTGCGGGTAGAGGTTTGTGGGAGTTTAGGCTAGGCGAAAGTGAAGGCGTCGATTTGACTGCGGGTTCAGAGCTTTCTGTTAGCGTATTCGAGGCCGGCCAACAAGTCGATGTTTGCGGCATTAGCATAGGTAAAGGTTTTGCTGGTACCGTTAAACGGTATAACTTTAGAACTCAAGACGCTACGCATGGGAATTCGCGTTCACATAGGGTGCCTGGATCTAACGGTATGAACCAAACTCCGGGTCGCGTATTTAAAGGAAAGAAAATGTGTGGCCACATGGGGGCGGAAAAGACCACCGTTCAGAATCTGACTATTCACTCTATCGATATAGAGAAAAGTTTGATTCTGGTAAAGGGGGCGGTTCCGGGGGCTAAGGGCGGAGATGTTACCATCACACCAGCAGTTAAAAGTAAATAAAGGTTACGTTATGAGTTTGCAAGTTCCTGATATCGAAAGCCAACAAGCCGGTAGTGAAGTATCAGAATCTGTTTTCGGGCAGTCGTTCAATGAAACTTTAGTTCACCAGTTAGTAGTTAAGCACATGGCCGCCGCAAGATCTGGCACCAAAGCGCAGAAAAATCGTTCTGCAGTTAGTGGTGGTGGCAGCAAGCCATTCAGGCAAAAAGGCACGGGTCGCGCACGAGCTGGTACTACTAGAGGTCCTATTTGGAGGTCAGGAGGAGTGGCGTTCGCAGCTCAGCCTCGTTCATTTGACCAAAAACTGAATAAAAAAATGTATCGCTCGGGCCTTCGTTCCATATTCTCCGAGTTATTAAGGCAAAGCCGTTTAGCGGTATGCGATAGTATATTTCCTTCAGCACCGAAAACTAAAGAGCTCGTGGCGAAACTAAAGGACTTGGATGCAAAGCGCGTGCTGTTGCTTGTAGAAGATCTGAACGAGAATTTGATTCTAGCAGCACGTAATATGCCTTATGTTGCGGTGATGACGCCATTAAGCGTCGATCCAGTTACTTTAGTATCAGCTGACAAAGTATTGGTAACCAGTTTGGCGCTTAAGCAATTAGAGGAACGTTTGTCATGAACAACTATAAATTACGACTAGCGACTGTTTTGACTGCCCCGGTGATCTCAGAGAAAAGCGCCGTAATTGCGGAAAGTAATCAATACGTATTTCGGGTGTTGAAAAGCGCTACAAAGCTTGAAATTAAAAACGCTGTAGAAGCGATGTTTGATGTAAAAGTTGATGCTGTTCGGGTGTTAAACGTTAAAGGCAAGGTCAAGCGTTTTGGCCGTAGCTTGGGTAAGCGCTCGGATTGGAAAAAAGCATACATCAAGCTTCAGTCCGGTTATGCAATCGAACTGGCCTCAGCATAGGCAAATAGCAATTTTAGGAATGGGTAGAACAGCATGGCTATTCTAAAATCAAAACCGACCTCTCCAGGATCTCGGTTTGTGGTGCGTGTAAAAAACGATAACTTGTATAAGGGTAAGCCATTTGCGCCGCTACTAGACAAGAAATCGAAAACAGGCGGTCGAAATAATGCAGGTAGAATAACCACTCGCCATGTTGGCGGGGGGCATAAAAAATTCTATCGGATTGTCGATTTCAAACGAAACAAAACAGAAGTTCCTGCCGTTGTTGAGCGAATCGAATATGACCCGAATCGGACTGCGAACATTGCGTTGCTGCTCTTCAAAGACGGCGAACGCAGATACATTATTGCACCAAAGGGCATAGAAGTTGGCCAAGAAGTAATGAGCGGAGAGACCACGCCGGTCAAGCCAGGCAATTGTATGCCGCTTAGAAATATACCTTTGGGTGCTGTGCTACATTGCGTTGAATTGAAGCCAGGTAAAGGTGCTCAGTTGGCTCGTAGCGCGGGCACTTCTGTTCAGCTCGTTGCTAAAGATGGAGCTTATGTCACATTAAGGCTGCGCTCTGGCGAGATGCGCAAAGTACCTTCTGATTGCAAAGGTGTAGTCGGAGAAGTGTCCAATTCCGAACATAATTTGATTTCTCTGGGGAAAGCAGGCGCAAAGCGTTGGCGAGGCGTTAGGCCGACCGTTAGAGGGGTGGCAATGAACCCGGTAGACCATCCGCACGGTGGTGGTGAAGGCAGGACCTCAGGTGGGCGTCATCCAGTATCTCCATGGGGTACGCCGACAAAAGGATACAAAACACGCAAAAACAAACGCACTGACAATATGATCGTCAGACGCCGCAAGCAGAAATAACAGGGGTATAAAACGTGCCACGTTCAATTAAGAAAGGTCCTTTTATTGACCATCATTTGCTGAAAAAAGTAGAAGAAGCTGTGAGGGCGAATAATCGGAAACCGATTAAAACATGGTCTAGAAGATCGATGATAAGTCCTGAAATGTTGGGCTTGACGATAGCTGTCCATAATGGAAAACAACACATTCCGGTTCTAATTACGGAAAACATGGTCGGACACAAATTGGGTGAGTTTTCCCCGACGCGTACCTATAAAGGCCATATCGTAGATAAGAAATCCAGATAGGAGGATGTGTGGAAGTTTCAGCGAAATTAAGCAACGCGCCCTTATCGGCCCAAAAAGCCAGATTAGTGGGTGATCAGATAAGAGGTTTGTCAGTAGAAAAAGCACTAAACGTTCTTGCATTTAGTCCAAAGAAAGCGGCCGGTATCTTCAAAAAGGTTTTGGAGTCAGCAATCGCGAATGCAGAACACAACGAAAATGCCGACATCGACGACTTAAAAGTTTCTACCGTGTTTGTAAACGAGGGGCGTGTGATGAAGCGAATAGCTGCACGGGCGAAAGGGCGAGCGAACCACATTCTTAAGAGAACGTGTCACATTACTGTAACTGTAGCGGAAAGTTAATAGAGGTTAAAAATGGGTCAGAAAGTTCATCCTACAGGTATACGCCTTGGGATAGTTAAAGATTGGACGTCCAGATGGTACGCAAACAGCCAGAACTACCCCGTTCTACTCCTGCAGGACCTCAAAGTTCGCGAATATATTAAAAAGAAGTTGGCGCACGCTTCAGTAAGCAGAGTGCAAATCAACAGACCGGCTAATAACGCCAATATCACTGTACATACCGCCCGGCCTGGCATTGTAATAGGAAAGAAAGGCGAAGATATCGATGTACTTAGGCAAGATATCTCGGCGATGATGGGCGTTCCCGTTCAATTGAACGTGGAAGAAATCAGAAAGCCGGAGTTAGATGCTTATCTTGTGGCTGAAAGCATTGCCCAGCAGTTGGAAAAGCGGATCATGTACCGTCGTGCAATGAAGCGAGCGGTAACAAATACAATGAGGTTAGGTGCGGAAGGAATTAAAATAACCGTTGCCGGACGTTTGAATGGTGCTGAAATCGCAAGAACAGAATGGTACAGAGAAGGGAGGGTTCCACTTCACACTTTGCGCGCTGACATTGATTACGGTACAGCCGAGGCAAAAACCACGTATGGAATCATAGGCATCAAGGTTTGGATCTTTAAAGGTGAAGTGTTTGATCTTGACGCTCATACCGCTTCTTTGAATTCAGATTCGAAAAAGTAACAACGGAGTCAAGACTATGCTTCAGCCGAAAAGAACAAAGTTTAGAAAGCAACAAACCAATCGAAACAATGGAATAGCTACCAGGGGATCTTCGGTTAGCTTTGGCGAATATGGATTGAAGTCCATTAGTCGTGGTAGAATGACCGCCCGCCAAATTGAAGCTGCTCGAAGAGCGATAAGTCGGCACGTAAAGCGTGGCGGCAAAATTTGGATACGGATTTTCCCGGATAAGCCGATCACAAAAAAACCGTTAGAAGTTCGTATGGGTAAAGGCAAGGGTAGTGTAGAATATTGGGTTGCACAAATTAAGCCTGGTACCATGTTGTTCGAAATTGAAGGCGTTTCAGAAGAAATGGCCCGCGAAGCTTTCACTCTGGCGGCAGCGAAGTTACCGGTAAAAACCACCTTTTCAGCACGGACAATAATGTGATGAAAGCAAAAGAACTGCGTGAGAAGTCGAAAGAAGAGCTGCTTACTTCTCTATATGAATTAGCTCGTGAACAATTTAATTTACGGATGCAAAAAAGTATAGGGCAATCTACAAAATCGAGCCAAATTAAACAAGTTAGGCGCGATATTGCCCGTATTCACACTATTTTGGGCGAAAAGGATAAAGGCGTGATATGAGTGAAAATCCAGAGAAAGTACGTACTTTAACCGGTCGTGTAATCAGCAATAAAATGGATAAAACTGCTTCAGTCTTGGTCGAGCGCTTGGTTAAGCATCCGGTCTATGGCAAATATGTCAAGCGGTCGACAAAGTTTTTAGTGCACGACGAAAGCAATTTATGTCAGCAAGGGGATCTTGTTAGCATTACTTCGTGCCGGCCGATTTCAAAAAGAAAAACGTTTAAACTGGTAGAAGTATTAGAGGCTTCTAGCAAATAAATATATTAAGTACATTTTTAGGAATTCAAAATGATTCAGATGCAAACTAGCCTTGACGTCGCCGACAATAGTGGCGCAAAAAAGGTCATGTGTATCAAGGTCCTTGGTGGTTCGCACCGGCGATACGCCGGAATTGGGGATATTATCAAGGTCAGCGTCAAAGACGCAATGCCCCGCACTCGCGTCAAAAAAGGTGATGTTTATAATGCGCTAGTAGTTAGAACGCGTAAAGGCGTGCGTCGTCCGGATGGTTCGGTAATAAGATTTGACGGTAACGCAGCAGTCATTTTGAATAATCAACTACAACCTATCGGTACTCGTATATTCGGGCCTGTTACCAGAGAGCTTAGGGGGGATAAATTTATGAAAATTATTTCTTTAGCTCCAGAAGTGTTGTAAGCGAGGTCCGAGGCGATGGATAAAATCAGACAAGGCGATGAAATAATTGTTATCGCTGGGAAAGAAAAAGGTAAATTAGGAAAAGTCGTTAAAAAACTAAATAACGATAAGCTAGTTATAGATGGCGTTAATACCGTTAAGAAGCATCAGCGTGGTAATCCAAACCTTGGGATTGCTGGCGGTATTGTCGAAAAAAATATGCCTATTCATATTTCAAATGTTGCTATTTACAACCCAAAAACAAAAAAAGCTGATCGGGTAGGATTTAAAACTTTGGACAGCGGGAAAAAAGTTCGTTTGTTTAAATCCACTAGTGAAGTTGTCGATTTATAAGTTTGGGGGTAGATGTGGCAAGACTTGAAGAGAAATATAAACAAGACATTGTGCCTGCATTGTTAGCACAATTTGAGTACAAATCGGTCATGCAAGTGCCGAAGTTGACCAAGATCACTTTGAATATGGGGGTTGGCGAGGCAATTGCAGATAAGAAAATTCTGCAATCAGCGGTATCCGATTTGGAAAAAATATCCGGGCAAAAAGCAGTTATTACGTTAGCCAGAAAATCAATCGCAGGTTTTAAAATTCGTGACGGAATGCCTATCGGGTGCAAAGTAACTTTGCGTGGCGCCAAAATGTATGAATTTTTTGATCGATTGATAACAATAGCAATTCCGAGAGTAAGAGATTTTCGGGGAGTTAGCTCTAGAGCTTTCGATGGTCGCGGTAACTATACTTTAGGGATTAAAGAGCAGATTATTTTCCCGGAAATCGATTACGATAAAATTGATGCCTTACGTGGGATGGATATCTGTATCACTACAACTGCTAAATCCGATGAAGAAGGGTTAGCATTGTTGAAACAGTTTAACTTTCCATTCAGAAACTGAGGGCAATTTATGGCTAAAAAATCTATGATTGCGCGTGAAGTGAAGCGCGCTAAGCTTATAAAAAAATATAAATCAAAGCGAGATGCTTTAAAAAAAGTTATTAGTTCTCCAAGTTCTTCTATTGAAGATAAAGAGTCTGCGCAACTTCAATTACAGAAACTTCCACGAGATTCCAGTAAAGCACGGTTACGAAACAGATGTAATTTAACTGGCCGCCCACATGGTTATTATCGTAAATTTGGGCTTAGCCGTAATAAATTACGGGAAGCTACGATGCGTGGCGATGTCCCTGGTGTAGCGAAAGCGAGCTGGTAAATCTTTATCGGGTTTGTGGAGAAATAACAAATGAGTATGACAGATCCAATCGCAGATATGCTTACCAGAATTAGAAATGGTCAAGCTGCTGGAAAAAAAAGCGTCAAGCTACCCTCGTCTAAATTGAAGTCGGCGATAGCGAAAGTATTAAAAGAAGAAGGATATATCACGGATTTTCAGATCGAAGAAATTGGATCGCATAAAGAAATGACTATTGTATTGAAATACTACAATGGCGTGCCTGTGATAGAGAGGGTGAGCAGAGTTAGCAGGCCCGGGCTAAGGATATATAAATCAAAAGATGAGTTGCCTAAGGTGCTCGGTGGGTTGGGGATAGCTATAGTTTCTACTTCCAATGGGGTGATGACCGATCGCGCCGCTAGAGCTATAGGCCATGGCGGCGAAGTGATTTGCACGGTATGCTAACAAATAGGAGGGTTAAATGTCACGTGTAGCAAATGCACCTATTACGTTACCTACCGGTGTAGAGGTAAAAATGGTTGGTGCTGTCATTCAAGTATCCGGGAAATTAGGCGAGCTATCGTTTTGTGTGCCGCAGTCGGTAGGCATAACCATTGAAAATAGTCAAATCGCAATTACTTGGAATGACAGTATAAAAAATGCAAAAGCATTTGCAGGAACCACTCGAGCTTCTGTTGCCAACATGGTTAAAGGAGTATCCGAGGGGTTTGTAAAAAAGATGCAATTAGTGGGTGTTGGTTATCGGGCTCAAATATCAGGCCAAAAGCTTACGCTATCTCTTGGGTATTCCAATCCAGTCGAATATATAGTTCCCGAGGGAATCGTTGTAGAAGCGCCGTCTCAAACAGAATTACTAGTTAAAGGCAGTAACAGGCAGCAAGTTGGACAAGTGGCTTCTGAAATTCGCGCATTTCGGCCACCTGAGCCTTATAAAGGTAAAGGTGTAAAGCTGGCTGACGAGTTCATTGCTCGTAAAGAAGCTAAGAAAAAGTAGGTAATAGAAATGGATAAGAAATCTGCGAGAATGAAGCGAGCAATAAAGCTGCGCTGCAAAATAAAGAAGCAAGCCGTTCATCGACTGACTATACATAAAACTTCTCAGCATATTTATGCACAAATATTAAGTGTAGATGGTTGTTCAACTTTAGCTGCTGCATCGACTGTGCAAGCCGAAGTGAAGGCTCTGGTCGGACGTACCGGTAACATTAATGCTGCAGTTGAAGTGGGGCGAAAAATTGCTGAAAAAGCGTTGGCTGCCGGTGTCAATGAGGTTGCGTTTGATCGTTCTGGATTTAAATATCACGGGCGAATAAAAGCCCTTGCTGATGCAGCGCGTGAAGCTGGTTTGAATTTTTAGGAGTAAGTTAAGATGGCAACAGCAACAGCGCAACAAGGTAGCAGCGACGGTTTGCAGGAGAAACTTGTTTCTGTTCGGCGAGTCGCTAAAGTGGTAAAAGGCGGTAGAGTATTCGGCTTCGCCGCGCTCACCGTTGTTGGTGATGGCGAGGGTAGGGTTGGATACGGCGTATCTAAAGCTAGAGAGGTACCGGTAGCTATCCAAAAATCGCTTGAACAAGCTAGAAAAAACATGCGCAAAGTGGCGCTCAATCAAGGAACATTGCAATACTCGATTACTTCGAATGTTGGTGCCGCAAAGATATATATGCAACCTGCATCTGAAGGTACCGGAATTATCGCGGGTGGTGCAATGCGGGCTGTATTTGAAGTCGTTGGGGTGCACAATGTTTTGGCAAAGTGTATAGGTACAAGCAACCCTATCAATGTAGTTAGAGCTACCATAGAAGGCTTAACTTCGATGCGAGATCCTAAACAAATCGCAGCGAAACGCGGTTTAAGCGTAGATCAAATCATGGGGCAATGAAATGGCCGACAAAAAACTTAAAGTGACAATGGTCAAAAGTAAAAATGGCCGACTAGAAAAGCACCTGCAATGTCTTAAAGGATTGGGATTAAGTCGTATTCGCCAAACAGTGGAGGTAATCGATACCCCGGAAAATAGGGGTATGATCAATAAAATCTCTTATATGGTCACGGTGGAGAAGGCATAATGTTTCTTAATTCTATTGCCTCAGCAAACGGGGCGCGTAAAAAGTCTAAGCGAGTCGGTCGTGGTATTGGTTGCACTGACGGTAAAACTTGTGGTCGTGGTCATAAAGGTCAAAAAGCGCGCGCAGGTGGTTATCACAAGGTTGGCTTTGAAGGTGGTCAAATGCCGCTGCAAAGACGTTTGCCGAAAGTTGGTTTTAACTCTGCCATGGCAAAATTTTCAGCAGAAGTCAGGTTAAGCGAGCTAGAAGGGCTTCATGTCGAAGTAATCGATATTGATGTTTTAAAAAAATACAGCGTTATAGCTGCTGCGGTATCAAAAGTTAAGGTAATCAAGTCGGGAAATCTATCTAGGCCTGTTTATATTAAGGGCTTGCAAGTTACGCCGGGCGCTAAAGAAGTAATCGAAGCTGTCGGCGGAAAAATCGAGGCATGACGCTGTGAGTAAACAAGGTTTTGATGTGCCGGTAGGTAAGTTTCAGTTCGGGGAGCTGAGAGCTAGGCTGGGTTTTGTTTTGGGTGCATTTATAGTATACAGAATAGGAGCTCACATTCCTGTGCCGGGCATAAATCCGGATGCTCTTGCTGCTATGTTTGCGCAGCAAGGTGGTTCGATTCTAGACATGTTCAACATGTTTTCGGGTGGTGCCTTAATGCGACTAAGTCTTTTCGCACTGGGCATTATGCCTTACATTTCTGCATCAATTATTATGCAGTTAATGACGATTGTGGTCCCTGCTTTAGAGCAAATTAAAAAAGAGGGGGAGTCGGGGCGGCGAAAAATTACTCAGTACACTCGATATGCGACTGTAGTGCTTGCCTCTTTCCAGTCGGTTGGAATTGCTATAGCTCTTCAAAATCAAACTGCAGGAGGTATGTCTGTAGTTATCAATCCTGGTGCTGTGTTTGTAGTGGTTACTGCTATTACGTTGGTAACTGGGACAATATTTCTGATGTGGCTTGGCGAACAAGTCACCGAGCGAGGGCTAGGTAACGGTATTTCCTTAATTATATTTGCTGGTATAGTATCTGGCTTGCCTTCTGCAATCGGGGGGACTCTGGAATTAGCGCAAACCGGTGAAATGAACGGTGCATTCATTGTTCTGCTATTTTTGATTTCCATTCTTGTGACTGCCCTAGTTGTGTTTGTTGAAAGGGCGCAGAGACGGATAACTATTAATTATCCTAAGCGGCAACAAGGCAATAAAGTTTATGCAGGACAGTCCTCCTTTTTGCCGCTTAAGCTTAATATGGCCGGAGTGATTCCGCCGATTTTCGCATCAAGTATTATTCTTTTTCCTGCTACAGTCGCAGGGTGGTTCGGGCATATTGACGGATTCGCGTGGCTAACTGAAATATCGACAGTTTTGTCACCGGGTCAGCCTGTTTACGTAATGTTCTATGCGTTGGCAATAATTTTCTTCTGTTTTTTTTATACCGCTCTCGTTTTTAACTCTAAAGAAACGGCAGAGAATTTGAAAAAATCCGGAGCATTTTTACCGGGCATAAGGCCAGGTGTTCATACCACTTTTTATATAGACAAAGTAATGTCTAGGCTCACTTTATTCGGTGCTATTTATATAACTCTGATTTGTCTGCTGCCGGAGTTTTTGATTGTCTATTGGAATGTTCCATTCTCGTTTGGCGGCACTTCGCTTTTAATCATTGTGGTAGTTGTAATGGATTTTATTTCGCAAATGCAGACTCATTTGATGTCCCAGCAGTATGAGGGGCTTATGAAAAAGGCAAATTTAAAAAGAAACTAATTCAATTACAAATACTGTTGAGGGTAATCAATATGAAAGTTCGGGCATCAATAAAGCCAATTTGTAAAAACTGTAAAGTAGTTAAGCGTTCTGGCGTTGTAAGAGTGATTTGTAAAGACGGTCGTCATAAGCAGCGTCAAGGATAGATTTTTTTTGTCTATATAGTATAATGGATAGTTTTAAACTGATTATCGCTCGGGAGAACGCATAATGGCTCGTATTGCCGGAATTAACGTGCCGGACCATAAGCACGCCGAAATTGCTTTAACAGCGATTTATGGTGTTGGTCGACCAACTGCAAAAGTGATTTGCACGAAGGTTGGTATTAAAGCAACCGCCAAGCTTAAAGATTTGACCGAAGAGCAGATCGAATCGATTAGGAAAACAATCGCTGCTATGACTGTCGAAGGTGATTTGCGTAGAGAAGTTTCGATGAATATTAAGCGCCTAATGGACCTTGGTTGTTATAGGGGTATTAGACACAGAAGAGGCCTGCCTTTGAGAGGACAGCGTACTCGTACAAACGCAAGAACACGAAAAGGGCCAAGAAAGCCTGTTACTAAATAATATTTTGGTTTAAATAAGTATGGCTACCCAAACCAGAACAAAAAAACGAATACGCAAAGAAGTTGCTGATGGTATTGCACACGTTCATGCGTCGTTTAATAACACAATCGTAACCATCACTGATAGAAAAGGTAACGCCCTGTCGTGGGCGACCTCCGGTGGTTCGGGCTTTAGAGGCTCAAGAAAAAGTACTCCTTTCGCGGCGCAAGTGGCTGCCGAAAAAGCGGGTCAAGTTGCACTTGAATATGGTGTAAAAAATTTAGATGTTATGATTAAAGGCCCTGGACCAGGAAGGGAGTCTGCTGTGCGCTCATTAAATGCGCTGGGTTTTAAAATTTCCAACATCGTCGACGTTACCCCTATTCCCCACAATGGCTGTCGACCACCCAAAAAACGTAGAGTTTAATAGCGGAATTTTACACAATGGCTAGATATATTGGACCGGTATGCAAGCTTGCCAGGCGCGAAGGAACTGATCTGTTTCTTAAAAGCCGAGGCAAATCATTAGATAGTAAATGTAAACAAGATCAAAAGCCTGGACAGCACGGAGCAAAGCGTTCTCGAAATTCCGACTATGCGTTGCAGCTTCGCGCAAAACAACGGTTGAGAAGAATTTACGGGGTTTTGGAAAAGCAGTTTAGAAACTATTATAAAACTGCGGATCAAAAAAAAGGAGCTACAGGCCAGAACTTGCTAGACATTTTGGAGTCTCGCTTGGATAACGTAGTTTATCGAATGGGGTTTGCTTGTACTCGAGCGGAAGCAAGGCAATTAGTATCTCATAAAGCGGTTTTAGTTAACGATGCTTTGATCAATGTTCCTTCTTATCATGTATCCGCTGGTGACACGGTGAGTATTAGAGAAAACGCTAAGAGTCAACAACGTATTAAAGACGCTATAACTGTCGCAGAGCAATACGGCTTTCCGCAATGGGTTGAAGTTGATACTAAGAAATTGGCTGGTCAATTTAAATCGGTTCCTGATCGAATTGATCTTGGCTCAGAGATTAATGAACAGCTTGTTGTCGAATTATATTCAAAATAAGTGTGACTTAAAAGGTTAACAGAAATATGCATAACGCTGTAGCGGGGTTGCTTAGGCCTAAGCTAGTCGAAGTTGTAAGCCAAGGCATGTATCATTCCAGAATCATTATAGAGCCACTGGAAAGAGGATTCGGGCATTCTCTTGGTAATGCGCTTAGGCGGGTGATTTTGTCTTCAATTCCAGGGTGCGCGGTAACGGAAGTATCAATTGCCGGAGTAGTCCATGAGTTTACATCTATCGAAGGGATTCAGGAAGATGTCATCGATATACTACTTAATTTAAAAAAGCTTTCAGTTATACTGCATGGGAAAGATGAGGTTGTATTGACATTATCTAAAACCGGTGTTGGGCCTGTCAAAGCAAGTGATATTCAGTCTATCAGCAGTGTAGAAATTATAAACCCCGAGCTTGTTATCGCTCATCTAACTCAAGATAAACAACTGGATATTAAGATTAAAATCGAACGGGGCAGGGGGTATATACCTGCAGCCCTACGAAAAGAGATGAATGAAGACAGCCCAGTCGGAGTGCTTCTGGTAGATGCTATGTTCAGTCCTGTCGTGAAGGTTGCATATCATGTTGAAAGCACTAGGGTAGAGCAGCGAACTAATCTAGACCGGTTAGTGATTGATCTGGAAACCAATGGTTCAGTAGATCCCGAAAAAGTCATTAAGGATGCTGCTTCAATTTTACATGACCAATTGTCTGTGTTTGTAGATTTCGAAAAGGTTAAAGAGACTCAACCTGAAGAAATTAATACCGAAGAGGATTCGTTCGATCCTATTCTGCTAAGACCTGTAGATGATCTTGAGCTTACTGTCAGATCTGCAAATTGCTTGAAAGCTGAAAACATTTTTTATATTGGTGATTTAATTCAACGAACTGAGGTTGAATTACTTAGAACTCCAAATCTTGGTAAGAAGTCATTAACTGAAATTAAAGATATTCTTGCGATAAAAGGGTTGTCTTTGGGGATGAGGCTCGAAAACTGGCCCCCTGAAAATCTCGCTGACCATTCCAATAATTGAACAACAGATTGCAAAAATGAGACATCGTAAAGTAGGCAGGCAACTAAATCTTAACAGTAGCCATCGGAATGCATTATTTTCTAATCTGGCTAGTTCGCTAATAAAAGAGGAACTGATCAAAACAACTTTGCCGAAAGCAAAAGAGCTTCGAATGTTTGCGGAGCCTCTTATTACGCTATCAAAAGAAGATAGCGTTGCAAAGCGGCGCCGAGTATTTGCTAAATTGCAGGATAGAGATGCGGTCACTAAACTCTTTGCTGTGCTTGGTCCGAGATTCTCTGGGCGGAACGGAGGGTATCTTCGTATCATTAAATGCGGATATCGAAGTGGTGATAATGCGCCTATGGCATACGTAGAGCTTGTTGATCGCGATAACTAACTCACGGAATTAATATATTGCTGGTGTAGCTCAGTTGGTAGAGCAGCTGATTTGTAATCAGCCGGTCGCGGGTTCGAGTCCCATCACCAGCTCCATAAAATCAAAGGCTTAGGTATTTTTACCTGGGCCTTTTTTATTTTGAGCCACCAAGGAATCACCAGGAAAGAAAGCGAGCGATGGTAATTAGCGGTAATCTTCTTTTGCCGACCACGCGCTCACTTTCCCCGGCGGGATGGGCGTTGTTACCTGTCGGCGATGGGGTGGTGTTTCTCCACCCCACGGCAGTGCTGTTTCATGATGTTGGTGTTCGGAATATCCGAGCGCATTTTTGTAAAGCACGTTAATCCAGCGCGTATTTTTTGCGTTTACGCCAGAAAGTCGCTCTGCTCATGCCCGCATAGCGCGCCGCATCGGCTACCCGCCCATCGTTCATTTGCAAGGCTTCGCGTATGACTTCGGCTTCGCTGCGAATCGGCATTTGCGTGGCGATTGCTGCCGGTTCGGCCAGTGGCTCGCGAAATTCCGGCGGCAATTCCTCTATCGTCAGTTCGTTGCCGCGACCTACCGCAAACACGTATTCCACGACATTCTTCAATTCGCGCACATTGCCCGGCCAGCGATAATTCAGCAGTATCCGCATCGCATCCGGCGCGATAGCATCCAGCCGCCTTCGGCTTTGCCGGTTATGTTGTTCGATACAGTGCCACAACAACAGTTGTATGTCGCCGCGCCGTTCGCGCAAGGGCGGTAAAAAGACGGGCACGACTCGCAAGCGATACATCAAGTCCTCCCTAAACCGGCCGGCTTTAACTTCCTCGCGCAACGATCGGTGCGTGGCGGCGATAATCCGCACGTCCACCGATACCGGCGCATCGCCGCCTACCGGAATAAAGCTCTGTTCCTGTAGCACTCTAAGCAACTTCGCTTGCAATTCCAGCGGTAATTCCGCCACTTCGTCCAAAAACAAGGTGCCGCCATGCGCGCGCTGGAATAATCCGGCATGGTTGCGAACCGCTCCGGTAAAAGCGCCCTTGACGTGGCCGAACAACTCGCTCTCCAACAAGCTCGGTGTCAACGCCGCACAGTTAATCGCTAAAAACGGTCCGTTGCGGCGATTACTTTCCAGGTGTAACGCGTGAGCCACCAATTCTTTGCCGGTTCCGGATTCCCCGCGTATCAACACCGTCACGTCGGTTTCCGCCACGTTATGAATAATTTTTAATGCCTGCAGCATCTTAGGATCGCAGGATAAAATTCCGTGAAATTGTTGACAGGTAGCCGTGTGCCGTTGCGTAGCATGGGCTTCTTTTGTCTGCCGCGCCAACAGGTAAAGCGCACCTAAAACGCGTGCTTGCTCATTGCACATCAAGCCGGTTTTTACCAGACAGTCGGCATGGCCGCCGTTGAGCAAGTCGAACGACACTGTTTGCGGTTCGAGGTTCGTGTCGGCTTGCCTTGTACCCGGCTTAAGCGCATTGGCCGCCGTCGGTCCCACCAGGCCAGCCAGGTTTTTGCCGACAGCGTCTGCCGCACTGATTCCTAGCAGAGACAAAGCGCCCTCGCTGCAAAACAATACGGTTCCTGTCGTATTTACCGCCATTGCCGCAGCGCCGCTTAGCGTTGCCAAGGTAGCAATCACCTTTACCGATCCGATTTGCTCAAGCCAATCCTCAAAAGTCACTAACTGTTTCACGCTGCCCGTTTAACGTTTCAATAACGTTTCAAATGTATCACATTTGTTTCAATGTTTCATAATGAAACCGGCACGCGGCAAGCTATCGCTCTGCTCTCGACCTGCTATCGCTTGAATCATCAGGCTTATAAAGCCGATAGGCCGTGAAGCGATTTGGCACGACAATTGATATAAGATAATTAGACTATTCTAATTTATAGGCAATTTGAGGAGCTTCCCATGATTTTCCGCCAACTGTTCGAAACCGAAACGTCGACTTTTACTTATTTATTGGGTTGCGAGCGCACCGGAAAAGCGGTGTTGATAGACCCGGTTGCATCGGAAGTCGAGCATTACCTTGCCTTGTTGCGAGACCTGCAATTAAAGCTGGTTTACACCTTCGAAACCCATGTGCATGCGGACCATATCACCGGCGCCGGCTTATTGCGCGACAGTCTCGGCAGCAAAAGCGTGGTGCATCGCGACGCCGGCGCAATGTGCGCCGATTTACTCGTCAGCGACGGTGTCAGCTTGCAAGTGGGCGATTTGGAATTCCTCATCAAACACACTCCCGGTCATACCGGCGGTTGCGTGAGCTACGTGATGGCGGATCGGGTGTTTACCGGCGATGCGTTATTGATAGGCGGCAGCGGCCGCACCGACTTCCAACAAGGCGACGCCGGCCAATTGTACGACAGCATAACCGGCAAATTATTTAGTTTGCCGCCGGATACCCTGGTCTACCCCGGCCATGATTATCAAGGCAATACCGTATCGACTATCAAGCAGGAAATGGCCAAAAACGCCCGCTTAGGCCAAGGCCGCAGTCGGGAAGAATTCATAGCTATCATGAAGGAGTTGAAGCTAGCCTATCCCAAGTACATTGAGCAAGCCTTACCCGCAAACCAGTCCTGCGGATCCGTTGCGGCTCAAGACTAGGAGAAAAGCATGCTGTTGACCTTGCTTTTGTCTTTAGTGATCGGGCTGCTTTTAGGTTTACTGGGTGGCGGCGGATCGATCTTGACGGTGCCGATGCTGGTTTATCTGCTGGGCGTTCCGGCCAAAACTGCGATTACCACCTCGTTTGTCGTGGTCGGCTTGTCCAGCATCATCGCGTTGATTCCGCATGCGCGCCGTCACTCGGTGTGTTGGAAAAGCGGTTTGTTTTTCGGCCTGTCCGGCATGGTGGGCGCTTTTGGCGGCGGACGCCTTGCCGGACTTTTTTCCGCCGATTGGTTAATGACATTGTTCGGCCTGATTTGCATCGCAACAGGCATCATGATGTTACGTGGCAAAAAAGCCGAGCGCTCTGCGCCGAAAGCCGCGGCCATCGTTTCGGTGTGCCCATTGACGGTACCTTACCGGCGGGTTCTGTTCGACGGTTTGTTAGTTGGCGGCCTAACGGGAATGATAGGCGTGGGCGGCGGCTTTTTAATTGTCCCCGCACTCGCGCTGTGGGTTGGCCTGCCTATGCATGGCGCGATCGGCACCTCGTTATTGGTCATCATCATGAATGCACTCGCCGGCTTGGCTGGCTATAGCCAGCATGCAGAACTGGACCTCGACCTCACTATCATCGTTTCCGCAGGCGCATTAGTCGGCAGTGCGCTGGGCGCGGGGATTTCCGGCTTCATTAACGAAGCGAAACTTCGCCGAGCATTCGGCGTAACCGTTGTAGCGATAGGCGTTTACGTATTGACTCAGTCCGTCAGCGAGGATTTGATCGCCAGCAGCGAGGTATGGCTGGAAAACATCGGGCATAGTATCGGCTTGGTATTGGGCTTGGCAGGGTTAGCAATCTTGATCCGCTTCGGCCGATGGCTACACACGCTGGAGAACGTTAATTTTTCCGGCAAACATTCCGCAGACAGGCAATAAGTCATGTCGATCGAACGCATACTACACACACGCATGGCTTTAAAGAGCAAAGCCGACGAGTTAGGCAACTTGTTGATTGAAGCGTTTCACTATCTAGCCTTATTCGTCATCGGTGCCAGTATCGTTTGGGCGGCTGTCGTCGATTACGGCAGCATGATGAGGCAAGGCAAAGCCAGCATGGGTGACATTTTGCTGCTATTTATATACTTGGAATTGGGCGCCATGGTCGGCATTTATTTCAAAACCAACGTGATGCCGGTGCGCTGCTTGATTTACATCGCCATTACGGCATTGGCCCGCTTGTTGATTGCCGACGTGCAAATGCACCACCAAACCGGTTTGGGCATTTTATGGGTTTCTCTGGCGATATTCGTGTTGGCAATTTCAACGCGGCTGATTTTAAAGCCCCCCGCGGATAGCGGCTAGACATACGCCAATTTCACAATTTATTAGTCCAACTCAACGACAGGAGAGATTAACAACGCTAAATTATCGCCTCGGCGCCTAAAGTTTCACGACCAGCTCAACAAGGAAGGTTCTCTACAACAACTATTACAACAAACCGCTTCAGGTTGAGGAGCCGTTATGACAAACACTACCAATCCACACCGCCGCCGCTTCATCAAGACTGCCGGTACCGCCGGCTTATTAGCCTGGAGCGGCCTACCCGGCTGGCTCTCGGCGATGGAAGGCATGGGGCACATGCCAAAACTGCCCGCCCGTCGGGCATCGCCGAACTTCCGTCCGGATGTAGAAGTCGACCTAATTTGCAAACCGTCCGCCGTTTCCATCCTGCCCGGTCAAGCAACGCGCGTCATGCGCTATACAGCTACCCTCGTCAGGGGCCCAGCCGACACCGTATCGGAAATCCCCGGTTCGTATCTCGGTCCGATATTGCGCTTTCAAAAAGGTCAGAAAATTCGAATCAATCTGCATAACCAACTCAACGAAGCGTCCATTACCCACTGGCACGGCCTGCACGTGCCGGCAGAGATGGACGGTCATCCTCTATACGCGATCGATAAAGGCGAAAGCTTCGTTTACGAATTCGAAATGCTGAACCGTGCCAGCATGAACATTTACCATCCGCATCCGCACAATGCCACTGCCCGGCAAGTCTACATGGGATTGGCCGGCGCGATTTTGGTGAACGATAGCGAGGAAGCCAAATTGGACTTGCCTGCCGGCGAATACGAAGTCCCTATCGTCATACAGGACAGGATGTTCGACGTCAGCAACCAGTTCCAATACGTCCGTCACATGCACGACCGCATGATGGGCTTTTACGGCGATAGGATTTTAGTCAATGGCTTTGCCAACTTTCGCCTGGACGTTGCCAGCCGGGTCTACCGCTTTCGCATCATGAACGGCTCGACGGCGCGCATTTACAAGCTGGCCTGGGATGACAACACGCCGGTCACCGTCATCGGCACCGACGGTGGTTTGCTGGAACATCCAGTGGAAAAACCCTACGTTATGCTGGCTCCCGGCGAGCGCTTGGACGTTTGGGCTGATTTTAGCGGGCGTAGCGTCGGCTCCCAGCTGGTCATGCGCAGCCGTAGCTTTTCCGGCGCATTGCCGAGAATGGCCGAGCACATGATGGGCGGCATGCACGGTTCACCGTTAACCATGGGCAGCGATTATCCGATTTTCAGCGTCAAGGTAGGCCGCCAAGTCAGCGACAGCCCGAAATTGCCCAAGTTTCTGTCAAGCATACGCCGCTATGGCTTGAACGACACGGCCAATCCCGGCAAGCCGGTTCCCATCGGTATTTCCGAAGGCCCGATGCGCATGCTGTTGAACGGCAGACCGTATGCCTATAACGACGTGTTGCCTAGCGAACGCATTCCGGTCGACAGCGTTCAGCTGATGGAAATATTCCACGCACACGGCGGCGGCCATCAAGCCGACGAGTCCGCCGGCCACCGCATGGGCGGCATGGGCATGATGGGCGGAGGCATGCGCCATGGCGGCATGGGTATGCGCCACGGTAGCGAGCAGCAAGCAAACGGCACGGGATCTCGTATGGGCATGGGCGGTATGGGAGGCATGGGTATGATGATGTCCATGGCGCATCCCATCCACTTTCACGGCCAATATTTCCAGATTTTCGAGCGCAGCGGCGGTAGCGGTGCGGGCTACGCCAGCGTTAAGGACGGTTTTGTGGATAACGGCTGGAAAGATACCGTGCTGGTCATGCCGGGCGAACGCCTGAAGTTAATCAAGCCGTTCGAGGATTTTAAAGGCTTGTTCATGTTTCATTGCCACAACTTGGAACATGAAGACATGGGAATGATGCGGGAATTCTCGGTCGAATAAAGGCCTGCGACATTATGTCTCGCCGCCGCAACTGGCAAAGCCGCTATTCCCGTATAAAACTTGACGTTGTTATTTCGAGGTTATCGACCGACACAGGAGAGTAGGCTTATGACCTTCCAATCGAGAACGCTATCGATCGGCGGCATGCACTGCACGGGTTGCGAGGACGTCATTCGGCAAACGTTGGAAAGCTTGCCGGGTGTCGAACGCGCCGACGTGAGTTTTGCCAAGCAAGTTGGCGAAATTACCTTCGACGACTCCCGCATCGGCTTGGCGGAGCTGGAGCGCGCCGTTATCGGCAAAGGCTATTCAATCGGCGAGCCTGCAACCCGTTTTGCCGCTAAAGCCAGGCCTTGGTTGTTGTTTATGCTGCTGCTGTCGGTCGTCGGCGGCATTACATTCTGGGGTAAATCGAAAATGCCGGCTTTGATGCAAATGATGACGGCGCATTTGGATTTTGCGGCGTTGCTAGGCATCGGCTTTTTAACCGGATTTCATTGCATAGGCATGTGCGGCGGCTTTGTGGTCGGCTATACCGATACCGGTTTGCCCAAATGGCGGCAGATGCTGGCCCATCTGAGCTACGGCTTCAGTAAAACCTTATCCTATACCAGTCTGGGCGCCGGCTTTGGGCTGTTGGGATCGGCGATTGCGATTACGCCGCAGTTGCGCGGAGCGCTAGCCTTGGCCGCCAGTCTGTTTTTATTGCTGTACGGCTTGAGGATGCTCAATGTTTTCAGCGCGCTGCGGCGCTTTGTTCTGCGCTTGCCGGCAAAGCTGAACCGGGAGTTGCAGGAAAAAAGCCTGCGTACCCGCAGCCCGTGGCGCACCGGTTTACTCAGCGGTTTGTTGCTGGGCTGCGGCCCGCTACAAGCCATGTATGTGATGGCAGCCGGTAGTGGCGATCCGCTCCAAGGCGCCACGATACTCTTGCTGTTCGGCCTGGGTACCTTGATTCCACTGTGGGGGTTCGGACTATTCGCGACCTTGCTCAGCGCGAATGCCATGCGGCAATTGGTGCGGGTATCCGGGGTATTGGTCATCGTGATGGGAATCATGATGGCCCAACGCGGCATGCTGATGCTGCAAACCAATGTCATGCCTGCCATGCAGCAGCAGTCCGGCCACTAAGCCTTATGATTCGATTTGATAAGTGTGGGCAAAAGGGATTAATCCGCTTTATTAAATTAGAAAAATCTAATATTCTAACAATGCTTTCCAGCGTCAATCCGCTTCGATCACACCCAAACCGGAGAACACCCTTGCCGAATCGCCCCATAAAAAGCCAGCTGCCGCCCAATCGTTTTGCCTGGGAAATCGGCGTGGCGTTGTCGCTGAAAATCCTCTTATTGATTGGCCTATGGTTTCTGCTGTTTCGCTGGTTGGGCCAACCCTTACAACAAATCGATATAACCCGGCATTTTGCCCCTAAGGATCAAGCGACCATAAGCGCTCCCTCCCCCGCCACTCAACTTAGAAAATAAGGAGAACCGCCATGTTCGGTGATGATGTCGTCATGCTGTCCCGCATGCAATTCGGACTCACAGCGATGTACCACTTTTTATTCGTCCCGCTAACCTTGGGGATGACGTTTATCCTCGGCATCATGGAATCGGTGTACGTGATGACCGGCAAGGAAGTCTATAAGGACATGACCAAATTCTGGGGCAAACTGTTCGGAATCAATTTTGCCATGGGGGTGACCACCGGCATCACCCTGGAATTTCAATTCGGTACCAACTGGGCGTATTACTCGCATTATGTCGGCGACATCTTCGGACCCTTGCTGGCTAGCGAGGGTTGGATGGCGTTCTTTTTGGAATCCACTTTCGTCGGCCTGTTTTTCTTCGGCTGGGACAAACTCAGCAAGGTGCAGCACCTGGTCGTAACTTGGTTGCTGGCGGTCGGTACCAGTTTGTCGGCATTGTGGATTCTGATTGCCAACGGCTGGATGCAATATCCGGTGGGTGCCGAGTTCAATTACGAAACGCTGCGTATGGAAATGACCAGCTTCGCCGACGTGTTCTTTAACCCGGTCGCCCAAGTCAAATTCGTGCATACCGTCGCCGCGGGTTATGTCACCGGCTCGATGTTCGTGCTGGGAATCAGCTCCTGGTATTTATTGAACAAGCGCGACATCGGCTTCGCCCGCCGCTCGTTTTCGATCGCTTCCGCCTTCGGTCTGGCGTCGATTTTATCGGTCATCGTTTTAGGCGACGAAAGCGGTTATACCGAAGGCGAAACTCAGAAAATCAAATTGGCCGCCATCGAAGCCGAATGGGAAACCGAACCCGCTCCGGCCAGCTTTACCGCCTTCGGCATCCCGAACCAGCAACAGGAGCGCACCGACTATGCAATCAAAATTCCTTACGTGTTAGGCCTGATCGCCACCCGCTCGATAGACGAAGAAGTCAAAGGTTTAAAGGAACTGCGCAATGAGAGCGAAAAACGGGTTAAAAACGGCATGTTAGCCTACGGCGAACTGCAAAAACTGCGCGCTGGCGACAACAGCGATAACACCAAGCAGGCCTTTGAAACCCACAAAGCGGACCTAGGCTACGGCTTGCTGCTGAAAAAATACACCGACAACGTAGTGGATGCCGACGCCGCCACCATAGCCAAAGCGGCCAACGACACCATCCCCAAAGTGGCTCCGCTGTTTTGGACCTTCCGCATCATGGTGGCATGCGGTTTTACCATGTTGTTTATCTTCGCGATGAGCTTCTATTACTGCGCAACCCGGGTTGCCGACCAAAAGCGCTGGTTGATGCGGATGGCGGTTTGGTGCATCCCGCTGCCGTGGATAGCCGCGGAAACCGGCTGGTTCGTCGCCGAAGTTGGGCGTCAGCCGTGGACCATTTCCGGCGTGTTACCCACGCAACTGAGCGTTTCCAGCGTCAGCGCCGACCAGTTGTGGTTCAGCATCGGCGGCTTCGCTTTGTTCTATACCACGCTGTTGATCATCGAATTGTTTTTGATGTTCAAGTATGTGCGCTTAGGGCCGAGCAGCTTGCACACAGGGCGCTATTTCTTCGAACAAACTGCAATCGCCCACTAGAGGAGGCCAACATGCGCTACCCGATTATCCCCTTTCTGCTATCCGCCCTATTTGCAGTGTCGCTCCCGGTCTATGCCGATACGCCCGCTAGTCCGGCCCGTTTAGACCAAGTCGCCGAACGCGGCCGTCACGCCATGCCGTTCAACCTAGAAAAGACCCTGCATATATTCGAGAAAACCGCACACGGCGGGATTCAGCAGGTGATCGCCAATGATCCTAGCGACCAAACTCAAATCGGCCTGATCCGCCGGCATTTGGCGGAGCTGAACATGCGCTTCAAGCAGGGTGACTTTTCCCCCCAGCGCCAGGTGCACGGCGACACCATGCCCGGACTGGCCGAACTGGCCGCTAGTCACTCGCGCATTCAATTCAATTACCGCGAGCTCTCCAACGGGGCGGAAATCGAATACAGTGCCGAAGATCCGGGCTTGGTGGATGCAATCCATCGCTATTTCAACGCCCAATTGCGCGATCACGCCCGCCACGCGACCGACGGCAAACCGGCGCATTGCCAGCACATGCAGCATAAACACGCCGGCAAGCACCATCCGCATAACCAGGAGTAAGCCATGTTCGATTACGAAACGCTACGTTTGATCTGGTGGTTATTCATCGGCATCGTCGGCATCGCCTTTGCGATTACCGAAGGCTTCGATTTCGGCACCGGCACCTTGTTGCCCTTCGTCGGCAAAACCGACCTGGAACGGCGCATCATCCTCAACACGGTCGGCGCGACCTGGGAAGGGAACCAGGTGTGGCTGATTCTGCTGGGCGGCGCCATTTTCGCGATCTGGCCTCCGGTCTATGCCACCTTGTTCTCCGGCCTGTATGTCGCCATGCTGCTGGTCTTGTTTTCGCTATTTTTTCGCCCGGTCGGCTTCGATTACCGCAGCAAACTGGAAGATACCCGCTGGCGCAGCGCCTGGGATTGGGCGCTGTTTCTCGGCGGCACGCTGCCGCCGTTGCTGTTAGGCGTATTGGTCGGTAACTTGCTTCTAGGCTTGCCGTTCCACTTAGACCGGGATTTGCGGGCTTTTTACGACGGCTCGTTTTGGGGTTTGTTAAGCCCGTTCGCGTTGCTGTGCGGCGTCGGTGGCGTGCTGTTAACCAGCTTTCACGGCGCGCTGTTTTTAAAGTGGCGGAGCGAAGGCGTGGTCCATGCCCGCTCGATCAAGGCTATCTCAATCTTGGGTCCCGCTCTGCTCGCCGTGCTGGCCGTCATCACTTTTTGGACCTTCGCCGGCATCGATCGCCCGGAGCTGACCGCCATGGCCGGTACCGCCGCGCCATCCAACCCGCTGCATAAAACTGTGATCGCAAACGGTACCGGCTGGTGGGCGCATTTTACCGGGCATCCTTGGATGTTACTGGCGCCGCTTGCCGGCTTCGGCGGGTTTAGCCTGGCCTGGTTACTCGGCAAAGGTCGATCGCGCATGGCCGCATTTTGGGCCAGCAGTTTGGGCATAACCGGCATCGCCTTGACCGTGGGTTTCGGTTTGTTTCCGTTTCTGCTGATCTCCAGCACCGATCCCGGCTCCAGCCTGACGCTGTGGGACGCCAGTTCCAGCTACGCCACGCTGTCTCTGGCCTTCTGGATTACCGTGATATTTCTGCCCATCGTGCTGCTTTATACCCGCTGGGTTTACAAAATCATCTGGGGCAGCGTGACCGAATCCACTGTTTTAGAAGACAGCCATACACTTTATTGAGGAGACAAGCGATGTGGTACTTTACTTGGATACTTGGTGTCGGCTTTGCCGCGGCATTCGGCATCATTAATGCGATGTGGCTGGAATCGGTGTGTGACATCGATACCCACGGTATCGATCAATCTTGTGACACCCTGCATAAATCCGACTGAACCAGCAGTAACCGGCAGGTAGGCCTCTCGGCGCTACCTGTCGGCACTTTACCAGGCAAGACTAAGTCGCAGATAAACGCAGAATCAGTTGATACCTTCGACTAACAAATTATCGAAGGCGCTGGGTTTGTTGTACCAGGTGTAAAAGGCGATAGAGCCGAAGGCATGCGCGGTATCCACGACGCTGAATACCTTTTTACCGTCTATCCAGACTTCCAAAGTACTTCCGTTAGCAACCGCTTTCATCTGATAAGTCCGGCCTTGTACGTATGGGACTGCGTCGGCTTGCAGCACCGTGACTACGCCGCCGACCTTTTTGATCAAGCGTCTATACGCTCGTTCCTTATCCCAGGAAAACCGGTAGTAATTATTCGCGTCTTTATAACGGAACATCACGCCTATGTCGTCGTCGTCTCCGGAACGCATGGTGAAACTGGCTTGATAGTTGGTCCAACTCGAACCCGGGCCATAGCGCAGGAAGGTGCCTTTTTTATCCAAGGCGGTAGCTGTAGTCGGCGTGGAATAAATATCGCTTTTTTGCAGCAACTCGCCGTTTTCTATCGTCCAAATCGACGGCGCTAAATAGGTGCCTTCGTTCACTACCGTCCAATCGACCAAACCCCAACTGCCGTCAAACGGCTCGGCCAGCAATACGTCCGACGTGCCGGGTTCCAGGATGTTCAGGGTGTAGTCTTTGCTGGTTGATAAGCCGTTTTGGTCTGTTGCGCTCACCGTAAACGTCGAGCCGCCCGCCGCTGTCGGGATACCGGAAATTACCCCGGTCTCGGTATTCAGCGATAAGCCGTCGGGAAGCGCACCGCCTGCCAATGCAAAAGTTAAATTACCGTAGCCTATCGTTTCCAGCGCTTGAGAATAGGCCAAGCTGCGGGCGCCGTTGCTCAAACTATTCGTCATCAAAGTCGGACCGTCGAATATCCAGTGATCGGGTTTGTAAGCCCAAACTTCACCGGCGTTTTCGTTATGCACGCCAATAAATATGTCGTATTGATCGATATATTTCCATTTGCCGAGGATACCCGTTCCCGGGCCATAGCTCGGGGCTCCGACCGAATTGCCGACCGGCACTTTGTCCAGGGTTACCCGCGACGGGCTGGTGATGCTGGCGGACCAGACATCGCCATAACCGTTCCATAAGAAGAACTTTTTCCGCGCGGTGTCGTAGTCCATTCCATAAGTCGCAATTTTTGCCATGCCCGGGGTGTTATAAACCACTTGGGGTTTTTGGCTTTTATTGGTCGGAGAGGCTTTATCCAGTTCCCAAAGGGTGAATCCGGTCCCGCCGGCCCTTACGAACAGATTGTTTTCCAAATCCAATCCGGCCGCGCCTTGACCGCTGACGTAAAGATTTTTGATGCCGATCAGACTCCAAGTATCTTGCGCCGGGTCGGCAGGGTCGTTAATCGTGTATCGGAACAAACCGGAACTCGTGGTAAAGCTTTGGATGTAGATGACGTCCTTGCCGCCTTCTTCTCTATAGGCGGAAGCGCCTTCGACAAATGAGGCTATGGGCGCGTTGTCGCGGTTTTGCCACATGTTGCCGCCCTCGATGCTGGGATAAGCCGCACTGATGACGTTTGAGCCCGTGGTGCCGCCCACTTTATTCGGGTCGGCCAAGTCCGGATTCCAAAAATAAGGACCGGTCGGCGTTCTGGCCGGATAATCTTTTTCGAAGCGCCAACCGGTATTGAAAGCGGCTCCGCCAAAATTGACGAATCTATCCGCCACGGGGGCAAACACGTTGTTGTCGTAGGTATGCGAACTGGTGGGGGCATTTTCTACTCCGTCCACAGCTTCGAACACCGTCGTAGTGCCTGGTACCAGCCTAACATCGCTAGGCAACGAGCCGCGCGCCCACATCAAATCGTCCGCCCGCCACAGATACACCTCGTTGCCGGCATAGTTGGCGTGTCCGCCGCCCCAGAAAATCATCGCCCGCCGGTTGCTGTCCCAAGCCATAGAACTCCAGGCTTGCAATACCTTTTTCGGCGACCCGGAAACCGTATTGGGCGGCCACGGAATCAACGCCGTAGCCGGCCATACCGATTGAAAACTGTTTGTGTTCAACTTGACCCATTGGCCTGGACCGACGCTATTCAGTTTGTCCATTAAAGGATCGTCCGACGCCACAGCCATTCCCGAAACGGTAAGACTCAATATGCACGCCAGCGCATTTGTTACGGATTTCATATTCCCCTCCCAATCAACACAATTCGCCATGAGCTTCTAAATGAAGTAAAACTAAGTCATTCATCTATGGCATTTGAAATGAATGACGTATGTTTACTTAAACTCGGCGACGAATTTTCCTTATGGAATCAGATGCTTTAGTCGATTTGCGACCATACCAGCCAAGCTAAGCCGACTACGCGCACAGCATATCAGCCGAGAAGTAATTCACAAACTACCCAATAGTCATATTTTTTTTCCGGTCTTTATGGTATGCCGCCCTGACATCAGGGAGAAGGTCTTTCAAGAAAATCGGCTGCAACCGGGTATTACGCAAAACGGCAATCGCCCAGGCAAATGGAAGGTAGTTTGGTAGGAGCGACGCATAGTCGCGATGATGGCCTTACGAATCGCGGCTATGCGTCGCTCCTGCCATGACTTTCATAGTAAAAACAAAAAGGTGCGACCGGCTAAGCCGGCCGCACCTCCGCATGGTCAATCAACTAACTGCGCTGACGCGTTCGGCGTTCAAATCGGTACGACCTGCCCTACGCAACAGGACACCCAAGCCGGCCGCAAACAAGTACAGGGCGCCGGGTAGCGGTACCACCTGCACTGCCGCATTGGTAGTATCGGGAGCGAAATCGGATATTTGTCCGAAACCGGCCGGTAAACTACTGTCGCGCGGCCATAAATTCCACGTGTAAGCGGTTTTATCCAAACCTTGGCTAGGCAATAGTGAACCGTCGATAGTCGCCGTCAACTGATTGCCGTCGATAACTACCGTACCCGCGGCTAAAGAGGTAGACGCCGTTGCCGGGGTCAGGACTGTTACCGTACCGCTTGCGCTACCGGTCAACACCACGACCGAATCGAATACGATATCGGACAAACCATTCCCAGCAAACCGTGCCGTACCGGCACCGCGATCGAAACCTAGTACATAAATGCCGCCTGCAGAGCTACCGACCGCTGCCGCAAAACTAGCTTCGAAACGAAATACGTCGGTATTCGGATCGTAGCTAACCGAAGCCGCGGCAACGTCCAAATCTCCGAGGGTGCTACCGATATAGCCGGCAACGTAATCCCCTAACGGGTCGTTCACGGTGGCGGCCCGCGTAGACTCGGATGCAAACAGCAACGGGCACATCCAGAGCGTAAACCATACAACTTGCGAAAAAATTGTTTTCATAGTTTTCATCGAAATCCTCCTGAGACAGTATTTTTAAAGCCGGCGGAGCGTGACGTCATCTGGGCCGGCCGGACAAGCCGGAAAACGAGTATTTCCACACCTGATCGGTATGCAGAGATACTCTGCAGTGAATTCCCGTTACCGGCTTAAAAGTTCAATCGGCCTAACAGGATTTTGATTTTTGCGTTCGCATTGCCGACTACTGAAAAACTTACACGCCGTTTAACAAACTGGCGCCTCCTGTTTTTGTAGCGCGCTTGGCGGAAGGTCGAAAAAGCGTTTCATTAGAATGGACTCGAGCGGAGTGTCTTTAAGAATCCGTTTGATTTGTACAGCGCTATCGCCGTTTCCGTAGGGATGGGGAATTTCCGAATTCCAAGACCGGGTTTCGGAGTAGACGTGCCGTAGTGCGCCGGCGATGGCGTCGGCTTGCGGGGGGCAGTTGATCACGCTGGCCGCGCATAAGCGGCCGCGCTGGCGCTCGCCGATGTTCACGGTCGGTGTTTGCAGGGCGGGCGCTTCCAACAGGCCGCTGGAGGAATTGCCGACTACGGCGTCGACTTCGCGCAGCAGTGACAAATAGCGCAGAGACCCCAGCGAGACGAAGGCCGTCACCCGCTGCGGATGGTGTTCGCGGTAAGTGTTTATCATTTTGCCGATCACGCGTCCGTCGGCGTCGGCGTTGCTGTGAGTGAACACGATATGCGCGTCTTCGAAACGATCCAAGGCCTCCAGCAACTGCGCGAACTGTTCGCCGGCGCTGTCGCATTCTAGGGTGGTCGGGTGGAAAGTGACCAATAAGTTGCGCTCGCCCAGCTTGAAATCCAGGCTTTGCTCCAATTCGCGCCGGCTCAGTAGCCTCAGCCGGCGGATGTTATCCAAGCCGAGGGCGCCGACGTTGAATACCCGCTCGGGTTGTTCGCCGAGCTGTATCACCCGCTGCCGGTAGGCTTCGGCGGCAGTGAAGTGTAGATGCGACAGTTTGGTCAAGGAGTGGCGGATCGCATCGTCCACTGCGCCTTCCGTGAGTTCGCCGCCGTGGATGTGGGCAATGGGGATGCGCAAATTTAGAGCGGCTTGTGCGGCTGCAAAAATTTCGAAGCGGTCGCCCAGCACGACCAGCATGTCCGGTTGTAAATCGGCCAAGGCATCGGCAAAGCCGATCACGCCCAAACCTAGCGCTTTGGCGATACCGACCGGGGTATCGGACGACAGCAGCATTTCCACTTTGCGGTTGATGGGAAAACCGTCGGCGGCAATTTGCTGCCAGGTCAATCCGAATTCCGGCGACAAGTGCATGCCGGTGGCGACCAGTTGCAGTTGCAAATCCGGGTCGTTCACTATTTCCCGCAATAGCCAATAAAGCAGGCCGTACTCGGCGCGGGAGCCGGTGATGACGCAGAGTTTGCGCGGAATGGCCATTAGCTTGCCACGCTGCTCGGTATATTGACCAGACGTGCCGACAGCCGACGCGAGTTGGCCAAGCCGTCGGTTTGGCAATGACGAAACATGGGTAGGTCGGACATCAGTTCCCACAACGGGCGGGTCATCACATCGCGTGCATTGGTGTATGTCAAAAATGCGTCGCGTTGCGCCAAGTCGTTCAGCAGCAAGGCGTTTAGCCAATAGTTGGCGCTGGCTCCGGCGGGTTCCGGGAAAAAAGTCGCGCCGGTTTCGGCTGCCCATGCCGCATAGCGGGCGGCGAGCGTGCGCTTGGCGGCGATGAAGTGCGGCAATTGCTCCAGTTGCGCCAGACCCAGCGCGGCGTTCAGATTCGGCATGCGGTAGTTGTAGCCTATTTGATCGTGTTCGAACTTCCAGGGATGCGGCAGTTTGGCGGTAGTAGTCAAGTGCTTGGCTTTGGCGGCCAATTCGGCGTCGTCGGTCAAAATCATGCCGCCGCCGCCGGTGGTAATGATCTTGTTACCGTTAAAACTCAACACGCCCAGCAAGCCGAAGGTGCCACAGTGGCGGCCTTGCAGCCGGCTGCCCAGCGCTTCGGCCGCGTCTTCTACCATAGGTAAGTCGTATTCCCGGCAAATCTCGGTTAACGCCGGCATCTCGCACGGATGGCCGAGGCTATGCATCGGTAAACAGGCGGCGATACGCCGGCCGCTCCGTCGGTTGTAGATGCCGCCTGCGCGGCGTTCGGCGTACTGCGCCAAAAAATCGTCGAGCGAGGCGGCGGATAAACCCAAGGTCTCGGCTGCGATATCGAGAAAGACCGGTTCTGCGCCGCAATAGTGTATGGCATTGCAGGTGGCGACAAACGTGACGGCTTGGGTCAGCACCTCGTCGCCGGGCCGCACGCCGGCCAGCAATAAGGCGATATGCAAAGCCGCGGTGCCGTTAACCGTGGCGATGGCATGCGAGCTACCGCAGTACGTGGCAATTTGTTGTTCGAACTCGCCGACGTAAGGGCCGACGCTGGAGACGAAAGTGCTATCGATGACCTTATCTAAATAACGTTTTTCGTTGCCGGCGAAGTGAGGCGCGTGCAAGGGTATGAACTGATCGCTATGGTAAATTTCCCGGACCAGCCGGACAAAGCTTTCAAACATTGTAAATGTCCGTTTTGTACTTGCGCAGATTATCCGGGTCGCAGAACCAGGCGATGGTGCGGTTCAAGCCTTGTTCTAAGCCGACTTGTGGAATAAAACCGGTTAAGGCATTGATTTTACGGTTGTCGCAACATAAGCGGTTTACTTCCGAGGCGGCGGGACGCAAGCGTTGCTGGTCGGTGAGGAACTCCACGTCGCTTTGCATGAGGTGTTTGATCAGATTCAGCGTGTCGCCGATCGAAATTTCGAAATTGGAGCCGATGTTGACGATCTCGCCTACGGTTTGCGCGGATTCGGCCACGGCAATAAATCCCCGGCAGGTATCTTCCACGTAGTTGAAATCGCGGGTCGGGGTAAGGTCGCCGAGGTGGATCTGCTTTTTGCCGGCGGCTATCTGGGTGATGATGGTAGGAATGACGGCGCGCGCCGATTGTCTCGGCCCGTAGGTATTGAACGGCCGGGCGACGGTGACCGGCAAGCCGAAGGCGTGGAAAAAACTCATGGCCATCGCGTCGGCGCCGATTTTAGAGGCGCTGTAAGGCGATTGCGGTTGCAACGGGTGTTTTTCGTCTATCGGTACGTATTGCGCGCTGCCGTACACTTCCGAGGTCGAGGTATGCACCAAACGGGCTATTCCGGCGTCGCGTGCGGCTTGGCACAGGTTTAAGGTGCCGCGGATGTTGGTATCGACGTAGCTGTCCGGTGCTTGGTAGGAATAAGGAATGGCAATCAGCGCGGCCAGATGGAAAACAGTGTCGACATCCCGGCAGATTACTCGGCAAAAGTGCGCATCGCGCACGTCGCCGCAGACGATTTCGATATCGTTTTTACACGTCGTGTCGTCCAGCCAGCCCCAGTTGTTGAATGAATTGTAGTGCGCCAAGGCGCGCACCCTATAACCTTTGGCCGCCAACATCTCGGTTAAATGCGAGCCGATGAAGCCGTCGGCGCCGGTCACTAATACCTTTTTCATACCAAACCTTGCTTAACGTAAGCCTCTGCGATGGCCCAATCTTCGGCCGTATCGATATCCAAGCTTTGCACGGCGTTCATGATCAGCGGCGCGGCGCGCGGCGGATAAAACGAGCCGTGTTCCGTTAAATAGGCGGATTTGCACAAATACATGGCGCCGTTCGGGGTTAGTAGCGGTGAGCTTTGCTGCCGGCTGGTCTGAGTGGGGCGTCGTGTGTCTAATGCCTGCAGGAAGCCCTGTTCCCGGCGAAATAGCGTGGTTAAATCGCGGTGGATTTCCTTGCAGCCGATTACCGAATCCGCACCGACGGCGTCGACTAATTCGACCGCTTGGCGAAGTATAGACGGCGGACGAAACGGCGAAGTGGGCTGTAGCCACATGGTAAGCTCGGGTAAGTAGCCGTGTTCGGAGTCAAACCATTCCAAGGCATGTCGTATGACTTGCATAGCCGATGCGTCGTCTCCGGCGTGTTGCGCCGGCCTGAGATAGGGGACTCGTAAGCCGAGCCGCCGACCTAATTCGGCATAATCGCTACTGTCGGTAGACAGGATTGCCAAGGTGTCGGACAAATCGCCGGCCAACACGGCCTCTGCCGTCCATTGCAGCAACGGTTTGCCGGCCAATGGCTTGACGTTTTTATCCGCTATGCCTTTGGAGCCGCTACGGGCGGGTACGATGATTAAGAGCCGAATGTCTGGACGCATTGGGGGCGAAAGCTATGGGTCTGGGTTAGTGATTTAGTTCGGTAACGGCCGCTATTGGCGTGTAACGATAGGTCAGTCGTTGCGGGTTCGTCAAAAAAATGGCAGCGCCGGGCTATTGAGCGGCAAGTTTACGCTTGGGGCGGCAAAATTTCGCAGCCCATCGAATGATAAGGTGCGGAAATTTTGGCGCATTATTGACATGTTTTTCATGTAATAGACTGAATTAAAAATAAGTTTTATTAGTTTGGCACGGAAAGTGAATTCATTGGGTAACGGCAATCATGCCTGATCCATTTAAGAATTTGCAGGAGAACGATCATGCCATCATCAATGGTCATAAATACCAACATCGCTTCGCTGACAAGCCAGAAGTTTTTGAGCCGGACCAACGACGGTCTGCAAACTTCGATGGAACGGTTGTCGTCCGGTTTGAGAGTGAATAGCGCTAAAGACGACGCGGCCGGTTTGGCCATAGCCGACAGGATGACCTCGCAGATTCGCGGCATGACGGTCGCGATGCGCAACGCCAACGACGGTATCTCGATGGCGCAAAACGCCGAGGCCGGCATGGGCAATATTACCGATACCTTGCAACGCATGCGCGATCTTGCGGTGCAAGCGGCTAACACGGCGGCGGTCAGTTCCAGCGACCGGCAGAAATTGCAAACCGAATTCAAACAACTCGGCCAGGAATTGAAGCGGATTATTCAAAATACCGAATTCAACGGCAAAAAAATCTTGGCAGGCAGTTTGAAAGGTGCAAATTTTCAAGTCGGCGCGAATGCCGGTACCGATAACCAAGTGTCGGTTACGGTCAGTAATTTGCTTTCGATCAGCGGCTTGAACGTGTTGTTCGGAAACAGTTACAGTATCGGTTCCAATGCTACCTCGATTAGGGTGCGTTCGGCCATCAGCCGGATAGACGTAGCCGTCGAGCGGGTCGATATTTTTAGGTCTAAACTGGGGGCGATACAAAATCGCTTCGTGACTACTATTGCCAACTTGCAATCTTCGATCGAAAACCAAAGCGCTGCGCGCTCCAGGATTATCGACGCGGATTTTGCGGTGGAAACGGCGAACCTCAGTAAAGCGCAAATTTTGCAACAAGCGGGAACGGCAATGCTGGCGCAAGCGAATCAAGTGACTCAAGGCGTGCTGCAACTGTTGCGGTAAGCTTCGGAAAGTAGGTATGCGATGGATGAAAACAATTGGATTGAAGACCAGGGCTTAGGGCCAGTTAGCGTTAATCGGTTCGGAGAGCGTTTTTTTTTCAACCTGAACCGGCATGCCTTCGATCGAACCGGGGCCGAAGCCTTGTTCGATGCCAAGTTTTCGGAAACGCTGTTCAAGGAAGATTCGCTCAATATCATCGTCGGTACCGATTCCGGTTTGTTGCCGCGTTACGTGCAGAACCGGGGCGTACCCAAAGGGGCGCGTTATATTTTCGTCGAGCCGGACGAGGTGCTGTCTGCGCTGCAAAGCCACGGTATGTTGGCGGATTTGGACGAGCGCATCGTCTGCGTGGACTTGGCGCATTGGGGCGACGCCATCGCCCGCTTCAAAATTACCGATTATTTCTACATAGAGGCCGTCCGTTCCTTCAACGCCGTTTGCGCCCAGGATGATTTCATCTTGAAATATGCCGAACTGAGTTGGCATTTAACCGAGACGCTGTCGCAATTGCATTGGCAAAACAGCGTTGAGTTGGGTATGGAAGCCTTCATTACCCGCCAGCTGGACAACGTTGCCGATAACCGGCGTCCGGCGATTTTGCTAAAAAACCTGTTCAAACACCAGACCGTCGCGGTGCTTGCCGGCGGACCGTCGCTAGACGAAGCGCTGCCTTGGGTAAAGGCCAATCGCCGGCGTTTGGTAGTGTTTGCCGTGTCGCGTATAGCGCGGCAATTGCTTGCCGCTGAAATCGAGCCCGATTTCGTTTTTTCGGTAGACCCTACCGAACTGAGCTTCGACATTAGCAAAGAAATGCTGAGGTTCAGTGACAAAGTGACTTTCATTTGTTCCTATCATACCGTCCCCTCGTTGTTGAGTCAGTGGCTGGGCAATGTGTTTTATTTAGGCGAGCGTTTCCCTTGGTCTTCGCCGTTGAACGTAGCGAACTTGGGCAGTGCCGGGCCGACCGTGACCAATACCGCTTTGAATGTCGCTTACGACATGGGGGCTCGGCAAATCGTGCTGGCCGGGGTGGATTTGTGTTTTACCCGAGAAGGCTTTACGCATGCGAAAGGCAGCGACGAACAGCTGGCGGGACCGCGATTCAATTTGACGTCCTTGCAAGTCGAAACCAACGCCGGTTTTTTGGCGCCTACCAGCTGCGACTTTGCTCAGGCCATCCGTTCGTTGAGTGTGCAAGCCAAGCGTTTGACGGGATTAGGTTGCCGGCTGATCAACGCGTCCGGCGCTGCGGCAAAGGTCGAACATGTGGACTTTTTACCCCTGTCCGCCATCGTTTTGCCGGGCGAGCCGGTAGATGCGCCGAGTATGGTGGCTGCCGGATTGTCCGGCGTGGAAGACGACGACCATTACTTTCGCGCGGCGAAACAAGAGCTCAAACGCGCGCAATTTCAAATTCAGGCTATCGCCAAGCTGGCGGAAAACGCCCGGCGGATTAACGATCAGATGTACGATGTGTCCGGCGTGATTGTCCATTACAAAGACAAACAAAATTTGGACAGGATAGAGAAAAAGTTCAAGCGCGAATACCGGCAGTTCAGCAAGCTGGTCAAGCGTTTCGGCATTCGCCGATTCATCAAATTAGCCAAACCCTTCGTCGACGAGGAGTGGAGTGCGGAGGAAGCCAAGCGCTTGGGCAACGTATATTACGACGCCTATTTGGAGGGCGCTAATAAACTCGCGCAATTGCTGGATCAATCGCTACGGCGCATAGCGGTCAGGGAGGCCGAGTTAGTGCAAGTGCCGGATCTTCGATGGTTGTGCGAACACTATCGGCAAGAGCGAAGTTTCGGCCGGATTCGGCGTTGGTGTACGCCTTTCGTAACCCAAGTCTTGTCGGCTCAGGACCGGCAGGCTGCCGCGGAGCTGCTTAGCGAATTCGAACAAGTCATTGAAAACAAACAGACCCGGCATTTTGCTAGGGCCAAGAGCTATAGCAATTTGGCCACGGTAAAGCAGCGTGCGGCGCTGTTGTTCAAGCATCAAAAAATGGCGGAATTGCAGGATTTACAGTCCGCTTTGAATAAACACGAACAAGCGTCGTCGGTCGAGGTTTACCGCTGGTTGATCACCGCTTACTTGGCCGAATTGCAAGCGAATGCCGATGAGGCGCTTGAGGCTTACCAAAAAATAGTCGATGCCGGAGAGTTGTTGCTGGAGGAAGCGTTGAGTCGGATTGCCGCTATCGCTATCGATAAGGAAGACGCCGCTACCTCCGATTTGGCTTTACGCTGTTTGTCCGGTCTCAACCCGATTTATTTGCCGCATTATGCGGAAATTCGCCGGTTACACGACGATGTGATAGGGGCTATCGATGCCTATAACGATTATATCCGTCAATTTCCGGACGATACGCCGGTACAGATCAAATTGGCAACGTTGTATATGGAATGCCGTTTGTACGACGGAGCGGAGCTGATGCTGGACTACCTTTTGAAAAATAAGCCGGGTTTGGAGGTTGTCGGTAATTTGCAGCGGCAATTGCAAGCGCTTAAACAAGCCGGATAGTTAAAGCTTTGCGTTTGCCGGCCGATAAAGGCTGCGACGTTATCACGCTTTATGGAGGCGATTATGGTCGATTCAGTATCGGGTGGCAGTGCGCCGGGGTTAATGACGGCTTTGATGAAAGAAGCCGGCGCCAAGCAAACTTTAGAAGTCACAATGGTAAAAAAGGCCCAAGACGTGCAGCAAATGCAAGGCGAGGCGGCGGTTAAGTTGATCGAGAATGCAGGCAATGTGGCGCCGGCCGGCGGTATTGATGTGCACGCTTGATGCGCGCTGTTCAAGGCTTTTTCAGAATCAGTTCCAACACCATTTTGCTGCCGAAATAGGCCAGCAATAACAAGACAAATCCGATCAACGTCCACTGGATGGCGGTGCTACCCCGCCATCCATAACGTACCCGTCCCGCCAACAACCCGGAAAAGATAATCCAAGCGATGATGGACAACACGGTTTTATGCACGAGATGTTGAGCAAACACATCTTCGATAAACAGGAAGCCGGTAGTTAACGAGGCCGTCAGAAAAAACAGTCCGGAAGCGATCATCTGAAACAACAGGGTTTCCATGGCCTGCAAGGGGGGCAGGGCCATAATCATGCGCTTGGGTTTGTGGCTGCGCAGCTGTTGATCTTGAATCGCCAGCAAGATGGCTTGTAGCGCAGCGATATTCAGCAAGCTGAAGGCTACGATGGACGACAAAATATGCAAGCTCATCCGCCAATTTTGCGCCGCGAAATGGTGGCTTTGCGGTGGGAATGCCATATCCAAACCCAAGGCGAGTGCCGCGATAGGAAATACGGCGATGCCTAATTTTTCAACAGGCTTATCGAAAGCCGCAATTTGCAGTATCAGCACAATGAAAAACGCAACCAGCACGGCTGCGTTGAAAAATCCAAAATTGAAGCCATTTTGTTGTTGAAATAATCCGATTAGATACAGGGCGTGTAAAACCGCGCCGAGCCAGGCGAATCGGCCGGACATTTTGTGGTTTTCGCGGCGGCTGATCAGCTCGCCGATAGTCGAAGACGAGGCTATCAAATAACCGATAATCGACGAAATGCCGATGACTATGCTGCTCATATGGGTTTTCGGGAAATCGAAAAGCGTTGCCAAAGGCTTATGTTAAACTATGCGGTCGGATTGTTCTAACTCCGCGTTAGCACTAGCCGGGCCCTTTATCAGTTTTATGAAGACGCAGATATGTTTGATAACTTAACCGATCGCCTAAGCGGCACATTAAAAAAATTAAAAGGCCAAGGTCGATTGACCGAAGCAAACATCAAAGACACGATGCGCGAAGTGCGTATGGCTTTGTTGGAAGCCGACGTGGCGCTACCGGTCGTGACCGAGTTTATCGAACAAGTCACGGAACGCGCGTTGGGCCAGGAAGTACAAACTAGCCTGTCTCCTGGGCAGGCGATGATCAAGATCGTGCAGGCGGAACTGATTAAAGTGATGGGTTCCGCCAACGAAGAATTGAGTTTGCGTACTCAGCCGCCGGCGGTAGTGTTGATGGCGGGCTTGCAAGGTGCCGGTAAGACCACGACCGTTGCTAAGTTGGGCCGGCATTTAAAGGAAAAGAAAAAGAAAAAAGTCGGGGTCGTCAGTGTGGACGTGTACCGGCCGGCTGCGATCAAGCAGTTGGAAACGTTGGCGAACGAGGTCGGTTTGCGTTTTTTCGAAAGCGAAGCGTCCGAAAATCCTATAGACATAGTCAACCGGGCTTTGGATGCGGCCAAACGCCAATTTATCGATGTGTTGATCGTCGATACAGCCGGGCGCTTGCACATAGATGCGGAGATGATGGACGAAATCAAGGTTTTGCATGCAGCCATCAATCCTATCGAAACCCTGTTTGTCGTGGATAGCATGACCGGTCAGGATGCTGCCAATACTGCAAAGGCATTTCACGATGCCTTGCCGTTGACCGGCGTCGTATTGACCAAGGCCGACGGTGATGCGCGGGGCGGTGCGGCATTATCCATCCGGCACATTACCGGCAAGCCGATTAAGTTTATCGGCATGGGTGAGAAAACCGATGCCTTGGAGCCGTTTTATCCGGATCGTCTGGCTTCCCGGATTTTAGGCATGGGTGACATGTTGTCCTTGATCGAGGACATAGAAAGTAAAGTCGATAAAAAGAAAGCTGAACAGCTGGCGAAGAAGATTCAAAAAGGCAAAAGCTTCGATTTGAACGATTTGAAAGAGCAATTGGAGCAAATGCAGAGCATGGGCGGTATAGGTGCCATGATGGATAAATTGCCCGGCATGAACAACGTACCCAAGGAAGTTAAGGAAAAAGTCAACGACAAAGATCTGGCCAGACAAATTGCGGTCATCAACTCCATGACGCTGCAAGAACGCAAATTTCCTGAGCTGATTAAAGGCAGTCGCAAGGAGCGTATCGCCAAAGGTTGCGGGTTGGATTTGCAGGCCGTTAACCGCGTACTCAAGCAGCATCAAATGATGGAAAAGATGATGAAGAAATTCAGCAAGGGCAATATTGCCAACATGATGCGCGGTTTAAAGGGCAATATGCGCGGTATGCGCATGTGAAGGAACGATTTATGCTTCACTTCTGAAAAAAATCGCGTAAAATAATCCGATTAAATCCTGTTTCAATACTTGAAGGTAAGTAAATGGTAAGCATTCGTTTGTCCAGAGGGGGCGCAAAAAATCGTCCTTTTTATCACGTAGTCGTTACCGATAGCAGAAGTAGTCGCGACGGTCGTTACATCGAGCGATTGGGTTTTTTTAATCCCTTGGCGCGTGGCGGCGAGCAGCGTTTAGTCTTGGACGTCGAACGCGTTGCCTATTGGCAAGCGAACGGCGCCCAGCCTTCTGATCGCGTTGCAAAATTGATCAAAGACGCTCGTAAAGTTGCCGCTTAATTAGCTTGCTGGATAGCGAATATTTGCACGCCGGCACGATTTCCGGCGTCTTCGGAATTAAGGGATATGTGAAAGTTTTTTCGCATACCGAGCCGCGGGAAAATATTCTGAAATATTCACCTTGGTATTTGCGGAAAAATCAGCAGGTCGAGCAAGTTGAGGTATTAAGCGGACAATTGCACGGTGGGAACGTCGTAGCAAGACTGGATGGTTTATCCGATCGAGATGCTGCATTGGCGTGGATCGGTGCCGAAATATTGATATTGAAGCGCCAGTTACCTAAGCCCAAACCGGGCGAATATTACTGGTCGGATTTAGTCGGCCTAAATGTGACGAATACTCAAGGTGTATATTTGGGCCGGGTAGATCATTTGCTCGAGACCGGTGCAAACGACGTGTTGGTGGTATTGGATGCTGAAGTGGAACGTTTAATTCCGTTTATTCAACAGCATACGGTGTTGAATATCGATTTGTCAGCCGGCTCTATGCTGGTCGATTGGGATCCCGATTTTTGAACCGTCATGCGCTTCGATGTGATCAGTATATTTCCGGACATGGTTCGGGGTGCTGCCGGATATGGTGTAACCGGTAAAGCAATCGAATCCGGCTTAATTGGTTTGTCGGTTTGGAATCCACGCGATTACACCTACGACAAATACCAGACGGTCGACGACCGGCCCTATGGGGGCGGTCCGGGCATGGTTATGAAATACCAGCCTTTGATGGAGGCGGTAGCCGCGGCGAAAGCCGGCTACTCTAAAGGTGAGGTTAAGCGAAAGGTTGTGTATTTGAGTCCGCAGGGACTGCCCATTACTCAGGGCTTGTTGCTGGATGCTTGCGGTTTCGATCAATTAATTCTGGTAGCAGGGCGTTACGAAGGAATCGACGAGCGGTTTTTAGACCATTGTTGCGATGAAGAATGGTCCTTAGGTGATTACGTGATCAGCGGTGGAGAATTAGCGGCTCTGATCGTTATCGATGCGGTGAGTCGCCTGCTGCCGGGGGTGTTGGGCGATGAAGAATCAGCCAGGCAGGACTCTCATTATAACGGTTTGTTGGATTGCCCTCATTTCACCAGGCCTGAAGCCAGCGAATTAGGCAAGGTGCCCGAGGTGTTGCTGAGTGGGAATCACGCGCAAATTAATCGATGGCGTATGAAGCAGTCCTTGGGGCGCACGTGGCAACGACGGCCGGAGTTGCTGGAAAAATTGGAACTGACTGCAGAGCAGCTGGCTTTGCTGACTGAATTTAAATTTGAAATTGAACATTTAGGGTGTGGTAATGAGTAAAATTATTCAAGAATTAGAAACGGCGCAGATGAAGCAAGATCTGCCTGAATTCGGGCCCGGCGATACCGTCGTTGTGCAAGTTCGGGTAAAAGAAGGTAACCGCGAAAGATTGCAGGCATTCGAAGGCATTGTGATTGCCAAACGTAACCGCGGATTGAATTCCGCTTTCACCGTGAGAAAAATTTCCCATGGCGTCGGCGTCGAAAGGGTATTCCAAACCCACAGTCCTACCGTGGGTGGTATCGAGGTTAAGCGCCGCGGCGATGTTCGTCGTGCCAAATTGTACTATTTGCGCGATTTGACCGGTAAAGCGGCGCGTATCAAGGAAAAATTGTCTTAAGACAATTTTTCAACTGTTGTTGACACAGCAGTATTTCGAAAAGGCAGCGAAAGCTGCCTTTTTTATGCTTATAAGCTATGGACTGGGCGCAAGCTTGTTCGTTACGTTGCTACCGAAAGCTGAAATGCCGGCGGGTGGAATCAGGCGTCGCAGCAAAAACTCCGAACGAGTGTTCAAGGCGAACAATGTCTAGGTTCGCGTCTTTTCCAAATCTCGAGTTGGCTGAAACATGAGCGGATCTGCGCAGATCATCGAAGCATTTTTAAGCGCGTTATGGTTGGAATTCGGCCTTAGCGAAAATACTCAAGCGGCTTATGGCAGCGATTTAACGCTCTTCGATAATTGGTTGAAAGCTAAAGCGTTGTACGAAGTCGTCCCTGGGGATATTTCTGAATTTCTGTCGGAACGTCAGCGGCAAGGACAAAGTGACCGCTCGGCAGCGCGCATGCTATCCAGTCTGCGCCGTTTTTATGCTTATTTATTGCGTGAGAATAGTATAGTCAGCGATCCTACTCAGTTAATTGCCGCGCCCCGTCTCAGTCGTTTGCTTCCCGGCTCCTTGTCTGAGGCCGAGGTCGAGTTGCTGCTGCAAGCGCCGGAAATCAGTAGCAATTTGGGTTTTCGAGATCGGGCAATGTTGGAATTGCTGTATGCGACCGGTTTGCGGGTTTCGGAATTAGTCACCATTAGCTTCCAGCAGGTCAATTTTCGCCAAGGTTGTGTCAGGATTAGCGGTAAAGGCGATAAAGAACGGCTGGTGCCGGCCGGCGAAGAAGCGATGGAATGGCTGGAACGTTACTTGGCCGGGCCGCGCAAAGCGATCTTAGGTACCCGGCAAAGCGATGCGCTCTTCGTCACGGCGCGAGGGGGTGGTATGACACGTCAAGCATTTTGGCATATTATCAAACGCTATGCCGAGCAAGCCGGAATCGGAAAAGATTTGTCGCCGCATACGCTACGGCATGCGTTCGCGACCCATCTATTGAATCACGGCGCCGATTTGCGGGTCGTGCAATTGTTGTTAGGGCATGCGGATTTGTCTAGCACGCAAATTTATACTCACGTAGCCTTGCATCGACTCAAGGAATTACATACAAAATTTCATCCCAGAGGATAAACATGACCGAACTCATTCATCCCACAGCGTACGTAGAGCCAGGTGCGGTATTAGGCGACAATGTGCGGGTAGGCCCTTTTGCGGTGGTTGAATCCGGGGCTGTCGTCGGTGCCGACAGCCATATAGGCGCGCATGCCGTGGTGCACGGCCGCGTCAGAATGGGTAGCGGTAACGTATTGCATCCTCACGCCGTATTGGGCGGCTTGCCTCAGGATCTCGGTTTCGATCCTTCGACCGATACTTGGCTGGAGGCCGGCGACAACAACGTGTTTCGCGAAGGGTTTACCGCTCATCGCGCGACTAAGCCGGGAGGCGCCACTAAAATCGGCTCCGGCTGCTATTTTATGAATAACAGTCACGTGGCTCATGATTGCGCGGTCGGCGATGCTACTGTTTTTGCAAACAATGTGGCGATAGGCGGTCACGTACAGGTGGGGCGCAATGTGTTCATGGGGGGCGCTGTAGTTGTGCATCAATTCTGCAGAATCGGCTCTTACGCGATTGTGCAGGGTACGACCGGGATTAATATGGACGTCATTCCTTACACCTTGGTGGGTGGCCGGCCGGCGAAGCATTATCGCTTGAATACCGTCGGATTAAGACGGGCGGGCATTATCGGCGAGCGGAGCCGAATACTCTCTAAAGCCTTCCGCTTGCTTAGAAATAAAAGCAGTTTGGACGGCTTGCAATCTACCGAAGAACTACAATACTTGAAAGCTTGGTTACAGGCTGAATCTAAACGAGGCATGCATGGATTTGTGGAGCTTGGCGACAAGAATCACGAGTAGCGAATAAGTGCTACTACCTTCCAGGCCAGTAGATATTTATCAAGTGATGTGGTTTGATTCTCCCTCGCCGGTTTCGCCTGCGGTTCGGCGATTATTGTAATTTTTCACAAAGGTCCGGTTTAATCAGTCGTTGCTTGGATAGTCGCTTAATTCATGAAAATCATTACTGTTGATCAAAGTACGGCCATGGCGGATTGTTGTCTAGCCGCCGGGTATGAAGCCGAATGTTGTACCGACGAGGTTAAAGCCTTGCATGTCGTCGAATCGATGCAGCCGGCCTTGATATTGGTGAATCACGCCCTGCGCGGCATGGAGACTCCGGATTATTTGCAAATGCTGCAGGATAGTGCTCCGAACGCAAGCATCGTAGTCGTCGGGCAGAGTTTGAGTGATGAGAGCGTCGTGCAGTGTTTGTTGGTTGGGGCAAAGGGTTATCTGGACCTGTACCAGTTGCCGCTCTATCTCCCGAAGTTGGTTGATGTATTGATGCGTGGCGAAGCATGGGTGAGCCGCAAATTGGTGTCGCGTTTGTTGGATGCCATCCGGATGATGACTGCAGAAACGCAAGCCGTCTGACTTTTTTCCTTGACCCTCCGCAGTACACGGTCTAGCTGCGAGTAACTGTGTGGTCTTTCTTATCGGCATGTCCAAATTTGCCATTTGTATTTTCCTAAATCGCGGGCCTTGATGACAAGCATAATATGCACCGTTAATCTCGAGTTGTTCCCTGTCTAGCGTTTTTATCAGGGTTTTTTGATGCGGCAGTCAATTCTGTGCTGCTTCTGCTAGGATTGCAGCTTAGTTGTCGATCCAGTCGCTGAAAGCCATGACCAAAAAAATGCCGATCATCCATTCGCAGGCCGTGATTGCCGAAACTCGTCAGTTCCGGATAGAAGCCTTGGAGCTCGAGTTTGGTAGCGGGCAGACCCGACGTTACGAAAGATTGGCTAGGAGCGGCGGTAACGGCGCGGTGCTTATCGTTCCAATGCTTAGCACGGATACCGTATTGTTGGTGAGAGAATACGCCGCCGGTTTGCATCGATATGAGCTGGGTTTGCCAAAAGGTAAAATCGATGCCGGCGAAGACCGATTCGCCGCCGCCAACCGTGAATTGCAAGAAGAAGTCGGTTACGCTGCAAATAAACTGCACCATTTACATACCGTTTCGTTGGCGCCTGCTTACTTGGAGCACATGATCGATATCATTGTCGCCGAACAATTGTTTCCGCAGAAGTTGGACGGCGACGAGCCGGAAGAGCTGGAAGTAGTGCCTTGGAATATCAACAAAATCGATGCCTTAATGGCTAGCGGCGAATGCAGTGAGGCCAGATCCATCGCCGCCCTCTATTTAACCGCGGAATTTTTACGCAACCGCCAGTCAAACGGGTAGTCAACACTACCTTGGTTACGCTATGAAATCGCTTGTTCTTGTCGTGCTGCTGGCGCTAAGTACCCAGTCAATTGCTGCGGTGCAACCGGAAAACGTATTGGCGCCCGGATATACCGCGTTGAGCTACATGCCGGCGACTCCGGGGAGTTATCGCTTACCGGTCATCGAGCCCGCCGCCGATGGTGAGGTGTTGACCAGCGAGGCTAAGTCCGTGCGCTTATACGATTTAATGGGTGACAAACTGGTGTTGCTTAGCTTTATTTACGCCAGCTGTAGTGACGTGAACGGTTGCCCGTTGGCCACCCAGGTCTTGCATAAAATCAGCCGGCAATTGCAAAAACGGCCGGAACTGGCTAAGCAGTTGCGTTTGCTGACCTTGAGCTTCAATCCGCAACACGATACGCCGGAAACGATGCGCCGTTACGGCGAAGGCTTTAAAACCGGTGATTTCGATTGGCAGTTCCTAACCGCTCGTGATGAGCAAACTCTGAAGCCGGTTTTGCAAGCCTATCGGCAAAATCTGCAGAAAATTTACGATGCGGACGGCAAATTCACCGGCACCTATTCGCATTTGCTTAGGGTCTATTTAATCGATAAAAACAAAGATATCCGCAATATTTACAGCACCGACTTTTTGCACGCCGATACCGTCATCAACGACGTCGAAACACTGTTGACTGTCGAGTCTAGAGCCACCGGCGAAAATAACAGCAGTTCGGAGGTCTTGTACCGGGCCGGCGACGACAGGCAACATTACCAAGATAGCGATTACCGTACTCACTCGCTGGCTTTGGCGCAGCGCCGAGGGTTGCCTGCCAAATTGATAGATTTCGCTCGCAAACCGCCTTTAGGATTGCCTAAATTACCGGTGGCTTATACTGAATTGATCGATAACGCCACGATCGCGTTAGGCAGAAAATTATTTTTCGATAGACGTTTGTCGCTGAATAATACTTTTTCTTGCGCCATGTGCCATGTGCCTGAGCAAGGTTTCAGCAGCAATGAAATGGCCACCGCAGTCGGCATCGAAGGCCGTAGCGTGCGTCGCAATACGCCGTCGCTGTACAACGTTGCTTACGCCCGGTTGTTGTTTCATGACGGTAGGGAAAACCGTCTGGAGCAGCAAGTATGGGGACCGCTTTTAGCGTATAACGAAATGGCTAATCCGTCTATCGGTTATCTGATCGACAAGCTGAAAGATAGTCCGGATTATAAAGGCTGGTTCGAAAAAGCCTTTAAACAAGGACCTAGCATGGAAACGGTAGGTAAAGCCCTAGCCAGTTATCAAGCTACGCTGAATTCCGCCGATTCGCCTTTCGACCGTTGGTATTTCGGCAAGGATAAATCGGCATTGTCCCCGCCCGCGCTACGCGGTTTTAGGTTGTTTACCGGTAAAGCTGGTTGCAGCAGTTGCCATGCTATACAGAAACACAGCGCACTATTTACTGATCAACTGCGCCATAATACCGGCATAGGCTACGCCGACGTAATGCTTAAAGAAGTCGGCAAGCAACGGCTTCAGCTGGCACCTGGCGTGTTCGTCGATGTCGACAGCGAGAATTTGCAAGGTTTGAATACCGGTAAAGCCAACGACCTGGGTTACTACGAAGTCAGCCAAAATCCGACCGACCGCTGGGCTTATAAGACGCCTACGCTGCGCAACGTGGCTTTAAGCGCGCCGTATATGCACAATGGTTCGTTGTCGACCTTGGCTGACGTGGTGCAGTTTTATAATCGAGGCGGCCAACCCAACGAAAACTTATCGCCGCTCATCAAGCCTCTAGGCTTGAGCGATGCGGAAGTAGCGGATTTGGTAGCATTCCTGATGGCTTTGACTGGCAGCAATGTTGGCGCGCTGGTTTCCGATGCGTTTGCTGCGCCGGTAGGCAATTAGCTTTTCTTGGGGTTCATTGCTAATTTGACTATCCGCATGTCCAGCGAGTTGGCGTTGATCGTCAGCTCAGCCACGGTTGCCGGCAACTTAAAGCGGCGAGGCCCGGCGCTGCCGGGGTTCAGATACGACACGCCGCTTCGCTCGATTATCGCCGGCTTGTGCGAATGGCCGGAAACGACGATGTTTATTCCGGTTGACGCCGGGTCGATGGTGAGTTCGGCCAGATCGTGGATCAGGTAAATGCCGACTTGCCCTACTGTAAGGTTGATGCTGAGCGGTAACTCCTTAGCCCAGCAGCCCTTATCGTTATTGCCTCGCACCGCCGTGACCGGCGCCAATTCGCCCAGCTGTTGCAGCACCTCAGGTTTGCCGATATCGCCGGCATGTAAAATCCGTTCGCAGCCCTGTAACGCCGCCAGCGCTTCCGGTCGCAGCAAGCCGTGGGTGTCGGATATGATGCCGATGCGGTAGGGCATTATGTGATTTCCTTTAAGCTGTCTGTTAGTTTGCTATAGGGGGGCAGTCAACGAGGTTGGCCTGATATTATGCTGCGATAAGAATTCCGGGGTTATTCAGATGATGTCTTTGCGTTAAATGACGGTGCCGGTCAGGTTTTGCTGCCGGATCGGTCGAACTTAGTCGCCCGGTTGCCTAGATCATCTTTAAAAGATAAGGCGTTCAGCTCATTTGGATTCTGGCTGTGCCATCGGCATACCGTTTACGCTGGCTGGTATATAAGGAATAAAGGCCAATGGTCGTAAATTTATCTTGACATAAAATATGTTTGAGTTAGAATAGTCGGCTCCTTTCGAGAGAGTGGAAGATTGTAGGGATGTGAGGGGATTGCGCAGGGTGTGCGAAGCTCGGGAAGGTGGAAAAAATAAGTTTGACAAGTCTGTGAAATGCTGTAGAATGCACAGGCTCAACGGGGCGCTAAGCCGCCGGCTCTTTAACAAGAAAATCGAAATAATGTGTGTGGGCATGTAGGGCGACGAATTTCTGTTAAGAAATAGTCGACATACAGACCACGTCAATTAATGTAATGCACGTTCTGTAGTCGAGTCAAGATTGGATACTAATCTTTCTTAGTATCGCTTTAGATTTAAACTGAAGAGTTTGATCATGGCTCAGATTGAACGCTGGCGGTATGCTTAACACATGCAAGTCGAACGCTGATAAGGTGCTTGCACCTTTGATGAGTGGCGGACGGGTGAGTAATGCATAGGAATCTGCCTATTAGTGGGGGATAACGTGGGGAAACTCACGCTAATACCGCATACGATCTACGGATGAAAGCAGGGGACCTTTTGGCCTTGCGCTAATAGATGAGCCTATGTCGGATTAGCTAGTTGGTAGGGTAAAGGCCTACCAAGGCGACGATCCGTAGCTGGTCTGAGAGGATGATCAGCCACACTGGGACTGAGACACGGCCCAGACTCCTACGGGAGGCAGCAGTGGGGAATATTGGACAATGGGCGCAAGCCTGATCCAGCAATACCGCGTGTGTGAAGAAGGCCTGAGGGTTGTAAAGCACTTTCAATGGGAAGGAATACCTATCGGTTAATACCCGGTAGACTGACATTACCCATACAAGAAGCACCGGCTAACTCCGTGCCAGCAGCCGCGGTAATACGGAGGGTGCAAGCGTTAATCGGAATTACTGGGCGTAAAGCGTGCGTAGGCGGTTTTTTAAGTCAGATGTGAAAGCCCTGGGCTTAACCTGGGAACTGCATTTGATACTGGAAAACTAGAGTTGAGTAGAGGAGAGTGGAATTTCAGGTGTAGCGGTGAAATGCGTAGAGATCTGAAGGAACACCAGTGGCGAAGGCGGCTCTCTGGACTCAAACTGACGCTGAGGTACGAAAGCGTGGGTAGCAAACAGGATTAGATACCCTGGTAGTCCACGCCGTAAACGATGTCAACTAACCGTTGGGCGCTTTAAGTGCTTAGTGGTGGAGCTAACGTATTAAGTTGACCGCCTGGGGAGTACGGCCGCAAGGCTAAAACTCAAATGAATTGACGGGGGCCCGCACAAGCGGTGGAGCATGTGGTTTAATTCGATGCAACGCGAAGAACCTTACCTACCCTTGACATCCAGAGAATCTGTTAGAGATAGCGGAGTGCCTTCGGGAACTCTGAGACAGGTGCTGCATGGCTGTCGTCAGCTCGTGTCGTGAGATGTTGGGTTAAGTCCCGTAACGAGCGCAACCCTTATCCTTAGTTGCCAGCGGTTCGGCCGGGAACTCTAGGGAGACTGCCGGTGATAAACCGGAGGAAGGTGGGGACGACGTCAAGTCATCATGGCCCTTATGGGTAGGGCTACACACGTGCTACAATGGCCGGTACAGAGGGTTGCGATCTCGCGAGAGCAAGCTAATCCCAAAAAGCCGGTCTTAGTCCGGATTGCAGTCTGCAACTCGACTGCATGAAGTCGGAATCGCTAGTAATCGCAGATCAGAATGCTGCGGTGAATACGTTCCCGGGCCTTGTACACACCGCCCGTCACACCATGGGAGTGGGTTGCAAAAGAAGTAGGTAGTTTAACCTTCGGGAGGGCGCTTACCACTTTGTGATTCATGACTGGGGTGAAGTCGTAACAAGGTAGCCCTAGGGGAACCTGGGGCTGGATCACCTCCTTACAAAGACAGAAACGGCTCTACGTGCTCACAACACATTATTTCGATACCACACGACACACCTGGGTCTGTAGCTCAGTTGGTTAGAGCGCACCCCTGATAAGGGTGAGGTCGGAGGTTCAAATCCTCCCAGACCCACCAACGCATACACAAAGCACGAATAAGCGTGTAGTGAATCGTATTCGGGGCCATAGCTCAGCTGGGAGAGCGCCTGCCTTGCACGCAGGAGGTCGGGAGTTCGATCCTCCCTGGCTCCACCATTCTGTGACGTCGATCTGAAGTCAAGATGCCGGCATCAACTCTATAAGCTTTTACGGTCAAGAGACCTTGCGTCGTTGGCCTTAAGACTTTATAGACTTGATATTTGTATCAAGTGCTCTTTAACAATATGGAAATCTGTAAACAAGTCTTGATCGGAAACGATCAAAACTGATGCGAATTGCCGTTTAATCGGTCTCGAAAGAGGACGGTGAAAACAGCAAATCGTTCTCAAGCAACATCAGCGAACATGTCAGCTGACTAGAATAACACCATCGACTGTGCTCAAACACAGACGCATTCGGGTTATATGGTCAAGTGAATAAGCGCATACGGTGGATGCCTTGGCAGTCAGAGGCGATGAAAGACGTGGTAGCCTGCGAAAAGCGTCGGGGAGGTGGCAAACAACCTGTGATCCGGCGATGTCTGAATGGGGAAACCCGGCGAGGATAACCTCGTCATCTTTGAGTGAATACATAGCTCACTGAAGCGAACCCGGAGAACTGAAACATCTAAGTACCCGGAGGAAAAGAAATCAACCGAGATTCCCTTAGTAGTGGCGAGCGAACGGGGACCAGCCCTTAAGTGGTTGACGAGTTAGTGGAACGGTCTGGAAAGTCCGGCGATACAGGGTGATAGCCCCGTACACGAAAACTCATTGATCATGAAATCGAGTAGGTCGGCGCACGTGAAACGTTGACTGAATATGGGGGGACCATCCTCCAAGGCTAAATACTCCTGACTGACCGATAGTGAACCAGTACCGTGAGGGAAAGGCGAAAAGAACCCCGGAGAGGGGAGTGAAATAGAACCTGAAACCGTATGCGTACAAGCAGTGGGAGCCCCTTCGTGGGGTGACTGCGTACCTTTTGTATAATGGGTCAGCGACTTACATTTTGTGGCAAGCTTAACCGAATAGGGGAGGCGTAGGGAAACCGAGTCTTAATAGGGCGTTCAGTCGCAAGGTGTAGACCCGAAACCGGGCGATCTATCCATGACCAGGTTGAAGGTGTGGTAACACACACTGGAGGACCGAACCCACTCCCGTTGAAAAGGTAGGGGATGAGTTGTGGATCGGAGTGAAAGGCTAATCAAGCTCGGAGATAGCTGGTTCTCCTCGAAAGCTATTTAGGTAGCGCCTCGTGTATCACTCTCGGGGGTAGAGCACTGTTTCGGCTAGGGGGTCATCCCGACTTACCAAACCGATGCAAACTCCGAATACCGAGAAGTGCGAGCACGGGAGACACACGGCGGGTGATAAGGTCCGTCGTGAAAAGGGAAACAGCCCAGACCGTCAGCTAAGGTCCCCAAATCTATGCTCAGTGGGAAACGATGTGGAAAGGCCCAGACAGCCAGGAGGTTGGCTTAGAAGCAGCCACCCTTTAAAGAAAGCGTAATAGCTCACTGGTCGAGTCGGTCTGCGCGGAAGATTCACCGGGGCTAAGCATAGTACCGAAGCTACGGGTTCATCGAAAGATGAGCGGTAGAGGAGCGTTCTGTACGCCTGCGAAGGTCGATTGAAAAGTCGGCTGGAGGTATCAGAAGTGCGAATGCTGACATAAGTAACGATAAAGGGGGTGAAAAACCCCCTCGCCGTAAACCCAAGGTTTCCTGCGCAACGTTAATCGACGCAGGGTTAGTCGGCACCTAAGGCGAGGCCGAAAGGCGTAGTCGATGGAAAACAGGTTAATATTCCTGTACCAGTGATCACTGCGATGGGGTGACGGAGAAGGCTATATCAGCTGTCGGTTGGAAGTGGCAGTTTAAGCAAGTAGGCAGGTCTCTTAGGCAAATCCGGGAGGCTATATGCTGAGACGTGATGACGAGTGGTTCCTCGGAACCGCGAAGTGATAGATGCCAAGCTTCCAAGAAAAGCCTCTAAGCTTCAGGTGATCGGTGGCCGTACCCTAAACCGACACAGGTGGGTGGGATGAAAATTCTAAGGCGCTTGAGAGAACCCAGGTGAAGGAACTAGGCAAAATGATACCGTAACTTCGGGAGAAGGTATGCCCTTGGTACGTGTAAGCCCTCGCGGCTGAAGCGGAAGGGGGTTGCAAAAAATCGGTGGCTGCAACTGTTTAGCAAAAACATAGCACTCTGCAAACACGAAAGTGGACGTATAGGGTGTGACGCCTGCCCGGTGCTGGAAGGTTAATTGATGGGGTTATCCGTAAGGAGAAGCTCTTGATCGAAGCCCCAGTAAACGGCGGCCGTAACTATAACGGTCCTAAGGTAGCGAAATTCCTTGTCGGGTAAGTTCCGACCTGCACGAATGGCGTAATGATGGCCACACTGTCTCCACCTGGGACTCAGTGAAATTGAAATCGCTGTGAAGATGCAGTGTACCCGCGGCTAGACGGAAAGACCCCGTGCACCTTTACTATAGCTTGACACTGGACTTTGAACCTACTTGTGTAGGATAGGTGGGAGGCTGTGAAGCAGGAACGCTAGTTCTTGTGGAGCCATCCTTGAAATACCACCCTGGTATGTTTGGAGTTCTAACCTCGACCCGTGATCCGGGTTAGGGACAGTGTCTGGTGGGTAGTTTGACTGGGGCGGTCTCCTCCTAAAGAGTAACGGAGGAGCACGAAGGTACCCTCAGCCTGGTCGGAAATCAGGCAATGAGTGCAAAGGCATAAGGGTGCTTGACTGCGAGACGGACAAGTCGAGCAGGTACGAAAGTAGGTCTTAGTGATCCGGTGGTTCTGTATGGAAGGGCCATCGCTCAACGGATAAAAGGTACGCCGGGGATAACAGGCTGATACCGCCCAAGAGTTCATATCGACGGCGGTGTTTGGCACCTCGATGTCGGCTCATCACATCCTGGGGCTGAAGCAGGTCCCAAGGGTATGGCTGTTCGCCATTTAAAGTGGTACGCGAGCTGGGTTCAGAACGTCGTGAGACAGTTCGGTCCCTATCTGCCGTGGGCGTTTGAGATTTGAGGGAAGCTGCTTCTAGTACGAGAGGACCGAAGTGGACGAACCTCTGGTGTTCCGGTTGTTTTGCCAAGAGCATTGCCGGGTAGCCACGTTCGGACAGGATAACCGCTGAAAGCATCTAAGCGGGAAGCCCCTCCCAAGATGAGATCTCACTGGGACCTTGAGTCCCCTGAAGGGCCGTTGGAGACGACGACGTTGATAGGCACGGTGTGGAAGTCCGGTAACGGGCGTAGCTAACGTGTACTAATTGCCCGTGAGGCTTGACCATATAACGCCCAATGCGTTTGGTCAGCGACAGTAGCTGAAAAGTAAGAGAACAATCGCAACTACAGATTTCCATAGGGCAGGTACAAGAAGCAAGGTACAAGGTTCAAAAAACCGGAAGCCTTTATCAATACTGCTCATGACGAAGGGAAACGAAAGGTAAAGTAGGATAGACGCTACACGGCGAAGCGCCGCTGTTTTGAACCCTGAACTTTTTACCTTGCGCCTAACCCCTTCAAACCAGTTTGCTTGGTGACCATAGCAAGCGTGAACCACCCGATCCCATCCCGAACTCGGAAGTGAAACCGCTTCGCGCCGATGATAGTGTGGCAGTTTGCCATGTGAAAGTAGGTCATCGCCAAGCTCTTATTCTTAAGCCCATCCCTCGATGGGCTTTTTTATGCGTGTAAAGTAAGCGATCTATAGACAGCGTCGTAAGCGTCCAGCCGTTCCACCTCGTTAAGCGTTGCTGATTATGATTTAATCGCGTTCAGCGAAAGGCAGCAATTGGTCGATGCGGCTGTTGGGCCAAGTAAGGAGTTTTTCCAAGGTGTCTTTTAACCAGGCCGCCGGATCGAGACCGTTGAGCTTGGAGGTGCCAAGCAAGGTTTGAATGACCGCCGCGCGTTGACCGGCACGTTCCGATCCTGCAAACAACCAATTCTTTTTTCCTAGGGCAATCGGCCGAATGCTGTTTTCGGCCGGGTTATTATGTGTGCCTTGCTAAGGCGCATCTGATTCGTCGGTGTAAATCCGACCCGGCTAACTCTCGCTCCAGCCGGAAGCACTTGGGGCGGCTCGGGAGGTAACAAACGGGCTGAAGCACTCCAAGAAAAGGTCTCCCTGGGAGATCAGCGGGCCATGCGGGCCATAACGTGAGTGAACACTGAGCAGGCCTCGAAATGTCGTCGTGGGAGCCGACCCGCCATAATAACGGGGAAGGCCGATGCTTTTACGGAATCGAGCGACAGAGTCGTAAGAGTCCCACCGGGGTAGTGGTGATAGCACGCATGGGAGAGATCAGGTGGGCAACAAGGGAAGTCCCTGTGGGTGCCCTGATGGCACCGGGCAACGGCGATCCCGTGAGGGATGGAGCCGGCCTGCAGGGATGGCGGAGGGGCGCGTAGTAGTGGTGAAGCCGGGTAACGCCGGTAGAGCGAAGGCGCCCTGTTTCGAAACGTGATGAGGAAAGTGATAAGAGCTAAGGGGATTGACGTGAGTCTACCAACCTCGACAAGTACGGTTCAGATATTACAGACTTCATTGCAGGCGAAAGCCAAAGCAGAACCAGACTACCGTTTCTACAGCCTATGGGATAAAGTCTGTCGTATCGATGTGTTGCAAGTTGCCTACCGGCGCTGCCGCGCCAATCGTGGCGCTCCTGGCTATGATGGCATCCGCTTCGAGCCGATCGAAAACCAAGGGCTAGACGGCTGGCTGGAAAGAGTGCGGCAGGAGTTAGTGGTCGGCGAATACCGGCCGCAGCCCCTGTTGCGCGTGTGGATACCCAAGGCCCAAGGCGGACAGCGTCCTCTGGGCATTCCGGCTATCCGTGACCGCGTGGTCCAGATGGCGGTGTTGTTGGTGATCGGTCCGATTTTTGAAGCCGACCTGCTTCCCCGACAATACGGATTCCGACCTGGAGTCGATGCCAAGATGGCGGTCAGAATGATCCATTTCGGTATCTCCCAAAGGGGCAAACGGGAAGTCGTGGACGCCGATTTGTCTAACTACTTGAACACGATTCCCCATGGTGATCTGATGCGCTGCGTTAGCCGCCGGATCGCGGACGGCACGGTGCTGGCTACGATCAAACAATGGCTAAACGTAGCGGTGGTGGAGCATTGCGAACACGGTGAGCGCCGAACCACGGAAGCGAAGGACACGGGTCGAGGCACCCCGCAAGGCGGTATTATCTCGCCCTTGCTCAGTAATCTTTACTTCCGGCGCTTTCTTTTAGCCTGGCAGAAATTTGGATTTGCCGACCGGCTTCAGGCCGAAGTGGTGAACTATGCCGATGATCTGGTGATTCTCTGTCCGAAAGGACGGGGTCAGGCAGCCATGGAGGCCATGCGGTGGCTGATGAACCGACTGGGGCTGACGGTCAACGAGAAGAAAACCCGTCTGGCTATGCTGCCAGAGGAGCAGTTTGATTTTCTTGGTTACACCCTGGGCCGATTCTACGGCAAGGATGGACGCCCTTACTGGGGAACACGTCCGTCGAAGAAAGCGATCAAGCGATTAAAACAAGGTATCCATGACGCCACGTCATCGCGCTGGAACGCCAAACCGGTGCAAAGCCGGATTGACGAACTCAATCCGATGATTCGAGGTTGGGCGGGTTATTTCAATCAGGGACCGGTCTGCCCAATCTACCGATGCATCCAGGATTACGCGGAGCGACGGCTGCGAATCTGGTTAATGCGCAGACGTGGTCAGCGCGGAACGGGGTATCGCCAATACCCTGACGAGTACCTGTATGAAACTCTGGGGCTCTACCGCCTGCCACGTACGCGCGCCGACCTGCTGAACGCGAAGGCTTGAGGTTCGAAAGAAAGCCGGATGCGGGAAATCTGCACGTCCGGTTTGACGAGCGAGATGTGGAAACGGAGCGATGGTTAGGCTAATGAGGCACTGCCAAACGAAAGAGGCAGCAACAGTTAGGCCTAACCTTAGGCCATCGCGCCACATCTCGACTCTACCGATGGGCAGATCGCCGGTTTCGGCGTAACGCCTCAGCGCCGCCCAGCGTTTCAAACTGTAATCGATGGCTTTTGCCGTTGCACTGTTGGGCGCGGTGTTCAGACGGATTTGCTGTAGCCAGTCATGCAAGGCGGTCACGTGGGTAGGCTTTTTTCGGCGCGCAGCTGTTTTCGCTCGGCCGTGCTTAAATCACGGGCTTCGGCTTCAACCGCATACAAGGTAGCGATGCGATTCAAGGCTTCATGCGCGATAGGACTTTGACTGACTTGGAACAGGGTAGAAAAATGCTCCTGCATTTTCTGCACTTCCCACATCCCTGTGGGTCGTCGAAGAATTTCCGGCGCGCATGCGCCCAACACGCCAGTTCGACACACGGTTCGATCAGGCGCTGATGCTCGGGATGCGCACGGGCGGCCGCAAACAGGACTTTATAGCCAGCGTAGTCATCGACCAACAGCTGGCCTTGCCAGTCCCCAGAAATTGCTGCGCATACCGGCCACTGCGACCGGCTTGATAATCGAAGACGATGATTTTCGGCCCCGGTTGCAAGTCGTTGCTGCGATAGGCCCATAGATAGGCTTTCTTGGTTTTGCCGTTACCCGGATCGAGTTGGGGCACTGGCGTTTCATCGGCATGTAAACTATCACGTTGCCGTAAATGCCACGCCAAACGATCCGCCAACGGTTGCAAGGCAACGCCGAGTCGGCCCCCCAATCGGCCAAGGTGGAATGGGACAAGATCACCCCGTCCCGAGCGGCGATTTGTTCCAGCCGGTACAGCGGCAGGTGACCCAGGTATTTGCCGATCATCACCCAAGTCAATAATCCGACCGCCGCCATGCCACCGTTGATCACCGCCTGCGGAATCGGCGGAGCGGGGATGGTTTCGCAAGTTCGGCAAGCGTATTGTGGACGAATGTGCCGATGCACGAAAAACTTGGCTGGCTCGACATCCAATTGTTCGCTGACGTCTTCGCCGATCTTGACCAAGTCCCGGCCGCATTGACCGCAGGTGCAGGATTCCGGTTCATGGCGATGTTCGATGCGCGGCAGATGCGCAGGTAACGGTTGCCGCCCGGCGCGTGGGCGTTAAGGGCGGGTTACCGTTTCACAAGGCTCCGTGCCTTGGAGTTGTTCGACTTCGGCTTCAATCGCTGATATATCCGTGTTCCAGGTTTCCTCGAACACATCGCGTTGCAGGGGAGCTAACGCTTCGCTCTTGGTACTGAAGCGGATGCGTTTGTAATAAGCCAGCTCGTGGGTGAGCGCGCCGATTTTAAGCTCTTTGGCCTGAATGAGTTTGGCATCCCGCTCCGTCTGATCGAGAAGCGCCTGCAACATCGCCGCGACTTGGGTTTTGGCGGTGGGGTCCAGGTTTAATTGATCGAGTTCGGCCACGGGATTCATCGGCGGTATTATACCGTAATCATGCGCTTATGCCTTGATATTACTGGACTTTGTCCGGTATTGGACACTTTTTTACACCGTCTCAAACCTGCCAGTCGGATTGGCATTGGGCCGATAAGCGCTGCCAGTCGACCCCGGCGATCAACTAGGCCCACTGCGCCTGACTGATCGCAAAGACCGGATCGGACACCTTGGGCCAGAGGAAACGCCCCTGATGCAAACGGCGTTGACACAACCAGACACCGTTGCCATCCCATAGCAACAGACGCCAGCGGTTGCCGGCGCGGGTACGGAAAATAAACGCCGACCCGGCACAGGGCGAATGACCGAGGCTTTGCTGGACGATCGCCGACAAGCCGTCCAGGCCACGCCTCATATCCACCGGCGCCACCGCCAGCCAAATCCGCGGCGGCGTATCGATCAAGCCAGGCATTTGAGCAGTTCCGCCAGCCAACGAGCCGATACGGTCACCGGCAACTCCAAGCGATGGCCTTGGGCATGAGTGAAGACAATCCTGTCAGACCTAACCTGTTCAACCTGCACGGGGTTCAAGACCGCCCAATTTGACTGGGGTAATTTGCGATAATCGCTCAGTCGCGCTCCGAACGTCCGGACATTGAGTTGATATTGGCGGCAATAATCGACTTGCGTTATGCCGCTGCTTTGCCAAGCTTCAATATGTTGACGCCATTTTGACGTTACGGCCATAACTTCTCCTGATCGAAAATTCACAGGATGCCGCGAACAAAATAGTTTTTACAGGCGGTTCCGCTGGCCGCTTACAACACGTCCGTCGAAGAAAGCGATCAAGCGATTAAAACAAGGTATCAATGACGCCACGTCATCGCGCTGGAACGCCAAACCGGTGCAAAGCCGGATTGACGAACTCAATCCGATGATTCGAGGTTGGGCGGGTTATTTCAATCAGGGACCGGTCTGCCCAATCTACCGATGCATCCAGGATTACGCGGAGCGACGGCTGCGAATCTGGTTAATGCGCAGACGTGGTCAGCGCGGAACGGGGTATCGCCAATACCCTGACGAGTACCTGTATGAAACTCTGGGGCTCTACCGCCTGCCACGTACGCGCGCCGACCTGCTGAACGCGAAGGCTTGAGGTTCGAAAGAAAGCCGGATGCGGGAAATCTGCACGTCCGGTTTGACGAGCGAGATGTGGAAACGGAGCGATGGTTAGGCTAATGAGGCACTGCCAAACGAAAGAGGCAGCAACAGTTAGGCCTAACCTTAGGCCATCGCGCCACATCTCGACTCTACCAATAGGCCAAGCACCGTTCTCGACAAAGCGGATCAGCTTCGGCCATTGCGACGACAGGTAATGCAAGGCCTTACCCAGCAAACTGCCGGGGGTGACCGCATGCAGATGCTCTATCAGCAAGCCTTCGATCTTAGCCAACACCGGTTTGCTACCACTTCGGTCTGAAAATCAATGGCGTGGTTTAAAGACCGCTTACGCTAAACTGCCGGACTATTGGCCAGCAATCCAGCGTTTGACGCTGGACGAGTATCAAGCGTTAACAGAGTTCGCGCTAGCCACCACGGGGCAATCCGTCACAGACAAAGCATTATTCATTGTCAATCGGTTATGCGACGCCTTCCAAACAGCGGGACTGCCACGCAATCATATTCTGCGTTCCGTCCTAGGGAAAGCTAGGCGCTTCGGCTTAACGGCACTGATCGTGGATGCTATCGGCTGCGAACGGGAAACATTCTCGCGATTGCGGCCTGAGTTGGCGAAAGCTCTGCAATGACAGGCGCGAAAATCAAACAGCCGACTTCGGTTGGGCCTCACTCAAGCAGAGTTGGCGAGGAAAGCGGGATGCTCAAGAAACCACATTGCATCCCTCGAAACGAGCGCCAGCTTGCCGAGTTTAAAGCTGTGGTTGAAACTGCAAGCGGTTTTGGGGCTGTAACACCAAGATGAAGTTAGGTTGGCGTCGTTTCGTGTGTACAGATCAAGCGTTTAAAATTGTTGTGCCGAAACCAGCTTTTCAAGGACTCATCAAAAACTCGATTTTCTAAGTCTTTGATTTAATTGGTCGGGACGGCGGGATTTGAACCCACTACCACTTGCCCCCCAGAAAAGTTAATACGAGTCTATTCGGAAGTACAGATCTCCTTTTCGTAAAACAAGGGTTTTAAAAAACAATAGTATATAGGATTTATATTGTCTGGCTTTGTCTATGGTGGTCTAATTCAGTCTCAAAAATTGTTGTACCGAGTGTTGTACCGGAAATGAGGCAAGCGTGGCGCAAAACAAAATCACCGATTTGAGTTTTAGAACCTTGAAACCAACTCATAAAGTACAAATGGTATCCGACGGGGGAGGGCTTTTTGTTCGGGTTCGGCCTGCAAAAGAGGGCGGCGCTAAATCCTTTATGTTCGACTACCGGCTTAACGGGAAGCAATGCCGAATCACGTTGGTTGAAGCCAAGACGCTTGCCGAAGCCAGAAAGTTACGCGACGAGTGCCGGCAGTTGGTCCAACAAGGAAAAGATCCGCGAATCGAGCGCCAGCTCGAAGCCGAACGCAACCGGGTTGCGCAATTGGCAGAGCAAGAAGCCTTATCTAAGCAACAAGCCGTGATCAGCGTTCATCATCTGTTCGAACGCTGGGTGAATACAGACTTGTTGGAGCGTAAGGATTTGGCCGAAATTCGGCGCATGTTTGCAAAAGATGTACTGCCGATTGTTGGCGGCTTGAGTGTGCAGGATGTACGCAAAGGCCATATAACCGAAGTGACTGACAAAATTAAGCAACGAGGTTCGGCTAGTACGGCCCGGAACACATTGAAACTCATCAAACAAATGTTCCTGTTTGCCGTGACCAGGGACATTATTGAGTTTTCGCCTGCTGCCGCTTTGAGCGTATCGAAAACCACCACCAAAAACAACGAGCGTAGCCGCGTATTGTCGCAAGACGAAATCAAAACGCTGAGTGTCTTGTTACCAGGTTCGGGGTTGGCGTCGCCTACTCAAAACGCAATCTGGATCATGCTTTCAACTTGCTGCCGGGTGGGAGAACTGTCTAAGGCCGAATGGCAACATATTGATTTCGAAAAGCGAATCTGGTTGATTCCGGAGCAAAATTCGAAGAACGGTAAAGCCCATACCATTTACTTATCGGGGTTTGCCTTTGCTCAATTTGAACGTTTGCCGAAGCGTTCGGAGTCGTGGCTGTTTCCAAATCGGGAAAACTCTAACCATGTTTGCGAAAAATCCATCACTCGACAGATTGACGGACGGCAAAACCTCACGGTCTATAGCAATCGAAGCAAGTCAAATCAGTCGTTAGTGCTGCCGGGCGGCAAATGGACACCCCATGATTTAAGGCGTTCCGGAGCGACACTAATGGGCGATTTAGGCATTGATAGCGACATTATCGAAAAGTGCATCAACCATACTGAAGAAAATAAGATGAAACGTGTTTATCAGCATCAAAAATTGATGGATGAACAGCGAGAGGCTTGGCGTTTGTTGGGGGAAAAACTGGATGCGTTGACCGGTGTGTATTTTGATCAAAACCGCCGCTGACTCCGAATTGAAAGCCGCCACAGGTAACGGTTCAAAACCTACCAGGTTTTGAATGCTTTGGATCGGCCGATTGTGTTGAAAAAGTCGGTTTTTCTCGAATTTTGGCTGATTTTGCAGTTTTCGATATTCTTAAGGTATTGTTTAAATTGAATATTAATTTTATGGCTTGGCCCAATTTTCCTAGGAAGGGACTTTTTCAACACAATCGGCCAATAAGAGACCATCAAGAAGCTTTATTGGTCGGCAGATCAACGACTCTCAGCTGTCTTTCCATAGGCGGCATTGATATTCAACCACTCATCAACAATACTGGTAGTGGGATTTCGTGCTTGGTCAGAGTCACTATTTCACTCAATGATCGTGTCTAATGAATAGCCATCAATATAGGTAAAGATTCTCTGGATAATAGTTTAAATTGCAGCCACTATCGTGTGCCCTGCCATGTCCGTCTTCCGATAGAAACGGACTAACGTATAAACCACGTTTTTGAGCTAAAACCATGAGCATCACCCGAAACTTATGCTTTAGCACCTTTTCCAACCCCTCGCCGTCAGCGAGGATCTCCGCATGATTAGGATCTGACTCATCCACACCTGCATCATAAACTCGGACACGCCGTCGATCTTCCATTTCCAGTTGAACAGCACGCAGTTCACCGGCAGTCATGTGAAACAATCCTATGTAGATGTTATCAGGCTTAGGCTTTCTATTTTCAGAACCCTGACGTTTCGACGCTGCTCTCGCCTCAAATGCATTATGCACATCGCTTGCCAAAACATCCCAACCTTCGATCAAACGTTGCACCGATGCGCCGTGCGTAAAAGCATCGCCAAAAAATGAATCATTAAGGCCTCCGCTGGGATTGAACTTGTCCGGGTATTCTAGACTTCGAGCAAGCATTTCATCGTCACCAACCGGACCATGGGCATAGGTAGAAACTTTCTCAAATTGTTTGGCACCGTCTAGGTCTTTGGCAAGCAATTGACTGGCGCGACAAATCTTCGAATTTTCGTCGATATCATAGAAGCTCATAATGACTATTTGGCGACGATAGCTCGTAGCTCGTTGGTCAATGCGGGAGGTATTGGGTTTCCTGGTAACTTCCAAGTACCGGAGTGAAAAACCTCTCCATCCGTACCGACCCAGGTATGCTCGCCATCGACCTCAAAGTCAATGCTGACGTAGTATTGTTTTCTGCGCCAGTAACCGCCAACCGTACCATCCTCAAGAAACATCGGCGATGGTGCAGGTACCAAGGCAGCCATTAGATTCGCCAAGCCCAACAGAGCGGCGGTTATTTGTAAATCAGATGGAGGGGTCGAATAATCACCATCATCCAACGCGGTTACACTGGTTTGATAGAGGTGTACGGCCCTGAAGAAAGGCTCGTATGAGTCGAAGAACTCTGCAGGAATTCGAGGGATAGGGGCAACCATCCAGGTCGCATCGTCACATTGCACGCAGATATTTTTTCCTATGCTGGAAAGCCAACCATTTATCTGGTCTCGGATTTGCTCAATAGGCGAAACTAAATAGTTGATATCAGATTTTGCCGATAGACTCGCCGAAGTCGCTAAGTATTCGCATTCAGTCGCCACATACATGGTTGCTTGCAAACCTGTATCCAGTGTGCGCCAGCCAGACCCCATGGAGGATGAGTTTCGCAAAAACGTCGGAGTTCTGGCCAAGACTGACTTCATGATCATGCTCCTTCCACGACACAGCCAATGGCCTCAAGCGCGCCATCGCTAAGCATTTCGTTAATTACCTTCTTATTTTCTTCATGTAAGCCTTCAAGAACTTCATCGATTTCGCATGTTTCAATTCGATTTTGAGTCTTGCCATCGAACGAGACTGAAAAAATTCGGTGTTGACCGCCAATGCGAGCAAAGTGAACGCTATCGACTTCTGCAAGATCAGTCGTAATGTTGTTCAGTATGCGACGCGAATTGCAGCCATTTGAAAACCAGCCCTGGTGGCAGTGCCAAAATGACGGTTCGTCAAACAGATGACTTGGAATACAGCGTGAATCCTGGCGGAACAATTGCTTGGTTGTCTCAGGTGAAATACCATCGAGCAGACGAAATGCATCTTGGTACTGCAGACCGATTGCGCTGATCTCAGCGCCTAATCCGATCGCTGCTTCTATAAATGGAAGCAGCGCTTCAACCACCCTAGGTTTGACGTTTTTCCAACGGTCGTACGCAGTGCAATTGCATGACAAAAAATCGGGTCTAATAGAGACCCCCCACGAAATTTTTCCATTCACATCCACTCTATTAGCGTCGAATCCAGCGGCCTTAGTCACGAACTGCGGAGGCGTTATTCCCTCTGGACCTAAATGTGGTTGCTGCTCCATGCGTACGACACCGATCTGATGCGTCTCTTGAATCAAGAAAGCTTGTACAGGAGAGAATTGAGGAAACGATTCTTTAAGCTCCTGACTCTCTGTGTAGATACTTTGCAACGCATGAAGGCATGACTCATCAAGTGGAGAAGACCACTCTACTCCAATTGCCATCACTTCGATAGCGTGGTCGCCGCCTACCGGCTGAATACGAGTTTTATCCACTTTAAATATTAGATGCTATGGATTAGAAAATAGTCAGACATACGTTTAGTCATTATTGCACCAAGTATCAAGGTCGAACAAATCAAGATTGAGATCGTAAGGATTCAACCGATTCTGGACAATGGAACCCTTTTTCATGTTCGAAATAGTGCTGACATGCTATTTCATTGATTGTTCAGTATACCATCGGTACTAGTTAATTATGCTTGGTAGTAGTAGAACTGTCGCCGTTGAATCAGTTTGAGTGGCAGGCAGAAATGGGTCGATATCACCAGTTCGCCGGTCTCAACAGCCAACATTCACTTCTGGCGAAATGGTGTCGGAATCGTTCACGTGGCTTGAGTTTGAACTGGCGGTGGATTTCAACCGAAATGTGTTGCTGGTTTGGATTGGAATATACCAACAGAGCCACGCTTGGCGTTTGTTGGGGAAAAACTGGATGTGTTGATTGGTGCGGGAATTGCTTAGATTGCCAGATCATAAGTGATAGATGTCACGCCAGATTAGACGGTCTTGGATTACATTGGCCTTTTTGAATAACGGAGGCCAAACCAATGGAAACAAAAAATCTACTCACCACACGTGAGGCATGTAACTATCTCGGTATTAGTCGGGCTGGGCTGTATACGCGGCTAGACTCGTCGTCACCCTATCACGATCCCGCATTCCCGAGGCCGATCAAGCTCGGACGGCGGAACAATAGCTTCCGGCGATCCGAGCTGGAAGCCTGGATTGCATCGCGGACATAGAGACTTGTCCGCGCGAAAAATGGCTTCATCCATGGGGCCGCGTTCCGCTAATGGGGGCGAAGAGCGTTGCTGAGATTCTGCATATGCAGGCCCATTAATTGAAGCTGCTGCATGCGTAGATCGTGTTGAACTCGCTCTTCCGGAGTCGTAGGCGAGGAGGCGCAGCCTGTGAGGACACACAACAAAGCAACGATAGTGATTTTCTTCATGTGGACACCTTAGTTCGAGTGTAAAGGTCGCGAATGTTATTGGATCGATGGACGTTGGCGCAAGTGTTTGCAACACCACTGACGGAAATGTAGACAGGGATTGGGTTTGTGGTAAATTGTTGTTTTTTGTTGCAAGTGGCTGTTTTTTGTGGGATATTAGCGTCATGCCGGTCGCGTGGCATGATGTACCCCGTCCCTATCAGACCTCGCGAGGTCTCTGGGCGCTGCATTGGATTATCTCGTCCGGGCAGCGCTATCTGACTTGCTGCCCTCAACCAAACAGGAGCAGCATACATGCAACAAAATCAATTACTTACAAGGCGAGAGGCCGCGGCATACCTGCGAGTCAGTCTGTCGACACTGGATCACCAGCGCAGTCGTGGTGCAGGGCCGTCCTTCGTACGTATTGGCGGAGCGGTCAGGTACGAGCCGACGGCGCTGGTGTCATACCTCGAGGCGCATCGGCGAGGGCAAATGTAATGGTTGCGCCGTCCGTGGCGCATGGGGCATCCATGCCCCAAAAAAGGAGCCGGTCACGATTGAGGGAGGCCGGCAACATCAGGGAGATCGTGGAACATTGATGTTTCACAGGGATAATATAATGGATTTTTGCCAAAAAACAAGCGATAACAACGAGATAGGCGTACCGTTTCGGTTCAGCCGGCTACGGTCGGAGTGGCCGGCAGTGGCCGGAAAAGAGTACATGCTGGGGCCGGATGGAGGCATCCGCAAGGTCGTACACGGTAGCATCGCCAGAGGTTTGGTGCAGACTATCTCCGTAACCGGACTGCGGGAGTTCGCCGATCATATCGGCGGATACGGTGAGTCGGACTGCATCATACTCGGACGTTCAGACTTTGACGACATCGCTCTTTGCACGGAGCGCCAGCCCGTGGAGGGTGCTATAGCCCGGACTCGGGCAAACTTTCCGCTGCGCGATGAACCGTTGTTGGTGTTTTTCGATCTTGATAGGCCAACAGGTGAGCCGCTAGCCGACGTGTTGGAGTACGTCACAACGCTGAGGTCGATCTACCCGCCATTGCTGGATGTGGGGTTCATGTGCCGAGGCTCGGCGTCGGCAGGGGTGTATCGGCCCGGCGTCGATGAGGTTCCGACGGTGCGCACGGGCGGCGTGCGTTTGTATTGGGTGCTGCGGTCAGGTCTGATGTTGGGGCACTTTGCGTCGTCGTTTGCCGATGTCGCGTGGCTCAATGGTTGGGGGCGCGTCAAGATTACGGCGTCAGGTCATCGACGCTACGCAATCTATATTGACGAGACGACCGAGATCGATCTGTCGGTGTTTGCCCCCGAGCGAATTGATTTTTGCGGCGCCAACCCCTGTCGCGATGGTGTGGCCCGTGTGTCGTGGCCGGTGGAGTACGTCGGGGGAGGGGCGCTGAGTGAGCTGTGGTCGCTGACTCCGGGACAGATGGCGCAGGCTGAGGCAGCACGGGCTGCGGCGTATGCCGACGCGGAGGGGGAGGCCCGGGAGGTCGCCCGGCAGTGGCGAGAGGGTCGAGGGGCCGCAGCCCCCAAGGCGATACGCCGGCAGGTCGTAGAGACGTTGCGACGGGTGGACAGCACCGAAGTTAGTCGGACGGGTTTGCCCGTTGTGCGTATCACGGGTGGGCATGAACTGGATTTCGAGGGAGTCGGCGTAGTAGATGTGTTAGACGTGTTGCGCGATCCGGACCGGTACGACGAGATGCTGAGTCTGGATCCGGTTGAGCCGCATCGCGGCTGGAAAGGCGCATTCTATGCGGCGCGACGGCAAATTTTTAGTTTCGCGTGTGGCGGGTACCTTGCCCGTCTGTCTCGCGTCGAGGTCGTCTACGACTCCGAGTATCCGTTGCGCACCATGAGCGAGGTGGACGCCGTACTGTGTGCGGGTCGCTACCCCGACTTGTACATGCGGGGCGGGGAGGTGGTGCAGGTGTCGCGCGAGGGTGATATACGGCCCGTATCGCGAGAGCTGCTGGCGATCCTGATCGGCAGGTTGGTTGATTTTCGGCGTTGGGAGCAGCGCCGAGATGGGTCGTGGGAGTGTGTCGCGATGCAGCCGACTCCGCAATGGTGGGCGGCCTACGCGACGCGGATCGATTGCGGCCTGCCTGGGCTGCGAGGGGTGCGGTCGGTGCCATATTTGTCCGACGATGGGCAGGTGATCAGGCGGCGCGGGTTCGCCGGTGGGCTGTACCTGACAGAGGGTTGGCCGGGCGTACCGGAGGTGGTTCCCGCTACGCGAGAGGCGGCGCTGGAGGCTGTACGCGAGGTCTTGCATCCCGTGAGGGGATTCACGTTTGAGTCGCGTCGCGACCCGGCGGTGTGGTTGGCGGCGTGTCTCGCTGCGATCCAGCGACCGCTGCTGGGTAATGTACCGATGGTCGTCATCACGGCGACCGCTCCAGGGAGCGGTAAGACGCTACTGGCTCAGTGTCTCGCTACGCTGGTTGAGGGGCGGCAGGTGCCTGGTGCCAAATATCTCGGGGACTCGGATGAGTCCGACAAGTCCATCGTGTCGATGTTGTGCGAAGGTAAGCAATTGATTCTGTTAGATAACATTAACGCTAGGCTCGGAGGCGATACGCTGTGCGGGGTCCTCACGTCTGAGGTCTATACTGGTCGGCTGCTGGGGGCCAGCCGGATGTTACGGTTGCCCACAGATGGTGAACTGTGGCTCGCGACCGGCAACAATGTGCAGTACCTGCCCGATATGCCGCGGCGTGTTGTGGAGATCAGACTGGATCCACGCTGCGAGCGCCCGGAGGCGAGGGAGTTCGATTTTTCACCAGTGGAGGAGATAGCGGCGTCTCGCGAGCGGCTGCTGACGTGTCTGCTGACCATGTTGCGGGCGTGGCGGGCGTCTGGTGAGGCGTCGCGGTGTCGTCCGATGGGTTCGTATGACCGATTTGTTGCTGAGATCGGTGGATGTGTGCACTGGCTGACCGGGATCGACATCGCGGAGGCGGTGCCGGCTGCGGTCGTCGTGGATGAGGAGGCGGCGGCACTCGCGGAGCTGCTTGCGACGTGGCGCGACGAGGTGGGAGTAGTGCCGGCGACGGTGCCCGATGCGCTGGGGGTGGCTGGGCTGCGGTCGTGGGGGGTGTCGTACTACCCGGATGGGCGCGGCGGCGTCAATCTGCGGAGTGCCGGGCGATATGTCGCGCGACATGCGGGGCGGGTCGTGGATGGGATGCGGCTGGTCCGGGCGGGTGCGGTGCGACGGGTGGTGCAGTGGCGACTCGACATGGTGTGAGTTTCTGAAAAAAAAACTCACACGTCCAAAATGGGCGTCTGTTCGGTTGAAACGGACAATTTGTGATTTTTTGTTGTGAGTTTCTTTGTGAGAAACTCACACAGCTCAAAGCCATGGCTGGCGCGGGTTGTAGAGGTTGAGTGTGAGTTTTGTGAGTTTTTCTTTTAACTCCAGTCTGAGAGAGAAAAAAATCTATTCCCTATTTACAGCGCGAGGGGGACAAAAAAAACTCCTAACTCACAAAAATCGCTACAGACCGTGCCAGCCGTGGCTTGCAGCGTGTGAGGTTTTTTTCGGAGAAACTCACATTACCATACTAGTAATAAGGAAATTACCATGAAAAACCAATATCAGCCTCCGGCAAGACACGACGCCGGAGCCATCATCGAGCGCCAACTCTTGTCGACGTTGCCGCAACTTCTCGAAAAAACGCTGACAAAGCTGTCGCGGCAACTCGATTCAGACGATCTGCAAACGCAACGCGACGCGGCCCGCATCATCACACAGGCTGCGTTAGCGCTAGCTAAACTCAAATGATCTAACCGCATGGAGGCGGCAAAAATGAAAGTCACAGCAATACTTGCTTTATCGGACGCGTACACCGCGATCATCCACGGCGTGGAACCTATCGTTCCAGCACAGCTCAACTATCGAGACGACCTTCTAGCCGACATTGCCCGGCCGACGCCGAAAACAGCCGACAAACTCGAACAGGCTATCAGGTCACTGTATCGCCAACTCTGCCTGGCGGAGTCCGCCAAACTCAAGCGCCAAACACTATCCACCGACACGTTGGCGTTGTTCGAATTTGAAGATGTGCTTCAGCAACTGGTGAGTTCTCGGTATGCAGCCCTAGCTCGTGGCCACAGACAACGAGCCGTGGTGCTAGATCGAGTTTACACCAGGCTCAAACACGCTCCGCGTCCACCCCACCACGACGCGGTCCCAACGCACTGAGACAACAGGAGGTCAACATGCCAATATATGCTATCGCCGCAGCCGTATTCACCGTCGTCGGCGTCGTCAACATCGCCATATCCATTTATCAAATGCTCCAGAAACCGCCGGAGCCGCCTATCCCTGATCCGGATAAAATCTCGCAACTCCCTGTAGCAGAGCAAGGCGGGGCAATACCTGTACTCTTCGGCACGCGATGGATTACCAGGCCGGCCGTCACCTGGTGGGGCAAGCCGAATACAGTGAAAAATCAGGTCAACCCGAGCGAACTTCAGTAACACCGTTCAACCGACGACGCCAGCCCACGTTTGCGGTTGGCGTTGTTCCTCAAAAGTGTGACGCAAGTCACGTTCGAGTTTCAGAAATTCGAAAAATTTGTCGGGGGAGCCTATTAAGCCCTTTGCTGCTTGTACCCAAGAAAACTAGTGGCGGGGGTATATCGTAGAACCATCGGCGGAGCGGTTCCGCCGGTCGGAAAGTCTGCCGCACAGACAATCAATAGGTAGAGACCATGGCCACTTTATCCTTGGACCAAGTTCAATCACTGACCGACGAGCTGGGTGAACTGCAAGCGCAATTAGCCGCTTACGACGCCCTCACCGAACGCCGAGACACCATCCGAAGGGCCCTCGCCGAACATTGCGACGCGCTAGGCGATAACGAAACCACTTTGCACGGCTCACATTACACCGCCGTGTTCAGCAAGCCGCCCTTGATGCGCGAGATCAAGCCAGAACACTTAGGCGAATACCTTTCTGTTGTTGGGGTTGATGGGCTGCTTAAGTCTTGCAAAGTCAGCACGACCTCAGCCGCAAAACTACTTTCAGCGATCGATCAGGAACGGCTATTTACATGCGCAAAAGGTGCGCGTCGTCTTAAATCGGTGATTGAACGCCAGCCTTCAACAGAACAAGCCGCGTTAGAGAGGTTTTATTCTGAACTGAGTGGTTTGGTAGGTGCGAGGCCGACCGGTCGGCCGACCTCGCTTTAAAAAGTCCTCATTTGCCAAGCGGTCTTGCTGGGCCGCTTGGCCCCGCTGCGGTTGCTGCCACAGTGGGGTAAACCGACGTTTGCTGCCGTCGGTGCCTGATTTCGGATTGGTAAATTCCGAAACGGCGAGTGCATTTTCAATGCACGACTGCCGGCAGTCAACCGCGACCTTGTGATAAAAGTCAATTTTAATAGGTAACACTGTGTGTCGACTGACAAAAATAATCGAAACAAAATCCGTCATCGTCCGCGATTACTCTACGCATCTGCCGATCCTACCTCAACGTGAACATGTAGGTGTGGTCGTAAGCGGTGTTGTCGCGGCCTGTTTGGTAGATCCTGAAGGCAAACGCGTTCCCTACCGTTTTGCAACCCGAGGCACGATTATCAATGCTTTTGAAGGTCCAACCTTTGAGCCGATCCTTTCAAGTCGAGTTCTTTACGCTTCTCGTTCGGAGATAGCGAAGCTGCCGGACTATTGGCCAGCAATCCAGCGTTTGACGCTGGCCGAGTACCAAGCGCTAACAGCATTCGTACTAGCGACCTCGGGGCAATCTGTCACAGACAAAGCATTATTCATTGTCAATCGGTTATGCGACGCCTTCGAAACAGCGGGACTGCCACGCAATCACGTTCTGCAAACACTCCTACGACGCTATCGGCACTCCGGCTTAACGACCTTACTCGTGGACGCTATCGGCTGTGAACGGGAAACATTCTCGCGATTGCGGCCTGAGTTGGCGAAAGCTCTGCAATGACAGGCGCGAAAATCAAACAGCCGACTTCGGTTGGGCCTCACTCAAGCAGAGTTGGCGAAGAAAGCGGGATGCTCAAGAAACCACATTGCATCCCTCGAAACGAGCGCCAGCTTGCCGAGTTTAAAGCTGTGGCTGAAGTTGCGAGCGGTTTTGGGGCTGTAACACCAAGATGAAGTTAGGTTGGCGTCGTTTCGTGTGTACAGATCAAGCGTTTAAAATTGTTGTACCGAAACCAGCTTTTCAAGGACTCATCAAAAACTCGATTTTCTAAGTCTTTGATTTAATTGGTCGGGACGGCGGGATTCGAACCCACGACCACTTGCCCCCCAGACAAGTGCGCTACCAGGCTGCGCTACGCCCCGAAAGATTTGCTTGTTCGATGAAAGAGGAACGAAATCTGCTTATTATGATACCACAATGTAAGCCTAGCGTGCTTACTTGAGTAGCTCCAGGATATCCTCCAACTCGCCTATCATTTGATGAATTAACTGTTTGGTGCGCAATGCGTCTTCTTTGGCGTTATCGCTGACCAAATGCGCGCGGGCGCCGCCTATCGTGTAGCCCTGTTCGTAAAGCAGGGCGCGGATTTGCCGAATCAGCAATACGTCGTGTCGCTGGTAATAACGCCGGTTGCCGCGGCGTTTTACCGGGTTGAGCTCGGTGAACTCCTGTTCCCAATAGCGTAATACGTGCGGTTTAACGCCGCATAATTCGCTGACCTCCCCTATTGTGAAATAACGTTTTGCCGGTATCACCGGCAATTCGTTGTTATTACTGGGTTCCAGCATAGGCTTCTACTCGGGCTTTGAGTTTTTGACCGGTTCTAAAGGTCACGACTCGACGAGGAGTAATGGGAATTTCTTCCCCGGTTTTAGGGTTGCGTCCGGGGCGGCCGTTTTTATCGCGTAGCTCGAATTTACCGAATCCGGAAATTTTGACTTGCTCGCCGCTCTCCAGTGAGTGCTTGATTTCTTCGAAAAAAAGTTCGACGATTTCTTTCGCCTCCCGTTTGTTTAAACCCAGGTCTTCAAACAACTTCTCAGCAATATCTGCTTTGGTTAATGCCACAATCACTCCCTCAATTTTGCATTCAATTCGGATATCATTTTTGCTAACAACTTGCGAAATATAGCATCAATTTCCGTGTCGGTTAGGGTTTGCCCGAAATCCTGTAGCACTAAACTCAAGGCGACGCTCTTATACCCGTCTTCTACGCCTTTACCCTGGTAAACGTCGAAAATAGAGGCTTCGCGAACCTTTTCCTCGTTGCAGCCATGGATGCATTCCAGGATTTCGGCGGCTGAAATTTTTTGTTCGACGATGATGGCCATATCGCGCCGCACTGAAGGGAATTTCGACAGTGGTGTGAAACCGGGCTTGCGACTCGCCAGAAGTGCGTCTTGAGCGAGTTCGAACAAAAATACCGGGCTAGCAAACCCCAGTTGCTTTTCCAGGTTGGGATGCAGCATGCCTAGCCAGCCCGCCGGTTGACCGTTTTGATCCAAAATTTGCGCGCTTTGCCCCGGATGTAAGGCCGGATGCGATGCTGACTGGTAAGAAAACGGCCGGGCGGACAGCGCCAAAAGCGCTTCGACGTCCGCTTTAACGTCGTAAAAGTCGATCGGCCGAGATTTTTCCGCCCATTGTTCGTTGAAAACATTGCCGAGCGCCAAACCGGCCAACATTTTTTGTTGATCGGTACGACCTTGGTCTACTACAAAGCGTAATCCGCTTTCGAATAGACGGACCCGAGTTTGTTGGCGGTTGATATTGTATATGGCGGCATTGAGCAATCCGCACCACAGGGTGGTACGCATGACGGCCAGTTCGGAAGAAATTGGATTTTGCAACTTGACAAATTCGTACGACGGCGCAATTAAGGACTGCATGTGTTCGTCGACGAAGCTGAAGGTGATTGCCTCCTGATAACCGCGATCGACTAGGCAATCTTGCGCGCGACTAAGCGCGATTTGTGTTTCCGGCGCTTGGCCCAGTTGGGTGCGCATGTTAGGACTGCCGCAGGGCAGGTTGTCGTAGCCGACAATACGGCCTATCTCCTCCAGTAAGTCCTCTTCGATGGCGATGTCGAATCGAAATCCGGGTGGCGTGATTCGCCAGCCGTCGGCGGTTTGTTCGGTTTTCATGCCCAAGCCTTCGAACAACGCTTGGATTTGCGCTGGGTCTTGCGTGATGCCCAGGACTTTTTCGATGCGTTGCCGGCGTAACGGTACCGGTGATCGGGCCGGTAACTGCGCAGCGTTAACCGTCGCATTGATCGGTCCGACGCTGCCGCCGGCGATTTGTACGATGAGTTGGGTAGCCCGTTCGATAGCGCGCTGCTGTAAGGTGAAATCCACGCCGCGTTCGAAGCGGTGCGACGAATCGGTATGCAGGCCGAACTGTCTGGCTTTTCCGGCTATCGCGAGCGGGGTGAAAAACGCGCATTCGAGGAATATATCTTGCGTGTCGTCAGATACCGCGCTGTCGCTGCCGCCCATAATGCCGGCCAGAGCCAAAGCCTGCCGTTGGTCGGCGATGACCAACGCTTCGCCGTCCAGCGCGACGGTCTGATCGTTTAACAGGTTGATACTTTCTGCGGCGCGGCTGTTACGCACCACGATGGGCGCAACTAACTTTGCCGCGTCGAAGGCGTGTAGGGGCTGGCCAAGTTCCAATAGCACGTAGTTGGTAACATCGACCACCGGGCTCAAGCTGCGTATGCCACAACGGCGCAGGCGTTCTTGCATCCACAGCGGAGTGGCGGCGGCTACGTTCACGTTTTTAATCAAGCGGCCCAAATAGGCCGGGCAGTCTTCCGGCGCTTCGACTTGGATAGGCAATTGCTCTTGGTGGTCAATGGGAGTGGCGGCCATGGTCGCATGCTCGAATTTCATGCGATTCAATACGGCGACTTCGCGAGCGATGCCTTCGACGCTCAAACAATCGGCCCGGTTCGGAGTCAGACCCAATTCGATAATGTTGTCGTCGAGACTTAGATAGTCGCGGATGTCGGTGCCGACCGGAGCGTCATCAGGCAATTCCATCAATCCGTCCGAACTAATGGCAAGCCCCAGCTCTTTTTCCGAGCACAACATGCCGGATGACGATTCGCCGCGCAGTTTGGATTGTTTGATTTTGAAGTCGCCGGGTAAAATTGCGCCGATTAAAGCGGCGGGGACTTTCAATCCCGGACGCACGTTGCCGGCGCCACAGACGATTTGCAAGGCTTCGCCTTGACCTACGTTGACGGTACAAACTTTTAATTTGTCGGCATTCGGGTGTTGGGTGGTCGTTAAAACTTCCCCGACCACTACGCCGCTGAATTGGCCGGCCACCGGTTGAACGGCGTCGACCTCCAAACCGGCCATGGTCAACTGGGCGACGAGCTGGGCCGTGTCGACAGGTGGGTTGACCAGCTCCCTTAACCACGCTTCACTTACTTGCATGACTCAAGCCACTCTTAGTTAAACTGTTGCAAAAATTTAAGATCGTTTTCGAAGAACATGCGTAAGTCGTTGATGCCGTAACGCATCATAGCTAAACGCTCTACTCCGGTGCCGAACGCAAAGCCGGAATAGCGTTCCGAGTCTATGCCTACCGATTTGAAGACTTCCGGATGGATCATGCCGCAACCGCCGACTTCAAGCCAGCCGGTTTGTTTACAGACGCGGCAGCCTTTGCCATCGCACATCACGCAGGATACGTCGAATTCGGCAGACGGTTCGGTAAACGGAAAATACGAGGGGCGAAAGCGGACGTTGACCTCTTTTTCGAAGAAAGCCCGCAGGAATTCGAAAATCACGCCTTTGAGGTCGCCGAAACTCACATCGGTATCTACTAGAAAGCCTTCTACTTGATGAAACATGGGCGAATGCGTCATATCTGAATCACAGCGATAAACCCGACCAGGCGCTATGACCCGCAATGGCGGTTCTTCCGATTCCATTACGCGAATTTGTACCGGAGAGGTATGGGTGCGCAGCACCGTGTGGGCATCGAAGTAAAAGGTGTCGTGCATGGCCCGTGCCGGATGGTGTTCCGGAATGTTTAACGCACCGAAGTTGTGGTAATCGTCTTCAATTTCCGGGCCCTCGGCGATCTGAAATCCGGCATCGGCAAAAATTTTTGCAATTCTGCGCTGGGTAATCGTCACCGGGTGTAGGCCCCCGCTGGTTTGGCCTCTGCCCGGCAAGGTGACGTCCAACTTTTCACCGGCTAAGCGCACTTGTAGTTGTTCGGCTTCCAAGCTGTGCTTGCGGGTATCGAACGCTTCTTGAAAACTGTTTTTGGCGTTGTTGATGGCCAGGCCGGCGATTTTGCGTTGTTCAGGGTCCAAGCTGCCCAGTTCTTTCATGTACTGGGTGATTAGTCCTTTTTTGCCGATGTAGTGGACTCTGACCTGATCGAGTTGATTGAGGTCTTGGGTCTGTGCAAGCGCTTGTAATGCCTGCGAAAGAATTTCTTCGATACTAGCCGACACGACTAAGCTCACTATAAATGTGGAGAAGGGCGGTAATGGGAGCGGATTCTGATGGTCAATCAGAAAACTCCCCGCGGAAGCGGGGAGCGCATTTCGTTCGGCCTGTTTATGATTAAAGGCCGGTTGCAAACCGGTTAGGGTTTGCTTTGATTTGCAATGGCTATCTTTGCGATTTCAGCAAATGCGTCCATGTCCCTGACGGCGAGGTCGGCCAACACTTTACGGTCTATCGCGACGTTGGCATTGTTCAAGCCGTTGATCAAACGACTGTATGAAGTGCCGCAAATACGCGCAGCCGCGTTGATACGGACAATCCAAAGCGCACGAAATTGGCGTTTTTTCTGTTTGCGGTCGCGATAAGCGTATTGACCGGCTTTAATAACTGCCTGTTTGGCGACACGGTAAACCCGGCTCCGGGCGCCGTAGTAGCCTTTGGCTAACTTTAGGATTTTTTTGTGTCTTGCTCTTGCGGTGACGCCGCGTTTAACTCTTGCCATGATCTTCTCTCTTCAGTAACGGTGTTATCAGCTATAAGGCAGCATGCGTGCTACCAACGGCGTATCTGAAGGATGCAAGATTGCGGTTTTGCGCAATTGTCTTTTACGCTTTGTAGTTTTCTTGGTCAGGATGTGGCGTTTATGCGATTGTTTGCATTTAAAGCCGCCGCTTCCGGTTTTTTTGAAGCGCTTGCTAGCGCCGCTGTGGCTTTTCAGTTTTGGCATTTGTTTTCTCCAATGAGTAATGATGAATCCCTGCGATTAAAACCCGGTGAGGCAAAATGCTCGGCCCCAAGGGATTTGGCAACAATAGTCACCACTTGACGACCCAAACTAGGATCGGTTTGCCGTGTAAAACGACGGCAGAATCACTTTTTCTTTTTCGGACCCATGACCATGACCATTTGCCGGCCTTCCAGCTTGGGAAATTGCTCGACAGCGGCGACTTCATCCAAATCGGTTTCTATGCGCTTTAAAAGATCCATGCCTAGTTCGCGGTGCGATAGCTCTCGGCCTTTAAAACGCACGGTAATTTTGGTCTTGTCGCCTTCGTTTAGGAATTTGATCAGACTGCGCAGTTTGACTTGGTAATCGCCTTCTTCTGTGCCGGGACGGAATTTGATTTCCTTGATTTGGATTTGTTTTTGTTTTTTCTTGGCGGCTTGCAGCTTTTTGTTTTGCTCGAACTGATATTTGCCGAAATCCATTACTTTGCAGACCGGGGGGTCCGCATTCGGGGAAATTTCGACCAGATCCATGTCGGCATCGTAGGCGGTCTGTAAGGCTTCCGTGATTGAAACAATCCCAATCTGTTCTCCTTCGGCGCCTATCAATCTCACTCGTCTAGCGGTGATTTCTTCATTCAGGCGCGTTGAATCTTTTTTAGAGCTGATACCCTAATCCTCCAAGTTTGTTTTTTATTTTTTGTTCGCGATGTCGGTTTTCAGTCGTACAACCAGGTCGTTAAGACTCAAACTACCAAGATCTTCGCCCTTTTGGGTGCGAACGGCTACCGTTTGGTTTTCCAATTCTTTGTCGCCGATAATCAAAAGATACGGTACACGCTGCATGGAATGTTCGCGGATTTTATAGCCTATTTTTTCATTTCTCAAGTCTATTTTGGCTCTAAAGCCTTGTTTTTCCAGTTCAAGCCGGATTTGTTGCGCATATTCGCTGTGTTTGTCGGTAATATTGAGCACCATGGCTTGCACTGGCGCCAGCCACAGCGGGAAGTTGCCGGCGTGTTGCTCGATCAAAATACCGATAAAGCGTTCCAAGGAGCCGAGGATGGCTCGGTGTAGCATTACGGGGACGTGGCGGGCGCTGTCTTCGCCGATGTAGCTGGCGTCCAAGCGGGCCGGCATGGAAAAATCGACTTGAATGGTACCGCATTGCCAGACTCGGCCGATACAGTCTTTTAGGGAGAATTCGATTTTCGGTCCGTAAAATGCGCCTTCGCCCGGTTGTAATTGCCAATCCAGGTTTTTGGCGTTCAGAGCAACTTCCAAGGCTTGTTCGGCTTTATCCCACACCAAGTCGTCGCCAACGCGGTTTTCCGGTCTGGTAGATAGCTTGATAATGACTTCGTCAAAGCCGAAATCTTTGTAAACTTCGAATAGCAAGTCGATGAAGCGGGATACTTCGGATTGAATTTGCTCTTCCGTGCAGAAAATGTGGGCGTCGTCTTGTACGAAATTACGCACCCGCATCAAACCGTGTAAGGTGCCGGAGGGTTCGTTGCGGTGGCAAGAGCCGAATTCGGCCAAACGTATCGGCAAGTCGCGGTAACTTTTGATGCCTTGATTGAAAATCTGGACGTGGCACGGACAGTTCATCGGTTTGACTGCGTAATCGCGGCTTTCCGAGTGGGTAGTAAACATCATCGCGCTGAACTTGTCCCAATGCCCGGACTTTTCCCACAGCGAGCGATCAACGATTTGCGGGGTTCTGACTTCGCCGTAGCCGTTGACCCGCAGTTTTTCCCGAATGTATTGTTCGACTTGCTGGTATATGCTCCAGCCTTTGTCGTGCCAGAACACCATGCCGGGTGCTTCGTCCTGGGTGTGGAACAAGTCCAGGGCTTTGCCGAGTTTGCGGTGGTCGCGTTTTTCCGCCTCTTCCAGTCGATGCAGATAAGCGGCTAGTTCTTTGCCGTCGCTCCAAGCTGTGCCGTAAATGCGCTGTAGCATTTCGTTATTGGAGTCGCCGCGCCAATAGGCGCCGGCGATTTTCATTAGTTTAAACGCTTTAAGCTTGCCGGTGCTGGGTACGTGCGGGCCTCGGCACAAGTCGGTGAAATCGCCCTGGCTGTACAGCGACAACTCCTCGTTGGCCGGAATGGATGCGATGATTTCTGCCTTGTATTTTTCGCCAAGACCTAAGAAAAATTGTACGGCGTCGTCGCGCGACATCACTGTGCGACTGACCGGGATGTCTTGATTGGCCAGTTCCTGCATGCGTTTTTCGATTGCGGCCAAGTCTTCCGGAGTAAACGAGCGTTCGAAGGCTATATCGTAATAAAATCCGCTTTCGATGACCGGACCGATGGTTACTTGGGCGTTCGGGAACAGTTGTTTGATGGCTTGCGCCAGCAGATGGGCGGTCGAATGGCGAATGATTTCGATGCCGTCTTCGTCCTTGCCGGTGACGATTTGCACCTCGGCATTACTATCTACGACGAAGCCGGCGTCCACCAGTTTGCCGTTCACTCTTCCGGCTAAGGTGGCTTTAGCCAGTCCGGTGCCTATGGATTTGGCGATATCCAGCACGGAAATGGCGTGTTCGAATTGGCGTTGCGAACCGTCGGGGAGAGTGATAACAGGCATGTCCGATTCCACAATAAAAAAAGCACCGACTAGCGGTGCTTATATTTTTGGTAGGCGCGAGTGGACTCGAACCACCGACCCCCACCATGTCAAGGTGGTGCTCTAACCAGCTGAGCTACGCGCCTAAAGTCTCGCAAATTATTCGGCTATTATACGGAGTGTCGAGCGAACATGCAATCAGTTTTTTATTTTATTAACGCGAGCGCAAACTTCTGCGGGCGCGTTATAAAGACAAGCGAATTTCGCCGTGCCATCGATCTGCATTGGCTATCGGATCTCCCGCCTGCGCCGTCTTGTGCTTTCGCCCTTGAACCGGAGGTTCAAGTGGAAACCAAATCCAGTCAATCAGGCTTCCTGACATCAATCAGGCATGCACACCATGAAAGGCAAACGGTTTCCGGGGTAAAAACAGGTTCAGGAAACACCCAGCACTGCTCGAACGCTGCAGGAGAAGGGGCGTATTCTAAACAAATTCTTACGGATTTTCTAAAGCGTTTTCGATTTTTTGGCGCAATTCGGCTAGGCGCTGGCTCAGATTGGCCTCCGGTATGCTGGTTTTTTGCGGATCTGCGTCGCAAGCCAGATTCAAGGCGGCAAGCACCGCGATGCGATCGGCTCCGGCAACTTTGCCGGTGTCGCGAATTTTACGCATTTGCTGATCCAGCGCTTGTGCGGTGCGAAGTAAACTCTCTTGCTCCTCCAATGCGCAGGCGATTTTGTATTCTTTGCCCAATATTTTTAACGAAACGGCGTGAACGGATTTACTCATCAATCGTGTTCCATAGCCTTTAATCGGGCAATCATGGCCTCTACACGGGCTTTCGCCAGGGTGGTTTTTTCCAGTAATTTGGCTTTTTCTTTAACCAGCGCGTCTTGCTTGGTTTTTAGTGTTTTGTTTTCGTTCTTTAGCGAATTGAATTGAGCAATCAGCGCATCTAATTTTGCCTCTAGGGCGACCAATTCGATTGCAGGGTCTTTTTCGGATTCGGACATGGCGGATGACGAGGGATGACAGCAGATTAAAATCATCGAAAATGCCGAACAATGTTAGCATAAGCACCGGTTTTAAACAGCCGTGACAGGCTTAGAGTCATACCTTAACGATGTACCAAGCGATCAATACGATTCTGGAAAAATACCGCGCAGCTATCGATGCTGCCGAGGCACATGGCATGGCTAGCGGCATGCTGTGCATCGCCCGGCAGACTGATGTCGGCAATTGGTTTCGGGTGCTTTTCGAGTCGGAAGAACCGTTGCTGGACGAAGATGCGGATTTGCTGGCGCAGCTTTTCGAACGAACTCGACAGTTGTTGGACCCTGAAGCAGGCGATTTCGAGTTCGATTTGCTGTTGCCCGACGAAGACGAGCCGCTATTCGAACAGATTGAAGCATTAAAAAATTGGTGCCAAGGTTTTTTGTTCGGTGTCGGTTATAACCAAGGCGGTAGCAGTTGGTCCGGCGATAGCGCGGAGATCATGCGGGATGTGATTGAATTTACCAAGTTGGATAGCGACGCGGACGGCGATGAAGACGAAAGTGCATTGACCGAAATTCGAGAATATCTCCGTGCTGCAGTGTTGATGGTGCGCGACCAATTTCTCGATCAATCGCAAGCGAATTTGCATTAGGATGAAACATGAAACAAGCCGAATTCAAAAAACGCCGGGCGGCACTGATGAAACGGATAGGCAAAGGGAATATTGCGATTATCGCCAGCGCTCACGAACGTACCCGTAACCGGGACGTTCATTATCCTTACCGGCAAGATAGCGATTTTTATTATTTGACCGGATTCAACGAAGCAGACTCGTTAGCCGTGTTTATTCCCGGTCGGGAAAAAGGTGAATACGTGCTGTTTTGCCGTGAATTCGACCGGCAAAAAGCCTTGTGGGAAGGGGCGCATGCCGGTTTGGAAGGAGCTACAAAGCATTATGAAGCCGACGATGCCTTTCCGATCGATGACCTGGACGACATTTTGCCGGGCATGCTGGAAAATAAAGCCAAAGTGTTTTATCCGATGGGCAAGGACAGCGAATTGGATCATAAATTATTGGAATGGATCACCCATATTCGCAGGCAGTCGCGTAGCGGGGTGAGTGCGCCGGGGGAATTGGTATCGCTGGAGCACGTGTTGCATGAAATGCGATTGTTCAAAAGCGGCGACGAGCTGAAGTTGATGCGCCGCGCCGCCGAAGTTTCGGCCAAAGCGCACGTTCGGGCCATGAAGGCGTGTAGGCCCGGCTTGTATGAATATCAAATCGAGGCTGAATTGTTGCACGAGTTTACTCAGCATGGACTGCGCGCGGTGGCTTATCCGTCCATCGTCGCCGGCGGCAAAAATGCCTGCGTGCTGCATTACACCGAAAATCGAGACAAGTTGCACGCGGGGGACTTATTGTTGATCGACGCCGGGGTGGAATGCGACCACTATGCCAGCGATATTACCCGGACCTTCCCGGTATCGGGGAAATTCAGCGAACCGCAACGCTTGCTGTATGAATTGGTGCTGAGCGCACAAGCGGCGGCCCTGGCGCAAATCCGGCCCGGAATGCCGTGGAACAAGGCGCATGAAGCCTCGGTTGAGACGCTGACCAAAGGCTTGGTGGAACTGAAGTTGTTGAAAGGCCGAGTCAAAAAGCTGATCAAGGATGAAAAGTACAAGCAGTTTTACATGCACCGCATCGGCCATTGGTTGGGCATGGACGTTCACGACGTCGGCGATTACAAAATCAAAGACGATTGGCGTTTGTTAGAACCGGGTATGGTGTTGACGGTCGAACCCGGACTGTATATTCCTGCCGATTGCGATACGGTGGACAAGCAATGGCGAGGTATCGGTATACGCATCGAAGACGACGTATTGGTCACCAAAGACGGCTATGAAATATTGACCGGTGGGGTACCTAAAACCGTAGCGGACATCGAAGCGTTGATGCAGGTAGCCTGAGATGAGGATGCATTACGACCTGATTGTGGTCGGCGGCGGGTTGGCCGGAAATTGCCTGGCGCTGGCGCTGCAACACAGCGGTATGTCGATTGCGTTGGTCGAGGCCGCCAGCCGCGAGCAATTGCGTGATGCGCCGGCAGGGGACAGGGCCTTGGCCTTGGCGGCTGGAACTGTGGAGGTGTTGCGTTCCCTGGGGGCTTGGGACGGGGTGGCGGACAAAGCCACAGCTATTAAAAACATTCACGTGTCGGATCGAGGCCATTTCGGTAAAACCCGTTTATCGGCCGCCGAGCAGGGCGTGGAAGCATTGGGCTACGTGATTGCTGCGCGCGATATTGAGCAGCACGTGGCCGACTTGGTGCAGCAAGCAGGCATCGACGGTTTGTTCGAGGCCCGGCTAGTCGGCTTGATGTCCGGCCCGGACGAAATCAACGTGAGTTTGAAACAGCACGGCCAGTCGTTGAATTTATCGGCGCAGTTATTGGTGGGCGCCGACGGCGGCCAATCCAGCGTGCGCAAACTGTTGGATATTCCGCTGCAGCTTACCGATTACGGCCAAACGGCGTTGGTAACAATGGTGCAATCGGCTTTGCCGCATTGCAATACGGCTTATGAACGGTTTACGGAACAAGGCCCTTTGGCCTTGCTGCCGGCAGCCGGCAAGCAGTCGTCCGTGGTGTGGACCCGCAGCCACGAACAAGCGCAGGCATTAATGGCCGGGGGCGAAGCCGAGTTTCTGACCGAGTTGCAAGCCTGTTTCGGTTACCGTTTGGGCGCTTTGAAATTAGCGGCGCCGCGGCGGGCGTTCGCGCTCAGTTTGATCCGCGCCGAGCGGATGATAGCGCAGCGAGCGGTGATTATCGGCAATGCCGCCCATCAGTTGCACCCGGTGGCGGGGCAGGGTTTCAATTTGGGAATACGCGACGTGGCCTTGCTGGCTGAGTATTTGCAAGCACAACAGCGTCTGGATGCCGATTTGGGCGCGGCGTATTGGTTGGAGCGGTACGCAAGGCAGCGCTTAAAGGATCACGACAAAGTCATTGGTTTTACCGACAACGTCGTCAGGATATTTTCCAACGACTGGTTGGCATTGGCGGCTTTGCGCAACACCGGCTTGACCTTGTTGGACCATCTGCCCTTCGCCAAGCGCCTATTGACGCGTCACGCGATGGGAATGGCTGGCTGACGCGAGTCGCTCAGTCTTTGCTGCCGATCAGCACTCGGCCGTTTTCGATTCTGACCGGAAAGGTCGCCACGTCTTCATAGGCGGGGGCGCATTTGACTTGGCCGGTTTTCACGCAGAAGCGCGCGCCGTGCCTTGGACAGATGATTTCGTCGCCGTCCAGTTGGCCGCTGGCGATTTCCGCGCCGTCGTGGGTGCAGACGTCCTCGATTGCGTAAAATTGACCATCCAATTTGAACAACGCTACATCGTAACCGTCCACTTCCACCAGCATGTGTTCGCCGTCGGCCAACGCGGTCGCGGCAATCACGTCCGTCCATTCGCTCATGGTTTTCTCCTCATTTCAGATACACGTCGTAACGTAACAGTTTGCCCGAGTAAACGGTCGAAGGTTTGCCGCCCAGCGGTTCGGCATAATCCGGGCTTTTTACCACGACGCGCTTGCCCGTCGCCGACCAAGCGGCGGTGAATAATTGCTGCCGGTCCAGGTCGTCGCCTAGAATATCGCGCAAAACCGCCATCGATTTTCGCGTGGCGGCCGATTGCTTGCGTTTGGGCGGGAACATGGGGTCCAAGTAAATGCACTCCGGCGTTTTCGGCAAGCCGGCCAACAAGCGGATAGCATTGCCGATCAGTAGATTGGGCGGTTGCAGTTCTCGCCGTTGCACCCAATCTTTTTGCGCTAAACGCTGGTAGCCGTCGCGGATGAGGGCCGCCATCACCGGCGAGCGCTCGATGCTGGTCACTTGATAACCCATCCTAAACAAGGCCAAGCTGTCTTGCGCCCAGCCGGTTGTGGCGTCGACGACGGTTTCGGTTTTTTTGCCAATGGCTTGTGCCAACAAATCTTTTTTCGGCGCCGGGTAGGAATGCTGTTCGCCGGGGCGCGGGGCTATGTCTACCGTCAAGCCGCCTTTTTTCAAGCTTTGTCTGTCTAACAAGGTCAAGCTGCCGTTGCGGTAGGCCAGAAAATAGCCGTGAGTGCTGTCTATGGCCTCGTCGAATGTCAGGATCGGTGCGCCTAGGCTTATCGCTATATCTTCGACGCGCGCATCGGCAATCTCGGTGCGAATGAGCGCCAAGGTTCCGTTAGCGGCGGCGGTCGGATCAGACATCCCTTGCCACTGTCGCTAAGGCTTATTCGGTAGAAACCGCTTCCAGTTGGTTTTTCAGGGCTGCATCCAAAGTATGCCAGGCTAGGGTCGCGCACTTGACCCGGGCCGGATATTCGCGCACGCCCGCTAATACCGCCAGCTTGCCGATGGCCTCCAAATTGATGTCCTCGCTCTTGCCGGTGGTCATTTCGTGAAATTGCTTGAACAGGGCTTCGGCCTCGTTCTCGCTTAAGCCTTTGATGATTTCGGTCATCAGCGACACCGATGCGGTGGAAATCGCACAGCCCGAGCCTTGAAAGCTGGCATCGTCGATCACGTGGTTGTCGTTGATTTTCAAAAATAAAGTCAATTTGTCGCCGCACAATGGATTAAAACCGTCCACGCGCCGGTTGGCGTCTTCCATGATGCGGAAGTTGCGTGGATTGCGGTTGTGGTCGAAGATAACTTCTTGGTACAGGTCGCGTAGTTCGTCAAACATTAGCCAAACACCTCGATTAAAGATTGAATGCCTTGCAGCAAAATATCGATTTCTTGCCGGGTATTGTACATTGCAAACGAGGCCCGCGCGGTGGCCGGCACGCCGTAAAAATCCATCACAGGCATGGCGCAGTGGTGGCCGGCGCGCACGGCGATCCCCAGGCTATCCAGCATCGTGCCTATGTCGTGCGGATGGATATGATCCAGCGTGAACGACAAAATGCCGCCTTTATGTTCAGCTTGGCCGATGATGTTGAGGCCTTGGATTTGCCGAGCTTGCTCGGTGGCGTAAGTCAGCAACTCGGCCTCGTAAGCGGCGATATTAGCCATGCCGACGGCACTGACGTAGTCGATGGCCGCGCCCAGGCCGATGATTTCGGCAATCGCCGGCGTACCGGCTTCGAACTTTTGCGGCAGACCGGCGTAAGTGGTTTTCTCGAAAGTGACCTGCCGGATCATGTCGCCGCCACCTTGGTACGGCGGCATCGCTTCCAGTAAGGCTTGCTTGCCGTACAACACGCCGGTACCGGATGGACCGTAGAGTTTGTGACCGGAGAATACGTAAAAATCGCAATCCAGAGCCCGCACGTCGACCGGCATATGCGGTATCGCCTGGGCGCCGTCGAGCAACACCGGAATATTTTTGGCGTGGGCTGCGGCGACGATTTTCTCGACCGGGTTGATGGTGCCCAAGGCATTGGACATATGGGCGATAGCCACCAATTTGGTTTTTTCGCCCAGTAACTGTTCGAAGGCGTCGAACATCAGTTCGCCCTTTTGGTTGATAGGTACCACTTTCAATACCGTGCCGGTCTGCTGACAAAGCATCTGCCACGGCACGATGTTGGCGTGATGTTCCATCGCGCTGATTACGATTTCGTCGCCGGCTTTAAGCTGCGAATGACCGTAACTTTGCGCCACCAGATTGATCGCCTCGGTCGCGCCGCGCACGAAGATGATTTCCTTGGTGCTAGCCGCATTGATGAAGGCCCTGACCTTCTCCCGCGCGCCTTCGAACTTGTCGGTGGCTTTGACGCTCAAGGTATGCACGCCGCGATGAATGTTGGCGTATTCGCGGCTATAGGTATGGACGATGGCATCGATCACCGCTTGCGGCTTCTGGCAACTGGCGGCGTTGTCCAAGTAAACCAAGGGCTTATTGCGGATTTTCTCGCCGAGGATAGGGAAATCGGCGCGGATTTGTTCGATAGGAAATGTGCTCATCGCTCGCTAATGGGTTAAATTGATTTGGTCGTTACTAAACATTAGAATCGATTCAGTCGATTCCTTACTTGGATACCACCATGGTCGCCGTTTTTCCTCAAAAACACCTCACCGACATTGCAGAATGGCATCGCATGGGCGAGGCCGGCATTTTTCCGCCCGAAGCGCGCATGGAATTGATTGAAGGAGAAATTTTGCACATGGCACCCATCGGATTTAATCATGCTGGACATGTTGATCGTTTAAATCGCATTTTCTCCCGCTTATGGGATCGAGGAATCGTTGTTCGTATACAAGGCCCGATCCGACTGGGCGACCTGTCGGAACCGGAGCCTGACGTCTTACTGCTTAAACCCGATACCGATTTTTATACCACTCGCCACCCCATTGCCGCCGACGTGTTGCTAATCATCGAAGTCTCCGACAGCACCTTATGCTTCGACCGCGAGCAAAAACGCCGGCTTTACGCCACCCACCTGATTCCGGAATATTGGATCGTCAACTTGGTCGATAACTGCCTGGAAGTTTACCGGCAACCGGAAAGCGGTGATTATCGGGAGCAAAGCACTCTGTCCAAAGACGACGCTATCAATCCGGTATCGCTGCCGGAGATTCAAGTTCGAGCCGCAGATATTTTGTAAGCGCGAATTCAGGACTACAAACTCATCGCCGGAAATCGTTCCAACAACTCCTTCAATAACAAGCCTTTCAGTTCGGCATTCTCCAGCTTATCGACCATTTCATTGGCAAAGGCAAAAGTCAAAATGTTTCTTGCCGTTTCCGCATCGATACCGCGTGATTGCAGATAAAACACTGATTTTTCCTCCAACTGGCCGACCGTGACGCCGTGCGAACATTTCACATCGTCGGCATAAATTTCCAGTTGCGGCTTGGTATCGACTTCCGCATCCGCCGATAACAACAGATTGCGGTTGTTCATTTCCGAATCGGTCTGTTGTGCATCCTCAACCACAATCACCCGGCCTTGAAACACGCCTCGCGCTCGGTTATCCAGCACCCCTTTGTAAAATTCGCGGCTGACGCCCCGCGGCTGCAAATGGTTGATGCGGGTGTGGTTATCGATATGCTGGCGATTGCCGCCCAGATACAAACCGTTCAACCGACACTCCGCGGCCAGTTCCAAATCGCTATGTATATCGCTGCGCGCCAATAAAGCGCCGAAGGCAAAGTTGTGATGCATGAAGCGGCTGTCGCGGGCTTGTTTGACGTAGGTGCCGCCGAAATGGCAAGCCTTTTCGGCTTCGGCCTGCCATTTATATACGGTCAAACCCGCATTGGCAGCCAGAAAACATTCGTTGACGGCGGCGGAAAAATAGCCGGACGCGCTGCCGATATAGGTTTCGATAATGCCCGCTTCCGCTCCCGCGCCGATAACAAACAGGTTGCGGGTTGCGGCCAAAGCATTTTCCGCCGTCGCCACATGCAAAATCTGTAAGGGTTTTGCCAGCCGATGGTCGGCGGCGACTTCGATTACCACGCCGTCGCCGGACCAGGCGCTGTTAAATGCCACCAAGCTATGCTCGTCATTGCCGACCGCCGCGCCCAAACGGTTTTGCAGCAACTCCGGTTGCCGGCGTAAGGTGTCGGCTAAACTTTGTATCGAAGCCTGCGCCGGCAAACCGGATAGCCGCGACAACTCCGGCATAAAGCAGCCGTTGACCAGCACCACGCTCCAAGCGTTTTCCAACCGATAGGCATCCAGCCAATCCGCATCGACAGCCCGATTATCGCAGGGCGTAAACAGGGTTTTGTTTAAAACCGCCAGATTGGTATAACGCCACTCTTCGTCGCGTAGATTCGGAAAGCCGTGCGCTTCGAAAGCACTTAAACCTTCGGCACGAAACTGCTGCAGCCACGGCAAATCAGTGCCCGGCAATGATCGAGCCATCGCCTGATAGGCGGCCAAATAAGCATAAGCCGATTGTTGTGCTGCCATCATGCCGCCTGCCCTTCCAGCCAACTGTAACCTTTTTCTTCCAATTCCAGCGCCAGCTCCGGCCCGCCGGATTTGACGATCTTGCCGTTCGCCAGCACGTGCACCACATCGGGTTTGATGTAATCCAGCAGGCGCTGATAATGGGTGATCATCAAGAAAGAACGCTCGGGCGAACGCAAGGAATTGACACCCTCGGCGACAATGCGCAAAGCATCGATGTCCAGGCCGGAATCGGTCTCGTCGAGTATGCACAATTTCGGTTCCAGCACTGCCGCCTGCAGAATCTCGTTACGCTTTTTCTCGCCGCCGGAAAAACCTTCGTTAACCGCGCGGTACAAAAACTTCTCGTCCATCTGCAGTAGTTTTACCTTGCTTTTGACGATGGTCAGAAAATCCATCGCATCCACTTCCGGCAGGCCGAGATGCTTGCGCATCGCATTCAGAGCGGCTTTCAAAAGATAAATATTGCTGACGCCGGGGATTTCCACCGGATATTGAAAGGCCAGAAACACCCCTTCGCGGGCGCGGATTTCCGGGGCCATGTCCAGCAGGTCTTTGCCTTGGTAAGTCACGCTGCCGGCGGTGACTTCGTAGCCCGGCTTACCGGACAGCACGTGAGACAATGTGCTCTTGCCGGCGCCGTTGGGGCCCATAATGGCGTGGACTTCGCCTGGGTTGATGTCCAGGGTCAGGCCTTTGAGGATGGGTTTGTCGTTTATTGATACGTGGAGATTTTTTATGCTGAGCATACGTTTTGTACCTAAGTTTTTAAAATGTAGGCTGGGTAGAGCAATGCGACACCCAGCATTTAAATCTTTGTTTTTGTGTCGCTAACGCGACGGTTTAATTAAATGTGTCGGTTCGCGGACCGACAACCGCGATACTTTTCCTTGCTTGTCCAAAGAAAAGTATCCAAAAGAAAAGACCCCCGGATGCCGCTTATTTCCTGCGCTAATACGAAAACCATCCTTGGTTTTCGCCCTTACGGGTCAGCCTATCGGCTGCTCAAATTTGCTCCAGGCAAATTTGTCGGGTTTGAGCGGGGTTTTCCGAAGGGGCTTCCGAGCCCCTACGAAAAACGCGATGCATCCCTGCATCGCCCCTACGGGCAAATCACTCAATACATCCATGTACCTCACCCTGCGGGTGCTAACGCATGCAAATCGGCTATCCTGCCGATTTGTCCGCTCAAACCCGCCGGTGCTCGGCGCGGCATTACGGGAGAAAACCATCCCGAAATTAAAGTTATAAGTCGAAATGGTAGGTCCGATTAGCGAAGCGTAATCGGACGTATGTTTAGCTTTCGTATGTTTAGCTTTTCAGCCTATTTGCCTCATTCACCAAAAAAGTTCGATTTTGTAAATCGAAAAATACCGATTTCTTATTAATCCATTCGTCCGATTACGCTTCGCTAATAGTATCTACGCGGGCTAAGTTTTTATAGTTTCGAGCAAGCGGATAATGCTCCAAATACCAGTATTGAAAAAATAACTTTAGAAGTGTACTTCGTCTTAGATGACTGCAATATAATGTAAAGTCCAATTAAAATTAATAGTGTAGAAATAAGTTCCGCCTGAGTAAAATCAACATCCAAGAACGTGTACTGCGAATTTACTCTTATTTTTTCAATCAATAATCGCTCAAAACCACTCAATACCAAATATATTGAAAATATATACCCTTTCGTATACGGCCTTTTTCTAAACAGCCACAGCACCGAAAAAATGCAAAAAGCCATGAAAATTTCGTATAGCGGCGTTGGGTACACCCCTGGCGCTTGAATGAAAACGCCGACTATATTATTTTCGTATGTTTGAGCCCACAACCAATCGGGAAGCCAATTCGGCTTTAATAACATGTTCGCAGGAATACCCCAGTCTCCGTCGCCGGATACTTGACAGCCAATCCGCCCAATTCCGTAGCCTAAAATCATTGAAGGCGCTAAAGCATCGAGCATGGGTGCAAATGGAATCGATCGCTTTTTTAAAAATAAATATCCCGTGGTAAACGCAAATACTAATCCTCCATAAAACGAAAATCCCCCGTTTGAAAAAATCAGTGATGCCGGATTGTCTATGAATTCTCTTGGGTGCTCAAGAATATGAAATATACGCGCACCTAAAATTCCACTGATTGTACAGGCAAACATCAAGTCGTTTAGCATTTGATGCGCCGGCAAATGAGTGCCGGAGTTTCTCGCTGGGTTGGGTAGGATGTTGTCCGTTTCAAATCGTATAACTTCCTTTTTTCCAACCCATGTCGAAACAATTATCGACAAGGCAACAAAGCTGCCAAATGTTGCAATGGGAAGATGTATCTGCGTTCCAAGCACAGAATTTATCAAGTCACTTAAATATGGGTACGCCATTATTTGGCCTCTAATTGTTAGGGGCGATTGGTAAAGAATAATCTGAACTACGCGAGCCTAATGCTTTCCTAGGGTTTTTATATTTCTGAATAAAACTGTTTTGCGCGTTGTCTAGCAGCTGGTAATTATAAATTGCACGATTAATATATTCTTCCGCTATGTTTTGTGATATTGGGGGATCTTTGTCAGAATTATCGTTTGAATGCTTATATTTATTCCTGAGATAATTCAATAAATTTCTTTTTATGTATTCATTTTTAGGCTGATTTTCTTGTTTAACTTGGTCAATATTCTTCATATAAATGTCGATATAACTATTATCGCCGTTTAATCTGACAAGTGCTCCAAGGATTTCTTCGCTGGCACCAGCTAAAGTCGTGGCATATATATAATATTTCTCATGCAGAAATAACAAGATAGCTCTATTCAGCTGTCTTTTGGTAATTTCAAATTTACTAACCCATTCAAATTCGATATTTACTTTCATGGAATTGCCGCTTTAGAAAAGTTAGAGACATTCAAATTTCATTTGCTGAAATAAAATTGTCATCCCAAGTAAAAAAATACCTGGGTTTTATAGCCCATCCTAATTCGTAGGATTTTCTGAACGTAGAGATAAACCTCTATTCGCCGTCAAATCCTACGAATTTCTGCTAACGCAAGAACACCAGGCCGCTTTCAAGCTCGTTACAGGTTTAACCCCCTGATGCCGCGCCGAGCACCGGAGGGTTTGAACGGAATTGCCCGCTGGGGCGATGCAGGGATGCATCGCGTTTTTCGCAATGGCTGAGATGCCCTTTCGAAAAACCCCGTTCAAAGCCTTCGGAGCGCAGAATCCAAGCGGCATGGGGTGGCCTTTTCTTTGGATACTTTCTTTTGGCCGAAAATTGCTCCTGCATTTTCGGCATTCGCCACATTCCTGTGGCTCGCCAAGCAAAAGAAAGTATCGCGGCCGTCGGTCCGCGAACCGACATCAAAAACCACCCGTCGCGACAGCGACACCTTCAAATGAAAAGCCGTCATGTTGGGTTACGGCTACCGCTACCGCCTAACCCAACCTACAAAAACCGAAATTCACTCCCCCAACTCTACGTAATTCCGCAATATCTCCCGATGAAACGACTCCGGCAAGCGCGCCCAATCTCTCGCCTCAATCAGTATCGGGATATTCGACTCCCGCACCGCTTCCTGAAAACGTTCCAAAGCCTTTAAAGGAATTTTGTCCAAATCCGCCGATCGCAACACAATGTCCAAATCACTCGCGTCGTGGGCATCGCCGTTGACTCTGGAACCGTAAGCCCAAGCCGTGACGCCGGGCAAATGCTGCACCAACAAATCCCGCAAACGCCGTCTATCCTGTTCTCTTAACAGCAATTTGTCCGGCACTAAAATTGCCCGCTGATCACGTCGTTTAGCTGCTTGGCGTCGGCAATAAATTGCGGCAACAGATTCAAAGTTTCCTCCGCAAAACCCTCGCCGTAATCATGGGCAGTATCGTTACGGTTGTCCCGATACTGTAACCAACGCTCTACAGCCTCCACCGAAATCAAACCATGCTTGGCGGCATGGCGAAATACATCTTTGAAGGTCAATGCATCGACCTGCTTCGGTGACGCAAAATAGGGTTTTAAAGCCTTTTTCAACAATTTGCCGGACTGTTCCAGGATGATCTCGAATTCCTTCACACAAGCGGCGCGGTAAATGTCATACATCGCTTCATCGTCGGCGCGTTCGCTTAGATACCCTTGCGCCCGCTCCAAGGTGACGATGCAACGGGTGAAATAATCAGTGTTGAGTTCGGCCATCAGCCAACCGCCCCTTCCAAGCTAATCCCCAACAACGCCTGCGCCTCGACCGCAAACTCCATCGGCAATTCCTTAAACACTTCCTTACAAAACCCATTCACAATCATCGACACTGCATCTTCCGGCGACAGGCCGCGTTGTTGGCAGAAGAACAGCTGGTCTTCGCTGATTTTGGAGGTAGTGGCTTCGTGTTCAATTTGCGCCGTGGGTTGTTTGACTTCGACATACGGAAAGGTATGCGCGCCGCAGCGGTCGCCGACCAGCAGCGAATCGCACTGGGTATGGTTGCGGGCATTTTCGGCGGATTTGGCCACTTTGACCAAGCCGCGGTAGGTGTTCTGCGCCCTACCGGCGGAAATACCCTTGGACACTATAGTGCTGCGGGTGTTTTTGCCGATGTGGATCATCTTGGTGCCGGTGTCAGCCTGTTGCAGGTTGTTGGTGAGCGCCACCGAATAAAACTCGCCGATCGAGTTGTCGCCCAGTAGCACGCAGCTAGGGTATTTCCAGGTGATAGCCGAGCCGGTCTCGACTTGGGTCCAGGAAACCTTGGCATTACGGCCGCGGCATTCCGCCCGTTTGGTGACGAAGTTGTAAATCCCGCCCTTGCCGTCTTTGTCGCCCGGATACCAGTTTTGCACAGTGGAATATTTGATTTGAGCGTTATCCAATGCCACCAATTCCACCACTGCGGCATGTAGCTGGTTTTCGTCGCGCATAGGTGCGGTGCAGCCTTCTAAATACGATACGTGCGAGTCTGCGTCGGCGATGATCAGCGTGCGCTCGAACTGGCCGGTGTTGGCGGCGTTGATCCTAAAGTATGTGGACAATTCCATCGGGCAGCGCACGCCTTTGGGGATATAAACGAAAGATCCGTCGGTAAACACCGCCGAATTCAGCGCGGCAAAGAAATTGTCGCCGACCGGTACCACGCTGCCCAGGTATTGTTTGACCAGTTCGGGGTGTTCCTGCAACGCTTCGGAGATTGGGCAAAAAATGACGCCGGCTTCCTTGAGCTTTTCTTTAAATGTGGTGGCTACCGATACGCTGTCGAACACCGCGTCGACGGCGATGCCGGCCAGTCGTTCTTGTTCGTCCAAGGGTATGCCCAGCTTTTTGTAGGTTTCCAGCAATTCAGGATCGACTTCGTCCAGGCTTTTGGGTTTGTCTTTCTTCGACTTAGGCGCGGAGTAATAACTGATGGCCTGATAATCGATAGGATCGATTTTTAACTGGGCCCAGTTGGGTGACGGCATGCTTTGCCAATGTCTAAACGCTTTGAGCCGGTACTCCAGCATGAATTCCGGTTCGTTTTTGACGATGGACAGCTTGCGGATCACGTCTTCGTCCAGGCCGGGCGGAAACGTGTCGACTTCCAACTCGGTAACGAAGCCGGGCGTGTACTCTTTACGTATCAGCTGTTCGATTTCTTTGGCGGTGGCAGACATAGGCTTTCTCTATTCGTTAACGGTATAAGCGGCTGACAGGAATGCTGACTTCGCTGGGTTGTTTAAAGGGCTGGATCATGTCGGCCAGGGTAACCGACTCCAGTGCCAAGGCGATTTTTTGATTGACCAAGTGCCAGTTGCCCTGGATGCGGCAGCCTGCGGCTTGTTCGCAGCCTTTGTGCGAAACCGAGCATTCGGTCAGGCCTATCGGGCCTTCCAGCGCGCTAATGATGGTAGCCACTGTAATTCTATCGGGATCTTTAGCCAATAAGTAGCCGCCTTTGGCGCCACGCACGGAGGCCAACACGCCGGCTTTGGTCAAAATTTTCAATATCTTGCTGACGGTAGGCAGAGCGATACCCGTGGTCTCGGCAATTTCCAAAGCGCCGTGGAGCCGGGCTTTGTCTTTGGCCAATACGCTCAGTATTACAGTGGCATAGTCCGTCAGTTTGCTTAATTTGAACATAGGGCTCTCAACAATTAGGACTATTCTAGTCTTGTTTAATTTCTTAGTAAAGCGCTTGGTTATTGGAATGTGTCTATAAGGTGTTGAATTTCCAAAGGAGAAATAGTGTTTTTCCCTTGCGTGTGCCACGATTGGCCCGATTGATTATGGTCTTGCGCGCGAACGCCGGTGATACAATGCCAGCATTTCAATCAGGCGATTGGTCAGAATTTTCGTGGATTCCCAAATTTCTCAGACGTTTGTCGATGCGCAGCCCGCGAGGCTGCGCGAAATTCCTTACAACTACACTTCATTCTCCGACCGGGAAATCGTCGTCCGTTTGTTGGGGGCGGAAAATGCGCGCGTTTTGGAGTCGTTGCGTAACGAGCGCATTACCGGGCGCTCGGCGCGCATGCTGTTCGAGGTGTTAGGCGATATCTGGGCGGTGCAACGTAATCCTTATCTGGAAGACGATCTGCTCGATAACGGCAAGCGTCGGCGCGCTTTGCTCGATGCGTTGCGGCATCGGCTTAAACAAATGGAAGTGCGCCATCACGAGCACGAAGCCGAGTTCCCGGATCGTGCCCGCCGGGTCGGCGTGTTGATAGAAGCTGCACATCAAGCGGTGGATAGCTTCGAAGCGCATTTCGACAGGACTCGGGATTTGCGGCGCAAAGCCATGTCTCAGCTGACTAAATATACGCGTAAAGACAATATCCGCTTCGACGGTTTTGCGCGGGTGGCACACGTTACCGACGCGACGGATTGGCGGGTGGAATATCCGTTTCTGGTGTTGTATCCGGATAGCGAGGCCGAAATCGGCCAGTTGGTGCGCGGTTGCATTAAGCTCGGCTTGACCATGATTCCGCGCGGCGGCGGTACCGGGTATACCGGAGGTGCCGTGCCTTTGACGCCCTATTCCGCCGTAATCAACACCGAGAAGTTGGTACGGATAGGCGCTATCGACTTGGAAACCCAGCTGCCGGGGGTCGCTCAGCCCTATGCCACGGTTTTCACCGAGGCCGGGGTGGTTACCCGCCGGGTCATGGATGCGGCCGAACATGCGGGCTTGGTGTTTGCTTGCGATCCGACCTCCGCCGACGCGTCTTGCATAGGCGGAAATATCGCGATGAACGCCGGCGGCAAAAAAGCGGTGTTGTGGGGGACGGCCTTGGATAACTTATTGTCCTGGCGCATGGTCATGCCGGACGGCAATTGGTTGGAAGTGGAACGTCTGAATCATAACTTGGGCAAGATACACGACCAGGATGAAGTCGCTTTTAATTTGAAGTCCTTGGACGCCAAAACTCAAAAGTTGCTGAGCGAAGAACGTTTGGTCATGAGCGGGGCGCAGTTTCGCAAAGGCGAGCTGGGCAAGGATGTGACCGATAAATTTCTGGGCGGTTTGCCCGGTGTGCAAAAGGAAGGCTGCGACGGGATCATTACCTCCGCCCGCTGGATATTGCACAAAATGCCGCCGCATACCCGCACTTTTTGTCTGGAGTTTTACGGCCAAGTGCGGGAAGCGGTGCCGGCTATCGTGGAAATTCGCGATTATCTGGCGGCTTTGCCGAAAACCGGGAATACGCGGGTGATGCTAGCCGGCTTGGAGCATTTGGACGAGCGGTACGTGAAAGCCGTGGGTTATGCCAGCAAAGCCCGGCGGCAAGCCCGGCCCAAGATGGTGTTGATCGGCGATATCGTCGGCGACGACGAAAACCAAGTCGCGTTAGCCGCCTCCGAAGTGGTGCGTATGTGCAACGACCGCGGCGCGGAGGGGTTTATTGCAGTCAGCGCCGAAAGTCGCAAACGGTTTTGGCTGGATAGGGCGCGCACCGCGGCCATCGCCAAGCACACCAATGCGTTCAAGATCAATGAAGACGTAGTGATACCCTTGCCGCGCATGGGTGACTACTGCGACGGCATCGAACGTATCAATATCGAATTGTCGTTGCGTAATAAATTGCGGCTGTGCCAGGTGTTGGCGCAATGGTTGGCCGGCGATTTGCCGCTACGAGTGTACGAGGAAGACCATAACAAAAACGCAGTGCTTTCCGAGCGCCGCCAACAAGCCCTGGAGGCGGTAGAGACTGTGCGTTGCCGGTGGCAATGGATCTACGAGCATTTAGATGTGTCGTTAGACCAGGCGGAAGCGACATTTCCCGAATATCGGATAGTGTGCGGCGAGTTGACCAACCGGGCGGCGGCGCCGACCTTGTTTCACCGCTTGCAGGATTATTCGCTACGGGTTTCATGGAAGAATGAATTGCTGCCTTTATTGAGCGAAATTTTCGCCGGCGATAATTTTCGGCCGATTTTGGAGCGCATTCAGGCCATTCACAAAGAGGTATTGCGCGGACGGGTGTTCGTTGCCCTGCACATGCACGCCGGCGACGGTAATGTGCATACCAATTTGCCGGTGAATTCCGATCATTACGAGATGTTGCAGGAAGCTAATGCCGCCGTGGCACGCATCATGGAACTGGCGCGTTCGCTGGGGGGGGTGATTTCCGGAGAGCATGGCATTGGCATCACCAAATACGAATTTCTGCGCCCGGAAGAATTAGCGGATTTTCATGCGTACAAACAGCAAGTCGATCCGGAAGGCCGTTTCAATCGCGGCAAGTTGATGCCCGGAGCGGATTTGGGTAACGCCTATACGACCTCGTTCAGCCTGATGGGCTTTGAGTCGTTAATCATGCAGCAAAGCGATATCGGCGCGATTTCCGAATCGGTCAAAGACTGTTTGCGTTGCGGCAAATGCAAGCCGGTTTGCTCTACGCACGTACCGCAAGCAAACCTGCTTTATTCTCCGCGCAATAAAATTCTGGCGACGTCGCTATTGGTCGAAGCGTTTTTGTACGAAGAACAGACCCGGCGCGGCATTTCCATTACCCACTGGAAGGAGTTCGAAGACGTCGCCGATCATTGCACCGTTTGCCACAAGTGCTTCAATCCCTGTCCGGTCGACATCGATTTCGGCGAAGTATCGATGAACATGCGCAACCTGCTGCGCAAGATGGGTAAGCAAAGTTTTAACCCGGTCAAAACGGCCGCGATTGCCTTCCTCACTGCCAGCAGGCCCGGTAGTGTCAAGCTCATGCGCAAATTGCTGATCGAATGGGCGTATAAGGCTCAGCGCATGGGTAGCCTATTTCTGCGGCCATGGGGAAAAGCGCAGTTGGCGCATCCGCCGTCGTCTACGGGTAGGCCGGAATTGCGCGAATACGTGCTGCATTTCACGAATAGAAAAATGCCGGGGAAATTGCCCACAAAAACCGCCAGAGCCTTATTGGGCATCGAAAGTCAGGAAATCGTACCCATTATTCGTGATCGGCAAAAAACTCAAACCGATTCGGAAGCGGTGTTTTATTTTCCGGGTTGCGGTTCGGAGCGCTTGTTTTCGCAAGTCGGTTTGGCCACGCAAGCCATGCTGTATCACATCGGCGTGCAAACCGTATTGCCGCCTGGGTATCTGTGTTGCGGATATCCGCAACGGGCGGCCGGACAAAGCGATCAGGCACAAACGATTACCACCGAGAATCGGGTATTGTTTCACCGTGTCGCCAATACGTTGAATTATCTGGATATTAAGACGGTCGTGGTCAGCTGCGGAACCTGCTTGGACCAATTGGTCGATTACGAATTCGACAAAATCTTTCCGGGCTGCCGTTTAATCGACATACACGAATATTTATTGGAAAAAGGCGTGAAGTTGGACGGAATTAACGGCGCGCGCTATTTGTATCACGATCCTTGCCATAGCCCGATGAAGCAGCAAGATCCCATGGCTACGGTCAGAGGGCTATTGGATGCGCCGGTCGCAAAAAGCGACAGATGTTGCGGTGAATCCGGCACTTTGGCCGTGGCGCGCCCGGATATTTCTACCCAAGTTCGTTACCGTAAGGCGCAAGAGTTGCACAAGGATTGCAGTCAATTACGGGTCGACGATACTCTCGGGCAGATAAAGGTTTTGACCTCGTGCCCGTCGTGTATGCAGGGTCTGCAGCGTTACCAAGGGGATGTCGAGCAGATCGAGGTGGATTATATCGTGGTGGAAATAGCCAAGCAGATTTTGGGCAAGGATTGGATGCGCAACTACATTAAGCAAGCTGGCGAAGGTGGGATTGAGCGGGTTTTGGTATAAAACGATTCGGCGTGGCGCGTTTCGAATGGAAAATTGGAAAACGCCCGCCGATAGCGAATCTCAGCGCTTAGCGGCCGGCATGACTGACGTTACGTGGCCAATGAATATTCGGTGGAGCCGTCAACGTTTGTTCAAACACGTTAATTGCTTCGTCACAAGTGATGACCTCTTGCCGGCTGTCCAAAATAAATTGCGCTAAGTTCTGTATGCAGTTCCAATAGCGGAAGTCGTCAACAAACTCATAAGCTTGGATCAATAGTTCCGAAAGTTTCTGCTCGCGTAATAGTTTAGATGTAATAAAGCTTTCCAGGTAATATTGGGCGCGCTCCAAATCCGAGTGTCCCCCGTAAAAACGCAGTGCGTTGATGTCGATTAAATTAATATTGAACGGTTCGCCGTCGCTAATTAATACGTGTTTAGCTTCCGCTAACGGGCCGGAAAGTAAATTGACGATATCGGCTTCGTATGCTCGTTGGCAACTGTGTTGCTCGTCGGCAGTCAGAAAGGAGAAGCTTTCGATAACTGCAATCGGTAGGTTCTGGGTTAAGTTGCCATCAACAACTTTGGCGTAGAATTTGCTGTTATTGGCTGATGAGTGTTTGACTTGGATTTCAAAAAAAACCGGGGGGAGTTGCTTTTGCCGATTTCTGATATGTATTGCGGCGGCGTGGCCTGCTTCGTGAAATGCCGTGCGCGAGCGGAGCTCGTCTGTTTTTACGAAGGCTGAAGCTGCCGTTAGCGAATAGTTTCGTTCCATAAGCGACCTCATCCAAAAAAAGATGCGGCTAAAAGCCGCATTGAGGAAGGATATTAAAACTCTTTACCCTTAGGAGAGGGAGCGCATACAAGAGTTGCATGCAGTTTAAGTTTTCCGCAGCGGTTTGAGAATGTGACAAATTGACGCGTACGCCTGATTTTCGGGGAATGGTTCACGGTTTTGCGTTAATGCCCTCGAAATTTATTTCAATTTGGTTTTAAGCCAAAAAGGTATCGAAAGAACGAGCAAACAAAGTAGCCAAGTAATCAGTTGTCCGTTAGTCAGGGTGTAATTCAACGCCGCGGCCAACCGGCCGGAGAATGCCGGGTGGGCCTGGATTAAGTCTCTGGCTCCGAAGAAAGCGCTGGTTTCGCCGACAATTAAGGCGGTTGCGGCGAAAGTTAGCGAATATGCCAGTACGCGGTAGCGTTTTGCCGAAGCGTAGTCGCCGATAAGCTGATCGAAGCCGAGATGAGTTGTTGAAAGCTTTTGCAACTGCAAGGACAGGCAGCCGATCAAGCCTAAAAGACCTAAGCAGGGCAGGTAGAATTGTTCCGTCGGAAAACTTAAATACCGGCCGTTGAACGCCAAAGCGCAGGTCTTAAATAATGCCAGGGCGATAAATAGATAATAGAGAACGCGTAGTTGGCCGGCTAATCCGGGGTTGGGCTCCGCGTTGGCAAAAATATCGAGGTAGCGGCGTAGTAACAACAGGCCGAGCCAGCCGTTGCCAATCACGACCGTCGCGGTATATAAGCGCTGCAGGCAGTCGTAACTGGTATACCATTCCAAGCGTGCTACTGTGGTAATGCAAATGCTGAAAAGCAAGGCTAGCGTGGAGAATGCCGCTAATTTAGGTAGATTTACGCCGGTTAAACCGGTAGCAAAGTAAACGGATAGCGTTAAAAAGATTAGGGTGGCAACGACAAAATGGAAGGCCCAGCTCGGATTTTCGCTGACCGGGCCCGTAAGCGGAAATACGGGTTTTCGATCGGCGGACAGCAGCCCCCAATTGGCGCCGACTACGCCTTCTAAATCGCTTTTCCACGGTTGATTGAAGGCTTCGACGATGTTGTAATCGAAGCCGTGTTTATTCACCACTTCAATCATACTGCGGATGTATTTTGCCGAATTCACCACGCTGGGTGCGGCGAGGCCGCGTTGGCGCCCGGCGCTGGGCCAGCCCGATTCGCCGATCAAAATCTTTTTACCGGGTGCTATTTGTCGTGCTTCTTCTTCTACTTGATTAACGATTGCTTCCAGATGTTCCGGGGCTCGTTCTACGGCAATCGGTTCGTCTTCCCAATACGGTAAAATGTGTATGGTAATAAAGTCGACTTCTTTAATTAATTGCGGATGTTTGACGTACATCGACCAGACGTCGGCATAGGACACGGGCTGTTTGACCGCACGTTTGACTTCTCTGATGTACTCGATTAACCGGTCAATTTCTAAGTCGCCGCGCAGCAATACTTCGTTACCGACAATAACCCGTTTGACGGTATTTGGGTAACTATTGGCGGCCTTAATCAAGGCGGCGATTTCCTTTTGATTATCCGCATAAGTAGAGCCTAGCCAGCCGCCTTGTATAACCTCTACGCCGTATTTTTGCGCAATCTCGGGAACCGCGGCTATGGCGCCGCCCATGCTGGTATAGGTTCGGATGCTGCGAGTTTTGTCGGCTAGCAGCTGCATGTCTTCGTCGATTAACTGGTAGGAGGGAAAAGTTTTTTCCAACGGGTTGTAGCCTTCCGGAAACGGTGCAAACGACAGGCTGGCTAATTTGCCTGATGGCACGTCGATTCCGGCGTCTACCGGGCGGTTGATTTGCCAAGCCAAGATAGCGTGAACTAAACAAAGCAAAATGATACAAAGCAATAAGCGTACTTTGGGCATTGATAACAGGGACACGAGAGAGGTATGAGTTTGAAATGGATGAGGCTTAACTTTACCGAGAGGCAAGGATTTAGCTGTTCGTGATCATATAGGATTCGCTGTCGGTTGATAATGTTGAGTCCAATGCCTGTGCATGGCTTCCGGCTGAGCGGTTTGTCATTGAGCATTGCAAGACGATGTTGATTTACATATCCGCCGCCCGTTTGGGTGAAACGATGATCCGTTACACACAATAGCGGGCTTTGCCCCGGTCATCCGATTATAATGACAACTCGACATTTTAATCGTTGTCGGTTTAATCCTCCAAGGAAGGTAAGCAAATAATTACTGTACTTTGCCTACGGGTTCTGGTTACAGTATGAAAATTTTATTACTGGTTGCCTTGTTTACCGGGCATTCGATAAGCTTGTCGTCAACTTTTTATGAGGCTTTTATGCATAAAAAAGTACTTCCCATTCTGTGCGGGGCCATATTGTTACCGATGGCGTCCGTGGCTACCGCAGTAGTCAACAAATTGCCCGAATCCAGCAATGTCAAAATGGGTGTCGCAGAAGAAGTGTGTTCCGATTTTGTAGACCCGAAATGGCGGGATGCGCAAGTCATAGACGGTGTTGAGATTCAGGAGTCCAGAATGTGTAATCCGGACAATCCTGCCGATATTGCCGCATTCGTAAAAGGAACCAACAATATCTCCATGGCCACGTTGATGCAGACCCAGTTGGCTGCCGACGCGATTACGGTCGGCAATGACATGGACGGCGACGGCGACCCCGATCACTACATCATTAAATTAGAAATCGCCGAATTGAACGGGCATACGCCGGATTCGCGCGAGCCTACCACTACGTTCGACATCGCTCCCGGGATTAGACCCACTTTTTGGGTTTATGCGCCGAAAACGCGGGATATGTCGACCTTAAGCTTGTATGAACCGATTGCAAACCCGCTGTTGCGGGTACCGTCGCCCGTCATTCGCGTTGAGCAAGGCGATATCGTTTGGCTGGTGCTGGAAAACAGCCATTATTTTCCGCATTCCATTCATTTGCACGGAGTCGACCATCCCTACATGGATATGGGCGGAGAAGGCAATGACGGTGTAGGGCAAACCGGACAAATGGATGTGATGCCGGGTAGCAGCAAGACTTACGTGATAAAGCCCCGCCAAGCCGGCACCATGTATTATCACTGCCACGTTCAGCCCCACACCCATATTCCTATGGGCTTGCAAGGGATTTTCGTCGTTGAAGAAAATCGGCCCAACAACTGGGTGCAGGTTTTTAACGTGGGCGCCGGTCAAGTACGGCATCCGTCGGTAGCCGTGTCAGAGAAATACGCCTACGAATACGACTTGCACTATCAATCGGCCGACAAGGAATTGCATTTGATGGCGCGCTCCGCCAACGACCCCAGGTTGCTTGGCAAACGGTTGAATTTGGAATACGACATCACCGATTCCGCGCCGGATTATTTCATGCTCAACGGCCGCTCCTTCCCGTACACTTTAAGGGAGTCGCTGATCGTTTTGGAAGAAAACAAAAAAGCCAAGGTGAGAGTCCTGAACGGGCACGAAGAAGCGTTTGCCATGCACGTTCACGGTCATAAACCGATGGTGACTCATTACGACGGGGTTGATAACGGTCCGTCTTCCTATATCAAACGCGACGTACATGCGATGGTACCCGCGCAGCGTATCGACTTGGAAATTAACGGTACCGACGATGGCTTGAATAGTTTCGGTCAGGGTGTTTGGATGTTTCACGACCACGTGGAAAAATCCTTTACCACCGATGGGATTGGTGAAGGTGGTGATATCAGCTTGTTGGTGTATAAAAATTTTCTGGATGCAAAAGGCATTCCCGAGGTGCACGGCGCGAGCTTGTTGCCGTATTTCACCAAGGAATATTGGGAGGGCAAGTATGCAAGCTGGCAGGATTATGACGCCTGGAAGAGTTTAGGCTTGCCGGAAATTCGCACTACGGCGCAAAAACCTTTCGTGCCGGCGGCGCCGGTGGCGAGTAACACGGCTGCCGATGTGCAAGCCGCACCTAAGGCGGACAAGCCTTCGTTCATAGGTCAATTGCTGCAAGGTATCTTGCTGGGTTTAATCGGCTATACCCTGTATTTCAATCGCGAAAAACTGCTAGGCATGATCGGAAAATAACCCTAATAGCCGGCGTCGACATCACTCGCGATGCCAAGTGCCTTGCTAGCCTGACCACATAATCGCCGCATACAGTTTGTATGCGGCGTTTTCTTTTATGCTGGTCCGCAGTCAAGGTGGAGCTTAAAACTGTGGCTATACAGCCGAAATTTCCGTAACCCATTTTATGACGTCCAAATTAAACCCGCAGCAACTTGCAGCCGTGAGGACCATCGATAGGCCGTTACTGGTGCTGGCGGGAGCGGGAAGCGGCAAGACCCGGGTGATTACCGAAAAGATTGCCTATTTGGTAGCCCAAGGGGTTCCTGCTAGACATATCGCCGCCGTTACCTTTACCAACAAAGCGGCCAGGGAAATGAAGTCCCGGGTTAGCAAATTACTGGACGACAAAAACAGCCGCGGGCTCAGAGTGTCCACTTTTCATTCCTTGGGGTTGGACATACTGCGGGCCGAATACAAAATCTTGGGTTACAAAGCCGGCATCAGTTTGTTCGACGAACAGGACCGCTTAAGTTTGTTGAAAAATTTAATCAACCATGGCATCCAAGGCTGCGATATCGATCAGGCGGAACACTATCATTGGCAAATCGGGCAGTGGAAAAACGCCTTCGTGACCTGGCAGATCGCCAAGCAACATGTCGATGCCGCCACCGCAGCGGCCGCCGAGTTGTATGCGCAGTATTCACGCAGCCTCAAGGCGTATAACGCGGTGGATTTCGACGACCTGATATTGCTGCCGGTCATGTTATTTCAGCAGCATGCCGAGGTGCTGGAAAAGTGGCGGAACAAAATCCGCTATTTGTTGGTAGACGAATATCAAGATACCAATGTCACCCAATATCAGCTGGTCAAAGCGCTGACCGGTAATTTGGGGCGATTTACCGTGGTCGGAGACGACGATCAATCTATTTACGCCTGGCGCGGCGCTCAACCGGAAAATTTGCGTCAATTGCAGAAAGATTTTCCGCGCTTACAAGTAATCAAGTTGGAACAAAATTACCGTTCGACCCGCAGAATATTGAAAGTCGCCAATCAATTGATTGCCAACAATCCGCATGCTTTCGAGAAAAAATTGTGGAGCGAGCTGGGATACGGCGATCCGTTGCGCGTGCTGGCGCATAAAAACGACGTGACCGAAGCCAAGCAAGTGGTTGCGGAGATCATTCATCACCGCTTCCGTCACGGCGGCAATTATGGCGATTATGCGATTTTGTACCGCGGTAATCATCAGTCGCGCTTATTGGAACGCGAATTACGTGAAAATAACGTGCCGTATTTTTTAAGCGGCAGTACCTCGTTTTTTGCGTTAACCGAGATTAAAGACGTATTAGCTTATCTGCGCTTATTGACTAACCCCGGCGACGATGCGGCGTTTTTGCGGGTGGTTAATACCCCGCGCCGGGAAATCGGTCCCTCTACGTTGGAGAAGCTGGGGGAATATGCAACCGAGCGGCATATCAGCTTGTTCGATGCTTGTAAGAAATTCGGCTTGCAGCAGCGTATTGCGGACAAGGCGGCAGTGCGCCTGCAGCAATTTTGCGACATGATTGCCGAAGCGGCGATACAAGTCGGGCGCGACGATATGTTTGCCGGGATTCACCGCTTGCTGGAGCGCATTCAGTATCAGCACTGGCTTCAGGAAAACAGCAAGACTCCCGGTGTGGCGGAACGGCGGATGAACAATGTCTTCGAACTGGTGGATTGGCTCAAGCGCATGGCCGGAAACGAGGAAGGCAGCGAAAAAAGCTTGGCCGACGTCATCGCCAAAGTCATGCTACTGGATATTTTGGAACGAAATCAGGAAGCCGAAGCCGGGGATCAGGTTAGTCTGATGACCTTGCATGCGGCTAAGGGTTTGGAATTTCCGCACGTGTTTTTGATCGGCATGGAAGAGAATCTGTTGCCGCACCAAAATAGTTTGGAAACCGGGAATATCGAGGAAGAGCGCCGTTTGGCCTATGTCGGCATTACCCGGGCGCAGCGCACGCTGACCTTTAGCTATTGTACTCACCGCAAACGTTACGGCGAATTGACCGAGTCCGAGCCCAGCCGCTTCTTGAGTGAGCTACCGGAAGAAGATTTGGAATGGGCTAACCGTAAGCAATTGGATCAAGAGGAAGTCAAACAGCGGGGCAAGGCCAACTTAGCTCACTTAAAGACTATGTTGACCTAGCCGTTTTATTTCAGGTTATTGCAAGACTACAAAGAACGCATCTCCGCCGCGCTGCAGGTTGATCAACAATGCGGAACGTGGATCGACCACCTGTTTTAGCTCGTCGATGTTTCTAATTCGATAGCGGTTAACGCTAACGATCACATCGCCGGGCCGTAATCCGGCTTTCCAAGCGTGCGAAGACTGTGAGACTTTTTCCAGTTCTACCCCTTCCAATTGGCCTTTAGGAGTAGCAATTAACGATACCCCTTTCAGCAGCGGGTGCAGTTTGTCGCCGGCTAGTTCCTGGCGTTTCGGTTTGCCTATGACGGCTTGAAAACTCAAGCGTTCGCCGCCGCGGATTACCTCGATGGTGGCGGTGTCGCCCACTTGCAGTAAGCCGATGGCGGTTCGAATTTGGCTGCTGCCATTTTTAATCGCTTGTCCATTGACCGCGACGATAATGTCGCCCGGTTCTATCCCGGCTTTTTCTGCGGCCGAGCCGGTTTCCACCCGGCTGATTACCGCGCCGTGTTGGCTTTGCAGGTTAAAGGCTTTAACCAATTCCGGGGTTAAATCCTGAGTGGTTACCCCAAGTAGGCCGCGCCGTACCTCGCCGTGTTGCACCAAAGATTCCATGATGGTCATCGCCATGTTGGAGGGAATGGCGAAGCCGATGCCGACATTGCCGCCGTTTGGCGCCAAAATCGCGGTGTTCATGCCGATAAATTCTCCGCGTAGGTTAACCAACGCCCCGCCTGAATTGCCGGGGTTGATGGAGGCGTCGGTTTGAATAAAGTCTTCGTATCCCTCTATGCCTAAGCCGGAACGGCCTAAGGCGCTGACTATCCCCGAGGTTACGGTTTGGCCGAGGCCGAAAGGGTTGCCGATAGCGACGACGAAGTCGCCGACTTTCAGTTGATTGGAGTCGGCGATGCTTAACGCGGTTAGGTTGTCGGCTGGGATTTGGATAATCGCCACATCGGCTTCCGGATCCGTGCCGATCAATTTGGCGTTCAGTTGGCGGCCGTCGCTTAAGGTAACGGTGATTTTGTCGGCTTTATCGATTACGTGATTGTTCGTCAGTACGTAACCTTCTTCCTTGTTGACAATCACTCCTGAACCTAAACTATTGCGCTGTTGTTGTCGGCGCGGTTGATTCGGAATGCCGAAAAAATGCCGAAACACCGGATCGTTCATCAGCGGATTTTCTTGCGTATTGACATTGGTAGAGGTGGAAATATTGACCACGGCAGGCATACTGCGTTCTAACATCGGCGCAAGCGACGGCAAGGATTGCCCGTCCACTTCGGTCGGCCAGGCCGCAATTCCCGGCGCGGCAATTAAGCTCAAGATAAAAATTAGAAAAAGCTTGGTGTAATTACTCATGACTAATCGTTCTGGAAGTTAATTCGGCTGCATGGACAAGCGATTTGCAAAAACGTTTCAGCAGAAACTGTGTCTGCTAATGCACTATGATAACTGTTGTTAGCAATCTAAACCTGTTTTAGTTGGTTCGCATGTCAATCGATATCGATTCGGAGCAAGCACAAATCATACGGCGCCTTATTCCGTTGGCAACCTTGCCGTCCGCGCAATTCGCCCGCTTATGCAAGCAATTGGTTGTCGAGCAAAAGCAACATGGAGAAGTGTTATTCAGGCGAGGCGACGAACAGAGTGATTTGATTTATCTGCTCAATGGTTCAATAAACTTGTGTACTGAATCATTTAAGATTCAGACTATCGAATCGGGGACGGATTCGGCCCGCTTTGCCATTGCCCACCAAATACCGCGAAAAATTGATGCCTTGGCCGAGGGGCGCGTTCAATTTCTCCGCTTAAAGTCTGACTTGTTAAGGTCAATTCAAGGTATGCCTTATGAAGAAAGTGAAAGCACTATGATGGTCGAAGAGTTTGAAGATTGCGACGATTGGATGACTACTTTGCTTAGGTCGCCGGTGTTCAGAGCATTGCCGCCCGCGAATTTGCAAAAAATTATGATCGGGCTTGAAGAAGTGTATTTCAAAGCCGGTGACGTCATCATCAGGCAAGGCGATCCCGGCGATTATTATTACATCATCAAAAAAGGCCAGGTTTTGATCAGTCGCCGGCCTTATCCGAATGCTAAAGAAATTAAATTGTTGCAACTGGGTGATTCGGATACTTTCGGCGAAGACGCCTTAATATCGGGTAGTCCGCGGAACGTTTCGATTACTGCGATTACCGATATCTGCCTGTTGCGGTTAAGCAAGGACGAATTTATTGCGTTAATCAAACAGCCAACGCTCAAATATATTGAGGTCGACGAGTTGCCGGGCTATTTGCGTAACGGCGCTGAATTGATCGATGTTAGAGGGCCGGATGAGTTTCAAAGCGGTCATTTGTCCGGCAGTATCAATGTGCCGTTTTTTTCGTTACGCATGTATATCAAAACGATGAATCGGCATCATCCTATCGTGGTGGTTTGCGGCGACGGACGTACCAGCGAGTCGGCGGCGTTCGTGTTGCAGCGTAATAAATTCAATGCGTTGATTTTAAGGGGCGGGCTGGATAAATTGCCGCAAGAGCAATTGAAGTCCGAGCAGGCGTTGTTTAACATCGACGACGGTACGGAAACCAGTAATCTAACCGAATCGGCCGAAACGCCGGCGAGCAAAATGCTATTTGCATTGGAAGATAATACGGTAGCCGAGCTTACCGAAGCGGTAGAGCCGGATTTGCAGGTGGTCGTTCAGCAGTTGCGCGAGCGTTGTATGTTGTTGGAGGCTGAAAAAGCAACTTTGCAGTTGAAATGCACGTCTTTGAGCAGGCAATTGAAATTGGCGAAAGCCGAATTAGGACGCTTTAAAGAAGGTGGCAGCTAGCCGGTGTAAATCGGCTGGGCTGCGCTGATTCCTAATAAGTTGCTTATGACTTATTTAATTTTCGCTTCTTTGTAAATCACGTGTCTACGTACGACAGGGTCGTACTTTTTGATTTCCATTTTTTCGGGCATGGTTTTTTTGTTTTTTGTGGTTGTGTAGAAATGCCCGGTGCCTTCAGTTGACACTAATTTGATTTTGTCACGCATTTTCGGTCTCCTTTAGCGCTGTTAAATTTTTTCGCCGCGGCTGCGGATGTCGGCCAATACTGCGTCTATGCCTTTCTTGTCGATAATGCGCATGCCTTTAGAAGACACTCTTAGGCGGATCCAGCGGTTTTCACTTTCAACCCAAAATCTGTGATGATGCAGATTGGGGGTAAAACGCCGTTTGGTCTTGTTCATGGCGTGCGAAACGTTGTTCCCGGTGACCGGGCTCTTACCTGTTACTTGGCAAACTCTAGACATGACTACCTCAATGCGAGCTTAAGATTCAAATTAGCCGAACTTTATACCAAAAATTAGGTTTTGGGTAAACAGTGCCCGGTAAATTAAATTTGGTAGAATCTAGCGGTATTTTTCAATAACAAGGTTAGACGTATGGCGCTTAAATTCGGTATGGTCATGGATCCCATCGATCGTATCAACATCAAAAAGGATACTAGCTTTGCTATGTTGCTGGAAGCGCAGGCGCGCGGCTGGGAGCTGCATTATATCGAGCTGGGCGATATGTACTTGCACAACGGCCAAACCTATGCAAGGACGCGGGTTTTAACGGTGCAGCGCAATCCGGAACAATGGTTTGAATTTCAGTCCGAGCAAAACTTGGCCTTAGCCGAGTTGGATGTGATTCTGATGCGCAAGGATCCGCCGTTTGATCAGGAGTATATCTACGCCACTTACATGCTGGAACAAGCGGAACGCCAAGGCGTGCTGGTTGTTAACAAGCCGCAGTCTTTGCGCGACGCTAACGAAAAAATGTATACCGCCTGGTTTCCGCAATGCTGCACGGACACTATAGTGGCGAGAGATCCGCACAAGATTCGTGCGTTTTTGCAGCAGCAAGGGGAAATCATTCTCAAGCCCTTGGACGGTATGGGCGGGGCTTCGATTTTTCATGTGCGTTTGGATGACCCTAACCTTACCGTCATCCTGGAAACCATGACAGCGCACGCAACTCGCTTTATCATGGCCCAAAAATATTTGCCGGACGTCAAAGACGGGGATAAAAGAATTCTTATGGTGAACGGTGAGCCCATTCCTTATTGCTTGGCGCGAATTCCCGCCAGCGGCGAGACCCGCGGTAATTTGGCTGCGGGCGGGCGCGGGGAAGGGCGGCCGCTAACCGAACGCGACCGCTGGATAGCGGCGCAAGTAGGGCCTACGCTACGCGAAAAGGGTTTGATATTCGTCGGCCTGGATGTCATCGGTAATTATTTGACCGAGGTGAATGTGACTAGTCCGACTTGCGTACAGGAATTGGATAAGCAATTCGGCATCAATATTAGCGGTCAGCTAATGGATTACATTCAAGATCAAATTCGGTAAGCCTTATGCCGATATCTCCGACGCCTTATGTTTCGGCAAGCGCTAGCGACACGCTATTTTTGGCGCTGTTTGTGGCTACGGTTGTACATATCGGCGTGTTGTTCGGGATCAATTTCCAAACGCCGAAAGCGCCGAAAATCGACCAATCCATAGAGGTGACGTTATCGCATACGCCGCTAAAAAAACCGCCTAAGCAGGCCAGGCTTTTAGCGGACGAGCATCAGCTCGGGGCGGGGAACGATACGCAAAAACCCCAGCCTTTAGCGCAAAGCTTGCCGTCGCCGCATAGCGAAGTGTTGCGGATGCCGAAAAGCGATCAGCAAAATCGGCGGGTAAGCGAGGTAAAAAAACCGGCTCCGCAGAAAATAATCACTCAAGTCGACTCGCCGGTCAAAGCGGTGCAGCCGACAGAATTGACGGCAGAGCCGGCGGAGCAGACCGTTCAAGAGGCGCCTAAGCTCAATGTCGAAACGTTACAACAACAAATTGCCCAACTGGGCGAACAAATTCGCCATGCGAAACTAAGTTCCGAGGAAAGCAAAATTAAGTTTGTCAACTCGATCAGCACCCATAAGTACTTGGCCGCTCAATACGTAAAAGATTGGGAAGATAAAGTTGAGAGGACGGGTAATCTCAATTATCCTGAAGCGGCAAGAAACAAAGGGAAGTCTCAGACGTTGACGATGGATGTTGGTATCCGGGCCGACGGCAGTATTTACAGTATGCGTGTGGTGCGCTCCTCCGGGAGCTCGGCCCTGGATGAGGCGGCAAAACGAATCGTGAAAATGAGCGCCCCTTTTGCAGCAATCCCCACGGAATTATTAAAGGAAGTAAACGTCCTAGTAATTACCCGGGTATGGAAGTTTTCCGACGAAACCGGCATGACTGCCCGCTAGCCAACAATTATCGTTATGACAGACGCCACCTACTTGAATAATCAGTTTTTGATAGCGATGCCGGGCTTGTTCGATCCGCATTTTTTTCACACGGTCACTTATTTGTGCCAACACAATCAAGAAGGCGCATTAGGCATCGTAATTAACCGGCCGACCGGCATGAAATTAAAGGATATATTTCAGCAAATGAAAATCGATTCCGAGCTCGAACACGTGTTAAACGCACCGGTATTTGCCGGCGGACCGGTGCAACAGGAGCGCGGGTTCGTCATTCACACACCTTGCGAACGGCATTGGGATTCCAGTATCTCGACGGCGGACAATATTGTTTTGACCAGTTCCCGCGACGTATTAGAAGCGATAGCCAAAGGCGAGGGGCCGCAACATTATTTGATCGCACTAGGCTATGCAGGCTGGGGCAGTGGTCAATTGGAGCGGGAAATCGTCGAAAACGCCTGGTTGAATACGCCTTGCGGGGAAGCCATTTTATTCGATACCCCGGTGAGTCAACGCTGGAATGCCGCGGCCGGTCAGTTGGGCATCGACATTAACCGCTTGACCGCGCCGGCCGGACACAGCTGAGCATGCCCGCATCATGCGATCCCTTGGCGGCTGCCTTAGCGGGCGACGCCTATTTGGGGTTTGATTTTGGAAATAAAAAAATCGGGGTGGCGGTCGGCTACGCCGGTACCGGAATAGCCAGCCCGCTAACGACTTTACGTTCGCCAAATCAAGTTCCGGATTGGGCTAAGATTGCGCAACTGGTCGCGGAGTGGAGGCCGATAGGTTTGGTCGTGGGTATTTCACTGCAGCAAGACGGTTCCGATAACGTGATTACCCCTCGCATGCGCAAATTTTGTCGGCAATTGCAAGGCCGTTACAATTTGCCGGTGTTCGAAGTCGACGAGGCGCTGACGACTTTTTCCGCCAAACAATTGCTGTTCGACGATCTTAAAGTGCGTGCCGGCAAGCTGTGGGCAGTCCAAGATCAATTGGCTGCCCAGTTAATTTTACAAAGCTGGTTTGATCGTTAGCGGTTTAGGCCGTTGATTTCCCGTCGTTGTGGCAGTAATTTATTTCCCATTTTAAATCAATTGTTTAAAATGCTTGGGCTGTGCGGCTTTAAGCGGCGGCCGGCGTCAATTGCCGGCTCGTCCGGAATAACCTTCATTCATATCCCAATTCGTTATGCCGATTAATTCACTCGACCTGGAAAATTTGCTCGACACACTGGAGAGCGATATTCGCCGTAGTATCAAGGAGCGTAAACTTGACAACCCTTTGTTGATCGGCATTCACAGCGGGGGGGCGTGGATTGCACAACATTTGCACAGCCGCTTGCAACTCGCCGGCCCTTTGGGATTAATGGATATTACCTTTTATAGAGACGACTTTTCTCAAATCGGCATGCATCCAAACGTCAAATCCAGCCAGCTGCCGCCGCAATTGGAAGGGCGCAACATCATTCTGGTAGACGACGTGTTTTATACCGGGCGAACCATACGTGCGGCCTTGAACGAAATTTTCGATTACGGGCGGCCTAACCAAGTGTTATTGGCGGTATTGATAGAGCGCAACGGCCGGCAAATTCCGTTGCAGCCGGATTGCCGCGGGGTTCGCATCGAATTGCCGGAAGGTCAGCGCATCAAATTGACCGGCCCGCAGCCTTTGAGAATCGAAATCCAAACCCTGGCCTGCGCAGCCTGAATATGCCTAAACATATCCAACTGACCGAATCCGGCAGGCTGAAGCACTTTTTGACGATAGAAGGTCTGGATAAGGCGTTGTTGACCGAGATTTTGGATACGGCCGAGTCCTTTACCGGAGTGTCCGAACATCAGATAAAAAAAGTCCCGCTGCTGCGCGGGAAGACCATCGTCAACTTGTTTTTCGAAAATAGTACCCGCACCCGCACTACCTTCGAATTGGCCGCCACCCGCTTGTCGGCGGACGTGTTGACAGTCAATATCGCCACCTCGGCCACCGCCAAAGGCGAAAGTTTGCTGGATACCATCCGCAATTTGGAAGCCATGCACGTCGACATGTTCGTCGTACGGCACGCCTTGAGCGGGGCCGCGCACTTCATTGCCGAGCACACCGCTCCCCACATCAGCGTGATCAACGCCGGCGACGGCCAGCACGCGCATCCGACCCAGGCGATGTTGGATATGTTCACGATTCGCCAACATAAAAAGCAATTCGATGGCTTGAAAGTGGCGATAGTCGGCGACATCTTGCATTCGCGAGTGGCTCGTTCGCAAATCTTGGCCTTGAACACCTTAGGCGTTGCCGAAGTTCGGGTGATTGCCCCTAAGACGTTGTTACCTGCTCGAGTTGAGCACATGGGCGTGATTGCGCTGCAGGATATGCGGGAAGGTCTCAAAGATGTCGATGTGGTGATTATGTTGCGTTTGCAAAAGGAAAGAATGAATTCGGCTTTTTTACCCAGTGAAAGCGAATTTTTTAATTGTTACGGTTTGACCGAAGAGCAACTGCACTATGCTAAACCGGACGTCATCGTCATGCATCCAGGTCCGATTAACCGCGGCGTGGAAATCGCGTCGTCGGTCGCGGACGGCGAACGCTCGGTGATTTTGCAACAGGTCAGTAACGGCGTAGCCGTGCGTATGGCGGTAATGACTATGGTTTTGGGCGGATACGGAGGTGCGGCATGACTAAATGTCAGGATAGACATTTTGCATCGCCGCAGGCGACCCTGCGGGGTGCCGCACATGGAGGTGCGGCATGACCAAGTTAGTAATCGACAACGGCCGCGTCATCGATCCGGCCAATGACATCGATTCGGTAGGCCCTGTTTATATTGCCGACGGCAAAATCGTCTCGGTTCTCGACAAAGTCGATACCTTTAGTGCGGATGTGCGGATAGACGCGGGCGGTCGCATCGTCTGTCCGGGCTTGATCGATTTGAGCGTGCGCCTCCGCGAGCCGGGGCATAGCCAGAAAGGTAGGATCCAATCCGAGACGCGTGCGGCCTTGGCGGCCGGCGTCACTTCTCTGTGTTTGCCGCCTGATACCAAACCGTGCATCGATACCGCCGCGGTAGTGGAATATATCAAGGACAAAGCCGAAGCGGCCGGGTTTCCGCAAGTGTATAGCATAGGCGCTTTGACTCAACGGCTGGACGGCAGCGAATTAAGCAGCATGTTCGCGCTAAAAGCGGCCGGTTGTATTGCGGTCAGCAACGGCCATGCGCCGCTGGCGAACTTATTGATCTTGCGACGCGCGATGGAATACGCGGCGACCCACGATTTGTTGCTAATGTATCGCGCCAACGTGGCGTCCTTGAGCGGTAAAGGCTGCGCGCACGAAGGCGCCGTCGCCAGTCGTTACGGTCTGCCGGGCATACCGTACGCGGCCGAATCCATCGCGCTGGCGCAATGTTTGGAGCTGGCTCAATTGACCGGCTGCCGTTTGCACGTCAGCCAGATTAGCTGCAAACAATCGGTGATCAAAATTCAGCAAGCCAAAAAATACGGATTGAATGTGAGCGCCGATACCGCCATTCACCAGCTGCATTTAACCGAAGACGACATGCAGCCCTTCGATAGCCGTTACCACGTATTGCCGCCGTTCCGGGCTCAGGAAGACCGTCATTATTTGCGCGAAGGCTTGGCCAGAGGCACGATAGACGCGGTAGTTTCCGATCATCAGCCGCACGACCTGGACGCCAAACTGGGGGCATTTCCGGAAACGGAACCGGGGATTGCCTCGCTGGAAACCTTGCTACCGCTCAGCTTGCAATTAACCCGGCAAACCGGCATGAGTTTAACCAAAGCCATCGCCGGTTTGACGCAAAAACCCGCTGCCATTTTAAGGTTGCAGGCCGGGGCCTTGACGCCGGGGTTCAAGGCCGACGTTTGCGTGTTCGACCCGGATATCGAATGGCGGATCGACGAAGCCAACTGGCTGAGCGCCGGCCGGAACACGCCGTATTGGCATAAAACCATGCGCGGCAGAGTCACCCATACCATTCAAGGCGGGCGGTTGGTTTACCGGTTGGCCGATTCGGACGCAAGGGAGCGAGCATGATTTGTGTGAAAAACCGCCTGTCGTCGGATACGGCCAGTTTCATCGACGATTTGAAAGGCGACCAATCCTGGCGTATTTTTCGCATCATCAGCGAATTTACCGAGGGCTTCGACGAATTGTCCGGGCTGTGCGACGCCATATCCATTTTCGGTTCGGCGCGCTTGGAACCTGAGCACGCCTATTATCAAAAAACCGTGGAACTGGCGCAGTTGTTGAGTAAGCACGGCTTTGCCATTATCAGCGGCGGCGGACCGGGCATTATGGAAGCCGCCAACCAAGGCGCCCAGCTGCAAGATCAGCTTTCCATAGGCCTCAATATCGAGCTGCCTAGAGAACAAAAGCCGAATACCTATCAAAACCTATCGCTGAATTTTCGATACTTTTTCGTCCGTAAAGTAATGTTCGTGCGTTATTCCATGGGCTACGTCTGCATGCCCGGCGGTTTCGGTACTCTGGACGAGTTTTTCGAAGCTCTGACTTTGATGCAGACCCATAAAATCTATCCTTTGCCGTTGGTGTTGTTCGGCAGCGATTTTTGGGGTGGCTTGATGGCCTGGCTGGGAACTAAATTATTGGAATACGGCACCATTTCCGAGGACGATTTGAAATTGATCACCGTGACCGACGATCCGCAACAAGTCGTCGAGATCATGGTGACCCACCGCGAATGGAAAAACAAACAGCGTCAACATTTAATACCGTAAACCCATCGTCCAAAGGAGGAAACATACATCATGGCTGATTCGATGTCGGCGCAAGCCGCTATGCAGCAGTTAAAACAACACATCGACACGCAAATTATCGGCCAGGACCTGCTGGTGGAGCGGATGTTGATTGCGCTGTTGGCGGACGGTCATTTATTGGTGGAGGGCGCGCCGGGCTTGGCGAAAACCCGGGCGATCAACGTACTGAGCCGCGGCATGGAAGCCGATTTTCATCGGGTGCAATTCACGCCGGATTTGTTGCCGGCGGATTTGACCGGTACCGAAATCTATCGCCCGCAGCAAGGCAATTTCGAATTTCAAAAAGGCCCCTTGTTTCATAACCTAGTGTTGGCCGACGAAATCAACCGTGCTCCGGCCAAGGTGCAGGCGGCGCTATTGGAGGCCATGGCCGAACGGCAGATTACCGTCGGCAAAGCCAGTTACCCTTTGCCGCCCTTGTTCATGGTCATGGCTACCCAGAATCCGATCGAACAGGAAGGCACTTACCCGCTGCCGGAAGCTCAGCTAGACCGGTTTTTGCTGCACGTTAAAATCGATTATCCCGAAGCCTTGCACGAAAAAGCCATCTTGCATTTAGCCAGAGCCGAAGCGCGCAACGACACTCCGCTTGCCGCCGTTGCGCCTTGCAAAGTCACGCAACAGCTGCTGTTCGCCGCTCGCCGGGAAGTGCTGGATATTTATATGGCCGACCCGTTGGAGCAATACTTGTTGCAAATCGTGTTGGCCACCCGTAAACCCAAAGCCTACGGCGACGACCTGGCCAATTGGATTGAATACGGTGCCAGCCCTCGAGCCAGCATCGCCTTAGACCGCTGCGCCCGTGCCAAAGCCTGGTTGGACCAGCGCAATTTCGTCGACCCGGGCGACATACAAGACATGGCGTATGACGTGTTGCGGCACAGAATCATCCTGTCTTACGAAGCGGAAGCGGAAGGTCTGCGTAGCGACGACGTGATCAAACAATTGATTAGCCGCATTCCGGTTCCCTAACAGCGGCGGATAGCGCACGCCGCATAAACCGACACAACTATGAATATCTCCTTCGAAATCGTCCCGCGCAGCCTGGAAGCCTTCGCCGAGCAATACGCGTTCGTGCAGCAATTGAACGATGGCATCGATACCATCAACGTGCCCGATATTCAGCGCTTCGACACCCGCAGCTGGGAATTGGCCACCCGCGTCGACCGCGGCAAATACCGTTTCGTTCCGCATTTTCGGGCTATAGACTTTCGGATAGAAAGCGGTGAACTGTATCGGATTATCGAACAGTACCAATTGGACGACGTGTTATTGGTGAGCGGCGATCCGCCGGAAGGTCTGAAACGGGCCTTTTACAATACCAGCGTGGTGGATTTGATTCGCGCCACCCGGCAACGCTTTCCCCGGTTACGCATTTACGCCGGTTTCGATCCGCACCGGCAAGGTGTGCAAGACGAATGCGATTACATCAGCCGCAAAGCGGATGCCGGTGCCGGGGGGTTTTTCTCGCAGCCGTTTTACGACCAGCGCATGGTCGACATCTACGCCGAGCATATGGAAGGCTTGGATACCTATATCGGCATCAGTCCCATCACCACCCAGGCATCCAAAAACTATTGGGAAGTCAAAAACAAAGTCAAATTTCCCAAAGGCTTCCAAGCCAATTACGACTGGAACGTCGAATTCGCCAACCGGTTGATCGAATCGGCGCAACGCAATCGCTTGCACGTTTATTTCATGCCGATACGCATTGATTTGGTTAAATATTTTGCCGGCATCAACTTGCCCGGCAAGCCTTAGCGCAGCGGTTGGTACTCAGGAAACATACCCAGTTTAAAACTCTCCGCCATATGCTCGGCGTGGGCGATGGCTTGCGTGGCGGCATCCGCCGTCAACACTTCGCGGGCGGTCTCGCGAAAATAGCCCAACCAAATGTCGAAATGCTCGATTTCGATCGGCAGTCTGGCATGCAAGGGGTAAGGGCTGCCTTGGTAGTCCGGAGTTTTCAGCAATACCCGCGACCAAAAATTGCTCACGATCCGGTGGTGAGCGTCCCAATCGTCGATAACGGCGTCGAAAATCGGTTTCAAATCGGCGTCGCTAGCGGCGCGTCGATAAAAACGCTGTACCAACTCCGCTATCGCTTGTTCGTTTAACTCGCTGTGTGCCATATATCTCCGCTCGGTAAGTTAAGGTGTACGTTCCGGTAACAACATGTTTTTTGAATAGTGCTCGCATTCAATGGACATGGGGTTCCAGCGGCCTGCGCCATCGAGACAGCGGTCGATCAGAATCTCCCGCGCTGCCAATGGTGCCAGTGCAAGAAGGGCAGCCAATGCGGCGAACAGCCAGATTAAGCGATCCGACTTTGGAAGGCGGTCGAGCGCACGAAACAAGAAGGCAGCAGCGAAGAAGCAAGCGAACGACAGCGCCAGACTAGCCTGGGTGCGGCGCTCCCACCCGAGCTTGTGTTCGCTGACTGGGTCTCCAGCCAGCCTCGCACTGAAGATCGCGTCGTTCAGTAGGTACGCACCAGCCGCAACGGCCGAGACGAATAAAACCCAGCGTAATATTCCGAGCGGTGCGGGTGTCATGTGGCCTAACGATTAGTATCGATCAAAGATCAGTGGGTTCGTTTTCATTACCCTGTTTCAACCGCTTGAGTAGCGGACCCGTATGCTAGGTGGTGTGGGGAGGGTGAGAGAGAAACTCGCCCTTACCCGATTAGGCGACCAGCTTTTTTAGCTGTTTTACCAAACAGACTATAAACACGAAAGCAGCGCACGCACCAGTTGCCACTAATTGTTCGCGACTATTCGGTGGAATGACAAATATAAATCCGTGTCCCTTTATTAAGGATGAAAAACTGGAAACACAGAATGGCATAGCAAACAGCCTAAAAATCTGCCATTTATCCGCCTTCGATCCTGGCTTTCCCGACACACTAAGTATTAGGGCAATGCCAATTACAACGCAAATCCCAATGGAGTTAATCCATAATCGTGGATCTGGATCAAAGTAGAAAAAGACTACTACGATGTACCAAATCAGGTAACACCACAGGACAATCTTTCCTTTCGTCAAATTTGCTAAATAGTCAAATATCACTATAGAAAACTACCGCTAGCCTAGCGTGGAAGTGAGCGGCCTGCGCGGCTTTTCGCGCAGGTCCGCTCGACTGCAGGGTTGGGCGTCACTTTATGTAGCCCAAGGCCGCTGTTCTTGGAGTGCGCCAAGCAGATGGACTGCTTGAAACAGCTTGGTCACGATAAGTTGCCACAAACGTTATTGCCTCCTTGAGCGTTCGTGGGTAGGGCGCGACTTGTTTTCCACCCGCTGGACTGGGTGTGTAGATCGATTGAAAGAGAAAACCATGGGCTACGAGAAATTGGACTTTCTTCCATTGCATTACCTCGGCCTTCTTCGGTGCATGAAACTTGCGGCCTAGCATTGTCATTGGCGCTGCGCACTGTGGGCAGAGGCGAACGCCGGGCGAGTGAGGCTTTCGGAACGACTTGCGGCAGCCGAAGCAAACAAAAGGGAAAAGGTAGCGCTGAATGTCGCGCGCCTTTGGGAAGTAGGTGTGATGTTTAAAGCCGGCCATGGGTGCGAGCTATTGTGACGCCCAACAAGTAATTAAACAGTTTCCGTATAGCAACCGGGATTGGTTCATCTCTCGGTAGTTTATTGATTGATATGCGGTTTCCATAACTGTATATCAGCCGGGTAGTAAGGCGATGATCGAATTGGGGCGATTGAATCAGATTGGGCGCTAAATCGCAACTGGGGTTACATGGGGCGCATCGGGTTAATGTTTGCAGTTCGGTGCTACAGCGGGCGATCAAGCCGAGTATCCAAGGGCATGTGGAACGCGTTCAAGCCTGGGATGCACCAGCCGATTTTGTGCGGTTTCGCCCATGCATCGCAGTGCAGCTCTTGAGTGCCCGGTCAATCATTAGTCAACTTACGCCGGCAAAGTAGGCTTGGGCGTAATCGAGTTAGGGGGTTGCGGCTGGCCGATATTTGAACGGCAGGTATTGGGCTTGCCATTGTTGGGCGCGGATGAAGGCGGCCAAGTCCAGTTCGGCTAAATCGCTGCGGGTTGCCGAGCCGTCGGCCAAGGCTTGCGCCAGTACCCGTTCCGCAACCAGTAGGCTGACTTCGCGCAAATCGGCGATGGGCGGGTAGATTAGGCCTTGCTCCAACCAATGTTCGGCGGTGTAGTCGGCCAGCGCGTAGGCGGATTCCAGCACCATGGCGTCGCTGATGCGCCGGCATTCGCCCAATACCGCGGCGAAACCCAGACCGGGAAAGATGAAGGCGTTGTTGCCTTGGCCGACCGGACGGGGCTGTCCCTGCCATTCGACCTCGCCGAACGGGCTGCCGGTGGCGACGATGGCTCGGCCGTCGGTCCAGCCAAAAATGTCGGCCGGCGTAGCCTCGCAATTGGCGTTGGGGTTGGACAGCGGGAATACGATTGGTTGCTGGTGATGTTTAGCCATCGTCCGGATGAGGGTTTCGTCGAACAAGCCGGCTACCCCGGATAAGCCGATCAGCACGCTGGGTTTGGCGTGGCGGACCACATCCAGTAAGCTGGGGTTGCGCTCCCCCATGCCCCAATCCTGGAAGCAGGCGGGGCTGCGCGCCAGCGGCAGTTTGTAGGCGTCGTGCGGGGCGTTAGTGGCGACTAGGCCGTGGGCGTCGATCACGTAGATTTTGCGCTTGGCGTCGGCTTCGGATAAGCCGGCGCGGATCAAGCCGTCTCTTATCACGCTGGCCACGCCTATGCCGCCGGCGCCGGCGCCGGCGATTACGACGGTTTGCTCGCCCAGGGTTTCGCCTTTTTTACGGCAGGCATTGATCAAGCCGGCCAGCGCCACCGCGCCGGTACCTTGGATGTCGTCGTTGATGCAGGGTATGGAATCCCGGTAGCGTTCCAACACTTCGAAAGCCACGTTTTTCGCGAAGTCCTCCCATTGGATCACGGCTTTCGGCCATTGTTGCCGCACCGCGGCGACGAAGCGGTCTACCACTTGCAGATAGGCTTCGCCGCTCAGGCGCTTGTTGCGAGTACCCAGATAGTCGGGCGCGTTCAATAATTCTTCGCTGTTGGTGCCGACGTCCAGATTGACCGGCAGGGTTTGAAACGGGCACAAGCCGCCGCCGGCGGTATATAGCGCCAACTTGCCGATGCAGATCGCCAAGCCGCCCATGCCTTGGTCGCCGATGCCGAGTATCGCCGACGAATCGGTGACGACCAGCATGCGGATGTCCTGCCACGGGTAGTTGTGCAGGATTTGCTCGATGCGGCCGACGTTCTCGGCGGATACGGTCAGGCCGCGGGCGGTGGTGAAAGAGGCGCTGAATTGCTGTACCGCCAGACCGATGGTAGGGGTGTAGACGATGGGTACCATCGCTTCCAAATGGCGCTCCAACAAGGCGTAGAACGCGACTTCCGAGCGTTCCTGCAAGGCGCGCAAATACTGGTATTTGGACAAGTCCTCGGGCTGCTTTTGGTAGTTGGCGTAAAGCCGTTGCAGTTGACGCTCCAAATCGGTGACCTCCGGCGGCAGCATGCCGTCCAGGCCCAGCGCTATGCGTTCCTCGATGGTAAATGCGGTGCCTTTGTTGGTGGCCGGCAGGCGCAATAGCATGATGCCGCGAATCGACACCGCCAAATACGGTGCGCCGTTGTCGTCCAAACGGTAATCGAAGTAATCGCTTATTGGGCTGGTCATGGAGTTCCTTGCAGCGGCGCAGGCGTCGCGAGCGGTTAAGACGGCGGCAATGTATCGGCTTTCATCCTACCGTACTTCAGCGGCAATATCACACAAAATGGCGTGGAATTAGGCCGCCGGGCGCCGTGCAATCAGGAAATTCGGAATTTAATATCGGCGAACAATACCGGCTGCGTCTAATCCCGAGCGGGCGGCGCATATTCCATGTGATATTGGTAGTGATCTTGGCTGATGATTTTGAAGCCTAGCCGCTGGTACAAGCGAAAGGCTTGGCTGTGCAAAAATACGTGCAGCCGCAAGGGTTTGCCGGCTGCGCCGGCTTTATCGATCAAATCGCTAATGATGCAACTGCCCAGGCCTTGGTTTTGAAACATCGGGTGAATTTGGATTTCGGTCAACTCGAGGTGGTCGGGGTAATCTTTGAGCGCGATGCCGCCGACGATGCGCCGGTTGGCAAGAATTTTTCTAAAGTCCCCGCTCGCCCATTTTTGTTCGAAATAACGGTATTGATCCGCAGGGTCCCAACCGCCGAATTGCGACAAAAACACTTCTTTAAACGATAACACGTGCAAATTCCAAAAGAAATTCTTGTCTTGGGCGTTAGCCGGCTCGAACTGGATCAGCATTCAGGCAGGCAAGCAGCAGGATCGGCGGCTACGGCGAGCCCATGGCTTGCCGAGTGAGTCGGGGGGCGCTGCGACGGTCGCCGTTGCAGCGACAAAAAAACCATCAGTTGACAATCTCGGCCACCTTGCCGTTGTTGAAGCGGACCACGAAACGGTCGAAGCGGTTGGTCCAATACGTCCAGTTGTCGGCGGCCAGTGACGGGGTTTCGTGTTGCGGCGGGTGGCCGATGGCGGCCAGCACCGCCTCGCGGCTCATGCCGGTGATGGCTTTGCCTGTCCTGATCGCGGCTTGTTCGGCGGCATTGAAACGGCTTAAATCCACTTTGCTCGGGGCGGCGATTTTCTTGAACGCCTCCGGCATGGCATCTTTGCTGTATTTGGGCACGTTTTCGATGGTCAAGATTTGCCCGGTGCCGAGCAGGCGGATTTTAGCGTCGCCGCTGCTCATGGCTTCCAGCACGATTTCGGTGTTGATCGGCACTAACACGCCTTTGCGGTAATTGGTGGTGCGGTAGGTATTCTTCTCCTCGAACAAACTGAACTGGGTGTAGTACACCTCGCCGGTTTGTACCTCGGCCGGCATTTGTTCGGGTTTCAAGGATTTATTGCAGCCGGCAACCGACAGGGCGGCGCCTAGCAGCGCGAATAGAAAACGGCGTTTAGTCATCGACAAGCTCCGGGTCGTGATGGGCGAGGCCGTGCGGATATGTACTCGGACAAACCGCAAAGCGGCAAGCCGTGCATGATACACGCAACAAATCTTGATAAACAGGTATGGCGAGATAGAGTGAGGCGGCGCATTCTGGTAGGAAGGTTTGGGGTAAGGCGCCGCCGATAGAGGCCTACTGAAGTATCCTTGCGATCAAATATTCAGCACGATATGCGATTTGGGAGCGAATAGTACGGCTGCTCGCTCCAATGCATGTGCCAATCGAGCATTTGCTCGGCAGGCATAGGGCGGGCTATGCCGTACCCCTGCGCCAATTCGCAGCCGAGCTGCAGCAACAATTCCCCGTGTTTCTCGCTTTCAACGCCTTCGGCAACCACCTGTTTGCCAAAAGCGGCGGCCAGATTAATGACGCCATTCAGAATCGATTGATCGTCCGGGTCGTCAAGCATGTCGCTCACGAAGCTCCGATCTATTTTTAGCGTGGTTACCGGCAAACGTTTCAGATAAGTCAAAGACGAGTATCCGGTGCCGAAATCATCCAGGGCAAATGCTACCCCCAGTTCTTTACACGCATAAATAACATTGGATACATGGTTTATGTCTTCGAGCGCACTGGTTTCCAGCACCTCGAGCTCCAGGCAATCGGCACCTATCGATGGATGGGCTGCAAGCAACTGTCGTAGGCGTTCGACAAAGTCCTTTTGTTGTAATTGGCGTGCGCCGATGTTGACGCTCACCGGAATTTTCAGCCCGGCTTTGTGCCAGATCTGAAGTTGGGTTAGGACGGTATCTATCACCCATTCGCCGATTTCGACAGCGAGCGGATGATCCTCGATGACCGGCAGAAATTCACCGGGCAGCAACAGGCCGGTTTCCGGGTGATTCCAGCGTATTAACGCCTCCGCACCGACTAATGCTCCAGTGCGCAAATTTACCTTGGGTTGGTAAAACAGTACAAATTCGCGCGCGAGCATGGCCTGACTTATGCGGTTCAAGGATTCGTGGCGATTGCGAATGTAACTGTCCTGATAGGCATCAAACGTATGGAGACAGTTTTTGCCGGATAGTTTTGCTTGATACATGGCCTGATCGGCCTGACGCAACAATTGATCGGCGTCAACTTCTTCCTCCTGTGGATAAAAAGTTACCCCCAAGCTGGCCGAAACATTGAATACCAAATCACCGCACGCTGTCGGCTCGGCAGCCGCTATCAACAAGCGGTTTAATATCGGCGTACTCGATTCCATATCGGCCAGCTCCGGCAATACGGCGACGAATTCGTCGCCGCCGATTCTGGATAAGGTGTCGCCTTCACGCAGTGCTTGTTTCATTCTGGCGGAGACAGACACCAACAAATGGTCGCCGGCTTCGTGTCCGTAAGTGTCGTTGATGGCTTTAAAACCATCCAGATCAAGGTAGGCTATCGCCAATTTATCGCCATTGCGTTGCGCCTGCACAATCGCTTGGCGCAATCGATCCGCCAGCAGAATGCGATTGGGCAGGTTGGTGAGCGCGTCGAAGTGTGCGATATGTTCCAGTCGCTTCTCGTGCTCCTTGAGTGTTGTAATGTCGGAGAATAACGACACATATTGGCTAACATTGCCTGCCGCGTCGCGTATCGAGCTGATGGATTCCATTTGGGCATAGATCTCGCCGGTTTTACGGCGATTCCATATTTCCCCGTACCAGTGGCCCTTCTCAAGCAATTGCTGCCACAAATTGGCGTAAAAACTTGGATCGTGACATCCGGAATGGAGAAAGTGAGGGAATCGGCCGATGGCTTCCTCGCGGCTATAGCCGGTTATCAGGCTGAAAGCGTCATTGACGTCAATGATGGTTCCATCGGTTCCGGTAATCATGATGCCTTCGCGCGCATGGGTAAATACGCTGGCGGCAAGTTGTAGCTTTTGCTCGACCTGCTTGTGCTCGGTGATATCGGTGTGAGTGCCGATCATCCGCACCGGGTTGCCGTCAATATTGCGGCTCACTACCATGCCGCGGGCAAGAATGTATTTATAACTGCCATCCTTGCATCTCATCCTAAACTCTACCGAATAAAGCGGGGTCTTGCCCGTCAGGTAATCCTGAAGGGTTGCCGTGACGCCGGCCCTATCGTCGGGATGAAGCCGATCTTCCCATTCTTGTTTAACGGCGAGCAGGTCGTCGTCGCCGTAACCCAGCATTTCCTTGTAACGCCGGGAAAAGTTCACCTCATTGGTGGCGATGTTCCAGTCCCAAACGCCGTCGCCGGAACCTTCGATGGCGAATTTCCAGCGAAATTCGCTTTCGGCCAGTTGGATTTCCGCCTGTTTGCGCTCGGTAATGTCGCGTGCAGTGGCATATGTCGCGCCGTCGTTTTGGTCGAAATAAGCTGTCCAAGACAAATGTATCAGCCTGCCGTCTTTGCAAACGTAACGGTTTTCAAAGGCAAGCGACTCATGACCCAATATCTGCCGCGCCATTTCCTCTGCGGTTTTTTGCCTGTCGTCCGCAAAGACAAAGTCCAGAAACGGTTTGGCCAACAATTCGGATTCGCCAAAGCCCGTCAATAAAACAAAGGCCGGATTGACTTGCTTGAAACAACCTTGCGGGTCGGCAATGCACATCGGCTCCCGGGTGAGCCGGAAAAATCGAAAATACTGCTCTCTTTGTTGCGCGACCCGTTCGCGTTCCAAGACTTCCGCCTGAAGCTGGCCGGTAAAATTTTGCAGCCGGGCCGTCATCTGATTGATAGCGGCGGCGAGTTCGCTAAATTCATCCGTACCGACGCAGTCAATCCGATAATCAAGATTGCCCTCGGCAATCCGCTTGGCTCCTTGATGTAAAGGTAATAAGCGTTTTTTAATCAGCCTGCTCAGCTGCATCGAGTTCAAAATGGTGGCCAGTGCCAACAGAAATGCAAATAGACTGACAATGCCGACTAAATATTGATAACTTTTCTCCACCCTATGGGTACTGACATCCAGCAAAGTCGTAGCCAGATTAAGGCTCTCGGATATCCGTAGCAGTAGCTGACTGACCAGTCGTTTGTCTAACTCCGCATAAACGCCTTGTTTGTCCGTGACTTGATTCAATGACTCGCTGTTGTTGACAATGCGCTGAAAAATGTCTGTGGATTGCTCGAAACTCCCGCGCAGCTTGTTCAATTCAGGCTTATCGTCTGCGTGAGTGTGTTGTGCAATGACCCGCTCTATCAGTTGCGCAACATTATCCTTGTGCTTGTCCCAATCCCTCTGCGCCCGCTCTTCTCGATATAAGAGATATTGATCCCGAAATACGGTTAATTCGAAGAAACTGCGCACCAGATTATCGACCAGCATGTAGTCGTTTTTTTGCCGCTGGTAATGCGCCATGGTCCAGAACAGGATTGGCAGCAATAGAATCACTGCGACGATCGTAGACGCAGACAGAATTTTTAACCGTTTGATGATCCGCATGAAAGCCTAGCGGTAGATAGTTACGGCGGACGGTTTGATAGCCGATAGGCTATCGAAATGAATGTGTTGTTGGTAGTCGGGCATGGCGGTTCGATCGGTCAGCCGGTTTTTCATGGCCCAGCGGGTTTCGTCTTCCAAGGTAATCAGCAGCGTTTGATCGAGTGTCACAGCATAATTGAAATCAGCCCAAACATTCTTGATCAGACTCCATTCCAACCGTGTAGCTCTAGCCATAATGATTTGGGCCTTATCCGCGTGTTCGGCAACAAAGGTTTCGGCCTTGAGCAAGGCGCGTAGAAAGCGCTTGATCGTATCGGCGTTTTTTTCGATAAACGCTTGTTGTGCGGCGATATTAAACGTTTCGGTGTAGATGTCCCGGTCGTAAAAAACCGTCACATCGGAACCTAATTGCCGTTGAATTTGTGTCAGCGGGTAGTTCCAGGTGCAAACCGCATCGACCTGCCGGAGTTCGATACTCTGCAGCATGTCTTGAGGATGGATGGCAACCGCCTCGATTTCCGGTCTGGTCAGGCCGGATGCCGTCAAAATGGAATCCAGAAAAAACTCGGATGTCGTGCCGGGGGTGTAGCCGACGCGCTTTCCTTTTAAGTCCGTGAGTTTGGTAATGCCGGCATCTCGTCTGGCCACAATGGCATGATTACTTGAACTGGTGACGATATTGGCAATTACGGCGACCCGTTCGCCGCGCAATATGCTGAACATCAGCGGCGTTTCGGCAACGGTTGCGAAATCGGCTTTATTCTCAAGCACCGCTTGCAAGGCCGTTTTGCCGAAACTATGCAGTTGAGGCAGCACTTCCAATCCCTCCTCGGTAAAAAAACCTTGAGCCAACGCGACATGCATCAGCGCCGATTCCGGTTGATTGGTGAAGGCAACGGTGATTTTTCTTATCAGCCCCGGGTTTTGCGGCGGGGACTCTCGGCAGGCGGCCAACAGCGTGAAGCACATCGATAGAAGGAAAGCTTTAGCCATTATGAGCTTGTGCTGCGTAACATAAACCACTATTCAACACTCTAAAAATCGATCAATTTGGCTAACAGGGTCAAAGCGACACGGGTGGAGAAATGCTGGTCAATGACTGTGTAAGCGGTACAGTTATACAACGACTCGCTTGGTTAACCAACAATTATTCGAAAAAACCTGAATGCTCTATCTTATTGATTAACTTAGTCGTTAGGCGACTTTTGCATCGCTCGGCGATCTTGAATGATCGAAGGCGCATGCCGTGGTTCTATCGGCGTCTCACGCAAATATCCATGTGTGCACTATTGCCTGCCGGAGCAGTCAGCCGCCAAGGCGTCATAAAAAAACGGCAACGTTGGGTCGGCGGATTCGGCCGGGTTATTGCTCAGGCGCTTCGCCCAAACCCAACTTGTGCAAGAAAATCGGCGGCGAGGCGTAGCACATTTCCCCGGTGTCGCTGTTAACCGCGGCTTGTATGGTTTGGGCTTTGGCCAGTATTTCGCCGGAATGAGCGTCGCTGATGCGGTATTTGATTTTCATCCGGTATTCCCATTCCACCAGTTCGGCGCGGACTGTAAGCTTTTGTTCGAAGCGGGCCGGTTTGACGTAACGCAATTGCAAATCGACGATGGGCCAGACGTAACCGGTTTGGCGCATGGTCATATAGCCGTAGTCGATTTTGTCCAGCAAGGCGCAGCGGGCGAGCTCCAAATATTTGCAGTAATGGCCGTGCCAGGCGATGCCGAGGATGTCGATGTCGAAAAACGGTACGATAACTTCCACTTCGGCGCTGATCATGGCTATTTTTCCAGGGTGGGTCGCTTGCCCCAATACGGATAAAAATTAAACCATTGCAGGGGCGCCGCGTGGCAGTGTTGTTCCAGTCGTTCGGCGTAGCGACGGGCCAGTTGCTGCAAGTGCTGTTCGCGTTGCTCAGGATTGCGAGGAATGCGGATAGGCTCTGAGAAGGGTTGCAAGCGAATTTGAAACCTGCCCTCGGTACGGTAGCAAAACAAGGTGAACACCGGGCAGCGTAGCAGCGATGCCAATAAATACGGGCCTTGCGGGAATTCGGCCGGCCGGCCCAAAAAATCCGCGGTCACGGTGCGTACGCCGCTGACCGGAATCCGGTCGCCGACCATCACTACGAATTCACCGGCTTCGATTTTGCTTTGCAAGTCGATGGCGACCGCCGGATTCAGTTCGGTCACCTGAATCAATTTGATGGTGTTGCTGCCGCTGGCGCCCAGTAAGCGGTTGAATTTCTCCGCGTGCCGGGTATGTACCAATATGTTGAGGCGGATTTGACCGCGCTGGTGAGCGACCGCCTGGCAAATTTCCAGGTTGCCGATATGGCCGCTGAGCAGCAGGGCGCCACGCTTTTGTGCAATCATCTCCAACAGTACAGGCCGGTTGGGAAAGTCGACCGAGGCCGGGTCGATCAAGCCCATCCAGGCGACGATTTTATCCAGCAGGGTTTCGCCGAAACCGACGAAGTGCCGGTAACTCAAGCGCCAGCCGGGCCTGAGTCCCAAATCCGGAAAGTAGGCGGCAAGCTGTTGCAGATACTCCAGCGAAGCTTGCCGGGCTACCCGGCCGGTCAAAAAATAGTAGCTGACCACCGGCCGCAATATCAGCCGGAACGCGTGACGGCCGAACCGCCGGTAAATCCACACCAACGTTTTGATGCCCCAGATAACGCTGGTTTCCTGCATCGCCGCCCAATGGCCGGTTTCCGTCATCGAAAATGCCTCGCCAGCAAGTTAGGCAAGCGGTATAGCATGCCGAAGAACAGTTTGGCGTGGGTTCGGCTGATGCGCAGATTGTCTTCCAAACCGCGAAAATGCGAGACGCCGTCGGCCGGATAGCCGACTTTAGTGGGAATAGACAGCACCGGGACGCCCTGCCAGTAAAGCCTTACCAGAATTTCGATATCGAAAGCCATGCGGTTTTCCAGCGCGGCATTGCGCAGTAGTTCGGCCGTCGCCGCCAAAGGATAAACCCGGTAACCGCACATGGCGTCGGCAATGTCCAACGACAAGGTGTTGATGTAAACCCAAGCGTGGGTCAGGTAGCGGCCGTAATAACGCGCTTTGGGGATGCTGGCGTCGAATAGTGGACGGCCCAGCACCATGGCGGCCGGGTTGGCTTGGGCAGTGGCCAAAAATTGCGGAACGTCTTGCAGGTCGTGTTGGCCGTCGGCGTCGATTTGCAGGGCGTGGCTGTAGCCTTGCCGTTCGGCGTGGCGCAAGCCGGCTTTCACCGCGCCGCCCTTGCCCAGATTATGCGGCAACCGAATCGTGCAGACCCAAGGATATTGCTGCGCCAGATGCTGTATCGTTTCGGCGCAGCCGGTTGCGCTGCCGTCGTCCACCAAGATGCAGGGCAAGTCGAACCGCGCCAACTGCCGGACGATGGCCGGCAGCGGGCCTTCGTGGTTATACACCGGGATCAGAAAACAAGGTTTAAACATGGTCGGCGTAAAGATAGATCCGGCCCGAACTGAATTCGGTATCGGCGGCGGCGTAACGAAATTCCAGTTTTTGCTGAGCTGCGTTATAACGCAAACGCAGTTGCAACGCTTGTCCGGGTAACAACAGCTCCTTGAATTTTATTGCCTCCATGCGGGCGAAGCGGCCGGCAAGCGGCAAATAGACTTGTCCGTAGTGCATGGCCCAGTGGATTTGTACCACGCCCGGAACGATGGCGATGGCGTCGAAATGGCCGTCGAAATAAACTAACTGCGGTGGAATGCAAAGGCTCAATTCCACGCCGCTTTCAATCGCGGCCTTGCCTATGACTTCGGGTAATAATACAGCCGCCGGTTCGGCTTGATTTTGGTGATTCAAAAGCTGGCCTTTACTTTACGGCGGATCAGCATTTCCACGCCCATCAGGATACCCATTAACACATAAAAGATGCAGCCATTATAAAGGCTCCACAGCGCGGCATCGCCGTGTAAAGCGGTAAGCAGCGAAATCACTGCGTTCAGGCAAAAAAACAAGGTCCAGACTTGGGTCACCCGGCGGGTATAAGCAATGCCGTGCGGCGGCAAATTCGGATACTCCAGTCGGGCCAGCCGTTCGACCACAGTGGGCGGCTGGTACAAGCTGTGCGCGAATACGGCGGCGAAACTCAGGCTGACGGCGACCGGATAGCTTAGCAGCCATAGTCTGTCGTTCATGAATGCGCCGAATAACAGAAATACTATGGCGGCAGGTAGCACCAAACGGTTGGCGGGACTTTGACTTTGCTTTCGGGTTTTACCTTGCCGGGCCAGACGCAGCAGGCCAAGGCCGGCTAAACCTAAAGCGATGCCGCGCGGTTGAAAGCTATCCAGCAACAGCCACAACAGAAACGGGTAACTTAGCGTGACCAGCCAAAACAAGCCGTTCAAAACGGCCGTAGGCCAGCGGTATGCGGCTTCTCGCTCCATCTATCATCAGCCGACGACGACCCGGTGTACGGTCTCGACCACGTCTTGCACGGTGCGGGCGTTTTTGAAATCTTCCGGGTTGATGCGTTTGCCGGTAATTTCCCGCAGCCTCACCATCAGGTCGACCGCGTCTATGCTGTCTATGTCCAAGTCTTTGCCCAAGTCGGCGCTAAGGACGATGTCTTCCGGCGCCAGCTCGAAGATCTCCGACATGATTTGCTTTAACGTGGCCAAAATTTCGTCTTGGGTGTTCATAAGTGGGTAGCGTGTTGTTGCGATACGACGAAGGCGGCCAGAGTGTGTACCGAGGCGAAATGCCGGGCCAGCGAGGCGGCGGGCGTGTGCACATCGAGGTCTATGCAGTATTTTTTCTTCAATGCCACACCCAGTTCCAGTGCGTCTATGGAATCCAGGCCCAAGCCTTCGCCGAACAACGGCGCTTCGCTGCCGATGTCTTGCGGGCTCAAGGCGTCCAGTTCGAAAATATCGATGATTAATTGTTTAAGCTCGGCTTCGAGTGAGTCCATGGTCGGCCAGCCGGTCGGTAAAATAGGTTTCCAATTGCCGGGTGACGCGTCTGGCTGCTAACGAGCGATTGTCGCTGCCGGAAATCGGGCTGAGCCGGATATGATCACCTACAATCAGGCTTAAAGTAAACTTCTTTTGTGGGATTTGATACCACCGCTCCTGCTTGGTCAGGGTGGTTGGGCGACAGCCCAATAACACCGGCAATAACGGGGCTTGGGCGTGCAAAGCGATTGCCGCGGCGCCGCGTTGGAATTTGATGGCCAGTCCCGGCGTGGTGCGCGTGCCTTCGGGAAATACGATCAGCACGCTGCCGCCGTGCAATTCTTCGGCGCAGCGCTCCAGCAAGGTTTCCGGGTCTTCGGCGTAGATATAGCCCATGGCCCGGATCGGAATGCGCATGAACGGGTTTTTGATTAACGCCGGTTTGACGATGCAACTGGCGTTGCGGATTTGCGAAATCAAAAACACGATGTCCAGCAGGCAGGGGTGGTTGGCCACGACGATTTGACCGGATCGGTTCAAAATTTCCGGATCGCTGACCCGGTAATCCAATATGCCGACGGTTCGCATGAAATTCATGTATAGGCGAAAAACCTGCTGCATCAGGCGGCGCGAGCGTTGGGTTCGGATTTGGTTGCGGCCCAGTAACGGCGCCAGCAGCGGGAATACACCACCCCACAGCAGGACGCCGACCGCGCCGAACAAAAAGAAGCTCAGGCCGGTAGCGAACAAGCGCCACAAGTAATTCAGGCGGTTAGCCAAGAGTTAATCTCCACTGCCACAGTGCGCGCCGGGTGGCAACGCTGCCGTTCAGTTGCCCGCTGCAGGCGGCTTGCAGCAGGGCATAACCGGCGTCCGGCGACGGCGGCCGGCTTCTGTCCGGCGTGCGGCACAGCTCTAAGGCAGAACCGGACGCGCCGGGGTTGGCCAAGACCATGGCCAAGGCCCAAGTCTGTTCCGGACCGTGAATATGGGTTAGATACACCTCCGGCAAGGCTTGATCGTAAGCGACCAGCAATACCCGAGGAACTTCCAGCAACAGCCCGGCCGCTTCGACCAAGCCGGCAAACACGTCGTCCCCGCCGCCGGCTAAAGCCAGATAAGGCTGGCGGCTGGCGCATTGCAATCCGTACAAGCCGCCGATGGCGTTATGCACGCTCAAACTGAACCGGCTGGGCGATAGGGCTTCGCCGCGCGCCAGATCGGTCAGCATCTCGAAGTAATAGCGGCTTTCGCCGTGGCGGGAAAAAAATATGGACGGCATGTCGCCGCAGGCTTGCCGGCAGCGCCAAGCGCTTGCGCAGGCGGCCCTGGCCAGCGGCGACAGACGGCGGCGTTGCATTATCGGCAAAAACTCCAGATCCGGATGCTCGCCGGTCAATAGGCCGCCTTCCGGCCAGCAGTCGTCGGATGTTGCCGGGTTGGCCTGCCAGCCGCACCAATGCAATAAAGCGAATTTGAAACGGAGCGTGTCGCCGGGGGTGGCTGATTGCAAGAGCGCCGCCATGGGCCGCACCCGTCAGCCGCGCCAGCGGCGCAGTACCAGCGAGGTATTGATGCCGCCGAAAGCAAAATTGTTGCTGATCAGGTAGTCGGTGTCGATAGCGCGGCCGTTGCCGGTCAGATAGTCCAGCGGCGCGCAGCGCGGGTCGGGGTCGTCCAGGTTCAAATTGCCGTGAAACCAGCCTTCGCGCAGCATCTCGATCGCCACCATAGCCTCCAGCGCGCCGCAGGCGCCCAAGGTATGACCGGTATAGCCTTTCAGCGTGCTGATAGGGGTTTGTCCGCCGAATACCGCGAAGGTGGCCTGACTCTCGGCGATGTCGCCTTGCTCGGTGGCGGTGCCGTGGGCGCTGACATAGCCGATTTGCGCCGGCGCCAGGCCGGCGTCGGCCAATGCCTGACGCATGACTACCTGCATGGTGTCGGCGTTGGGTTGGGTGACGTGGGCGCCGTCGGCGTTGGTGGCGAAGCCGACCACTTCGGCGTGTATCGTTGCGCCGCGTTCGATAGCGCGTTGCAGTTCTTCCAACACCAAGGTGCAAGCGCCTTCGCCTATTACCAAGCCATCGCGCCGTCGGTCGAACGGGCGCGGGGTCAGCTGCGGCTGGTCGTTGCGGGTGCTGGCGGCGTACAAGGCGTCGAACAGAGCCGCCATGGTCGGGCACAATTCCTCGCCGCCGCCGGCCAGCATGACGTCTTGCTGGCCGAATTTGATCGCTTCGTAGCCGAAGCCTATGGCCTGACTGCCGGAGGTGCAAGCGCTAACGGCCGGTAGCATGCGGCCGCGTACTTGAAAAAACACCGCCACGTTGGCCAAGGTGGTATGGCCCATCATTTTTAAATAGGTGGTGGCGTTCAGGTTGCCAATGTCGTGGTGCAGCAGCATGTTGCCGAAATCGGCGATGGCCGAGGTGGAGCCCACCGACGAGCCGTAGGATACGCCGGTGCGGCCGCTGCCGATCACGGGATCGTCCAACAAGCCGGCGTCCAGCAGCGCCAATTCGGTGGCGCGGGTGGCCATTTGCGATACCCGCCCCATGCTGCGGGTACGTTTGCGGCTGTAGTGTGCCGGCAGTTCAAAGCCTTCGACCGGCGCGCCCAAGCGGGTCAGCAAGCCGTTGTAACGTTCCCAGTCCGGTAAATAGCGTATACCGGATGCGCCGCGCTGCAGGCGGTCGCGGATCTGCGCCCAGTCGTTGCCTATCGGCGAAAAGCCGGCCATGCCGGTAACCACCACCCGCCGCATCAGCACAAACCTCCGTTGACCGAAATCACTTGGCGGGTGATGTAAGCGGCGTCGTCGGACAGTAAAAAGGCCACTAAGGCAGCCACTTCCTCCGGTTTGCCCAGGCGTTTGGCCGGAATGGCGTTGACGATCTCGTCCACCGGCACGCCTTCCAGCATATCGGTTTCGATCAAGCCGGGTGCGACGCAGTTGACGGTGATTTTGCGCTTGGCCAGTTCGACGGCCAGCGCTTTGCTGGCGCCGATGATGCCGGCTTTGGCGGCGCTGTAATTGACTTGACCGCGGTTACCGATCAGGCCGGATACCGAGGACAGGGTGACGATGCGGCCGGGCCGGCGGCGCTGGATCATTGGCATCACCACCGGATTCAAGACGTTATAAAAGCCGTCCAGATTACCTCGCAGTACCGTGTCCCAATCGTCGCCGCTCAGGGCCGGGAAGGCATTATCACGGGACAGGCCGGCGTTGCAGACTACGCCGTAATAGGCGCCGTGGGTCTGCATATCGGCTTCCAAGCTGGTTTTGGCGGCTTCGCGCTCGGCCAGGTCGAAACACAGGATACGGCTGCGTTGGCCCAATATCTCGATTTCGCCGCGAACCTGTTCGGCGTCTTGTATCCGGCTGCGGCAATGGACAACCACGTCGTAGCCTTCACGTGCCAGGCGCAAGGCGATGGCTTTGCCTATGCCGCGGCTGGCGCCGGTAACCAATACCGATTTGGGGCTCATGCGGCTTTTTGAGCGATAAAGCGCTGCCAGTCTTCCGGTAGCAGCACGTTGAGTTTGGCCGCCGCTTGGATGCCGGCGCCGTCTATCTTGCAATCGAAAACCGCCATGTCGTTGGCCGTTTCGATGATTTTCTCCGCGCGCACGGTCAGCACGGCGCCGCACGGAAAGCGGTCGACCGAGCTTTGGTAATGGCGGGTGCCCAATAAAAATCCCAAGCCTATCTCCAGGCCGGCGCGGCGGCGCTGGTAGCCGGAGTAGGCGCCTATGGTCTGTGCCATGTATTCCAAGCCCAGCCAGGCCGGGACGCAACGGTCGGGGCCGGAAAACAAGCCGTCGTCGCGCACGCTCAGCTGCACCAAGGCGTGTTGATCGTCGGCCGCCAACAAGCGGTCTATCAATATCATGTTGCGCGATTGCGGCAATAAATCGGCCAGCGGAAAATTATCCGGCATCAGAGAAGTTCCGACTTACCGAGCAGTAAAGACACATTGTTGCCACCAAACGAAAAAGAATTACTGAGGCAATATTGTAACGGCTGGTTGCAGCGATGTCCCGGTGCGACGAAGTTCAAGCTCGGCAAGGTTGGATCGGCTTGACCGTCCCAGCGGTGTGCCGGCAGCCTGCGCTCGGGATTGAACTCGGATAACAGCAACCAGCACAGTGCCGCTTCGATGGCGCCGGCCGCGCCCAGGCAATGCCCGGTAGCCTGTTTGCTGGAGCCGCACGGCGGCGTAGTACCGAACAAGGCGTGTACCGCCAAGGCTTCCATCGCGTCGTTCTGGACGGTGGCGGTGCCGTGCAGGTTTAGGTACTCGATTTGCCGCGGGCTGAGGCCGGCGTCGCTCAAGGCCGCTTGCATTGCGGCCAATGCGCCGCTGCCGTCCGGGCGGGGTGCGGAAATGTGGTAGGCGTCGGCGCTGGCCCCGCCTCCCGACAATACGAACGGGGCGGGTTCTCGGCTCATCATGAATAAAGCGGCACCTTCGCCGAGCACGGTGCCGTCCCGGTTGGCGCTGAACGGCAGGCAGCGGGTGCGACTGATGGCGGCCAGTACGGAAAATCCCTGCAAGGTGGTGCGGCACAAGCTGTCGCTACCGCCTACCAGCACCGCATCGCATGCGCCCAGGCGGAGCAAGCGGCGGGCGGACAATAAGGCGTTGGCGCTGGACGAGCAGGTGGTCGATAGGGTGTAGGCCGGACCTGCGATACGCAAATATTCGGCCAGAAACTCGGCTGCACCGCCCAGTTCTTGTCGGCTGTAGTGGTAGGACTCCGGAAAAATCCCCGTCGCTAGCAATTCGGCGATCGCGCGTTCACCCTCGGCAATCCCCGACGTGCTGGTGCCCAGCACTATGCCGATTCGGTGCGGTCCGTAGCGGGCAATGGCTTGTGTCGTAACGGCTTCGATTTGACCTAGGGCGGCCAACAGCAGTCGGTTGTTGCGGCAATCGTAGCGGTTAAGCCGGGGCGGAATACGCGGTAATTCGGCTTGCACGGCCATGGCGGGAATGGACGCCTCACCGCAGCTTAGGGTTTGCGGCTGCGGGGCGCGGCCGTCCAGCCAGGCCTGCAGCACGCTCGGTTTGTCGCAGCCGAGCGCGGAGACGATGCCGACGTCGTGCAGGTAGGCTGCCGCTCGCATCATTACTATAGCGGCGGACAAAGTTCGGCGATGGCGCTGAGCCGCTTGTCGCTGCGTTGCGTCATCGGGTTGTCGCCGTCCCAGGCATAGCCGGCCAAAATGGAACTGATCATGGATTTAATCCCGGTCAACTGGTAGGGCTCGAACAGCAGGCGCTGGAAACGGCCGTCGTACCAGGCGTCGACGAAGGCGCGAAATACGTCTATGCCTTTGCGTAACGGCCGTTCGTAATCGCTATGCCAATCCACCGCCGCGCCGTTGAGTTGTTGATGCAGCAAGGGCGCGGCCAATGCCGCCGATTTCAGCGCGATGGTGACGCCGGAGGAAAACACCGGGTCCAAAAACTCGCCGGCGTTGCCTAGCAGCGCATAGCCTTGGCCGTGCAAGGCGGTGACGTTGGCGGAATAGCCGCCGATGCGGTTGGCCGGGGTGTCGAACCCGGCGTCGGCCAGCAGTTGCGCCAAGCGCGGCTCTTCCATGGCGATGCCGCGCAACACATCGATGGGTTTGCCCGGCCGCTGTTCGATCCAGCCGGCCGGCGCTACGACGCCAAGGGAACTGCGGCCGTTGCTGAACGGAATCAGCCAATACCAAACTTCGTGGCATTCCGGGTGGATGGCGATCAGAATTTTGGTGCGGTCGTAGTCGGCGACCTTGATTCGGTCCTCGATATGGGTGAACAAGGCTTGTCTGGGTGCTAAACCGCTAGCCGTTTCCAGGTTCAGCAGTTTGGGCAACACTCTGCCGAAGCCGCTGGCGTCCAGTACCCAGGCTGCTTGCCAGCGCCGAGGCCGGCCCTGATCGTCCAAGCCGCTCAGGCGAGCGCAGCCCGGCTCGGAAAAATCGGCGGCGGTAATCTCATGGCCGTAACGGATGGGTACGCCGTTGGCGGCGGCGGTGTCGGCCAACAGTTGATCGAAGCGGGCGCGTTGCACTTGGAAGGTCGTGCCCCAGCCCGGGGTGAACTTTTCGGAAAAGTCGAATTCGCTAAGTTTGCCGGCGTGAGAAAAGGCCGCGCCGGTTTTCAATTGAAAGCCTTCGGCCACTATGGCGTCCAACAGCCCGGCCTGTTCCAGGACCGGCATGCATTGCGGCAACAGGCTTTCGCCGATGGAAAAACGCGGGAAGCGGTGTTTTTCCAGCACCAATACCTTGCGGCCCGCTTGGTGTAATAGTTGCGCGGCAACGCTGCCGGCCGGGCCGGCGCCTATGATGATTACTTCGGCATCCATCGCTGAGTCTGTCTCTGTCTATGGGTAAAATATAAGTTTTGTTTCATTGACTGCAATCGCGCCAAGGTCGCCAGCACACGCATGCCAATTGAGTCGGCAACAATACCGCAGCAGACGGTTTTCATGCAGGACGAGCGGCCGTTCGCCCTGTTCCAAGGTCGGGTGATCAGCCGCCGGCAACTGTGGCGAGACGTATCGGCTTTGGCCGAGCGCTTGCCAGCCAAAACCCATGCGCTCAATCTGTGCCAAAACCGTTACTTGTTTTGCGTGTGCTTGTTGGCGGCAGCCAGCCGCGGGCAAATTTGTCTGTTGCCGTCTTCCGCCCATCAACGGGTACTTTACGATATTTTAAAGGATTATCCCGATGCCTATTTGGTCGGCGAACAGATGCCGGAGATGGCTGGGGTTTGCCGTTTCGAGGTAGGCCGACCCGCAGCGGGCGGCGGCGGCAACATTCATGCGGCCGAGATAGACTGGGCGCGGGCCGGAGTCGTCGCGTTTACCTCCGGCAGTACCGGTAAACCCAAGCCTTGCCCGCACAGTTTGCTCAGCTTGCTGACTTCGGCGCGCATGGCGCTAGCGGCGTTGGGCTTGGCGGCAAGCCGGCGCGTGATGATTTCGACCACGCCGCCGCAGCACATGTACGGTTTGGAAACCTCGGTGTTTTGGCCGTTGAGTTCGGATTTGCTGTTATACGACGGCCGGCCGTTTTATCCGGGCGACGTGCAGGCCGCGCTGGCGGCCGCGCCTTGGCCGGCGCTATTGCTTACGACGCCCGCGCATTTACGCTCCTTGAGCAAAACCCGGCAGGCTTGGACCAACTTAGCCGGGGTGCTGAGCGCCACCGATACCTTGCCGCATGCCTTAGCCGCCGCCGCTAAAGCCGCGTTAGGGTTGGAGGTTTGGGAAATCTACGGTAGTACCGAAACTTTGTCGTTCGCCTGCAGGCAGGCGTTAAGCGCACGCGCGTGGCGCTTGTACCCGGGCTGTCGCTTGTACCGGGAACGGAACCGGGGGCCGGTTTGGCTGGAGGCCCGGCATTTGCCCGAGGCCGCCGTTTTATCCGACCGGTTGCGACTTTTGGACGGCGAGCGGTTTGCGGCGTTAGGCCGCGATGTCGATATGGTGAAAGTGGCCGGCAAGCGCGCTTCGCTGAGCGATTTGAATCGCATTTTGTGCGAAATCGCCGGGGTCGACGACGGGGTTTTCTATTCGGTTGACGACGGTTCCACGGAGCCGCGTTTGGCGGCGTTCGTGGTCAGCAGCTTATCGGCTGCCGAGTTGCGTAGCGCGTTACGTGCGCGGATAGACGATGTGTTCTTACCGCGAAAAATCCAGCGGGTGGCGACCATCCCGCGCTCGGCGACCGGCAAATTTACCCGGCAGGCTTTGGAACAGCTGTTGCAAAATTGGTAAAACCCGGCGGCAAGCGAGCTGCGGCAACGTGACGCATTTTTAATATTAGGAAATACTGATAATCTATGGTCATTGCAACGCTGTTCAGCTCATTGCAATAACGTCCTCCCTCCAAATCCGGCCGTCGCGCCGGATTTTTTTTGCTTTACCCCTCCAAAAAAGCTGGGTTTACAATCAAGTTTCGCACCGCCGCTTTTCCGGGGTGATTTGGGTGACAATCCGCTCAGGTGCTTGTTCCTTAACTTTATAGTAGCGAGCCTATGATGCCTTTATCCGGCTTTATTCGCTCGGCATCCGAATGCACTAAACTTTTTCGTGGTCAATGACATTGGCCGGGGTCTCCTCTAGTTCTAAGATCGTCCACTAGGAGCAAGAGGGTGTCAGGTCGTTTGCTATTGGAATGAACAGGCGTTAGAAAACTGTGAGGATTAATTTGGGTGCAATGCTGGAACGTATTAAAGGCTGATCATGACTATTCTCTTTTCGTTTGCGGCTGAAAAAATCTGGCGCGCCATGCCTAAATCGAATCGGGAAGCCATTCTGTCCTCGGTTTGGTGTGGACAATGCCGAGGTAATACGACTATGGTCGATTATTCAGTCCAATCATTGGGCGATGAGGTGATTTTGTGCGGTAAATGCCAAACTTGCGGTGCGCAAGTCAGGCGGGTGGTCGACTGATAGGCACGAGGCCTCTGTTTCAAATGCAACTTGCTTCATTACTGACTATAGGCTTTTCGTTCGGTGCGGCAGCGCTGTTATTGCTGGGAAATCTTTTGCAAAGACGCGAGCCGGTCAGTTTCCAGGCCAAGGCGGCAGGATTTTTGCTGTTAGCGGATTTGACAGCTTTGCAGTGGTTGCATCTGCAATACCTGCTCGGTCGCCCGGATGCCGTGTTGTCTAAAGTTTATCTGGGGCTGTTGTTCGGTGTTGCTCCCAGCTTTTACTTTTACAGCCGGCAATTGCTGGGTGGCGTGGCAGCCTACCGCCGGCGCGACGTTTTACATTGGCTGCCGTTTACATTGACGCTGTTGTCATACCATTGGGCGTTTCTATCGGCTTTCGCGGTTGGCAGCGGCTATTTGCTTTGGCTGTGTAAGACGGTTTACGGCTTACGCGGCCAGCGGCGGCGCTTTCATCTGGAATTGCTGTCGTTGGCCGGCCTGTTGGCGATTGCCGTGGCGGTAATCGTATTAGGTTTGCTAGGTCCGCTACTGGACGACGGCCGTTTTATCAGCGTTTACAGTCTGTTGCTTGGCTTGGCGTTTTTCACCGTGGCACTGACCTTGTTGCGTTTCCCGAATCTTGCCGGCGAGGTGTCGGAAGCGGTGCAGGCGGCCTATGCCGAGTCTACATTGAAGAATATCGATAAAGCGGCGGTGCTTGCGAAACTCGATAAGTTGATGAGCGAAGATAAACTGTACACGCTTGAGGGCATAAGTCTGGCCGCTGTGGCCGAGCCCTTGGCCATTAGTCCTCACCAGTTATCGGAATTGATCAACACCGAATTCGGCCAGGGCTTTTCCCGTTATATTCGCGAACACCGCGTTGCTGCGGCCAAACAATTATTGCTAGCCGACCCGCAGGCTTCGGTGTTGTCGATTGGATTGACGGTTGGCTTTGCCACCCAATCCAATTTTTATGCCGCCTTCAAAGACGTTACCGGCATCACGCCGGGCCAATACCGCAAAAAGCCCGACTGAATCGGCCGGCGCTAACCGATCAAGCCCCCTGTTTGCTGCGGCCGTTTACTCCGAAATGATCATTTTGGATGTTTATAAGGCTTTGAAAATAAAGCCTGTTAAACAGTAGCGGCCATTTATTGTTCCTGAATGATCAATCAGGAAGATTGCTCGCGTCGCGTGGCTTATCTTGCTCCTGCCTTTCGATTTTAAGGAGCAAAGCATGGACATTTTACTGACCGGCGCTAGCGGTTTTGTCGGCCGTGCGGTATTGGCCGAACTGCTCGGCCGGGGACATCGGGTAACGGCCTGCTGCCGGAATCCTGAACAACTCACTATCCGACATGAACGCCTCGCCACATTTGCTGTCGATTTCAACGAAGCCGATACCGTAGCGGCGTGGTGGCCCCGTCTACAGGGCATAGATGCCGTCGTTAACTGCGTCGGTATTATCGCGGAAACCCGCAATCAACGCTTCGAAGCCCTGCATAACCAGGCGGCATCGGCGTTGTTTACTGCGGCGGATCGGGCCGGCGTCGGCAAAGCGGTGCAGATTTCGGCCCTTGGAGCGGACGGCACAGCAGAGTCGCCCTACCATGTAAGCAAGAGGACCGCCGACGATGCCTTGCGGCAATTGCCGTTGGATTGGTTCGTGCTGCAACCGTCGCTGGTTTACGGTGATGGCGGTCAAAGCGCAGCGCTGTTTTATGCGCTGGCCTCCCTACCAATACACTGTCTACCCGATGGCGGACGGCAATTCATACAACCCGTTTATATTGATGATGTCGCCGAAGCGGTTGGCCGTTGCTTGGACGCAGACACGACGGGCCGCAAAACGTTGGCCTTGGTCGGCCCCGAAGCTATCACCTATGCCGATTGGTTGGCAGGCTTGCGTCGGCGGCTGGGTAAAACGGGAGCTACGGCGGTATCCATACCGCTACGTTACGCAAAGCTTGCCGCAAGTCTCGGGCGCTGGATAGGTGAGCCCATTCTGAGTCCGGACAGTATTGCGATGCTGGCTAGAGGTAATAGTGCGGATGTTTCCGTATTGACCGATTTTCTTGGTCGCCCGCCCGTCAACGTTACTAGCCGATTGTTCGAACGGCCTGCCAGCCAAGCCGAACGCTGGCAGGCCGGCTTGTATTTTTTACGGCCGGCGGCCCGATGGGTGATCGCATTGGTTTGGCTGTGGAGCGGCGTCACATCGCTATTTTTCTATCCGCACGACCTCAGTTACCGTATGCTGGCCGATACCGGTATAGAAGGTTGGATAGCTGCCTTGACCTTGTATGCTCTGGCGCTGATGGACATCGTTTTCGGCGTCGCGACGTTGTGCCGTTACCGCATTCAATCGTTGTTGCTTTGGCAGTGTTACATCGTCTTCGCCTACAGTATCGTCGTGGCCTGCCGTTTGCCCGAGTTCATATTTCATCCATTCGGGCCCTTATTGAAAAACCTGCCGTTCTTAGTCTTGTTGCTGGTTTACCGCGTATTGGAAGGAGAAAGACCATGATGTATTTAAGCTTGAAGTTGACTCACATCCTCAGCGCCGTCGTTTTATTCGGGCTAGGTTGCGGTACAGTGTTTTATAAGGTTATGGCCGATAAAACCGGGGAGCATGCCGCGATTGCCGCGACTAGCCGCCATGTAGTATTGGCAGATTGGTGGTTCACGACGCCAACCGTATTGATACAACCTGCTACCGGTGTGTTGCTAGCGGGGCAATTGCCGGCTTCGTTAGACGACGGCTGGCTGTGGTGGACTTTGCTGCTGTATTTAATCACCGGTTTGTGCTGGCTGCCGGTAGTCGTGTTGCAAATCCGCATGCGCGACATTGCCGTGCAAAGTCTTGCGGAAGGCAAACCGTTACCCTATCTGTACCATTATTATTCGAAACTCTGGTTGTGGCTGGGGGTACCTGCTTTCTTCGGCATGATCAGCATCACCACGTTGATGGTGTTTCATAACTCACTTTGGAGCTAAGCCCATGACAAAAGCATTGATGCAGAAAGTTTTAGGTGAAGATTGGTACCTGCTCCCGGACAGCATACGTCGGCACTACGACATCAGCGACGGCGGCAAAAGCCGGCTGCACGGCGAGATGGAAATAACTTATCCTGGTTATTTGTTTCCATGGGTCTGGACGATACACCTGTTCGGAGGCTTGGTGCTGTGGCCGGGCAAGGCGGTAGCGGCGGAAGTCGACAAACGCGCCGACGGCGGCGTTTTGCAGTGGCGGCGCACGCTGAGTTATGCCGACGGCAAGAGCGATTGTTTTTATTCGAGTATGCGTTTTGCTGCGGACAACGAGCTGATCGAAGACATCGGTTTTGGATTCGGTTTGCGGATGCGAGTCGAAGTCGACGAAGGCGAATTGCTTTACCGTAGCCTGGAGCACTTTTGGCAGTGGCGAAATTTCAAGCTGAAGATACCGGACTGGCTGCTATTGGGAAGTGCCGAAATCAGGGAGCATGCGCTCGGTGATGGGTTTCGACTGGATTTTAAGCTGACTCATCCATTATGGGGTATCACTTATCGTTACGCGGGTGGCTTTCTGTATTCTCCCGCTCAATAACCACTAAGGCGTTTAAAAAATGGCTTACCGCAATGAATTGTTGCAATCCAACCCATCGCTATTTAGTACCGACGGATCAGGCCTTAATGCTCATTCCGTTATTTTTTCAAATGTGCCTCACTGTTGCTATCGTGATATTTTCCTGACTGAGGGCTCGAAGACCTCAAATTGAGGTCGTCAGCCGAATCTGTTACTTTGCCCGGCTTGACGGCTTACCTTAAGACAACGGACAAAACTCCCGGCGGCATGCGCGGCATCCATACAGAATCCAAACAAGAACGTTACGACGTGGTGGTGATAGGCGCCGGGATCGGCGGTTTGAGCTGCGCGGCGTTGTTGGCCAAAGCGGGTAAGTCGGTGTTGGTGGTCGAGCGCCACGACAGGCCCGGCGGCTATGCGCACGGTTTCAAGCGGCGTGGCTTCCACTTCGATGCCGGCGTGCATTTGGTCAGTGGCTGCAGCGCCAGGGGGTATGCCAACGGCAGTACGATTTACCGGATTTGCCGGGCGGTCGGGATAGACGCCGACGGCTTGTTCATCGACGTGCCGCGTTATGGCCGGGTGGTTTATCCGGACGGACAGTTCTGGTTGTATAGTGGCGAAGCCGAGTATGTCGACGCTCTGTGTTCCCGGTTCGGGTCGGAGCACGCCGGTTTGCTGGCGCTGTTGCGCTTGTGCCGCAAGATTGCGGAGCAGTCGGTAATGGCCGACGAGTGGCTGGCGCAAGGCCGAGAGAGTAGCGGGTCGCCGGCGCAAGCCTTAGCCGATTTGTTTCGCTACAGGCGCGCAAGCTTGGCACAGGTATTGGACGAATATCTCGTCGACGCCCGTTTAAAAAGCGCGTGCGCGGCGCTCTGGCCTTATTTGGGGCTGTCGCCGTCGCGACTGTCGTTTTTGTACTGGGCGGTCATGATGGCCGGCTATGTGTACGAGGGTGGCTATTATTGCCGGGGCAGCTTTCAGCAGTTCGCGAATGCGCTGGCGGGTGCCATTGCAACGCACGGCGGCGAAGTGATGCTGAATGCCGGCGTCAGGCGCATATGCTGCGAAAGCGGCCGCGCCGACGCCGTCGTATTGGAAAACGGGCAAGTGATCGGCGCGGATGCGGTGGTTTCGAACGCCGATGCGCTGCTGACCGCAGAGATGTTGTCCGCCGGTGGCAACGACTTGGCGGCATGGCGGGACAGGGTCGCGGCCATGCAAGTGTCGCTGTCGATTTTTGCCTGTTACCTGGCCACCGACAGGGTGCCGCCGGCGTCGCAGCTCAGCCACGAAGCATTTTTTTTCCCGAGTTACGATCACGAGCTGAATTACCACCGCAGCTTGGCCGGAGAAATGACCTGGTTTTCGGCGACTATGCCGGGCGTCAGCGACCGGTCTGTCGCCCCGGCGGGCGGTCAGGTAATGATGCTGACCAGTTTATGTCCGTTCCAGGTCGGGCGCTCGTGGCGGGAGGCGAAACCGGCGTTCCAGCAGCGCTTGCTGGAATTGGCGGAACGCGAATTTCCCGGCTTGGGTGGCCGCATTTTGCTGGTGGAATCGGGGTCGCCGCGCACCATGGAACGTTACACCTTGAACCGGCACGGCGCCGCCTACGGTTTCGCCGCAACGCCGGAGCAAATAGGGCCCAACCGGCCGGACGTGCGCGGCGCAGTGCCGGGCTTATATCACGTAGGCCATTGGACCCGGCCGGGCGGCGGCGTGGCCGGCGTCAGCGTTTCCGCAGTATTGGCCGCGCAAGCGGTATTAGAGCGGCCTAAGCTGCAGGATTTTTGGCAAGCCTTGCAGGCTTAGTCACATGTCCGCCCCCGGTTTATGTTCCTTACAACGCAGTTGACCGGCCGATGGCGATTACCCTGAATTTTCCTAGCACAAGGACGGCCGGCAGCGTAGCGATAGAACCGGTTCCGGACCGGCGGGCGTTGGCCTTGCTGTTGCTGTCGGTGTGCTTGATTACCGTGCCGCACGCCTGGCACATTCCGCTACCCTTGTTTGGGTTTTTCGGCGTGCTGGCGGCATGGCGGGCAGTGACCTTGTATCGGCAGTACGGTTTGCCGAATCGCACGCAGCTGACCTTGCTGACGTTGCTGGCCATTGCGCTGTTGGTCAGTCAGCAGCGCAGTTTTTTCGGGCGCGACGCCGGTACCGCCGTGTTTGTCGTGGCTTTAGGCTTGAAGTTGCTGGAAACGCGCAGTCGGCGCGACGCTTATCTGGTCGTCAATCTGGCTTTCATCGTGGCCGCTTCGCAGTTTTTATATCAGCAAAGCTTGTGGATGGCCGGGTATGTGTTAACGGTATCCGGCCTGTTGGTGGTGACTTTGCTCAGCTTGCATTCGGCTACGCTGCCGATAGGGCGGATGCTGAAAACGGGATTTGCTATCGGCTTGCACGCGCTACCCCTGGCGTTGCTGATGTTCGTGTTTTTTCCCAGGGTCGAAGCGCCGCGTTGGATGTGGTTGCAGGATCAGCACAAAGCCGTGTCCGGTCTGACGGACAGATTGGAGCCGGGCTCGATCAGCGAGCTGAGCCTGTCCGACGCTTTGGTGTTCAGAGTGCGCTTCGATGGGCCGATTCCGCCGCCCGCCCGACGCTATTGGCGCGGACCGGTATATGTCGAAACCGACGGCAACGGCTGGCGCGCGGTAAAGCAGGCGGATCAACGTGCCGATCCGCCGGAGATAGTCGGCGATCGGTACGCATATACCTTGTTGTTGGAGCCGCAAGCGCAGAATTTGGTGTACGGTTTGGAAATGGCTGAGTCTTTCGGTCCCGAGCTGAGGCGCAATCGTTATTACCAATTGCAGGTCAAGGAAAAACCGCTGGAGCGCGCCGAATACCGCATCGTGTCCGGGGCGGAATACAGGATTTTGCCGCTCAGCGACCAAGAGCGCCGGCAAGCCTTGCAATTACCGCAGCCGGTTTCCGGGCGCCTGCGCGATTTCGTCGCCGGTATGCAGCAAGAGGCCGCCGGTCCGCAAGACTTGATCGATGGGCTGCTGCGCTATTTTCGCACCGAAAATTTTTATTACACGCTGACGCCGCCGTTGATGCCGGATCAGCCTGTCGAGACCTTTCTGTTCGAAACCCGGCGAGGATTTTGCAGCCATTACGCGACCGCCTTGGTGTATTTGCTGAGAATTGCCGGCGTTCCGGCTAGGGTGGTCGGCGGTTATCAAGGCGGCGAAATCAATCCGGTCGGCAATTTTCTGGAAGTCAGGCAGGCGGATGCGCATGCATGGGCGGAGGCGTGGCTGCCGGATAAAGGTTGGGTCCGCGTGGATCCTACCGCGGCAGTGGCGCCGGAGCGCATAGAGCGAGGGGTGAACGTAGATTTGCAAATCGCCAGCGGCGAAGTCAGCTTTACGTCCGTCAGCATAGGATCGGCCGGAGATTGGCTGAAACGCAGCCGGCAATTATGGCAAAGCATCGATTACAACTGGCAACGCTGGGTGGTCAATTACAACAGCGAAAATCAAGCGCAATTTTTTCGCGATTGGGACATCGATAGCACGTTCAAGCTGGCGCAGTGGTTGTTTGCGAGTCTGTTACTCGTCGGATTGCCGTTAACCGCTTGGTTATTGAAAACGCGCGTCGCGGCGGATCGAAGCGTGGAATGCTATCGGCAGTTTTGCAGGAAAATGGCCAAGGCCGGCGTAGAAATCGGTTACAGCGAAGGCGCGCTAGCCTTCGCCGAGCGCGCCGCAGCCGCAAAACCGGAATTGGCGGAGCAAATCGAGCGGATTACCGCTTTGTACATTCGTATTCGCTATCAAGCGCAAAGCGATGCGGCCGATTTACGGACATTGAAAAATAGGGTGCGCGGGCTGCGTATCTAGCTCATCAATGCAAGTCCGGCACTTCCGAATTCAGCGTTCTAGCCGGTTGCTGCTGTTTGGCTTTTTCTTGTTGCAATTCTTTGTTCCCTTCGCCGAACATGGTGGCGGCAACCATGAACAGCACTGCGCTGATGACCAGTACCGGCGCCCGTCCCGGAGAATCCATCCAAAAAAAGATCCATTTAGGTTTGATCATCCCTACGATCAAAATAACCGCCATCAAGATGAAGATGTTGAACGAATAGTAAATTAGCGTGTTCATGCTTAGGCCCTTAAACCGGCAGGTTGTCGAAGTATGCATTATTATTAGTTGGTTAGCAGTTTGCAATATCTACTATTTCGAATCGAAAAATCCGGGAGGCCTTATGGGCGGGTTCAGTTTGTTTGTCACCGTATTGTTTGCGTTTGCCATTTTAATGGTGTTCATGAGCGTGAAATCGGTACCTCAGGGCATGGAATACACGGTCGAACGTTTCGGTAAATACATCAATACCCTGACGCCGGGGTTGAATATCATCGTACCTATCATCGATCGTATCGGTCGGCGCTTGAATATGATGGAACAAGTGCTGGATGTGCCGTCTCAGGAGGTGATTACCAAGGATAATGCGATGGTCAGGGTAGACGGCGTGGTGTTTTACCAAATCATGGATGCCGCCAAGGCGGCTTATGAGGTCAACTACTTGGATGTAGCCATCATCAATCTGGTCATGACCAATATCCGCACCGTGATGGGTTCCATGGATTTGGACGAGCTGTTATCGCGGCGCGACGAAATCAATGCCCGGTTGTTGGCGGTGGTGGACGACGCGACTACGCCTTGGGGCATCAAAGTGACCCGTATAGAAATCAAAGATATCGCGCCGCCCAAGGACTTGGTCGACTCTATGGCAAGACAAATGAAAGCCGAGCGGGAAAAACGCGCACAGATTTTGGAGGCGGAAGGCTTGCGGCAGGCGGAAATTTTGAAAGCGGAAGGCTTGAAGCAAAGCGCAATCTTGGAAGCGGAAGGCCGTAAAGAGGCCGCTTTTCGCGAAGCGGAGGCGCGCGAACGGATGGCGGAAGCCGAGGCTAAGGCCACGATGATGGTGTCGGAAGCGATAGCCAAGGGCGACGTGCAAGCGATCAATTTTTTTGTGGCACAAAAATATATCGAATCGTTGAAAGCGGTTGCGGCGGCGGACAATAGCAAACTTATTTTGATGCCGTTGGAAGCCTCCAGCGTGATCGGCGCGTTGGGCGGTATCGGCGAATTGGCCAAAGAAGCCTTGAATAAAAAGGGCTAGACATGGAGGCGACGCAAATCGAATTTTGGTATTGGTGGGTGTTGGCGACCGGTTTTTTGGCAATAGAGCTATTGGCCCCCGGCTTTTTTTTCCTGTGGCTGGCGGTTTCCGGTTTTGTGGTGGGGTCGCTGGTCTGGATGCAGCCGGCCGTATCGTTTGAAATACAGTTATTGATTTTTTCGGTACTGGCGGTGGCTTCAGTGTTGGTTTGGCGCCGTTATTTCCACGCCAAGGACCAGCAAAGCGATCAACCCTTGCTGAATAAACGAGGGGCGCAATATATCGGGCGTACCTTTAATTTGGTTACCGCCATCGAAAACGGCCAAGGCAAGATCAAAGTGGACGATACGACTTGGAAAGTGCAGGGGCCGGATTGCCCGTTGGGCAGCAAGGTGAAGGTGCTTAACGTGAAAGGCGTGGTATTCGAGGTGGAGCGTTGCGGCGAAGCTACGGAGCCGGGAAAATAGCTGTCAAATCGCAACGCTGTTTGGAATGCAGGGACTATGAAAGTCATGGTGGGAGCGACGCCTAGCCGCGATTGGCAAGGCCCTCATTGCGGCTAGGCGTCATTCCTACCAAGCTACCTTTCATTTGCCGGAGCGATTGCCAGCCCTTCAAGATCGTTAGGTGATTTTCGGCGAAAAGATGCCCGGCTGACCGGTTTTTTGCCTATAGACTGCGGAGCATACCCGAAGGGCAAAAATCCGGCGCCTTCGGGTAGGTACATTCTTGGCTATCGCCTTAGATGAGTTCGTCCAGCAAAGCTTGTGCCGCTTGTTTTTGTTCTTTCGAACCTTTCTCCAGAACCTCGCTCGCGATTTTTCTGGCCGCTTCGGTGTCGCCCATGTCGATATAGGCTTTGGCGAGGTCGATTTTAGTTTCCAATTCATCCATATCGGTTAAATCGGAAACGCCTAAGCCGAAATCGCTTTCTTCTTCCGCGCCCAGGGCGGGGGCATCGAAGTCGAAATTGAAGTCGAATTCGTCCGCGTCGCCAGCGGCGATGTTCTCCGGCTCTTTGCTGCCGGAAGAGGCTAGCGTCAGCGGAGTCGCGGATTTGTCTTGTGCCGGGCTGACAAATTCGGGGAAATCCCAGCCGTCCGGTTCTTCGACCTCGGTAGCCGACGCCGTTTCTTCCGGTTGCGGTGCGGGGGCTTGTTCGGCGGATTTGGGCAGGCTGTCGTCCAAATCGAAGCTGAAATCGAAAGTTTCGAATTCTTCGGCCGGCGATTTTTCCCCTGTAGATTTTTGCTCTGCAACCGAACCTAAATTGTCGAAGTTAAATTCTATCGATTCGATGTCGGTATCCGCGGTATTTTGTTTGTCTTCCTCGGCTTCATCATCGCCGATAGAAAACGAACTCAAATCGAAGTCCAGGCCGTTGTCGTCCAGCGCTGCGTCTTCGTCCAGCCGTAATTCGCTTAAGTCGTCGTCCAACTGCAATTCGCCTGCTGCGTCAGTCTCCGGCGTTGCGGGTTCCGATTTCGGTTCGAATGAGGCTTTAGTCTCTTTGCTATGCTGCGCGGGGCTGGCGGTTGCCGTTTCGGATGCGGCCGTTCCGCCGAATAACGGCGAGTCCGGAACGATTTCGCTAGCCATATCGGTCACTTTGTTCCAAAACCCTTTATCGGCCTGTTTGCCGGCCTTGGCGAGTTCTTGGGCGTAATTTTCGAAGGCTTCGCGGTTTTCGTTGGCGTAGAAGATTTCCAGCAGTTTGAGCTTAAATTCGTCTTTCTGAGGATGCTCTTTGATCGCTTCTTTGATCAAATCTTCCGCTTGTTGGTAGCGGCCGTAAGCCAGATAAACATCGGCCTCCGATAATGGGTCCACTTCGGCTTGATCGGTATCGAAAGCCTCGAAATCGCTGGGAGTAAAGTCGCTGATGAAGGAGCTTTCCCCTACCGTGCCGACATCGTAATTGCCGCTGGAGGTCATGTCGAGAACCGGTACCGATAATGCGCTGTCTGCGTCCGGCATTCTGATTTGGGTGGCCGAGGCAAACATGCTTTCGGTATCGGGTTGCCCTTCCGGTTTGCGTTTACGCCGGTATAGCCAGCCCAGTGCACCTAGAATGCCAAGGCCTAGTCCCCCGGCTGTCAGGTAATATACGGACGAAGAAAAGAAGCCCTCTTCTTCTGCAACCACTTCCGGTACCGGTGGAGGAACTGGTTTACGCGGTTGCGGAACAGGTTTGGGGACAATCGGCGTCGGCTCGGCTGTGGGAGGCGGTTGCGGTGCCGGCGTTGTTTGTTGCGCCGGTTCTATAGGCGCCGTCGGTGTCGGGACTTCCTGCTGTACGTCCGGAGTTTCCGGCTGTGTTTTGGCCTCAGGCTCAGGCGTTGGCGCGGGTTGGCTGGGTACGGCCGCGCCTTGGTTTTGTAACGTCGCCAATTGTTGGTCTTTCAACGCCAACAATTGCTGCATCATGTTGATCTGCTGTTCCAGGCGGTCGATACGGGCTTGTAGATCGGCTTGACCGGCGTCCGCTTCACCGGCTCCGCTATCGCCGCTGATATTGCCGCCGGTAGAGGTTCCGCCGGATTTGACTTGAGCGCCGACTTCGGCGTTCTCGGCTATTTTTGCATCGCTGGGGGCGACAAGCTCCAGCGGTTTAGACGGTTTGACATCGCTAGGTTGCGGCTTGACCGGTGCGGCTGCTTTAGCGCCGGCTTTTGGCCCGGATTGCATAATCGCCGCTGTTTCGGGAATTTTTAAAACGACTCCGGTTTTTAACGAATTGATATTGCCGTGATTGAATGCGTCGGGGTTGGCGCGGTACAGCGCCGTCAGCATTTGCTTGGTGGGGACTTCGCGTTGCTGAGCTAATTGTTGTGCGATGTGCCACAAGGTATCCGCGCTTTGCGTTGGTCCGTATTCTCCGTCGGTCGGCGTTTGCGGTGAAATAGTCGAAGCGGTGCGAATCGGACTGCGGCTGCGGCGTGGCGTAGCCTTGGGCGCGCTCGGCTCTTCCAACGGCTCGATACGGTATTCCGGACTAATCGCGCTTGGAAGAGGCGATGGTTGGTATTCCGCCGGCGGATCGATCAGGACGGTGTATTCGCGATATTGGCTACCCTGCGGCCAATTGATTTCCAGCAAGAAATTCAGAAAAGGCTCGGTGATCGGTTCGCGCGAGGATACTTTGACGACGATGTCGCCGTTAGCTTGAACAACCGGTTGAAATTTGATTTTGGAAAGAAAATAACTCCAAGGGATGCCGGCTTGATCGAATTTTTCAGGCGGCGCCAAACGCACGCTAACGTCGGCAGGATTTTCGCCGGAAGCGATATGAAGTTTGATTTGCGCTTCCAGTTTTTGGTTGAGTGCCGAATGTAATTCTATATCTCCGATACCTAACGGCTGTGCGGTTATCGGCGCCAATAACGATACCATCGCCAACAGTTGGGACACAGCTTTTACGTTCGATTCCTTCACAGAGTTACACCTCGGCACTTTCGACTGGATGCGCTTGATACGCTTGGTAATCTTAGCTTAGATGTATTTTTTTACCAGCACTTCGGCAATCTGCACACTGTTAAGCGCCGCACCTTTTCTGACATTATCCCCAACCACCCAAAGGTTTATACCCATAGGATGGGATATGTCTTCTCTGATGCGTCCAACGTAGACGTCGTCGTGGCCGGCCGATTCGGTTACCGCGGTCGGATAGCCGCCGGCTACGCGTTCATCCAATACGGTGACGCCGGGAGCCGCATTGAGCAGGGCTTTGACTTCCTCGACGCTGATTTTACGTTTGGTTTCGATGTGTACGGCTTCCGAATGGCCGAAAAACACCGGAACTCTGACCGCCGTCGGGTTAACCTGAATGCTGTCGTCGCCCATGATTTTGCGGGTTTCCCAGACCATTTTCATTTCTTCTTTGGTATAGCCGTTGTCCATGAACACGTCGATTTGCGGCAACACGTTGAAGGCGATTTGTTTGGGATAAACGCTGGGCTGCACCGGCTTGGCATTCAACAAGTTAGCGGTTTGGGTGGCCAGCTCTTCGATCGCCTCTTTGCCCGTGCCGGAAACGGCCTGATAGGTGGCGACGTTGATGCGTTCTATGCCCACCGCGTCGTATATCGGTTTCAACACCACCAGCATTTGGATGGTGGAGCAGTTGGGGTTGGCGATGATGCCGCGGTTTTTGTATTCGGCCACTTTTTCCGGGTTGACTTCCGGGACCACCAGCGGAATGTCGGCGTCGTACCTAAATTGCGAGGTGTTGTCTATCACCACGCAGCCGGCGGCGGCGGCCTTAGGCGCATATTCCGCGGAGACCGACGCGCCGGGGGAAAATAGGCCTATCTGCACTTTGGAAAAATCGAAACTCGCCAAGTCCTGGACGACCAGCGAGCCGCCTTTGAACGGAATGCGCTTGCCCGCGGAGCGTTCGCTGGCCAGAGCATATACATTGCCCACCGGAAAATTGCGTTCTTCCAAGATGCTGATCATGGTTTCGCCAACGGCCCCGGTGGCACCGACAACCGCGACGTCGTAGGTTTTCGACATATATTAGCCTCCTAAGGCGGTGACGACGGCGTCGCCCATTTGCGCCGTGCTAACTTTTTTCATGCCGTCGGAATAGATGTCCGCGGTTCTGACATTAGCGTCCAGAGCGGTGTTTACGGCTTGTTCGATACGCTCTGCGGCGCCTGCTTCGTTAAAGGTATAGCGTAGCATCATCGCGGCTGACAAAATGGTGGCCAAAGGATTGGCTATCCCTTGGCCGGCAATGTCCGGCGCGGAGCCGTGTATCGGTTCGTACATGCCTTTGCCGTTGGCGTCCAAAGAGGCGGACGGTAACATGCCGATCGAGCCGGTCAGCATGGCGGCCGTATCCGACAAAATATCGCCGAACATATTGGTGGTGACGATGACGTCGAATTGTTTCGGCGCGCGCACCAATTGCATGGAGGCATTGTCGACGTACATATGGCTGAGCTGTACGTCGGGATATTCTTTGCCGACTTCGGTCACCACCTGCCGCCACAGTTCGGTGCATTCCAGTACGTTGGCTTTATCGACCGAACACAGTTTTCGTTGGCGTTTTTGCGCGGTTTTGAAAGCGGAATGCGCGATGCGGCGGATTTCCGATTCGCTGTATACCAGTGTGTTATAGCCCTGCTGTTCGCCGTTTTCCAGTAAACGAATGCCGCGTGGTTGACCGAAATAGATGCCGCCGGTCAGCTCGCGCACGATCATGATGTCCAAGCCGGATACCACTTCCGGTTTCAGTGTGGAGGCCGCCACCAATTGCGGGTATAAGATAGCCGGGCGCAAATTCGAAAAAAGGTTCAATTCGGAACGAATGCCCAGCAGGCCGCGTTCCGGCCTGACCGCGTGCGGCAGAGGTTCCCATTTGGGGCCGCCGACCGCGCCCAATAGCACCGCGTCGGAATGTTTGCATAAATTCAGGGTTTGCTGCGGCAGCGGCGTACCGAACGCGTCGTATGCGGCGCCGCCGACTAGTGCGGTTTCAAAATTTAAGCCGAGATCCATGTCGGAGTTTAAAAATTTCAACACTTTAAGCGCTTCGGCAACGATTTCGGGGCCGATGCCGTCGCCCGGCAATACTGCGATTTTTTTCGTCATTGATTTACCTGGATATATAAAAGGTGTTATGCGTCGTGAAACAGCCAAGGTGCGCGTTTGGCGCGCTCCGCCTCGTAAGCTTTGATGCGCTCGGCATGTTGTAACGTCAGGCCTATATCGTCCAAACCGTTTAATAAACGGTAACGGCGGTTGTCGTCCACGTCGAAGCCGATTTGCCGGCCGTCGGGTGTGGTGATGGTTTTCCGCGCCAAATCGACAGTCAGTCGATAGCCGTCGATCAACTCTTTGAATAACTGATCTACCTGTTCGGCGGGTAACACGATGGGCAAGATGCCGTTCTTAAAGCAATTGTTGAAAAAAATATCGGCAAAGCTTGGGGCAATGATAGCTCTGAAGCCGTAGTCTTCCAGCGCCCAAGGTGCGTGCTCGCGCGACGAGCCGCAGCCGAAGTTTTCCCGGGTCAACAATATTTGGGCGCCTTGATATTGCGGTTGATTTAATACGAAGTCCGGGTTCAACGGGCGATTGTTGCAATCCATTTCCGGTTCGCCGCGGTCCAGATAGCGCCATTCGTCGAACAGATACGGGCCGAATCCGGCTCTACGAATCGATTTCAAGAACTGTTTGGGGATGATGGCGTCGGTATCAACGTTGGCGCGATCCAATGGCGCCACCAAGGCCGTCAAGGTGGTAAATGCCTGCATGGTTACAACTCCTCCGCAACGTTGACGAAATGGCCGGCAATGGCGGCGGCGGCGGCCATGGCCGGGCTGACCAGATGGGTGCGTCCGCCGTAACCCTGTCTGCCCTCGAAATTGCGATTGGAGGTCGAGGCGCAGTGTTCGCCGGCTTCCAGGCGATCGGCGTTCATAGCCAGACACATCGAACAGCCGGGTTCCCGCCATTCGAATCCGGCTTCGAGGAAGATTTGATCCAGGCCTTCCGCTTCGGCTTGCCGTTTGATCAAGCCGGAGCCGGGCACGATCAACACTTGTTTCACCGTGTCGGCTTTGCGGCGGCCTTTGATCGCGCCGGCTGCGGCCCGTAAGTCTTCGATGCGCGAGTTGGTGCAGGAACCGATGAAGACTCTGTCTATGCGGATGTCGGTGATTTTTTGCCCGGCCTGCAGGCCCATGTATTGCAACGCGCGCAGCATGCTTTCGCGTTTGACCGGGTCGGGTTCTTGGGCCGGATCGGGCACCTGCGCATCGACCGGTACTACCATTTCCGGGGAGGTACCCCAGGTTACTTGCGGTTTGATGTCGGCGGCGTTTAGTTCGACGACTTTGTCGAATTTGGCGTCGGCGTCGGAATGCAAGTTTTGCCAGTAGCGTACCGCCATATGCCAGTCGTCGCCTTTGGGCGAATAAGGCCGGTCACGGTAATAATCTATGGTGGTCTCGTCGACGGCTACGAGTCCGGCGCGGGCGCCGGCTTCTATCGCCATGTTGCAAACTGTCATACGTCCTTCCATGCTTAGGGCGCGGATCGCTGCGCCGCCGAATTCGATGGTATAGCCGGTACCGCCGGCGGTACCGATTTTGCCGATGATGGCCAGTACGATGTCTTTCGCTGTCACGCCGGGGCCGGTTTGGCCATCGACTTTGATCAGCATGTTTTTGGCTTTTTTTTGCACCAGGCATTGAGTGGCCAGCGCATGCTCCACTTCGGAGGTGCCGATGCCGAAGGCTAAGGCGGCCGAAGCGCCGTGGGTGGAGGTATGCGAATCCCCGCATACCACGGTCATGCCCGGCAAGGTAGCGCCTTGTTCCGGACCTACCACGTGGACTATGCCTTGCCGCATGTCGCTCATGTCGAATTCGGTAATGCCGAATGCGCGGCAATTGTTGTCCAGCGTATCCACTTGCAGGCGAGAAATCGGGTCGGCAATGCCTTTGGCTCTATCGGTGGTCGGCACGTTATGATCGGCCACCGCCAGATTGCGCGAGGTGCGCCAGGGCTTGCGCCCCGCCAGCCTCAGGCCGTCGAAGGCCTGAGGAGAAGTGACTTCGTGCAGCAATTGCCTATCGATGTAGATCAAGCACGAACCGTCGTCTTCGACGTGTACGATGTGGTCGTCCCAAAGTTTGTCGTATAAAGTTTTACCTGCCATTACGGGATCTCTAATTCAAAACGAGCTACTAAGCATCTGCCGAAGTCGGTCCGGTTGTATTGCCGGACTTGCGGCCGGTTTGTGACAACGGATTAGCTTAACGCGGCAAACAGCCTTTCGGTAATTTCCTGCACGCTGCCGACGCCCGAAATCGATGCGAATTTGGCGTTTTGTCCGGGGGCGGAATAGAAATTTACCAAGGGTTTGGTTTGTTCGTGATAAACGCTCAGACGTTTGCGCACCGTTTCTTCTTGGTCGTCGTCACGTTGGATTAAGGGTTCGCCGGTCAGGTCGTCTACGTTTTCCTGTTTGGGCGGATTGAATGCGACGTGGTAGCTGCGGCCGGAACCCGGGTGTACCCGGCGCCCGCTCATGCGTTGAATAATGTCTTGGTCGTCGACCGAAATTTCCACGACATAATCCAATTCGACCCCTAATTTTTGCAGGCCTTCGGCTTGGGCGATGGTGCGCGGAAATCCGTCCAGCAAAAAGCCGTTTTTGCAATCCGCCTGGGCGATGCGCTGTTTGATCAGGCCTAAAATGATGTCGTCCGATACCAGGCCGCCGGCGTCCATCACCTTTTTGGCTTCCAAGCCCAGCGGGCTGCCTTCCCGAACCGCGGCGCGCAGCATGTCGCCGGTGGATATTTGCGGAATCGAAAATTTTTCGGTAATGAATTGAGCTTGGGTGCCTTTGCCGGAGCCGGGGCTGCCTAACAGCATAATGCGCATCGCAACATCTCCAAAGAGTCAGATGATTATTAAAATAAAAAGGGCCACATTCTAGCTTAACCGGCCGGGGTTTGCCGAAATCTTGCGGCAAGTTCGATCAAATTATCTTACGGAAGCGTTGGCCTACCGGTGCCGGGCGATGGTGTTATTGGGTGCACAAATTTTCTAAAAGTGACGAGCGATAAGGCGTTTCCGCGAAAAACCGGACATTTAGCGGTTTTTGTCCGTTGCCGCAAACCTTTACTATATTCAAATTTTCATAGCCGAACATTCGATCCGCTCCTGTCGCAAACATGCGTCGATTTCCAGAGGAATATAAATGGTTTACCGGTATTTGGCTTTAGGCCTATTGTTTTGGATTTCGCCGGGTGTTTGGGCTGCGGATGGGTTTGAGCCCGTGAGGCTGCAATTGAAATGGAAGCATCAATTTCAATTTGCCGGGTATTACGCCGCCCTGGAAAAAGGATTTTATCGTGATGCCGGTTTAGACGTCCGGATAGTCGAAGGCGGACCGGAGCGTCCCCCGGTGGAGACTGTTGTAGCCGGTTTGGCCGATTTCGGCGTCAGTAACTCGCAATTGATTTTGGAACGCGGCAAACGTCAACCGGTAGTGGTGTTGGCGCCGATCATCCAACATTCTCCCCTTAGTTTGGTAGTCAAGCGGGACAGCGGCATTAGCACTGTGGCGGATCTGGCAGGTAAACGCTTGATGATAGGTCCGGACGACGCTGAACTTCAGGCGTATTTTCGCGATTCCGGATTGAAAGCCGGGGATTACCAGCGCCAAGTGCATAGTCAAGATGTGCACGATCTGATCGACGATCGTACCGACGGCCTGTCGGCTTACACGCCCGACCAACCCTATACCTTATATAAAGCCGGGGTGGACTACCTGGAGCTGCGGGCCATCAACGCCGGCATCGACTTTTATGGCGATACCTTATTTACTTCGGAAGATTATCTATCCCGGCATCCCGAACAGGTGAGTGCCTTTCGAGCGGCATCCTTGAAGGGCTGGGCCTATGCCATGCAGCACCCGGAGGAAGTTGCCTTATTGATACACCAGCGTTACGCCCCGGATCGTTCCATGGAGCATTTATTGTGGGAGGCTATGCAGTATCGGCCTTTCATCATGGCCGATTTGATCGAGCTAGGCCACAACAGCGTTTCCCGCTGGCGGCACATCGCGGATGTTTACATTCGCTTGGGGATGTTGCCGGCCGATTTCGATATGCGCGGCATGTTTTATCAAACCGAGGCATTAGACTTCGGTCGCGTTTATCCCTGGTTGATAGGTTTGGCGGTCTTAGTGCTGTTGTTTGCCGGGTTTGCGGCGTTTGCGCAGCACGGACGGCGTACTTTGTACCGCTTGCATAACCGGCAGGAAATGTTGGCCGCCAATTTGCCCGGCGTGATTTACCAATATTTACTCCGTGCGGACGGCAGCGCCTGTTTTCCTTACGCCAGTATCGGACTTTACGACGTTTTCGGCGTGCCCCCGGACCAAGTCGGCGAAGATGCGTCGCCGATTTTCCAGGTGATGCATCCGGACGATGTGCAAAGGGTTAAAAACGGCATTCGCACGTCCGCGGAGCGCTTGACGGTGTGGCAGGACGAATATCGCGTCAAACATCCTGTGAAAGGCGAGATATGGGTCGAAGGCAGGGCCAGCCCTATGCGCACCGAAAACGGCGACGTGTTGTGGCATGGTTTCATAGCCGATATCAGCCAGCGTAAACAGCTGGTGCGGCAGCTGCAGGAAAGCGAAACCCGCTTCAGACAGATGTTCGAATATATTCCGGTCGCTTATCAGGCTTTGGACGTCAACGGCAAGTTCGTGGATTTTAACGACGGATTACAGCATCTGTTGGGATATAACCGCGAACAACTGCTGGGCATGTGTTTTAGCGATTTGTGGCATGACGACGACAATTTGGCTTGGGCCGGTTTGTTTGCATCCTTGGAAATTCAAGAATCGATTTCCGACGAACTGACCTTGCTACGGCAAAACGGCATCCCGGTAACCGTTTTGATCGATTGTCGGGTGCAACGCGACGAACGCGGCAGATTTCAGAGAATTCATTGTATTTTGCATAACATCACCGAGCGTAAAGCCATGGAGGAGGCGATTACGAAAAGTGAGCATAAGTTTCGAAACATTGCCGCAACCGTGCCGGGTATGTTGTGCGATTACGTATTTCCCCCGCACCGAAACGCCCGATTTTTATATGCCGGCCCGCGTTGCCGGGATATTTTGGGTTTAGAGCCGGAGGCTTTGTTGGCTGATTTCAGCTTGTTTTTGCAAATGCTGCACCCGGATGATTTGGTGTCGTTGGCGCTAGAACAGCAGGCGGCCGAAATGAACGGCAGGGTATTCAATGTTGAATGCAGAATTAAACTTGCCTCGGGGCAGGCCAAATGGATACAGATTGTTTCCCAAGCCAATCCGGCGACAGCGGACGAGTCCGCCGTTTGGAGCGGGATTATTTTGGACGTTACCGAGCGCAAGCGCATCGAAGAAAACCTTGCCCGGGCCAAAGAAGCCGCGGAAGCGGCCAACCGGGCGAAGTCGGTGTTTTTATCCAGCGTCAGCCATGAACTGCGCACGCCGCTGAACGCTATCATAGGTTTTAGCCATCTGTTGGAAACCGACGTCGAGGAGCCGCTGAGCAAAAGTCAGGCCGAATCCTTAAGCTATATCGCCCGTAGCGGCCAGCATTTGCTGAAATTGGTTAACGAAATTTTAGATTTGGCCAGAATCGAGGCCGGCAAAATGGATTTGGAAATTGCCCCGGTTTTGTTGCGTAGCTTGTTCCAAGAGTGTTTGCCGTTATTTGCCAACATGGCGGCGGAAAAACAGGTCACAATGAATACCTGCGGGGTTTGTCCGAAAGGCCCGGACAGCGAGGGCCTGTCCGAATGGCAGGCAATCTGCCAAACCGGCATGTTGGCGGTCATGGCGGATAGATCGCGTTTGCGGCAGGTGTTGAATAACTTGTTGTCTAACGCAATCAAATACAATCGAGCCGGCGGCAGTGTCAATCTGCGCTGTTCGGTGCGCGGCGATTCGGTTCGAATCAGCGTAACAGATAGCGGAAAAGGTATTGCGGAACAGTATTGGCCGGAAATGTTCACGCCGTTTCACCGTTTAGGCGCAGAAAACAGCGCTATAGAAGGTAGTGGTATAGGCTTGGTGATCTGCAAACAGTTGGTGGAAGCCATGAACGGCGCTATCGGTTTCGAATCTCAACAGGACGTAGGCAGTACCTTCTGGATAGAATTGCCGGTAGCCGATTTTTCCGTCTTGAACGGCGCCGGCATCGGCGAGCAAAGGGAAGAAGCCAAGCATACCCGAGCGTTGCCGGATGTACACGGCACTGTCGTGTACATAGAAGACAATTTGACTAACGCCATGTTGATGCAGCATATTTTGCGTAGGGTACCCGGGATTACCCTGCGGCATTTTCAGGCCGCGGAACCGGCGCTGACGGAGCTGGAACAGCTTGAGGCCGATTTGGTTTTCGTGGACGTCAATTTGCCGGGAATGAACGGTGTCGAAGCGCTACGCAGGATTAAAAATAATCCTGCGACGGCCGAGCTACCTGTTGTGGCGATTACCGCCGATGCGCTGAACGGTGCGGGGATAGCCGAGGAGCACGCCGGATTTGCCGATTATTTAATCAAGCCGTTCGATGTAGATCAGTTAATGATGGTGTTGCAGCGCTTAATCGGCGTGCGGCAGGAACAAACTGCTTGCGATCCGTTCATGCCCGAGAACAATCCGTTAAGCCTCCCTGGGCCGGTTTGCCCTGAGCCCGGTCGACAAGCGAACGGAATTTAAAAGGCTTGAACGATGGTTGAGCGCGTATCAAACGCTCACGTTTCGGCAGGCTGTTTTGTTTACGCGCCGCAACCGATTTTTAGACGTATGGGTTCGCTAGCGTTTTGCTTTTCTCCGGTTTCAACTAAGCACTCATGATGCGTAATGTCTTGTTAGTCAGTCTGACTGCCGTTGTTTTCGTTACCGCGGCGGCCTATGGCTTGTTGGCGGCTTCCATACCCGAACGCGCCGGGCAGGCGCGATTGCCGGGAATGCGTGCAGCAGCCGAGGTGCGTAGCGATCAATTGGGCGTGCCCTATATCAGCGCCGCCGATCGCGAAGATGCATTCCGCACTTTGGGCTATTGGCATGCGCGCGACCGGTTATTTCAAATGGAACTGATGCGTAGGAAAGCGGCCGGGCGTTTGGCAGAATTGTTCGGCGCGCCGGCTGTGTCTATCGACCGCAAGCAAAGGGTTTACCAATTTTCACGGACGGCCCGGCAAATCGTTGCCGATTTACCCGATGCGCAGCGGCGCGGCTTATCGGCCTATGCCGAAGGGGTTAACGCTTATCTGCAGCAAACCGGCGTATTGCCGCCGGAGTTTTTGGCGTTGCGGTTTCGTCCGGAACCTTGGCAAGCGGCGGATAGCATTTTGGTGATTTTGGCGATGTTTCAGACGCTCAACGGTCAAGAGCAGGACGAGCGCATGGTCAGCGTCATGCAGCGCGCAATGCCGGCAGACTTGGTTAGCTTCCTGACGCCGGACACGGATCTTTACGCCACGGTTTTGGTCGGAGGAGCCGCGCCGCGCCGCGCTAGCCAATCCGTGCCGATAGCGGCGTTGGTCGCTTTACCGGAAGCGTTCGTGCAATTCGCGCAAGCAGGCGTCGATCTGGAAAATGTCGTAGCCGGCTCCAACAACTGGGCCGTAGCCGGCAGTAAAACGGCCGACGGACGGGCGATAGTCGCCAACGACATGCATTTGACTCTGGGCGTGCCGAACATCTGGTACCGCGCCGATTTGCGCTATCAAGATCGGCAGGTGTACGGAGTGACCTTGCCCGGCGTGCCCGGCGTCATCGTCGGAGCTAACCGGCACGTGGCTTGGGGCTTCACCAACGTTACCGCCGACTTGTTGGATCTGATTGCTTTGGAAACAGATCCCGAACATCCGGGTGCTTACCGTACCCCGCAAGGTTGGCGGCCGTTCGACAGTCATAACGAAACCATCAAAGTCAAAGGCGGCAGCGATATTGAGTTGACGCTGCAAGACACGATTTGGGGCCCGGTTTCCGATCAGCCGCTATTAGGCAAGCCGGTCGCGATTAAATGGACGGCGCTGGAGCGGGGCGGCGTGGATTTGGGCTTGATCGATCTCGATGCCGCACAAGACGTTAAGCACGCGATGGCGCTCATCAATCGAGCCGGCGGTCCGCCGCAGAACGTGGTGTTTGCCGATGACGAAGGTCACATCGGTTGGACCTATATGGGGCGCTTTCCTAAACGCGTCGGTTTCGATGGCCTACAGGTCCGCGCTTGGGCCGACGGAACGGTGAGCTGGCAGGGATTCATTCCGCCGGAAGAATTGCCGCGATTGTACGATCCGCCTGAGGGCTTTATCGCGACCGCCAACAACCGCACCCTCGGTAGCGGCTATCCCTATGTGATCGGGCACAACTGGGCCCTGAGCTACCGCGCTTATCGTATCGCGGAATTGCTGGGTGAAGATAAAGTGTTTACCGAGCGGGACATGCTGGCCATTCAACTCGATAGCCGCAGCGCCGCCTTGGATTTTTACCGGGAACTGGGGTTGCGCGAATTGCAGGCTGTAGCCGACCTAGACCGGGAATTACGGGAGGCGCAACAAGCTTTAACGGTTTGGGACGGTTATATGCGGGCCGAAAGCTTGGGTGCGGCTTTTGTCGCGGAGTTTCGTAAACAATTGGCGGAGACGGTATTTGCACGGGTCGTGGCTGCCGGGCAAGCTTACGATCCGGAGTTTAGGTACGCCTGGCGGGAAATGGAGACGCCGTTGCGCCAATTGTTAAGCGAGCGGCCCAAAGGCTTTTTGCCGACGGTATATCGCGACGATTGGACGCGGATGATAATCGCGGCACTGCGGCAAACCGGCCAAGCGCTCCGCAAACAATACCCCCATCGCGAACCGTCTCGCTTGACTTGGGGCGAGACTCAGCGCATCGATTTACAGCATCCTTTTAGTAAAACGCTGCCTCAGTTAGCCGAATGGCTGGATATGCCGAGTTTTGACAGCGGCGGGTGCGCCAGCGTTTGTGTGATGGTGATGGGTAGCGGGCACGGTGCCAGTGAGCGCTTGGCCTTATCGCCCGCTCATCCGGACGATGCGCTGCTGCAGATGCCGGGCGGGCAATCCGGACATTTCTTGTCGGCTCACTATGCCGATCAGCAAGCGTTTTGGCAAGATGGTCGGGCCGTGCCGTTGCGTGGCGATACGGATGGTGCGGTATTACAAGTGCTGCCGGATTAGACGCGGCCATGCTGTCGATCGCCTCGAATGGCTCGGGGCGTCTCAATGCTCGGTTTTAGACGCTAGGGCGTTAGCGATTTTGGCAAATTCCGCCAGCGTGATGGCTTCGGCCCGCAATTCGCCATCAATGCCGAGTGCACTGAGTTCATCCGCCGATATGAAATTGCGCAAGGAATTACGTAGCGTCTTGCGGCGTTGGGAAAACGCCTGAGTCACCAGAGTCCCGAAAGCGGACAGGTCGGCTATTGGTACCGGCGGCGCGGCGTGGGGAGTCAGGCGTACAATCGCGGACATGACTTGCGGGGCCGGGTGGAAGCTTTCCGGCGGTACGTCGAACAGCCATTCGGCGTCGCAGTAATATTGGATCATTACGCTCAAACGGCCGTATTGCTTGCTGCCGGCTTGGGCGCAAATGCGGTTGACGACCTCTTTTTGCAGCATAAAGATCATGTCTTCTATGCAGCAGGTTGTTTCCAGCAAGTGAAACAGCAGCGGGGTGGAAATGTTGTAGGGTAGATTGCCGATGATCCGCAGTTTTTCCGCGTTTTTAGCCAGGCTGCTAAATTCGAATTGCAAAGCGTCGGCACTATGTATGGCGATTTTGGGGTTGGTAGCGAATTGCTTTTGTAAGCGGGCGACCAAGTCCCTATCCAGTTCGATGACGTCCAAGTCAACGCCGCTTACTAACAGGGGATTAGTCAGGGCGCCCAGGCCGGGGCCGATTTCCACCCAATGCTCGCCCGGTTGCGGATGAGCGTAGCTCAAGATGTCGTTAATGATGCTGTGATCGTGCAGAAAATTCTGTCCAAACCGCTTGCGCGCTTGATGGTTCATAATCGGTTATTTAGATTGGATCATTTCTAAGGCGGTTTGCAACGCGAACTGCAAACTGCCTAAATTGGCTTTACCCGAGCCGGCTAGGTCGAGCGCAGTGCCGTGGTCGACCGAGGTGCGGATGATAGGCAAGCCCAAAGTTATGTTGACGGCTTGGCCGAAACCTTTATATTTCAATACCGGTAGCCCTTGGTCGTGGTACATGGCCAGCACCGCGTCGGCGTGCTCCAGATATTTCGGGGTAAACAGCGTGTCGGCCGGCAGCGGCCCGTATAAATGCAAGCCTTCGGTACGCAAGCTTTCCAGCGTGGGTTCTATCACGTCCATGTCTTCTCTGCCCAAATGGCCGCCTTCGCCGGCATGCGGGTTCAAGCCGCACACCAATATCCTGGGATTGGCGATGCCGAAGCGCAGGCGCAGATCGTGGTCCAAGGTGCGAATGACATGGGCCAGCCGATGTTCGGTGATGGCGGCGCTGACCTCAGACAAAGGCAGGTGGGTGGTGGCTAAGGCAACTCGCAAACCGGGAGTGGCCAGCATCATGACCGGCGTGCCGCCGGTTTGTTCGGCGATAAATTCCGTATGGCCGCTAAACCGGATGCCGGCGTCGTTGATGACGCCTTTGTGGACCGGTGCGGTGACCATGGCTTGGAACCGCCGTTGCAGGCAGCCTTGGGTGGCCAGCCAAATCGTTTCGATGACGTAGTCGCTATTGGCGGGATTAAGGCGGCCGCACACGGCAGGTTCCGGCATGTCGACCGGCACAATGCTCAGCGTGCCCGGCGGTGCGATGCGGGCAGGGGCGGCGTCTTCGAAAGGTACCGGATTTAGCGGCAAACCCAGTTTTTTAGCGCGCTGCCGTAATAATTCCGGGCAGCCGATCGCGATTAGCTGGCAACGGTGCGGCAGTTGCGCCAATTGCACGCACAACTCGGGACCTATGCCGGCCGGTTCGCCGGGAGTTATGGCGATGCGGGCGATTGTCATGTTAGCGATGGTACCGAACGATCAAACCGGCTTGTGTTCTTGGCAAATTTGTTCGCTGTCCTCAACGCTGAGTTTTTCTTGCGTGAGTTGACAAAAAAATTCACCGTCTTTTTCGCTGAAGTTGCGGCAAGTCTTGCAGACGCCGAAAGATTGCGATTGGTTGGCTTTTTGCAACGCGGTCAACGCTTGTTGAAACACATTGGCGTCCGCGGGGGCCGGGGCGCTGCTGTGCAAAATGTCGGTGGCGCTGGAAAATAAATCCGAAGGACGCGCTTGTCTCAATACGTCCGCGCCGTCGGGCAATAAGCGCAAATGCACGACCCGGCGATCGCTGGCATCCGGCACTTTTTCGATAAAGCCTTTTTTTTCCAGAATGATCAACGATTGCGAAACGGTACCGCGGGTCATGCCCAGATAGTTGGCGACTGCGGCAGGGGTGTTGCTGAAGCGATTGGCGCGCGACAAATAATTCAAGACTTGAAAATGTACCGGCTGCAAGCCGAGTTCGGTGCATTTCTTACGTTCTTCCGAGCGTATTAGCGAGGTCATGCATTCGATGAGTTCGTAGATGTCGGTTTCGGGCATAACGGCGATGCAAATATATTTGGAAAGAAAATTGACAAATCTTATTATAGTGCTTAAATATCGATTCGAAACTACTTTGTGACATTCGGCCTGGAGCCATGCCGAGAATTGCTTGACGCAATAGAGCGAGCGCTGTTCCGCTCCTGCATTTATGGTTTAATGCCCCGGCTTGGCTCTTCTTTTTTTACGACGGATTACAGGAATTGTAAATGAAAACCACAACTATAAAACGACTGAATCAATCCGTGCTGGCCGGCGCCATTGCCGCTTTGTTGTTCTCCCTGAGCGCGGCAGCGAATTCCGACGACATGCACCGGTTGTACCAGGATAATTGCGCCAGTTGCCACGGCTCCGACCACGGCGGCTATCTGGCGCCGGCTTTGAACGCCGAAACGTTGAAAGGTCGCAGTCCCACCGCATTGCGCACCATAGTCATGGCCGGAAGCTTCGATACGTTGATGCCGCCGTTTTACGGTAGGTTGAGCGACGACGAAATCCGTGGGGTCATTAAACACCTGCAAAGCACGCCTAAGCAACCGAATCCGGCTTGGACTTTGGATGACATGAAAAAGTCGCTGAAGGTTTACGTCAAAGACGAAAGCACTTTACCGGATAAACCCGGCTATCAAATCGATAGCATGGACAATCTGATCGGAGTGGCCGCACGTGGCAAATACGGTCGCGGCGAGGGCTCCAAAGCCATTTTCATCAATAGCGTTACCCATCAGCCGGTTGGCGAAGTAGCGACCGGCACAGCGGCGCATATTATCGACTTCAATCCGGCCAATCCGCGCTGGGCTTACGTCAAAACCGATACCGCCGAGATTTTTAAGGTCGATTTGTATTCGATGAAAGCGGTGCGCAGCATCAAAACCGGCTGGAACGGCCCCGGTATGGGGGTGTCGCGCGACGGCAAATACATCATGGCCGGCTCGTTCGTGCCGCATAACGCCGTGATCCTGGATGCCGACACGCTGGAACCGTTGAAAACCTTCGAACTGGAAGGCATCGATCCGGACGGCAAACACGTGTCGTCTGATTCCGGCATGATCATCGGCACGCCGTACGCCGATATTTTCGCTATTGCCTTGGAAAACGCCGGTCAGGTCTGGATTGTCGATTATAAAAAAGAAGGCTTTCCGGTCACCAAAATCGAAAAAGTCGGCCGCCATTTGCACGATGCGTTCCTGACCCACGGCGGCAAAAAGCTGATGGTGGCGTCCTATGACGACAGTATCGTCGCGGCGATCGATCTGGAAAAACGCGAATTGATCAAGCAATTGCCGGCCGGTTGCGTGCCGCACGTCGGTGGCGGTTCGGCGGTGGTGGTGGACGGCCGTACCTTGGGCTTCGGCACCAATTTCGGCGACTGCGACAAGATGGTGGTCAGCGTGTGGGATTTGGACAAAATGGAAGTGGTCAAGCAAGTGCCGGTTTCCGGCGGCACCGAATCGCCGGCCGCTCATGCCAACGCGCCTTATGTCGCAGTGGACATCATCAGCAAGGACAGACGTGCTCGTACCGTGCAGTTGATCGACAAAAAGTCGCTTGAAGTTGTCAAAACCCTGGATGTCGGCGGCCACGCCTACTTCCCGGAATACAGCGCCGACGGCAAATTTTTGTACATTAGCGCGGGCTATAACGGCGACGAAGTGGTGGTTTACGATTCGCACTCGCTGGAAAAAGTCGCGTCTGTTCCGATGGAAAGTCCGGCCGGTATTTTCTCGCGCGGCCGGGTCAAATACATGACCCGCGGTTTGTCCCCGGATGAAATGGAGGCCGGCAAATGATTAAGCAAGTGTTTGCGATTACGTTGTTGGGGTTGGCTGCCGGCGGTACGGCCCAAGCGGCTAACCTATTTGCCGGGCAAAGCAGGGCGGCGGCAGTCTGTTCTCAATGCCACGGCATACGTTCTCCTAGCGCGGATGCACCGTTTCCGCCGTTGGCCGGCCGGGATGTCGAATATCTGAAAATGGCGTTGAAACAGTATCGGGATAAAACCAGACCGTCCGATATTATGAATGCGATAACCGGTTCGCTGACCGATGCGCAGATTAACGATGTCGCCAGTTATTACGGCCATTTAAAACCGTGAGACAGTTGGTTTGCTTGGCTATCATGATCGGTAGTTGTGCCGTTGCGGCCGAGCCCGGTTTGCAGCGGCAGCAAGAATTGATCGATTTGCTAAAGCACGATTGCGGTTCCTGCCACGGCTTGCCGCCTAAAGGCGGCCTAGGGCCTTCGCTGATGCCGGAAGCTTTGGCTTCTAAAAGCGACGCCGAATTAGTTGCCGTGATACTGCACGGCAGGCCGGGCACGGCGATGCCGCCGTGGAACACTTTTCTAAGTTCCGACGAAACCGAATGGTTGGTGCAGCGCTTGCGCCAACCCTAAACAAAATCACTAAGCTTTGTGCCGCGGGAGTGGCGTTATGAATAGTTTTGCTAGAGTGTTGATAGGGGCGCTGGCCATCAGTGCGGTTTTGTCGGTGCCAGTAGGTGCGGATAGCGCTTTAGCACCGGAGCAAGTGGTTGCCCAAGCCTTCCAGTCGCATCGTAGCGATTTTCAGATCCAACTCAAGGGCACCATCGTCAAGCGCTTGCCCGACGACAATCAGGGTAGCCGTCATCAAAAATTCATTGTTAGGTTGGCGAACGGACAAACATTGCTGGTAGCGCATAATATCGATCTGGCCCCGCGGGTCGAAAACCTGAAAACCGGCGATAGTGTCGAGCTGTTCGGAGAATACGAATGGAGCGAGAAAGGCGGCACGCTGCACTGGACTCACCGGGACCCCGCGCAACGGCATGCGCACGGCTGGATACGGCATAACGGCCGGCAATACGATTAGAAGCGCAGGAATGCCGCGCGGCTAGCGGACTATGTTTAAGGTTATGGATTACTCTGAAATGGCAGGCGCTCGAAAGACTAACGACATAGCCACGTTGACTTGCATTGGCCGTGCTTTCATGCGCGTTAGCTTATAAATGATTAGGCGGCAACGATGACATTACGCATAGGGAAAGTTTTACTGGCGGCGCTCTGGCTAACCGGTGCTTCGGCCTCTGCCGAGCCTCGCGGCAGCGGCGATTTGGGCGTGATTATCGAACGCGAAACCGGTAGCGTGCAGATCGTCAACACCAGCCGGCCGGCGATGCTGAGCCGTATCGAAGGTTTGGGCGATTTATCGCATGCCTCGGTGGTATTTTCCCGCGATCAACGCTACGCCTACGTGTTCGGGCGCGACGGCGGCTTGACCAAGATCGACTTGCTGCAGGACGTGATCGACAAGCGCATCGTGCAAGCCGGCAACAGCATAGGCGGTGCGATTTCCCAGGACGGCAACGTCATTGCGGTTTCCAATTATGCTCCGGGCGGGGTCAAATTGTTTGCGGCCGATAGTTTGGAACAGCTTGCCGACATACCGGCTGTTTACGGCGAGGATAGTCAAAGCGAGGATAAGTTGTCCAAGGTAGTCGGCTTGGTCGACGCGCCCGGGCAACGCTTTGTTTGCAGTTTGTTCGATGCCGGCCGGATTTGGTTGATCGATGCCCATAATCCGCGCCACCCGCAGTTGCAGGTCTTTAAGGATGTCGGCAAACAGCCTTACGATGCCTTATTGACGCCCGATGGTCATTTTTATGCCGCAGGGCTTTTTGGAGAAAAAGGCTTGGCTTTATTGGATTTATGGCAGCCCGAAATCGGCGCTCGGCACATTTTGCAAAGCTACGGCAAGGATGACGAGCAGTTGCCGGTTTATAAGATGCCTCATCTGGAAGGTTGGGCGCAAGCCGGCGACTGGTTGCTGGTTCCGGCGATGGGCCAACACGAGGTTTTGGTGATCGACAAACGCAACTGGGAACTGTACAAGCGCATACCGGTAGCCGGGCAGCCGGTGTTCGTAATGGCTAGACCGGACGGACGTCAGGTATGGGTCAATTTTGCTTTTCCGGACAATCAAACCGTGCAAGTGATCGACGTTAAGGATTTTAGCGTGATCAAAACGTTGAGCCCCGGCAAAGCGGTGATGCATATGGAATTCACGCCGCGAGGCGAACGGGTTTGGCTGGCCTTGCGCGACGAGGACAAGGTAGCGATTTACGATACCGAAAGCTTTGCGGAAGCCGCCGCCTTAAATGCGCGCAAACCGAGCGGCGTGTTTTTTTCCTCTCGCGCCAATAAAATCGGCTTATGAAACTTTCGCCCTTGCATAAGCGGCTGCTAAACGATTTTCAGCAGGATTTTCCGCTGAGTTCCGCGCCGTTTAACGAAATTGCCCAGCAGTTAGGTGTTGACGAAGAACAAGTGTTAGATGCATTTGCGGAATTGACCGAGTGTAATGCCATTAGTCGCATAGGACCCGTCATCACCCCAAATGCAATCGGAAAAAGCGCCTTGGTGGCTATGGCTATTCCTGATCACGATTTGGAGCGGGTTGCCGCCGTCGTCAGTGCGATACCCCAAGTCAATCACAATTACGAACGGGAAAACCGCTTCAATTTGTGGTTTGTCCTAATTGCCGAAGATAAAAACCGGTTGGACGAGCTGGTTGCGCGCATTGAATTGCAAACCGGCTATTCGGCAATGGTTCTGCCGATGTTGGCCGATTATTTCATCGACTTAGGCTTCGAACTGGATTTGCATGATTGAAGATGCTAAAGATTTCGCGTTGATTGCTGCAGTGCAAGCCGGTTTGCCTGTTGCGGCCCGGCCGTACGCGCTGATCGCCGAAAAGATCGGTTTGACGGAAGGACAGGTGCTGGAGCGACTACAGCGTTTACGCCAATGCGGTTTGATCAAGCGCTGGGGGGTGGTTGTGCAGCACCGAGCACTGGGTTACCGGGCGAATGCGATGATAGTGATGGATATTCCCGACAGTCAGGTGGATCAAGTTGGCCGGCTTATCAGCCGCTACGACTGCGTAAATCTCTGTTACCAGCGACCGCGTTACCCAGGCGTTTGGCCGTATAACTTGTACTGCATGATACACGGTAAAAGCCGGGATGCCGTTTGGGTTCAGTGGCAACACCTGCAAGACGAGTGCCAATTGCAGGCCTATCCGTTCGAAATGTTGTTCAGCGCTCGCTGCTTCAAACAGCGCGGTGCACAATACGCCCGATTAAACCAAGGAGCGACAAACGGCGCCAATCCGCAAATTCCGACCTCAAATCCGGTCGCCGCTTATGGATGAGATAGACCGGGCCATTCTGAACCGGCTGCAAATAGGTTTCCCGATTTGCGCTTCTCCTTTTTTAAAGGTTGCAGAACAACTGGGAGTGGACGAAAACGACTTATTGCTGCGGTTGCAACGAATGCAGGCCGACGGAGTACTGTCCCGGTTTGGTCCCATGTACCACGCCGAGCAGATGGGCGGCGCGCTTACTCTAGCGGCGCTTAAAGTCCCCGAGGAGCGTTTCGACGAAGTGACCCGCATCGTCAACAGTTTTCCCGAAGTAGCGCACAATTACGCGCGCAGCCACGCATTGAATATGTGGTTTGTACTGGCCAGCGACCAAGCCGAGCGGCTAGCGGAAGTCATTGCCGCAATCGAGTCCGCTACCGGCCTTAGGGTGTACGATATGCCGAAAAACCGCGAGTATTATGTAGGACTCAATTTCGCCGTGTAACGGCAAGCCGGTCAAACCGCGTCGTCGGCGGTTAAAAGGTCATCGAAATAAGCTATCGTTTTGATCAAGCCTGCGTCCAGGTTGACGGTAGGTTGCCAATCTAACCATTCCTTGGCTTTGCTTATATCCGGTTTACGCTGCATCGGATCGTCCTCGGGCAACGGTCGAAATACCAATTTGGAACCGGTGCCGGTGAGGTCGATGATTTTTTCCGCCAATTGCCGAATGGTAAATTCGCCGGGGTTGCCAAGGTTGATAGGGCCGGGGCATCGCTGGTTGCTAGCCGGGCCGGGCTGCAAATTCATAAATTGGATAAACCCGTCCACCATGTCGTCGACGTAGCAAAAACTGCGGGTTTGTTGACCATCGCCATACAAGGTAATGTCCTGACCGCGTAAGGCTTGGACGATAAAATTACTAACCACCCGCCCGTCGTTGGGATGCATCCTGGGACCGTAGGTATTGAAAATACGGACTACGCGAATATCCAAATTGTGTTGGCGGTAGTAATCAAAAAACAAGGTTTCGGCACAACGTTTGCCTTCGTCGTAGCAACTTCTGCTGCCGATGGGGTTCACATTTCCCCAGTAACTCTCCGTTTGCGGATGTACGGTCGGATCGCCGTATACCTCGGAGGTGCTGGCCTGAAAAATTCTGGCCTTCAAACGTTTGGCCAAGCCCAACATATTGATTGCCCCGTGTACGCTGGTCTTGGTGGTCGCTACCGGGTCGTGCTGGTAGTGTATAGGGCTGGCCGGACAAGCCAAGTTGTAGATCTGATCGACTTCGATATAAAGCGGAAAGGTTACATCGTGACGTAGGAATTCGAAGCGCGGATTGTCGAATAAATGTTCAATATTGCGTTTAGTGCCGGTAAAAAGATTATCCACACAGACAACTTCATCCCCGTTATTGATGAGCTGGTCAATCAAGTGTGAGCCGAGAAATCCGGCACCGCCGGTAACTAATATCCGTTTACGAGGGTTGTATTGGCGCATGAGAAAGTATTGGCTAGTAAAACTTAATGTCGCTTAGTGCTGTTGTATGTGTTTGATAGTAATCTAAAGATAAGGAATTGAGTCAAACAAAGAGTTGGCTACTATTATTAGTAAGTTTTAATCGACTTTGGTGTGAGTTTTTTCGACCCATCTTGTAAATTGCGCTAGCATTTTATGGTTATTTTGTGGCTATATTTTTTTCTTTTCGTAATTAATTAGCTCCATCAATCCCTGGATAAGATTGTGTTTGGTTTTCCAGCCGATTTTATTCAAAATAATGCAATTTGCTACGCTCTCCATAGATTCGTTTTCCCGATAAGGTAACGCGCCAAACTTTAAGATAGAACTAGAGTTTGTAAGCTCGTGAATTAACTCCACTAGTTTTTTAATGCGTATTCCCTCACCGCTGCCAAGTTCTAGTTCGCAATAATTGTCATTGATTCTTTGATAGTTTTCCAACAAACTAAGGTAGGCATTTGCAGCATCAGTGACATAAATAAAATCACGTTTTTGTTCCCCTCTTGTTAGATTGATACAGTCTATGTTGCGTAAGCATTCGTTAATTATGTATGTGACAAACTTAGTATTATCATCCTTGGGGCCGTAAATGTGTTCTAGTTTTATATTAAAAATCTTTGTATTAGATGCGGATTTTTTTAACCATTCGCTAAACTGATGCTTTGATAGCGAGTAGGCGTTAACGGTTTTTGGTAAGGCTGTATCAGTATTGAAAAAGGTTTTAGCGTTATATTGATTGGCTAATTCCAGTAGCTTTAAAGGGAATAATAAGTTGGTTTCTATTAATGCACTGTTTAACTCTGAATTGCGGCCGTAATTAGTTGCTGCATGGATGATGTGAGAAATGCCGGATTTACTTTCGAATGGCCGGCTTAGTTCGCTATTAATGTTAAACCAATTAATAGAAGAGCGTATTGCTGATACGCGCCAAAAGTCACTTGATTCTCGATAATATGCTGCAACTTGATAATTATGATTCAGTAGCACTTCTGCAATATGACTACCGAAAAAACCTGTTGCCCCCGTGATTAAAACAGATCTCATGATTGAAAAAAGGCCTTTAGTTCGCTGATCATAAAATCGAGCATTTCTTTATTCAGCATGGGACCTAAACCTATCCATAAGCTATTGTTCATGACTAAATCGGTATTAGTCAAGTTGTCGACTATGCGGTGTGGCTGATTTTCAAAATACGGTTGCCTAATAAGGTTGCCGGCAAATATTAAGCGCGAGCCTATATTTTTACTATCTAAATGTTGTAATAAGTCAACTCTTTTCTTATCGGCATGTTCTCGAATGGTTATGGGGAAACCAAACCAGGATGGATTACAATTTTGTGTTGCCTTGGGAAGGATGATTTTATCTTTTAGGTCGTTTAGGGCGTTATACAAATATGAAAAGTTCGCACGACGTTTTTCGATAAAAGCTTCTAATTGATCCAATTGTGCTAATCCAACGGCTGCTTGCATGTCGGTAATTTTTAAATTATAGCCAACATGCGAATATGAGTATTTGTGATCGTAGCCTTTGGGCAAATCTCCTAATTGCCAACAAAAACGCTTGCCACAGGAGTTGTCTTCTCCCGGCGCGCAATAACAATCACGCCCCCAGTCTCTAAATGATTCAATAATTGGTTTTAATATACCACTGTTAGTAAATACTGCCCCTCCTTCACCCATAGTAATATGGTGAGCTGGATAGAAGCTAAGTGTGCCTATATCCCCGAAAGTACCGACATGGTATGATTTGCCGATTTCGATAGGCTTTCCCTTATAATCGGTAAGAGCTCTACTTGGGGAATAAGTCGTACCTAATGCATCACAGCAGTCTTCTATGACCCATAAATTGTGTTTACGTGCTAAGTGTATTATTACATCTAGGTTAAATGCATTGCCCAATGTGTGAGCCAGCATAATTGCCCGTGTTTTATCGCTGATTGCGGAAGTAATTTTATCTGTATCTATATTGTAAGTACCTAATTCAACGTCGACAAAAACAGGAATTAAGCCGTATTGAAGTGCGGGGTTAACAGTGGTTGGAAAGCCTGCTGCAACTGTAATAATTTCATCACCTGGTTTTAGCGCTCTATCGCCTAATTTTGGGGATGTTAGTGCAGCTAAGGCTAGAAGATTTGCCGAAGAACCGGAGTTAGTGGTTAATAAATGTTTAACTCCTATAAATTGTCCTAACTTTTTTTCAAAAGCCTTGTTGAACCTGCCTGTTGTTAACCAGCCATCCAGAGACGACTCGACTAATAATGTTAGCTCTCTATCGCCGAGTACTTTTCCTGAAACAGGAATGTGTTGTAGGGTTGGTGTAAATGGTGTGGACTTATATTTTATTTCGCTAAATGCAGGAATATGTTGTAATATTAATTGGCGGAATAAATATTCTAAAAATCTATCGGTGAGTCGAGATATTTTTTTTATAACAATGTTCTGGTTTAAACGAACGTGCTGATTAATATGTAAATAACCGGAATGTGGTAACGGTGTGAAGTTGTTTTCATAATGTTCTGCTTCTAGCTTTATTGATGTCGAACTGCTATTCGAGCTTGCTGTAATAAAGGCAAATATAATTTCACCATATTCGTCAGCGGAAGATAATGCTAGCGCAGGGCGTTTTTGCCGGCTAGCCAGGTTATCAAATGGAAACGGCAACAAGCAGATATCGCCACGTTTAATTGAAGTTTCAAAGGTCATTCCAGATATCCTCGGCAGCATCGGCTAGCACAGATTGAGCGAACCCTTGCTGGGGCTGTCGTATTGCTGTTTCATCAGAAAAAGGTACTCTCTCTTGAGTAACGGGTGAAATTCGGATTTCGATTTGTTGATTAGAGAATTCGGGTAACACTAGCAACAAGTTCCCGTTTTCAGGGACAGTTTTAATTAGTATTTTTGTGCTCATAATGTTCATTTCCTAGAGTTGTCGCGGATTGCTGGTAAGCTGCGATTTGAGCTAAGCAAAATTCTTGCATATTATTGCCGGTAATTTCGGCTTTATGCCAATCAACAATTGCTTGTAACGCTGTTGTAAGTGACCACGCAGGTTTCCAGTTCAATAGGGAATTAGCCTTGCTGCAATCAAGCTTTAAATAATGGGCTTCATGCGGATGACTGTCATTGTCAATTTGCCACGGAGTGTCCGAGCCCCATAATTCAGACATTCGCCTGGCTATCCATTCAACAGGTTTAGTGTCTTGATGGTAAGGGCCAAAATTCCAAGCCTCTGCATATGGAGCTCCTTCGCAATAGAGTTTTTCTGCCAGCATCAGGTAACCAGATAATGGCTCAAGTACATGTTGCCAGGGACGGATCGCGTGAGGATTGCGGATGTATATAGTTTGGTTGCGTTGAAGTGCTTTTATGATGTCGGGGATAAGCCTGTCTTCAGACCAGTCGCCTCCGCCTATTACGTTGCCAGCGCGCGCGCTGGCTATTGCAGTTCTATGCTCAGAATAAAGGTGGGTTGGGAAAAAAGAGTTACGATATGAAGAAATTAGCAATTCCGAACAGCCTTTACTACTGCTATAAGGGTCAAAGCCTCCCATGGGCTCGTTTTCACGATATCCCCAGTGCCATTCTTTGTTTTCGTAGCATTTGTCCGTTGTAATCATCACAGCTGCGCGAACGCTGTTTACTGATCTAATTCCTTCTAAGACGTGTAAAGTTCCCATTACATTAGTGGCATAAGTTTCTACCGGAGCTTGATAAGAATAACGAACTAGGGGTTGCGCGGCTAAATGGAACACAATGTCCGGTTGTGTTTGTAAGAATATACTTTTTACTGATTCTAAATCGCAAATGTTGCCGATTTCCGAATCAATGCTATTTGCTACTTTAGCGACTTCAAATAGTGAAGGTGTGGTCGCCGGTTCAAGTGCGAAACCAGTGACTTTTGCGCCTTGCTGCTTGAGCCAAAGTGCTAACCAACCGCCTTTGAAACCGGTGTGGCCGGTTAATAGCACGTTTTTGTTGTTCCAAAAATTAGTCATTGCCAGATTTTCCAGGGAGCGCTACCAGACTGCCACAATGATTGCAGATGAATTTTATCGCGTAAAGTATCCATGGGTTGCCAGAAGCCAGAGTGTTGGTAAGCCGCCAGTTGGCCGTCTTTTGCTAGTAGTTCCATTGGAGTTTTTTCCCAAATTGTTGAGTCGTCGCTAATATAATCAATCACTTTAGGCGACAAAACGAAAAAGCCGCCATTGATCCAGCCCCCGTCCCCCTGGGGCTTTTCTTGGAATCCTTCTATTTTGGTGCCTTTTAAGGCCAGTGCGCCGAAGCGACCGGGTGGTTGGGTAGCTGTTAAGGTGGCTAAGACTTTTTGTTCCCGATGAAATTTAATAAGTTTGGAAATATCAATATCTCCAACACCGTCCCCATAAGTAAAACAAAAAAACTCTTCGTTTTGTACATATTCCTTGACACGCTTCAATCGACCTCCGGTCATGGTTTTATCGCCTGTGTCAACTAATGTTACTTTCCAAGGTTCTGCCTTGCTTTCGTGGACGTGCATTTTATTGGATTGCATGTCGAAAGTGACGTTAGAAGTATGTAGAAAGTAATTTGCGAAATACTCCTTTATAATATAACCTTTGTAGCCGCAGCAAATAATAAATTCATTTATGCCATGTGCGGAATAGGTTTTCATTACGTGCCATAGTATTGGCTTTCCGCCAATTTCTACCATGGGCTTGGGCTTAGTGTCAGTTTCTTCACTGAGGCGAGTGCCAAGCCCGCCGGCTAGGATTACTGCTTTCATGATGTAGTTAAATAAAAGTTAAAGAGGATTGTAGGTAAATGCTTTTGGTAAATTTATATTTAATTATACGATAAGGTAATAAGCTTCGTTCAATGACTCTGCTTTAATGACTTGGTTAGTTGTAGCTGCTTGATACTAGATTTATCACTTTCAATCCCCATAGGCGCAATAAACAGGACATTTGGCAGGGTGTACAAGTCTAAGTCCTTTATAGTTAAATCTTTCGCCTGGTTTTGGCCAGAGTTTTTCACTATATACGAAAGTTTTGAACATTTCTGGGTAGTCGGTTTCCATATCTTGTCTTGCTACATTTGTTTTAATAATTTCAGAGCCAACAAATGCTTCACATAAGGGCCAGTACTTATTGGCTTGAATTTTATCCAATTGTTTTATATTTAAATTAATTTTTTCTAAAATTGAAGAGTAAAATTCCGCAATTTGACGTCTTTGAGAAAACAAATAATCAACTAATGAAACAGTGTAGCCCTGCAGCCCGAAAAGTGTCTGATACACGTTGTTTTGTCCATAGTAATGCCGAGCAGCTTCGAAATGTGGCCAATCAGCGTTGACGTGTCGGATAGTTTTAGAAAAAAACTCAATTGAATCAAATTTTACAAGATCAAAAAATTGGCTCCATGTGCCGCCGGCTAAAATAATGTCATTATCTATCTGTATTATCCAATCAGTTGGCTTTAGATCGGGTAATAATGTTCTTACTAAATACGTGCCATAGTCGCCATTCCTCCAGCTATTAATAGAGGCTGGTTCGAATGGTGTGACTGGAAGATTTAAATCTCGAAATGAGTCTGATGTGAAAGTAAATATGTCATTCTTTATTTCGTCAAATAAATATTGTATGAAATGTGACAGAGAGTTGTTTTCATTGTTTAGTAAAATAATGCATCTTGCAACTCGAAGGTCTGATTGGAGATCGAGCCATACATTTATATGCATTTGTGAAATGTAATGCGTTTTTATTATAAAATAAATGTTTGGCATGGTTAATGGCACTCGAGTTTTTGTGATTTATGTGGTATATTATCTGTGATAATAGTGCGTTGTTTTTTTATTTTAAGAATCGCGTAAAATAGATTTTAAATTGATGGTCGACGGAATTCATAGGTTTTGTGACTCCCTCGCGTAATTGTTCTTTCGACCGAGTGATGAATCGAAGCCAGTGGTGTTTGGCGTGTTTCCAGACGATTCGATCAGATTGGGCTCGGGACTGTAAGGTGGCAAATGAAGCAATATTAGGCGATGATCAGTCATTCGGTTAGTTTATCTGAGTCGAAGTAGTGATGCATCGTTGTGTTATTCCTGAATCCGTGACTTAACAAGGCGCATAAGACTCTATCATATTGATTTATAAGGTATATTATTGGATAATACGCGCATTCCATTTTCACCCAGCGAGTGAGTCATGAAGCGGTTTATTCTGGAGCAGTCTGAAACTGAATTTTATACCAGCCATTCCGGTTTAGCCTTGGTCGGTTTATGTTTGAATCGGTATGGCCAACTGAATCAGGCCTTGGAAAAAGGTATTCCGTTGCGACACGGTATTTTTCACGCCGATATTATCAAAAGCATTATTGGCACACTGTGCCTGGGCAAAAGCGATTTCGAAGCCATCGAAAACCATCGCGACGACGAGTATTTCAAAGCCGCTGGCCATTGATCAAGTGCCGTCCAGTGCCCGTCTCAGACAACGCCTGGATGAACACGCCGAGGCCCTATTGCCGATCGTTTATCAAAGCAACCTCGATTTTCTGGCCCATGCCCAGGTGCCGGTCACGCCGTTAGCCACCGGCCATGTCGCGCTGGATATCGACGTCTATCCCATGAACAACGAAAAAACCCGCAAGGAAGGCGTCTCCCGAACCTACAAAGGCTTCGATGGCTATTTATGCCCTTTGGGTATGCCCCGATTGCCCTGTATCTGGGCAAAGAGGGCTGGTGCATCGGCAACGAACTGCGCGAAGGCAAGCAGCATTGCCAATACGAATTCCGCTATGCGCTGGAGCGTGGACTCGCCGCCGCGAAACGCTTGACCGCTTTGCCTTTGCTGGTGCACCTGGATGGCGGTCACGACGCGCTCGACAATCGCATCGACTTACACGACGCCGATCGGGTCGACTTCATCATCAAATGGAACCCGCGCAAACAGGATGCCGACGCCTGGCTGGCCTACGCCGAACAACACGGCCAGTGGACCCCGCCGCGCGACGGCAAACGGGTGGCGCTGTTTAGCGTCACGGATGAACAGACTCGACACGGCAAAACCTATACCTGCCGTCGAGTCATGCAAATGACCGAGCGCACCATGACGCCGCAAGGCCAATGGCTGCTGATGCCGGACATCGAAATCGAAGGCTGGTGGACCAGTCTGCCGACAACCGACTACGACGACGCCTCGATCATCGCCCTGTACCGCGACCATGCCACTGCCGAACAATTTCACAGCGAATTCAAGACCGATCCGGACATTGAGCGCCTCCCATCCGGCAAATTCGCCACCAACGATCTGATCATGACGCTCAGTGCTTACAGTTACAACATCCTGCGCTGGATCGGCTTGCTGGGCGAAGAAAGCCCGGTCAGACATCCTGCCAAGCGGCGCCGCATCAAAACCGTGGTCCAGGAACTCATGTATCTGGCCGCGCGACTCATCCGCAGTGGCCGCCGGCTCAAGCTGCGTTTCTCGCAGCTCTGCCCGGGCTTCATCGCCTTTGAAGCCACCTACGCCAAACTTGCCGCCGGCTAGCGACTGATTTCTAACCCTCAAAGCCCGCCACCTATCACTGCGTAAATACGGCAGTGAGCACATCGCTGCGCTTAAAATCCAGCCAATTTATCCATGCCTGGAAAAAACGCCTGCTAATAGGGTGAATTCTAACAGGGTGTTGAAATTTGCCTATATGCCTTCGGCTTCAAAACCATTTTTTGGTTTTGTTGGGCTTCTGGAAGCCCGATCACACCTCAAAAACCGGTTTTAGCCGGTTATATTCGCCCCGAAGGGCGTTAAATTCCGCCTTTTGGCGGATTTCAGGCGCACCACCGCCTAGGCGGTACTGTATCGCCAGCCGAAAATGGTACCCATGCGCGTCAGGTTATAGGCGGCAAAGGTAAAAATCGTTTGCGCGGCGACCTTCTTTAACCCCCGGAACTTGGTTTGGCGTAGCGGGCCGACTGTCTTGGCCCAACCGAAGACTTCTTCGATCCGCTTACGGATTTTGAGACTTTTACGGTAACCGTCGTGCCGGGTTGTGCGACCGTCAATGGCGGAGCCTTTGTCTTTGCTGGCGACATGCGGCGTGACTTTGCGCTGGCGTAACTTGGCGACAAAATCCTGCGTATCGTAATTTTTGTCGGCGGCCAAGGTCGCGCCCGGTTTGTGGATCGTGCGTTTGACCATGGCATGGGCCGCCTCGCGTTCTGCGGTGCCGGTGGCCTGGGTGACTTCGACGTCGACGACCAAGCCATTACGGTTCTCCATCAAGGCATGACCGAGGAAAGCCAGCTGAGACTTGTCGCCCTCGCTCTTTTTGTACAACCGGGCATCGGGATCGGTGCGTGATGCGTGGGTTTCGTTACTGCGTTTCTCGCCCTTGAAGTTGACCGTGGGATTGCGGCCGCCGTCTTCCGGCGGCGGGGTCGAGCCGTCTTTTTTGACGAAACTTTTGTGCGAGGCCCAAGCTTGAATCAGCGTGCCGTCCACCGAGAAATGCTCGTCAGAGATCAGCTGTTTCCACTCGGCCAAGGCCAGTACCCGTTCGAAAAACAAACGACTGATCCGTTCGTTGAGCAAACGGTCGCGGTTGGCGCTGAAGGTCGAGTGATCCCACACCTCGTCATCTATCGTCAAGCCGACAAACCAGCGGTACAAGAGGTTGAAGTCGATATGCTCCACCAGTTGCCGTTCCGAACGGATGGAAAATAGCACTTGCAACAAACTGGCGCGCAACAAGCGTTCCGGCGGAATGGAATCTCGACCGCGACGAGCGTAGAGCGCGTCGAACTCGTCGTTTAGCGTGGCGAGCAACAAGTCGACCACTTGACGCAGCTTGCGTAGCGGATGCTTTTTGGGAATCCGGCTTTCCAGGGTTCGGTAACTGAACAGGTCTTCTTGAGTAATGTCGGCGCCGCGCATGGGGACAGTGCAATATATTGGAGATAGAACTATTTTATCATTTAGAACAATACTTTATGATTTACCAACACATCTGACTCAACCAGCCAATGCGGGTTACAGGGGAGATAAAATCAACAGCCTGCTAAGCCGTTACACTCGATTGCAAGGAATGTAATTTTAAATTCAGCCACTTTTGTAATAGTTTCCGAATAAAAGGGCTGACAATATTTGAAGTCACGGATTCAGGTAGAGTTCTGATCGATCATGCTTTTGAAAACAGCTTCGTACTTGCTCACGGTAACATCAGTATTGTGGTACGAACGAGCGGTTATGTGGCCACGTAATCCGTGTCTTAGTATATCGTCTGAGTGATGGAGTGCCCAGGCAAGGCCTTCCGCAAAATGACTTGTATCCTCATAGCGCGCAATAAATCCAGTATTCATATGTTCAACTAATTCGGGTACATTGCCAACGGGAAATGCTACGACCAGCGTGCCGGATAATAATGCTTCTGGAACCGTTTGAGGAGCGTTGTCTTCTCGTGATGGAAATGCAAACACGTCAGCTGCGGCGTAAATTAATGATAGCGCCTTTGGATCGGTGATATAACCCATATTATGCATAGGGATTCCTAAATCGAGGCTAGCTGCCCCAAATAATAATCCGCGTACATTGTTTGCTTGGCCTTTATTAACTAATACGCGAATGGCATCGACTAGAAGATCGCCGCCTTTTCGTAAGTTGTTCAATGCATCTGCGCCGAAGACGATAAATTTGGCATCAAATGGAAGGCCTAGTTTACTTCTCGCAACCAGTTTGTTGGTAGGATTAAAATCTTCAGACGGGATTGGATTTGCTATTACGCGTATGTCGCGACCTTTAAATAGCGAGCTTTCTTTTGCACAATCGGCTAGCCATTGCGAAGGGGAGACAATGTGAAGATTTTTTAACTGAGCATACGCCTTTTTCTTTGTGTGCCAAATTTCGTTGGCTAGGTGTTTGCTCTTATTTCCAAGCAATGGACAGTTGCCGCACTCATTGCGATATTGAATGCATCCTTCTGAATAATGACATCCCCCGGTAAATGGATTCATATCGTGTAGTGTCCATACTATCGGGCGATTTCCGGCGATAGTAGGTAAATTTTGTATATCTAAAATACCTATTATCCAATGAAGATGTATCACGTCAGCGTTGGAGATTATGTAACGCAATTTTTCAAGATCGGCAATGCTACCCGTTTTAGAGAAAAGTTCTCTAGCACTCAAGGTGTCAACGTCTTTTTGAGTAACCACGGCTACTTCCCGCCAACGATTTCTAATTTCGAGGTCCGAGCCAGATATAGTCGTCGGAACTTTGACAACATAGGGGGAATTAGTAGATTTGCGAAATATGGTCGCCAAATATGCCTGATGCCCCCGTTCTCGTAAAACTTCTACATTTCTAAGCGCTGAGATACCGGCTCCACCATGATCTTGTGTAGAAATTGCACATATAGAAAGTGAGTTTGCTTTAGGAGGTGGTGTATAAGGAAACTGCCGAAATCCGAATTCGAAAATTTCTCTGATTTTAGGGTTGCGAGTTTTTTCTAAGGTTATTCCGCCAGCTTCTTCGAATGCAGACTGTAAAGTTTCGAAGAATGTTTTATTTTGTTCAGTTGAGAAATTTTTTCTCATGTTTTCAAAGAACGGGACATTCCAATAGCTAAAAAGTAGAAAATCAGCAATATCGATAAATCCATGTTTCTTGAGTGTGTGCCAATCTCTTCGCCGCCATTCAATTTCGTCCATGTTTTTACGAAAATTGAAGGTATTCATTGCGCTTTTGGGATTGGCTAGATAATGATATACAACATCCGGAATAACGCTGATAGACCTCGCTGTGGTTAACGCATCTACAATAAATACGCTATCTTGTCCCATTTTCAGGTCTTCAGGCCAAAAAACTCGTTTTGCAAAAGAGCTTTTATAGAGGTATGACCAGTGGCCTTCGGTCGACTTTAAGAAATCTGGGTAGCTTTTTAGTGTTTGATTGACAATATGCTCACTTCCGTCATTTAGGCCTTTTCGAACAGCATTGGACTTTTGACCAGCAATTTGTTGTTCGTGAATAAACGAACCTTTAGTCATCTCGCTTTTGTATCTAATGGCATATTTGTAAAGTGTCTCAAGTGCATTAGGAGGAATTCTGTCATCCGGGTCAATGCTGAAAATATAATCGCCTTGTGCTAGAAAAATTCCTCTGTTTCTTGATGCCCCATGACCAGAATTTATTTCGTTAAAACGTCGCTGGATGCGTTTATCATTCTTTGCATATTCGTCGATTATTTTTTGTGATCCGTCCGTAGATCTGTCGTTAATACAAATAATTTCAAAATTTTTGAAGGTTTGCACCATAATGCTATCTAGGCAATTGGCAATAGTATCCTCACAATTAAATATTGGCAAAATAATACTTATTGCAGGATGAGTAACTTGTGGGGAGAAAGGTATGGTTTTTCGTAATGGTTTCTTATTTAAAACAGAAGAGAATGCATCCAGGTCGATGTTCTGCCAAGCATTATGTCCTTGATTCGCTCGATCAGTCACATAAGCGCGAGCTGATGCGCGAAATCTTGGAGACTTGTAATTTCTTGAGATTTCGCATAGTCTTTCAGGGGTAAGCTTTTCAAGCGTCATTATATCCAGTAGTGCGGTCATCGATATGCCTGGATATTGCTCTTCCAAAGCTCGACGACGCTCTTCGTATAATTGACTTATATTTGCACTTGATACACCGGATGTTCGGAAATTTAAAAGCGGTATCTGAAGTTCATAGTGGGTATACCCTTTCCAGAATAAATGAGCGGTAAAAATGCGGTCTGCAATTACGGCATAACTAGTGTCATAGAGTCCGACTTCTTCATATATTTTAGCCGCGATTAGCATCGTTTCGTGGCGGAGGGGCATTCTAAAGTCAACGGAAGCATCGAACGAAGAGCTTGGCTGAACTCTCATAAACTTGCCATTGCCATCGGTATAATTAGCCAGTGCCGATACGAAATCACATTTTTGTGTAAGCTGTGCTTTCATTAATAGTTCGAGCGCTTCCGGTTCGTACCAATCGTCTGAGTTGAGGAATATAATGTATTCCCCTAAGGCAAGTTCTAAACCTTTGTTCATTGCAGCATAAATGCCGCCATCCGGCTCGGAAACATAATAGTCAATGATATCTTCGTTTTGGAGAATAATATCTATAGTTTTGTCTTTTGAGCCGCCATCAATAATAATGTATTCAAAGTTATTATAGGTTTGCTGCCGTATAGATTGAATCGTTTGAGAGAGTGTGTTTTCTGAATTAAAGCATACCGTGACCACTGTAATGAGTGGTAAATTTGGTATTGATTTCTTAATCACGCCTTTTATTCGGCTGCCTCCATCGGATATGCGCTTTCCTGTATTGTCAGGGTAACGTAAAAACTTACCTAAAAAATTGTTAGAAGTTGCGAGATTGCGTTCAGTTTTTGGTAAAGTTTGTTGATTTGAATTCATTTCGGATCAGTTCTTATCGCTATGTGTCGCAATTAAAAGTCAGTTGCTAATTCGACAATCCGCAAGAATTAAGCGAACAAAAATTAGCAATGTGCTCCGTCTTCTAAAATGTTAGCCGGGGTGAGATAGTGCTCGGGCACTGGTTTATTATCGTTTTTGCAGAATATAGTAATCGTTTAATAATATTAAGCGATGAGCAAAAAATGCTTATTTCGAGCAAAGATAAGAGCTTTGCAAAAAGTTGGCGTGCATTTCAATCAATGTATTCTCGAGTGAATGCGCACAAACAAGTTCGCCGGACATGTCGACTTTTTGCTAAGCATTAAATACTATTTTATTCAGTAATAAACATAAAGCTCCAGACTATTTTTTAACGGGCCGGTAAAATATTGGTAATGCTATGTTGTTGATACAATATGTAACAAAAATTTTTTATCCTGTTTTTGTTAGCGCCTGAGTTATTAAATTTGACCGGCCTGTTTAAAGTTATATATGGCTTTTTCGACTTTTTGTAATTCGAAAAAGCCTAAGAAGCATCAAGCTATAATTATTGCTGGTTGGAATTTATATTCAGCCCGGATTTATACAGCTGAAACCACTTCCAAGTTGCGCTCATAGCATCTTCTATGCATATCGTAGGACAAAAGTTCAGTTCTTTTTGTGCTAGATCAAAATTAGCAAAATTTCGGTCCACCTCGCCCTTTCTTTTCGAATCAAAAAGAATCGGGTGTTCGAATGCGCCAGTAGTATCTCGAGCGATTTCTGCAAGTTCTTTTACAGAAACTTCGCGGCCGCTAGCGAGATGGTATACGTTGAACCCAGGCTTTTGAGCATTCAAGGCAGCGATAATGCCTCTGCAAAGATCGTCTACGAATAGAAAATCACGAGTTGCGGAACCGTCTCCGTATATGCAAATTGGTATTCCATCCATGATGGATTTAAAGAACGTAGTCACTGCGCCTTTCTTATGCCAACTTATAGGACCGACTACGTTTGCAAACCTTAAGGCGGTAATTGACATGTCGTAGGCGTTGGCAAAGGCGCAGCAATAACCCTCGCCAGCCAGTTTACTGGCGCCATACGGAGAAATTGGCCGAGGTACTGATTGTTCGTTCACCGGTGGGGATGCGTTGCCGATTAATGCCCCGCCGGTCGATGAGAATATGAGTTGTTGGATCCCGGCGCTACGGGCGGCGTTCAGTACCTTAAATGTGCCTTCGACGTTAATGGAAAAATTTTCTTCCGGCGAGGCGACGGACTCTACGACAGATCCGTAAGCGGCGAGATGGATAACGGCATCTTTGCCGGTGAATGCGGATGTTAAGGCTGCTTCGTCCCGTATGTCGGCCGTTATTATTTGATATGCATCGGGGGCGTCGAGATATTCAACGGCACCGCGGCTCAGGTTGTCGAGTATGGTAATGTTGTGTCCGGCAAGGCGCAGCATGGGCGCTAAATTGGCGCCGATAAAGCCGCAGCCGCCGGTGATTAGTATATTGGCCATCGTATTTCTCGTTAGCTTGCTTGCTCGCTGGATTGTTTGCGTTCGCTGTTCCAATAAGATACACAAAGTATTTTTGTGCGGTCGCAACGCGCGGCGTATTTTTTGGCAATGTCGGTTACTTCGAGTAGTAAGCCGTCTTCCAAGGTGGTTGGATTTAAGCCTAGGCTGAGGAAGCACTTATTTTCGACATGCAGTTCGTTTTCGTCGGCTTCTTTACGCGGATTGGATAAATATGAGACTTGCGCGCCTGCCAATCGGGAAATCAGTTCCGCCAGCTCGCGCACCCGATGAGTTTCGGTCATTTGGTTAAAGATCATCACCTTGTCGCCGCGTTTAGGCGGGTTGGCTAAGGCGATTTCGATACATTTGACGGTATCGCGGATGTGAATAAACGCGCGTGTTTGGCCGCCGGTTCCGTGTACGGTAAGCGGGTAGCCGATGGCGGCTTGCATTAAGAAACGATTTAACACGGTACCGTAATCGCCGTCGTAATCGAAACGATTGATCAGGCGTTCGTCCATTGACGTTTCCGCGGTGTTGGTTCCCCAAACGATGCCTTGGTGCAAGTCGGTGATGCGCAAGCCGTCGTTCTTATTGTAAAACGCAAACAGCAGGGCGTCTTGCGTCTTGGTCATGTGATAAATGCTGCCGGGATTGGCGGGATACAGTATTTCCTGTTCGACCACGGCGCCGGTGTCGGTTACGACTTGAACGGTTAGATAACCTTCCGGTATTTTCATGCCTGCAGTGCCGTATCCGTATACGCCCATGGTGCCAAGATGGGCCAAATGTATGTCGCGGCCGGATTCGACAATCGCGCATAGGACGTTATTGGTCGCATTCAAGTTGTTGTTGACGGTATAACGCTTCTCTTTTGAAGACTTCATCGAGTAAGGGGCGGCACGCTGCTCCGCAAAATGGACAATCGCGTCGACTTCCTCGCTAATTATTAAGTCCAATAATTCGCGATATTGTTGAGAAACGTCAATATTGCAAAATTTTATGGTTTTGCCGGTGATTTCTTTCCATGCCGCCAAGCGTTCGGATAGGGGTTTGATCGGGGTTAAGGACTCGACTTCCAAATCTATGTCTATCTTGCGGCGCGATAAGTTGTCTACGATAATAACGTCATGGCCTATATTCGATAAATGTAATGAGGTTGGCCAGCCGCAAAAACCGTCTCCACCTAATACCAATACTTTCATCCTGGGTTCTCCTAATTATTTGATTTTAAATATTCGAGCAATAGCGCTCGGCATTGTAAGCAGTCTAGTTGGCTTAATAAGTCGTTTAAGTCATGTTGGTTTAAATTGAATCTAAAATGGGGGAGGAAGTTGTTTTCTTCGCACGAGCGGATGTTTGCGTAATAGCCAAATAGCTTTTGATTCGATGTCGAGCTATTTATATACTTTGGGTTGCTATAAATGCTGCTAATGCTTTCTATCTGGTTAATCGATATTCCTAGCTCTCGATTAAGTATTTCTTCTATGCTTGTTTCAATCGTGTCGACATGGGAAAATCGGCCGCCGGGAAAGTCCAGGGTTTCAATGCCAATACCAGGCCTGAACGTTTTGTCAGGAACCAGAATTTGCTTGTTTTGGATCGGGATAATAATGACCGAATCAGCGGAAACGGTACGCCAATAATCGATCAACCGGTTGTTTGGGTCTTGCCATCTCTCGCCTATCAGCTCTATCCACGGTGAGCTGAAAGAGGCAATTTTTGCAATGTAAGTCCACATGTATAAACTAAAGCACCGTAAGCGGCCGCGCTAGTTGGCGTAGTCTTCAGCCACGGCAGGTTTGTAAGAGCTAACAGGTTGTACAGCCTTCACCCTATTCGCTGTGTGGGTGTCGCTGCGGTAGGGCGTGATTTCCGGCATGAATACGTATCGAACTACATTATTGCAATGCGATATTATCATCATAACTCAATAATTTGCAAACCTCTTTGAAATTCGCCGAGTTATTTACCTCGTTGACGAAATTCAAATCATAAGCGCGCCTGGGGCGTTCCGAAATAATATCTCCTTTGCGTCCGCTGTCGCCGGTGAGTTTGAATTGCGAAAACGTGTCTGTAAAGCCGGGGTCGAAGCGAATAGATAGTTCGCGGCACATATCGAACATAATCTTGTTTGACTGTTTCACAAAATCTTCATATCTAAAGGTCTTTACATTAGCATGATCGCGTAAAAAATTAAGGTACCTAATGCAATATTCATCGAAATTGGGAGGAGAAAAGTGTAGCCATTTGTTTTCACGAAGACTCAGGTAACTATCAATAGGGTTTCTGACGGTAACAATTGATTTAACGAGATAGTGTTCGCTAAGTATATTGTCCAATAAAACCTCATTGCGCGCTTTGTCGCCAGTCAAATAGATGCTGTGCGTGTGTTCTCTGAGTATCAGGCATTTATTGGTTTTTGATAATTGCTCTAATATTAGTCCGATGTCGTTGCAGAATATATCCTTAATTAATTCTCTATCGAAAGCACCGTCGGACTGGTGGAGTATCGATATGATGTCTCTCGGCTGAAATGTAGGATTTTGCGGTTTGCTTAAACCTAACCGGCTAAACGGATCAATTTCGCTTAACAATACCGTATCAGGTTGTGCGGCCAGACACTTGGAAAATAATGTGCCGCCAGTGCAGGAAAAGTGATGAATCACTCTGACTATGGGCTTTGACGTTGGTTTTTTTACGGCTCGATTGTGGAAGTGAATCTCCGTTTCGCTGACGACGTCAGAACGCCAGGAAATTCCTAGACGCTTAAGTTCAGTGTTTATTCTGTCCCTATAATCGGGTTCTTCGTCCGTATCGATCCCGTTAAGCGCTGCCGCAAAAAAATTTAGGGCACGATCATTATGGTTAATTAACGATTCAGTTTTGCCTAAGGTATTATATACACCGGAGATCAATATTCGGAAAAGAAACAATCTGTCGCAATGCCATTGGCTGGCAGCGTCGATGAGTTGTTGAGCGTATGTTTTGTTGCCAAGTTGTAAATATCCCGCTGCGACTAAAACGGCTAGTTTTGCGCGCTCAGGGTGGTTATTAATGGTTTCAAATTTAACTTGCGTCAAATTTTCCCAATTTCCCACGCGCCATTCGTCTTGTATTCCGGCTAGGATATTGTCCGAAGCAAATCCTGTTTCAGGAGAGTTGTCGTTAAGGTCGCTGGCGTCTGCAAGTAAATTCCTTTCAATAGCTGTGGAAGGGGCGGTACCCATATCGGTAATAGCACTTATTTCGGAGAGCCCCTCTGCTTTAACTGAATCGAATCCAAATAATTTTTGCAAGGCTTTAAACATAGGAAATTATAAAACTAAGCCGGAATCAATGTGCTTGCTTCAACAACACGGTAGCTATTATATATTTATAGTTTGGCGCTAATAGCTTTGGAGTCATTCCTAAATACTCACATATCGAATTTGTTGGGAATATTGATGTCATCTAGTTGTTTTTGCTTAGTTAGGCTGTAACTGTTTAGCTATATATTTCGTAGAATCGCGACTCGCGTCGCTGCTGCATCTTCACTTGTTGCATACTATCGGTATTCCTGCATAAGATAAAATACTTACTGAATAATGACTATTGGTTGAGTCAAGCTTAAAGGCATGACTTAGCTTTTATTCTCCAGGCGTGCCATTTCTTGATGTTGACGTACGTTACTATATAAACGTTCGTCGCCATAGCCCCCTTTAACGGCAATTTGAAAATGTTTTATCATTCTGTTGTGGTCTTGCAGCAGGCAGGCGGCTTTTGCCAAATTGTTATGTACCCCTGAAATTAATATTCTACCTAATAATTTCTTATCGCAACCCCATTGCTTAGCTAACTGAATATAGTGTTTACCGTTTTGTATGTCGCCGAGCTGATAATGCGCGGCTGCTACTAGTAACGCCAGTTTTGCGCGCTGGGCGTCGGCTTCGATTGTTTCATTATCTAATGCGATTAAACTCTCCCAATCTCCGAATTGCCAATGGCTCAACGCATTTTCCAATGTTTTTTTGGGTGTATCGTAATTAACTTCGGCTGCCGTTAACTCTTCATTCCAGAAACCGCGATTCATTGTCAATCCGCTGGGGATTTGACTAAATAATGCCGCATGCCTGGGATTGTTGGATTCGAAATGCCAGTGAAAATGGATTTCTTCCATTCGTCTTGATGCCGGTGGATTATCGTACATAGGTTTCAAGTGCTTGGGCTTGAAACGAAGTTTTTTATTGAGCCATGTAATTAATTTGGTCAGCATTTATAATCGAATGATTAAATAGTGTGAATTGAATTATGAGTCCGATTCCCGTAATAATAAGTCTTTAATTAATTCAATTTGACCTTCCGCTTTGATAAGTTCTTCTTGTAAAAGTTGTTGGCGGCGCATGGTCTCTTGATGGTTTTCCGTTAGTTCTTGCAGTTCTTTTTGCTTTTCGATGCGTAGTGCGGTTTGCTCGTCGCGGGCCTTGGTCAGCTGTTCGATGGTTTGCTGCCGTTGCTCGGCAGTTTGCTTGGCGGCATCACGCTCCGCGCTTAACTGGTCGATTTGGGTTTTACGCTGTTCGGCGAGTTGTTTTTGTTCGTCGCGGGCCTTGGTCAGCTGTTCGATGGTTTGCTGCCGTTGCTCGGCAGTTTGCTTGGCGGCATCTCGGTCGGTGATCAATTGATCGATTTCGGATTTACGTTGCTCGGCGAGTTGTTTTTGTTCGTCGCGGGCCTTGGTCAGCTGTTCGATGGTTTGCTGCCGTTGCTCGGCGGTTTGCTTGGCGGCATCTCGGTCGGTGATCAATTGATCGATTTCGGATTTACGTTGCTCGGCGAGTTGTTTTTGTTCGTCGCGAGCCTTGGTCAGCTGTTCGATGGTTTGCTGCCGCTGGTTGGCGGTTTGCTTAGCGGCGTCGCGCTCCGCGCTTAACTGGTCGATTTGGGTTTTACGCTGTTCGGCGAGTTGTTTTTGCTCGTCGCGGGCCTTGGTCAGCTGTTCGATGGTTTGCTGCCGTTGCTCGGAGGTTTGCTTGGCGGCATCACGTTCCGCGCTTAACTGGTCGATTTGGGTTTTACGCTGTTCGGCGAGTTGTTTTTGCTCGTCGCGGGCCTTGGTCAGCTGTTCGATGGTTTGCTGCCGTTGCTCGGCGATTTGCTTGGCGGCGTCGCGCTCCGTGTTGAGCTGGTCGATTTGGGTTTTACGCTGTTCGGCGAGTTGTTTTTGTTCGTCGCGGGCCTTGGTCAGCTGTTCGATGGTTTGCTGCCGTTGCTCGGCGATTTGCTTGGCGGCGTCGCGCTCCGTGTTGAGCTGGTCGATTTGGGTTTTACGCTGTTCGGCGAGTTGTTTTTGTTCGTCGCGGGCCTTGGTCAGCTGTTCGATGGTTTGCTGCCGTTGCTCGGCGATTTGCTTGGCGGCGTCGCGCTCAGTGCTGAGCTGGTCGATTTGGGTTTTACGCTGTTCGGCGAGTTGTTTTTGTTCGTCGCGGGCCTTGGTCAGCTGTTCGATGGTTTGCTGCCGTTGGTTGGCGGTTTGCTTGGCGGCGTCGCGTTCCGCGCTGAGTTGGTCGATTTGGGTTTTACGCTGTTCGGCGAGTTGTTTTTGCTCGTCGCGGGCCTTGGTCAGCTGTTCGATGGTTTGCTGCCGTTGCTCGGCAGTTTGCTTGGTGGAATCACGCTCAGTGCTGAGCTGGTCGATTTGGGTTTTGCGTTGAATGGCAAGTTGGGTTTGTTCTTCTAGCGCTTTATTTACTCGAGAGACTTGTTGTTGGAGGTCGTTGATGGTTTGGGTTAGCGCATCTTTTTCGTCGGCTAGGCGGCTTGCGAGGTTGTGACTGTCGGTGAGCTGGTTGGTCTGTGCTAAAAGTTGAGCGGAAATAGCGGCGATTTCGGTTTGCTGCTGATTGATTTGGTGCGTCCTAGCTTCCAGTTGCGCGAACGACTGCGTTTGTTTGGCTTCAGTATCGATACAGAATACGGCATGAGCAATTTTCGGATTATTGCTTTCCAGGGTAACCGCGAGTTTGAAGCCTAGCGGAGCGAGTAACTGTTGAATGGTTGAGCGCGAAATGGGCGATAAGTTGGCTGTGCTATCGACCAGTGCGCATTTCACGATCAGCACATCGACATTGGCCAAATGGCCAAGCGAGCCGGCAATGATGGTTTTGGCGGGATGGCAGTCGATGATCAGCCATTGATGCGGCATTTTGGCAAACGACGCGAATTCGGTTTCGGCTAACAGTTCGTCCAGCTTGCCGGTTTGGCGGGTGGATTCGGTGTTAACGCGTAAATTGGGCCAGAATGGTTGAAGCTGGTTAGGGTCAAAAAGGCCGTCTTCGTCCGGATTGCTGGCGGAGTAAAAGATGGCTTCACCATCTTTTTCATTCAATACCCTGGCTGCGGTTTTCCATTGCGAATTCTGCTCCGTCAGCGCTTGTGCCCATGCCAACCGGGTTTCATCGGCGTCTATCAATAACGCCTGCGGGATGTGCCAATTTCTCCAAAAGTGTAATTCGCCAAAACCTTTGCCGGCGCCGACGTGGATTACGGTTTGCGGTGGCAGTAGCGATTGCAGAAGTTCCAGGGTGGTTTTGGCGATCAGGTTCATGGCTGAATTGCGGAATCTAAAATGTGTTGTTGCGGTGTGTTTTTCGAAAATACCGATTGTTTACGTGGTCTTTCGGCAATGGTAGCAAGCGCATCGGCGGGGAAGTCTTTTTAGTAAGAAGCATTGCAAACCGGGTATTTCAGTTCATAGTCTTGCCCGGATCGGCTGCACTCGGAACAGTTTTGCATAGTGGTTAGCGTAGGAGGGCTCTTTGCTTCGGTGCTTAAATCCAAAGCAAAGATAGACCAGTATTGGAATTTGTGAATTAAGCCGCAATACCGTTATGCCGCAACAAGGCGTCGATATTGGGCTCACGGCCGCGGAAGTTCTTGAACAGGGTCATCGCGTCGCTGCTGCCGCCTTGCTCCAGGATGTTATGCAAAAACGATTCGCCGGTTGTCCGGTCGAAAATCCCCCTTTCTTCGAATAGCGAAAACGCGTCGGCTGACAGCACTTCCGCCCATTTGTAACTGTAATAGCCGGCAGCGTAGCCTCCGGCAAAAATGTGCGAAAAACTGTGGGCGAAGCGGTTGAACGCCGGTACCTTGACCACGGCGACTTGATCGCGCACCTGCTGCAGGGTTGGATAGATGCGGCCGCCTTTGCGAGGATCGTAGTCGCGGTGCAACTTGAAATCGAACAAGCTGAATTCCAGTTGTCGTACCATCATCATGCCGGCCTGAAAATTTTTTGCGTTCAACATTTTTTGGAATAGCTCGTCCGGTAATGCCGCGCCGGTTTGATAGTGACCGGAGATCAGATTCAGCGCTTCTTTATCCCAGCACCAGTTTTCCATGAACTGGCTGGGCAGTTCCACCGCGTCCCATTCCACGCCGTTGATGCCGGATACGCCGAGGTGGTCGATCCGGGTCAGCATGTGGTGCAGGCCGTGTCCGAATTCGTGGAACAGGGTTTCCACTTCGTCGTGGGTGAGCAGAGCCGGGTCGTTGCCTGCGGGTGGGGTAAAATTGCAGGTTAAGTAGGCGACCGGGGTTTGCAGGCCGGCGCCGGTTTTTTTGCGGCACACACAATCGTCCATCCAGGCACCGCCGCGTTTTTTGGCGCGGGCATACAGATCCAGGAAAAAGCGGCCGCGCAATGCGCCGTCTTTGTCGACGATTTGATAGAAGCGTACGTCCGGATGCCAGGTATCGACGTCGTCGATTTCGCTGATTTGCAGGCCGTACAGGCGTTCGACAATGGCAAACAAGCCGGGTACCACTTTGTTGTCCGGGAAGTAGGCTTTTACTTCTTCTTGCGACAGTTGATAGTAGTGTTGGCGCATTTTTTCCGAGTAATAACCGATGTCCCAGGTTTGCAGATCGTGCAGGCCGTGCTGATGTGCCGCGTATTGTTTCAATTCGGCCAGGTCACGGCGGGCTTGACGCCAGGATTTGTCGGCCAGATCTTCCAGAAAGTTGACCACGTCGTCGGTGGACTTGGCCATTTTGGTGGCCAGCGAATATTCGGCGTAGTTGGCAAAGCCCAGTAATTGGGCTTTTTCGTGGCGCAACGCCAGTATTTGCTCCATTACGTCGCTGTTGTCCCAGCGTCCGGCGTGCGGGCCTTGGTCGGAGGCGCGGGTGCAGAACGCTTCGTAGTGTTCGCGGCGCAGCTCGCGGTTGTCGGCGTAGGTCATGATGGCCAGATAGGACGGGAACTGCAAGTTGATCAGCCAGCCTTCTTGGCCTTCGGCTGCGGCGGCTTGTTTGGCTTGGGCCAGCGCGGATTCCGGTAGGCCGGCCAGATCGTCGGCGTTGCTAATCAGCTTGTGCCAGGCGTTGGTGGCGTCCAGCAGGTTTTCTTCGAATTGGCTGGCCAGTTTCGACAGTTGTTGGTTGATGTCTTTGTAGCGAGCTTGTTGTTCGCTCGGCAGGTCTACGCCGGACAAATGAAAGTCGCGTAAGGCGTTGTTGACGATTTTTTGTTGGGCGCGGTCCAGTTCGGCGAATTGCGCACTGTCGCGAATCGCTTGATAAGCTTGCTGCAAGGCTTTGTTTTGTCCGACTTCGGTAGCGTAAGCACTGAGTTTGCCCAGGCAGGCGTTGTAAGCGTCGCGCATGGCGTCGCTGTTGACCACCGAGTTCATGTGGCTGACCGGCGACCAGGCTTTGTTCAGACGGTCTTCGGCTTCTTCGATAGGTTCTATCAGGTTATGCCAGGTGTACGAGCCGCCGCCGGTCAGTTGACGTTCGATAACGGCGCGCGCGTCCGTCAATAGCTGTTCGACGGCAGGTTCGACGTGTTCGGGTAGAATTTTGGAAAATTGCGGCAGTTCGGTAATTTCGAGTAAAGGGTTGTTCATCGTGATGTGGAATTCGGTTGTAGCAATAAAGCGTCAGGATAGGAATTGCATAGCGGCATGTATACGCGATTGGGCTTTTTGCAAAATGGTTAACGAGAAATCCGGGTCAAGTTTGCCGTCGGCAATTTTGGCATAGGCGGGAAGGGAATTGATATAGGGCAGGCCTTTAATTTTGGGGTCGCCGAAATAGCTATGCCGTTTCGCCAAAATAACAATGTCGGGGATGCCAAGCTCGGTGCCGCCGTCGTAAAGCCAGTTTTCCGCTACTAGCGGAATTTTGCTCAATTCGGCGGAGAAGCCTAAGGTATGCAGCAGCAACGAGCCGACCGGTCCTTTTAAATGCGGTAAAGCCGCTTTCAATTCCGATAAGCTCGGATATTGTTCCGGGTGCTGATCGGCGAAGTTGAACAGGGGAATGGCGCCTATATCGCAGATCAAGCCGGCTAGCAGCGCGTCCTCCGGGTTAAGGTCGCTACATTCTTGCGCCAATACGAAGGCGAGGCTGGAGGTGTAGATGCTGGTTCGCCATAACTCGTACATGGCGTGTGTCAACGCCTTGTCGTTGGAACGAAACAATTGTTTCAAGCTGATGCTTAATACTAGGTTTCTGGTGGCGTTCAGGCCAATACGGTTCACGGCGTCCAGGCAATTGTTGATCGGCACGGCCGTTGCATAAAGAGGGCTGTTGGCGACTTGGATGAGCTTGGTGACGATGGCGGGATCGATATGAATAATTTCCACCGCGTCTTGTATGCCGATGTTGCGCTGCATGGCTTCGCGCAATTTAAATGCGACGTCCGGCAAACTGGGCAGGCGTAGTTTGTTGTCCAGGTAGGCCTGAGCGAAGCTGCTGAAAAAACGGTTGTTGCTAATTTCGGCGGGAAGCGTGATGTCTAAATACGTCAGACTTTCCGGATCGGTGGTTTGTTGCGCTTGCCAGAGTCTGTTGATGTCGGCGGGCAGTTTCAAAATTTTGACGTCGGATAAGGCTTTGGCTGTTGCCCCGAAAAGCTTGCCGCTATTAATCGGCAAGAAGGCTAGGGTGCTGCCGGCTTTTACGGTATAGGCATTCACGCTCTCCGGTTGCATGATGAGTTCGCCTTCCAGCAAGTAATAGACGAAATCGGCCGGCTTGCCGCGTTCGAATAGGGTGCTGCCTTCACTGTAGAACATCGTCGCATGGGACAGACTAGCCACGGTTTCGTTGTCTAAGTCGCGTATTGGCGCGAATTTTTTCAGTTCGGCAACCGACAAGTTCTGCTGGCAGGTCACTAAGGGAGGTGTGCAGGTTCCGGATTCGCCGGCCGGCAGGTTGGCGATGTTTTGTTTATCCGAAGGTGCGTGGGTATCTTTGTTGGGGGGGGATTTCTTCAACCATCCGGTTAGCCAGGTCATCGCTGTCAAGCCCTAAAGAAACTGAGCGCCTCAGCGATTTGCTGTTTGGCGTCTTGCAGCGCTTGCAAAGACATATCCGGTGTTAACGATTTGTCCCCTAGTTTGATGTAAGCCGGCAGGGTGTTCAACGGCGGTAATTTTTGCTTTTGCGTGCCGCCTAACTGCGCATGAAAACGCGCGAGTAACACAATATCGCTCAGTTGCAGATCAGGCTGGTCGTCGCAGTACCAGTTGTCGGTTTGCGCGGGGATTTGCAGCAAGTTTTCCGGAAAATTCCATTTTTTCAAAATGATGACGCCGACCATGGCTTGTAAAACCGAAAAGGTTTCGTCCAGTTCCAGCTCGCTGTATGCGCTTTCGGACAAGCTTTCGGCGTAAGTGATAATGGGCAAGGCACCGATGTTGTGCACCAAACCGGCCAATAATGCCTCGTCCGGGTTTACGCTGCTGGTCAAGCCGGCCAAGGTGTAACTCAAGCTGGCGACTTGTATGCTTTGCCGCCATAGTTGTTGAATGCGGTTATTCAGCAGGCGGCTTTTGCTGCGAAACAAATTATGCAAACTAATGCTGGTTACCAAGTTTTGAGTGGCTTTCAAGCCGAGTCGGTTGATGGCGTCGTGTAATTTGGCGATGGGTTTGACGGTTCGATACAACGGGCTGTTAGCCACTTGGATCAATTTGGAAGCGATGACGGGGTCTAAATTAACGATTTTCACGACGTCGGCGATACTGATGTCTTGCTGCATCGCGCTTCTTAGCCGTAATGCGACATCCGGTAAGGTTGGAACGTGTAATTCGTCGCGGCGAATCGCGTTACAAAAGCCGTGAAATAAATTGCTTTTCCGTAGCGCGTCGGCGGTGTTTTGCAAATTGTCCAACGGATTGTAAGCGGAAGCGACTTGCGAGCTGCGTCTTAATGCCGAAAGCGGCAAATAGATGATTTGCGTGGCGGATTTGGCGATGGCGCTGAATTGGTGTTCTGTTCCGGTCGACAACGGATAGCAGGCCTTGAAGGTGGCTTCTTCGACGTTGTAGCCCGCGCCGCTATTCGCTTCCAAATAGACTTTGCCGGAATACAAATAGATGATTTGGTCGGCACTTTCGCCGCGGTTAAAAATGATTTGTCCCGGCAGAAAACTGCGAACGCTCACCACCAGTTGTTGCAGTTCGTCGGGTGGCAGTTCGCCGATAGGCATCAAGTTTTGTAAATAACCGATCGGCAGGTTTAAACGGCTGTGGACCGGTGATTGCGGCTCGGGTAGCGGCGTCGCGGCGGTTTTTTTCTTCAGGAAATTCCAAATCATGAGACTTAAGTCAGGAAGAGGCGTAAGGCGGAGTGGATTTTCGATTTTGCATCGTGGAGGATGGCTAAGGTATTTTCCGGGGATAGGGCGATACCTTTAAATTTTCCTGCGGCGGGAATCGAGGTGATGGCGGGCAAGGGGTCGTGCAAGGCTCTGTTGCCGATCAGGGTGTGCAGACGCGACAGTACTACAATGTCCGTCAGCGATAAGTTATCGCCGGAGTTTTGATACCAGTTGTGCGAATTGAGGCTGACGTCGATGAACTCCGGCGCGAACTGCCATTCTTTTAAAACGGTAGTGCCGACAACGGGAGTGACTATCGGTAATGCTTCGGAAATTTCCTTGTCTTTGGTGAATTCGTTCGGAAGATTGGCGACGAAATTCAAAAAAGGAATGCCGCCAATGTCGCTGACCAAGCCGGCGAGTAAGGCGTCTTCTGGATTAATTTCTTTACCGGCCTTGGCTAAAATGTGGCAAAGCGTGGATAGATACAGGCTTTTTTTCCACAATTCTTCGAGTCGCAGTTTGATGGGTTGCGAACGGCTTTTAAACACTTGCTTCAAGCTTAGCGAGACTACCATGCTGCGGGTTGCGTTTAAGCCTATGCGTTTGATCGCGTCCATGCAGTTTTTGGCTGGCGCTTGCGCGATATATAGTGGGCAGTTGGCCACTTCCACTAGTTTTGCCGAAATCACCGGATCAAGGTTAACGATTTTTACGATCTCGTCCAAGTTGACGTCGGCCTGGATGGCTTTGCGAATTTGGATGGCGACTTCGGGTAGCGATGGGATTTCCAGTTCGTGATTGAGGTAATGGTCCGCAAATAAGGCTAACAGGCGGTTATCGCTGAGTTTCGGCGGTATTTCCAACGCCTGGTGTTGATTGCGGTTACAGGACGACATGATGCTGAGCGAAACGCGCAATAAGCTGACCTCGGTTTCCGTGACCGCCGTGGTCGTATGTTTGTTGCCGCTGCAGATTGGAAATTTGGCTTTAGGGCTGCCGGCTTCTATCGAGTAACTGCGGCCGTTCTGGTCGGTAAAATTAATGCTGCCTTTGATCAAGTAAATGGCGGAGTCGGTCGGCGTATCGATAGTAAATAATGTGGCGCCGGCCGGGATCGACTCCATGTGGTTTTCTTCGGCGAAGCTCAGGCGGACTTCTTCGCTCAGGTTACGGACCGGGAACAGCTGTTCCAGAATTTGTGGAGAAACTTTCGCTCCTTTATCGGCTAAATTGTGCCATTTGCTGAATTTGCCTGGGAAAGCCATAGTCGGTCCTTAGATGAACGATCCGTTGGTTGGAGGTTTAAGGAATTAAATGCCGACTAGTAGTTTAGGTCAAGATTCCGAGGCGTGGAGATTGCGTTCCCGGTTTAATAGATTGATGACCGCTGCCGTGTCGGGGCTTAACCCGCGCCAGAGCCGGAACGCTTCAGCCGCCTGTTCCACCAGCATGCCCAAGCCGTCCACGCTTTTGGCCGCGCCATGGGTTTGTCCCCAGCGGACGAACGCGGTCGGTTGATTGCCGTATGCCAAGTCGTAGCAGACCCCGCCGTCGCGCAGTACGTGATCGGGTAAAGGCGGCAACTCGTTGCTAAGGCTGCTGGCGGTCGCATTGATGATCAAATCGAACCCGGACAAATTATGCAGATCGGCATAGCCGCCGCTACGAATGGGGCCTAAGTGGCAAAATTCTTGCGCCAGGTTGTCGGCTTTTTCGACAGTGCGATTAATAAGCAATACGCTGTCCGGAGCCAGACCGAATAAGGCGCTCAGTATGCCGCGGGTAGCGCCGCCCGCGCCCAGCACCAAGATGCGGGTTCCGGAAATTTTCACTTGATGGTTGCGGGTTAAATCGTTCGCCAGACCGAAGCCGTCCGTGTTATCGCCCAGCAGCGTTCCGTCCGTTTGCAGCGCCAGGGTATTGACGGCTTTGGCTAATCGGGCGCGCTCCGTTAACTGCTCCGCTCGTTGCCAGGCGAGTTCTTTCAAGGGAATTGTGCAGTTTAAACCTTTGCCTCCTCCCGCCAAGAAAGCCGAGACGCAAGCGGAAAACGTGTCGGCAGGCACCGCGACCGCGGCGTATTCAAGGTCTTGCCCGGTTTGTTGGGCAAACAAACGATGAATGCGTGGCGATTTGCTGTGTCCTATCGGATAGCCGAACACCGCATAATGATCAATCGTCTGCATATTGTCTGCGCTGTGTCGTCCGGTAGCTCCAAAACACGGTCACTATGATCAGCAATACACCCAGGCCGATACAGGTCCAAATGTATTGTTCGATATAAGCGACAATCAATGAGCAGGCCACCAAAAAGAAACCCAGTAAACGGAATTGCCAGCCGATGCGGTAGCCGTCGAGGATGGTGGCTAGCGCCAGGATCAGCAATATCACCAAGCTCGCCCCGATTTCGGTCAGTTGACCTGACTTGTTCAGAAAGAACGCTGCGCCGACGATCAGCAGCGTGTGCAGCCAATGCATGCCTTGTTGTTTTACAATTTCGCCGAAATCTTGTGCGCCCGCTTTGGCTTGCAGCCACGAAACGAAAATCGACAAAGCCGCGAATACGAACACCATGAATAGCCAATAGCCGTAACCGTCGTGAATCGAAAAACGCGTGATGCTAATGCCGGTCAGCGAAAGGATGACCAGCAAGATGAAAACGGCCTCTTCCAGGCCGACATGGCGTTTGCTTGGCAGCTGCGGTTCTTCGTCTTCGGATATGTCCATAGTCAATCTCTCGATAAAGGCATGGCTTATTCGCTGAGCCACTGGGCGACGTTTTTGGCGTAATAAGTCAGGACGGCGTCGCAGCCGGCCCGTTTAAACGACAACAACGATTCCAGTACCGTTTGTCTCTCGTCCAGCCATTGATTTTGGGCGGCGGCTTTCAGCATGGCGTATTCGCCGCTGACTTGATAAGCAAAAGTCGGTACGCCGAACTGTGCTTTAGCGCGGCGAATGATGTCCAGATAGGGCATGCCGGGTTTTACCATGATCATGTCCGCGCCTTCTTGTAAATCCAGGGCGATTTCCCTTAGGGCTTCGTCCGAGTTGGCCGGGTCCATTTGGTAACTGTATTTGTTGCCGCCGGCTAAATTCCCGGCGGAGCCTACCGCGTCTCGAAACGGGCCGTAGAAGCTGGAGGCGTATTTGGCGGAATAGGCAAGGATGCGGGTATTAACGTGCCGGTGCTGTTCCAGCGTCGCGCGAATCGCACCGATTCTGCCGTCCATCATATCGGACGGTGCGACGATGTCCGCGCCGGCTTCGGCATGCGACAAGGCTTGTTTGCATAACACCTCTACCGTCGCGTCGTTGCTCACATAGCCGTCGTCGTCCAGCAGCCCGTCTTGGCCGTGCGAGGTAAATGGGTCCAAGGCGACATCGGTAATTACGCCTAATTCCGGAAAGTTGGTTTTTAAGGCTTTGACGCAACGTTGCGCCAGGCCGTCCGGGTTGTAGGCTTCGCTAGCGTCTAGTGACTTTTGCCGTGGGTCGATTACCGGGAACAGCGCTATAGCAGGAATTTTCAAACGCTGTACTTCCTCGGCTTCTTGCAACAGCAAATCGATGCTGAGCCGCTCGACGCCGGGCATGGAAGCAACCGCTTCGCGCCGGCCCTGGCCTTCGATAACGAACATGGGGTAGATTAGATCGTCCGTGCTCAGGCGATTTTCCCGCATGAGTCGACGGGAAAAATTCTGGTAACGCATGCGGCGCAAGCGAGTGGCCGGATAAAAGTCGTTAGGGGCGGGAATCTTTTCCATAGTAAAATATCGCCGAAATTTGTTTCGGGCCGAGGTGAACGAAAGCCGTTCGCTGTCGGATCATTAAAACATTGTAACAGTGTATCGCGGGCAATTATCTGATTTTGCCGGATGATGCGTCAGTAGAGGCAGTTGAAATTACTATGAGATTGAATGTAAACGTCGTATTCGTTTTACTGTTCGGATTGTTGACAAGTATAAGCACGGTTGTCGGCGCTGCGGAACTCAGCGCGCCGCAGCAGGTGATCGACGACGCTTCGGTGCAACTGAAAACGAAGATGCAAGACCCCGGATTTACCAAAGATTTTCGTAAGATTACCGAGTTTGTGCATTCGGTTATTTATCCTAGGGCGGATTTCGATCTGATCTCGTCGCTGGTGTTGGGCAAGCTTTGGAAGGAAGCCAGCGAGCCTGAAAAAGAAGCGTTCAAGCGAGAGTTTCAGACCTTGCTGATCAGAACTTATTCCCGGGCGTTCGTCGAATTTAAAGAGTGGTCGGTACGTTTTTTACCAATGGGCGATTCCGAAGGCGATCAGCGCAAGGCCATGGTTAAAACCGAAATTTTGCAGCCAGGCTTGCAGCCTATTGCGGTCAACTATCGAATGTTGTTAAGTAAGGGCGAATGGAAGGTTTACGATATTTTGATCGAAGGGGTTAGCTTGGTGACCAACTACCGCACCAGTTTTAAAAACGAAGTCGAACGTACCGGTTCGTTGCGAGAGGTCATCAATCAACTGGCCAAACGGAATTCGGAAGCGCTTTCCGGTAATACCAACTCTTAAACGTTCATCAGTCGTTTTGCACCTCCGCCCCGAGCGGAGGTGTTGTCCCATGACATCCAAGAAAGATTCTTTGTACGCTTACCCGCTGGGTGAAGTGGCGGCGTTTCAATTCGATAATACGGTTGCTAACGTTTTTCCGGATATGATTCGGCGTTCGGTGCCGGGTTATCAAACCATGATTTCCGCTGTCGGACATTTGTCGGCGCGCTTCTGTCAAGCAAATTCTCAATGCTACGATTTAGGATGCTCACTAGGCGCAGCTGCGTTGGCGATGCGGGAAGCTATTTGCGTGCCGGGCTGCAGAATAATCGCCGTGGATAATTCGGATGCCATGGTGGCCGGTTTTCGACAGAATTTGCAACAGATAGACGCGGCGGAAAGTGGCGAATCCAAACCGGAAGTCAGTGTGTTATGCGATGACATTCGGAATGTCGAAATCGAAAATGCCTCGGTCGTGGTGCTGAATTTCACCTTGCAGTTCATTCCCCTGCTAGACAGGCCGGCTTTGTTGGCGGCCATTTATCGCGGTTTGTTGCCCGGGGGCGTGTTGATCTTGTCGGAAAAATTGATGTTCGACGACGCTAGGCAGCAGGCTTTGCAAATAGATATGCATCACCATTTCAAAAAAATGCAGGGCTATAGCGAATTGGAAATCAGTCAGAAACGGACCGCATTGGAAAACGTGCTGATTCCGGAAACCTTTGTCAAACATCAACAACGCTTACTAGAAGCCGGATTTGCCAGTGCCGAAATTTGGTTTCAGTACTTTAATTTCGCCTCTATCATTGCCTTGAAATGACGGACTATCAAGCGCTGTACGAAGCTCTGCAAGCAGCGGGCGACGCTCGATGGGCGGCGCAAGTTAAACCGGAAGTCGAACGGATTCTATCCGCATCCGCTCACGGAGATTTTGCTCGTTGGCAGGCTGCGATAAACCGGTTGCCGTTATTGGTGCCGGATGCCGTGGATCTGCGAGATGGGGTGCGAATCGGTTCCGCGGGGCAAATTGATCCCGCGCAGCGTTCCCAATTGATAGAGGCGTTACAACAGTTGCATCCGTGGCGAAAAGGACCTTATGGCTTGTACGGCGTGGAATTGGATACCGAGTGGCGGTCGGACTGGAAATGGGAGCGAATCAGGCAGCGTATTTCGCCGTTGACTGGTCGAATGGTGTTGGATGTAGGATGCGGCAACGGTTACCACTGCTGGCGCATGCTAGGGGCCGGTGCGCGACTCGTGTTGGGCATTGATCCTACCCTGTTGAGTGTCATGCAGTTCGAGGCCGTCAATCGGCTGTATGGCTCTATGGCGCCTATTTACCTGTTGCCGCTTGGCATAGAGCAAATCCCGCCGGACTCGCATTTATTCGACACTGTATTTTCCATGGGGGTGCTGTATCACAGGCGTTCGCCTATCGATCATTTGTTGGAGTTGCAAGGTTGCCTACGTCCGGGAGGTGAATTGGTACTTGAAACATTGGTCGTTGAAGGCGATGAGAATACGGCGATGCTGCCGCGGCAGCGCTATTCGCAAATGCGCAATGTTTGGTTTTTGCCGAGTTGTGCTGCGCTGGAAAAATGGCTGTATCGTTGCGGATTTCGGGATATTGAGTTGTGCGATGTCGCGAGCACTACGGTAGACGAACAACGGAGTACTGAATGGATGAGATTTAATTCGCTTCGGGACTTTTTGCATCCGGAGAATGGAAGCTTGACCGTTGAAGGGTTGCCTGCGCCGGTCAGGGCTATTTTTATCGCTAAAAATCGATGATTAGACTGGTGTTGAAATTCAGTTGCCGTCGTCTACACTAGTAATCTGGCTATGCTGACATACTTGTATAGCTTAACTTTGCTTGTGATTTTAGGAGTAGAACGATGAAAATGTTACTTGCAATGCTATTGCTGGTGCCGGTGCAAGCGCTTACTGCCCCGGTCAACATCAATTCCGCAGATGCGGCGACAATTGCGGAAGCGTTACCCGGCATCGGCCCCAAGAAAGCCGAGGAGATCGTCAAATATCGCACCGAGCATGGACATTTCAAATCCGTGCAGGAGCTTGAAAACGTCAATGGGATAGGTAGTAAAACGCTAAAGGCTATTGAAAAAGATATTATTATTGAGCAGGCTGTAGAGCAAAGCGGCTCTATGCCTCCGGCCGAAAATCCACCGCCTGCTCAGCCGCAAAATAACAGCCAATAACCCTCAATAGATGGTCGATGCTGCCGAAATATGGCGGCATCGTTAAATCAGCGGGCGCCCCATGTTCATTTGGAGCGCCGTCCAAAACCGGCTTTAGGCTGCGCGGGCATTGACATCTATGCTATTTCTACCTTACAGTTACCGGCGCATCACGAGTATGTGACTGGCCCAGCAGATTGTGGCGACAAGATAATCAGCATTCCTATAATAAAACCTTTCGGAGCACATCACATGGCAAGACCATTAATTCAAATGGCGTTGGATTCTTTGGATTTCGACCAAACCGTAGCATTGGCTGAGCAAGTAGCGCCTTACGTCGATATTTTCGAAATTGGCACGCCTTGCATCAAATATAACGGTATCAACTTAGTCAAAGAATTGAGACAACGTTTTCCAAACCAACTGCTGTTGGTTGACTTAAAAACCATGGATGCCGGCGAATACGAAGCCGGTGCGTTTTATGCAGCAGGTGCGGACATCTGCACCGTATTGGGCGTTTCCGGCTTGGCTACCATCGGCGGCGTCATCAAAGCGGCGAAAAAACACGCCGCTGAAGTACAAGTTGACTTGATCAACGTACCGAACAAAGCCGAGTGCGCACGCGAATCCGCAAAAATGGGCGCGCAAATCATGGGCGTACATACCGGTCTGGACGCGCAAGCCGCCGGCCAAACCCCGTTTGCCGACCTGAACGACGTCGCTTCATTGGGCTTGAACGTTCGCGTATCCGTCGCCGGCGGTATCAAACCTGCCACTATCGATCAAACCGTTAAAGCCGGTGCCAACATCATCGTTGTCGGCGCTGCCATCTACGGCGCGCCCTCTCCGGCCGAAGCCGCGCGCGAAATTCGTGAATTGGTAGAAGCTGCGGCGGTGTGAATCATGCATCAAGATTTAGTCATCAAAAAAATCTCCGGCATTCTCGAAGCTACTCCTGATTCGCACGACAAAACGTTGGTCGACATGCTCGACGGCGCCAAGCGCGTATTTATTTCGGGCGCAGGTCGTTCGAAACTGGTAGGTAATTTTTTCGCAATGCGTCTGATGCACGCCGGCTACGATGTCAGCGTTGTCGGCGAAATTGTTACGCCAAGTATCAAAAACGGGGATCTTCTGATCGTGATTTCCGGATCGGGCGAAACTGAGCAGCTAATCGCATTCACTAAAAAAGCTAAAGAAGTCGGCGCCAAAATCTGTCTGATTTCCGCAAAAGACGACTCGACTATCGGCGATTTGGCGGAAATTACCTTGCAAATCGGTAGATCGGAACAATACGGTAAAGTCAAAGGCATGCCTATGGGTACCGTTTTCGAATTGTCTACCTTGCTGTTTTTGGAAGCGACTATCTCTCATGTAATTCATGAGAAAGGTATTCCTGAAGAAGAGATGAGATCGCGCCACGCGAACTTGGAATAAGAAAGCTTGCTTTAAACCTGTGACTCTATCGAGTCGCAGGTTTTTCGCCGGTTACAGAGGGGGCTTGTCTGCTTGCTCGACAGAGTGGGTGTGTCGGCCCTTTAAATCATTGAGCCTCAGCTATCGCGGTGTTTGCATGTCAAACATCGAGCCAAAAGAATAAATAACAGGAGACCCACATGCCTTCGCGCCGAGAATTAGCGAACGCCATCCGCGCACTCAGCATGGACGCCGTGCAAAAAGCCAACTCTGGACACCCTGGAGCCCCGATGGGGATGGCGGACATCGCAGAAGTCCTATGGAACGACTATTTAAAACACAACCCGACTAACCCGAAATGGGCCGACCGCGACCGCTTCATCCTGTCGAACGGCCACGGCTCCATGCTGATCTACTCCCTGCTGCACTTGGCCGGCTACAATCTGCCGATCGAAGAATTGCAAAAATTCCGCCAACTGCACTCCAAAACCCCGGGACATCCGGAGTACGGCTACACCGACGGCGTCGAAACCACCACCGGTCCTTTGGGACAAGGCATCACCAACGCCGTGGGCTTTGCTCTGGCCGAGCGTACCCTGGCCGGCCAATTCAACCGTCCGGGCCACGACATCGTCGACCATTACACCTACGTGTTCCTGGGCGACGGCTGCTTGATGGAAGGCATCTCGCACGAAGCCTGCTCTTTGGCCGGCTCGATGAAACTGGGCAAACTGATCGCCTTCTACGACGACAACAACATCTCCATCGACGGCGAAGTGCGCGGCCACGGCAACGTAGCCGGCTGGTTCCACGACGACACCCCAAAACGCTTCGAAGCCTACGGCTGGCACGTCATCCCCAAAGTCGACGGCCACGATCCGGATGCGGTGAAAAAAGCCATCGAAGAGGCGCGCAGCGTCAAGGACAAACCGTCCATCATCTGCTGCCAAACCATCATCGGCTTTGGTTCGCCCAACAAACAAGGCAAAGAAGAATGCCACGGTGCTGCCTTGGGCGAAGCCGAAGTCGCCGCTACCCGCGAACAACTGGGTTGGCCGCATCCGGCGTTTGAAATCCCGGCCGACATCTACGCCGGATGGGACGCCAAAGCCAAAGGCGACCGTCTGGAAAGCGCCTGGAACGACAAATTCGCCGCTTACCAAGCCGCGCATCCGGACTTGGCCGCCGAATTCCAACGCCGCATGGCGGGCGACCTGCCGGCCGACTGGGCGGAAAAATCGGCGGAATTCGTGGCGGCGGTCGACGCCAAAGCCGAAACCATCGCCAGCCGCAAAGCCTCGCAAAACACCCTGAACGGCTTTGGCCCGTTGCTGCCGGAACTGTTGGGCGGTTCCGCCGACCTGGCCGGCTCCAACCTGACCCTGTGGTCCGGCTGCAAAGACGTCTGCGCCGAAGGCTACAACGGCAACTACGTCTACTACGGCGTGCGTGAATTCGGCATGAGCGCCATCATGAACGGCCTGACCTTGCACGGTGGCTTCAAACCGTACGGCGCCACCTTCCTGATGTTCTCGGAATACGCCCGCAACGCCCTGCGCATGTCGGCCCTGATGAAAGCGCCGAGCATCTTCGTTTACACCCACGACTCCATCGGTCTGGGCGAAGACGGCCCTACCCACCAGCCGGTCGAGCAAACCGCCACCTTACGCATGATACCCAACATGCAGGTCTGGCGGCCTTGCGATGCGGTCGAGTCGGCAGTCAGCTGGAAAGCGGCTATCGAACGTAAAGACGGCCCTAGCATCTTGATCTTCTCGCGTCAAAACCTGCCGCACATGACACGCAACGCCGGGCAAATCGCCGACATCGCCAAAGGCGGTTACGTGTTGCGCGGGGAAGGCAGGCCGGACGCGATCATCATCGCCACGGGCTCCGAAGTTGAATTGGCGGTCAAAGCCGCCGAAGCGTTGGCAGCGAAAGGCAAAAACATCCGCGTGGTGTCCATGCCGTCCACCAACGTATTCGAAGCCCAAGATCAGGCTTACAAAGACAGCGTATTGCCGCCTAGCGTCAGCGCGCGGGTGGTCGTGGAAGCGGGGGTCAGCGACGGCTGGTGGAAATACGCGGGCAGCCATGGCAAAATCGTCGGGCTGGATCGTTTCGGCGAATCGGCGCCAGCCGGCCAGCTCTTCAAAGAGTTCGGCTTCACTGTCGATAACGTCGTCGCCAACGTCGAGGCTGTGCTTTAACCCAAAGAACTAATGAGCCTAGTTCGTCTAGGCTCGAACGGTTTTAACGAATCATTAGGTGAAAAACGTGAAAAGAGAACAAGTATTAACAGGCGTTATGGCGGCTTTGGTGTTGGCTAGCCCTCTGGCTTTAGCTGAGTCCGATTATCCGGCGGCGGATTTTCAGCCGAAAGTAGTCTATTCGGATCCTAATTACAAAGCCGAGGCGCCGCAGCCGGCGGCTGCGGCGCCAGCCGTGGAAAACGATCCAAACTTCCCGGCGGCCAATTATCAACCTAAAGTGCTGTTTAACGATCCTGGCTACAAGCATAGTTCGGTTGCCCCTGTTGCTCCGGGTGCCAGCCGCCCGGCAGCTGCTGTCGCTTCGTCTGCGAGTGCCGAGGTCGAAGCTAGTGCTCCGGCAAAATCCGGTTCTTCGGATACCACTTTGTTCGGCTTGATCGCAGTTGCCGCAGTTGCCGGCTATTTCTTAATGAATAAAAAAGGTGGTAGTAGTACTGCCGGTGCGGCGGATTATTCAGTAGCGAATGAAGGTGCTACAGGCGTTGAAAAATATCTGGAAAAAATGGGTGCCAATAAAACCGGTGTTGCTAAATATCTGGAAAAACAAACCGAAGTGCCGGCTACCGGCGTATCCAGATACATGGCCAAACAAGTGGTCAAAGACAGAGAGGCCGCGGCTGCTAAAAGGGATAACGGTTAATTCCTATAAGGGTTTTACCCACGCATGACTACTGAGTAATGCAAGATATGTGGGCTTCCGTAATTCTTTAACATGCATTAATCAATATCGCCACTCATGTACTTTAAAGTATCTTGATGCTTGAAGCCGCAGACAGTGGCGATACTGTTCCAATAATAATAAATCTCGCGGCATACTGATTGCCGTCATTTAATGCGTAGTTAGAGTGATTGCGCTTTATGGAATCACATTCTCATCATCAGGGAAACAAATCAATCTAAATAACGAGGATACTCCTATGGCAAAAAATTTACTTGAGCAACTAAGAGAAATGACGGTCGTGGTTGCTGATACCGGCGATATCCAGGCTATCGAAACCTTTAAGCCGCGCGACGCTACCACCAATCCGTCTCTGATCACCGCGGCCGCGCAAATGCCGCAATACCAAGAGATCGTAGACGATACCTTGAAGGGCGCACGCGCCACCTTAGGTGCAGCGGCTTCTGCGGCTCAAGTGGTATCGTTGGCGTTCGATCGCTTGGCGGTCTCTTTCGGTTTGAAAATTCTGGAAATCATCGAAGGTCGGGTTTCTACCGAAGTCGATGCCCGTTTGTCTTTCGACGTAGAGGGCACTATTGCCAAAGGCCGCGATTTGATCAAGCAATACGAAGCCGCAGGCGTTTCTAAAGAACGCGTTTTGATCAAAATAGCGGCAACTTGGGAAGGGATCCAAGCGGCCTCCGTGTTGGAAAAAGAAGGAATTCATTGCAACTTGACCTTGTTGTTCGGCATGCATCAAGCTATCGCTTGTGCGGAAAACGGTATTACGCTGATATCGCCTTTCGTTGGCCGCATATTGGATTGGTATAAAAAAGACACCGGCCGTGATTCATACCCGCCTCAAGAAGACCCGGGCGTAGTGTCGGTTACCGACGTTTATAACTACTACAAAAAATTCGGCTATAAAACAGAAGTAATGGGTGCCAGCTTCCGAAATATTGGAGAAATTACCGAATTGGCCGGTTGCGACTTATTAACTATCGCTCCGTCTCTATTGGCCGAGTTGCAATCCGTTGAAGGCGAACTGCCGCGCAAGTTGGACCCGGCTAAATCTATGGATGCGGATATTGAGAAAATTAGTGTCGACAAAGATACTTTTGACCGCATGCACGAAGAAAATCGCATGGCTAAAGAAAAGCTTGCCGAAGGTATAGACGGTTTTGCAAAAGCTTTGGAAACTCTGGAAAAATTGTTGGCAGACCGCTTGGTCGCTTTGGAAGCATTGGCGGCTTAAAACCGTATCGCCAATGCTATTGCGCGCGAAATTCGATTCGCGCGCAGCAATTTAATAATAAGGCCGCCGAATCGAGTACGCGGCCTTAGTTTGTTTTTAACAGGAATATTAGATGTCTCAAAAAATTTTAGATGTAGTTAAACCGGGCGTCGTAACCGGGGACGATGTACAAAAAGTTTTTGCAGTTTGCAAAGCTAATAACTTTGCGCTGCCGGCGGTTAACGTGATTAGCACCGACACCATTAACGCGGTATTGGAGGCGGCGGCAAAAGCCCGCTCGGCCGTAATTATCCAGTTTTCAAACGGTGGGGCAGCATTTGTAGCGGGTAAGGGCTTGAAATTGGAAGGACAAGGTTGCTCCATTGCCGGTGCGATTTCAGGAGCTCACCATGTACATGCAATGGCGGAACTCTACGGTGTGCCAGTTATTTTGCACACCGACCACGCAGCGAAAAAATTGTTGCCTTGGGTAGACGGTATGCTGGACGCCGGCGAAAAACATTTTGCGGCTACCGGCAAACCTTTATTCAGTTCGCATATGCTGGATCTTTCGGAAGAGAGTCTGCAAGAAAATATCGAAATTTGTGCCAAGTATTTGGAACGCATGAATAAAATGGGTATGACCCTGGAAATCGAACTGGGCTGTACCGGCGGCGAAGAAGATGGGGTGGATAACAGCGGCATGGATCATTCGGCGTTGTATACCCAACCGGAAGATGTGGCCTATGCCTACGAGCATTTGAGCAAAATCAGTCCTAATTTCACGATTGCGGCTTCCTTCGGGAACGTACATGGCGTGTATTCTCCCGGTAACGTCAAGCTGACTCCGAAAATTCTGGATAACTCGCAAAAGTATGTGTCCGAAAAATTCGGCTTGCCCGATAAGTCCTTAACTTTCGTGTTCCACGGTGGCTCAGGCTCGTCACCGGAAGAAATCAGAGAGTCAATTAGCTACGGTGTAGTGAAAATGAACATCGACACCGATACGCAATGGGCAAGTTGGGAAGGTGTGATGAATTACTACAAGAAAAACGAAGGCTATTTGCAAGGGCAAATCGGTAATCCGGAAGGTGCCGACAAGCCGAACAAAAAATACTATGATCCGCGTGTATGGCAACGTGCCGGTCAAGTCGGTATGGCGACTAGGTTGGAGCAGGCTTTCCAAGATTTAAACGCTACAAATTCGCTTTAAGCCTTCTTTTCCTGCGGCATTCGCAAGTAAATGTGAGTGCCGCTCCCCTTCTTTGACGCGCCGAGTTTTTGACGCGCGTTAACCCTGACCCGGCGTTATTTCTGTTGGTGCGACAGATGACAATAGGCCGCTTGCTGCCTACACTTCCATAGCCGGCCGATTTCTAGTAAAAATTCACTAAAAGTAAGTCTAGACTAGGCGGGTAGTTGTCCGAATACAGTGGCTCAATTCGTGCTTAAACACATTCACAAGGTAAGTTATGGCGGAAAAGACTTCTAAAGAAGGTGAAACCAAGTCTTCGAAAAAGTGGTTGATCATTATCGTGCTGATCATTTTGCTTTTAGGAGGTGGCGGTGCCGGTTATTACTTTCTGGTATTAAACAAAGCCGATGAGGTATCGAAGGAGCATAAAAGCGATCAACAGGAAAAGGCGGCAAAACCGGAAGAGGCTGAGCACCCGGTAGTTGAGCCGGACGTTTATTATGAAATGTCCAGTCCGTTACTTGTGAATTATCCTGCCGGTTCAAGCGCGCGGATCATTAAAATATCGGTATCGATTCAGGCTAAAGGTGACGCCAGTGTAGAAGCCTTGAAAAAACATGAGCCTATGATTAGGAATAATTTGTTGATGGCGATTAGTGCCATAGGCGCCGATAAGGCGAAAACCTTAGAAGGCAAAAAAGAGCTGCAAGCGTCGATGCTTAGCGAGGTTGGCAAGGTGCTTGAAAAGATGGCTGGCAAAAACAGCGTCAAAGACGTGTATTTCACCGAATTTGTGATGCAGTAAATGTCTACCGCGGATTTACTTTCACAAGACGAAATCGATGCGCTATTGCATGGCGTCGACGACGGCGATATCGATACCGGATTCGAAGATGAGGAACTCAGTAAGGCAATAAGGACTTACGACTTTACCAGTCAGGAACGTATCGTGCGCGGCAGGATGCCGACGCTGGAAATGGTGAACGAGCGGTTTGCTCGTTATTTTCGAATTTCGTTATTCAATTTTTTACGTAGAGCCGCCGAAATCTCTGTTTCCGGGATTCAAGTACAAAAATTTTCGGAATTTATCCAAAGTTTGTTTGTTCCGACCAATTTGAACGTCATCAGAATGTCGCCGCTACGCGGCAGAGCGTTGATCGTCATGGAACCTCGATTGGTTTTTACCGCGGTGGACAACTTTTTCGGAGGCGGCGGCCAATTCTATAACAAAGTAGAAGGAAGGGAATTTACTCCGACTGAGATGCGTATCATTCGATTGATCATCGACATGATATTCAAAGATTTGACCGAAGCATGGAAGCCGGTTATGGATATGGATTTCGGATATATCAATTCGGAGGTCAATCCGCAATTCGCCAATATCGTCAGCCCGTCGGAAATTGTGGTGATTTCGACGATACACGTCGAATTAGAGGGCGGCGGTGGCGATATCAACGTAGCCATGCCTTACACCATGATAGAGCCCATCCGGGAACTGCTTGATGCGGTGACGAGCGACAGGGGCGAGGTCGATGGTCGTTGGCAAGAGTCGTTGCGTGCTGAAGTAATGCGTAGCGAGGTGACGCTGAATAGCAATTTAATAGAAAAGGAAATGTTGATCAGCGAAATTATCGAATTGAAGAAAGGTGATGTCATTCCCATAGAAATGCCCGAAACTGTGGTGTTGGAAGTGGAATGCGTCCCTATCTTCAGAGGAAAGCTTGGTTTGTCGGACGGCAATTATGCAGTTGAAATAATTGAGAAGATGTCGCTTGATAACCTGTAACGAATAAGACGAGGCGAGTGATATGGGCGAAAACGATGAAATGGGCGATGATTGGGCTGCTGCCATGAATGAACAAGCCCAGGCCGAAGCGGATTGGGGTGATGCTCTAAAAGAACAAAGTGCGGCAGGCAAGAATCCGGGTTACGAAGCGGCCGAGTTTCCGCATCTTAGCGAAACCAAGACTAAGCCGATAGGCGGCGACGAAGTTAGATTAGACGTGATTTTGGACGTGCCGGTAACCGTATCGTTGGAGATAGGGCGGACAAAAATCAACATTCGCAACCTTTTGCAATTGAATCAAGGTTCGGTAGTGGAGTTGGACCGCTTCGCCGGCGAACCTATGGACGTGTTAGTGAATGGAACCTTGGTCGCACACGGCGAAGTCGTCGTCGTAAACGATAAATTCGGAATTCGGTTGACCGACATTATTAGTCCGTCCGAACGCGTGAGAAAGTTAGGCTGATGCCTATTCTAAGAGCGCTTGTCTGCATTGCGGTCACTCTGATCTATGTTGACGGTCATGCCGGCGTCGGTGGGGCGGATGAGGCGCATCATTCCGTGTTGAGCTTGGCCACGGTCGGCCAATGGTTGGTGTCGTTATTGCTGGTGCTGGCTATCTTTGCCGGCTTGGTTTGGCTGTTAAGGCGTAGCGGAACTCTGACGCGTAGCGAAAAAGGGCAATTGTCCGTCATCGCCGGACTTTCAATCGGTATGCGGGAAAGACTGGTGTTAGTCCGGGTTGGGGACAAACAATTGCTATTGGGTGTTACGCCGGGGCGTATCGACAAGTTATTGGAATTGGACGGCGATGCTCGCTTGTTTGTGGGGGATCCAATCGCAGGAGCGGACGGCGAAACGTTCGCCGATAAATTGCAACGCTTAATTCAGGCCAAGAACCATGCGTAAGCTTTATTGCTTGGGGGCATGCGTCGGATTATGGTTGTTAGGCTTGGCTGAGGTTCAAGCGGCGCCCCCGGGAATCGAGGCGATTACCGTGACTAGCAATGCGAAGGGCGGTGAAACCTACACGGTTACCATCCAGATCTTGGCCATCATGACGATGCTGACCTTGCTGCCGGCATTGCTACTGACCATGACGTCTTTCACGCGCATCATGATAGTGCTTGGTTTGTTGCGTCAGGCGATAGGTACCCAGCAAGCGCCGAGCAATCAAGTATTGTTGGGCTTATCGTTGTTTTTGACCGCATTTATCATGATGCCGGTTCTGGACAAGGTCAACGACACCGCGATTCAGCCCTATCTGGAAGAGAAAATCGATATTACAACGGCCATTGCTAATGCCTCCGAGCCCTTTAAGCAATTTATGCTCCGGCAAACCCGGGAAACGGATATCGACATGTTTGTCAGGATTTCCGGGCGGGAGAGCATCGATAAGCCGGAAGAGGTACCTTTTTCGATCTTGGTCCCGGCCTACGTGACCAGCGAGCTTAAAACCGGTTTTCAAATCGGTTTTTTAATTTTTTTGCCGTTCCTGGTGATAGACATGGTGGTTGCCAGCGTATTGATGTCTATGGGCATGATGATGCTTTCGCCAATGATCGTATCGTTACCCTTTAAGTTGATGCTGTTCGTGTTGGCGGACGGTTGGTCGCTGGTGCTGGAAATGCTAGCGGCAAGTTTTTACGTTTAATCGGCTAAAACCATGGTTCCGGAAACGATTTCGGTCATTGCCCAAGAAACGGTATGGATATCGGTGAAGTTAATGGGGCCGGTGTTGTTGTCTTCTCTAGCGGTGGGGCTACTCGTCTCCATGTTCCAGGCGGCTACGTCGATTCAGGAACAAACCCTAACCTTCATCCCGAAATTGGCCACCATCATTATCGTGCTGATGATAGCCGGACCGGGCATGCTGCAAATGCTGATCGATTACTTTCAAGATTTGATGCGCGAAATACCGCATATCATAGGATGAACTTCAGCGAAGACCAGCTCATCGCTTACCTTGTCGCGTTTTTCTGGCCATTTTTACGCATCAGTTCGATGTTTTTGTCGATGCCCGTGATTAGCGTCAATACGGTGCCGGCAAAATTAAAAGTGTTTTTGAGCTTGTTGATTACCATGACCCTTTATCCGGTGTTACCCCAAATGCCGGACATTCCGCCGTTCAGCGCGGCCGGCTGGATGGTGACCGTACAGCAATTGCTCATAGGTCTAGCGACCGGCTTTATTTTACAAATGGTGTTTTCCATCATGTTGTTTGCCGGACAGTCGATAGCCTACAGCATGGGATTAGGCTTTGCCTCGTTGGTCGATCCGACAACCGGCGTGCAAACGCCGGTGATCGCCCAATTGTTCATCATTGCTTCCAGTTTGACTTTTTTGGCGGTAGACGGGCATTTGCTGTTGATAGAAATGTTGGCGCAAAGCTTTTATACCTTGCCTGTTGCCGTTTCCGGTCTGCAAACGGACGATTTATGGCGCATGATCAGTTGGAGTTCGCAAATTTTCGCCGGCGGTTTGCTGTTGGCACTGCCGGTCATCTCGACGTTGTTGTTCGTCAACATTTGTTTTGGGATTGCCTCTAAAGCGGCCCCGCAACTGCAATTGTTCGGGGTCGGCTTTCCTATCACGATATTGTTGGGTATGGCATTGGTTTGGATAGGTATCGTAGAGATGCTGGACGCCTTTACCGACATGCTGCAGCAAGGCTTTAAATTGGTCGGCGAATTGTTGAGGCTGTCTTAGATGGCGGACGATTCCGACGACAAAACCGAAGACCCTACCGGTAAGCGAATCTCCGAATCGCGTAAGAAAGGCCAGGTTCCCCGTTCCAAGGAATTGAACACTTTTGTGACCTTGATGGTTAGTGCCGCCCTGTTTTTTTATACCGGCGGCTATATGACGCAAAACTTGTTGGAAATGCTAAGACGCCACCTTTATGTGCCGCGGGAGAGAATTTTCGACCCGGCCATATCCGTCGCTTATTTCAAGCAGGCATTCGAAACCGGATTCTCGATTGTGGCGCCGTTTATGCTTGTATTGCTGGTGGCCGATTTATTGACGCCATTGATGATGGGAGGCTGGAATTTTAGCTCGGAGGCGTTCGAACCCAAGTTTTCCAAATTAAATCCTTTACAGGGCATAAAAAAAATTTTCGGGATTCAAGGTGTCGTAGAGCTGGTCAAGGCCATACTCAAGGTCGTGTTAATCGGCTTCGTTGCATGGAATTTGTTTAAGTTAAACATTGACTATTTCATGAGCTTGAGCCAACAAAATTTAGAAGCCGCGCTAACCCAGGTGGGTAACAAAATCGTGTTTGCCGTGCTGATTTTGAGCGCGACCTTTCTGCTGTTAGTGATGCTGGACGTGCCTTATCAGTTATGGAATCACCAGCGCCAGCTGAAGATGACCAAGCAAGAAGTCAAAGACGAAGCCAAAGACGCCGAAGGAAATCCGGAAATCAAAGGCAAGATTCGTCAATTGCAGATGCAGGCAGCCCAGCGGCGAATGATGGAAGCTGTCCCGAAGGCGGATGTGGTGGTAACCAATCCGACTCATTTCGCCGTCGCATTGCAATACGACCAGCACGGGCCCGGTGCTCCGGTGTTGGTCGCTAAAGGTACGGATTTGATTGCCGCGCAAATACGCAATATAGCCTTGGAGCACAAAGTGACCTTGGTGGCCGCGCCGCAACTGGCCAGAGCTTTGTATTATTCCACCGAGTTGAATCAGCAAATTCCGCGCGGCTTGTTTCTGGCAGTGGCTCAAGTGTTGGCCTACGTGTTTCAACTGCGGGCGGCCGCCAAACAGGGCTGGACTAAGCCGGCTCCGCCCAGCGACGTGCAAGTGCCCGACGAATTTAGAACCTAAACGCAAGCAGTCATGGATTTCGCCAAATTATTTGCTACCGTCAAATCGCTGACCGGCATGGGCTTGGGGGCTCCGCTGGTTATCGTCATGCTTTTGGCGCTGTTGGTGCTGCCGTTGCCGGCATTTTTGCTGGATTTGTTCTTTACCTTCAATATTGCTTTTTCCCTCATCATCTTACTAGTAGTGATATACACCCTGAAACCGCTGGAATTCGCTTCGTTTCCCAGCGTGATTTTGGTGGCAACCCTGCTGCGCTTGTCCTTGAACGTTGCTTCTACCCGGGTGGTATTGATCAAAGGACACGAAGGGGGCGATGCGGCCGGCAAGGTGATCGAAGCATTCGGGTCGTTCGTGATTGGCGGAAATTTCGCGGTAGGCGTGGTGGTATTCGCGATCTTGGTGATTATCAACTTTGTGGTAGTGACCAAGGGGGCCGGCCGGGTGGCCGAAGTGAGTGCCCGTTTTACCTTGGACGCCATGCCCGGCAAGCAAATGGCGATAGACGCCGATTTAAACTCGGGTTTAATCAATCAAGACGAGGCGAGAGCGCGTAGGGAAGAAGTCGCAGCCGAAGCCGATTTTTACGGTTCCATGGACGGTGCCAGCAAATTCGTGCGCGGCGACGCCGTGGCCGGCATCATCATTTTGTTCGTCAACGTCATCGGCGGTTTGGCGATCGGCGTCGGCCAACACGACATGAGTTTTGCGGATGCGGCAAACCGTTACGTATTGCTGACTATCGGTGACGGTTTGGTGGCGCAGATTCCCGCCTTGTTGTTATCGGTCGCGTCGGCGATGGTCGTCACGCGCGTCAGGGGAAGTAAGCAGGATTTAGGGCAGCAAGTATCGTCGCAATTGTTCGAAGATCCTAGGACCCTGATTGTTACCGCGGTGGTCATGGGTCTGCTCGGCATCATCCCCGGCATGCCTAATGTCGTGTTTATTTTGTTGGCCTCGGTGCTGGGTGGTGCGGCGTATTTGTTGGACAAGCGGCGCAAACGCGAAGAAGAAAAGGCGTTGGAAATGGAGCGGATGCTGATTCCGCAGCAGCAGTTGGCCAAAGCGGAAATCAAGGAATTGAGCTGGGACGATGTCATGCCGGTCGACACGATAGGCTTGGAAGTCGGTTATCGCTTGATTCCCTTGGTGGACAGGAATCAGGGCGGGCAGTTGATGACCCGTATCAAAGGGGTTCGAAAAAAACTGTCGCAAGAATTGGGTTTTTTAATTCCGTCCGTGCATATTCGCGATAATCTGGATTTGTCGCCGACCGCTTACCGAATTTCGTTGATGGGGGTTACCGTAGGCGAGGCGGACATCATGCCGGAAAAGGAAATGGCCATCAATCCAGGACGAGTATTCGGCAATTTGCAGGGTGTGGCCTGTAAGGATCCGGCGTTCGGCTTGGATGCGGTATGGATTGAAGTCGCACAAAAAGATCATGCGCAAACCTTAGGTTATACCGTCGTCGATCCGGGCACCGTCGTGGCTACGCACTTGAGCCATATCTTGCAAAATAATGCGCACGAACTGTTCGGCTACGAGGAGGCTCAGCAATTACTGGATAACTTGGCGAAAGTAGCGCCGAAGTTGGTCGAGGATCTGGTCCCTAAGACCTTGCCGCTCGGTTTAATGGTCAAGGTCTTGCAGAATTTGCTGCAGGAGAGAGTGCCGATAAGAGACATTCGTTCCATCGCCGAAACTTTGGCGGAGTACGGGGTCAAGAGTCAAGATCCGGACGTGTTGACGTCCGCCGTGAGGTCGTCCTTAGGGCGGTCAATTGTCCATGAAATCAATGGAGTACAAGCGGAAATTCCGGTAATAACTTTAGAGCCGGGGCTGGAACAAATATTGCATAAGTCATTGCAGACGGCGGGCGAAGGCGGCGCCGGGCTGGAGCCCGGATTGGCCGAACAAATGCACCAATCTTTGGAAGAAAGTGCGCAACGGATGGAATTGGAAGGTCAAGCGGCAGTGCTGCTGGTTTCTTCGTTCATCCGGCCTTGGTTGGCTCGTTTCGTCCGTCATTCGATTCCAGGCTTGCACGTGTTGGCGTACAACGAGATCCCGCAAGATAGGCAAATTCGCGTGGTGTCTACGGTTGGACAGCGCGGTTAACGATTAACGAGGTTAAGCGATGAAAATTAAACGCTTTTTTGCAACAGATATTCGCCAAGCCATGCGCATGGTCAAAGAAGAGCTGGGTGCGGATGCCGTGATTATGTCCAACCGCTCGGTGGACGGCGGCGTCGAAATTGTGGCGGCTCGGGATTTCGACGAACAAGTCATCCAAAAAAATCTAAAGCAACAGCAGGAACAGGAAGCGGCGGCCAGACGGCAAAAAAAACACGATTTGCCCGAGTTCTCAGGGGAGAACAAGCCGATACACGTGCTGAGCAGCGCTCGCAAGAAAGGTAATGAAACGGAAAGTCCGATCCGGCGCAACATGGACCAGTACTTGGGCTATGCGGAAAAGGTGCAGTTAGGCAATGTGAATGCGCAAAAAATTGCCGATAAAATGAAAGCGGCGGATAAGCCCGCCTGGGCATTGGGTGCCGAAAGCGCGCATAAGCCGCAACCGCACGAGCCTGCAAACCCGGCAGCGCTAAACAATCTGGCTCAAGATAAGTTTTTCGAAGAAATGCGCCGTGAAATGAAGGATATGCGGGCTTTGTTGGATGCCAAGCTGTCGAATATTTCGCAACTGCCGCTACCCGACGCCCAGCCCTTGCGCGGCGAATTGTTGGAAAAGCTGAGCGATTGCGGCTTTTCCAAAACATTGGCTACCAAAGTCGCCAATCGATTGGGTGGCCACCAACAATTCGAACAGGCTTGGGCCAAGTCGCAAGAGATGTTGGCCAGAGCGATGCCGATTGCGGAAGACCGATTGCTGGAGCAGGGCGGCATAGCGGCTTTGGTCGGTTCTACCGGAGTCGGAAAAACTACTACGATTGCGAAGCTGGCGGCGCAATATATTTTGAAGCACGGTTCCAGGCAAATTGCTTTGATCACTACGGATAATTACCGTATCGGTGCTCACGAGCAAATCAATACGTATGGAAAAATTCTGGATATTCCGGTGCGTATCGCCGGCGATGCCGAGGAATTGTGCCAACACGTCCAAGATTTTAGCGACAAGCGTTTAATACTTATCGATACCGCCGGCATGAGTCAGCGCGATTTGCGCCTGGCCGAGCAAATCAAAACTTTGCGGCACGGCGACTTACCGATTCGTTCCTACTTAGTCATGTCGGCTAATACTCAATATAAAGCGGCTCTGGAAATTATCGATGCGTTTAGTATGCTGGAGCCGCAAGCAACTATACTTACCAAGTTCGACGAAGCGGTTTGCAGGGCCTCAGCGCTCTCCGCGCTCATCGAAAGGCGTATGCCTTTATCGTATATAACCGACGGGCAACAAGTACCTGAAGACATTTATATGCCGGAAGCCGAAGCTTTGATACAGCATTGTATGACGTTGGACGATGAGCACTCCGACATGGATGATCTGGACCAAGAGTGTTGGTTGGCGGAAGGCCATGCGTAAGTCGTCGGATCAAGCAGCGGGAATACGAAACATGAGACAGATGAAACCGGTTCGGGTAATAGCGGTCACCAGTGGTAAAGGTGGCGTTGGCAAAACCAATTTGTCGGTCAACATCGGCGTGGCTTTGGCCAAATCGGGCCGGCAAGTGGCGATATTGGACGCCGATATGGGCTTAGCCAACGTCGATATTTTGTTGGGCATGTTTCCGGAGTTCAACCTGTCCCACGTGTTGAGCGGCGAAAAAACCTTGAAGCAAATCATGATGCTGGGACCGGCCGGATTGAAAATTATTCCGGCCTCTTCCGGCGTGCAACGCATGTCGGAATTGAGCAGTGCCGAACAGGCCGGCTTGATCAGAGCGTTCAGCGAGATCGATAAAGAGCTGGATATCCTGATCGTCGATACCGCAGCCGGCATTTCCGCCAGTGTGGTGAATTTTGCCAGGGCGTCGCAGGAAATTATTGTCGTGGTGTGCGACGAACCGACTTCGTTGGCCGACGCCTATGCCTATATCAAGTTGCTCAACCGCGATTACGGATTGAATAGTTTTCACATCATTACCAACATGGTGCAATCGGCCGAACACGGCCAAGCACTGTTCAGCAAGTTAAGCAAGGTGACCGACCGTTATCTGGATGTAGCCTTACATTACGTCGGGGCGGTGCCTATGGACGATTACCTGAAAAAATCGGTTCAGAAGCAAACGCCGGTAGTCGAGGCGTTTCCGCAAAGCAAGTCGGCTTTAGCCATTAAAAATTTGGCGAGAAAAATCGATCATTGGCCTATCAAGCCTAAAGCCGGCGGTTATCTGGAATTTTTCGTCGAACGCATGATTCAGTACAGTACCCAAGAGGATGTTGCATGAGCGGAGCGGCAATGTATGCTGCTGTGCAAGCGGGTGGAGCCAATGATTGGGTCATCCAGCATGCACCGTTAGTCAAGCGCATTGCCTACCATTTGATGGGGCGTTTACCCGACACCGTACAAATCGAAGATTTAATTCAGGCCGGCATGTTGGGGCTTTTAGAAGCGGTCAAGCAATACGATGCCAGCCAGGGCGCCAGTTTCGAAACCTATGCCGGCATCCGCATCCGCGGAGCCATGCTGGACGAATTACGTCGCGCAGATTGGACGCCTCGCTCGGTACATAAAAAAGCGCGTATGGCGGCCGAAGCTATACGCAATGTGGAAAATCGCCTGGGAAGAGACGCTAACGAAACCGAAGTCGCGGCACAAATGGGCGTATCGCTTGAGGAATACCGGCATATTCTGCAGGATACCGCGGCGTGTAAGACCTTTAGCGTGGAAGAGCTGATTCAAGGAGAAGATAGCGTTATCGATGAAATCCATACTCAGCATCATCCCGAGCAGCAATTTATAGAGCAAAGTTTTCAACAGGCACTTGCCAACGCGATCGCAGATTTGCCGGAAAGAGAGCGCTTGGTCATTTCGTTGTATTACGATGAAGAATTGAATTTGCGCGAGATTGGGCAAGTGTTGGAAGTCAGCGAATCCAGAGTGAGCCAAATCTGTAGTCAGGCATTATTGCGTCTTAGGGCTAGGCTTGCAGATTGGCTGGAAGGAAATGATAATGGCGGCCGCATTAAACCATAGTAATTATTGGTTTTTTAGGATAATTGCATTGGTTTTCAGACCTTTTCGACTTAATTTGACGACGTAATCTGGGTGGAGATTTTCCTTGGATAAAAACATGAAAATTCTGATTGTCGACGACTTTTCGACAATGCGGAGAATTGTGAAGAACTTATTGAAAGACCTTGGGTTTACCAACACGGTGGAAGCGGACGACGGTAAAACCGCGATACCGATTTTGGAAAAAGGCGGCATCGACTTTTTGATTACCGATTGGAACATGCCGGGTATGACCGGAATCGATTTGTTGAAGGCCGTTCGGGCTAATCCTCATTTGGCGAACTTACCGGTTTTGATGGTGACTGCGGAAGCCAAGCGCGAGCAGATCATCATGGCTGCGCAAGCCGGGGTGAACGGATACGTCATTAAACCGTTCACGGCGGCTACGCTTAAGGAAAAAATCGAAAAAATCTTTGAACGCATTGAAGGTTGAAAGTAGTGGATTCGAATACAACGAGCGATCTTTTGGACTTAGCCAAAAATTTGGTGGCGGCACTGGAGGCGAAAGACCAAACAATGGCGGACGAATTGCTGGACGAATTAGCCGGGCTCAGGGAAACTCAACTGTTTAAAGAGTTGGGGCGTTTGACGCGCCAGTTGCACGATACCATGATCAGTTTCAATTTGGATGCAAAGTTCGCCGTGATGACGGAGCAAGATATTCCCGATGCTAAAGAACGTTTGCATTATGTCATTGCGATGACCGAGCAGGCAGCCAATCAAACGTTAACTGCCGTTGAGAATTTGCTGCCGATTTCTCAAGAACTCAACGATCAAGTCGATCTTTTGTCGGGAAAATGGTCGCGTTTTTTGGATAGAGAAATGCCTTTGGAGGAATTTAAAGCCATGTCCGGCGAGATTTCCCGGCATTTTAAAAAATCCAAAGGCGAGTTGGAACAGGTTCAAGCCGGTTTGAACGACATTCTGATGGCACAAGGGTTTCAAGATATTACCGGTCAAATCATCCGTAAAGTGATAGAACTGGTTCAGGAGCTGGAAAGCAGTATGGTCAAACTGATCAGTATTTCGGGCAAACGCAAGTTCGAAAAAGGAGCGATAGAGGACGCCCAGCATGCACCGCCGGGCCCCGTCGTACCCGGTATCGACGACAGACAGGGCGACGTTGCCACCAGTCAAGTCGACGTGGACGATTTATTGTCTAGCCTGGGATTCTGAGGGGAACGGCATGGCTATCGATCTTGACGACGAAATCTTGCAGGACTTTTTGGTTGAAGCTGGTGAAATTCTCGATCAGTTGGGCGAACAATTGGTCGAATTGGAACAGTCGCCTAACGACCCTGAATTGCTAAATGCGATTTTTCGAGGATTTCATACCGTAAAAGGTGGTGCAGGTTTTTTGGCGATTCACGAATTGGTAGAAATTTGTCATACCGCCGAGGATGTTTTTAACGTATTGCGGCAAGGTGAGCGTGCGGTTTCGGCAGATTTAATGGACGTCATCCTTCAAACGTTGGATGTGGTTAACGAAATGTTCGGAGAGGTACGCGCCGGACGCGATCCTCAGCCCGCACCGCCTAAATTGATGGGGCGATTGAAGCTATATTCCACTCCGGACGGTGGTAACGGAGTGCCGAACGAACCGGCTGCCGTTACCGCGGAACAAGAATCGGTGCAGCAGGTAAAGTCTGGTTCCGCACAAGATATTGTCGTGCAAGAGTTCGAGTCCATGCTGAACATGGATGAGCTGGGGGACGGTGAGGAGCCGGGCGACGCCGGCGACGAAATTACCGAACAGGAATTTGAAGACTTACTGGACGCATTGCATGGAAAAGGCGGTTCGCCAACCATCAAGCAGCCAGCCGCAGAACCGAAACCGCCGATCGGCGACGAGATTAGCGAAGACGAATTCGAAGAGTTATTGGACGAGTTGCACGGCAAAGGAAAATTTAAAGCGCCAAGCCAAGCTGGTCCTCAAATTGCCGATGCCGGAGAAATCACCGAGCAGGAATTTGACGACCTCATGGATCAATTGCACGGCAAAGGAAAGTTCGACGTGCGAAACTTGCCCTCCTTGCCTGCAAGCCCAAAAACACCGGAGCCGCCGAAATCGGAACCTACGGTAGCCGCTCGGAAACCCGAGCCTATTGCGCCTGCTGTCGCCGAGTCCGATTCGGAGCCGCTTGTAAGACCGGCTTCCAAAGCGGGAGCCTTGGAAAGTCCGGGCGATAAGTCAAAAGTCCCGGCGCAGCAGACTGACACAACCGTAAGGGTTGATACGCAAATTCTCGACGACATTATGAACATGGTCGGCGAGTTAGTGCTGGTTAGAAATCGTTTTCAAACGCTCAAAGCCAGCGCGGAAGCCAATGAGCAATTATCTAAGGCCATTTCAAACCTGGATGTAGTCACCGCGGATTTGCAGTTGGCGGTTATGAAAACCCGCATGCAACCGATCAAAAAAGTATTCGGACGATTTCCTCGCGTCGTTCGCGATTTGGCAAGAAGTTTGAAAAAGGAAATACGCCTGGAATTGGTGGGGGAAGAAACCGATTTAGATAAAAACTTGGTGGAGGCCTTAGCCGATCCCTTGGTGCATCTGGTCAGAAATGCGGTAGACCATGGTATAGAAATGCCGGAAGAGCGCTTGGCGAAAGGCAAGCCGCGGGAAGGGGTGGTGGTGTTGAAAGCCTCTCAGGAAGGCGACCATATCGAGCTATCCATTCGCGACGATGGTACAGGAATGAATCCCGATGTGTTGCGCGCCAAGGTAGTGGAAAAAGGCCTAATGGATGAAGAGTCGGCTGCCAGATTGGACGATAAGGAATGTTTTAACCTGATATTTCTACCCGGTTTTTCTACCAAATCGGAAATTTCCGACGTTTCCGGCCGCGGCGTTGGCATGGACGTGGTTAAGACCAGGATTGCGCAGATGAACGGCGTCGTCGAAATCGATTCCGTAGAAGGCAAGGGCAGCAACATTATTATCAAAGTCCCGCTGACCCTGGCCATTATGCCCACTTTGATGGTGAAGCTGGGGGCGCAAGCATTTGCGTTGCCGTTGGCGAATGTGTTGGAGATTTTGGATTTGGACCTGACCAAGACCAATAAAGTCGACAATCAACTGGTAGTGATGGTTAGAAATCGTGCCTTGCCGTTGTTTTACTTGAGCGAATGGCTGGTGAACGACCCTTATTACACCGTGAATAAAAAAGTGACCAGCAGTCATGTAGTGGTTGTTAATGCCGGCGGCAGACAGGTGGGGTTCGTGGTCGATCAATTGATAGGGCAGGAAGAAGTTGTGATTAAGGCTCTTGGCGCAAAACTACACGGCTTGGATGGTTTAGCCGGAGCGACCATTACCGGGGACGGCAAAATAGCATTAATTTTGGATGTTCCGGGCCTGATGAAACGATATGCAGGTTAACCTGGATTTCTCTTGATAGATAAAAGAAAAGCCGGATAACCTCAATGGGTTTGGCGCAGTGTCGCGTCGATAAAGTCGGGGGGATTGAAGCGGGTAATCTAAAGCAACTCGAGTTTCAGCACGTTTTAGCGCCGGTGCGAGTCAGTGCGATAAAGGGTCGTGAACAGTTAGCGGTCAAAACTTTTACCAGCTTCAAATAGTTGATTGAATGGATATATTAAGCATTATTGGTGTTCTGGTCGGGTTTTCCGCCATCATTGGTGGAAATATGATGGCGGGCGGCCATGTGGATTCATTGATCAACCTCCACGCTTTCGTGATCGTGGTTGGCGGTACATTGGGAGCTACTCTGTTGCAATTTCCGCCTAAAGTGTTTTTGCGTTGTTTACGTATCTCAATCTGGGTCATTAGGCCGGAAAATTTTCAATTGAATCGGCAGATCGAGAAAATCGTGCGTTGGAGTACTATGGCCAGAAAAGAGGGCCTATTGGGCTTGGAATCCTTGATTGAAACCGAACGGGATCTATTTGCCAAAAAAGGCTTGCAACTTTTAGTAGACGGTAACGAGCCGGACGTGATCCGTGATTGTTTGGAGGTCGAACTAACGACCAGAGAGCATTTGGACATGCAAGCGGCACGGGTATTCGATGCTATGGGCGGCTATTCGCCGACTATCGGTATTATCGGTGCAGTTATTGGTTTAATTCACGTGATGCAAAACTTGGCAAAGCCGGAATTACTCGGCAGCGGAATAGCCACTGCATTCGTTGCCACTATCTATGGGGTGGGCTTGGCGAACTTATTGTTTATTCCCATCGCTAACAAACTAAAAGCCCACATTTTCAGGGCGTCTCAAGCTCGGGAAATGGTGATCGAAGGCGTTTCTTCAATCGCAGAAGGCGAGAATCCCCGAAACATAGAACTGAAATTATCCGGTTTTATGTTGGAAAAATAACGCTCGTACCATGGCCAGACGCAGAAGAAAAATGATAGAGGAGGCGGAGCATCACGAACGCTGGATGGTGTCTTATGCGGATTTTATTACCCTACTGTTCGCGTTTTTTGTCGTGATGTATTCGATATCCTCTGTTAACAAAGGGAAGTACGAGACGTTTTCCGAGTCGTTGGATCAAGCCTTATTTCACAGTGAAAAAATCGTCAAGGAAGCCGAGCCGATAGAAATCGGGGTTATTCCCACCCGTGTACAGCCTATCGAGTTGCCGGATTTAATGACGGTTACGGAACAAGAGCATCAACTTAGCGAAGAAATAAAGCAGGAAAAGCAAAGGTTGGATGAAGTATCCGACGAGTTTCAGCGTGCATTGCAGCCTTTTGTCGAAAGCCAATTAGTCGGCATAAACAAGCACGAATTTTGGGTTGAGTTGGAAATGAACAGCGAGTTGCTTTTTGCTAGCGGTAAAGCGGAGTTATCCGGCAAAGCTCTGCCCGTTTTGCAAAAAGTGGCTGAGGTTGTATTGGCGGTCCCCAATGTCATCAATGTAGAGGGCTATACCGACGATGTGCCTATATCGACAGGTTTGTACCCTTCGAATTGGGATTTATCCTCAGCCCGTGCTACTACGGTTGTGAAGGAGTTAGTCAAAAACGGTGTCCCGCCTGCTCGTTTATCAGCCGTTGGGTATGGAGAATTTCATCCTATTGCCGATAACAGTGTCGAAGAGGGGCGGTTCAAGAATCGGCGTGTTGTTTTGGTGTTGATGTCACAGGCTTTTGCGCGTTACGGAATGACAGACGAACAAAGAGCCAAGGCGCTGAACTTAAAATCGGAAACCGATCACTCTGAATCTGCCGGTAACGTGCGGTAAAAAGTGGCGTCATTATGAAAATTTGGTCAGTTTCCAATCAGAAAGGCGGGGTAGGAAAAACCACTACAGTGGTTACTTTAGGTGGTTTGTTGTCCGGATGGGGCTTTCGGACCCTATTGGTTGATTTAGACCCGCACGGCTCTCTGACCAGTTATTTCAAAATGAATCCCGATGAAGTCGAACAAGGCGTTTACAACTTATTTCGCGACGCGAGCGAAAAAAAGAAAAACGTTAATCCCGAAGTCTATTTGGCGTCTACCGAATTCGACGGATTGTCGGTTTTACCCGCATCGACCGCAATTGCTACTCTGGACAGGCAAGTCGCTCAAATGGGTGGAATGGGATTAGTGGTTGCAACGGCTCTCGGCAAGCTCAAAGACCGTTACGATTATGCGATCATTGATAGCCCCCCCATGCTCGGTGTGCTAATGATCAACGCGCTCGCCGCCTGCGATCATTTAATCATTCCGGTATTAGCCGAATTTTTGGCCTTGAAAGGGCTGGATAGAATGGTCCATACCATCAATATGGTTTTTCATTCTCGAAAAACGCCGCCTAAATTCACCATCGTTCCGACGATGTACGATAAACGAACCAGAGCGGCAAGAGACAGCTTGATAGGGTTGCATCAACAATATCCCGACAATGTCTGGAGTTCGGTAATCCCGGTAGATACCAAGGTACGAGAAGCCAGTAGAGTGGGGGTGCCTTTGTCTCTGTTCGATAAAAGTGCCAAGGCCGTAGAAGCCTATTCCGAATTATTGGAGCAATTGTTGTTGGAAAAAGGCGAAGACAAACTCGTGGCGAATAGATTATGACTCGCTCAAAGCCGCCTCAGCACATCGTTCAGCAACAATTGGCATTAGATGCCTATTTAACGACTTTATTGGAAGAAATTCCGGATGGCGACGCCGAGATAGGCCGCCAGCCGTTAAACGAGCGGCAGATTGCACAGCAGGGGGCGGAAACGCCGAAGAGGCAGACCGCTAAAGTTATCACTCAAACAATTGAATTGCCGCCGCAAGTAACGCGAGAGGCGCTTGACGATAAGCCTGCTGCCCATATTTTGCCGTCTAATCTGGTTGCATATCAGGCGCCGGCTAAGTTGCATCCCTTATCGGTAATGCCTTATTGGGCGCAGCACGAGTTTCAAGCGTTGTTTTTTAAAGTCGACAATTTGATATTGGCTACCCCGTTAACGGAATTGGCCAGAACCATCAAGATAGATAAAAAACCCGGCCAAATTCCCGGTCAACCCTCTTGGTTCATGGGGTTATTAGACGAGCAAGACAGCCGAATCGGCGTGTTGGACATGGGACAACTCATTTTCGGGAAATTACGCGGCAGTCAACGCGATCTGGAAAAGAATCCGTTCAAAAGTATTTTGATTACTCAAGATAAACGCTGGGGCTTGGCGTGCGACGAAGTTTTATCTATAGGAAGGGTAAGGCCGGATAAAGTACGATGGCGAACGAGTCGACAAAAAAAGCCTTGGCTGATCGGTACCGTGATCGAGGAATTGACGGCGATCATCGATTTACAGGCTTTGGTTCCGCAGCGCAGAAAATGATTTTAATTTAAGTGGATGCATAATTATGAGTGAAGATAGAAAACAAACTGACCCGATCATGCAGTGGGTGACGTTTTGTTTAGGGGATGAAAAGTACGGTATCAATGTGATGCAGGTGCAAGAGGTTCTAAGAATCACCGAGATTGCTCCGGTGCCAGGCGCTCCGTCTTATGTGCTTGGTATTATTAATCTTAGGGGTAATGTCGTGACGGTGATCGATACTCGAAACCGTTTCGGCTTACCCTCGAAGGAGCCGGATGATGCCTCAAGAGTGGTCATTATCGAGACCGATAAGCATATTATCGGCATACTAGTCGACAGCGTCGCGGAAGTAGTGGAAATGCGGGCTTCCGAAATTGAGACAGCCCCTAACGTCGGCAACGAAGAAAGTTCCAAATACATTCAGGGGGTGACGAGTCGCGATAACAAGTTATTGATCTTGGTCGATCTCAATAAATTTCTTAGCGAAGATGAAAAAGCCGAATTGGACATGTTCTGACTCCGTTAACCGGGAAAAATCGGTATGCCTGAAATCCCGCCCTTAGGACCGAGTTTGCCGCTGCAAGTGGTGGAAAAAGCCGGTCCTCAGCCGCAACGCAAACGTAAACCACAGCCCCGGCTGCGATCCGCGCCGCAAGACCCTAAGGGTGCGGATCAGGAATTACCGCAGACTCAGCATATCGATCAGTTCGTATGAGCGTGGACTATTTGCTTTATTCATTAATAGTGTTGGTTGCTTTACTATTGCTTGGCTTAATCGGGTTTTGGCGTGAGACTAAAAAGCTCGGCCGGCGGATTAGGAGTTTGGAAGCCGGCTTGCAACAAACCCATGAGGATTTGGCCGGCATCTGCTCTGCGGCCGTAATGGTCGATAAACGCTTGGCGGCTAATGATGCGCGTTTGGATCAGGTTTGGGAGTTTGTGCAGGATCAGGGTCAGGCCGACATGGAAAAGTTTGCCGAGGTGCCTACGGCATCTACGCAACAAAGTTATGATGGTGTGATTCAGAAGATTCGCCGGGGAATAAGTTTAGACGAATTGGTGAAAGAGTGTGGATTAACCCGCGATGAAGCGGTGCTTTTGATGCGGTTGCACGGCGCTAAATCCGGGCGTTAGTTGTTTTGCGGCGTCATTGTGATTTGCAGTGAATTGACAATTTGTCGCGCGGCAATTAGCCACATTTTCGGCGCGGATGTTTTTTACTAGACTTTGGCCTGCTTGCCAATTGTGTGGCGAGTCTAGTTATTCAAACTATAGGGAGATTAGGCATGAAAAAAAATACCGCTATTTTGTTGATCACATCGTTGGTGCTCGTGTTAACCGCATTTAAAGTGACTAGTGCCGAGGAAGAGGCGCAACAAATCGAACCCAATAAATCCGTCGCTTGGTATGTCGCAAATATCAAGGACGCGAAGACCAAGAACCAACAATGCTATGACGATCCGAATCTTAAAGATACCGAAGACTGTCAGAATGCGCTACACGCACTGCAGATTAGCTTTAAAGGCGGCAATTAGTTGACCTGTTAAAGGGTTTAAAGCCACAAGGTTTTAACATGATGATTGCCGCGTTAATAGTGTGTTGTATTTGTGCGACAGTTTGTCGCCTGTGACAATCGGTCACATTCACAAATTCGAAAATTAGCATTAGACTGCGCGCAACTCTAGTATTGTTTTGCGCAGCTGAGTTGCTTTACCCTCTTCCTCAAACGGCCCCTAAAGGCCGTTTTTTTTTGCCTGGGTTCCGGGCGCGACGAGAGAGGCTGATCAAAGTTCTTGTTGTAAGCGCCGGTAAATGCCGCCGAAGCTACCGTTGCTCATCAACAGTACATGGCATGGTTTATTGGTTTCGGCTTTCACCACAGCGATGATGTCATCCAGCGTGTTATGAAAGATAATCTTGTCGTTATATTGCTTAAGGCAGCTTAAATCCCAGCCTAAGTTGTCCGGCTGGAATACGATGGCCGTATCGGCTGCCGTTAACGATTCGGCTAAAGATTGCGTGTGTATGCCTAAGCGCATTGTATTGGAACGCGGCTCGACGATCGCGACTATTTTCTCGGAACCGACTTGTTTCCGCAGTCCGTCCAGAGTTGTTTTGATGGCGGTGGGGTGATGGGCGAAGTCGTCGTATACGGTGACGCCGTTTTTGCGGATTATGACTTCCATTCGGCGTTTCACATTTTTGAATTGCGCAAGTGCCGGTACGGCGTCGGATGGGGCGATTCCGACGTGGCGGGCCGCGGCTATGGCCGATAACGCATTGCTAACGTTATGCAATCCGGTCAAATTCCACGACACCTCGCCCTGCTGTTTGCCCTGAAAGCAAACCGTAAAAGCGCTGCCGTCGGAACGCAATAAGTCCGCTTGCCATTCGCTCTCGCTGCCGATTGCCGTGCGAGTGACCGGTGTCCAGCAACCCATCGACAGTACGTCGCTGATGTGCTGCTCGGCAGCGGGCGCGACGATCAAGCCCGAGCCGGGAATGGTACGGATTAAATGGTGGAATTGCTTTTTGATTGCATCCAGATCTTCGAAGATATCGGCGTGGTCGTATTCCAGGTTATTCAATACGGCCGTGCGCGGGCGGTAATGCACGAATTTGGAGCGTTTGTCGAAAAAAGCACAGTCATATTCGTCGGCTTCGATGACAAAAAAATCGGATTCCCCCAAGCGTGCGGACACTCCGAAATTCACCGGAATTCCGCCGACTAAAAAGCCGGGTTTTAGCCCGTTGTATTCCAGTATCCAGCTGAGCATGCTGGTGGTGGTGGTTTTGCCGTGAGTGCCGGCTACCGCTAGCACCCATTTATGCCGTAACACGTGTTCGGCCAACCATTGCGGCCCGGATAGATAGTTCAGGTCGCGATTCAATACGGCCTCGACTTCCGGATTGCCGCGAGAAAGGGCATTGCCGATTACCACGATGTCCGGGGCGCCATCCAAATTCTCCGCACGATAACCGCGCATTAACGCTATGCCCTGTTGTTCCAATTGAGTGCTCATAGGCGGGTAAACGTTTTGGTCCGAACCGCTGACTTGATAGCCTAGTTCGCGGGCAATCAAGGCCAGTCCTCCCATGAATGTGCCGCATATGCCGATGATGTGAATATGTAAACGGGATTGATCGTTGGCTGTCATGGTTTGGCTGGTTCCGGAGTGGCTTCTGGATTGGCTGGGGCTTCTGCCGTAGGTTGTTGATCTGTCGGTTGTTGCTCCGGAGCGGGCGCGGGCTTGGCGCCGGCGTCCTCTAATAATTTCACGATAGATTCGCGACCGGTTTTCTTGGCTTTGTCTAAAACGGTTTCTCCGCGGCTATCCTTAGCGTTTAAGTCTGCACCGGACAAGATCAATAGCTTGATTATATCCGCGTTGCCGTTCAGGATTGCGTCGCTTAGCGCCGTCGATCCTGATTTATCGGCTAAATTGGCGTTTGCTCCGTAACTTAGCAGTAGTTTTACAATCCGCATGTTGCCGTTGTAGCTTGCAACCATCAACGGCGTGCGGTCTTGGTCAATCTTGCTGTTGACGTCTATGCCGTCGGCCAGTAAAGAGCGAACGCGTTCCAGATTTCCGCTCGCAGAGGCGGCAAAAAGATCCCGGCCGTCCGCAGCCGGTACCGCGATAGAAAAGGCCAGCAACCAGTAGCGCAACAGGGTACGGGTAATCATCGATTAGCTTGCGTTTGCGTAATAGTTGGGGTGAAATAAGGAATCATTTATGCGACACATCTTCTATCAATGAGCGAGAAAAACAAAGTTTTAGTTGAGGCTAGGCCGCAATATATTGAATCTCAGTCGTCGCCCGAGCAAAACCGTTTTGTGTTTGCCTATACCGTGACGATTACCAATGTAGGTTCGGTACCTGCACGTTTGTTGACCCGGCACTGGCTGATTACCGATGCGAACGGAAAAGTGCAGGAGGTCAATGGCGAAGGCGTGGTTGGCGAGCATCCTTATTTGAATCCGGGCGATTCCTTCCGTTATACCAGCGCAGCAATGATTGAAACTCCGGTCGGCGTAATGCAGGGAAAATATCAAATGCAAGCGGATACCGGCGAAAGTTTCAGCGCGAATATTCCTAAGTTTACCCTGTCCATTCCGCGTACTTTGCACTGATGGCGATATACGCAATCGGTGACATCCAGGGGTGTTACGACGAATTTCGGCGCCTATTGGATGCCATCGGTTTCGAGCCCGCGTCAGACACCCTATGGTTAGCAGGCGATCTGGTCAATCGCGGGCCTAAGTCGTTAGAAACCTTGCGGTTTGTAAAAAGCCTGGGCGAATCCGCAGTTACCGTGCTTGGCAATCACGATTTGCACTTATTGGCCACCGTCACTGCGGCGCGTAGCCTAGGGCGCAAGGATACGTTGGAGCCGATTCTGGCTGCACCCGATAGAGACGAGTTGTTGCATTGGCTCAGGCATCGGTCCTTGTTTCATGGCGATGCCAGCTATTGCATGTTGCACGCCGGTTTGCCGCCGCAATGGGATTTGACCGCGGTGAAGGCGATGGCGCTATTTGCCGAACAAGCGATACAAAGCGACGATTATGCTACGGTGTTGAAGTCGATGTACGGCGACGAGCCAAGGTTGTGGCAAGAGGGATTGTCGGACATGGAAAAAATTCGCTTCACCATTAACTGTTTGACCCGTTTACGCTATTGCTCCGCGTCCGGTGAGCTCGACTTTCATTTCAAAGGCCCGGTCGGCAGTCAGCCGGCTCATTTGCTGCCCTGGTTTTCGGTACCCGGACGGCGAAGCGCGTCTATGCGGATCATTTTCGGACATTGGTCCACGCTTGGTTTCTACCATGGTCACAATGTCTACGGCATCGATACCGGTTGTCTATGGGGGGGGCAGTTAACCGCATTGGAACTTAGTTCCTCGCCGCGCAGAATCAGTATCGATTGTCGGCGAACCTTGGCCCCGAACGTAAGCTGATCACACTTCTAGGTTAAACCCTGCACAAGCTAGATTTCCAGTAACTATTCAGCGTTTGACAAGATGAGGGCGGTTTGCCTCGTCCCCCGCTCTACCGGGTGAGTAACCGTACTTGGCACTGAATAAGTCTTAAAGCTAGAAAAAGCCGCTGCTGCTGTCAGAAACAGGCCATAACGCCGACAATTGTCGTCAATTGAGCAAGCGAATGGGGGGGATATCGCTTGGCTCAAAATTAATTGCTTGAATTGTAACGAGAAAAAACAAAAAACATTCGCTTCGATTTTGGTTTGGATATTGCTTGAAGAGCAAGTAACGGTAGGTTATTTCTCACAGGTGATTTATGAGCAAAATCGGCATTTTTTTTGGCACCGATACCGGTAGCACCCGATTGGTAGCAAAAAAAATATACAGCGTATTAGGCGACGAATTGGCCGACAAGCCTAAAAACATAAACCGTACCCGGCCGAACGAGCTATTGGCTTACGACGCGTTGATCCTGGGTACGCCTAGTTACGGAGTGGGCGACATGCCGGGTTTGGCCGTAGGTTGCCAAGAGCCCAATTGGGCGGAATTCGTGCCGTATCTGGATGATGTGGATTTAAGCGGCAAGCGCGTGGCGCTGTTCGGTTTAGGACATCAAGAACGTTATGCTTCTCGCTTCGCCAGTTCGCTGATTCAGCTGTATCGGGTATTTTACGGTTACGGTGCAACCATCGTCGGGCGTTGGAGCACCGAAGGGTATCAATTCGAGCATTCGGATTCCATCATCGACGGCCAATTTGTCGGCTTGGTGTTGGATCAGCGCGGTCAACCGCATATGACCGATCAGCGGGTACAAACTTGGTTGGCGCAAGTTACCCCGCAATTGTTGCCTGCGGCGGCTAAGGCAGCATGACTATGCCGGCCGCCGATTTAGAAACCGATTTAACGCCGTTGGCGGATTGCGGCGCATGCCGGTTTAGGGCGAATTTGCTGTCGCAAGGCGCTTGCAAACCGGGCGATTGCTGTGTGGCCGCCAATAGCGGCAGGCAAATCGACCGTTTTTTCAAAGCCAATCCGCAATTCGCACCGGATTATGCTCAAGACGGCTTTTGGGAACGCAGGGCAATTGCCGCCAGATATTTGCCGACCAATTTGCTGCCGCCTTTGTTGAAAGATCCGGATGAGGCGGTGCGGCGGGTGTTGGCGTATCGGGTACCTTTCGACTTGCTGATACAGCTGCGTAACGACTCGGATAGGGAAGTACGGATAACCGTGGCCGACCGTCTACCGGAAGAAGAACTGGAAGCGATGGCGGACGATCCTGATTACTTGGTGCGCGTTTATGTGGCGCGACGTTTGCCGCAAGGGCGCTTGTTCCGCTTGGTAGCGGATCCCGACAGCGAAGTCAGGCGCATCGTGGCGACGCGGATTCCGGCCGTGAGTCTGGGTTTGATGGCGCACGACGCGGAAGTCGAAATCCGCAGAATCGTTGCCCAACGCATGGAAATCGAAGATTTGGCCCTGATCAGTAAAGATCCGGATTGGACCGTGCGATACGAAGTCGCGCTACGCGCTGCCCCGGATTTGCTACAGAGTTTGTTGGACGATCCCGAGGAAGAAGTGAGATTAGCCGCCAGTCAATGTTTGGAAAACAACACGAGTCATGAACCTGCCCATAATGAATGAGTTTATCGTCGGATTGACGTATGCCGACCGCTTGCAATTCGCTTCTAGCGCCCGTCACGAGGCAATTCGGACTTGGGCAGGCACCCGGGAACTCGCGGCTTTAACCTCGTTGATGGGGCCGATGAGCGATGGACCGGAATGGCCGGCGGGCGCGGCGTGGGCAGCCGGCAGGAAAGACGATGCTTGTTTCGTCGTGTCCGACGGCCTGTCTGATCCTTGGGTGGAGCGGGACAGGCCCGAAAACGGTTTGGGTCTGGAGGTTTTCGTGGAATCGCCGGATTCCGGCATAGCGGACGATGCGCCGTTGACGGCTTTGGCCGATACCTGGATGTTTCCGATGGTAGCGGAAATCAGCCATACCTTGGCCAGTTATCCGCGCTTGGCAGTGAAATTGCTGGAAGGGCAGTTGTTGTCTTTAGAGTTTAACATCGATCATATTAAAGACGGCCGTGGCAGAGTCGGTGCCTTGCTAGTGCCTATGGTGGACGATGCCGAATGGCAAGTAGGGGGCGGCAAAGTCGCTCTGATTGCTGCGGTGTTGTTGACCTTGCCGGAGTTACGCTTTCTGCGCGGCAAAGGGGAACAAGGCCGGCGGATCATGTTGGAGCGGCTCAATGCGGCCGGCATAGGCCGGCTTTCCTTGTTGCATAGACGTTCGTTGGTTTAACGGGAGATTTGTCGATGAATTTGAATCAACAGGTCGCGGAATGGTTAAGCAGAAACGGATTTTCAACGGAATCTATTGCTTCGACGAATGCCGCCGGACAATACCCTCTGATATTGGCTGCCCAGCAAGCGGAAATTGAGGTGTTGCAATGGCTGCTCGCCAACGGCGCGGATTTAACCGTTCTGGATCTTTATGGCAATAACGCCTTGTGGGCGGCCTGTTTTGCCGAATCAATCGATTGTATCGAGCTGTTGCTGAATGCGGGGATAGACCCCGATTATCGAAATCCCAGCGGGGCAACGGCGTTAATTTATTCATCGTCCAGCGGTAAAGCGGCCATGGTTGCGAAATTGCTGCAAATGGGCGCGAATCCACTGTTAACGACTCAGGACGATTTTAGCGCCTTGGATCTGGCTGCAACCCGCGAGTGCTTGTATTTACTGCGAAATGCCGTTAAAGCGATAGGTTAGGCGCGGGTTGCGGGGGGTGTTTCGGCGCTTTCGGAAGTATGCTGTTCGACTGCGAAAAACCGGCGGACGTCTTCCAAATCCCGGCTACGCTGCATCGCCGGCACGCTATCCAAAAACATTTGCCCGTAAGCGCGTTTAAGCAACCTCGGATCGCACACCATCAACACGCCGCGATCGTTAATGTCGCGAATCAATCTTCCCACCCCTTGGCGCAACATGATGACCGCATTGGGCAGTTGGTATTCAAAGAAGGGATTGCGGCCTTGTTTCTCCAGTGCCTGCATCCTAGCCTTAAGCACCGGGTCGCCCGGAGAGGCAAAAGGCAGCTTGTCGATGATCACGCAAGAGAGTGCGTCGCCGCGTACGTCTACCCCTTCCCAAAAACTGGCGGTCGCCAGCAGGACTGCATTGCCTAAGCTCTTGAATTGATCCAGTAAAGCCGATTTGGAACGGCTGCCTTGAATCAAAATAGGATGACTCAATTTGCCTTCCAGCCGCTGAGCGGCGCGTTGCAGGGCCTTATGGCTGGTGAACAAAAAAAACGCCCGTCCGCGACTGGCCTCCAATACCGGTAAGACGAAGTCTACGATTTTATCGGTGAACTGCGGATCGTTGGGTTGGGGGAGGCCGCGCGGATGGTAAAACAACGCTTGGTTGGGATAATCGAACGGGCTTTCCCAGCTATGGCTGGTGGTTTTGCTTAAGCCCAGATTTCTGGAGAAGTGGTTGAAATTATTGGCGACGCTCAGCGTGGCCGAGGTGAAAATCCAGCTGGCTCTATGTCTTGCCATAAAACTGCGAAACTCTTTCGCGATATCCAGCGGGGTACGGCTCAAAGTAAATGATTTGCCGAAGGTTTCGTACCATTTGATCCATTGGCCGGCCGTATCGTTTATCAAGGTTTCCAACTGGGCGTCCAAGGTTTCGGCCCGTTCGAAGCAGGCTTCCAAGCCTTTGCTGCGAACCGACGCGCGTTCCAGTTGATCGGTCAAGCAGGCCAGTTGTTTTTGCAAAGTACCTAACGCGTCTATTAATTTCGGATCGGAATCGATGTCTTGCCAATCGCCGCGTCGCAGTTCCAGGCCGAAGGCTAAGCGCAGGTTTTTGACTTCCAATTGCAGATTGTCGCAGGCCGAGCGTAAGTCGGGCATGTCCTTGGCGTGGCTAAAGTACTCCGCTAAAGTATCGTCGGCTAAATCGACGAGTTGTTTACCGCTCACAGTTTCGCCTAAAAAGCCGGATGCCGTGTCGGCCAGTTGATGTGCTTCATCAATGATGACGACTTCCGCATCGGGTAGCAACTCGCCGAAACCGGTTTGCCGAATCGACCAATCCGCGCACAACAAATGGTGGTTAACCACTACGACATCCGATTCTTGCGCTTCTTTACGGGCCTTTAATACAAAGCAATCGGTGTAGTCCGGACAATTTTGCCCTAGACAATTATCGGTGGTGGACGTGGCGTTAAACCATACTCTATCGCCGTCGTGTACGTCGGCGATTTCAGAAATGTCGCCGGTTTGCGTGCGTTGAGACCAGATTTTGATTTGCGACAGGGCGTGCGCTTCCGCCTGTTCGTAACCGAAAGCCGAATTCAGCGCCAATTCCAGCCGATAGGTACACAAATAATTGGCCCGCCCCTTTAGCAAGCGGGCTTTAAACGGAACTCCGCTCAAGGCCTTGCGGATCAGCGGCAGATCTTTGTTGAATAATTGGTCTTGAAGATTTTTGGTGCCGGTAGAGACAATGACTTTCTTGCGGGACAAAATCGCCGGAATCAAATAGGCGAATGTCTTGCCTGTGCCAGTGCCGGCTTCCGCTATTAAATGCTCACGCTTGCTGATTGCGTCGTAAACCGCTTGCGCCATTTCGATTTGTGCGCGCCTTGGAGAATAACCGTTGATGACTTTAGCTAATTCACCTTCTGCTCCGAATATCTCGGTCAATTCGGACACGTTTTTTCCCTATTGCGTTTAACGGCCGATAAAGCTGTCGGCTTTGGCTTTGGCGTCTTTAGAGCCTTGATAGTTTTGTTGAATGCGGCGCGCTTCGGCAATTAAAAGCCAACTTTTCCGTTTCAGATCCGAGTTATTTCCGGCGAGTAACGCCGCTTTACCCGCCAATTCTTCGGCTTGCTGCGGACGATTTTGTTTAAGTCTAAGCTGCGCAAGTTTATAGGTCAGTACCGGGTTTCGGGAGTCGATGCGCAAAGCGCGTTCCGTAGCGAAAACCGCCGCGTCGAGATCGCCGGATGCCCGACTTCGATCCGCGTCCGTCAACAAGGCAATAACCGCGGGCGGAGAGCCGCTGGGGAGTTGAGCGTCTTCGATTGAAATTGCAGGTTGGGGGGGCGGCGGTACCTGCACCTGCCCGAAATTCGTATCGGGTTGCTCGATAGGGGGTTGTGTAATGACGGGTTGTTCCAGCGGTTGAGCCTGTAGAGTCGGTTGACTGGGTTCGATTTTAAACTCGCGTCTTCCCGGATCGATGGCGTAAGTCGCCGTGCCATTCGAGACCGGCGGTTTCGATGGAGCCGGGGGAGACGGTTTCTTAGCCTGCTGATTTTGCGATTGTTGCGGCGTCGAAGTCTTAGGTCTTACCACTTGCGGGGCTGGTTTGGCTTTTTTAGGTTCTTGAAAGGTACTGCAAGCGGCATTGACAAGCAAAACCGGGATAACGAGCAATAGAGATTTAGATTTCATGTAAGTTTTCGGCAAGACGGCCGATTAGAAAAGTTCGACTTCGTCGTCGTCCTCGTTATTTTGTTGGTTGGCCGCTTCCACCAAGGCGATTGCCTCATCAATGCTTTTGCCTTGATGAATCGCATCGAACATGATTTTTTCCGATTCCATGGTGTAGCGGCCGCGAATTTCCTCTTGGAACTTATACCATTCCATAGGGTTATACAGGCGCGTCGGCGATTCGATAATATCGGACAAGCCTCTCAGTCCGACTGATACGTGGTGCAGGCATTGTTGGAGACGGTCATGAAATTGGAAAGCCACTACCGATGTTTGAATCCTGTTTTGAATGGCTGCGCAATATTTTAATGCTTCCTCGGATTTGGGGCTTTGTTCCATGCTGGATAAAATCTCGTGTATCGAGCTTAGATCCTCGACCATGCTGGTAAAGGAGTTTACCAGTACGTCGACAGCCTCGTCGCCCACTTTCATGCCCCCTTCTACTTGGGCGACAGTTACTGCTAGCAATTTAACCGTTTCCCTGATTTGGCTCCAGTCCAAGTCAGGCTGGGAGGAGCCAGAATAAGTCAATTTCGATACCATAATACGTTATACGCCTGTGATACAGGTAGGTTGATCGATGTAACACCCTTATAAATAAGGCATTCTAGTTGAATACATCCGGTAACACAAACAGCCTTGTCCAATAACGAATGAGCCTGGGCGAGGCGCTGTATTTCCACAGTGAGGATGGGACTGGAGGCGCAAAGGTTGGGATCATGGAGAGAATGACAATGCGTCAAATACGAGCAGTTTTAAGATCTAGTCTGAGTGCCGGATTGAGTATCCGGAAAATCAGCGCCGGTACCAAAATCAGTGTCGGCAGCATTCAGGCGATTCCGCAAAGTCTGCAAACGATATCGAGTATTGACGGACTCAATCCCGCGCGGCGGACAATGGCAGTTTGCAATCGGCCAATCTGAGTTTGTAAAACTCGTTCTCTGCCAGGGCGGGTCAAGCTGGAGTTCAGGGATATGCCGGCCTAAATTGTATTGATAAATAACATAGTTTTATTTGTTTCCGACAGTTTCTTGCCTTGCTTCGCGCAAATTCGGCCGCCTTGGTTATCAGTAGCTTGAGTCGGGAGTCTTTATGCCTTTGATATATGCCATACAAACATTTCCGGTCGATGTTCGATATTCTTGTCCGTGTCGGATCAATTTCGTTGGACCGGCTTTTGCTTTATTGGGTGATCGTTCATTGAGCCGCACCGAAGCACAGGAGCTTTACCCACCCGTGTCCTCCGTTTCCCTAGACCGCAATCAGGTTGCCGATTTATTCGTCAGCCATCGTGACGATATCGTCAAAACTACTTGTTGCAACGGGTTGGTTGCCCGGAGACGGCGCAAGACTTGAGCCAGGAAGCCTATTTGCGCATGTTGCGTAAGGAGCAAGTTTCGCATGCCGATAATCTGATCGGTTATCTATACCGCATCGCCGAGCGCTTGGCCCTGGATTTTCTTCGCTACGACCAACGGGTAACGAGCAAGCACGACCAACTGAACGACGATTTGATTTGCCCGCGCACGCAGCCGGACACCCTGATACAACTCAGCTGGGCATTTCCGAAAAAACCGTGCAGCGCCATTTGGTCAAGGCCATGCTGCATTGCCACCGTGGTTTCGAAAGATAGGATGCCGCCGCATCATGACGGCCTTCGATCAGCGTAGTTTCGACCAAGCCGTGGCTTGGTTCGTTGCTTTGCAGGATGAGCGTTGCGAAGCTAAAACCCGCGCCCGTTTCGAGCGTTGGCTGGCCAGCGACACCTCGCACCGAGAAGCTTATGCGGCGGCGCAAACCTGTGGGGCAATCTGGACAACCTGAAACAACTCGAGGTGCCGGGATTGGATGCTGCGCGTTCGACGCGTCCGCGGGCTCGACATTCAGCGCGCGGCGGCGTTGCCCTGGAAATCCCGCAATACGCCAATCCGCTGTTCGGCTATTTTTCGCCGTTGCAAGCGATGCCCAAACCGCAATCCTCACCAACAGTGATCGGACAACAACGGATTAGCCTCGATCAAGCGGTCGCCGCCGGCCAGTCGGTTTTTCCCGACGCCCGCTTGTGCTGGATCGAAACCCCGCACGACGCCGGCGGTAGTTTCCGCATCAATCTGCGCCAAGACGGCGAGCCTAACCGGCGCTTCCCGAAAACCAATGTCTGGGTCGACCAATACAGCGGCCGGATATTGGCGGTCAGCAATCCCGCCGATCTCGGCGCTTCGGACACGCTGATCAACTGGCTGCACCCCTTGCATAGCGGCGAAGCCTTCGGTTTGAGCGGGCAAATATTGGTGTCGATTTCCGGCTTGGCCTGCCCGCTGCTGTTCGTTACCGGCCTGATTCGCTGGCTGCAAAAAGCCGGCGCGAAGCGGCGGGGCCGGCCGCTTAGTGTGGCAGAACGCCGTTGGCTTTAATCACGTGCCCCATGACCGCGGCCCATGTTGCCGGAGTGTTAAGTCCTGGGAGTGAGTTGGCTATCTCCCCCAACTGCGATTGCGGATGAAGCGGCGTAGTGTATGATCTAGCCGCCAAATTTGACGCGTGTCCTATCGGTGCGTATTGGATCCGGCATAAACAGGATGCAATCGATGCGCGGTGCGTCTTTTATTAAGTACCGGAATACCAATAACAATGAGCATAGAAATTAAGCTTACCGATCAACATTTTCCCGTATCTCCGGCGTTTATCAATTTCCTGTATCACTTTGACAACGGCCTGCCGTTCGAATCGCCGTGGCACGATCAGTTGAGCGAAACGTTGAATAGAGACAGTCAAGCTCAGCAACGAGCCGTCACGCATGCGGCGGAGGTGTTGGCATCCGCCGGCGGGAAAAACGCCTTGCAACGCAGTTACGAATTGTTTGTGGCTATCTTGACCGGAGACGTAGCGCGCTTACGGCCGATTCATGAACGCTATCGCTTCGTTTGCGTAGTCGGCTGTCCCCGGCACGGCGGTTCGTATTTAACCAAGCAGCTGTTTCTGGCGCTGGGCTGGAAGCCGGAGCAAATTCCCAACGCGATTGCCCACGATGGCTTTCCGGATGCCGGTCCTTTCGAGATTAAACAAGGCGTGAATAGCGTTACCCATTCGATGCAGGGTATGGCGGAATATCTCACCATGGTCGAGCTGTTTTACGCCAACGCCCGCTTGTTCGACAACCGGGTGGTAGTGCCGAAAAAAGCCACTAAAGCAGCGTATCAAGGCGGTTTTTTTCATCAATTGTTAGGCAGCGAAACCGAGTATCTGCTCACTTTGCGTCATCCGGTGGCCGCGTGCATTTCCACTTACGAAAAATCCGGGGGATTACCCGTCGACGGAAAATTCGCGGTTAGAGGCAATATCGAAGAATGGGCGCGTAGAGACGCCCAACTGGCCGGGGCGCAATGGATCGAGGCAACCAGGCCGGATTACTTCGACGTGTATTTACGCTATTGGGAATATTACCATTACCAGCTGATACATAGCGGTTTAGCCGCTAGTCCGCACTGGCGTACTGTGGCATACGGCGAAGCGCGGATACAGGCAACGGCGCAAGGTTTTTACCGGCGCTACGGCTCCGACAACGATGCGGAAAAGTTTTATGTATTTGCCAAACAAGACCGTCATGCGGATTGGCTGCGCAAAGCGGAACCGGCGTTGCTCAGGGTCAGGGATGCCTGGGCGGCGGCGGGGAAAGCGTTTCCGCTGGACGAGCTGATGGAAGCCTGGTGAGCGAAGCGGTAACGAACAATCAAACAGAACTTGACGCGGAGTGAGCATGACTACGAATACGGCACCGGTTTTTTCCAATTTTACCGATTCGAACGTGACTGAAAGTTCGGACGGAACGCTACGCTTAAGCGGCGACACGGCCTCGGTTTACGATGCCGAATTGGCTGCGCTGGGCGACGGCGGCGATTACAGCGGAGCGACGCTGACGCTGACCGACGCGCAAGGACGATTGGCGGCCATAGGCATCGCCGATAGTAGCTTCCTGTTGGACAAGGAATCCGGTTATCTGCTCTATCAAGGCGAATCCGGCGCTTTGCCCGTCGCCGAAATCAATCAGGCAAGCGCCGGCAGTTTTTCGTTGAGTTTCGTCGATTACGGCTATACGCCGAGCCAGGACATCGTCAACGCCTTGCTGCGCAGCCTGGTGTTGAACGATGCGACGCCGCCTTCCTCGCTCGATTTGCGCTGGCGTTTGTCCGACGGCAATAGTGGAGACCAGGGCGACGGCGGCGCGTTGCAAGCGGAAAGTACAACGGCGCTGCAAATCACCGCGGTGAACAATGCACCGCAATTAGTCAGCCATGCCGGCGATTACGCGGACATTGTGGCCTTACTCGACGACGGACAATTGTTGGTGGCGCAACACGGCGCACTAGGGTTGAATTCGAGTTCTTCGGGCTTCTTCGCTCACTATCATGTGACATCGAGTTTGAGTCAGCTATCGGCCGACGGCGGCTTGAATGGCGAATACGGTCAAAACGGCAGCGTGGAATTAGGCATTCAGCTAACCAGTGTGGATGTATTGGACAACGGCAAGCTGCTGCTGGGGGGCTATTATCCGGATGACAACAACAGTTCTTCGGCTGCTGTGCAGTATGTGATACAGCAGCTGAATAGTGACGGCAGCGCCGACGGCGGTTTCGGGGTTGACGGCAGGCTGCAAATAGAGGGGCAGTTGTCTTCGCTCAGCGTGCAAGACGACGGGAAAATCTTGGTGTGCGAAACGGAATCCGGCGGTAATAGTGGCGGCGGAGCGTTTAGGCTCGCTCGTTATAACGCGGAGGGCAGCCTGGATAACGACTTTGCCGGCGACGGCATCGCCGAAACCGAGTTTCATGGTACAGCCAACATAGTCAGTGTCAATGACGACGGCCAAATTTTGGTGAGTTTGTACAACTATGGTAGCAGCAGCTTTGGAAGCAACAGCTATGGTAGCTATCTGATTCGATTTAACGCCGACGGTTCGCAGGATGCCGGCTTTGCAGGGGACGGCAAGATAGAAGGCAGCGTGGTTGCCAGTTCGGCGGACGGTAGTATATGGGTAGGTTACAGCCATACCTCATCCGATAGTTCGACGGGCAGTTCGGACACTAACTACACCTTGAGCCACATACTGGCCGACGGCTCGTTGGATACCGGCTTCGGCAGCGACGGCAGTATCACGATAGCAGACCGTTACGTGTCTTTCGTCGAGGTCAGCGACGACGGCCAATTGGTGTTAGGGGAATCGACCCGCGGCGGTTCCAGCGGAAATTCCGGGGATTTTTATGTGGCTAAATACAATGCCGACGGCAGTTTGGATACCACGTTCAGCGACGACGGCATTGCCGAGACCGGGCATAGAGCTTCGTATGCCGGTTTTGTTTCGGTAAACGACGACGGACAGCTGCTGCTGTCGTTATCCGGCGGTTATTGGGGCGGTGGATCGTCGTCCGCCAGCGGTTTGACCTACGTTGCGCCTTCGTTGCTGCGGCTCGATGCCGACGGCAGCGTCGATACTGAGTTCGCCGACAACGGCAGCATAGACGGCGATTTGCTGGCGATCTTGGCCGACGGCGATATTGTGGTCGGTAACGACCACGGTCATACCGATAACGATGCGGCCCCAAATGCCTACACCATTTCCCGCCTGAATGCGGACGGCTCGTTCGATACCGGGTTCGACGGGGACGGCAGTTTGAGCTTGCTCGACAAGAATGTTTCATGGGTTGCCGTACAAGACGACGGCAAGCTGGTGGTCAGCGAATTGGAGCAAAACAGCAGTGACCGGTTCCTGGCCTTGGAACGCTTCAATGCCGACGGCAGTTTGGATCAGGGTTTCGGTACCGAGGGCAGGGTCGTTACCGATTATCTGGTCAGTAGGGCCTATATCACCGGCATCGACCAGGACGGCAAAATATTGGTCGACGCCTTCCAAAACAGCGGTTTGAGTTTGCCTTACAGTGGCTTATTCATCCGCTTCAATACCGACGGCAGCGTCGATACCGCGTTCGGCAGCGGGGGCTCGATAGACGGCGATTATCTCTACGGCTATGGCGGGGATGGTATTAGCTATGTGCGCAACGAGGTCTACGTTGCCAATGAATCCTACAACTTTGTTTTCAAGCTGCTGGCGCAAGACGGTAGTTCCGCGATGGAATTCGAAGGCAGTCAATTCGCTACGTGGTTGCCGTACGGCGACAAATTCGCCGCGTTGCAGAGCGATGGAAAATTGTTGATGGGCGGGGGAGCATCGGGCGATTATCGGATCCATCGCTTGAATGCGGACGGCAGTTCGGATAGCGGGTTTAGCAGCGACGGCATCGTCAAAATCAATGCCTCGGTCGGTTTTGTCAAGTTGTTGGACGACGGCAAACTATTGGTTGGCGAATTGATAGCCGACAGCGGCAGTAGCAGCGATTATCAGTTCGCCGTGGCGCGTTACGGTACCGACGGCCGTTTGGATACCGGTTTTGCCGGCGACGGTCTGGCGGAAACCGGCTTCTTGGCAACAGATGCGGACTTGGTTGCGGTAAACGCCGACGGTCAATTGCTGTTGCGTCTGGAACAGGAAACCAACCTTAGCAGTCACGACGCAGCCTTGATTCGGGTCAATGCCGACGGCAGCCTGGACGGCGCATTCGCCGACAACGGCCGCTTGCACGGCGAGTTGATAGCGGTTCTCGACGACGGCAAACTGGTGGCCGGCGGTTTGGAAGGTTCCGAGAATTCCTCGTTGGACGTTCGATACGTGGTCAGCCGCTTGAAGGCGGACGGTAGTTTCGACAGCGATTTCGACGGCGACGGCCGCTTGGAGATCGACTTTCCGGTCACTTCGGTGCGAGTACTGGACGACGGCGGGATCATGGTCAGCGAGTTGACTCCCAACAGCAGTACCGGCGGCGTCGAAGTCGTGGTGGCGCACTATCAGGCCGACGGTAGCGCCGACGACCAATTCGGCAGTGCCGGCGTGGCGGATACCGGATTCGTAGCCGCCGACGCCCGCATTATCGACGTCGATACTACCGGCCGCATCCTGTTGCAATTGACGGGCAGCGGCTTGGACGGCTCCGACCAATTGATCAGGCTGGCGGCAGACGGTGCGGTCGACGATCAATTCGGCTTGGGCGGCAGCGTCGACGGACAGTTGCTGACGCAAACGGCCGACGGCAAATGGTTGATCGGCGCCACCGCATTCGACGGCGCGTCATTTACGCTTACCAGACTCAACGCCGACGGCGCGTTCGACGACAGTTTCGACGCCGACGGCGAAATCGCTATCGATGCCGCGGTCGCCGCAGTCGGCCTGTTGGACGACGGCCGCATTCTAGTCGCGCAAGACGCCGGTGCCGCCGCAAGCTTAGGCAATCCGCAAATTGCATTCGCCTTGTACAACGCCGACGGTAGTTTGGATAGCGCGCTTGACGGTAGCCGTAGCATAGCGATGGCCGGCCAAGTGAGCGGTATCGACGTGTTGTCGATTTCGGACGATGGACAATTATTGATTCGCCTGGATTATGCCGACGACTCCGGCGATGCCGATAAGGGCGGCTTGCCGTCCCTGCTGCGCTTGAACCCGGACGGCTCCGTCGACCGCAGTTTCGCCGCGGCCTCGGACGCCGCCGGCCCCGTGCTGTTGGATGCTACGGTTAGCGTGGCGGACGCGGAATTGGACGCTTACGGTTGGGCTAACGCCACGGTGACGCTGCAACGCCGGGGCGAAGCCGCTGCCGACGATCAATTCTCGGCAAATCAAGGCGGCAGTTTGGCCGAATTGATCGAAGGCGGCGAGTTGAAAGTAGAGCAAACCGTCATCGGCACGGTCAGCCAAAATAGCGCCGGGATCTTGCGGTTGACCTTTAACGATCAGGCCGGCTCGGAGTTGGTTAGCGCTGCACTGCGGCAAATTGCTTACGAGAATGTCGGCAGCGCAAGCGGTGCGGTGGAAATAGCATGGCTATTCAATGACGGCAATAGCGGCGAGCAAGGCGACGGCGGGGCATTGTCGGCCAGCTTGATCAGCTGGGTGAATCTATCCGCGTCGCCTGCAGGCAACCATAACCCGGCGATTACCTCGGCCGGTACCGGCAGCGTGGCGGAAAACGCCGCGCCGGGCACGGTCATTTATACCGCAACCGCGACGGATCAGGATGCCGACACGGTTTTAAGCTTCAGTTTGGCCGGAGCCGACGCTAACTTGCTGAACATCGACGGCAGCAGCGGCCAGGTCTCGCTCAAGAATGCCGCGGATTTCGAAACCAAAGCCTTTTACAGTTTCCAAGTGTTGGCCAGCGACGGCAGCGCCAGCGTAGGCAAGGCGGTGACCGTTTCGGTCGAAAACGTCAACGAGGCGCCGCAATTCACTTCCGGCGCGAGCGGTAGCGTGGCCGAAAACGCCGCGACCGGCAGCGTGATTTATACTGCGACGGCAAGCGACGTCGACGCGAACAGCAGCCTGAGCTTTAGCCTGGCCGGCGACGATGCCGATTTATTGAATATCGACAGCAGCAGCGGCGCGGTGACATTGAAAAATCCGGCGGATTTCGAGACCAAGTCCGGTTATGTCTTCGAAGTCGTGGTCAGCGACGGCAGTTTGAGCGCCAGTCAAGCGGTGCAAGTTAACGTAACCGACCTGAACGAAGCGCCGGCCATCGGCTCCGCCGGCATAGGCGGCGTTCCGGATGGCGCGGCGGCGGGTACGGTGATTTATACCGCGCTCGCCGATGACCCGGACGCCGGCGCCACGCTCAGCTACAGCTTGTCCGGCGCCGACGCCGATTGGCTGAACATAGACGCGGCCAACGGTCAAGTGACCTTGAAGGCGGCTGCGGACTTGAACAGCAAAGCGGATTATAGCTTCGAGGTAATAGCGAGCGACGGCGAACTGTCGGCCGGCAAAGCGGTAACGATCAGCGTCGGCTTCGTCAATCAGGCGCCGGAAATTACCTCCGCCGCCACCGCCAGCGTGGCTGAAAATGCCGCCGGCGATAGTGTGGTCTACAGCGCGACCGCCAGCGATGCCAATCCCGGCAGCGAACTGCTATTCAGTTTGGCCGGAGACGACGCGGCTTTGTTGCGCATCGACGCCGGCACAGGCCAAGTGCGCTTGCAATCCGCCGCCGATTTCGAAACCAAAGCCAGCTACGCCTTTCAAGTAGTCGTCAGCGACGGCGAATTGAGTGCCGGCAAAGACGTGGTACTGACTGTGACCGACGTCAACGAAGCGCCGAGTCTGACCGCCCCGGCGGCAATTTCCTATACCGACACCGCCGGCGACGACAATTTCGCGGCGCAGACCGGATCCTTGGCAGCCTACGATCCCGAAACGGCCGCCCTGAGCTTCGGGATCGTAGGCGGAAGCTTGTCCGGCGACGGGGCGGCCGTTGTGCTGGCCGGGCTGTACGGTACATTGAGCGTCAACGTCGCCGCTGGAAGCTACCGTTACGATCCCGACGATGCGGCCTTGGAGTCGCTCACTCAAGCTGCGGCCGAACATTTCACTGTGACCGTCAGCGACGGCAATACGTTGGCCAACGCCGATTTGGCCGTCGAGATAAGCGGGGCGAACGACGCGGCCGAGATCGGCGGCGATTTGAACGGCGAAGTCAAGGAAGACGGGCAGTTGGAAGCGGCCGGAAGCCTGATCGTCGCCGACCGTGACGGCAGCGCCGATATCGTCGTGCAAACCGCTACGCTGGGAAGCTACGGTACGTTCAGTCTGGCGGCCGATAAAACTTGGCATTATCTGCTGAGTAACGCTGCCGACGCCGTGCAAGCCTTGGGTAGCGGTGTACGGCTGACCGATAGTTTCAGCGTGCTGGCGGCGGACGGCAGCAGGCAAACCGTGACGATAGGCGTGTCGGGCGCCAGCGAATACAACGAACTGACTGCGGTTAAACCCGGTAAATACTTGGGCGGCAGCAATAACGAGTCGATAACGGCGGATTCCGGCAACGACAGAATCGACGCCGGGGACGGCGACAACTTGGTTGACGCCGGCGCCGGCCGCAACAGCGTGAAAGCGGGTATCGGCGCGGACGACATCACGGCCGGCGAGGGCAACGACAAAATCGATGCCGGCGAGGGCAACAACAGCGTAGACGCCGGCGGCGGCAACAACAACGTCAAAGCCGGGGCCGGAGACGACGCTATTCGTTGCGGCGACGGCAACGACAAAATCAATGCCGGCGAGGGCAACAACAGCGTCGATGCCGGCGGCGGCAAGAACAACGTTAAAGCCGGTAGCGGCGCCGACGAGATTATAGCCGGCAGCGGAAACGACGTTATCAATGCCGGCGACGGCGAGAATCTAATCGACGCCGGCGACGGTAAAAACAAAGTCGTCAGCGGGGCCGGCGACGATAAGGTCACTACCGGCAGCGGCAACGACAACATCGCTACCGGTGCCGGCAACGACGACATAGAGGCCGGCGCCGGTAAAGACAGAGTTAACGCCGGCGCGGGCGACGATATAATCCTGGGCGGCGAAGCTGCCGATAAATTGAGCGGCGGCAGCGGCAGCGATATTTTCGTATTCGCCGACCTTGCCGTCGGCGGCGCCGATACCGTCACGGACTTCGCCGAGGAAGACCTGCTGCGCCTCGATACCTCGGTATTCACGCAACTGCTAGGCGCTACCGCCGCCAACTTCGCGGTCGGCAAAGCCGCGGTCGACGCCGACGACTACCTGATATTCGACGACAAGAAAGGCGTGCTGTGGTACGACGCCGACGGCTCCGGCGCCGGAGCGGCGATCAAAATCGTAGGCTTGAAAGGCTCGGATAGCCATGGACTGAGCTTCGACGATCTGGATTTCGGGTAAGCCTTTCCAGCCGCATGCTTGCGGCTCGAGCGGGCCGGCTTAACGTTCATGAGGTGACGGCATCGCCCCGGCAAATGCAAGTCAACGGTGTTATGCCGTTAGTTTTTTGAGCCGCTGCCTCGTGACTTTCAGAGTAATATAGAAAGGTCGGCCCGCGTCGTTTCTTCGGCTATGTGCAAAATAAGCTTGGAATACAAGCCACTAAACTTTACCTGTGAGTTGAACCTCATGGCCGGAATCCGGTTCCCGGCAAATTATCGGCTTGGTAATGGATCAAATCGTAAATTTCCGCCAGTTTGTCATCCGGGATTTGCTTGATTTCGGCGATGATTTGGTCTTGTAGCATGACTGTGTTTCTCAATGGGCACATTTTTGTTTACCCAACCGAAAAATGCGCAACCGGAAGGTGCTGAAAATGTTTATCCAGGGTTAAAACCGTTATGCCGTGACGTTGGGCGACCGTGGCAATTAAAATATCGGTCAACGGCAAGGTTAAACCTTTAGCGCGTAGTTGTTGGGCAAGCATGCCAGCCGAATCAATCGTTATCCTCGGTTGGCAGGTAATGAATGGATTGGAACAGTAATCTTAACCGCCGGGCTTCCTTCTCCTGTTTAACGCCTTGCAACAATTCCGCAATGACTACACCCGTTATTGCGGCTTGGTTGGCTTCAATCAAAGTGGCAACCTGATCACCCATCTGACCATTTTTGGATTTGAAAAAGTCGATCCAGGCACAAGTATCGATTAACACCCGTTTCATGACGGACTTTCCAAGTCTCGTAATGCTTGCCAATTGTCTTCAACATCGATCGTCCCCGGCAATTCAGCAATTCTTGACGCTGCTTAAAGCGAATGTATTCCTCAATCGCTTCGGCAATGCTTTCCTTGGTCGTTTTGGCTTGGGTGTAAATCAACAGTTGTTCCAGAACGGAATTATCCAGGGAGATAGTGGTTTTCATTGTAGATAACCTCGTAATAATATTTCAGAATTCGCGCTTGATGCGTACATTCCTCACCGCACCCAGACTATTCGTTAAATTATTCGTAATGTGTCCACATCATGATGATCTTAATCGCCTGCTCGTTTTCCAAAACCTCATATACGAGCCGATGCTGTTTGTTGATACGCCGGGAAATCGCACCTTTTAGATCGCCTTTTAAAAACTCAAATTCAGGTGGATACGCATAAGGATCCTGAGCAATTAAGTCTAAAAGCGCCTGAGTTTTATTTTGTAAATTAGAGGCTTTGATTAATTTAGCGTCTTTTTTAGCGCGCTGGGTAAAGTAAAGCTTGTACATTACCAATCCAAACGATCCGAACACTCGTCCAAAGGCGTATTCAAACCATCGATAATCGCTTGCTTGATTTTCGGGTCTTTAGACAAATAATCGCTGTCGCTCTCGGTATTGAGGGTGTTTTTAAGAAATAGCACGAAATCCAGGACTTCTTTCTGGGAAGTCAACGGCAGTGTGTTGATTTCTTGATGAATTTTTTCTTGCAGGGTATTCATTTTTTAATCTCCGTTTGTCGTTTGGTAGCGAACTAATTTAGTTTGATAGTTCATTCCACTCGTTGCGTATTGTCAGAAACTCGGAATTGATCTCTTCGTCGCTACGCTGTCCGGCCGGCAGACTGTGAAGAAAAGCGGCCAAGGCTTCGTTGGCTGCGGGTTGCGGCAGTGAATTCGGTTTGGACTCCAGAAATTCGACGAAACGTAAAACCTCCAACGCCTTGGCGGGCGGCAGGGCTTTGACGTGTTGGTAGATGGTGTCGGCGATGGTCATTTAACTTGTTCTCCAGGAATCTTAATTTAAAAAAGTCCAAAAACTTGCAAAGTCTGATGTTTTAACGTTCTTCAATATCAATTTTTTTGTTTACGCAAACGATTTCATTTTGCTCATTCAATGAATAAACGAAAGAATGAACTCTGCGCCCAACGAAATCATCGTGATGCTCGCCATATGCGCCTTTTTCTCCGGCAATAATCCAGACCGGAGCCAAGTTTTCTTTATCAAGTAAATCTAGCAATGCTGTTCTGTCGATCAGTGCCGTAGTCGGTCCTTCTTCATGTACCGATGGATCTTTGAACAAAGTTTGGCCTTTCTCGTCTGCAAAACATAGCGTGCTTCCATTAATTAGCCTTAAACCAAGCTTTTGTATTAGCCACGGCGCAGGCAAATAAGTATTGATCGTCCCTTCAATCGAGTAATCATATCCGCCACGTTCCGCAGTATATTCGGCATATGTTGGTAGCGCTTTGTACCGAAAGCCATAGTCTCGATCAATGGCTTTCCAGTCATCGTCTAATTCGTATGACGGATACCAAGGGTATTCACCGATAAATGAACCATAAAATTCGCCGACTTTCGGAAATGCATCAGGATCAATCATGTTATGTGTAGAAATCGCATTTATGAATTGGTTTTTATGCTGTTTTTTGACGACTAAACACCAGCATCTGCACCATGAGTCGATACGCGAGTCCAAATCATACGAGGTGCTGTAATGCTTAAAACTTTTCATAACCAACCAGCGCTGTTCCGAAGCTGGATCGGTTACATCCAGCAACGATGCACTATTCAATTGATCGGATTCGTTTTGTAGCCACAGTTTTTGCTCTTGCTTATTCAATAAGCGCAGTTTAAGTGTTTGCGGAGACCACCAGGCATGGGGATGATTTTCCCAATTGTCGTCTTTGGTTTTGCTAATAAGCAATGAAGGATCGATATTTCGTTTGTATATTTGCCAAGGACCTTCATATCGGCCAGCGTCATCGCTATAACCGGAGTCATAAATTAAATTGTCCGCTATACGGGCCAATAATTCATACAATGCTAGCCATTGGTATTTTTTACCAATACGTTCCATTTGTTTATGGTGTCTGCCCCGGCCGGAACCAATTCTGCCATCGAATTCGCCGAATAAGTCATAGGTCCACCCGTAATCGTGAGCCCGTTTGGTTACCCATCGCTGGGCTAAAATATCGTCAAAATGTTCCGGTCGATTATTTGAATATCGATTCAGAATTTGCCTTATTCCTTGTCGGCATCCAGACCAATATTGATATTTATATTTGTCATCGAGTAAGTTAATAAATATTTTCTCAAGCTCTTCGAATCTAGCGTCGTTTTGCTTCCTTTGTTCCAACTTCTTATTATCGTAAGCGACAATTTCAATTTTGACTTCAGTATCGGAGGCTTGGCTTTTTGATTTTTGACTTTCTGAATTTAGCTCCGAACTATTGCAGTCGATACAGAATTTCAGAATGTCATTAAATGCCGAAAGTTGATCAGAATTTGCATGATCGGCTAGCATTGAACGGAAGGCTTCAAAATTTTCGTACGGTGTTAATGCTTTATCTACGCCCAACGGTGTTACTGTCCAATGATGAACGGAGGGCTTAATAATATATTTGGCAAAATCGCCAAGCCACTCGCTACTTGCCGACCTAACAATATCATCCTTGTATTTGTCGCCATATTTCGCTAAATCCTTTTCGTCGACAAATTCAATCGGCCAATCACTTTGATACGGTGGCCTGACTTTTTCAATTTCTATTTGTTCAAGCAATAACTCGCAGTGCAATGCGTATTCGATGATACCCCTGGCATAGTCGCGCAGAAGCAAATGGGCTGGCGGCTTACCATCGGCAAAAATCCATTGGTAAACAAAAAGAGCAAGTTCGGCAAGATTTTTCTGGGTTTGTGCTTGTAATGCAGCGCCATAGCAGGCGGCCAATAATCTCTCCAAAATGTAAATGTCATCGACTTGCTGGAAACGTTCCAACAAGCTAAGTGCTAACGGCAAACGCGGCGCTAACAATGCAGACAATCCTTTAGTGGCTCTATCTCGAACGGTGCGATAGGAAGTCGAAAATAGCCAAGTCAGCATAGTTGCCGCCAATTCAGCGCGTATCGGGTCTATTTCCTCAAAACCCGATTCCACTGTCCAGGAAAGCAGGGTATCAAGTGGTGAACCATTCTCTAGGTCAAGATTAGCGATAGCAATAGACCATTTCGCATCGCGCTCAGGCATCGTCAAAGGGGCCAATTTATCGTGCAAGTAATTGGCATTGAAGCGGTTGTTAGGCTCGGTACTGACAGCAACAAGTGTTTCCAGCCAGGGATTGCGATAATTTTGTGATAAATCAATCACTAATTCACGGGTTCTATCGGTAAAAAAATCCTGTCGGCGCAATAACAAACTGTTCAAAAATGCTTCATTAATTGTCCATTTGTATGATCCGTTGGCTGATGGAAATATATCGAGCAATTCGCAATCTCTCGTTTCCGGTAGTAAAACCGATAATGCTTGGATAATACCGGCAACCCTGTAAACATCTTTACGAGAAAGAAAATTATGTAGCGGAGTCCCTGCCTCCAACGGTTGAACGCTATTATTCGAAGAAAGCTGCTCATTTAACAAATGCGTCGCTATTTGAAAATCGCTGAAACGCTCGAACGTGAAACGTGCTTGTTCTTCTAACTGATTATTTTCGATATAAACAGGCTCAATCGTTAAAATTCCCTCATGTTCGAATTGGCTCAACAAGCTGCGGTCATGTTGGCCCGTAGATGCATATATCGAATCAAAACAAGCGATAGTTGTTTCAATTGACAGGTAGGAAGATTGATTGGATAGTAGTTTCGCAGTAAATGCCTTTAACGCCCGCGCAATAATGTTCTGCCTTTTATCCAGCCCCATCCGCAATTCAATTTGGTTGGCTAATGATTTTAGATAAAAATCGAAATATTCCGTTAAACCTTGTATTCCTCGTGGAAAACAGTTAAGCCCTTGTCGTTCCAAACTGTCGCACAAGGTTTTAAGGAAAAGCGGGTTGTTAAATTCTGGCAATAAATGCGGAATACTGGGCCGGAAAATTTTGCGCTTGGCCAGATAAGTTCTGGCTGCGTACCCGCCTCCGTCGGCAAAACCGTGATGTTCTATCTGCTTCAAGCTATCGCGCAGAAGAGAATCAGCAGGCAAAACAAATGGCAGGTAAGTTGTGCGGCATGAAACGATAAGGGCAAGATGAGGGTAGCGTTTAACTTCCTCGATTAACAGTGCCAGGTATTGAGGCCAAATTTCTACACCGAAACGTTCGTTTAATGCGTCGATTATCAGCAATGCTCTCACGCCTGCAGCTTGTCCCGCCGCATCCAACGCTCCGAGAAAGGTTGAAAATGAGATATGCCTTAAATCCAACTGCTCAAGAATTTGCGTACGAGGGTCTTGTAAGAAAAACTGACTGTTGATCAAAAAAATAGCCGGGTAACCTTTTTTGATTGCATCATTGGCAATATCAGCCAACAGATGAGATTTGCCAGTTCCCGCTTCGCCGTAAAGAAGCACAGCCTGTTCATTTGCCAGTATCCAAGTATCTGAACTGAGTTTTTCGCTTATTTCTTCAAGTGTTTGTCCGAACGTATCTACATCATTTAATGCGCTGCTAATTTTATCTATCTCTGATTTGTCTTTTTCCTCTGACCGAATATGCCATAAATGAGCTTGACATTGATTGACAATGATTTGGATTGGTTGAATTTGACTGCACCATTCGGCGGTAGGATAAGACTTTGTTACAGGAAAGCTTTGATTTAGTAGGTCGATTAGTTTCGCGCTTTGGTTTAATAACGCCTGTAAATCAGTTTCCGGTATATTTTTCTGTTTAAAGTCATTGCATCGCTTTATTAACGACTTAATGAAATACTCGCGTTGCTCCTCAAGCCAAGGTGATCGACTAATGCCTAAAAATACCTGCCGTATTGGTAACGATATATGAAATTGAGGCGTATATCGGGAACCTAACGAATTACTGGCAGCGTTGATGTGCCGAGAAAACCAAACAGGAGTAAAGCGAAGTTCATCAAAGAAAAAGCACATCCTCCCGGCGTAAAACGGATCATTGCGATGCAAGCGCTCGCGAATATCGGTAGCTTGCCAAAGTATAATTTCGATATTGCGATCTTCGCTTAACTCAGAGAGACGAGTCGTTTTCCAATCTATCCAACGTTGCCCTTCTGTTTTATTTTTTCCGGTTCGCCCATCTTTAAGATCTATTGGTAGGCAGACAATGTAACGCGTCAGTTTGGGATGCTTCTCGATAGCTTGTCTAAATGACTCTGTAAGCTGTGTTATTTGACCGGATTCGAACTTATCGAAAAACTTCGCTTGCCAACCTGTTTCCGTTCCGTCAGCGTGACGCACATAGCATTCAACCCCTGCATCTGAACCATGGCCTTTACGAAGAAACTCATCGCCTACTACTCTTGGTTCAAGAGATGCAAGCTGGCAACATAACTCTTCAAAGCCATAGTGTTGGCTACCATTCAATGAACGAATTTTTAGCAGGTCGGTGTTAGTCATCGTCGTCGACATCTCGATGGCGCACATCGTTCCCCAATCCCTCTGCCGGCGCATGCGCCCAGCGGTTGCGGATGGTTTGGGCTTCTTTCAGCCAGTTTCGCGCGTCCCGGTTAAAGCCGCCTTGGTTGGCTATCTCGTACCAGTTTTGGTTGGCTATTCGCAATAAAGCCGCTAAGTCGAGCCGCTCCAATGTATGCGAGGGTAATAATGAAGCTGCGAAGGTTTTTTGCTGGTAGGTTAATTTGTCCAGTACCAGCGATTTCCACCAGTCGGAATCCAGCGCCGGCAATGTGGCTGACAATAGTTTGAGCAGTTGTTGCTTGAGCAGGCCGAGGATTTCCATATTTGATTGTCCGATTCCGGCTGACGGAAGGGTTGGTTAGTTGGTCATTTAGGTGTTTTAGCTAATTTTCCGGGCAAAGTCACGTGGCAATCAGTGCGTGACAGCCAAGGTCTTGATTTGCTCAACGGCGCTGGGTTACCCGTTCATATCTGGCGTATCGGTTGGGGTAGCAGGTGCTTAAACTGTTTAACTTGAATGTCGCCGGGCTACATTCGATTTCAGCCTGCCGGGATCGAAGCCTGGGGGCAGCCAGGTGGCCGGTTTTGCCTACAGTTCTCAACTGCCGGAATGGCTGAATGGTTACGACTTTTCTTGATAAAACCAGGCCGTAGAGCCAGCGCAAGTTTGCCGATGACAGGCAGAAAGAGGGCTACCCCTTGTCCGGCTTCATGCCGATTTGCCGAATGTCGTGTTCCATTAACAAGAAAAGCGCCGGAAGCGTTTGCCACTCTGCCTCAGTTCAAGCTCAATTCCGCCCTAAGCCGTTCCGCCATCAAGTCGACGAACGAACGGATTTTGGCCGAGGAATGGCGGCCCTCGCGGTGCAGGATATGCACCGGAACCGGCGGACTTTCGTAGTCGCCCAGTACGATTTTCAATAGGCCGCTACGTAACGCTTCGGCAATCTGATAGTTCAGCAGGCGGGTAATGCCCAGTCCCGCCTTGGCGGCAACGGCGGCCGAGTCGTTGTCGCTGACGCTCAACATCGGTTGTACTTTGACGGTTTGCTGCCGGCCGTCCTGTTGAAAGCGCAGTTCGTTGTTCGGATTCAGGCCGCGGGCCAGAATGATGCGGTGTCGGCTTAAATCGTCCGGGGATTGCGGGATGCCGTGCTCGGCCAGATAATCCGGCGCGGCGCACAGTACCCGCCTGACCGACCCGACCCGCAGTGCCCGGTAGGTCGAATCGGGCAACTCGGCGATGCGTATCGCCACATCCACGCCTTCTTCCAGCATGTTGACCACCCGGTCGACGAACAAGGCATTGACTTCCACCGCCGGATAACGGCGCAAATAGTCGATGATGCCTGGCATGATGAACAAGCGGCCGAACAATACCGAGGCGGTTACCGTCAGTTGGCCGCGCGGTTCGGCGTTGATGCCCAGCGCCGCGTCGTCGGCTTCGTCGGCCAGGGCGATGATGCGTTTGGCGTCTTCGTAATACTTCTGGCCGGCTTCGGTCATCCGCACGTAGCGGGTGGTGCGATTCAATAGCTTAACCCCCAAACGCTCCTCCAATGCCGCCACCGCCCGCGTTACGGCGGGCGGCGACATCTGCAACTTGCGCGCGCCGCCGGCAAAGCCCTCGGCTTCGACCACGGCCACATACACACTCATTAAATGCAATCTATCCATCTTGAATTCCACTTACCGGAATAGTTAATTGATAATTTTAGTTATTCTTTAATTGATCGCAATAGAGCACACTGTACCCGCCTGTTGAATTTCAGCCGGGCCAATGACAAATCCTTTATTTCATTTTTGGAGAACATCGATGAGCCGTATTAGCAGCGTCAGCAACGAAACCGCCAATGTCGAACAACGCGCATTGTTCGAAGCCATCCAGGGCCGGCTGGGCATGGTGCCGAACTTTCTGCGGGTATTCGCCCACTCGCCGGATGCTCTGAAAGCCTTTCTCGGCTTGCATCACATCGCCGAGCACGGCTCGTTGGACGCCGGCACCCGCGAACGTATCGCGCTGGCGTTGGCGCAGCAGAACCAGTGCGAATATTGCCTGTCCGCTCATACCGCCATCGGCCGCAAAGCCGGTTTGAATGGCGCGGAAATAGAAGCCAACCGCGCCGGTACCAGCCAGGACGCCAAGGCGGCGGTTGCGGTCAAATTCGCCCGCGCCCTGGTCGAACATAAAGGCGAGGTGACTAATGCCGAGTTGCAAGCCATGCGCGACACCGGCTTTAGCGAATCGGACATCGTCGAGGTGATTACCCACGTCGGCATGAACATTCTGACCAACCTATTGGGCAAAGCCAGTCGGGTCGACATCGATTTTCCGAAAGTGGGGTTAAAACAAGCCGCTTAAGCCCTAACCGGGCGAGACGCAGGGAGGGCGTTTGGCCCGGTGTATTGCGTTGAATGGAATTAGGTATTGCAAATTATGACTATTCAGCACGGTTAAGGCCTGTGCCGGAGTAGTCGTCAACCTCTCAACCCCGTCCGGAGACGCCCGCATGGCCCGTGCATTTGCCAAGATCAGCTTTACACCCAACGTCCAAGCGGTACAAACCGAACGGGGCAGCCGCTCGGCCTATCGCGCCGCCGAGCTGGGCGAGACCGAAACGGTGGCGCTAAGCGAATTTGAACAAGCTTTCATCGCCGAGCGCGACAGCTTTTATCTCGCTACCGTGAGCCAAACCGGTTGGCCTTATGTGCAACACCGCGGCGGGCCGACGGGATTTTTGAAAGTATTGGACGAGCAAACGATAGGTTACGCCGATTTCAGCGGCAACCGTCAATACCTGTCGGTCGGCAACTTACGCGGCGACGACCGGGTCAGTTTGCTGCTGATGGACTATCCCGGCCGGCAGCGCTTGAAAATTTGGGGAAGGGCGCGGGTGGTGAACGAACGAGACGCGCCGGATTTGCTGACAAGACTGGAATTACCCGACTTTCGCGCCCCGGTCGAGCGCGGCATCGTCATCCGGGTCGAAGCTTACGACTGGAATTGTCCGAAATACATTACGCCGCGTTACAGCCAACGCGAGGTCGAAGCGCTATTGGTTCAGGCCCGTCAGCAACAACCGGTGGCCGACACAACGCATGTGCCGGCCGCTCCGGGCAACGGTCCATTGCCTTTGAGCGTGAGCGGCATTCGCCAATTAACGCCCAGCATTCGCGCTTACGAATTGCGCCATGCCGACGGCGCGCCATTGCCCGCTTTCCGGGCCGGAGCGCATCTGCGCGTGCCGATTGCGCTACCCGACGGTACGCTCACCAACCGGGCCTATTCGCTGACCGACGGCGCTAACGATCCGGATTGCTACCGTATCGCAGTGCTGCGGCTGGATGACGGCGACGGCGGATCCTGCGCCGTGCACGCCGGCTGGCAACTCGGCACCCGAATCAACGTCGAGGTGCCGGAAAACTATTTTCCGCTACACGACGACGGACGTCCGGCGCTGTTGATTGCCGGCGGCATCGGTATCACCCCCATCAAGGCCATGGCCGAAACCTTGGCCGCGCGCGGCACAGAATTTCAACTGCATTACAGCGGCCGCACGCCGCAGCAGATGGCGTTCGTCAATGACTTGCAACGGCAGTTTTCCGAGCGATGCCGGTTTTATTTCAGTCAGGCGCAAATCCCGACCCGGTTGGACATACCAGGTTTGCTGGGTAAGGCATCCACCGACACCGTCATTTATGTCTGCGGCCCGACTCGCCTGATCGAAAGTGTGCGCCAAGCCGCCCGCCGGCTCGGAATCGCCGACGAACGGGTGCAATTTGAAAGTTTCATTTAACTGAAGGAGTTCAGCATGATCACTCTGTATGACATGTCGCTATCCGGCAATTGCCACAAAGTTCGCTTACTACTGAGTTTGCTGGCTTTGCCCTATCAAATCCAAGCCGTGGATTTACGCGGCGGCGAGCAGCGCGGCCCAGGCCATTTGCAACGCAACCCGTTCGGGCAAGTGCCGGTGTTGGACGACGACGGCCTTATCATCCGCGACAGTCAGGCCATTTTGGTGTATCTGGCCAAGCGTTACGGCGGGGAATCGTGGTGGTCGGACGATGCTTACTCGTTGGCGCAGATCGCCGCCTGGTTATCGACCGCCGCCAACGAAATTGCCAACGGTCCCGCCAAACTGCGGGTACACCATAAATTCGGTAGTCCTATCGATACGGCGGCGGCCGGGCAAACCGCCGACAAGGTGCTGGGCATTATCGACCGCCATCTGCAAAGCCGCGATTGGCTGGTCGGCGATTCGGTATCCATCGCCGACATCGCCGTCTACCCCTATTTGGCATTGGCGCCGGAAGGCGGTTTGGACATAGCCGCTTATCCCAACATCCTTGCCTGGTTTCAACGCCTATGCGCCTTGCCCGGATACGTGGCCATGCCGGGCATGTGGCAAGCCTAAATCATCCAATCGTTTAGCATGGAGAAAGCAGATGACTCAAGAAGTCAAAGCCCCCGTCCCACCCTTTACCGCCGAAACCGCCGCGCAAAAAGTGCGGATGGCCGAAGATGCTTGGAACTCGCGCGATCCGGACCGCGTTGTCCTGGTCTACACGGAAGACACGTTGTGGCGCAACCGCGCCGAGTTTCCGCAGGGACGCGAGCAAGTCCGCCAGTTTTTGCAACGCAAATGGGCCAAGGAACTGGATTACCGTTTGATCAAGGAATTGTGGGCGTTTACCGACCACCGCATTGCCGTGCGTTTTGCCTACGAATGGCATGACGATTCCGGCCAGTGGTACCGCAGTTACGGCAACGAGAACTGGGAATTCAACCCGCAAGGCTTCATGCAGCGCCGTTTTGCCAGTATCAACGATTTGTCGATCAAGGCAGAGCAGCGCTTGTTTCACTGGCCGTTGGGTCGGCGGCCCGACGAGCATGCCGGCTTGAGCGATTTGGGTTTGTAACCCGGTTTCGGCGCCTGTATGGAAATCCGGCACTGGTTGTGCCCGGTGCTGGTGCCGTTCTGAAACACAACATTGCCGATCATTGACAAGGCGGTGATCGCGCAGTCGCCACCTTCAAGTGTGCGCAAATCGATCGCGGCATAGTTTGAACAATCGGGTTGGGCGGATAGAGCTTGCGAAGGCTCGCTCGCTGATTTTATCCCTCCGTCGCCCTCTCGCTTCGGCGACAGCGGCGCACGGAGTGCGAATGCCTGGATGGCATGAGTCAGCAGGCGCCCAGGATGCCGCTTAGCTCACTCGGCACATCCATGTGCCTCGCCCTTCGGGTGCGATGCACGCAAATCGGCTATCCTGCCGATTTGTCCTGCGGTGCTCGACGCGGCATAACGGGAGAACCCCCCCGCCGTGAAAATCAAAACCGTCTAATATTTGCGAGGTTTTGTAGGGCGCATTAGCGATAGCGTAATGCGTCGAATCCTTGAAATCCCCCATGCGGCGCAATACGGCTGCGCCTATTGACGCCCTACGATTGCGCCTTACGGCCTTGAGTGCTAGCGAAGCGCGGACAACGCGGGCCATGTTGTTTACTGCATACCACGAGACTTGATTGACGTCATGCGGGCGCAGGGATATATTTCTTGTATATAGCATTTCGGAGTCACCCATGGCGACCAGTACCGTATTTACCAACAACCGCAGTCAGGCCGTGCGCCTACCCGCCGACATGCGCTTTCCCGACAGCGTCAAAAAGGTTGAGGTTCGTGCCGTCGGGCAGGAGCGCATCATTGCCCCGGCGGGCGCGGCCTGGGACAGTTTTTTTCTCGATGGCCCGAGCGTCAGCGACGATTTTCTAAACGAACGGCCTAGCCAGCAGCAAGGCGAGCGCGAGAGCTTTTAAGCGCATGCTGAAATATCTGCTCGACACCAACATCGTCATCTATGTGATTAAGCGGCGACCGATCGAGGTATTGGCAACCTTCAACCGGCATCACGGCCGCATGGCGATTTCAGCCGTGACCTTGGCCGAATTGATCCACGGCGCCGAAAAAAGCCAATTCCCCGAAAGAAATCTCGCCACGGTAGAAGATTTTTGCAGCCGTTTGCAGGTATTGCCTTACAACGACAGCGCCGCGCTGCATTACGGCGGCATACGCGCCGCGTTGGAGAAAATCGGCCAGCCGATTGGTGTAAACGACCTGCATATCGCCGCTCATGCTCGCAGCCAGGGTTTGATACTGGTCAGCAACAACTTGCGGGAGTTCGAGCGCGTGCCGGGGTTGTTGATGGAGAATTGGTTGGGGTGATTTTTTCTGGGTAGGGTGTGCTGAGCGGTAGCGAAGCGCATCAATTGCGAACGATGCGGTGCACGTTGTTTACCGTTGCCTCCGGGACTGTTTCTAAGCAAGCAGTATGTATAATACACACCATGAATAGCGCGGAATTAATCAAGCAGCTGCAAAACGATGGCTGGCTATTACGAGGCGTGAAAGGTTCGCATCACGTTTTTACCCATCCATCCAAGCCTGGGCATATTAGCGTACCGCATCCGCGCCAGGACTTGGGTCACGGACTGGTCAACAAACTACTGAAGCAGGCAGGTTTGAAATGAGATACCCGATAGCGATAGAAAGCGGCGACGAAACCCACGCCTACGGTGTCGTGGTGCCCGATTTGCCCGGTTGTTTTTCCGCCGGCGACAGTTTGGACGAAGCGATAGCCAATGCCAAGGACGCCATCGAATTATGGATGGAGACAGTCATCGAAGACGGTCAAGCCATCCCGGAAGCAGCGCCGATTGCCAAGCATCAAGCCGACCCGGAATTTGCCGGCTGGATTTGGGCGGTCGTGGAAGTGGATCTGTCCAAACTGTCAGGCAAAGCCAAGCGGGTCAACATCACGCTGCCGGAACGGGTGCTGGCAGCGATTGACCAAGCCGCCGCGCGATTCGGCGACACCCGTTCCGGATTGCTGGCTAAAGCGGCATTGGAATATGTCGAGCGACATTCGGAAGCTTGATCCAATTCCGTATGTTGTGGGCCGTACGTCCTGAGCTTGTCGAAGGGCGAGCGGCATTTTTCATGGACTAACTGCTCTTTTAAGTTAATTCGTTTTGGTGTCGCTAGCGCGAAGGCTTGTTTAAATGCCGAGACCCGACACATAAAACATCCGTCGCAATAGCGACACCGAATAATCAATAGCCCCCCAATCCCGGATTCCGCTTCGCTTCATCCAGGCTACGCATCAAACCAATAAAACCGCCACCTCATTCATAATGACTCCACAACCGCAAGACCTTAACGTGCTTCTCGCCGCTCAATATTTGGTAAATCAAACGATGCTGAATATTGATGCGCCGGCTAAATCGCCAACCCGTTGTTCATAATACGGCGGGTTCTGAAAGGGATCGTTTTTTGAGACTAACTAAGAGTTGCGAGGTTTTGTCCTTCAATCCCGCCGCCGCGAGTTTACGGGCGTCTTTTTGCGCTTGTTTGCTGTAAATGATTTCCCGGCTCACCAATCGAGTTCCTTGCTGCATTCCTCGGCAGGGAATGCCGGGCTTTCCAAATGATAGTCTTGCGCATGCCGGCGTTTTACGTAAGCGCGCTTGACCGGATTGTTAGAAATAGAGTTGGGGTGGAGCGCATCATCCTCTTTATTGCGTGGCGTATTCCCGGAAATATCTTTGCCGCTTGCGCCTTTATGGGTAAAGCGGTAGAGGACCAAAAGGGTCGGTCAGTCGGATCGATTTTTCGGGCAATCGCCTAAAGCCTTAGAGCATGCCGGTCAATCCGAATGCGGATGCGGCGATCCCGGTAAAAGGCCGATTAGGGCCGGGTCGTGTTCCTTGTCGCCTAAATCGGCGAAATCGATCACTCGGTAATCGGCCGTTTCCGGCGTAGGCCAGGGGGAATCGCCCAAGTGATGCCATTCTATCAAGCGCGTCTGCAAGGCATGGTCGCGGCGCTGGCGCTTGATCAACGCGGGCAATTGCAGTTGCGGCAGCCACAACAGTTCCAGGGTCTCTTGTTCCTCGGCTATGCTGCCGGCGTAACGAATCGCGCTGAACTCGCCGTATCGCTCTTCGCCGACGGCGTGCAACGCGGATAAGTCGGTCGGGGAAATCAGGGTGGCCAGCGTGGTCCAGATCGGCAGTTGGCCAATCGCTTTCAAGTCGCCGGATACGTATTCGATCAGTCGTTTTTGGGCGTGAAACAATTGTTGGTGGTTGATCTCGCCGTAATGGGTGCGGCTCCACACTTCGCTGCTTTCGGCGCATAGATTGTGCGTTTCGATTCGATCGGCGGCGCGGTACAGGCGCCAACGATAGTGCCGGCTGCCGTTTTTGGGGCGCTTGGCGTAGGTATCGCTTAGCGTGGTTTGGTACTCCGCGGCTAGACTGGGTAACGGTTCTTGGATACGCAGTGCGGGCAGCGGTTGGCCCGGCTGGTCGGCGCACGCGCTCAGAAAAAGTAAACAAAGCATGTATAAACCGGCGAGTGTATGAGGCATGGATGGGTTGCGGCTGGCGAGGCGCAGACGGAAAACGGGCGGTAAGGATTCAATCCGCGCTCCTGAAAATGTAGGCTTTTGCAGTAATCAAGGGTTATCGGCCGGGTTTGAACTGGAGAGCGTGCGCCATGACTTGATAAATATAGCTTTGTTCCTGCACGCCGTGGAATAAATACGCCTTAGGGCCGGTGGCGTAGATGGCTACGTCTTCGGCGGCGTGGGTTTCCAGTTCCAAAGGTACCGCCGCTTCCTGTAAGAAATCCGGATGGGCGCTATCCAGGCTGCGCAAATCCGGGCGCTTGCCGGGGCCGCGGTAGCCGGGACCGTTAGCATAACCCAAGGTGGTATAGGGCTGGCCGTTTTTGTCCAACGCGAAATTCTTAGCGCCCGGATGTTTGACTAAACCCAGGATGGGATTGCCGCGTTCCGGGTAGCCGGCGATGGTAAAGGTGTGGCTGTGATCGGCGGTAACGACGATCAAGGTGTCGGCGGCGTCGGTTTTGTTCACCGCTGTGCGTACCGCATTGGATAGTTCTATGGTATCGGTCAAGGCCCGGAATGCGTTGCCGGCGTGGTGGGCCAGGTCGATGCGGCCGGCTTCCACCATCAAAAAATAACCCTTGGGATTTTTGGCCAATAGGTCGATGGCTTTCTCGGTCATTTGGCTTAAGGACGGTTCGCCGCCGCGGTCGCTAGGGCGATCGTATTCGTATTCCATATGCGAGCGTTCGAATAATCCCAGTAAATGCTCGGTGGTTTCCGGGTCTACGGCGTCGAATCCGGCTTTGTCGTAAACGTAGGCCGCTTTGGGATATTGTTTTAGCCACTGCCGGGTTAAATCCAAACCGTCTTTGCGTCCGCCGGTTTTGCCCTCGTCTTCCGGATCGGCTTGGCTGGCCGGGAGAAACATGCTGCGTCCGCCGCCCAGCGCCACTTCCAAACCGTTGCCGTAGCCGAAATTCACCAGTTGCCTGGCAATATCGCCGATGGCGGTATCCGCCGGCAGTTGCGCGTCCGATTCCCAGTCCCGCTCCGAGGTATGGGCGTAGCAGGCGGCCGGCGTGGCATGCGTCAGCCGGGCCGTCGTGACCACCCCGGTCGATAGGCCGTGTTGTTCGGCTTGTTCCAGCAGCGTTTTTACCTGGTAGCGGTTGACGACGTTGAGGTCTTTTTCCTTGCGGTTTACTTCGCTGCTGACCGATAGCACGCCTTCGTTGGTTTTTACCCCGGTGATGATCGCGCTCATGGTTGGCGCGGAATCCGGCGTTTGTTGGTTGGCGCCGTAGGTTTTGGATAAAGCGACATAAGGAAATCGCTCGAATTCCAGTTGATTTTCTTCTCCGCCCCTGTGATTGGGTTTGCCTTGCCCTTCCAGAATGCGCGCGGCGGTGACGGTGGAAATCCCCATGCCGTCGCCGACGAATAAAATGACGTTTTTGGCGAAGCGCTGGTTCGCCGTTAATTGTTCGGCGGCGTGCAGACTGTCTTTGCCGTTTTTTTGCCAAAATTCGGCGGTTTCCAGGGGCGTGCCGGCGGCGGTTTGATTGAGCATCGAGAACAACAGGGCGGTTAACGGTGCGGTGTGGATATTCATTCGAAAAGGAGTGCGGTACATGGTTGAAAGCTTGGCGTGACGGCGGGTGGCGACCGATTCGCGCATCCGCTTGCTACCCACATAGTACAACGCGATTGTTGCAAATCGGTGTTGTCAATCTTCGAAAACCGAAATACTGTGCCTGGGTTTGGCCGAGCCCGCCGTTGTTCGGCAAGGCCCGGCGTTCGGAGCGTCAGCCGCCGTCGACGATCAGGGCTTTGGCTTCCAGTTTCAGGGCCATTGCCGCGTTCAGCAGCTTCTTGCGTTGATTGCCGAAGTTTAAGCGTTTTAAGGCTTTCTTCTCGTAATCCAGGGCTTTCTGTAATTTGTTCAGGGCTTCCGGATACGGGTTGATGACGGCTTGTTGCAACACTTGAACGGCGTCTTCGGTGTCGGCCAGGGCTAATTTGACCGCGTTGTTGCTTGTTTTGCCTTTGTAATCGATCGCTTTTTGATCCATTTGATTGGAGCTGCGTATGTTCTCCAGCACGTTGATGCTGCGCAGAAACATTGCCACCGCCACGACTTGCGACGAATCCAATTTGACTTGGCGGTTTTTAGCGCTGGAAGTGAAGGCGCCCAGCGAATTGTTGAACGCTTCGGTGTTGTAGAAGGCTACCGCTTCTTCCAGGGTGCTGATGCTGTGATTATGGAAAAACGGCGCGGTATCCGCCGCTTCGATCAACGACGGGGTGCTGAAGCGGTGCAGGTGTTTGCCGGCGGTTAACGGCAATCCGTCTTTTTGCGGGACTACGCTGTCGTCGCTATAACAGGTTTGGTCTTGGTCGGGGCCGCAATCGTCTTGTTGTTGTTGACCGAAGCCGCCGTCGTAGGCGACGTTCGGATCGACCAAGTGGTGCGGTTGGTCGCGCATCCGCTCTATGCCGGTATCGCGGGTCGGATTGCCGCCGGTGGTGGAACTGATGGCGCCGGCGTTCATGTGGCAGCCGTTACAGTTTGCGGTGGTGCCGAATATCGGCAGGCCGCTTTCGCTATCGATGGGATTCTGTTTGGTGTCGAACAATAATTTGCCGCGCTGTACGATCGGCGATTTAAACGTCATCGCCGCCAGATTGATGTCCTGACTGCGGCCCAAGGACAGGATGTAGGCTTCCAGCGCGTCCAGTTCGTCTTCGCTGGGCATGCGAAAATCGACGTTTTCCACCCGGTTCAGGGATTGGGTCATGTGCTGTTTGATCGCGCCTTTAGCGAAGTCGCGCAAGCTGCCGCCGTCCGGAGCGCCGTCCGCCGACCAGCCTATCGCCTGGGTTTCCCGGTTTCCGGCTTCGGCAATGGGGTTATGGGTGGCGTAGTAGTCGGTGTCTTGGCTGAATTCGCCGCCCAGCTCGGTGGTTTCGAATACCAAGCTTTGGCCTATGCCCAGTAGCTGCGAGGCGGAACGCTCGACCGGCGGCCGGTCGAAGCCGTCGATGTTGGCGCTGAACAAGCCGAATTGGCGAATCAGCGTCGGTTTTTCCAACTCCGCCAGTTGGCTATTGTATTCGGCGACGAACAAGGGATCGTTGGCGGGTAAGGTAGCGATGTAGGCCGGATCTATCGTGTGGTTGTTGTCCGGACGGTGGCAGGTCGAGCAGGTACGACCGTTGCCGGCGAAGGTTTCTTCGGTAAACAAGCGTTGGCCGGTCGCTATCAGCGCCGCTAATTGTTGTTCGGGGGTTTGCGTCGTGCTTTTAGCCGCGTAAGCCGGCTTAGGAAGTAGGAAGGAAAACCCGCCGGCATCCTCGCTACGGGGGGCCGAAACTGCGGACACGTTGGTCAACGGCAAGGCGCGTTCGCTGAAGTACAGACGTTGCAGTAATCCGGGCGAACCGCTTAGCAGCGCGTGGGTTCGCGGGTTATCGCCGGCTTCGGCAATCGCTGCGGCATCCACTGTAAAGTCCTGCATCAGCTCACGGTTCAAGGCCAGTGTTAGTCGGTGATGATCGCCTACGCGCTGCAATTGGCCGAGGTTGATGGCGTCGGGTTGCCCGCCGCCTCGCTGCTGGTTGTTCAGCAGCCATAATTGGTAATCGCCGGATTCCGGTAAGCCGTCGATAGCCGCGGATAAACGGCCGTCGATCAAGTTGATCGATACCACACCTTTTCCCAGGTTTGCGGCGGCGGACGACGTTTTCGAATAGGCCACGCGTATCTGCATACTTTCCCGGTCGGAACGCGCTTCGTGGCTGGTTTTCCAACGTTGGTAAAGGCCGTTTAAGGTGGCCGAATCGCCTAAACCGGTATAGGGCGTTTGCGGGGTTTGCCGGCTTGTGCCCAGCGAAATGCTCAATATCGCCAGTACTAACAGTAGAGCCGATAGTCGGTATGTTTTCGGATTGGAGTGGTGGAAGAGTTGGTTGGCTGGTGTGTGTTTTTTCATATTTGGTTTGTGCTCTGTCAACAACAGCGCTTATCGGTATTCTCTTTTGCAATCAAAAGCCGCCGCTAACCATGGTGATGATCCGGTACGCAATAAGGCCGAAGGTTTCGTTCTTTTAAAGAGCAATCCCGCTCTGTGAATCGGTTAAAGCAATACTCAGACCAATGCGCCGATTCGGTCTGCATAGGGCAGGCAATGCGAGCGCTTTATGAAAAAGTGCGTTAAAAAACTTAGTTTGGGTGATTTCCCGCATTAATCTTCGGGTTAATGGGGCAAGGGCTGAAGCCGAATCGCTTTAAGACAAGGGGGATTAAAGACTTAAAACAAGGCTAGGGCTTTTAAACAGGATAAATAATGTTTGCGGCCACGGTCCGGAGCAAATTCTTGGCCCGGCAAGCGTAAACCGTAGCGCAGTCCGCTGTGTTCCGCGTCTATCAACCAACGGCATAACAGGCTTAGCCGTTGCTCCCGGTTGCTGCCGGGGGTCACGGCGTAATCCAGCCATAGTTGATTGGCGTCGCTGCTGCCGGCGTACTGTTTGGTTTGAAGTTGCCGGCCTTTGGCGAAGGTTTTCCAATGGATGTGGCGTAGCGGGTCGCCGAGTTGATAGGGCCGGGCGCCGTAAAACTCGTCGCTACCTTGGAGCCGGCTCCTAAACTGTGTGCCGTTGTCTTGCTGAGCTTGGGGGAGAGGCGGCGCGTAGGCGGCCGGTTGGGGGTATACCAACAATTTGCGGTCGAAACGCAGTGGTGACCAGGCGCGGAACAAGCCGAGCGGAAAACAAGCGGATAGTGTTACGGTGCCGCACACCAGCCAGCCGCGTTGGCTGGCCGGCGTGTATAGCGTAACGGTTTGGGTTTGCTTGGCCGGCAAGTCCAACATGAGGCCGTCGGACAATTTGATATGAATGCCGTAACGCGTTTGCCAAGTGGGGTTTTGCAGGTAAAACACGAATCCTGCTGCGGTACCGGCGAAGGCGTTTGCCGGCTGTCCGGCTCCGACCGTCAAGCCGGCCAGCGCATTGTAGGTGTGCAATATGGTCACGAAGAACACGCCGGCCAGCAGGAACGCTAAAAAATACGCCAAATTGTTGCCGTAGACAAAGGCGATCAACATCAACAAGACGATCAGCAGTGCGAAACCCAGTCCTCTGCGGGTCGGTAGGATAAAAATCCGCCGCTGGTTTAGGGTAATGGGATCGTCGCCGGGCGCTTCACCGCGCAAAAACCGGCTGATGTCCAGTCGTTGTTTTAGGGTTAATTTCAATGGACCGGTATATGCCGAAAAATGGGGGCGATTACCGCTTCCGGGTCGGCAACGTCGGGTAGCAAGCGATGGGCGGCGACGGCCGGCAATATCGCTTGAAGATCGTCCGGCAGCACGCTATTGCGGCCGTGCAGATAAGCCCAGGCTTTGGCGGCGGCCAACAAAGCCAGTCCGGCTCTGGGCGATAGCCCGCAAGGGTAGTGCTCCGACTGGCGGGTAAATTCCAAAATGGCTTGCAAATAGTCCAGCAAGGCCGGCGAGACGTAAACTTGTTCCGCCGCCAATTGCTGTTCCCTTAGCCGGTCCGGCGCTAGCGCCACCGGTAGGTCCGCGATCAGCCGGTGCCGGGGTTGGCCTTGCAGAAGTTGACGCTCCGCTTGCGAATCGGGATAGCCTAAGGCGATGCGCATTAAAAAACGGTCCAGCTGCGATTCCGGCAACGGAAAAGTGCCGATTTGGTGAGACGGGTTTTGGGTGGCCACCACAAAAAAGGGCTGGGGCAGCGGGTAGGTTACCCCTTCCGCCGTGACTTGACGTTCTTCCATGGCTTCCAGTAACGCGCTTTGCGCTTTCGGCGTGGCGCGGTTGATTTCGTCCGCCAAAATCAATTGATTGAAAATCGGCCCGGGATGAAAACTGAAACTGTGTTGGCGGGCGTCGAACACCGAGCTGCCGATGATGTCGGCCGGTAAAATGTCGCTGGTGAATTGGATACGTTGATATTCCAGGCCGAACAGTCCGGCCAGGGTATGGGCGAGCGTGGTTTTGCCGACCCCCGGCAAGTCTTCTATCAACAAATGGCCTTTGGCGAGTAAACAGCAAACCGCTAGGCGTATTTGCCGTTGTTTGCCTAAGATGACGTGCTCCGCCTGTTCGAGCAATTGGCGTAAGGCGGAAATGGTTGGGTCGGCTTTGGTTGGCATGATGGGCTGTAAATAGGGTTGAGACCGGGGCGATGGACTGTTGGCTGCGAGACGGCAGCAAAGTTTGCCCAGCCGATTATGTTAAAATTTTTCGATGAGTGAGATGGAAACCTTTAAATTGATCGAGCGTATTAGCTCGATTTTACGTTCCGAAGAACGTAAGCGCTATGCCGCTCTGGGGTTGCAGCCGATACACGGCCAAGTTTTGGAATATTTATCCGGTTGCAATAAATATAGCAATACCCATTCCGCGGTTGCGGAATACTTGGGCCTGACTAAAGGTACCGTTTCGCAGACCATCCAAATTCTGGAGCGCAAACGCTTTTTGCAAAAGCAAACCGATAGTTTGGACGGTAGAGTGGTTCATCTGACCCTGACCGACAGCGGACGCGGCTTGGTCGCAGGCTTGAAGCCCTTGGAACTATTCAAGCAAGCCGAACAAGACGCCAGCCGTCAGGCGTTCGGCAGTATCGAAACGGCTTTGCTCAAAACCCTGGAAATTTTGCAAATTGCCAATCAAAGCCGCAGTTTCGGCGCTTGCCGGACCTGTCATCATTTCGCCGTTCAGGCTAACCATTATCTGTGCGGCTTAACCGACGAAGCGCTGGATCGCGAGGATACTGATAAACTATGCCGAGACCACGTGCCTAAAACACATTCCAGTAACGACCGAGAGTAATCCTATGTTCGATCCAAAAGCTATAGACGGTATCGCCGACCGTATCGCCAGCGCCATCCCGCCCGGTTTCAGCCATTTCAAGGAGGATATGGAGAAAAACCTGCACGCTTTTTTGCAGAGCGCCTTATCCAAGCTGGATTTAGTCAGCCGGGAAGAGTTCGAAGTGCAAAAAGCGGTTTTGGCAAAAACCCGCAGCCGCTTGGAAGCCTTGGAAAAACGTGTCGAAGAGTTGGAAAAACGCTTGGCCGGCGAATAGTGTCTTATGTCGCTGGCGGTTGTCTACAGCCGTGGCCGAACCGGAATCGCCGCGCCGTTAGTGACGGTTGAAGTCCACGTCGGTAACGGCCTGCCGGCGTTGAACATCGTCGGCTTGCCCGAAGCGGCGGTTAAAGAAAGCAAAGACAGGGTGCGCGGCGCCATTATCAATTCCCAGTTCGAGTTTCCGTTTCAAAGAATCACAATCAATTTGGCTCCCGCCGACTTGCCGAAAGAAGGCGGGAGATTCGATTTGGCGATTGCGTTGGGCATTTTGGCGGCATCCGGGCAAATCCCCAAAGACGGCCTAGCTCGCTACGAGTTCGTCGGCGAGTTGTCGCTGGGCGGTCAGCTGCGTCCGATCACCGGGGCATTGCCGGTTGCCATACAAAGCCGGGATGCGCATAGGCAACTGATCCTGCCAGTAGAAAACGCGGCGGAAGCTACTTTGATCTCGGATATCGAGCTATTGCCGGCCGAAACCTTGTTGCAAGTCTGCGTGCATTTAGCCGGTACCCACGCGCTGGATAGTTATCGGACGCCGTTAACTTCGGTCGAGCAGGAGTTTGCGCTCGACTTTGCCGACGTGCACGGTCAATATCACGTGAAAAGAGCGATGGAAATCGCCGCCGCCGGGCGTCACAATTTGTTGATGCTGGGACCGCCGGGTACCGGGAAGTCGATGTTGGCGGCGCGCTTACCGACCATATTGCCGGCGTTAACCGAAAGACAGGCTCTGGAGACCGCGGCAATCGCCTCGATCAGCGACAGCGGTTTGGACGTATCGAAATGGCGTCAGCCGCCGTTTAGAGCGCCGCATCACACGGCATCGGCGGCGGCCTTGGTTGGCGGCGGCAGCAATCCCAAGCCGGGCGAAATCTCATTGGCGCACAATGGGGCCTTGTTTTTAGACGAATTGCCGGAGTTCGACCGTAGGGTTCTGGAGGTACTGCGCGAGCCTTTGGAGACCGGGCATATCACGATTTCCCGGGCGAATCGGCAAGCGGAGTTTCCGGCGCGCTTTCAATTGATTGCCGCGATGAATCCTTGTCCGTGCGGTTATCTGGGCGATGCGTCCGGCCGCTGCCATTGTACCTCGGAGCAGGTGGCGCGTTACCGGGCTAGGGTATCCGGGCCTTTGATGGATAGGATAGACATGCATTTGGAAGTGCCGCGGGTACCGTTAGCGGTGTTGCGGGTCGGCGATTCCACGGTGGAAGAGGCCAGTGGCGAAATTCGCCGCAGGGTAATCGCGGCCCGCAAGTTAGCCGAATTGCGTCAAGGTAAATGTAATAGCGAACTGGGTGCCAAGGAAATCAAAGCGTTGTGCCGTTTATCGGATACCGGACACCAGTTGTTGGAACAGGCGATGGAAAAATTCGGCTTGTCGCACAGAGCCTATCACCGCATTTTGAAAGTGGCCAGGACGGTGGCCGATTTGGCCGATTCGAGTGCAATAGAAACGTCGCATTTGAGCGAAGCAATCGGCTACCGCAAACTGGATCGCAGTCGTTAGGCATGGCCGAAACAACGCAGGTTGCGAGCGTTGGGGGCTGGCCCGTAGCTCGCAACCGGACAGGGCTATTGCGAATAACTGACGTTGGTTAGGCTGTCTTTGACCACTTTAGGGGTAATGAACAGCAGCAATTCACGTTTGGTTTGGTCTTTGAGCGTCTTTTTGAACATCCAGCCGACTAAAGGCAAATCCGAAATCCACGGTATGGTGCTGACGGTTTGGTTGGTGTCGGATTCGTACACGCCGCCCAATACGATGGTCTCGCCATCCTCCACTTGTACCATGGTTTCCAGTTCGCGCTTGTCTATCGCCAGAGTGCTCAAGCCGCCGGTGGTGACTTGGTTACCGCGTGAGTCGCGTTTGATTTGCAACGACATGATGACGCTGCCGGTAGGGGTGATTTGCGGGATGACCTGCATTTCCAGCACCGCTTCTTTAAATTCGGTTTGGGTGCCGTTTTGGCTGACGGTGGTGTAGGGGATTTCCAAACCTTGTTTGATCGTAGCGGGCACCCGGTCTGTGGTCATGACTCGGGGATTGGAAACCAATTCGCCTTTGCCGTCGTCTTGCAGGGCGCTGATTTCTAAATTCAGCAAATAATCGGCCCCGCGTGCCAACGTCATCGCTAACGAGCCGCCGCTGGAGGCCGCTAAGGCGGTGCCCAAGTCTTGCAGAATTTGGGAATTATCGAAGCCGGTGCTGTTGACGCCTGTGGTGCCGGTACCGGTAAAGCCGAATTCCTTGCCGCCGCCTACATCGGCTCTTTTGGCGACACCGAATCGGGTACCGATGTCTTGAGCGAACGAGGTGGTTGCGATCACGATGCGCGATTCGATTAATACTTGCCGTACCGGAATGTCCAATTTAACGATCATCTTGTGAATTTCTTCCAATTGCTTGGCAGTGTCTTTGACGATCAGTGTATTGGTTCTGGCATCGACGATGACCGTGCCGCGCGCCGAGATCAAGCGTAAGTCGTTGGCTTGGGTGCCGCCACCGCCGGGAAGCCCGCCGGGATTGCTGACCAGGCTGGTGGTGGCTGAACTGGTACCGCCGCAACCGGCGCCGGCCGCGCCGGCCGCGCCGCCACCTTTGGTCGATTGAGACAGCGGCCCGCCGCCTTGATTAAAGTTGCCTTTACCCATCAACACGTTACAAATGTCGGTGGCTCTGGCGTAATTGATTTGTATGTTTTCGGTTTTCAGCGGTTCTAATTGTTCGTAAATTCTTCTGGCCTCCAATTCTTTTTCTTCCAGAATTTTGATTTCCTCGGTAGGTCCCACCAGAATCACGTTACCGTTTTCACGTTTGGATAAACCGCGTAATTTCATCACGACGTCCAGGACTTGATCCCACGGTACGTCGTTGACGTGCAGGGCAATGGAGCCGCTTACCGAATCGGTGGTCACAATGTTAATTTCTTTGCCCTCTTGGGTTTTGATGTGGTCGGCTAGAATCATCAACACCGATTTAACGTCGATTTCCTGGAAATTCAACGATAGCTTGCTGCCCACGTACGGGGTTTTTTCCCGCAACTTCGCTTCTTTTTCGGCCGGCGTCAACGGACGGAATTCCACCGTCAGCAAATTATCTTCTTGAAACGACGAATACTCGTAGTTAGGCGTATTGGGGGTGATCGAGATACTGACGTTGTCGCCGCGCGGTATCGCGTCGATTTTTTGTATCGGTGTAGCAAAATCGGCAACGTCGAAGCTTTTTATCAGCGATTCCGGCAATTTGGTATTCAAAAAATTCAATATGACTTTTGTGCCTTGCTGTTTGGCGTCCACCAAGGTGTTGGGCGACGATAGCGACAACAGCAAACGGCCTTCGCCTCTAGGGCCGCGGCGAAAATCGATGCTCTTAATGGCTTGTTCGGGGATGAACCGGCTGAGCGAAGCGTCTTTAGCCGCCGTACGTTGCAAGGTTTTGCTGACTTCGGCGATAGTCGCGGCGGACTTTAAGACGATAAGGAACTTGTTATCGACGGTTTTGGTTTCGTAAGGGACTTTTTGAGTCAGGTTGATGACCAAGCGGGTGCGCTCCGGCGTTTCCATCACGTAGGCGGTATTGGCGGCGCCTTGGTTGATAGGGAAGCTTTTCTTCGCTAGATTGCTTTTTACCCCGTTGAAATCCAGAGCCAGACGCGCCGGATTGTCGGTCTCGAAGATCTTGGGCTGGCCGACAGGTGCGCTGAGCTCCAACTGGATCTGCAATTGGTTTTCGCCCAAACTCGAGAACTCCAGGTTGTTGATGGAGATTTCTTCGGCCGTAGCCAGCGTGGACCACAGCAATAGGCTAAAAAAGCACCGGTAGAAGTATCGGTTCGGTGCGCGCCGGAGGGGTTTAATTTGCGTAGTGCTCATATTCATAACCTTTTTACTCGACTAGGGCCAAGGTAGCCGCTTGTTCGCGCCAGGTGCCCGGTTTGTCGGGTACGATTTCCGTTAATTCGATTTTATCGTCGAGAATACGTATGATTCTGCCGTGGTTTTGCCCGATATAATTTCCGACTTGTACGCTGTGGATGGTGCCCTCCTTGGTTTTAACCAATCCCCATAAGCCTTTTTGATCCGTCAAGGTTCCCATCATGCGTAACGAGTCTAACGAAAAGGCTTCCAGTTCCTCTTTCCTTCGATTAAAGTCGGGAATGATGCCGCCGGTTGCGGCAATTTGCGCCTGGTTTTCTTCGGCGGTTTTTTCCGCCGAGTGAAAGGGGTCGCGCAAACCATCCGGTTTAAATACGAATGCTTCGACAATTTTGTTTTCCGGCAGCGGTTCTATGCTGCCTTTGGGACGAGCTTTTACTTCAGCAATGTATTTGCTCAAATCGCTAATGTCGTCGTTGACGCAAGCGTTCAGCAGCAGCAGTGCGGCAATCGGCGTGAAGTTGAATCGGCGGGACTTTCCGGGGTAATGGCCTGTCATCGTTTACCGACCCCTTTTCGGTTTTTTCTGGGAGGCGCCGGAGTCGCCTTCGTTATACGTTTTTATCACGGCCGACATCGCTAGTTCGGTTTTGGAATTGGGAGCCGGAGCGATGTTGACGTTGTGTACGGTGACAATCCTAGGCAGCGAAGCGAGTCCGCTGACGAAGAGTCCTAATTCGTTGTAGTTGCCTATCACTTGAATGTTGATGGGTAATTCCGAATAAAAGTCTTTACGCACTTCGGCGTTAGGTTGAAACAATTTGAACTCCAATCCGGCCGCCAAGCCGGTTTGGGAAATGTCCACCAACAGATTGGCGACTTCGGCTTTGGTCGGCATTTGTTTCAACATTTCCCCCAAGGACGATTCTATTTGTTCGAGCTGGGCGAGGTAGTCGGGGAGGTTGATGGCTTTTTTTTGTTTGGTTTCGAACGATACTTTTAAATTGGCTTCTTCCTGTTCCAAGGCGTTCAATTCGTCTAATTGCGGATTGGTGATGTAATAAATGTCCGCGGCGACCACCAGAACGGAAACGATTACTCCCGCGGCAATTTTTACCGGCGTGGGCCAGGTACCGGCCGCATTGATGTCCCAATTGATTTCGGAAAGGTTCATGGTGTTTTGCCGTTTTGCTCGTTATCGGAGTCTTTTTCCTGCTTCGCGGTCAGCGAAAAGTCGTTCAGCGTTTCGCTGTCCTTGCCTTGACCTTTGATGACGTTCAGCGCGGCCGAGCTTAGCCAAAACGAATTATCGATTGCCCGCATGAAAGTCGACACCCGGGCGTTGGACTCCGCTTTACCGTCTATGGTCAGGTTGTTGTCTGCCTGTACGAACTTGGTCAGGTAAATGCCGTCAGGCGTGGTCTTTGGCAGTTCGTCAAACAAATGCACGATTTCCGGCCGGCTTTCCTGCAATTTTTGAATGACGTCTATCTTGGTCAGCAGTTTGTTCTTTTTCTCCTCGATTTCTTTGATTTCCGCTATTTTTTTGTCCAGGACGGCGATTTGATCGCGCAGTATTTGGTTTCTGTAGTTTTGATGTTCCTTCATCGCATCGATTTGCAGATAAACCAACAATAGGATGGATGAGGTAAACAACACGCCGGCGCCGATACCGGCGGCAAAGTCTTGTTGGCGTTTTTTACGGAGTTCTTCTCGCCACGGGAGTAAGTTGATTTTGGCCATTAGTCGAAACTCCTCAAGGCCAGACCGCAAGCGATCATCATCGCCGGGGTATCGTTACTCAAGTTTTGCGGCTTGACTCTGTTGGATAACGCCATGTTGATAAACGGGTTGGCGATGTACGACGACAAACCCAAGTCCCGTTCGACCAGTTTTTCCAGGCCCGGAATCGATGCGCAACCACCGGCTAAAATTAAAGCGTCTATGCCGCGGTTGGCGCTGGAGGATACGAAGAACTGCAGCGAGCGGGCGATTTGTTGCAACATGGCCTTTTTAAAAGGCTCCAACACGTCGGGAATGTAATTGTCCGGCAAGCCGCCGTGCCGTTTCGCCAAACCGGCTTCTTCGTAAGACAAGCCGTAACGGCGTTGGATTTCTTCGGTTAGTTGTTTGCCGCCGAAGCCCTGTTCCCGCGTGTAAATGGTTTTGCCGTTGTGCAAGATGTTCAGCGAAGTCAGGGTTGCGCCGACGTCGGCAATCGCAACGGTTTTATTGGCCATGTTTTCGGGTAATTGATCGACCAACAAGGTAAACGCGTTTTCCATTGCAAACGCTTCCACGTCTACGATGGCAGCTTTCAATCCGGCGTAATTCAACGCCGCTACTCTATCCTCTATGTTTTCGCGTCTGGAAGCGGCCAGCAGCACATCGAGCATTTCCGGATTACTTTTGGACGGGCCTTGTACTTCGAAATCCAAATTCACTTCGTCCAGCGAATAAGGAATGTATTGATCGGCTTCGACCATGATTTGTTCTTCCATGTCGGCCTCGGTCAGGGAGGCCGGCATGGTGATGATTTTGGTCATCACCGAAGAACCAGCTACCGCGACGCAAGCGCGTTTCGCACGGGTGCCGGATTGTCTGGCCGCAGCTTTGATCGCTTCGCCTATTACTTCGACATTGGTAATGTTTTTGTCGATCACGGCGTCTTGTGGCAGAGGAGCGACAGCGTAACTCTCGACTTTATAGCGCGCGCCCGTCCGACTCAATTCCAACAGTTTGACGGCTGCAGTGCTAATGTCTATGCCGAGTAAAGCGGCCTGACTCCTGTTAAACCAGCTCATGAACTAAACCCAATTGAAACCTCTAAATCGTGTGCTATATCTACAGCGCTATCGCGAGCGCCCCTCAGCTAGGAGCCAAGTATAGTAAGGTTTTGCTATTTTCATACCTTAACACAAGTTAAAAATAACTTTAACTTTCCCCTGTAAATATAGCGCGTATAGATCAATTTTTTGAGCTGTCGAATTGCATGTGTCGGATCGTGCATTAAGGAATGCGTACCGGCGGAAGGATGAAACCAGCGTAAGAAAGTTAGCAAAAGCAGGCATCTTTGCGAATTACGCTAAAATCTTTCAAATTTCTATCGTAGAGTACCCGTGCAGGTCAGACATCAAATCAGGCCGTTGAGAATGTTAGCGGCCCTGTTCAAATGGTTTTTTATCGCCATCGCCATTTTCGGCATCAGTTTTCTGGTTGCCGCTTATTTTTTTATCGTCGAGCTGGACAAAGAATTGCCGGACATCGAGCAGTTGGAGCACGTTCAGTACCAAATGCCGCTCAGCGTTTATAGCCGGGACGGGCTGTTGATAGGGCAATTCGGCGAGAAGCGGCGTATTCCGGTTCCAATCGGCGAGATTCCCAAGCAGCAGTTGAATGCTTTTTTAGCCGCGGAAGACGAACGGTTTTTTACCCACCCGGGCGTGGATTACAAAGGATTGCTGCGTGCTGCGAATCATTTGCTGAAAACCGGCAAAAAAAGTCAGGGTGGCAGTACGATTACGATGCAAGTGGTGCGCAACTTTTTAATCAGCAAGGAAAAAACGTATTTGCGCAAATTGAAGGAAATTTTGCTGGCCTTGAAGTTGGAACGGCGTTTTTCCAAAAACGAAATTTTCGAACTGTACTTGAACAAGATTTATCTCGGCCAGCGCGCCTACGGATTGGCGGCGGCAGCCCAAACGTATTACGGTAAAAGCCTATCGGAATTGAGTTTGCCGCAGCAGGCTATGTTGGCGGGATTGCCCAAGGCGCCTTCGCTGTACAACCCCATCGTTAACGTAGAGAGAGCAACGGAGCGGCGCAATTATGTTTTAAAGCGGATGTTGGATTTGAATTTTATTTCCGCCGGGCAGTTTCGCCAAGCCTTGGCCAGCAAAGACGATGCGGCCATTCAGCCGACTGTCATAGAGTTTGATGCGCCTTACGTGGCGGAAATGGCGAGGCAGGAATTGTTGGAGAAGTACGGCGACGATGCCTATACCCTGGGCCTGAAGGCTTACGTGACGGTTTCTTCCGGTTTGCAGCAGGCGGCGGATAACGCTGTGCGCACCGGTTTGCATTTGTACGACGATCGTTACGGCTATCGCGGTTTGCCGCACAAAAAACTCGCTAAACAGAGTGCGCTGAAAAGCTTGCCGGCGTTTGGCGATTGTCGTCAGGCAGTCGTCTCCGCGCTGTCGGAATCCGGATTTGTTGCAATGGCAGCGGATGGAGCGGAACTGATGGTGGCCTGGGAGCAGGTGCCTTGGCGGCGAGCCGAGGTAGAGCGGTTTCGCAGTAAGCCGTGGCAGGGCTTTTTCATTCAACCGGGTGATATTGTCTGGCTGCGGCAGTTGGAAGACGGTCGCTGGGCTTTGAGCCAAATTCCCGCGGCGGAAGCTGCGCTGGCAGCGGTCGATCCTTTTTCCGGAGCCATTCAGGCGATTTCCGGCGGTTTCGATTTTTATCGTAGCCGTTACAATCGGGCCACGCAATCCAAGCGGCAACCCGGGTCCGGTTTTAAGCCGTTCATTTATGCAGCTGCGTTGGAGAAGGGGTTTACCCCGGCCAGCATTATCAACGATGCACCGATAGTGATAGCGGATCCGTCTCAAGCCAACGATTGGCGTCCGGAAAATTATACCCGCCGATTTTTAGGGCCTACCCCGTTGCGGGTTGCACTTAGGCAATCGATTAATTTGGTGTCGATCAGGCTATTGCAGGACATTGGTATTCCTTACGCATTAGAGGTTGCGATGAGGTTCGGTTTCGAAAAGGAGCAATTGCCCGGGACCTTGTCGCTAGCCTTGGGTAGCGGATACGCGTCGCCGCTGAAAATGGCGCAGGCCTATTCCGTATTTGCAAACGGCGGCTACGCCGTCAAACCTTATTTGATTGAAAGAATCGATGATTACAGCGGCAAAGTCGTGTTTCAGGCCAATCCGGCCGGCGTGTGTCGGCATTGTTCCGAAGGTTTGGAATCCGCCAACTCCGCCCGGCGCGTCGTTTCCCCTCAGGTAAATTTTCTGATGAATAGTCTGCTGCGCGACGTGGTTGAGCGGGGCACGGCAACTACGGCGAAACAATTGGGGCGTAGCGATTTGGCCGGCAAAACCGGTACTACCAACGACCAGCGCGACGCCTGGTTTAACGGTTATACCCAGGATTTTGCGGTTTCCGTTTGGCTGGGTTTCGATAATTCCAATTCGTTGGGGAGAGGGGAAACCGGTGGAAAAGCCGCGATTCCGATCTGGATGGAATTTATGCGCAAAGCCTTAAAAGACAAGCCGGAAATGCCGCTGGTCGCGCCCGACGGTATCGTTCAAGCATACGTCAATCCGGAGGATGGTTTGTTATTGGATAAATCCAACAAAAACGGCTTGTGGGAATTCTTTGCCGAGGAAACTGCGCCGAAAAGCTATTCGATGCCTAAGCCGCCGGAATTCGAATGGGATGAAAATGCGGAGGGTTTGCAGGAGGCTTTGTTTTGACCCGCTTCCGCTGCTAACCGCCCGGCAATGTTTGGGCGGTTAGTGGCGCAAGGGTATTTGCGTTTATTTGCCGAACTTTTTACGGAATTTGTCTACCCGGCCGGATGTGTCGACTACGCGTTGTTTGCCGGTGTAAAAAGGATGGCACGAAGAACAGACCTCGATATGTAAATCTTTACCCAGCACGGAACCGGTTTCAAAAGTATTGCCGCAACCGCACGTGACTGTAATCTGTTTATAATCAGGATGAATTTCTGGTTTCATATTGCTCACACACCCGTTTGGGCTACATCTAAAGAGAACTGCTTATAATACGATCTAACAAGCCTTGCCGCAATAGTAAAAAACGCTATGGCATTAGTCGGCTGTAGACGCGGTTTCGACCTGAGCGCGAAAAGACGGCGGCGAATTTCGAATCATTAGCGACAACACGATAGCCGGAATACCGATAACGGCCGCGTAGACGAAAAAACCGCCGTATCCGACGCCGGCTACGATTTGCCCGGAAAAGCCGCCGATCAGTTTCGCTGGCAACGTCATCAATGAACTGAACAACGCGTATTGGGTTGCGGTGTAATTGGCGTTGGTCAAACTGGATAGATAAGCGATGAATACCGCGGAGGCTATGCCGCCGCTCAGATTATCCGCACTGACCACGGCCGCCAGTGACCATAAATTCGGCGGAATAATCGCCAAAGCCGCAAACAGCAAATTGGTCAGGGCCACCAAAACCGCGCCGAGTAGTAAAGGGCGCATGAGTCCGTAGCGTACCACCAAAACGCCGCCTAATGACGTGCCGAATATCGTCATGAAAAAGCCGAACAATTTGGTGACGTCGGCGATTTCTTTTTTGCTGAACCCCAAATCCAAATAGAATGGATTAGCCATGACGCCCATTGCAATATCGCTCATTTTATAGAGGCTGATCAGCGCCAAGATGGTGATGCCGTGCCGGCCGTTGCGTTGGAAAAATTCTACGAAGGGGCCGACGACGGCGTCGAAAAACCATGCCGCGAGTCCGGTAAAGTGGCTTTGTTTGCTGGATTGTCCGGCCTGATGATTGCTTTGTTTTGTCGCTAAGTTGGCGTTGTGATGCGGCTCCGTGATGAGGAAGGTCGTGACGATGCCCGCCGCCATCAGGTAGGCCATGGTTTGATAGGCAGTCGACCAATCGAAATATTCCGCGATATATAGTGCGCCGGCACCTGCGGCCAACAATGAAACCCGGTAGCCGAAGATATACGCTGCAGCCATCGCGCCCTGATATTCTTGAGCGATTGCTTCTATCCGGTAAGCGTCGATCACGATGTCTTGGGTGGCGGAACAAAAGGCCACAATCACGGCTAATAAGGCTGCCTGTTCCAACTGATCGGCGATAGTGAGACGGCTTATGCTCCAAAGTCCTAAGGCAATGCCTAGTTGCGAGAGCAGCATCCAACTGCGTCGTTTGCCCAGGCATCGGGTAAGTAAGGGGAGGGGGGCTTTATCGATAATGGGAGCCCATATGACTTTAACGGAATAGGCGGCACCGACCAGGCTGAAGTAACCGATGATCGCCAGGCTGATGTTAATGTCGGCCAGCCAGGCGGATAAGGTCGACGACACCAATATGAAGGGTAGTCCGGCGGAAAAGCCGAGAAAGATCATTGCCAGCACCTTGGGTTGGCAATACACGGAGAACGCGCGACGCCAAGATGAATGCGTCTTAGGCATCGGCGAATTCCGTGGTTTGGACGTAGGGCTGTTAACCGTTAATCAGATAATGGGTCAGGATGCTGGCGAAATAGCCGCCGGCAATCACGGGTGTCCATTTCAAGTGGCTGAAAAAGGTGTATTTATGATTGGATTGGCCCATTAATGCCACGCCGGCCGCGGAACCGACCGAAAACAATGAGCCGCCTACTCCGGCTGTTAACGTTACCAGCAGCCATTGGTATAAATCCATGTCAAGATTCATGTTCAGCACCGCGAACATCACCGGAATGTTGTCGACGACCGCGGAAATAATACCAACCAGAATGTTGGCGGTGGTGGCGCCTAGGCCGTCGTACATAGCGGCGGACAGCAGCTCCAAATAGCCGATGTAGCCCAAACCGCCCACAGCGAACACCACGCCGAAGAAGAACAGCAGAGTATCCCATTCCGCGGCTTTAACTTTGTTGAAAATATCGAATCTCGAACCTTCTACCGTGTAGCGTACCTTCAGGCTATAGCCGTACAGCATTAATACCGATAAGCCCAGCATCATGCCCATGAATGGCGGCAGATGCAGGAATTGTTTGAAACTGACCGCGCTGACGATGGTTAATAAAAACAAACCGCAGACTTGGATTGCGCCGGGTCTCAACTCGACGGCGGCTTCATCCACCGCTTCCGGCTGGGCGTCGGGAATGGCTCGCGACATGAAAAACGCCGGGACCGCAAAATTGACTACGGATGGGATAAACAGTTTGAAAAAGTCGAAGAACTCGGCGTAACCGGCCTGCCAGACCATCAAGGTAGTGATGTCGCCGAACGGGCAAAACGCGCCGCCGGCGTTTGCCGCTATTACTAGATTCACGAAGCCGATGGAGACGAAGGTTTCGTTGTCCTTGCCGACCGCCAATACCACCGCGCCGACCAACAATGCGGAAGTCAGATTGTCCGCAACAGCCGATAAAAAGAAGGTGATGATGCCGGTAATCCAAAACAATTGCTTATAGCCGAATTGTTTTCTGATCAACCAGGAGCGTAAGGCTTCGAAAACGTTGCGTTCCGCCATGGCGTTGATGTAGGTCATGGCAACCAGCAGGAACAGCATCAGTTCCGCATATTCTTTCAGGTCATGTTCGAAGGCCGCATGTAATTGCTCGCCCGGTACCCCGGCCTCTTGAGCCAGGATAGCGACGTGTGCCCAAATGACGGCCGCGGCGAAAATAACCGGCTTGGATTTGCGTAAGTGGGTGAACTCTTCCGCCATCACAAATCCGTATGCGATTATAAAGATCAGAACGGTGTAGATCCCTCGTTCCGTACCGGTTAGTCCCAGGTTACTAAATTCCTCGGCCATGGCAAGTTCCGGCAAGAACAAGAGACCGGCCAAAATTGACAGTAAGCGCAACAAGTTAGCCCCCTTATTAAAAAGTTATGGTTGTTTTAATGGTGAAAAAATCAACTGGGCATGTTATCACCTAATATTAATCTTTGTCATTTAAAGCCCTGCAGTATATTATTGCGCGCTCAATACAACATGCCTGCCTTGCGTAAAACCTTAGTAAATGTATCAATATAACGAGCGAGATCAGAAACTTATTGAAGAGCGGGTTGCTCAGTTTCGCGGACAAACCCAGCGTTTTTTGAATGGCGAATTAGGGCCCGACGAGTTTAGAGCCTTGCGCTTGATGAATGGGCTTTACATTCAAACTCACGCGCCGATGTTGCGGGTGGCCGTTCCCTACGGTTTGTTATCGTCCAAGCAGTTACGCATGTTGGCTAAGGTAGCCAGAGATTACGACAAAGGCTATTGCCATTTCACGACTCGGCAAAACGTACAGTACAACTGGCCGGCTTTGGAAAGAGTGCCGGACTTGCTGGCCGACTTGGCCACCGTGCAGATGCACGCGATTCAAACCAGCGGCAACTGTTTGCGCAACACGACTTCCGATCATCTGGCCGGCGTCTGCCTCGATGAAATCGAAGATCCAAGGCCTTATTGCGAAATCATCAGACAATGGACCACGCTGCATCCCGAGTTCGCGTATTTGCCGCGTAAATTCAAGATTGCCGTCAGCGGCTCAGAACGCGACCGGGCGGCCGTGCAGTTACACGATATAGGCGTTTACCTGGTAAAAAACTCGGCCGGAGAGGTCGGATTCAGAGTGTTGGCCGGCGGTGGCTTGGGCAGAACGCCGATGATAGGGCAAACCGTAAGGCCGTTCTTGGAGAAAAAATATCTGCTGTCCTATCTGGAAGCGATCTTGCGGGTTTACAACCTGCTGGGCAGGCGGGATAACAAATACAAAGCCAGGATCAAAATCCTGGTCAAAGAAATCGGTTTAGAGAAATTCACTGCTTTGGTGGAAGAAGAATGGCTGCGTATCCGCGACGATTTACTGCTCAGCGAGCAGGAAATCGAAGCGATGAAAGCCCATTTTCTGCCGCCGGCTTACGATGCCGGCGCATCGAACGAAACCGGTTACCCAGCACAGTTAGCAGCCGATCCCGACTTTGCCACTTGGGCGAAATATAACACGGTCGAGCACCGTGTGCCCGGATATCGGGCCGTATTCGTTTCATTGAAAGCGCCCGATTCGCCGCCCGGAGACATTACCGCCGATCAACTCGATGCCTTGGCGGAGTTGGCCGACGTTTACAGTTTCGGGGAAATTAGAACTACCCACCGGCAGAATCTGGTACTGGCGGATATAAAACAAGCCGATTTATACGTACTGTGGCAAAAGTTGGCGCAATTGCAGTTGGCCACGCCTAATATCGGCACCGTTACCGACATGATTTGTTGTCCGGGTTTGGATTTTTGCTCGCTGGCTAATGCCGCTTCCATTGGTGTTGCCAAAGAAATCAACCAGGTTTTGGACAACATCGATTACGTGCACGACATCGGCGATCTGAAAATCAACATGTCCGGCTGCATGAACGGGTGTGCGCATCAAAGCGTCGGGCATATCGGTATTTTAGGCGTCGATAAGAAAGGCGAAGAATGGTATCAAATCACCCTGGGCGGCTCTTCCGACAACGAAGCAGCCATTGGAGAACGATTGGGTCCGGCCGTCGCTAAAAACGAAATTACTAAGGCTATCACGGATATATTGGACGTCTACTTAAAGCAACGTCTGGACGGCGAGGCCTTTTTGCAAACCGTAAAACGTATCGGATTGGAACCCTTTAAAACGCAAGTGTATGCCACTCATTAAAGATCGACAGCTTATAGAGAACTCATGGCGATTTGTCGCCGACGACGAGCCGTTGCCGGAGGCCGGAAATATTTCGGTTTCTCTGCATCGCTGGTTAAGCGAAAAAACCTCGCTGTTGCAACGTGCCGGCCAGGCCGGCGTCCGTTTGATTTCTACGGAGCCGGTGGAGGCTATTGCGGGCGATGTAACAGCTTTAGGCTTGATAGAGCTCGATTTCCAAAATTACGGTGACGGGCGGGCGTTTTCGCAAGCCAGAATTTTGCGCGACCGTTACGGGTACCGCGGTGAGATTCGGGCGATCGGCAACTTTCTCGCCGACCAAGTGTTTTATTTGCACCGGGTGGGCGTCAATGCGTTCGACTGCAAAACCGAAAAAGACATCGCATTGGCTCTTGCTGCGTTAGACGATTTTTCCGTTTTCTATCAAGCGTCCGTCAACAACTAAACAGCGAAGGTTCCGTTCCGGAACGGTGTATTCAGTTTAGCGTTATCGCTTTGCCGAATTCCCGGCGGGGTTGCAGCCCGAATCCGCCGGACCGGCAACTGCATTCTACGGCGGGAATTTTTTTCCAATCGCCTTCATTGTCCTTTCAACAAAGATCGAAGAGTGACGCAGCCGATAGCGGTTTGCTATCGGCTGCGTTTCGACGCCGCGCTAGCAGGGTGTTGAAATTTGCCTATATGCCTTCGGCTTCAAAACCATTTTTTGGTTTTGTTGGGCTTCTGGAAGCCCGATCACACCTCAAAAACCGGTTTTAGCCGGTTATATTCGCCCCGAAGGGCGTTAAATTCCGCCTTTTGGCGGATTTCAGGCGCACCACCGCCTAGGCGGTACTGTATCGCCAGCCGAAAATGGTACCCATGCGCGTCAGGTTATAGGCGGCAAAGGTAAAAATCGTTTGCGCGGCGACCTTCTTTAACCCCCGGAACTTGGTTTGGCGTAGCGGGCCGACTGTCTTGGCCCAACCGAAGACTTCTTCGATCCGCTTACGGATTTTGAGACTTTTACGGTAACCGTCGTGCCGGCTTGTGCGACCGTCAATGGCGGAGCCTTTGTCTTTGCTGGCGACATGCGGCGTGACTTTGCGCTGGCGTAACTTGGCGACAAAATCCTGCGTATCGTAATTTTTGTCGGCGGCCAAGGTCGCGCCCGGTTTGTGGATCGTGTTTGACCATGGCATGGGCCGCCTCGCGTTCTGCGGTGCCGGTGGCCTGGGTGACTTCGACGTCGACGACCAAGCCATTACGGTTCTCCATCAAGGCATGACCGAGGAAAGCCAGCTGCGATTTGTCGCCCTCGCTCTTTTTGTACAGCCGAGCATCGGGATCGGTGGTCGAGGCGTGGGTTTCGTTACTGCGTTTCTCGCCCTTGAAGTTGACCGTGGGATTGCGGCCGCCATCTTCCGGCGGCGGGGTCGAGCCGTCTTTCTTGACGAAACTCTTGTGCGAGGCCCAGGCTTGAATCAGCGTGCCGTCCACCGAGAAATGCTCGTCAGAGATCAGCTGTTTCCACTCCGCCAAGGCCAGTACCCGTTCGAAAAACAAACGACTGATCCGTTCGTTGAGCAAACGGTCGCGGTTGGCGCTGAAGGTCGAGTGATCCCACACCTCGTCATCTATCGTCAAGCCGACAAACCAGCGGTACAAGAGGTTGAAGTCGATATGCTCCACCAGTTGCCGTTCCGAACGGATGGAAAATAGCACTTGCAACAAACTGGCGCGCAACAAGCGTTCCGGCGGAATGGAATCTCGACCGCGACGAGCGTAGAGCGCGTCGAACTCGTCGTTTAGCGTGGCGAGCAACAAGTCGACCACTTGACGCAGCTTGCGTAGCGGATGCTTTTTGGGAATCCGGCTTTCCAGGGTTCGGTAACTGAACAGGTCTTCTTGAGTAATGTCGGCGCCGCGCATGGGGACAGTGCAATATATTGGAGATAGAACTATTTTATCATTTAGAACAATACTTTATGATTTACCAACACATCTGACTCAACCAGCCAATGCGGGTTACAGGGGAGATAAAATCAACAGCCTGCTAGCGGCTTTTCATGATGCTAATGCCTTTCAGCAGGTTTAAGGCTTCATGCAACGGGTAGTCCCGCAGATCTGATTCCGCAGTGGCATCGGCGCTTTTTTCGTTGCTTTCTTTGCCGTCGGTATCGTCCTCATCGCCGGTTTTTTTATCGACTTCGTTGCCGTTAGATAAGTGTCCGGATAGGTCGGCTTCTTTGATCGATTCGATTTTCGCTTGCTCCAGAGCTTCCAGCTTGACTCTGGCCAGCGTGACGTCCGGCTCTATGCCTTGAGCCTGAATAGAGCGTCCGGACGGCGTGTAATAGCGCGCGGTGGTCAATTTGACCGCGCCGCCGTTGCTGGTGGGCAGTATGGTTTGCACCGAGCCTTTGCCGAACGATTTTTCGCCCATAATGATGGCCCGCTTGTGATCTTGCAGGGCCCCGGCCACGATTTCCGAAGCGGAAGCGGAGCCGCCGTTGATCAACACCACGATGGGAGCGCCGTCGATAATGTCGTCCGGCGTTGCGGAGAAACGCATCTCGGAGTTTTTGATGCGGCCTTCGGTATAAACGATCAAGCCGGATTCGATAAACGCGTCGCTGACGTCCACCGCGGCATTCAACACCCCGCCCGGGTTGTTGCGCAGGTCTAAAATAATCCCTTTCAACGGTGCTTCGTTTTCGCGTTTCAACTCCGAAATCGCATCGACCAAGCTCTCGCCGGTGCCGGATTGGAAGCTGCTGATTCTGAGATAGCCGTAGTTTTTCTCCAGCATGCGGCTTTTGACGCTTTTTACCTTGATGATGTCGCGGGTCAGCTCGAATTTCAGCGGGGCTTCGGCGCCTTCGCGTATCACCGTCAGCACGATTTGACTACCCGGTTCGCCGCGCATGAGTTTTACCGCTTCCGCCAAGGTCATGCCTTTAACCGGTCTGTCGTCTAAGCGGACGATCAAGTCGCCGGCTTTGATGCCGGCCTTTTGCGCCGGGGTATCGTCTATCGGCGATACCACCTTGACAAAACCGTTTTCCATGCCGACTTCTATGCCCAATCCGCCGAATTGGCCGGTGGTGCCTTCTTGCAGCTCTTTGTACTCTTCGTCCGCTAAATAGGCGGAATGCGGATCCAGGCCGGACAGCATGCCGCGAATGGCGTCTTCCAACAATTTCTTATCGGAAACCGGTTCGACGTAGTCTTGTTTGATGCGGCCGAAAATCTCTGTAAAGGTGCGAAGTTCCTCGAACGGCAGAGTGTCCGATGCGGCAACGGGAGCCGCTGGAGCGCCGGGTTTTTGCGCCAGTACGTTGGCGCACAAGCTGATGGTAGTACCCAGCATGAAACCGATCGATAACACTAACAGGTGAGTTTTGTTTCGCATGTGTAATAAGTCTCCGACAACCTTTGTCCTAAACGTAAATAAATTAAAGATGGGGGTGTATGCTCAATATGTAAAGTAGGCCGGATTTGGGGCTTGTGAACTAAATACAAGCGGCGAACTACTCGGCAATAAGCGTGATAGCGAATTTTTTGTCGATTTTAATCGGAATTAGGCCGTCATGGGGTGATTGTTAACTTTTACCTAATCTTCGGCACCATTTTTCCGGATCGACCGCCTTGCCTTGCTGGCGAATACCGAAGTACAGCGCCGCTTGCGATCGGCCGCCGCTACGTCCTACCGACGCTACGCTATCCCCGGCTTTGACGGTATCGCCTACGCTTTTGTTTAAGCTTTGGTTGAATGCGTACAAGCTCATATAGCCTTTGCCGTGGTTGACGATAATCATTAAACCGTAGCCGCGCAACCAATCGGCGTAAACCACCCGGCCGGCTGCCACCGCATGGATGGCGGCGCCTTCTTTGGCGGCGATCACCGTGCCGTCCCAAGTGGTTTCGAAACGTTTGCTGCCGAAACGTTCCAAAATCGCGCCTTGCACCGGCCACGGTAACTCGCCTTTCAACTCGGCAAACAACTTGCCGGCGGGCGGAGTGTCAGGCTTGGCGGATACGGGTTTCTCCGCTTGCGGTTTTGACTGTGTCGCTTCAGGCGGCGGGTCGGGATTGCGTCGTTTGACGTGTGAATCCGCATGCGAACCTTGTTCGCTATTATCGTCGGATATAGGAAGCGATGCCAGCAGCGCGGTCAGCTTTCGTTCGTCATGCAGCAAGTCGGCGAGTTGGTGTTTTTTTTCCGCCTGATCTTGCTCCAATTCGCCGATTAAGCGCTCTCTTTGTTGTTTAAGGCTGTAAAGGCGCTCGGTTTCCCGTTGTTTTTTATTCAAAGCGATTTGCAGCAATTGGGATTCCGATTGGTTTTGTTGTTCCAGCGCGCGCAATTTCTGTAAATCGTCCTGGATTGCGCGCAGATTCCGCGCTCTTGCTTTGACGATGTAGTCGTAATATTTGAGCATGCGGCCGGTAAGCGCCGGATCGTGTTGCTTGAGCAGCAAATCCAGCCCGCTACGACGGCTTTTTTCCATGATAAACGCCGATTTGACCGTGTATGCCAATTGCTCGTGTTGTTTGGACAAATCCTGTTGGGTGGCGGCGATGTCCGTACGCAACGCTTTTAACCGGGTTTCGAAGGCTTGAATGCTGATTTTTAACTCGTTTAACGCGTTAGCCTGTTCGCCGTATTGGGTTTCCAGATTGCGCAACTCTTCGAGCTGCGCGGCTTTTTCCTCGGTCAAGCGCTTTACCTGAGCGTTAACTTTCAGCTTCTGCGCCTGAATCTCGTCCAGCTGCTGTTTGGCATCCGTTTCCGAGGTCGCGTATACCGGGCGCAAACAGCACAGAACGGCCAAACAGAGCAGCATTGCGTATCTCATCGATGACTAGTCGGACTGAATCGGAAAGTTGAAAGGTACAGCTTACATTTTATCCTTCAAAAACACGCTTAGCGAATCCAAGGTGGGACAAATGAATCATATTTCAATGAAATCAGATGGTTGGCGATTCCTGCGTGCCGTCCTGGCTACTCGTTACGACAGTTTAAACCGCAACGAGCGGTGCTTTCGCACATAGTCGTGCTGCTTAAGCTAACGGCGGGCGGTAAAATGCTCGATTCCCGGCGTTTTCCGGCTTGGGCGCAATTTAACAGGCGGCCCGCATTCATCTCGGCCCGAACGCCTAAAAAATTTGGACTCTCCATGACCAGCAGCAATGCATTTACCCAGCTTCAGGCTTTTCTTAAAGACATGTTCCAATTCGGCGAACATGATCTGGACTTCGGCCTGTACCGCATCACCCGCTTGAAACGGCAATTCATCGAAAACTTCATAGCCGGCGACGGCCGGGACAGCTTGCGCGCCGTGGTGACAAACGCCTTGAGCAGCGTGCAGAACGCGCAAGTCAAGACTTCCGAACACTGGCTGGCGGGGTTTGCCGGACGCTTCGGCCAAAACGGCGCGCCGGTCTGGCAAAAATTGTATGACAACCCGTTCGACCAGGCCGCTCTCGACAAATACCAACTGCTGTTCCAGCTCAGCCCCGAGGAACAACAACACGGCGAACAGCACCTCGCCACTTGGCTGGAAGCTCGGCAGCTTGACAGCGGCAATCTGGAAGCCAAGGTTTACAACCACCTGCTGAACTTCTTCGAGCTGTATTACCAAAACGGCGACTTCGGCTATAACAGCCGCGCCGCCAGCGCCTTCAAGGTGGCTTACGAGGCCGACTACGACGGCTCGGACGTCCTGTTTCACTGGAAACACAAGGATAGCTACTACATCAAAACCGGCAACGGCTTTCACAGCGTGCGTTTTCAGCTCGATGCCGGTGAACTCGGTGAGCGCTGGCTGGAGTTCCGCCTGACTCAAGGCAGCGCCGCCGCCGCGCAAAGCGCCGAGCGCAACAATAACAAAGACAGCCAGAGCAAACGCTACCGGCTGGCTGCAATCGATTCCATACCAGAGGTTGATAAAACCGTCTGGCAAATACGTTTCGAACTGGCCGACGCCAACACACCCAAAACCGAGCTTTACCCAAGGCTATGGCAAACGCTGTTCGGCGATAGCGATTTAACGCCTTATCTGTACAAGAAACCCGGCAAACACGAAGCCTTGCCCGGCGCGCCCTTGTTCAATGACTTGAAAGACGACGCCGGCAACGCCGAGGGCGGCCAGATCAAGGGCATAGCCCAATTACGCCTGAAATGGGATAAATATCTGGACGAACTGGCCAAGCGTGACGAATTCGCCAACTTAGGCAAAAACGCCGAACAGCGCATCGAGGCCCTGGCCAGCGACGCGATTGCCAATGCCCTGTTTCAGCTCGACAAAAACCTCAACAAATTCTATGTCGGCAACGACGCCGACTACTTTATTCATAAAGACTTGCTGGGCTTTTTGAGCCGGGAGAAAAGCCGCTTCATAAAGCAAGTGGTGTTCTCCGATCTGGACAGCCTGCTGCACGCCGGCCAGGACAACGCCACCGTGTTGATAGCCCAAGCCTTCAACCAAGTGGCCGACCGTTTGATTCAGTTTTTGGCTGCCATCGAAAACTTCCAGAAAGGCTTGTTCGAACTGAAAAAGCAGGTGGTCGATAGCCACTATCTGATTTCGCTCGGCAAGATACCGGCCGAGTTTTACCCGCGCCTGCTGGACAATGCCGCCCAAGTTGGGGAATGGCGCGAGGTGTACGGCATCGACATCGCCGCGCCGGAACAACTGGCCGAGCATCCGGCCCTGGTGGTCGATACCGGCTATTACGCCGAAACCGGTCCGGACAGCGGCATCACCCGCAACCCGCTGCAAGACGATTTGCTCAGCCACCCGGTTTTCGACAATCTGGACGAACAAACCGACGGCCTGCTGGTCAATTCCGAAAATTGGCAAGCGCTGAACCTGTTGCAGGACAAGTTCCGCGGACAAATCAAGACCATTTACATCGACCCGCCCTACAACACCGGCGGCGACGGTTTTTTGTACAAGGACAGCTTCAAGCATTCCAGTTGGGCCAGCATGATCCACGACCGTCTGCAACTGGCTTACCCGCTGCTGAGTAAAAACGGCGTACTGTTTGCCAGCATAGACGATAAAGAACGCATCCAACTGGAAACTCAGTTGCGGCAGGTATTCGGCGCCGGCAATCGGGTGGAGGAACTGATCTGGGCGCAAAACTCCACCAAAAACCAGTCGCCGACCTATTCCAACAACCACGAATACATCGAAGTGTTCGCCAAGGATCTGGAAACCGTCAAGGCCGAGCCGATGATGTTCCGCGAACCCAAGCCGGGTTACGAAGAGATGATGGAACTGGTGGCGCGGTTGAACCCGGATTATCCCAGCATCGCTGAGATCGAGGCCGAAATCGCCGCGCTGTTCGAGCAGCACCGCCGCGAGTTCAGGGCCGAGCTGGAAGCACAAGGCCTAGAGTTCGATAAGAGTCTGGATTTGTGGAAGGGTCTTTACAATTACAGCCATGCCGAATACCGCGACGCCGACGGCCGTTACGTGCCGGAAGACGAGGCCCGCCGACGCGAGGCCAATATTTGGATTTGGCAGGAGGCTGACGCCTCAATGCCGCTGGTGTCCGCCGGTTCGAAAAAACCCAGCGTCAAAGACCCGAACGACCCCAATTACCGTTTCTATCAACCGTTACATCCAATTACCGGCAAACCTTGCCAGCCACCCAAACGAGGTTGGGTTTGGCCTCGTCATCCCTTGGAAGGATTCTCCCAATCGTTCAGTGAATGGGATGACGACAACCGGATTGCCTACGGCGAAACCGAGCAAAAAATTCCACGTTTAAAGCGTTTCATTCACGAAGTGGACACCAATGTCGGGCGTTCAGTTATAACTGATTACACCGACGGCGAAAAAGAACTCACAACCTTGCTGGGTAAATCGCGCAGCTTCCCCAATCCCAAACCCACCACGCTGATCGAGCGTTTCGTGCAGCAAACCGCCAATGCCGGCGACTGGGTGCTGGATTTTTTCGCCGGCTCCGGCACCACCGGCCAGGCGGTGATGCACAGCGACCGGCAACGCCGCTTTCTGCTGACCGAAATGGGCGGCTATTTCGACAGTATTTTAAAACCGCGCATCAAGCGGGTGATGTACTCGACGCATTGGCAGGACGGCCTGCCGACCCAAGCCGGTCATGTCTACCGTCTGATCAAGGTGCAAGGCCTGGAACAATACGAAGACCTGCTGGATAACCTGCACCCGGTGTGGGACGACGCCAGCCTGCCGCCGCCGGTTCCGGTCAAATACCTGTTCCGTCCGGAGCAGCAAGCTATATTGTCCACGCTGGATTTGCGCCGGCCGTTCGCCAATACCCTGACCGTAGGAAAGGCCCGGCAAACCGCAACCATAGACCTGCTGGAAACCTGGTGTTATCTGCAAGGCTATTGGCTGAAATCTCGCCGCCTGTACCGTAAAAATACTCGGCCTCTCCCTGAGGGAGAGGCGCTGGGTGAGGGCGAAACCGAATCCGGCCTGACACTGGACAGGGATTATCTGGCCGCCGAAACCACCTACGGCACATTGGTACTATTCCGCGACATCCAAATCGGCGAGGACGACAGCGCGCAAATCCGCGCCATTTTAAGCCTGTACCGCATCGAACGGCTGGAGCTGAATTTGGACGCCGATCTGCGCCAGTTGCCGTTGCCGGCTACGCTGATTCAGGCCCACGATTTTCTGCGGGGCGCGCAATGGAATTGAAGCTGTACAACCGGGTCAAGCGCGAGTTGCTGGGCGAGTTGGTCGGGAGCGCCGAAAACAACGACACTGCTTATCAAAAGTTGGTGGAAGATTTCGCCTCCGCGTCCACGACCGGCATCAAAAAAGTCTACGCCCGCCGCATCCAGGATTGGCTACGGCAATACAACAGCCTGTTGTCCCGCCCGTTCAAACTGCGCTATTACCAGATTCTGGCGCTGTATTTCACCGAATACGTGTTAAGCGAGAAACGGGCCGGTAAGGGTTTTTCCGAACAAAAGGCGCTGGCATACTGGATGGCGACCGGCAGCGGCAAAACCCTGCTGATGCATTTGAACCTGTTGCAATACATAGACCACATCGGCGGCGGTAGCGCCTTCGACGAGTTGCACATCATCCTGACCACGCCTGGTGTGAATCTGATCGAACAGCATCAGCGCGAACTCAGCGAAACCGTGCGGCATCTGAACCGGTTTTACAGCAACCGCATCAAGCTGACCTGCGAAACCACCGCCGCACTGCTGAACAAGGAAGCCGGTTTCTTCAATTTGCCGGACAACAAACGGTTGTTCCGGCTGGTGCTGGTGGACGAAGGTCATATCGGCCTGGCCGGCGGCGGCCGCGAGGTCGGCGCGTTCAAGGCCTTGCGCAGTCAATTGCTGGCGCCGGAAAACAGCTTTTTGTTCGAGTATTCCGCCACCTACCACGGCATCGCCGACAAATACGTGCAGGAATACCAGGAACAGATCGTCTACGACTACAACTATTACCGCTTTTTCAAGGACGGTTACGGTAAGGATTATGCATTTCAGTCGTTGAATGACGACCGTTTTGCCGATACCGGCCAGACCGAGGCGGGGTTTTTCGACGCCACCCTGTCTTGTTTGCAGGACAAACTGGCGACCTATGAACAACTGACGGTCAACCACGCTCGACACAGCGGCGAATTGCCGTTCAGCGGCCGTTTTCCGCACAAGCCGCTGCTGGCTTATATGGGCAATACGGTGGAAGACCCGAAAAACGAGGGCAAGGGCCGCGACGAGGTATCGGACATCCGCAAGTTCGTGGTCTGGCTGGCGCACTTGTCCACGGCGGACAAGCAGCGTTACGCCGAGGCCTTCAACGGCCAATATCTTGGCCAATTGACGCTGACCCGCAGCCCCGGTATCGCGGACGAAATCTGGTTGTCGTTCGGCGACGGCGATTATTGGGGCTTGATCAACGTCGGCAACGGCGACAAGTTTTTCAACGATTGCGCCGAACATCCGCAATTGCAGGACGAACACGGCCAGTTGCACATCACCTTGCGCAAGGCGGCGATTGTCGGCAGCCGTTACGGTTTTGCCGGTATCGACGATTTGGCCAGCCCGATCAATGTACTGGTCGGCAGCCGCAAGTTTTCGGCGGGCTGGAACTGTTACCGGGTGTCGTTGATTGGCCTGATCAATTTGGGGGCGGCCAAGGGCAATATGATCATCCAGATCTTCGGCCGCGGCGTGCGCCTGCAGGGTTTGAAGGAAGACGGCAAGCGCCGTAACAGCGAGCATTGTCTGGATTATCAAGGCTTATTGGCAGCGCCTGATTCGGCGGATAAGCAATTGCGGCGGCTGGAAACCTTGAACGTATTCAGTTTGAACCGCTCCTGGCTGGAAACCTTTTTGCAGGCCTTGAATCAGGATATTCCGGCGATTTCCGGGCCTTACTGCGTGGAGGTTCAGCCCGCCGTGGTGCGGCTCGGCAAAAAACGGCTAGCCAAAACCTTTGCCGATTACCAAGACAAGTTATTGGCCTTCAAAGTGGGCTTGAGCGAATTCGACGCGCCGCTGCAAGCGGTGTTGAATCCGGCCAGCCACGAATGGCAGTGGCGCTACCGGGATGCGAACGGGGATATCGACGGCGTGTTGCAGCCGTTTGCCATTTCTCTCGACTATCGTTCCAATCCGGCATCGGCCGGGGTGAATGTCGTCCATGATCTGAGCCATGCCTTAGCCCACTATGGCGGCTTCATGACGCCGGGGCATTTACAACGGCAACTGGCGGTCTGGTCGGTTCAGCAGCGAGTGCAATTTTATGTGGGGCAAGCCAACGATTTGCAGCCCTTGACGCTGGCGGTTCTGCTGCCCTTGCTGGCCGAAGTCCGATACGACCGCGAACTGGACAGCCGCAGTCTGGACGTGATCGAACGTATCGCCGAGGAGGTGCAACGCGACCTGCTGGACAAGGTCTTCCACAAAATCCGCTATGTGATCGACAAGCGGGCTTATCGCTACGAAGCGGTCAAGCAAGCCGTGGGCGACGAGCCGGGCGACTTCATCGAGCGCTATACCTTGACGTATGAGTTTGCCAATCAGCAAGACAAGCAACATTTCGAGGCCAAGGCCGGCACGCGCGCGGACATCGAACAGGCCTTGCAGGAAAATCGGGGGGCTTACCATATCTACGAACCGCTGTTGGGCGAAGCCGATGCGGACTTGCTGAAACCGCATAAACTCCAGCGTATTGGGATTTCGCCGGACAAACTGAACGGCGGCGAAAAGAAGTTTTTGCGCGACATCTTGGCCTACATCGATTTGAACTTTGCCCACGATCAGCGCGAGTTTTACCTGATGCGCAATGTCGAGTCCTTGCGTTCGATTGGTTTGTATCTGGAAGGCGAAACGCGGGTGTTTTATCCGGATTTCGTGTTATGGATTGTGAATGACAAGAAAAATGAGACGACGATTGTGCTATTTGACCCGAAAGGCCAGACCGGCATCATCGATGAAGCCGAGCTGGGCATCAGCGGCAAAGCGGCCTTGAACGAAAAAGTCACGGTGGCGACCGGCCGGCATCTGGCCGAACTGGCGCGGGAATTGACGGCCAAAACCGGCCGCAAAGTCATGATTCATTCGTTCATTCTGTTGCGGGACAGTTCCAAGCTGGGCAGGCCGAAAGGCAGTTCGCTGACCGATAAGGAACTCGCCTTAGCCGAAGAGATGATCCGGCAGCATATTCTGCGTCTGGATTGGCACGAAAAACGGGAAAACGGTAGCCGGGGGTTCAGGCTGGATAACGGCGAAACCTGTCTGAGCCGGCTATTCGCCCAAATTGCCGGGCAAGAATCGGGTAGCTGAGCTGCTTCGTTCCGCGGGTGGGCCGGAGGGCGAACCTGAAAGGTTTTAGCGGTTTTACCGGGCGGGCCGGTTTGCGTTTTCGCCAGCGTTCCAGCTATGGTATAAAAACCGCCGGCCGAGCGGAAACCGCTCGGCGCGACACCCTAAAATCAATAACAAGCAAACTATGCCGCGGGAGTTTACCTATGGGTATCATGCAGGAATTTAAAGAATTTACCATGAAGGGCAATGTCGTCGACATGGCGGTCGGCGTGATCATCGGAGCAGCATTCGGTAAAATCGTCACCTCGCTGGTCAGCGACGTGATCATGCCGCCGATAGGTGTGTTGCTGGGCGGCGTCGACTTTACCGACTTGGCCGTGACCATACAGGCCGCCGCTAAAGCGGCGGACGGCAGCGTGATACCGGCGGTGGTGATTGGCTACGGTAAATTCATTCAGACCGTCATCGATTTTCTGATCGTGGCCGCCGCGATTTTCGGCATGATCAAAATTCTCAGCTCGTTCAAGAAAAAAGCCGAGCCGGCCCCGGAAGCTCCACCGGTCCCGTCCAATCAAGAACTGCTGCTGGCAGAAATCCGGGATTTATTGAAAAACAAATAATCCTTAGCAGACAATCGCTTAGAACGCTGGGATTGTAGCCCGGCGTTCAGATCCGATATTCCGCCGAGCGGGCATGGGCGGTCAAACTTTCTCCGCGAGCCAGCACGGAGGCGGTTTTGCCTAGTTCCGCAGCGCCTTGAGCCGAACAATTGATCAAGCTGCTGCGTTTTTGGAAATCGTATACGCCAAGCGGCGACGAATAACGGGCGGTGCCGGATGTCGGCAGCACGTGGTTGGGGCCGGCGCAGTAATCGCCCAGGGCTTCGGCGGTGTAGCGGCCCATGAAGATGGCGCCGGCGTTGCGGATCTGTTCGGCCAAGGCTTGCGGCTCGGCCACCGACAGTTCCAGATGTTCCGGGGCGATGCGGTTGGCGACTTCGGCCGCTGCCGATAAATCCGGCACTTTGATGAAGGCACCGCGTCCGGTCAAGGAGGCGCGAATGATGTCGGCCCGCTCCATCGTCGGCAGCAGGCGGTTGATGCTGGCTTCGACCCGCTCCAAAAACTCGGCGTTATCGCTGATCAAAATCGCTTGCGCGTTTTCGTCGTGTTCGGCCTGGGAAAACAAATCCATCGCGATCCAATCCGGCTCGGTTTGGCCGTCGCAAATTACCAGGATTTCGGAGGGGCCGGCGATCATGTCTATGCCGACCTGGCCGAATACCAGTTTTTTAGCGGTTGCTACATAGATGTTGCCGGGGCCGACGATTTTATCCACCGCCGGCACGGTTTCGGTGCCGTAGGCCAAAGCCGCGACCGCTTGAGCGCCGCCTATCGTGAATATCCGGTCGACGCCGGCGAGATAGGCGGCCGCCAATACCATCGCGTTGGTTTCGCCGCGCGGCGTAGGCACCACCATGATCAATTCGCCGACCCCGGCAACCTTGGCCGGAATCGCGTTCATCAACACCGAGGACGGATAAGCCGCTTTCCCGCCCGGTACGTACAAGCCGGCCTTGTCCAGCGGCGTGACATTTTGCCCCAGCAGGGTGCCGTCGGTTTCGACAAACTGCCATGACTGCAGTTTTTGCCGTTCGGCGTAAGCCCGGATGCGTGCGGCCGCGGTTTGCAAGGCTTGGGCTTGAGCGGCGGGCAGACTTTCCCAGGCTTGTTGCAAGGCCGTTTTGCTGAGTTCCAACTCGGTGCCGCAAGTAAAAGCCGTGGCATCGAAGCGGTTGGTGTATTCGATTAGCGCCGCGTCGCCGCGCCGGCGGATGTCGGCGATGATGTCCAGCACCCGTTTGTGGATTTCCAAATCTTCGCCGGCATCCCATGCCAAACGTTGCTTGAGTCGGCTAGCGAAATCGGCGGCGGCATAATCCAGCCGAAACATGGAAAGTGCAGTCATGACTGTGCCCTCTTAGCCAGGGTGGTTTCGAATTGGTCGATTAAAGCCTGAATAGCTTGATGTTTCATTTTCATGGCCGCCTTGTTGACTACCAGCCGCGAGGTAATGTCGGCGATCAATTCGCGCGGCTCCAGGCCGTTGGCTTTCAGGGTATTGCCGGTATCGACCAGATCGACGATGCAATCGGCCAAACCGACCAGCGGAGCCAGTTCCATCGAGCCGTACAATTTGATGATCTCGGCCTGGATGCCGAGATTCGCGAAATAACGTTGCGCCGATTTGACATACTTGGTAGCCACCCGCAAGCGTCCCTTGACCGGCGGTGCGCCGACCGGCCCGGCCGTCATCAGCCGGCAGCCGGCTATGCCTAAATCCAAGGGTTCGTACAAACTTTCCGCGCCGTGCTCCATCAGCACGTCTTTGCCGGCGATACCCAGGTCGGCCGCGCCGTATTCGACGAAGGTCGGCACGTCGGTGGCGCGAATGATCACCAGTTGTACGTCCGGGCGGGTGGTTTGCAAAATCAGCTTGCGGCTTTTATCCGGGTCGTCTACCGGAGTAATGCCGGCTTGTTCGAGAAACGGCAAGGCTTCTTCGTAAATCCTGCCTTTGGAAACGGCGATGGTCAGCATGGGAAGGTTTCGCTTATTCGGGTACCCGGCGTATGGTCGCGCCTAATTGAGTCAATTTTTCTTCGATGTGATCGTAACCGCGGTCGATGTGATAAATCCTGTCGACCAACGTGTCGCCGTCCGCCACCAAACCGGCCAACACCAAACTAGCCGAGGCGCGCAGGTCCGTGGCCATGACCGGTGCGCCGGTCAAACGTTCTATGCCGGAAATAATCGCGGTATTGGACTCCAGCCGGATTTGCGCCCCCATGCGTTGCAACTCTTGCATGTGCATGAAGCGGTTTTCGAATACCGTTTCGGTGATCACGCCCACTCCGTCGGCCACCGCATTCAATGCGGTAAATTGGGCTTGCATGTCGGTCGGAAACGCCGGATAGGGGGCGGTGCGCACCGAAACGGCGTGCGGGCGGCGGCCTTCCATGTCCAATTCTATCCAGTTATCGCCGCAGGTGATTTTTGCGCCGGTTTCTTTCAGTTTGTCCAGCACCGCGTCCAGCAAGGTCGGATCGGTATTTTTCAATTTGACTCGGCCGCGGCTGATCGCGCCGGCTACCAAATAGGTGCCGGTTTCGATCCGGTCCGGCAGAATGTCATAGTGCAAACCCGGCCGGCCCAGCCGTTCAACGCCCTCTACCGTCAAAATATCGGTGCCTATGCCGCTGATTTTGGCGCCCATCTTGTTTAAAAAATGCGCCAAATCGGAAACCTCGGGTTCCTTGGCGGCATTTTCGATAATGGTAGTGCCCTCGGCCAGGGTGGCGGCCATCAGAATGTTTTCGGTGCCGGTCACGGTGATTTTTTCCAGTACCAGGCGGCAGCCCTTTAAGCGCTTGGCTTTGGCATGGATGTAGCCGGCCTCGACCTCGATATCCGCACCCATTTTAACCAACGAGTCGATATGGATGTCCACCGGTCTGGAACCTATCGCGCAGCCGCCCGGCAGCGACACGTGCGCTTCGCCGAAGCGGGCCAGCAGCGGACCTAATACCAGGATGGAAGCGCGCATGGTTTTGACCAGTTCGTAGGGCGCTTCGTATTTGTCGATGCGGCTGCTGTCGACTTCGACGTTCATTTTTTCGTCGACCAGCAGCCGCACGCCCATTTGCCCCAACAGTTCCAGGCTGGTGGTGATGTCGCGCAAATGCGGCACGTTGCCGATACTGACCGGCAGTTCGGATAGTATGGTTGCGGCTAAAATCGGCAAAGCGGCGTTTTTGGCGCCGGATATTTTGATTTCGCCCGATAAGGGGTTGCCGCCGGTAATCAGTAATTTATCCATCGATGTTTGTAAAGGAAGTGAAGCGGTTCAAGCGCCGGCGCCGGAAAAATAGTCGGTTTTATCCAAACCGCTTAATCTGGCGAGGGCCAACAATTGTTCCGGTACGTTTTTGAAGGTTAAGCGCGCGCGTATCATCCTGCTGTGGCGAATCCATTCGATCATTAACGCCAAGCCGGCACTGTCGGTGGTCTTGACTTGGGCCAAATCGATGCAGATTTCGTCTATGCCTTTCAGGTATCGAAACGACTGCAAGCTGTGCTTGTCGATGTTGGCAAAGGTCAAATTGCCTTCCACGCTGAAATAGCCGGGCGCTTGCTCGGTAAGGTTCAATCTGCCCATTATTTGCTATCCGCTTTGTTCAGCAAAAACTTGCCTATCATTTGCTCCAGCACGATGGCCGAACTGGTGATGTCGATTTGGCTTTTGTCTTGTAGATAGTCGTCCGACGAGCCCGGATCGATGCTGATGTATTGCTCGCCCAACAAGCCGGCGGTATAGATGCTGGCCGCGGAATCCATAGGCAGATTGTCGTACCGGGATTCGATGCGCATTGTCACTATCGACTCGTGGCTGTCTTTATCCAAAGCGATCGAAGATACTCGACCGATGCGCACGCCGGCGACCGAGACCGGCGATTTGACTTTCAATCCCCCGGAATTTTGAAACCGCGCGGTCACCGTATAGCTGTCGTTGCTGGTGTAAGTGCCCAGGTTGCTGATTTGTAGCGCCATGTAAAACAGGGCGCCTATGCCCGCGGCCACGAACAAGCCGACCAGGGTGTCCTGTGTGTGCGAGTGCTGCATGTTAAATGTCTCCGAACATCAAAGCCGTTAAAATGAAATCCAAGCCTAAAATGGCAAACGCCGAATTGACCACGGTACGGGTGGTGGCGCGGCTAACCCCTTCGGAAGTCGGGACGGCGTCGTAACCTTCGAACAATGCGATCCAAGACACTACAAAACCGAATACCAAGCTTTTCACCCAGCCGTTGACGATGTCTTCGCGAAAATCGATGCCGGCTTGCATTTGTGCCCAGAACGAGCCGTCGTCGACGCCCAGCATGCCGACCCCGACCAGATAACCGCCCATTACGCCTATGGTGCTGAAAATTGCCGCCAGTAACGGGTTGGAGAGCAAGCCGGCCAAAAAGCGCGGCGAAATGATGCGGTTGATAGGGTCTACCGCCATCATTTCCATGCCGGACAATTGTTCGGTGGCTTTCATCAAACCGATCTCGGCGGTCAAGGCCGATCCGGCCCGGCCGGCGAATAACAGGGCCGAAACGACCGGGCCTAATTCGCGCACCAGCGAGGCGGCCACCATCAGCCCCAAGGACTCTTCGGCGCCGAAGTCCGACAGGATATAAAAACCTTGCAGTGCCAGCACCATGCCGACGAACAGCCCGGATATGGCGATGATCAAAAACGACAGCACGCCGACCGAATACATTTGTTTGGTCAGTAAATTCAGGCGCGGCAGCACTTCGCCTATGCCGGACAGGGTGTGCAGCAGAAAGAACGTGCCGCGCCCCAATTTGGCGAAACCGACGCGGGTGGTTTGTCCCAATGATTCCAAGTAATGCAACATGTTTTGCCGAACCGCGTTATTTAGAGGCTAATAAATCGTCGAGATAGTCGCGCGCGGGGTAATGAAAGTGCACCGGTCCGTCCGCATCGCCGTTCATGAATTGGCGCACCCACTCGGATTGCGACACCGCCAATTGTTGCGGTGTGCCTTGCCCGATGATTTTACTGTCCGATAATACGTAGACGTAATCGGCAATCGCCGCAGTTTCCTGCACGTCGTGCGACACCACGATGCTGGTCAAACCCAAGGTGTTGTTCAACGATTTGATCAAATGCACCAACACGCCCATGGAAATCGGGTCTTGGCCGGTGAACGGCTCGTCGTACATGATCATCATCGGGTCCAAGGCAATCGCCCGTGCCAACGCTACCCGCCGCGCCATGCCGCCGGACAATTCGGCCGGCATCAACTCGCGCGCGCCGCGCAAACCCACGGCGTTCAATTTCATCAACACTAAGGTACGGATCATCGATTCGGGCAAATGGGTGTGCTCGCGCAACGGAAACGCCACGTTATCGTACACGTTCATGTCGGTCAGCAGCGCGCCGCTTTGAAACAACATGCCCATCCGTTTGCGTAGCGCGTAAAGTTGCTTGGTTTTCAAACGATGCACGTCTTGTCCGTCTACCAGGATTTGTCCGGCATCCGGATACAACTGCCCGCCGATCAATTTCAGCAAGGTGGTTTTACCGGTGCCGCTCGGGCCCATGATCGCAGTCACTTTGCCGCGCTGTATGGTCAGGCTGACGTCGTCGAAAATCTTCCGGGCGCCGCGGGAGAAACTAAGATTTTTGACGGCGACGATAGAGTCGTGAGAGACGGCGCGGCTAGGCATTTGCTTGAATTTGCGGAAAATGGCGGCAACTGTAATCGGCTATTGTCCCCGACCCGCCGAGAACAAGTCAATGACTCGGGATGAAAACACAGGCCATAACATGCAATAATAGTACCTTTTTTAACGCGGCAAATTGGCGATGGGTTTTCAGCAAGATCAGGACGTTCAGGCATTGGCGCTCGCGGTGATACAAACCGAGATGCAGGCCGTGGCCGATCTGGTGGAACGCATAGACCGGCAATTCGTAGCCGCCTGTCGGCAACTGCTGGCTTGCCAAGGCCGCGTGGTCGTCACCGGCATGGGCAAGTCCGGACATATCGCCGGCAAAATCGCCGCAACCCTGGCCAGTACCGGTACCCCGGCGTTTTTCGTGCATCCCGGCGAAGCCAGTCACGGGGATTTGGGCATGATCACTCGCCAGGACGTGGTGTTGGCTTTATCCAATTCCGGCAACACCGAAGAAATTTTGACTATCCTACCCATCATTAAGCGCTTGGGGGTGCCGTTAATCGCGATGACCGGCAATCCGGAGTCGCCGTTGGCTCAGTTTGCCAGCGTACATATCAACGTCGGCGTGTCGCAGGAAGCCTGTCCGCTGGGTTTAGCTCCCACCTCCAGTACCACCGCGGCTTTGGTGATGGGAGACGCATTGGCGGTATCTTTGTTGCAGGCGCGGGGGTTTACCCGCGACGACTTCGCGCTGTCGCATCCGGGGGGCAGCTTGGGCAAGCGCCTGCTGTTGCAAGTGCAGGACGTCATGCACTGCAACGGGGAAATACCTAAGGTGTCCGATGCCGTTTTGGTTAAACAGGCTTTGCTGGAGATGACCGACAAGAAACTCGGCATGACCGCCGTGGTCAACGGCGAGGGCAAAGTGAGGGGCATATTTACCGACGGCGACTTGCGCCGCATGCTGGAGAAAAATCTGGATGTACACACGACGCCGGTGTCCGAGGTTATGACCGAAACCTGTACTACGATTGCGGCGGACATCCTGGCTGCAGAAGCGATGCAAATTATGGAAACCAAGAAAATCAACGCCTTGCTTGTGGTAGACGCCGACAAGAGCCTGCTCGGCGCGTTGAATATGCACGATCTGTTGCGCGCGGGTTTGCGCTAATCGGCGATGACGGAAGCGCTCAATCATTTAAGCGGCGAACAGCGCGCCAAAATCAGCCGGCTGAAATTGCTGATTTTGGACGTTGACGGCGTACTCACCGACGGCAGGCTGTTTTTCGACGATAGCGGCAAGGAGTACAAATGCTTTCACGCCCGCGACGGCCACGGCATTAAATTGTTGCGGCAAACCGGCGTGGAAGTTGCGGTCATTTCCGGTCGCAAGTCGCATTCCGTGACGCTTAGGATGCAAAGTTTGGGGGTTGACCGGGTTTATCAAGGTCACGAAAACAAACGGGCCGCCTTCGCCGAGCTGTTGGACGCGCTGGATCTAAAAGCCGGTCAAGCCGCCCACGTCGGCGACGATATTTTAGACTTGCCCATCATGACTCAGGTCGGATTTGCGGTGGCGGTTGCCGACGCGCATTTCGCGGTCAGGCAACGCGCCGATTGGTGTACTCAAAATCCCGGCGGTTTAGGCGCGGTTCGCGAGGTATGCGATCTGATCATGCTGGTACAAAACACCTTCGACGCGGCGCTAAAGGCTTACTTATGAGCTTTTGGGACAAATATCAGCTATACGTTTACGTAGCTTTGCTGGCGCTGGCCTCGTGGTGGCTGCAGCAGCGTTACGAACAACAACAAGCGGAAATCAAAGTGGCCGAAAACAGCCCGGATTTTTATAGCGAAAGCTACAGCAAAGTACAAATGGACACGGACGGCCTACCGAAAAACCAATTGCACGCCAAAGCGATGCAACATTACAAAGCGGACGGGACAACCCACTTGCAGCAGCCGGTGATGACCTTGTTCAACGCCAACGCGGCGCCTTGGCTGATAACCGCCGATAGCGCAATCTTGGCGGCCGACGGCGATCATTTGCAGCTAAACGGCGAAACCCACATCAGCCGGGAGGCGCGTGTCGGTAAGCCTGCGTTGCGAGTCAATACTTCCGACTTAAACGTCGTACTCTCGACGCATTACGCCGAAACCGCGGCGTGGGCGGAGATTGTCAGTGTGCCCAACAAAACCGCGGGCATCGGTATGGAAGTGACCTTTGTCAGTCCGGTTAACTTGAAGCTATTGTCCAAGGTAAAAGGGCGTTATGAAGTTAAATAAAATAATGCTGAGCGTTTTTATCCCGTTATTGGCCGTACAGCCGATAGCCGCCTTAGAATCGGATCCCGAGCAACCGGTTTACATCGACTCGGACCAGGCCACTTACAACGAAAAAGCCGAAACCAGTACTTATACCGGCAACGTGGTAGCGACCCAGGGCAGTATCAAAATCGATGCCGACAAGCTGGTGGTGTATCTGAAAAACGGCGACATCGTCAAGCTGGTCGCGACCGGGAATCCGTCCAAATTCAAGCAATTGCCGGCCGCCGGCAAAGACGAAATTCACGGCGAGGGCTTGGTGAACGAGTTTTATCCGGACAAAAATCTGTTGATTTTCACCAAAAACGCTTCGGTGTGGCAGGGCGACGCCCGGCAATCCAGCGATTACATCGAGTACGACACCAAAAATTCGTTGCTGAAAGCCGGCGAGGCCAGTTCGGACGGGAAACGCGTACATTCCGTGATCAAACCTAAAGCGAAAAAAACTCCCTGATATGGCCCGGCTGCGCGCGAACCAACTCTTCAAAAGCTATAACCGGCGCAACGTGGTCGACGGCGTCAGCCTGCAGGTCGATACCGGCGAGGTAGTCGGCTTGCTCGGTCCAAACGGCGCCGGCAAGACTACCAGTTTCTATATGCTGGTCGGTCTGATCAAGGCCGAGGCCGGCGAAATTTTTCTGGACGAGCTAAGCATCACCCATCACCCTATGCACCGGCGCGCCCGCCTGGGTATCGGTTATTTGGCCCAGGAAGCGTCGGTGTTTCGCAAATTGAACGTAGCCGACAACCTGCGGGCGGTGCTGCAAATCCGTAACGATTTGACCGACGGCCAGATCGAATTGATGATAGACGAACTGTTGGGCGAGTTCGGCATCAGCCACTTGCGCAGCCAAATCGCACTGGGATTGTCCGGCGGAGAAAGGCGTCGGGTCGAAATAGCCAGGGCTCTCGCCTCCGAGCCGCAATTTATTTTGCTCGACGAACCTTTTGCCGGCGTAGATCCCATCTCGGTATTAGAATTGCAAAAAATCATCGCGCATTTGAAAAATCGCGGTATAGGGATATTGATCACCGAACACAAAGTTAGGGAAACTCTGCAAATATGCGACCGGGCCTACATTATGAATGCCGGCCGCGTGATCGCCGAAGGGCCGTCGCGCGAGTTGGTCGATAATGAGGAAGTACGCCGGGTTTATCTGGGCGACACATTTAGTCTATAGCGATCCGAATAGTTATGAAGCAATCCTTACAACTTCGCATCGGTCAAAGCTTGACCATGACGCCGCAGCTGCAGCAGGCCATCAAGCTGCTGCAGATGTCGACCTTGGACCTGCAACAAGAAATTCAGCAGGCACTCGAATCCAACATGATGCTGGAAATCGAAGAAGACGATCTGCCGACGTTGGAATATCGGGATAAGAAAGCCGACAACAACGACCAAATGACCAGCGAGGGTTCGCAAACCGATATGCCGGACGAACTGCCGGTCGACGTTAGTTGGGACGACGTTTACGAAAGCACGCTGCCGACCGGAGAAGATGGCTCGGACAGTAGCGAATTCGAAACTTTTCGCGGTAAAACCCAAACCTTGCAAGATCATTTGCTTTGGCAATTGGATTTAACGCATCTCTCCGAACGCGACTACGCAATAGCCACCGCCATTATCGACGCTATCAACGATGACGGCTACATCACCGGCGAATTGCACGATATTTACCAAGGTCTGCTGGAACAATTGGACGATTTGGAAATGGACGAAGTGCAGGCCGTGCTGCACATGATTCAAAATTTCGATCCGGTCGGCGTGGGTGCGTTGAACTTGGCCGATTGCCTGTGTTTACAGCTAAGGCAACTGCCGGACGATACCCCTTACAAGGAAGATGCTCTGGAATTTGCCGGCCGCCATCTGGAGTTGCTGACCAGTTGCGATCAAGCCCGTTTGATCAAACGGGTTGGTTTCAGCGAAGAACAGCTGAAAGGTGTTCTGGCCCTGATTCGCAGCCTGGACCCTAAGCCGGGCGCGAGGCTGCAGGAAGCCGACGTCGAATACGTGGTCCCCGACGTGTTCGTTGCCAAGGTAAAAGACCAATGGCAAGTGGCCTTGAATCCCGACATCGCGCCCAAATTGCGCATCAATCCGTTTTATTCGGGCATGATCAAACGGGCCGACAACAGTCAAGACAATGTCAGCATGAAGAACCATTTGCAGGAAGCACGCTGGTTCATCAAAAGCCTGCACAGCCGCAACGATACCTTGTTGCGGGTGGCCAAAAGCATTGTGGAAAAACAAGGCGAGTTCTTCGAGCATGGCCCCATCGCGATGAAAGCCATGGTGCTAAGAGACATCGCCGAAGAACTGGATTTGCATGAATCGACCATCTCGCGGGTCACCACGCAAAAATACATGCACACTCCGCAAGGCGTCATCGAATTCAAATATTTCTTTTCCAGCCACGTCAGCACCGACAGCGGCGGCGAATGCTCGGCTACGGCAATACGGGCGTTAATCAAAGAACTGGTCGGCAACGAAAACCCGGCCAAACCCTTAAGCGATAGTAAAATATCCGACTTATTGAACGAGAAAGGCATCAATGTGGCGCGTCGTACCATCGCCAAATACCGCGAAGCCATGTCGATTCCTTCCACCAGCCAAAGGAAACGGCTAATTTAACCGAAACAGGAAGCACATTTTCTATAAACAGGAGTATTTCCATGCAAATCAGTATCACAGGCCATCACGTTGAAGTTACCGAAGCGTTAAAAGCCCATGTAGAAGATAAAATCAGCAAGCTGAAACGCCATTTCGATAACGTGGTGGATGTACATGTCATTCTGACCGTCGAAAAGCTGGAACAAAAAGCCGAAGCCACGGTACAAGTATCCGGTGCCAAACTGTACGCCGACGATACCCAAGAAGACATGTACGTCGCTATCGATAATATGGTCGATAAATTGGATAGACAAATCGTCAAACACAAGGAAAAATTGCAAAATCACCGTTAAGCGTACCCTAACTTCGACAGGGCGAAGCCGGATTCGCCCTGTTTTCCGGCTCCATTTATGAAACTGGTCATCATCAGCGGCCTATCAGGCTCGGGAAAGAGTATCGCCCTGGATACATTGGAAGATTGCGGTTATTACTGCATCGACAATTTGCCGGTAACCTTGCTGCAAGGCTTCATCGATCATATTCTGTTGGAGCGCAATACCACTTACAACAAGACTGCAATCGGCATAGACGCCAGGAATCAAACCGAGAAGTTGGCGGATTTCCCCGACAATCTCAAATACATCCGCGATAAAGGCATAGACTGCGAAGTGGTCTACATGCAGGCCGAGGAACGCATATTGCTTAAACGCTACAGCGAAACCCGCCGCCGCCACCCTCTGACCACCGCGGCACGCACCCTGCCGGAAGCCTTGGAAATCGAGCAGGAAGTGTTGCGTCCCGTAGCCTTGCATGCCGATATCGTCATCGACACCAGTTACACGCAATATTACCAATTGCGCGATTTGCTCAAAAACCGCTTGGGCGAGAAGGGCAAAAGCAATTTATCCGTGTTGTTTCAATCGTTCGGCTTTAAATTCGGCATCCCGCTGGACGCGGATTTTGTGTTCGACGCCCGTAGCTTGCCCAATCCGTACTGGGTGGCCGAATTGCGCGGCTTGACCGGACAAGATCAGCCGGTGATCGACTTTCTGCAAAACGAAACCATCGTTAAAGAATATTTACACGACATCAGCCAATTCATTGAACGTTGGGCGCCGCGCTTCGAGTCGGATAACCGCAGCTATCTGACGATTGCCGTCGGATGCACCGGCGGTCAGCACCGTTCGGTGTACTTAGTGGAAATGCTGGGCAAGCAATTTCGCCAAACTGCGTCCAACATCATCGTCAGACACCGCGAATTGCGTTAACCCTCTTTTTGCGCCAATCCATGCCTTGATTATGACTGCCGTACTTCAGTTAGAAAATCCCAGACACCTGTTAGATAGAACCGGCTTGATTTTGGAGAAAGGTTCCATCGTCGAAATTCGCAATTTCGTGCACACGCTATATCCGGCCGAAACCGCGCATATCCTGGAAGCCTTGGAGCCGGAGCAGCGTGCGAAAATATGGGCAGTCATACCACCCAGCGTGATGGGGGAAATATTGGTCGAAGTCAACACCGAGGTCGGCGGCAACTTGGTGAAAATGACCGATCGCAAGGACTTAATCGCCGCCTGCGAAAACGTAGATTCCGACAACGTAGTCGACCTATTGCACGTGCTCCCGGAGCCGCTGCTGTCGCAAGTGGTGGAAGCCATCGGTACGCATAACCGCAGCCGTTTGGAACACAATTTGCGCTACGACGAGCACAGTGCGGCCGGGTTGATGTCGCACGACGTGATTACCGTGCGTGCCGACGTCACGCTGGACGTAGTCGCGCGCTATTTGCGCTTGCGCGGAAAAATTCCGGCGACTACCGACAGCTTGATCGTGGTGGACCGTAAAGAACAGTTTCAAGGCGTATTGCCGTTAAGCCAGTTTTTATCCAAGGATCCGCACAAAAAAGTGATCGACGTGATGGACAACCGGGCTAAAGGCGTGCCCTACAACATGCCTGTGCGCGACGTCGTCAAACTATTCGAGCAACGCAAACTATTGTCCGTGCCGGTGCTTGCCGACGACGGCAAGGTGTTGGGGCGGATTACCATAGACGACGTGATCGGCGAAATACGCGAGGAAGCCGAGCATTCTCTGATGGGTATGGCCGGCTTGAACGAAGAACACGATATGTTTGCGCCGGTGACGACCAGCACCCGCCGCAGGGCTATCTGGCTGGGAATCAACCTGCTGACTGCGTTCTTGGCTTCTTGGGTGATCGATTTGTTCGAAGATACGATTTCGCAAATTGTCGCGCTTGCGGTATTGATGCCCATCGTCGCCAGCATGGGCGGTATCGCCGGCAGCCAAACCCTAACCCTAGTGGTTCGCGGTTTAGCGTTGCAACAAATTTCGGCAGCAAACGTCTGGAGTCTATTGTTCAAGGAAATTTCGGTCGGTGTGCTGAACGGCATGATCTGGTCCGCCATTGTTGCCGGCGTCGCCAGCTTTTGGTTCCACAACGTCGATTTGGGCCTGATGCTGGGAGCGGCGATGATGATCAATCTAGTCTGTGCCGCCTTGTCCGGCGTCGCGATTCCGGTTGCGCTGGAACGTATCGGCATAGACCCGGCGCTGGCCGGCGGGGTGCTGCTGACCACCGTTACCGACGTGGTCGGGTTTATGGCTTTTCTGGGTTTGGCGACATTGTTTCTGCTTTAAGTGCGGCCATGCTTTTTCCTATGGAAGATGATAGTATTCTGAAACAACCTGCTGATCCGGTATGAAAAATCTATGTCCATCAGTCCAATGCCCGTACAGAAAATCGTTTTGGAGTTCAAAAGCACGTCCCTGACCCTCCCGGTATTACTTCTGTCCAGCACTGACCTAAACCTGATAGAACAGCAACTGCAAGATAAAATTGCCCAGGCACCCGAGTTTTTCAAGCATTCTCCGCTTTTGATCGACTTACAAAAGTTAAACGCTAGCGAGCAAGAGCTTGATGCCGAAGCCCTTATTCATTTGGTGCGCGGTTTGGAACTACTCCCTATCGGGATCCGCGGCGGGACCGAAGCGCAAAACCGCATGGCGTTAGCCAACGGTTTACCGGTACACGCATTGCACGGCAGTGCTTCATCGCCGAGTGCCAAACCCGCGCCTAAGCCGCTGACGGTACCGGAAACCGGTCAGGAAAAACCGCAAACTCAGTCCGTCGAAAATAAATTGCTGACCCAGCCCGTTCGTTCCGGGCAGCGTGTGTATGCCAAAGGCGATTTGATCATTACCGCTACCGTCAGCGCCGGCGCGGAAATCATGGCGGAAGGCAATATTCATGTGTACGGTAGCCTACGCGGCAGAGCCTTGGCCGGCGTACAAGGCAATCCGGATAGCCGGATATTCTGCTCCGATTTACAAGCCGAGCTGATTTCCATTGCCGGCATTTACCAATTGAGCGACGATATTAAGCCGGACATGGCACACAAGCCGGTGCAAATCAGCTTGGACAATCAAACATTGATAATTAAAGAAATATAAGCACGTTTCGGAGGAACAACATTGGCCAGAATTATCGTGGTAACGTCGGGAAAAGGTGGAGTGGGCAAAACCACAACCAGCGCGGCTGTCGCAATGGGCCTGGCAAAAAGAGGCCACAAAACCGCCGTGATCGATTTCGATGTGGGCTTGCGTAATTTGGACCTGATCATGGGCTGCGAACGCCGGGTGGTTTACGACTTGATTAACGTAATCAACAACGAAGCCAGTTTGAATCAAGCGTTGATCCGGGACAAGCGTTGCGACCAGCTCTACATACTGCCGGCCTCGCAGACGCGCGACAAAGATGCGTTGAGCATAGAAGGCGTCGAGCGTATCCTCGAAGAGCTGTCCAAAGATTTTAAATACATCGTCTGCGACTCTCCCGCCGGCATAGAAAGAGGTGCGACTTTGGCCATGTATTTTGCCGACGACGCATTCGTCGTGACCAATCCGGAAGTCTCTTCCGTCCGGGATTCCGACCGGATGTTAGGCATACTGGCCAGCAAATCCCGCCGTGCCGAGCGTGGCGAAGAGCCGATTAAAGAATACTTGTTACTGTCCCGCTATTCGCCGGATCGAGTCAAACTCGGCGAAATGCTCAGCGTCGAGGACGTGCAGGAAATCCTATCCCTGCATTTGTTGGGCGTAATCCCGGAGTCCAAATCGGTTTTGAACGCGTCAAACTCCGGTACACCCGTTATCCTGGACGAACAAAGCGACGCCGGCCAAGCGTATCAAGACATCGTCGCCCGTTATCTGGGCGAAGATAAACCCCACCGTTTCATTGAGGAAGAGAAAAAAGGCTTGTTTAGTAAGCTGTTAGGGAGAAAATGATGAGTCTCTTGGATTATTTCAGGGCATCTAAACCCAGTTCCGCTTCGGTAGCCAAAGAACGCCTGCAAATTCTGGTGGCCCACGAACGAGCGTCGCGCAATCAGCCGTCCTACCTGCCGCAATTGCAGCAAGAACTACTGGAAGTGATACGCAAATACGTCAACGTCGGCCAAGATGCCATTACTGTAAATTTCGAACAGGACGGCAATCAGGAAACCTTGGAGTTGAACATCGTGCTGCCGGACGAGCGTTGATTCTCATGGCACCATTGTCCGGATGCCGCCGAGCGGCGTCCGTAACCGGTCTTTTTGCTGCAATGTGAGGTGTTGAAATGAGAGAAGTAATAGGTGAAGCCGCCGGTAAAATCTGGCACTATCTGAACGACAACGGCGCCGCCAGCGTCACTAAAATCACCACGGAAACCGGTTTGGGTAAAAACGAGGTGCAACGCGCCATCGGCTGGTTGTTAATGGAAGATAAATTGAACATCGAGGTAGTCGGCCGCGCCGAAACCGTGTCGTTAAAATAAGTTTACGTTTCTCAACCCTGCTTTAAGTTCAGCCTAAGCGATTACCGGCATCGTGGCACAACCATGATGCCGAGCTCGGGTATGAACTGCAGGGTTTTTTATTGCGCGATTTTTGCTGCTGTCATTCTCCGCACCGTGCGGCAAATCTACTACATTTGTTAGTATTACAAGCTTACCCGCTTACCATTCGTTACCACTTTCTCGCCTATTGCTTCGGAGTTTTACACTCGATATGAAAGCCAAAATAGCTACTTTGTTTTCGATTATTTTCCTGGTGTTGTTGAATTTCGCCATCTGGACTTACGTCAACAATCCACTCCAGCTCCCGCCTTGGAACAGTACCATGATGGGGGTGACTTATAACGGTTTACGCAAGGATTTCAGTCCGGAACTTAAAAATTACCCGACCCGCGAGCAAGTGCAGGAAGATTTCGAATTGCTTGCCGGTAAAGTTCATTCGATTCGTACCTATACCGCTTTGGAAGGTATGGAAGTCGTACCGGAAATCGCCGCCAAAAACGACATTAATCTGGCCATGGGCGCGTGGATAGACCTGTTCGCCGACACCACCACCGAACAGGATAAGGCCACGATAGAGCAAAGAAACCGCCGTGAAATCGAAAGTCTGGTCAACCTGACGAATCAATATCCTAAGACCATCGTTCGCACCTTGGTCGGTAACGAATCCTTGTTGCGCGCCCGCGGCATGATGGCCGACGCCGTCAAAGCCGATATGAGAGCGCAATACGGCGATCAATTGAGCCCGCAGGCGTTCGAAGACAAGGTCGAGGCCGAAATCAAGCTGCGGGTAGCCGAAAAAGCCAAACAATTAATCGAATACATTCGCGAAGTCAAAAAGCGCACCTGGAAGCCTGTCAGCACCTCGGAGACTTGGGATATCTGGGTTGCCAATCCGGAGCTGGTGGCCGAGGTCGACTACATAGGCGTGCACATTTTGCCTTACTGGGAAAACGTCCCCGTGGATCTTCCAGAAGGTGCCGAAGGTACCAGCGCCGTCGAGTATGTGTTCCAACGTTATTACGAATTGAAACAGCTGTATCCGGACAAACCGATTGTGATCACCGAGGCCGGCTGGCCGTCGGTCGGCCCGGAGCGCGGTTCGGCCACGGCCTCATTAATCAACCAAGCCAAATTTTTACGGGCGTTCCTGAACCGGGCGACCGCGGAAAAAGTGCTTTATTACGTCATCGAAGCCTTTGACCAACCCTGGAAGATTTCGATCGAGGGGACGGCAGGTGCTTATTGGGGCTTGTTCAATGCCGAACGTCAGCCCAAATTTCCCATGGAAGGCGAAGTGGTCGCCAATCCGATGTGGCGTAACTTCGCATCCGGCGCGGCGATACTCAGCGTGATCTTGATGGGCGCCTTTTTGTTTTCGCGGCGCAGCCTGAAGTTGCCGGGTAAGCTGGTATTCGGTGTTATCGCCAACTTGGCGGCTTCGGTGTTGTTCTGGTCCGCATCGATTGCGGCCGAGCAATATCAAACCGATTTTTCGGTGGTGTTCTGGGGAATACTCTTGATGATGCAAGCCATGGCGATATTGGTATTGTTGACCGAAACCCTGGAACTCACCGAAGTGTTGTGGCACCGCAAGGGCCGCCGTACCTTTAGCCCGTTGGCGCCGCATCCGGAATTCAAATTTCCGAAAGTCTCGATTCATTTGCCTATCCACAACGAACCGCCGGAAATGGTGCGCAAGACTCTGAATGCGCTGGCCAAGCTGGATTATCCGCATTACGAAGTATTGGTGATGGACAACAATACCAAAGACCCGGCGGTTTGGATGCCGGTGCAAACCGACTGCGACCGCTTAGGAGAGAAGTTTCGATTTTTCCATCTGGACAACTGGCCGGGCTATAAAGCCGGCGCTATCAATTATGCCTTGGAAAATACCGCAGCCGACGCGGAAATTATCGCCGTGATCGATAGCGATTACATCCTGTCGCCGGATTGGTTGAAATGCATGGTGCCGTATTTCGATAGGGAAAACGTCGGTTTCGTGCAGTCGCCTCAGGATTACCGCGACGCGCATCAAAGCTGGTTCAAGGATATGTGTTACTGGGAATATGCCGGTTTTTTCAATATCGGCATGGTGCAACGCAATGAATATAACGCGATTATCCAGCACGGCACGATGACCATGGTACGTAAATCGGCCTTCGAAAAAGTCGGCCCATGGGGTGAATGGTGTATTTGCGAGGATAGCGAATTGGGCTTACGCTTGTACGAAGCCGGTTACGATTCGGTGTATTGCAAGGAATCGTTCGGACGCGGCTTGATGCCGGACACCTTTTCCGGTTACATGACCCAAAGGTTTCGCTGGGTATACGGCGCCATGCAGATCATCAAAAAACATTGGCGGCATTTCTTGCCTAACAAGCGCTCGGCCCTGACTTCCGCGCAACGTTATTATTTCGTGGCCGGTTGGTTGCCGTGGTTTTCCGATGCTTTGGCTTTGCTGTTCACCATGGCCAGCTTGGTTTTGACCGCCATCCTGGTAGCTAACCCGCTGCATACCGAACTGCCGATCAATGCCTTTTTGTTACCCACCATAGGCCTGTTCGTGTTCAAGGTGTTGCGCGGCTTATGGCTGTACAAGGCCAGGGTGGCCTGTTCGATACTACAAGCCTTGGGCGCGGCCTTAGCCGGCTTGTCGTTAACGCACACGGTTGCCCGCGGTACCCTGCAAGGCTTGTTCACTTCCGGCAAACCGTTTATGCGCACGCCTAAATACGAGGCTCAAGGCCCGTTAATCGCGGGCTTGTTGGTCATTTGGCAAGAGCTGTTGCTGTTGAGTCTGTTGGTCGCCGGTATCGTCGCGATGCGGATGACCGAACAATTCGACACTACCAGCGGCCGGCTATGGGTGGCGGTACTCGCCGTGCAAGCGGTGCCCTATATCGCGACTTTTTTGACCATCATCATCAGCGTCGCGCCCAATTACTTTCCCGGCAAGCTATCGGCGGACGAACTGGACGCAGAAGCTTAATCCTACAGAAGCAGGCGGGAGGCCGCCCGTGGCCGCTCGCCTTAAGCAATGCCGGACGCGCAATAGGAGACGGGCGGTTTTTACGAATGAGGTAAAGCAAGCCGCCGGTCTAATTTAGGAGAAAACAATGAAGTTTAAAGTGAAACGACTGGTTGTGACGTTGACACTGCTCGCCGGGTTGCCGGTATACGCCCAGGAACCGCAAGGCAGCGAATTTTTGGATTTGATTCTATATAGACCGTTGGGTCTTGCGGCTACGGTAGCGGGTTGCGGGGCTTTCGTGGCCCTAGTGCCTTTCACGGCGTTCGCCAACATCAGTCCGCCGCACGATGCCTTCGATCTGACTGCCGACATGCTGATTTACAAACCGGCCGGCTTTACCTTCGACAGGCCGGTTGGCGTCCTCACTCCCGACGCGGATGGAAGATACAGACGCCATTGATTCCCTGGCCTCCGCCGCTCAGGCGGCGGTATGCGCTGCTTTGGGAACGGGCGCGGTGCCCGCCAAACCTTGAGCAGCGCAGTTCCTATCGAGCAGCTCCCTATGCGCGCAGCAAAGCTTTGATCAATTTTTCGGACAATTGCTCTTCGACGAATTGCGGCTCGTTAGGCGGATACAAAGACACTTCGTCGATTTCGAAGCCGTATTCGGCGCCCAGCGCAATCAGTTCTTTAATTTTCATACAGGCTTTCAATTTTTCTTTCAAGCCCTCGTCAACCTTAGACTTTTCTGAAAATTCTTTAATGACCTTAACAGACATAGATGACTCCGTAAAATAAACACAATTTAAGTGGAATATTCCGTTATCTCTATAAGCAAAAATATGACCAATTTATCCGGCTTAATCGAATCATTGAATATCAATGCCTTACAGTCAACAAGGAATTACGGTGATTCGATTGGCCGACAATTCGCGAGGCGTTTGTCGCTTTTACGACAATCCTCGCTTTGATAGTCTGTCAAGCTTGCGCCAAGGCTAAGCCGCGAAATACCGAACAGCGCTTGAATACCTCCATGGTCGGTGCCAATTGTTTTTGTTGACAAAATTTGGCGACCAGTTTGGTCAGCCCTTTGATGTCGCGGCCGGTGGCCTCGGGAAAGACCGCCGCCAATTCGTCGATCAAGCCTTCCGCCACCGGCAACGAGAATTGCTCGGTCATGACCCGCCAGATTTTGCAGCGGTCGACGTGGTCGGGGGAGTGATAGCGTATCATCGCGATACAGCGGGACACGATGGCTTCGTCGATGTCGTCCACCCGGTTGGTGGTCAAGAACAACAAGCCGTTGAAATATTCCAATACCCTTAAAAACACCCCGACCACCGCGTTGGATGCCAGATTGTCGGCGCGCTTTTTGATGTACACGTCAGCTTCGTCGATCAGCATGACAGCCCCCCAACGTTGAGCACGAATCAGCGTGTCTTTCAGGGTCTTTTCCATTTCGGCGACGTTCAGGCCCAATTGCCCGGAGTGCACCCGGTACAAGGGGCGTTTGATGATCTCCGAATACACCTCCGCCGTCAGCGTTTTGCCCACCCCGGCCGGACCGGCGCACAACACTGTAGTACCGCCGGATTTACCGGCTACGATGTCGTCCATCAACATGTCCATTTCCGCCGTTAATATATCGATCAGATCGGTTTGCTCGGGCGGCAAAATCAACTTTTGTTTCAGTTCCGGCTGGTATTGGTAGGGCAGCATATCGTCGACGTATACCCACACGTGGTGGTGTAGCTCCAAATGAAACATCAAGATATAACCGTGTACCGGCAGCTCGGTGAACAGGCCGGCCGGAATTTCCTCTTTAAACGACTCCATGGCTTGCTCGGCCTTGCTGTCGTAACGCATGCTTCTACCGGCCTTGCGCAGGTATTTGCCGAGAATGTCGCCGGAGGCGTCCAAACTCAGCGCCCGCTCCGCCAAAATGTTTTCGTCGTTGACTAAACGGCAGGCGCCGCCGCCCGACGACATAATCACGGTGCTTTTGCGGGTCCAATCGTTGCTGCGCTGGTTAGCGGTGGGGTCCTCGGCGTAAATTCCGGTACCCCAACCTGAAAACTGTTCGCCGTAACGCGCCCGCCAATCGAAGTAGCGGGCGGAGGTTTCGTCGTAACTGGCAATCAAATCGGCGGTTTCTTTTAAAAAGCCTTTGGCGGCGAAAATCTCGGGGATGGTTTTACCGTCCAAATCTTTGGCGCGGATGATTAAGGTTTCGATGGCAATTTTGCCGCGACTATTGGCTTTCAACTCCAGCATAATCCGCCCGGCTTCTTCTTCGCCCGGCGGCGTGTAATCCAAGCGGGTAATCAAGTAGGCGTGGGTACGGCCGTTGCCCTGCACTTGAAACAACCAGCCGCGAATCGCGCCCTCCAGCAAATAACTGGCGATGTCGGGCAGCAACATTTCCAATTGGTCGGCGCCGTATCGGCTGCCCTGGTCGGCCAGGGCGCTTCTCAATGCCTTCAACATCGCAGCCTGTTGCTGCAAGGTATCGCCTTCCTGCGCGTACAAATCGGCGAGACTGCCTAACTCGGCGGGACTTAATTGGTCGTAAAGCACGTGTGCCTTGTTGCCGAAGCGTAAATGCTCGGACAGGCTATGCAAACGCGGATGTTCCGACATCAAGGGTTCGAGATGGCGTTTTTCTATGATTAGTTTCATGAACACGACTCCGGGGAAGGTAAGGCAAGACAAAGCAATTCGGCTAAATGCAACGGTTGGCTGAAACCGCCGTTGGCGATTTGTTGCTGACAGGAAAATCCGTTGCTCAGCAAGACGGCTTCGGGTGTGGACCGTAAGGCGGGGAATAACGCTAATTCCGCCATTTGTTGGGCGTGCGGGTGATGTTCGGCCTCCAAGCCGAAGTTGCCGGCCATGCCGCAACACGACGACTCGATCAACTCGAATTGCAAGCCGGGAATTTGTTTGAGCAGCTTACGCATGGACTTGACGGCCCCGACCGCTTTCTGGTGACAATGGCCGTGCATCAATACTTTGGGCAGCGCGGGGATGGCCGCGAACTGCAGGGTCCAACGGTTGCCGGTTTGCTCCCGGACGATGAACTCTTCCAGTAACAAAACTTTTTCGGCTAGCTTGCGCGCCGGTTCGCCCAAGCCCAATTTCAGGTATTCGTCGCGCAAGCTCAAGATACAAGACGGTTCCAAGCCGATGATAGTGCTGCCCGCGTCGATGTGCGGCAACAACGCTGCCAGCAAGCGCTGAGCCTCGCTCTTGGCCCGGTCGATCAAACCGTTGGAAAAATAGCTGCGGCCGCAGCACAAGGGACGGCGGGTTTTATCTTCCGCGCCGGCCACGTGCACGCGGTAACCGCCGGATTCCAACAAACGCACAGCGGCGTCCGCAGCGGCGGGGTTGAAATAGCGGCTGAAGGTGTCGACGAACAGCACCACGGAGCGATCATTCCGGTCGGCTAGGGCGGGTTTACACTGAAACGCCCGCTCGGCGGGTAACGGCAATGGCGCCGCCGCGCTAATACCCAAGTACTTTTCTCCCAGTGCTCTCAGCCAGAGGCTGGCGTTACGCCGGGCGATCAGACGGCGTACGCCCGGCAGCGCCAGCAAACGCGGCGTTTCGGCCCATAAGCGGCGCCTGAGCGGTATGCCTTGTTGCGCCGTTTTTTGCGCCAAGAATTCGGCCTTGATCAAAGCCATATCCACTTCGTTTTCGCATTCCCGTTTGCAGCCTTTACAACTCACGCACAGCGCCATTGCTTGTTCCAGGCTTTTGTCGAACAAGGCCAGGGGATTTTCGGCGTTCAACGCCGCTTTCAATAACTTGACTCTGCCGCCGGGCGACAGCAACGGATTGTCGCTGATCCGGTAACTCGGACACATCACCCCTTTAGCGGATTTTTGTTCGCATTGCCGGCTACCGATGCAGACAGCCACGGCTTTGGCAAAATCGGCGCCGTGTTTGGGAATGTCGGCATACGCATCGCCCATCCCGGCGTTTTCGTAAGACGACCAATCGAGAAACAGTTTCATAATGTCGTAGCGAGTTTAAAACCGGCTTCAAGCAAATTCGGCGCCAGCCAACAAAGTCCTTACCTTGGGGGCGGCGGCGGCGAAGCAATGTAGTAAGTCCTACAATTTTCCGACTTTCGGCCGCTAAACCGACAGCCAATTTCCATGAGGTCGCCGCCAAGCTTGGTCTTAGCGCAAAGGTCACGAGGCACAAACCTTGCTTTTGGTATGGTTTTATCAATGCGAAATCTTTATGAACTTGGACGATTACACTTGCCGTTATTTCATTAGCTATAGCGGCGTAAAACTGCCGTTGAAGCTGGTCAACGAATTCGAAGGCAGCGGTTTGGCTAACCGCAATACCTATTTTCGCGGCTATTTCGATACCGACCAGCGTTTAATCCGCTGCGAAAAACTGGTATACGGCGAAACCGAACTACTGCACGACTACCAATACGACGACAGCGGCGTACTGAGACGCGCCGAAATTACCGATGCGGACGGCGAACTGACCGTGTTGCATTTTGATGCGGCCGGGCAAGCCGTAGAAGAATAAACAGTCATAGCCTCGGCGCGTTGATTCCCGGCGCCGACCTATCGGTTAGGCTTGTCAACCCCGGATACGGCGTTCGACCGTGTTACACCGGGGGCATTGTGTTGGTCAATTAACAAGCAACCCAAAGGCAGCTTATTCTCCGAGCTGCCATACTATCGTAACGCCAAAATTGGCATTGGCGCTCTGTCCTATTTGGGGGGGAACCGCGCAAGCCGTGAGTAAGCTGCGCAGGGAGCAATTACTCGACGGTTAAAGCGTCTTCATCTGCCAAAATTCCCTGTTACCCATAAGCCGAGGCTACTTCGTGTTTAAGCATTCAATCGGCCAATCAGCCGCCATTCTGAACAGCGATTTTGTTGCTCTTTTAATAGTCGAGGACATGCGCATCGTATGGGGCAATGCGGCCTTGCACCGCATTTTGGGTTACGACCCGGATGAACTGATCGGGCAACCCATCCGCATGCTGTTTCTCGATCAAGAGAGCTATGAATCATTCCGACGTGAGGCGAATTCGGCGATCGCCAACGGGAACAGCTACTCCGGAACCATTCCGCAGCAACGCAAGGACGGTACGACGGGTTGGTATGAGTTCAATGTTTCAAGTCTTGTGGGCGAGCCTGACGCGATAGTCGGTGCCATCGTCGACAGAACCGCGTGGTACCGAACGGCCCGGGAACTGCAAGAGAGCGAATCGCGTTATCGGTCGGTGGTGGAAGATCAGATCGAGGTGATCAGTCGATTGTTGCCGGACGGCACCTTCCTGTTCGTCAATGACGTCTATTGCCGGGTATTTGGAAAATCCGCTGATGAATTGGTGGGTAATCACTGCTGGCAACCAATAGCTCATCCGGACGATTTGCCGATGATCGAGGCCAAGCTCCGCGAAATGTCGCAGGACCATCCGGTCGTGACCATCGAAAACCGGGTATTTGACGGCAATGGCGACGTACGTTGGATGCAATTCGTCAATCGAGGGTTTTATGGCGTTGATGGGGTCCTCAAGGAAATTCAGTCGGTTGGCAGAGATATTACCAAGCTCAAGCAGGTTGAATTAAACCTGCGTGAAAGCGAGGAAAGGCTGCAACGTGCCCAGTCGGTCGCGCGAATCGGTAGTTTCGCGATGGGCAGCGATACTGAAACCTTCAGTATGACCAAAGAAACGGCTCGATTGTTCGATCTTGACGATACGGGGGTAACGACATTCGTTGAATGGTTCGCGCGCGTGCATCCCGACGATCAACGCAACGTTGAAATTGCTTGGCGTGCCGCCTTGCGAGGTGCACCGTATGACATGACCTACCGCATCGTGGTGCAAGGCCAGATCCGCTGGATCAGGGCAATGGCCGATCTGCAATTCGATGTTGACGGGCAGCTAATCAGGGCGGTCGGGACGGTACAAGACATTTCCGACCTCAAGCAAATCGAGTCCGACCTGCGGGAAAGCGATGAACGTCTGGAAATGGCGCTGGCGGGATCGGAACTGGTCATATGGGACTGGAAAATTCCTGAGCATAAAGTCACGGCGGGCAATCGCTGGTTCGAATTGCTGGGCTATACCAAAGCAGAGCTGGGCGACGATGAAGCCGATTGGATGAATTTGATCAATCCCAAAGGTCTACAAGCTTTAAAACAGAAACTTTTATCTCATTTGCACGGCGAAACCGCTAGTTTCGAGAGTGAACTCCAGTTGCGGCACAAGGACGGCCATTGGGTTTCGGTCGAAGCCAGAGGCAAGGTGACTCGAAGGCTCAAAGACAATGCCCCGCTGCGTATGGTGGGTACGATACTGGATGTCAGCCAGCGCAAGCGCCTGAATGAAGAAGGGTTGAATTTGCTGAAGCGGATCGAAGCGCTGATCCGCGAGAGTTCGTCGCATTCGCTAGGCAAAGCGGACGAAAAAAAATCGGTCGAAAACTTGACGAAGCGGCAGCGGCAAGTGCTCGGTATGATTGCCTCCGGTATGACATCGGCGGAAATCGGCAGGCGTTTGCACCTGTCTACCGCAACGGTCATTTCGCATCGCCGCAACCTGATGGCAACGTTAGGTCTGCACAGCACCGCTGAAGTCACCCGATTTGCAATCGATCACGGTCTGTTGACAAGCAACTAGCGCAAACCAACGCCTCGTCTGCATTTATTTAGCATATATGAGCCAGAAAAATACCACATAGCGGTGGTTATTTTTGGGGTTCAATTACGTATGCTTTCCTGCCCGAACTTCATTACAGCACGACCCATGGCGCAAGATGAGTACAAGTTATCTCCCAACATGACCATTATTTCCCACACGGATGGGAAGAGCATCATCACCCATTGCAATCACGACTTCGTCCAGGCTTCGGGGTATAGCCTGGAAGAGCTGATCGGCAAGCCGCACAACATATTGCGCCACCCCGATATGCCGAAGGAAGCGTTCAGAGATTTGTGGGATACCCTTAAACGGGGCAAACCATGGAGTGGCATCATTAAGAATCGTCGCAAGGACGGCGGCTACTACTGGGTGCGGGCAACAATCACACCATTGCCGGATAAAAGCGGCTACACCTCCGTGCGCGTCATGCCGACCACTGAGGAAGTAAGCTCGGCGCAAGCGCTCTACAAACGCATGGCCAAGGGGGAAAAAATCAAGTTGCGCGAAGGCAGAGTCGCCAACGCATCGCTCAACCCGCTCGACAGATTGAACATCTGTCAACGTTTGTGGTTGATGACGCTGGCGCCGATTGCCTTTATCTTGGCACTGACGCTGAAATATGCCGGAAGCGAAGAAATCCTTTTCAGTTCCGCTCTCGGGGTAATGCTGATTCTTCTGATCGCGATCAGTGTTATTCGTTATCTCACCGCTACCCTAAAACAGACTGCGGAAACTTCGATTGCCATAGCCACAGGCAACCTGCTCCAGCCTATTCCTGCCAGTCTGGACGACGAAATCGGCGCGTTGGTGGCTTCGATAGCCATCATGCGCAACAACCAGCATGAGGTAATCGCTACCTTAAAGCGTAACTCGGAAGTGCTTACCCAATTTTCCAACAGGCTCAGCGCATCCGCGACAAATGGGGCGCAAACTGCGGTATCCCAATACGAGGCGGTTTCAAGCATGTCCGAGGCAACGGAGAAATTATTGGCATCGTTCGAATCTATCGGAGACAGGGTCAACAATGTGACTTCGGCAAGCGAACGGTCCTCGGCGGTAGCGGACACCGGCGGTCAAATCATCCATGACGCCGCGGAGGAGATGCGCAAACTAGGCGAAGCGGTTCATACGACCGCCCAGAGTATCCAGCAACTGGAGGAGATGTCTGTACAAATAACCGGGATCGTCAATGTGATTCGAGAGATTGCCACCCAGACTAACCTGCTGGCCTTAAACGCGGCTATCGAAGCCGCACGGGCGGGGGACGGCGGGCGGGGGTTTGCGGTTGTTGCGGATGAGGTGCGCAAGCTGGCGGTCAGGACTGCGGAATCCACCTGTGAAATTGCCGCAATGATCGGCAAGATTCAGGCCGGAACCGCAAACGCGGTAATCAACATGGATACGGCAGTCGTCAATGCCGCCGAAGGGGTAAAGCTGGCACACAAGACCGGTGATTCCGTGATAGGCATCCGAACCGAAGCAAGCCAAGTATGCGATGCTGTGATCGAGATTACCCGGGTGCTTAAGGAACAGGCACTGGCGGCCAAGGATATTTCGCAACACATCGTGACGGTCTCCCACGGTGCGATCAACAATAGCATAGCGGCGGATGAAACGGCCTTGTTGGCCGAGCAGATTAAAGAAATCTCTGCGGCGCTCAGCCAAACAACAGAAAAATTCAAAATTTAGCCCGGCTATTCCGTCGCTTGAATTGTCGGGCGCCTTTGCGTTAGAAATGCTGCAGGCTGGCCGCCGCAGCATATTTTCAATCGGCAATAGGCTTTGCGACCACAGGCTAGGCGGGCTTTGTCGCAATCGTTGGCGGTTGCATGCTTTTATGCCCGCTTGGAAATCAATCGAAGCAATCGAAACTCATTTGTCCGCCCGGCGCGGGTTTGCGAAACAAATCGCAACGTAAAGCCGGTAGCGCCGTATGCAGTTGCGTGCGCTTGCTGATCAAGCGAAAGCGTTGGCCGATCAAGTCGGCGTAGGCACCGGTGCCGCGTAAGCGTTGATGAAAGCTGGGGTCGTAAACCTTGCCGTCCCGGCTGTCGCGTACCCGGTTCAGCAAGTGTTCGGCCTTCAGCGGATAGTGCTGCTGCAGCCATTCCCGGAATAAATCCGCTACCTCCAACGGCAAGCGCAGCAGAATGTATTCGGCGCTTTGCGCGCCGGCTTCGGCGGCGGAGCGGACGATGCGCTCGAGCTCCGGGTCGGTCAATACCGGTATGACCGGAGCGACCATGACGCCTACCGGAATGCCGGCGGCGCGCAGCCGGGTTACGGTTTGCAGTCGGCGCTGGGGTGCGGCGGCACGCGGCTCCAGTTTACGCGCCAATTCCCGCTCCAGACTGGTGATGGAGATGAACACCGAGGCCAGTCCTTGTGCCGCCATGTCCGCCAAAATATCGATATCGCGTTCGATCAGCGCGGATTTGCTGACGATGCTCACCGGATGACGGCATTCCGCCAAGACTTGCAATATCTGCCGCATGATGCCGAATTGCCGTTCCAAAGGCTGGTAAGGATCGGTATTGGTGCCCAAGGCCAAGGGAGCGCAGCGGTAGTTGCGCCGGCCGAGTTCGTCGCGCAAGATCGCGGCGGCGTCCGGTTTGACCAGAATGCGGGTTTCGAAATCCAAGCCGGCGGAATAGCCCAGGTAGGCGTGGCTGGGACGGGCGAAACAATAGATGCAGCCGTGTTCGCAACCTCGGTAAGGGTTGATGGAGCGGTCGAACGGGATGTCCGGCGATTGGTTGTAAGTGATCAGGCTGCGGCTGGTATCGACGATGGTCTCGGTCGCTAGCGGCGGCAAATCCGCGTCCAAACCGTTCCAGCCGTCGTCTTCCCAGCGTGTGGTTTGCTTTTCGAAGCGGCCGGCTGCGTTACTGACGCTGCCGCGGCCTTTATACACCAAGGGGCGCTTTGTCATCGGTCGGCACGGCGGAAAACCGGTTTACCCAGGCCAGCAGGGCAAGCACGGTTCATTCCCGATCGCGAGGTGGGGTGGCCGGCGGCAAGTTACGGCTTGCTTCATTCCGGCCGGCGCGGCGGTACCCGCGGCAAGTCGCGGTGTTCCAGCACCGCGCCGTCTTGGCCGCAGAATACCGCGGTGGCCAGGTCGGCGAAGATGCCGTGTTCGGGGATGCCGGGCAGCGCGTTCAGACGGTCGTTCAGGGTCTTGCCGTCCAGTGCGGGATCGAATACGGTATCCAGCACCAAACTACCCGACGAAGTGACGAACAAGCCGTCGCCGTTGGCGCGCAACTTCGGTTGACCGCCGATTTGTTCCAAGCTGCGGCTAAGCAATTGCCAGGCAAACGGCAGCACTTCTATCGGGATAGGGAAGTTCTGGCCGATGCGTTCCACGCGTTTGCTAGGATCTATCAATACCCAGAAGGCCTTGGCGGCTTTGGCCAGCAGTTTTTCCCGTACCAAGTCCGAGCCGCGGCCTTTCAACAAGGTCAGATCCGGCGCGACTTCGTCGGCGCCGTCCACGTAAACGTCCAGCCGGCTGATATGTTCCATGCCGCGAATTTTGAGACCTAGCTGCTGGGCTTTTATTGCGCTGACCACCGAGCTGGATACGACTTCTAGCGCCAAGCCTTCCTGTTGCTGGCGGCGCGCCAGAGCTTCGATAAAAAAATTGGCGGTGGAACCTGTGCCTAATCCGACCAGCATATCGGCTTGAATCAATTGGGCGGCATGTTCGGCGACGCGTTGTTTATCCTTCATGGCGGGCTCCGGGCAAGAGGGTTTAGGATTCTAATTGATTTAAGCGCTTTTCCAGGTCTTTGACTTTTTGCAACAATTCCGGCAGTTTAGCCAGCGCGGCCAATTCGCGCCAGATCACTTTGCGGTCTTTGGCCGGGCTGCCCCAGACTTGGCTGCCGGGCGCTATGTCTTGCGAGACGCCGCTGCGCGCCATCACCACCGCCCGACTACCTATTTTGACATGGTCCGCCACGCCGACGCTGCCTGCCAAGATAGCGCCATCGCCGATCTCGCACGATCCGGAGATGCCGCATTGTCCGCAGACGATGACGTTTTTGCCGACCTGATTGTTGTGGCCCAGCTGCACCAAGTTGTCGATTTTGCTGCCCCAGCCGATGCGGGTGGAACCCAAAGCGCCGCGGTCTACGCAGGTATTGGCGCCGATTTCCACGTTGTCTTCTATGACCACGTTGCCGACGTGCGGGACTTTGACGTGCCGGTTGCCGCGGTATTTATAGCCGAAGCCGTCGGCGCCTATGATGGCCCCGGAATGAATGGTCACGTTATCGCCGATTTGGGTGCGATCGTAGATCACCGCGTTCGGGTAAATCCGGCAATTTTTGCCGATCACCACCTGATTGCCGATATGGGCATTGGCGTCTATGGTGCTGCCGTCGCCGACCCGGCTATGTTGACCTATGCTGGCGAACGGCCCTACGTGTACGTCGCTGCCGAGTTCGGCGCTGGCGGCGATGGCGGCACGTTCCGATAGTTGCCTCTCGAGAGCCGGTTCCGGGTGCAGGGCTTTGACGGCGTCAATGAAGCTGATTTCCGGGTCTGCGCAAACCAACAGGGTTAAGCCGGCCGGCACATCGGCGTCCAGTAACGCTTCGGAAATGAAACAGGCCGATGCGCGGCAATCTTTCAGATATTTTTTGTATTTGCCGTCGCTGAGTACCGTGACTTGGTGTGCTTGGGCCGACATGATGTCGGCGGCCGATAAAATGTCCACGCCGCCGTCGCCGCGTGTTTCGGCGCCGCATAAGCGGGCTAATTCCGTTATTTGCATGCTGTGTCCTATTTCCAAATGCCTATGATGTGGGTGAAGTCGTCCGTCCAGGGTTTTAGACCGAAGGTTAGCGGCAATTTTTGCCAATGGCCGAGCGGACTGTGTTGCAGCTTGTCCAGGCGCTGCGGGTTTTTAGCGATCACCACCCAGTCGGTAGCGACTACCAAGGGTATGTCGGTTTCCGGTTTGAACTCTTGAAGCAAGCCGGCGAGTTTTTGGCTTTCGACATGGTCGGCCAAAACTTTTTTCAAAGCCAGGTGGCGGTTGGTGATATGAAATGCCAGCAGGCCGTCCGGCTTCAATTTGTTCAAATAAAGTTGCAAGGCCTCCCGGGTCAGCAAATGGGTAGGCACCGCGTCGGAGCTGAAGGCATCCATGATCAATAAATCGAAACTTTGCTCGCTTTCTTTTTCCAGGGATAAGCGGGCGTCGCCGATGACCATGTGCGCTTGCGGGTTGCAGCGTTGCAGATAATGAAACCAGGTCGGGTCTTGCGCGACTTTGACCACCAAAGGATCGATTTCGTAGAAACTCCAGTTTTGTTCCGGTTTGGCGTAGCAGGCTAAGGCACCCGCGCCCAGGCCGACCGCGCCTATCCGCCAGTTGCCGTTTTGATCGTCGAATTCGGCGAACAACTGGCCGATAGGACCAGGGCGGCTGTAATAGGTTAAAGGCGTGGTGATCTGGCTGGCGGTCAAACGTTCGGCGCCGTGTTTGGTAGTGCCATGGTACAGTTCGTGAACTTTTTCCGGCCGGCTGCGTTCGTCCGCTATCACGGTTGCGCGTACTGACAACACGCCGAAAAAAGTCCGTTCTTGAAACAAGGTGTTGCTGGCCAAACTATGCAAGCCTAGTGCGAATATCAGGATCACCGCAGTTAAAAGTCCGAGTCCCAGCGGGTGGTGTCGTACGGAATAGGTCAGGCCGGCCAGCAGGATCAAGGCGCCGCCGATGACGTCGAGATACTGAAACAAGTCGTCGCTGCCGAAGTAGATGCCAAAACCCAATGCCAAAAGGACAAGCGGGAATATGGTTTGCCACCACCAGCGGCCGCTGCGGAAACCCGGCCTTAGTAACAGTGCGGCCACTATCATGATCGGATATTCGTAGACCGCGTTGAATATAAACGGCGCTACAAAGGTATTGAACAGACCGCCTAACATGCCGGCAAACGACATGATCAAATAAAACCGGGTTAGGTAACGAGCCGGCGGCCGTTGTTTGGCCAATTCGCCGTGGCAGACCATGACGGCCAGAAAGAACGCCAAGCAATGCAGAATCAGATCCAGCCAATAAGGCAGCACCGCCGGATTAATGAAGGAATAAGCGATGAACAGCAAAAGTACCGCCGGTTGAGCGGCAAGCATGGCGGGGTGTATGCAAGCGGCCCATTTGGAAAATACCAGAATGAAACTCAGCAGGTACAAGGTCAGCGGCACTATCCACAGCAGCGGAACCGCGGCGATGTCGGTACTGATGTATTGTGTCAGGCCCAATAACAAGCTGGACGGCACCAGAGCCAGAGCCAGCCAATGCAGTTCCTGCCAACGCCCGGGCGGCGGCAGGTCGGTTTCAGGATCCGCTTCGGCATCCGCGCCATCGTCGCTTGGTAATTCCGGATGTTTGCGCCACAGGGCTAGAGCGCAGGACAAGATTAGCAGGCATAGCAAGCCGTAACCTATGCTCCAGAGCAGCCGTTGATCGGCCAAACCGATATTGGGTTCCAGCAAAAAAGGATAACTCAGCAAGGCCAGCAAGCTGCCGGCATTACTGGCGGCGTATAGATAGTAAGGGTCGCTGCTGCTGCGGTGGCCCAAGTGAGAGAACCATTTTTGCAGTAACGGCGCCGTCGCGGAGACCACGAAAAACGGCAGACCGATTGCAACGAACAAAGTGCGGATCAGCCAAAACGCGGGATTGCCGTCGGTGGGCGGCTCGGCTTGTTCCGGCAGGGCCACCGGCAATACCAAGACACTGAATATCATCAGTGCGGTGTGAATCTGAATTTGCCGCAAGTCGCCGGCCCGGCTACTCAAGCGATGGGCATACCAATAACCGCCGAACAACAGTGTCTGATAAAACACCATGCAGGTGTTCCAGACCGCCGGCGTGCCGCCCAGCAGAGGCAGTAATAATTTGCCGAACAGCGGTTGCAGCACGAACATCAGCATCGCGCTGAGGAACAAGGTGGTGGCGAATAATGCCACCGGCGATAAAGCATGTTTTGAAGAAGAGGTCATGTCAGCTATTGTTGTTATTAGACTCGGCTGCGTAACGCGGTGGTTTTCCAGCGGCCTGCTACGTAATCCAGCGCTTCTTGTATGTTGAGATCGCGGGTGCCGCCGCCGGTGCGCACGAAAAATTTCGGGGTATTGCCCTGGTTTAGAAATACCGGTCGAATGGCCGGGGAAATGATAACCCGGCACACGTCTTTATGGTCAACGACGTGAAACAGCACGTGCACGCTAGGGCAGAGATCCGCGCCTAAATTGGCGGAAATGCCGGTCATCAAGGCTTGTTCGAAGCCGTCGCGGTCCGGCCGTTTCAAGGTTTGGTAATCGGGCTCCAAACCCAGGATTTCGCCGTTATCCGCCACGCCTATCAACAAGGTGCCGCCGAGGTGACTGTTGAAAAAACCCGCCAAGGTTTTCATGATCACCATTTCCAGATTGCGGTTGACCCGCAATTCCTGCAGGTCCCAGCGCAGCGACGATTTGAATTCCAACAACGGCCCTTCGCCTTGACGGACAATGGAGGGCAAATCTTTGTCCAGTTCGGCCTTCAATGCGTCCAAATCCAGCAGGCGTTTGTGCAACACCTGGTAAAAACCCAGCGACAACAAACCGAGCAAGGCGCCGATTTCGGCGTAAAACACGATGATGTTGTTTTGGTTGATCTGTCCGGTGACGACTTCCGAAAATTGGGTCAGGACGAATTCGATAGACGATAGCGGGTCGGCGTTGCGCTCTCTGGAGCTGATGTAGTCGTAGCTGGGCGCCAATAGGAAAATGCCCATGCCGGCGCCTATCCAGGCGGCAAAAAAATAAATCTTCAGTTTTTGTTTCCAGATTTCCAGCAACTGCAGCAAAAAGCGTTTCATGGCGCGGGAATGTCCGAATTCGATGGGGATATATGCATTGAAACCGTTAGCCGACAGGCGGTGCCGCGCTTGTTGAATGCAGCATAGGCAGCGTCGATAAAACGCCTTAGCACGTCGGGACGTTGTGGTTTTTTAAATCGTGGCATTTACCGGATTAAACCGTTCTAAACGAGAGATTTGCCATGATGAGCATGCGCTGTTGAATAGGTGTTTCACCGTAGATGCACTAAAGATGGGCGTTACCGTGTTAGAGGTATGTTCGCCGCTTGAGCCGAGCTGCAGCCGCTATGTTAACTGAAACCCGCGGATTTATTCAGTGTTTTAGCGCTTAGTTAACCGAAGGCGGCTAAACGCGGCCGGTTAACGTTACAGTTGCTATGCCCGTTAGAACGATACGCGGAGTCAACATGCGAAATAACGCAGTGCGGAAAATGAATTTGATACCGGCCCTGTCTGGAAGTGCCGGTTGCGACTTGCCAGGTGTGGTTTGGTTGTTTACTTCGGCCTTGCTAGGCGGCATGGGCCTGAAACGGCGCTGACCCGGTCGATTGCACTCGGCGCGCCAGGCGGGTGAGGGCGATGCGGCGGCCCTCGCACTCCGCCGGCGCGGCGTCGGCTTAGTCCAAATTGTCGGTGACCGCGCCCTGCGAAGCCGAACTGACCAATTTGGCATATTTGGCCAATACGCCGCGGGTGTAGCGCGGGGCGGGCGCTTGCCACTTTTCGAAACGACGGGCGATTTCGTGCTCGTTGACGTGTAGGGTCAATTGCTTGGTTTCGGCATCTATGGTGATTTGATCGCCGTCTTGCACGACGGCCAGCGTGCCGCCGACCTGCGCTTCCGGGGTGATGTGGCCGACCACGAAGCCATGGGTGCCGCCGGAGAAACGGCCGTCGGTGATCAGCGCGACGTCCTTGCCCAGGCCTTTACCCATGATCGCCGAGGTGGGAGACAGCATTTCCCGCATGCCGGGGCCGCCTTTTGGACCTTCGTAGCGGATCACGATCACATCGCCCTTGACGATGCTGCCGTCCAAAATCGCTTTCAAGGCTTGTTCTTCGGCGTCGAACACTTTGGCTTTGCCGGTAAACACCAAACCTTCCTTGCCGGTGATTTTGGCCACCGCGCCTTGCGCCGCCAGATTGCCGTACAAAATCGCCAAATGACTGTCTTTCTTGATCGGGTTGTCCAGCGGGCGGATCATGTCTTGTCCGGCCGGATAGTCTTGGACGCCGGCCAGATTTTCCGCCAAAGTTTTGCCGGTCACGGTCAGGCAGTCGCCGTGTAGCAGGCCGATGTTCAACAATTCTTTCATCAACGGTTGAATGCCGCCGATTTCCACCAATTCGGCCATTTGGTATTTGCCGCTGGGTTTCAGGTCGGCCAGCATCGGGACTTTGGCGCCGATGCGGGTAAAGTCGTCCAGCGTCAAATCGACGCCGGTGGCGTTGGCCATCGCCAATAAATGCAACACTGCGTTGGTGGAACCGCCCAGCGCAATCACCACGGTAATGGCGTTTTCGAAGGCCGCTTTGGTCATGATGTCGCGTGGCTTGATGTCTTTTTGCAAGAGTTCCAGCACCGCCGCACCGGCGCGCTCGCAATCGAGTTTTTTGTCGTTGGAGATTGCCGCTTGTGCCGAACTGTTCGGCAGACTCATACCCAACGCTTCTATCGCCGACGCCATGGTATTGGCGGTATACATGCCGCCGCAGGAGCCGGCGCCCGGTATGGCTTTGGCTTCGATGGCCGCCAACTCGGCGTCGTCGATCTGGTTGTTGGCGCGGGCGCCGACCGCTTCGAACACCGACACCACGTCCAGCTTTTTATCGTTGTGGCAGCCGGGCAGGATGGTGCCGCCGTAGACGAAGATGGCCGGCCGGTTCAGACGGGCCAGCGCAATCATGCAGCCCGGCATGTTTTTGTCGCAACCGCCGATGGCGACCACGCCGTCGAAGCCTTGGCAGCCGACTACGGTTTCGATCGAATCGGCAATCACTTCCCGCGACACCAACGAGTATTTCATACCCTCGGTACCCATCGAGATGCCGTCGGAGATGGTAATGGTGTTGAATATCACCGCCTTGCCGCCGGCAGCGTCCACCCCGCGTGCCGCGTCGTCGGCCAGGTGGTTGATGTGCATGTTGCAGGGCGTAACCATGCTCCAGGTCGACGCAACGCCGATTTGCGGTTTGGCGAAGTCTTCGTTGTTGAAGCCGACGGCGTGCAGCATGGCGCGGCTGGGCGCGCGCTCCATGCCGTCGACGACGAGCGAGGAAAATTGGCGGGTTTTGTCGGTCATGGCTTTACGTCGAATAATGAATGAATCGAATGTTGCCTTGCGCGGGCTCGGCAAAGCGGGGGTGCCGGTTAACGGCGGTGGCGAATCATGGTTGGTAGGCGGCTAAAACGTGTCCCAGCCGCTGGAGCGGCGGCGCCAGCTAAGCTTGGGTAGAATGTAGCCTAATAATACGCCGAACAGCGCCAAGCCGCCGCCGTACAAAAACCAGTCTTGATTGGTGCTGTCGGTTAACGCTTGGTTTTCGCGTTTCAATTGCTGTAATTCCCGTTCGACGGTCACTACCCGTTCTTGCAATTGGTCGCGTTGTTGTTTCAGTTGGATGGCGTTGGCGGCTGTCTGTTGCAGTTCGGCCAATTCGGTGCCTAGGCGGTCTTTTTCCTTACCCATTTCTTCGCTGCCGACTTGCAAGGTTTTTAAGGCTTTGTTTTCTTCCTGCAAGGTTTCCAGCTTTTTGTTCAGCGCTTCCAATTGCGCTTTGGCACTGGGTTCCTTGCTGATGTAGCGGGTGAGTATGTAACCTTCGGCACCGTTGGCGGCTTGCACGTAGGTGTAGCCGTTTTCGGTGTTGTCGCCCAGGATGTTTAGCGGCGTGCCGTTAGGCAGCATGCGCACGATGCGGCTGCGTTCGCTTTCGCCGCTACGTATGGGCAGGTCTACGCTGTCGGTTACGTAACCCGTTCTGGCATGTGCCAAACCGCTGCCGGCGATGAAAATCAGTAGGCGGAGTATGCATTTTTTCACGGCAAGGCTCTTTATGAGATCGACAATAAGCCGACGATTTTATCGAAATTATCCACAGATGAGAAATTCCAACAGCGCTTTTTGCGCGTGTAGGCGATTCTCGGCCTCCGGAAATACCACGCTTTGCGGGCCGTCTATCACCTCGGCGCTGACTTCTTCGCCGCGATGAGCCGGCAAACAGTGCATAAACAAGGCGTCCGGATGCGCGGCTTGCATGGTTTGCGTGTTGACTTGAAAGTGGCGAAACGCCACTTCGCGTTTTTTTTGTTCCTCTTCCTGGCCCATGCTGGCCCAGACGTCGGTGACGACCAGGTCGGCATTTTGAGCGGCTTGTTCGGGCGAGGCGCAAAAGGCGACTCGGTCGGTAGCCGGTTCGACGATGGCGCTTGACGGCCGGTAATCGTCCGGGCAAGCGATGTTCAATTTGAAGTCGAATTGTCTGGCGGCGTTGATATAGGAATGGCACATATTGTTGCCGTCGCCTATCCAGGCCACGGTTTTACCGGCGATGTCGCCGCGCCGTTCGAAATAGGTCTGCATATCGGCCAACAGCTGGCAGGGGTGTAGCAAATCGGTTAAGCCGTTGATGACCGGAACCCGCGAGTGTCGGGCGAAGGTGGTGACCGTTTCGTGTTTGTGGGTACGCAACATGATGCAATCGACCATGCTGGAGATGACTTTCGCACTGTCTTCCAGGGGTTCGCCGCGGCCTAATTGGGTGTCGCGCGGCGATAGAAAAATCGCGCTGCCACCGAATTGCACCATGCCGGATTCGAAGGAAATTCGGGTACGCGTGGACGATTTTTCGAAGATCATCGCCAACACTCGGCCTTTCAAAGGTTGAAAGTCGGGGTCGCGATGATTTTTCAATTCGATGGCCCGCTGAATCAGAGTGCGTAACTCGCTGCCGGTCAAATCGAGCAGGCTGGTGAAATGTCTGATGGGTTTCATGGGGTAACGGTGAATGCTTGGATGAGCGCGGATAGCGTGTCCGTTAGTTGGGCGATTTGCCGGTCGTCTATGACCAGGGGCGGCAGCAAGCGGATGGTGTTGTCTGCAGTGACGTTGATCAGCAAATGCTTTTGCAGGGCCATCCCCACCAGCGCGCCGCAGGGTTTATCCAGTTCTATGCCTATCATCAGGCCTTTATGTCTGATCGATACGACATGCGGATTGCCGGCGGTTTGTTCGGCGATAGCGTTACAAATTTGTGCGCCTTTGATTTCGGCTTGTTGCACCCAATCGCTATGCGTCAAGGTGTCCAATACTGCGAGCGCCGCGCTGCAGGCCAACGGGTTGCCGCCGAAAGTCGAGCCGTGATTGCCGGCTGTCAACACCGATGCGGCTTTGCCGCTGGCTAAACAGGCGCCTATTGGCACGCCGTTGCCCAAGGCTTTGGCCAAGGTACAAACGTCGGGCAGAATGCCGTTGTGCTGATAGGCGAAGAAACGACCGGTACGGCCTATGCCGGTTTGGATTTCATCCAACATCAGCAACAAGTCGAATTGATCGCATAAACCGCGAATCTGGTTTAAATAATCGGCGGCCGGGATGTTGACTCCGCCTTCGCCTTGTATCGGTTCGACCAATATGGCTACGACGTTGGGGTTGTTTTGTACCGCGGCGCGGATCGCACCGATGTCGTTATAAGGGACGTGAGCGAATCCGGGTAAGAGCGGAGCAAAACCTTGTTTGATTTTAAGATTGCCGGTCGCGCTTAACGAACCCATGGTGCGGCCGTGAAAGCTTTTATCCATAGTCACAACTATGGGTTCGGCGATGCCTTTGTCGTGGCCGTATTTGCGGGCGATTTTGATGGCGGCTTCGTTGGCCTCCGCCCCCGAATTGCAAAAAAAGGCGTTGTGCATCCCGCTCAGTTGGCACAGCTTATCGGCCAAGTCTTCTTGCAATTGGACGCCGTATAAGTTGGAACTATGAATCAAGCGCTGGCTTTGTCGGCAAAGGGCTTCGTGCACCGCCGGATGGGCGTGTCCCAAGTTGCAGACCGCGATGCCGGCGACCGCATCCAAATAGCGGTTTCCGTCCAAATCCCATAACCAAGCGCCTTCGCCGCGCTCGAATTTCACTGCTTGCCGGGCATAGGTAGGCATAAGGTGTGTGGTCATTTTGTTAAGAGCAAGAAGGAGTTACAAGTTCGGACGGAGCTAAAAAAAAGCCGCGATTATATTTTTTTGCTCCCCGCTTAGCAACAGGATTCTTGTGTTCGGTTTAGCCAAGTCGCATCCCGCGTTTGTTCTCGGCTTGCTGATCACGGGCGGGCGACGGCGTTTGTTAGCAAGCCCTTGATTGACGATTGTTGGGGGAGGCGTTTTCCTGCGAAAAAACTATCCGGCTGACGCCTTTGAGCTGAACAACAATCCCGGGGCATTCGGTTACATTTATGTTGGCAATCGCCTTAACCCTGCGATTTTACGCTCAATATATTTTGTCCGGACTGGTCGAGGTTTTTGTCCAAGGCTTTCAGTAACAGCTGATCTTGTTGATAGATGTCCCGATAAAAATGGACTTGGCCTTGCTGATCGACGAAAGAAGTCGAATAGATGAATAACACAGGGATAGGATTTTTTAAGGATACGCGGCGGGTTTTGCTGTCCGACATGGCTTGCAGAATGTTTTCGTTATTCCAATCGGAGTCCGGTTGGTTTTTTAATACGAATTCGGCCAATTTATCGGCTTGGGCAACTCTCACGCAGCCGTGGCTGAAATCGCGGCGGCTGCGTTCGAATAGTCTGGGCGATGAGGTGTCGTGCAAATACACGTCTTCTTTATTGGGAAAGACGAATTTGACTTTGCCCAGCGGGTTATTTTTGCCGGGGCGTTGTCTGACCCGAACCCGGCCGCTTTTCAGGTCTTCGAATACGCTGTCCCAGGAGTCGGCGTCGCTTTCGTTACGTTCCACCAGCTCGATGTCCTGGCTCTCCAAGTAGCCGATGTCTTCGTATAGTTTGGGGAGAATTTCCTTATCGAGAATGCTTTGCGGGATGTTCCAGTAGGGCATGAATTCCAGATAACGCATTTTTTCGAACAACACCGGCGTTGGGTTCTGCAGCGCTTTGCCGACGATGACTTTCAGATTCAACGGTTCGCTATCGTCGTTATCGTTGAAGGCCCATAATTGAAAAGCCGGGATGTTGACAATAATCAGCGGACCGTCGATGTCGTCCGGCAGCCAGCGCAAGCGCTCCAAAGCCAGTTCGATCTGCAAGATTTTTTGTTGCAGCGTTTCGTTCAATTTAGCGGCGGTTTCCGTGCCGATGATGCCGTCGGCCAGCAAGCCGTTCTGCAGTTGAAAGTTTTTTACGCCTTGTTGCAGCACTTCCGAATAGATTGTGTCTTCTGCGAGCGATTGCGGGCTCATCGCGCCGGCTTGAATTAAACGTTGCCGTAGCAATGGCATTTGCGGGTGAGTCTCGAACGGATGCAGTGATGCATTGAACAGCAAGGCTTCCCGGTTGGCTTCTTTGGGTAACTTTCGGTAAGCGGCTAATACGTTTTGTAATTGCCGGTATTGTTTGAATTTCGGCCGCAGTTGGTCCGGCAGTTTATTGAGCGTTTGATGTTCGAGCGCTTGCGCCAGCAACGCCGGAATGTCGAGGGTTCGGTTTTTGCCGAAGGTTTGCGGATAATCGAGTTGCTGCGGGCTGACCCTGCCAAAATGCAAGTCGTTGGCGTAGCGCAAAAAAGCGATGGAAAAAGCGGTGTCGAATTCTGCCAGTTCTTGCACGGCGCCGGTCGCTATCGAGCCGGCCAGGGTCAAATTTTTCCGCAGCAGTTCGGCATCGTAATAGCGCGGGTCGAGTCCGTCCGCAAAGGCCTGGGCAATCATCGTCAGACCTTGTTCGACCGCCGTATGATTTCGATTTGGGGGTAACCAGAGCAGTTGGTAACCGGTTTGCCGATATAGTGAGGCTAGCTGTTCGGCGAGTGGGGAAAAATCCGGCGAACTCAGCAGCGGATTGCGTTTGCCGGCGATGAGGGTTTTGAGCGCATCGGCCGTTGCGTCTTTTGCACCGGCGTTATCGGTTGCCGATTCGGTTTGCGCGGAAAACAGCAGTAATGCCAACAGCATCAGATAAAACGCGCGGGGAATAGTCCCGGATTGGCGCCCATGATTTTGCATAATAGACTCGATACACAAAGGCCCATAGGAAAGGCGAGTGTTTAGTTAACTCGCCGACGACAGGAAAACCTTAAGCCGTTCGGTTTGAGAAGCGGGGGATGCAACGGCTTGATCCCCCCTGATTTTCGCCGGCGCTTTAATAAACGTCTCTGACGTAACGTTTTTCTTTTTTCAAATTATTGACGTATTCGACAGTGTCGACCAGCGTCAGTTTGCCGTGTTCCCTAATGATGTCGTGCAAGGCTTGGTCGACGTCTTTAGCCATCCGGTAAGCGTCGCCGCAGACGAAAAAATAGCCACCTTGTTCTAGCCAGGCGAACAGCTCGGCACCGTGTTCCTTCATACGATCTTGCACGTAGATTTTCTGTTCTTGATCGCGGGAGAAAGCTAAATCCAGGCGGGTTAAAATGCCTGTAGCTTGCATGTCTTCGATTTCGTTGCGATAAATGAAATCGGTGGCTGCGTTACGATCGCCGAAGAATAACCAATTTTTGCCATTGGCGTTGCGGGCGCGGCGTTCCTGCAAAAAAGCGCGGAACGGCGCAATCCCTGTGCCGGGGCCTACCATGATCATCGGTAAATTATCGTCGGCAGGAACCCGAAAGTTATTGTTTGGGGTGAAAAAAATCTTCACGTCGCTGTCTGCGTCGACCAAGTCCGCCAGATAGGTGGAGCAAACCCCTTTGTGATGGCGGCCGTGTGCGTCGTAACGAACGCTGGCGACGGTCAGATGAACCGCGTCCGGATGTTGCTTGCTGCTGGAGGAGATCGAATAGGCACGGTGCTGCAAAGGTTTCAGCAAGGCCAGGAATTCCGCGGCGGATAATTCGACGGACGGGAACTGTAACAGCAAATCCAGGGTGTCTCGACCCCAAAGATAGTCGGACAGTTGATCTTTATCGCCGGCTTGCAGAAGGGCGTTCAACTGTTGATCGCCCGAGCGTCTGGCTATTTCCTCGACCAATTCCTTGCTGGGGGTTTTGATTTCGAAATGGGTGCGCAAGGCTTCGGACAGCGGCATCAATTCGCCGCCGACCGGCTCGTCCTCGCTGCCGGTACAACCTAGTGCCTTGACGATTTGTGCGACAAGGTCGGGACAGTTGGTCGGTACGACGCACAGGGCGTCGCCGGCTTCGTAGCTGAGTCCGGACCCGGCAATCGAGATTTCGTAATGGCGGGTTTCCTTCGACGAATGTTCCGCGGTCAACAGACGGTTGGCCAGCAGTTTGGCCGGGAATGGATTTTTGCGGTTGTAGGCCGGTTTACCGTTGTCTTGACTGCCAGTATCGACCACGGCGACGGTGGCGGCACCTTCGGCCATCAGTGGGATGACCTCGCTAATCCATTTTTCGGCCGGAGTTTCGAAGTCGACGTCGCAATCCACCCGATCGAAAATCCGCTTGGCCCCCAATGCGCTCAGCCGGTTATCCCAATCTATCCCGGCTTGGCAAAACAAATCGTAGCTGGTATCGCCTAAAGCCAGTACCGAGTATTTGACGTTTTCCAGGCGCGGCGCGTTATCGCCGTTGGCCGCCTCCCACAGCATTTCGGCATTGTCGGGCATCGCCCCTTCGCCATAGGTGCTGGTAATGATCAGCAAATATTCCATTTGCGCCAGCTGGCCGATTTCCACTTCATCCATGCTTTTCGCGACCGGCAGCAAGCCGTGGCTTTTGGCTCTGGCGGCGGTATCGTGGGCCAGGGATTCCGAATTACCGGTTTGACTACCGTACAAGATGTGCAAAGTTCGGGCATTTGCGGGGTTGACGCTGCCGGCGCTCTGGATCATGTGGCTATGCATGCCGGCAAAAAATCCGCTTAGCCAAGCGCGCTGAATTTCACTAAAAGGGGCGTTTTCGGGAATAAAAGGTGATTTCATTTCTATACCAATGGGGTCGTGTCAAACAGACCCGGTCGCTTTACAAATCAATACTCGCTGTGTGTCGCTGAATGTTTAACCGCACTTAATCGCCGGCCCCGTCGCCGGGCGACGAGAGCCGGAGAATGCCGGCATTGCCAACCGGAATTTAAGGCTATGCTATTTCGCTGTCCAGCATTTCCTTTACGATGGCTAAGCTTTCCAAGCTCGCCAAATTTTTGTCGACCGAGGGCACCTCGGCCAATGCTGTCCGATTGATTCGGTTTTGTTGAATGATCCAAGCGGTGGAGCCGATTGAATAGATGCTTTGCACATCGCGCAACATCAATGTGGTTTTGTAATCCGTCAAGCGTTTTTGCGCCATTAACGCGGCCAGTTGCTTGTCGTCGTATTGGCTATACGCTTCGCGGATGTTTTTGATTAACGCATCTTGCAATTTGCGCGGCCTTTCGGTGATCAGTTTATAGGCGTGTTTATCGATCAAGGCCGGTGTCACCGGCAATCCGGACTTGTCGAGCTGATCCTTGGCGATTTGCTGAGCTTTGTCGATCACTGCGTAGCTATTGATCAATTTCAGCGTCAACTCGGTGTCGGTTTCGCCATAAGCCGGGATGGCGCCGCCGAATAACGCGGCACCGGATAGGTAGGCGCGTTTGATTTGCTCGATTTGCTGTTGAGCGAACGCCACCGACAGTTCTTCGATCATGGCTTTGCGGTCCATGCTTTGTTGTAAATAGTCGGCGGTTTGGGTACGGTTCAACCAAGTCGGTAGTGCAAATTTGAAAAATTGACGCTCTACAGGCCAATTAGCCATGATGCGTTTGGCCGTTTCCGAATCGGTGTGTTCGATGTGCTGCTGCAGCATGTACAAAATAAATTGCTCATGCGCTTGCGCCATTTCGCTGTCTTCGGTCAAACGATGCAGGGTGACGGACGTTTTATCGTACAGGGCTTCCAAACGATCGTGTGGATCGTATTGATAGGCGTTGCCGCCGGACATGCCGGTGCAATAACCCTTGCCGAAACCGCCTAAATTCAATACCGCGCCGTTGATCATGTATTCGCAGGCGAAATCGCCCACGCCTTCCACCACCGCCATCGCGCCGGAGTTACGTACCGCAAAGCGGTCGCCGGCTTCTCCGTTGATGAAGGTTTTGCCGCCGGACGCGCCGAACAGGGCGAAATTGCCGATTAACACGTTTTCACCGGCTTGACTGGAGCCACCGCCCGGCGATTTAACCACGATGGTGCCGCCGCATGCGGTTTTACCGACGCCATCGTTGCAGGTGCCGGTGTGTTCCATGCGCAACCCGTCGTTGTTGAAAGCGGCATAGCTCTGGCCGGCCGAGCCGTAGGTGCGGACGGTGATGGTGTCGTCGGCCAGATAACGCCGGCCGTGCTGGTTGGTGTAGATGATTTTGCTTGCGGATATTTGTTCTGCCGACAATTCGTATTGCAGTAGCCGCTCCAAATCGATGGCGGTTTGTCCGCCTACGCTTTTGTTGCGGTTGTTCAATTTGAATTCGCTGCCTTCGATCACGATAGCGTTACGGCCTTTGTCGAACAGCTCGGATTTCACCCGAGCGAAGATCAGGTCGTCGATGGCAAAGTTTTTTTCCAGATAGATCGGCTTTTCAATTTTGACTTCTTGGACTTCGGCGAGCAATTTTTGCAAGTGCAACTGACCTATCATGCTTGGGTGATTGATCAGATGCAGCAATTCGGTTTTGCCGCGAATCTCTTTCAAACTTTGGTAGCCCAAATCCGCCAAAATTTCGCGCACTTCGTGGGCCAAATTCATGAAATATTGAGCCAATACCCGCGGGTCGCCTTTGAACTCTTCGTGGGCGGTGGTCAAACCGGCCGGACAACGTATGTTGCAGTTTTTGGCCATCACGCAGCGCAGCATCATTAGCGCCGTGGTGCCGAATTCGAAGGAGTCCGCGCCGAGTATGGCCGATTTGATTACGTCGGCGCCGTTTTGGTGGGCGGCGCTGCAACGCAGGACGACTTTGTCGCGCAAGCCGTTGACCGCCAGCGCTTGATGCACTTCGGCGATGCCGATTTCCGGAGAGCGGCCGGTATTTTTCAAGCTGGTGACCGCTGCCGCTCCGGTACCGCCGGTATTGCCGGCTACGTTGATCACGTCGGCGCCGGCTTTGGCGACGCCGACCGCGATAGTGCCTATGCCTTCTGAGGATACCAGTTTGACGATCACCCGAACGCGGGCGGCTTTGGCGTCGTGGATCAGCTGGCCCAAGTCTTCGATCGAATAGGTGTCGTGATGCGGCGGCGGGCTGACCAGTTCGACTTTCGGCGTGCCGCCGCGTAAAGCGGCTATTTCCACCGAGACCTTAGGCGCTGGTAGTTGGCCGCCTTCTCCGGGTTTTGCGCCTTGGCCGATCTTGATTTCGATTTCTTCCAGATTCGGGTCGGCTAAATAGCCGGCCCAAACGCCGAAGCGGCCGGACGCAAATTGCTTGATCTTGCTGGAGCGTATGGTGCCGAAGCGGCTGGAGTGTTCGCCGCCCTCGCCGGAGTTGCTCATGCCGCCGGCGATGTTGGTGCCCTGGGCGACGGCTTCGTGGGCTTCGGCCAACAACGCGCCGTGGCTCATCGCGCCGGAAGCCAGGGTCGGGGTGATTTGGTGAGCCGGTTGTACCTGATCCAGCGCTATCCGTTCTCGGCCGGGTTTTACCTTGCTCAAGTAGTGGTACAACAGACTGTCGCTATCGTTGACGCGGATGTTGAGATTGCCGTCTTCTATCGACGCCGCAAAATCCTGTCCTAAGAAGCGGGCTTTAAAATGTTCCGCGAGTTCTTTTAGCCGTGTTGCATTGTTATCGGACGTCAGTTCGATCCGGAACACCGCGCCGTTGCTTTGAGTAACGCTGAGGCCGCGAATCAAAAAGTTGTTGTTCCCCGGTAGGTTTTGGCTTCCGAGTAAGCGGTCGAAATCGGCTTTGCTCTGTGCTGTGCTGACGTCGACGGGAAATTCCATGACGTCACGTAGCGCAGCCGGGCGAACCGCGCGCTCCTGCGCCAGATTTTTGGTAAAACTGCGATAGGCAGGGGTAATGCCGAACGCGTCGATCTGCGCCGGCGTGCGTTTTTCGTAGCCGAAATCCAGGTAAGCGGTATCGCTGGCCTGTGCGGCTTGCTGTTGCGGTACGTATAGAATCGCTTCGTCGGTCATGGCGATATATTCGCGTACCGCGGTGTTGCCGAAGGTATGGCCGGCGCCGTCTTGACGTTCCTTGAACAGGCCGAGGAAGGGGATGTCGCTTTCGCTTTGTACTGTCAGGGCTTTATGATGCCATTCGCAAGCACTGGCGGCTATATCGGAAAACCGCGCGCCGCCGACCGACGAGTTAATGTTCGGAAAATAAGGCTTCAGCTTGGGTTCATCGGTATCGAGATAATTGGATTCGAAAAATTCGCCGCCGATATAACTTTCCGCAGTGCACAGGCCGAATTTGCCCATGGTTTTCATCAACGATTTTTCTACGCCTTTTTGGAAGTGGTACAAGGCCTTTTGCCGTGCCGCCGCGTCGACGTATTCGGTCACTACCCGGTTATGCACGCTGAGCGGGCAAATCGCCGAGGCGCCGAATCCCAAAATCGTCGCCACGTCGTGCGGACTGGCCGCTTGTCCGGTTTCCATGATCAGCGACGAGTTGAAACGCAAGCCTTGCTTGACCAAATGTTGATTGGCTGCGGCAATCATCAGCAAGGCGGGTATCGCTGCGTGGGTCTTGCTGATGTTGGCGTCGCTTAGAATGATGATGCCGGTGTTGGCGCGCGCAGCCTGTTCGACCTGATTGCATACTGCTAAAAATGCTTGTTCCAGCAGCTGTTCGTTACGCTGTGGGTCGGCGAAATCAGGGGTGTACAGCATGTCCAGGGTTACGTGTTTGACCTGGGTTTGTCGGCGGATTTGTTCCAGTTGCGTGCGTTGCAGAATCGGCGACTCAATCATGAGCTGCTTACTGGCGCTAGGTGCGAATGTCGGTTTGGCGCCCAGGGCGACGCGCAAAGTCATGCCGTCACTTTCCCGTAAAGAGTCCAGCGGCGGATTGGTGACTTGGGCGAAGCGCTGGCTGAAGTAGCGCGACATGCCGCCTTCGGCCGCGCTCAATGCGTTGGGCGCCAGGCCGTAGCCCATGGCCGTGACTTTTTCCAGGCCGGTTTGCAGAATCGGATCGAGCAGGAATTTAAAGCTTTCCTGATTCAGCGAATAGGCGGTATGACGCTGGTCGATGTTCAATTCGTGGTCGTTGCCGACTTCGGCAAGCTCGACCTTGGGTAACTGGTCGATGTGTATACAACGTTGTGCCAATAACGATTTGTAGTCTTTTTCGCCGGCCAAGCGTTCCATGACTTGGCGGCTGTCGTAGGACTTGCCGCTGTGATGGTCGAAGTACAACATACCGCCGGCTTCGATACGGCCGCGGCGTAGCACTTGCTCGGGCGGAAAATCGATTTGCCCGGCTTCGGACATTACCGCCAGATACTCCGCGGTTTCGACCGAACGCAACGGGCGTAAGCCCAGGCGATCGAGGCGGGCGCCGACCCGAATGCCGTCGTTGAAAATCAAGGCCGCCGGGCCGTCGTTCTTCTCTTCGTACAGGCTGAAATATTCCAGCATGGCCCGGACTTCCGGAGACAGCGTCGGGTCGTTTTCCCAGGCCGGCGGCATCATGGCCAAAATGGCGGTAACGATGTCGAGTTCGTCTTCGTTAATGCGGCGGGTTAGGGTTTGGTCCAGGCGGCCGGAGTCCGATTGGCCGCAGGGGAATACGATGTGTTTATTGTTTTGTCGAGCAATGGCGTTTTCGCTGAGGCGGTTTTTTTTGTCGGTGTTCAGTTCGCCGTTATGCGCCATGTAACGGAACGGTTGTGCCATCATCGTGGCCGGCGCGGTATTGGTCGAGAAGCGGGTGTGGAAAAACAGGGTGCTGATTTCGTGGTCTTTGTCGTACAAGTCGACGAAGTACGGAATGACTTCAAACGAGTTCAGGCGGCCTTTGTAGACCAAGGTGCGCGAACTCATGGACAGCGGATAAAAACCTTGCAATTCCGGGCGTTTGAAGCCGTCCGCCTCTATGGCCAGCAAGGCTTGTTGAATATGTCTTTCGAAGGCGTCATGGCTTGCGTCGGTTAAAGAAGCGGGACGCCCGAAAATAAGCTGTTTGATCGGCAGTTGCGCTTTGACTGATGCGGCGTTCAGCACTGCTTTGTCGACCGGGACCTCGCGCCATTTGATAACCGGCAGATCGAACTCTTTTAAATGCGTTTCGATTAATTGTGTGGCAATCGCGTCGTATTGGGCGTGATTTTCCGGAAAAAAGAAATTGGCAACCCCGAATTGACCCGGTTGCAAACTCTCATTGCCGGTGATCTTGCGGAAGAAGGTTAACGACAGATCTATATTGACGCCGGCACCGTCACCTATGCCTTCGGCGCTCATGCCGCCGCGGTGAGGGATGGTGCACAAGGCTTCGTGCGATTTCAACAACAGGTCATGCGTCTGTTTGCTATCCTTGCGTGTGATGAAACCTACGCCGCAACTGTCTTGCGATAGGTCGGCATCGTAGAGCATGTGAATTGCGTTATATTTCTGGGCGTTATTGATCATTGCTATCCAGATCCTGTCTTGCTGGTTTAAACGCGCCCTCGTGCCGATTTGCGCAGAGGGCGACTGTGCCGAAATGGTGTTTATGGCAGCTGCGTGTTACAGTCGCCAATAGCAGCAAAAATTCTGTGAGATTTTCTTAAGTTTTTCGGCTAGAGAAACTTACTAATGATACCATGCGCCGGCTTCTCTGTCATGGTGTGCGTGGCAGCGTTAGCCTTTAGCTAAAAGGTGCGAGTATTGATTTATGACTAATCTGCAACAAGAGTTCGATGTCATCGTGGTTGGCGGCGGAATGGTCGGTGCTGCGATTGCTTGCGGCCTGGGTGGCAGCGCTTTGAAGGTTGCCGTGATAGAAGCGCAAGCACCGGAGCCTTTTGCTCCCGAACAAGCGCACGATTTAAGGGTTTCGGCTTTAAGCATCGCATCCAGAAAAATTTTGGAATCCGTCGGCGCCTGGGATGGCGTGGTTGCCAGAAGATACTGTCCGTTTCGACGCATGCGGGTTTGGGAAAGTAGCGGCGATACCACGTTCGATAGTGGCGATATCCGTTTTCCGGAATTAGGCTATATAGTCGAGAATCGAGTCACGCAATTAGCCTTGCTCGAGCGTCTTGCGGATTTTGAGAACGTAAGCGTGTTAATGCCGCAGGCGATCGACAAAATTCTATATGACGGCTGTTCCGCTCGGGTGCAATTAACCGACGGTGCCGAGTTGCATGCGCGTTTATTGGTGGCGGCCGACGGCGGACATTCCAAAGTTCGGCAGGCGGTCGGTTTAGGCGTCACCAGCTGGGATTACAATCAGCACGCCTTGGTGTTGTATGTGGAAACGGATTATCCGCAACAAGACATCACTTGGCAGCGCTTTGTGCCTAGTGGGCCTCAGGCTTTTCTGCCGCTGACCGGGCATTTCGCCTCGTTGGTTTGGTATCACTCGCCGGATGAAGTGCGGCGTTTGAAAGCCTTGCCGTTCGACGCATTGCAACAGGAGTTGGTTGCCGCGTTTCCCGAGTGTCTGGGTACTATCAAGCGCATCGTTGCGGTTGGCAGTTTTCCGTTACGGCGCCAGCATGCGCAGCAGTATGTCAAGCAGGGGGTGGCGTTAGCCGGCGATGCGGCGCATATGATAAACCCGTTAGCCGGGCAAGGCGTCAATATCGGCCTGTTGGACGCCGCAGCTTTGGCCGAAGTGTTGGTCGATGCGGCGCATGCCGGGCGGGACATTGCGGATGTCACGGTGTTAAGGCGTTACGAAGCCATGCGACGCAACGAAAATCTCAAAATGATGACGGTCATGGACGTGTTTTATCAGTCGTTCAGCAACGACATCATGCCGATCAAATTAATCAGAAATATAGGATTGGGGCTGGCGCAACGTTTATCCCCGGTGCGGAAAAAAGTGATGAAGGCGGCGATGGGCTTGGAGGGGCAGTTGCCCAAGCTGGCGCGCGGCGAATCTTTAAACTTGAGATAGGGCGGTTTCCGGCCTCAATATACTCGGCTGATCGGTTTTTTTGTTCGGCTGCTGTTGCAAAGAGCAAAAATCCGGTGCCATTCGGGTATATTAATTCTTGGCAAGCGCCTCAAGCCGCTATGAGGCGGTTGTTGTGTTTATTTGCCGGATACGTATCGAGATAAAGTGTTGACGATACGTTGTCTGAAGTCCGGGTCGGTTATCGGTTGGGCGTTTTGGTCGGTAATGTAAAACATATCCTCAGCGCGGCTGCCTATGGTAGTGATTTTGGCGTCGTGCAATTGAATTCCCAGTTCGTTGAACGCGTGCCCTACCGAGGACAATAAGCCTGCTCTGTCGGTGGTTACCAATTCTATGCTGCTCAAGCGCTTGGGCGTGTCTTCCAAAAAGGTAATACGTGTTTGAATCGGGAAATGCTTGGCCTGACGGGATTGTTTGTGAAAATTTTTAGAGGTTTTGACTTGTTTTTCGCGCAAGCATTGTCTTAATGCGTCGCAGATGTGGATTTCGCGATGCAAATCGATAATCGCTTCTCCCGACTGTTCCAATACCTGAAAGCTATTCAGTACATAATCGTCGTCGGAGGTAATGATACGCGCATCCAAGATGGTTAGGCCCAGATAGTCTAGGGTCGCTGTACAGATGGTGAAGATTTGCTCCTGGTTTTGGGTATAGACGAATACTTCGGCGCTGCCGCGCTGGGTTTGCGGTCGTAATAGTACTAAAGGCAAATCGTGTTCGGAGCTTGCGGCAATCGCAATGGTATGCCAAGCGATTTCGTCCGCCGAATAACGCATGAAATAATCTTCGCTCAAGTGCTGCCACGAATGTTCTATGGTGTCTTGTTTTAACCCGAGTTGGCGCAAAATGGCTGTGGCTTCCGTTTGATTTTCTTTGATGCATTCGGAACGGGCCAAGGGGTTGTGTAAGCCGCGGTGTAGTGCTCTATGAGTGGCGACGTACAGGTCTTTCAGCAGCGCGTCTTTCCAGTTGTTCCAAAGGCTGGGATTGGTGGCACGGATGTCGGCGACGGTCAGTAGATAGAGATAATTGAGGTATTCGATGCTGCCGACCTGCAATGCGAATTGGTGTATCACGTCCGGATCGCTGATGTCTTTGCGTTGCGCGGTCATAGACATCAGCAAGTGATTACGCACCAGCCAAGTGATCAATTTCGTGTCGTGCTGGGTTAAGTCGTGTTGCTGGCAAAACTGGCTGGCGATAGTTTCGCCGAGCATGGAATGGTCGCCGCCGCGGCCTTTGGCGATATCGTGAAACAGTGCGGCGACGTATAGTACTTCCGGTTTGGGGACCAGCATGAAGATGTTGTTGCAAAACGGTAGTTCCTTGCTGTGCTTATCCAGTGCAAAGCGGCGCAAATTCCGGATGACGAACAACGTGTGTTCGTCGACGGTATAAATATGGAATAAGTCGTACTGCATGCGCGCGACGATGTTGGCGAAATCCGGCATGTAGGCGGCCAGCACGCCGTATCGGTTCATGCGTTTAAGCTGGTGGGTAATGCCGCGCGGTTGCCGGAGTATTTCCACGAACAGCCGATTGGCGGTTTTGTTCTGTCTAAACTGCGCGTCTATCAGTGGCAGATGTTTGCGAATCAAGCGAATGGTGCCGGCCCTGATGCCTTTTAACGAAGGCGCTTGCTGCAACAACAAAAAAATTTCCAAAAGGGCGAGCGGCTCTTTCTCGAATACGTCTTCGTGGCTGGCTTCCAGGTAGCCGGCAATGGCCGAAAAATTTGCGGTAATCGGTATTGGAATTAGGGTTTCAGAATTGTTGATCAGGCGTTCGTTCAATAACTGCAGCAGCATCTCGTTCAAGCATTCAATTTCCGCCACCGTCTTAAAAAAGAACTGCATGAAGGCTTCGACGTCCGGTTGCTGTTCGTGATCGGCGAATCCGAATAGTTTGGCCAGCTCGCGCTGATAATCGAATAGCAGCCTGTCCTCGCAACGGTTAGTGACGGTGTGCAGGGCGAAGCGCAGTCGCCATAAATTGTCGCGCGCGGCGATTAAGCTGTCGTATTCCGATTTCGGCAAAAAGCCGTATTTGATCAGTTCGTGCAACGAATCGGCGTTGTAATGATGTTTGAACACCCAGCCTATAACTTGTATATCCCGTAAGCCGCCGGGACCTTCTTTGATATTCGGTTCGAGGTTGTAAGCCGTATCGTGGTATTTGCCATGCCTTTGTTCTTGTTCTTCCATTTTGGCCAGGAAAAACCGCTCCGACGACCACAGTTGGCTGGCGATGACTTGTTTTTTCAGGGCTCTGAACAAGGATTGGTCGCCGGTGATCAGGCGCATTTCCAGCAGGCTGGTGAAGATGGTTTGATCCTGGCTGGCTAAAGCGGTGCATTCGAATACGAAGCAAGTGCCGAGGCCGGGTTTCAAGCCGATGTCCCAGAGGAAGTTGCTGAATGCCGACAGCCGCTCCTGGACATTTTCGGAAAAATTTTGGTCCAGTAAGATCAAAAGATCAATGTCCGAATAGGGGAATAATTCGCGCCTGCCATACCCGCCGGTTGCGACAATGGCTTGTTTGTTAGCCTCGTCGCCGAGAAAATGTTGCCAGCATGTGCTCAGCAAGTCGTCGATGAATTGGGCTTTTTCAGCAAGCAGGAGGTGCGGTGATGCGGTCGGGTCGAAGCGCTGCTTTAGTTGAGCGTTGGCTTGTTGTATGGCTTGTTTGTAAGCCGAAATCGGCGCGTGTTCTGAAAAGTAATCAGAAAAATTGAACGTCAATCGGCTTGGGGATACGTTCAAAATTCTTCCCGCCGCAAGGTCAGAATTTCGTATCCGCTTTCCGTCACCAGAATAGTATGTTCCCATTGGGCGGAAAGGCTGCGGTCTTTGGTTACCGCGGTCCAGCCGTCCGGCAGAATTTTCATGTGGCGTTTACCGATGTTGATCATGGGTTCTATGGTGAAAATCATACCCGGTAACATCATAGCGCCCTCGCCGAGTGTGCCGAAATGCATGACATGGGGTTCCTCGTGAAATTGTTTTCCGATGCCGTGCCCGCAAAACTCTCGAACGACAGAGTAGCGATTGCTTTCGGCGTAGGTTTGGATGGCATGTCCGATGTCGCCGAAATGCGCGCCGGGTCTGACTTGTTCTATACCCAGAAATAGGCATTCGCGCGTGATGTTGACCAAGCGTTTGGCATGCGGGCTGGTGTCGCCTATGCAAAACATCTTGCTGGTATCGCCGTGATAGCCGTCTTTGATAACGGTAATGTCGATGTTGACAATGTCGCCGCTTTTTAATTTTTTGTCGCTGGGAATGCCGTGGCAAATTTGGTGATTGATCGAGGTGCAAATCGATTTCGGATAACCTCGGTAGTTTAACGGAGCGGGAATTGCCTGTTGTTCGTTGACAATGTAATCGTGGCAGATACGGTCAAGTTCTTCGGTGGTGACACCTGCTGTGACGTGAGCTTCTATCATTTCGAGTACTTCGGCAGCTAACCTGCCTGCAATGCGCATTTTTTCGATTTCGTCCGGGGTTTTTATTGGGATGCTCATGGTGAGGCGGTGCGCTCAAAAAAGATGTATAGATTGACTGGCCGGACTAGCGGCATGGCGCTGTGTGCGGCTTGTTATGCCGCCCAGTCTACCAGACTTGGTATTGTTGTAAAATCACAATCATGGTATAAAGCCAAGTTCACTATGTTTAATACTCACGCTCGTCGACACGTCTGATAGGGTGCCGGTCATTTTTATGACGGTCATCAGGCGGGGCGGTGCGGAGGCGTAACCCATGCCGTAAACGGCAATTTTTAGGAGAAATCAATGGCAGCAGTGTCAATGCGTCAAATGTTGGAAGCGGGCGTTCACTTCGGGCACCAAACCCGGTATTGGAATCCGAAAATGGCATCCTTCTTGTTCGGTGCCCGCAATAAGATTCATATCATCGATCTGGAACAAACGCTTCCTATGTTTAACGATGCAATGAATTATCTTGGTCAAATGACCGCCAACAAAGGCACGATTCTGTTTGTAGGCACCAAAAAAGCCGCTCGCAAGGCGGTGGCCGAAGAGGCGAGACGCTGCGGCATGCCTTACGTGAATCACCGCTGGTTGGGTGGTATGCTAACCAACTTCAAAACCATCAAAAAGTCTATCAATCGTTTGAAAGAATTGGAAGCGATGAAGGCGGATGGTAGCTTGTATCAAAAATTCAGTAAAAAAGAAGCTTTGGGAATGGAACGTGAATTGGAGAAACTCGAGCGTAGCTTGGGCGGCATAAAAGACATGCGCGGTATTCCCGATGCGATTTTCGTGCTGGATGTCGGTTATGAAAAAAATGCCGTCATGGAAGCGAAAAAATTAGGCGTGCCGGTTGTAGGCGTCGTTGACTCAAATAATTCCCCGGAAAACATCGACTATGTTATTCCCGGTAACGACGACTCGATCCGCGCAGTCACTTTGTATTGCCAAAGCGCCGCTGCGGCGGTTTTGGAAGCTAAAGCGTTGCGTATGGATGCGGGCAGTAAGTCTGACGAGTTCGTCGAGGAAGTTGTCTCCGAATCGTAACATTCGCTGCCCGGCATTAGCTAACGCTGACAGCGACGGCGTTAGCTTTTGCTATCAACTTGATTTAAACGCCTCCATTGTGAGGCGTTTTTTTAGTTAACGAATTTGAGGAAATAGAGAATGAGTATTAGTGCGGCGATGGTGAAGGAACTGCGTGAGCGAACCGGTTCCGGCATGATGGAATGTAAAAAAGCCTTGGTGGAAGCCAATGGTGACATGGAATTGGCTATCGAGAATATGCGTAAAGCCGGCCTTGCCAAAGCGGATAAAAAGTCCGGTCGGATTGCGGCAGAGGGCATCATCGGTGTAAAAGTCTCCGACGACAACAAAACCGTGGTCATGGTCGACGTGAACTGCGAGACCGATTTTGTGGCTAAAGGCGAGGATTTCACCGGCTTTGTGAACGATGTTGCCGGTGCTTTACTAGCGGCTGAGGTGGAAAACGACGAGCAATTGCAAGCTTTAACCCTGGCGAGCGGCCAGAGCGTTGACGATACCCGCCGTGCGTTGATTGCTAAATTGGGCGAAAATATTACGGTAAGACGCTTTCAAAAATTTGCCACCGCTAGCGGTGGTCAAGCATGCTATCTACACGGTACCAAAATCGGTGTAATCGTTGAGCTAGCAAAAGGCGATGCCGAATTAGGCAAAGATGTTGCGATGCACATTGCGGCCAGTAAACCTATGTGTGTCTCGGCGGATCAAGTTGCGCCTGAATCCATTGAAAAGGAAAAAGAAATTTTCTTGGCGCAACAAGAAGAAAAAATCAAAGGTAAACCAGCGGATATCGTCGAAAAAATGGTTTCCGGCCGCATCAATAAATTTTTGGCGGAAGTGACCTTGCAAGGCCAAGCTTTCATTAAAGACGATAGCAAAACGGTTGCTCAGCTGTTGAAAGAAAAAGGCAATGACGTGGTACGCTTTGCCCGTTTTGAAGTCGGTGAAGGCATAGAGAAAAAAGAAGAGAACTTCGCCGAGGAAGTGATGGCGCAAGTCAGAGGTTAATGCCTCGGAAAGACAAACCCGGTTCTTACCGGGTTTTTTCTGTATCAAAAGATTGCCTAAATCACGCTAGAGGATTAGCCGGTTGAATATGAGCCAGATTATTTGTCAAAGAATTTTACTTAAATTAAGTGGCGAAGCGTTGATGAGCGAAAAGGGTGGCAGTATTGATCCCGATATCGTTCAACGTTTGGCTCAAGAAGTTAAAGAATTGTGTGATGCGGGTGTGCAGGTTGGCCTGGTCATCGGCGGAGGAAATATTTTACGAGGCGCTGAAAAGGCTTCGGATGGTTTAAACCGGGTTACCAGCGATCAAATGGGGATGTTGGCGACGGTGATTAATGCTTTGGCGATGCAGGATGCGCTGGAATATCTCGGGCAACCCGTCCGCGTGATGACGGCGTTGAAGATTAATCAGGTTTGCGAAGACTATATTCGGCGGCGAGCGGTACGGCATTTGGAAAAAGGCCGGGTGACAATATTTGCCGCCGGTACCGGCAATCCTTTTTTTACCACCGATACCGCGGCGAGTTTGCGTGCGATTGAGATCGACGCCGAGTTGATGATTAAAGCGACTAAAGTGAAAGGCGTATATTCGGCCGATCCGAATAAAGAGCCTGATGCGGTGTTTTATTCGCGTTTGACTTACGACGAAGCGATCGATCAACGCTTAAACGTCATGGATACGACGGCGTTGGTATTATGTCGGGATAATAATCTGCCGATGCGGGTGATGAATGTTTTTGAACCTGGAGCAGTAATGCGTTTAATGCGCGGCGAAGATATAGGCTCCCTAATCGTGAGGAATTGAGGAAACAATAATGATCAGTGATATTCAGCAAGACGCCGCGGCGCGTATGGCGAAAAGTATTGAAGCGTTGCAAAAAGCATTCAGTAAAATTCGTACCGGGCGCGCTCACCCGAGTTTATTGGATCAAATCAGCGTCAGTTATTACGGTTCCGAATCCCCGCTTTCTCAGGTTGCTAATATCTCTGTTGAGGACGCCAGAACATTAAAAGTAGTGCCGTGGGAAAAAGGCATGGTGCAGGCGATAGAAAAGGCGATTATGTCCTCCGGTTTGGGTTTAAATCCGGCTACGCAGGGAACGGTCATTCGCATACCTTTACCGGCATTGACCGAAGAGCGTCGGCGGGATTTAGTCAAAATAGTCAAAGCCGAAGCGGAACAAGGCCGGGTTTCGATTCGCAACATCCGTCGCGATGCCAATGCGGCCATTAAAGATGCATTGAAAGACAAGCTGGTTTCCGAGGACGATGCGCGTCAGGGTGAAGATAAGATTCAAAAATTGACCGACCAATACATCAAAGAGGTAGAGAAGCATCTGGAAGAGAAAGAAGCCGATCTGCTGTCTATTTAACATACGAATTAGCTGCAGACCTTTGGAATTCCGATATGGCTCGCGATCTTGGCGGCAAAATAATCGTTAACGGCGAAAAACCTAAGCATATTGCCATTATCATGGATGGCAACGGACGCTGGGCGCAAAAGCGCATGATGCCGAGGATCATGGGACACCATGCCGGCGTTAAAGCCGTGCGAAAAGTGGTTGAATATTGCGCGAAGGAAGAAATTCAAGTGTTGTCGCTGTTTGCGTTTAGTAGCGAAAACTGGCGCAGACCGAAAGAGGAAGTCAGCCTGCTGATGGAGTTATTCATGAGCACGTTGCAATCCGAGGTGGATAAGCTGGATAAAAACAATATCCGGCTACGGATAATCGGTGACAAATCGGTATTTCCGGAAAGTTTGCAAAATAAAATATACGCGGCCGAGCGTCAAACCGCCGAAAATAGCGGACTGACCTTGGTGATAGCCGCTAATTACGGCGGACGTTGGGACGTTACCCAAGCGCTGCGGACCATTGTTGCCAAGATCGGCGCAGGGGAAATCGCCGAGCACGAGGTTAGCGAGCAAGTGATCAGCCAACATTTAACCACGGTCGATTTGCCCGACCCCGATCTTTTCATTCGTTCCGGCGGCGAGGAACGGGTCAGTAACTTCCTGTTATGGCAACTCGCTTATACGGAACTGTTTTTTACCGACGTATTATGGCCCGATTTCGATCAAGAAATGATGCAAAAAGCGGTCGACAGTTTTAAAAGCCGGCAACGGCGCTTTGGGCATACCGGAGAGCAAGTCGTCGATAAACGCGTTTTATAACCAATAACTACAACTATAAATTTACGATTATGTTACACCACCGCATTCTTACCGCCTGCATATTGGCCGCAGTCGTTGTTTTGGCCGTATTTCAATTGGAAGCGATTTACTTTTCGTTATTTGTAGCTTTGATTACGCTGGCCGGCGCATGGGAATGGTTGGCCTTGAGCGGCGTGGAAAAGTTGAGTCGGAGGCTGATATTTTTGGCTGCGTTAATTTTTCCGATGTTGGGAGTAACCTATTGGACTCTCTTTTTAGAGCTGCTGGGGGAGGCGATGGAGTGGCCGGAAGTGAAAGAATACTCCGATGCGCTCGAATGGTTCGTTGTCGTACCGGTATTGTTCTGGATTACAGCCATGGTACTGATTCGCCAAGCGGCGCCGCAGCTGTTGAAGGCGGAGTTTAAACCACGGCTGGAATTCTTTGTCGGATGGTTGATATTACTCTCTGCCTGGATGTTCCTAAGCAAGTTGCGGGCTTATTACGGTTCCAGCATGGTGCTGTATTTTTTGGTTTTAATCAGCGCCGCCGACATCTCGGCCTTTTTCGCAGGGAAAAAATGGGGCAAGGATAAGTTGGCACCTGAAATTAGTCCCGGAAAGACTGTGCAAGGCATGTACGGAGCTTTAACCTCGGCGATGGTTTGCGGAATCGGATTTTATGTATTCGGCAAATTGTTATTCGGAGATTCGGGCGAAAATCAAGACGATTCTTTGTGGTTTTTGAACGAATTGGTCTTAATCGACGTCATCATTCTGTCAGTGCTAACCGTGCTAATATCCATATACGGCGATTTATTTTTCAGTTTAATGAAAAGGCGTAAAGGCGTGAAAGATAGCGGCAATCTCTTGCCCGGACACGGCGGAGTATTGGATAGAGTCGACAGCATTATTGCTGCCACCCCGTTCTTTTATGCGGGTATTTTATTAATCGGCCGGATATTCTACTCATGAAAGGAATCTGCATATTGGGGGCAACGGGTTCGATAGGCGTCAGCACCTTAGACGTTGTCGGCAGGCATCCCGACTTATACAAAGTTGTTGCGTTGACGGCCAATGGCAATATCGATGGGTTGTTTCAACAATGTATGCAGCATCGTCCCGAATATGCCGTCGTGGTGGATGAAGCCAAGGCCGCCGATTTTTGCGAAAAAATTGCGGCGTCGCCAATAGCCGATATGTCCGTATTGTCGGGTCCTCGGGCATTGGAACAGGTCGCGACCTTGGCTAACGTCGATACCGTGATGGCGGCAATCGTCGGAGCGGCGGGTTTGTTGCCTACTCTTGCGGCTGCCAAAGCGGGTAAAACGGTATTGTTGGCGAATAAAGAAGCCTTGGTGATGTCCGGGCAAATATTCATGCAGGCCGTTAGTGCCTCGGGTGCAACCTTGTTGCCTATAGACAGCGAGCACAACGCTATTTTTCAGTGTATGCCGGCAAATTACGTTGCAGGTCATCGCGCCAAACAGGCCAGACGGATTTTGCTGACGGCGTCGGGCGGGCCGTTTAGAAAAACCCCCTTGGAGGCATTGCCCGACGTGACTCCTGAACAAGCGGTGGCCCATCCCAAATGGGACATGGGGAGAAAGATTTCCGTCGATTCGGCTACCATGATGAATAAGGGGCTGGAATTAATCGAGGCCTGTTTGTTGTTCGACATGGAGCCTGACGACATTCAAGTGGTCATACATCCGCAAAGTATCATTCATTCGATGGTAGATTACGTGGACGGCTCCGTGCTTGCGCAAATGGGTAATCCCGACATGCGGACGCCGATTGCCCACGCCATGGCATGGCCGGAGCGTTTCGACTCCGGCGTTGCTCCTTTGAATATTTTCGAGGTAGCGCATATGGATTTCGAACAGCCGGATTTACAGCGTTTTCCATGCTTGAAATTGGCATATGAAGCGATAAAAGCAGGAGGGATTATGCCAACCGTATTAAATGCGGCCAATGAAATCGCGGTCGACGCGTTTTTATCGGAGAAGGTTAGGTTTACCGATATAGCGCTGATTATCGAACAAAGTATGGCCCGGTTTGCACCTGAATCGGCCGATACCTTGGACTTGGTGTTAGCCGCCGACCGGAAGGCCCGCGATGTAGCCGAACAAGTGATCCAGGCGCTGTCCGCTTAATGGATACTTTGCATACCCTGTTTTACTTCAGCGTGGCAATCGCAGTGCTCGTGGCTTTTCACGAGTTCGGGCATTATTGGGTCGCGCGGCTAGCGGGTGTCAAAGTCCTTAGATTTTCGATCGGATTCGGGAAGAAATTGTGGGCGTATCAAAAAACGCCCGAGCAAACCGAATTCGTATTGTCCGCCGTACCTCTAGGTGGTTATGTCAAGATGGTTGATGAACGCGAAGGCGAGGTTAAACCGGAAGACTTGCCCTATGCATTCAACCGTCAATCAGTCGGTGTCCGCACGGCGATAGTGATGGCCGGTCCTTTGGCGAATTTACTGTTGGCGGTCACTTTGTTTTGGTTGGTATTGATTATCGGCGAAACCGGTCTAAAGCCGGTGGTAGGAAATATCAGCCCTGACAGTTTGGCGTACGAGGCCGGTTTTGAAGTCGGCGATGAAATTATCGCCGTCAACCAAAAAAGCACTCCGACCTGGAGTTTGGCATTCGATGAATTGTTTTCCTTAGCGATAGACGGCGCTCAAGATATTGTTGTAGACGTAAAAGCCGGCGACGGCAGTCAGAAGTTTAGGGTATTGAAATTCGCTTCCGCCGATTTGGTGAGTCCGGACGTATTAAATAGCCGTCTGGGTTTGCAGCCTTGGATGCCCAAGATAAAGCCGATTATCGGAAAACTATTGGACGGGGGCGTGGCGAAGCAGGTAGGCTTGCAAGTCGGTGATCTTATCGTTAGTGCCGATAACCGTCCCATAGCCGATTGGCAACAATGGGTAGAGTACGTTCAAGCTAGACCTGATAAGGAAATTACCGTTCTGCTTGAGCGGAACGATGTACAAACTTCGTTACAACTGACGCCGATTCGAGAAGAGCCCGAAGACGGTAAAGTCGTGGGAAAAATTGGCGCCGGTCCTTTAATTCCCGATAACCTGATGCAGGATTTACAGGTGGAATACTCGATGTCGCCGCTGGCTGCTGTGCCGGTTGCGTTGAATAAAACCTGGTTTTATTCGGTTAGTACGTTAAAAATGATAGGCAAAATGTTTATCGGCGCCGCCTCTGTCGAGAACTTGAGCGGGCCTATTAGCATAGCGCAGTATGCCGGCCAATCTGCTGAAGTGGGGTTTACTGCCTTTTTAAAGTTTCTCGCATTGGTTAGCGTCAGTTTGGGCGTATTGAACTTATTGCCCGTACCCGTTCTGGATGGCGGCCATTTGCTGTTTTATTTCATTGAGTTTATCAAAGGCAGTCCTGTACCGGATAAGATGCAATGGTATTTTCAGCAAATCGGTATGTTTTTGCTGATGTCCTTGATGACCTTGGCGCTATTTTTAGACCTGGACCGTTTATTTCAGTAGATCTGAACGAACGCAACGCCGCCTTGTCTGCCCATTATCTTCCAAAACCTAATTGGTTCATCTTATGAAAAAATTGATGCGCGTTTTGACTACGATGTCAGCGTTAGTTGCTTTAACGACCGGATATACCGATGAGTTAGCCATTAAAAAGACTTTAGGCGAGTTTGTTCCCGGAGCTCGTATAGACTCGATTGCCCCGATGGAGATTAAAAGTCTGTACGAAGTGATTGCCGACGGCAACATTTTTTATGTTTCTGAGGATGGTCGTTATTTACTGCAAGGCCAAGTGTTCGATTCGGTCGAAAAGAAAAATATTACCGAAGATAAAATGGCAGGCGTAAGAAAACAGGCGTTAGATAAGGTTGGCGAGCAAAACATGATTGTCTTCAAGCCTGATGCTAACAAACACATAGTGTCTGTTTTCACGGATATCGATTGCGGTTATTGCCGTAAACTGCATTCGGAGATCGATCAATATCTCGCACAGGGCATCACCGTGCGTTATTTGTTTTTCCCTCGAGCCGGCAAAGGTTCGGACTCTTACGCAAAAGCTGTTGCTGTTTGGTGTTCTGCAGACAAACAAAAAGCTCTGACTTCGGCCAAAAAGGGCGAAACCGTGCAAGCCAAGTCCTGCGATAATCCGATAGACCGGCATATGCAATTGGGCGAGGCATTCGGTATGAGCGGAACGCCGATGATTGTGACGGAAAAAGGCAATGTTTTGCCGGGTTATGTTCCCGCGGAAAAGCTGGCCAAAATTCTTAATGCCGAATAGTTTACGGTCATGTATGTTTTGCTAAAACTGACGTCCTAAAAAACCTGTCTGCCGAAACACAATCAGGTCCTATTCCGCTATCCCATCTACGCTTTCTTTTTTATTAGCTAGTGCGAATGTCTGAGGGCATTCGCTTTCCATTCTATAAATCGGACCGACATAAGCGCTGTCCGGATTAGTGCGGCCTGCATAATCCGAAATCTATTCAGTCTTGCTATTTCTACTTTGAAGCATGCCCATCCTTAGAACAGAAGTCGTGTTCGGGCCCCATTGTTTTTCCGAATTCGCTCGGTATCATCCTGTTTGCTCCTAATGCGTTAATCTTATAGGAGACGTAAAATCCGTTATTTTGGTAAATGTTAAGATCACTCATACTGGGTTTGCGTCTAAAGTTAGTCAAGCTCAAGATGGTTTGATTGAACGATGACAACGCTTTTGTGTCGGATCTAAACAATTGAGATATGAGCGACCGGATTTAATTGACGGGTTTTACTGAATCAGGAGAGAAAATGCGAATTAAGTTGCCTTTCGAAATGAATATTCCAATCGCGGGAGAAGCGAGCGTCGAAATTGATAAAACCATGAGAGAAGTATTTTATTTCATAGGTGAGCGATTTTTCGATAATTATCCTAAATGGGCGCAGGAAGTTATTGGTTTCGAGGCTCTTGATGGTGTTGAAGCCAGAGTCGGGGCAAAAGCCAAGCAACTACGGCAGGAGCCCGATGGAACATTCGAATCGATATTCGAAATCATTGAATATCAACCTTATGCCACAGTAGTGTTTCAAGGCATTCGAGATCCCTATAAACACCACTATCAATTGCAGGGACAAGAAACCGAAAAACCAACCAAACTGACGTTTCGCTTCGAACTTTTGGAGCTGGACGTATTTATGCGGCCCTTCGAAAAATTGATACGCTATGCGATCGAAGAAGGGGCGGAAAATACTGTAGAAAATATAAAAAACCTAATCGCGGCTGAGTGCTGATATAAAACCTATTTATTCGGAGTTGTCAATATGGAGTTTGTAGTTCATAAAGATACGGGATTGATTCCACAAGTGTTGGCCGCCATCCTGGATGAATGCGTCAATGGCGTTACGTTAGCTGATCCTGATCTGGAAGATGCACCAATTGTTTACGCTAATAAAGCGTTTGAAAAATTAACAGGTTATAGTCGAGAAGATATTGTAGGTAAAAATTGCCGATTTTTACAGGGTAACGATAGAGATCAAGAAGCTAGGTTTATAATTGCCGAGGCGATTAAAAATCGAGAAACCGTAGAAGTAACTCTGAGAAATTATAAAAAAGATGGAACTTTATTTCACAATAGATTGAAAATAGTTCCTTTGTTTGATAAAAAACAAAGAGTTATTTATTTTTTGGGTGTGCAGCACGATATTACGGTACAGGTAAATAATACTAATGAATTATTAGAGCTAAACGGCATTATTAATGCTTTAAAAAAATAAAACATTTGCGTGTATAAGGTATGAGCTCAATTAATAACGGTTCTAATCCGGATTTGCTACTTAATCAAAGTTTACTCGGACTAGCGGTTTTAGCCTTCGTCGTATTATTAGTGATTGAGAAGCGAAAGCCTTATAGGCAGTTTCCGTCCAAAGTGTATAAAGAATCAATTGTGACGAATACCACGGCATTTTTGGTTAACAACATCATTCTTACCGTACTCAAAGCATCCTCATTATTTCTGGTGGCGCAAGAGTTTTCATATTTAGGTTTGTTAAACGGAATGCAAACCGGGCCCGTTAAATTTTTGTTGGTATTTGCCCTATTTGATTTTGCAATTTATCTTTGGCATGTTGCCGGTCATAAGTTTGAATGGTTATGGCGATTTCATAAGGTGCACCACAGCGATAAAAGTTTTAACGTGTCTACCGGGTTTAGGTTTCACGTGCTCGACTTGCTGTTGGAAATAGTTTACAAATGCATATTTGTTATTTTAATAGGTGTAAATGCCTATTTGGTTTTATCGATAGAAATTATCGAATTATTTTTTATATTTTTTCATCATGCCAACATTAAAGTGCCTAATGAAGAATATGTTTCTAATTTTATTATCACCCCGTATTTGCATCGAGTTCATCATTCGAAAATACGCATAGAACACGATAGTAACTACGGCATTGTTTTGTCCGTTTGGGATAAGATGTTCGGTACCAGAAAGGAGTTGGTTCCTGCAAATATAGGTTTGGATTTAATCGAGGCGGAAAACTTCGTGCAATTGTTTTCGCTGGCGTTTATTACCGAACGAAAAATCAGGCAGCTTTTAGGCTTAATTCCAAAAGGCAAACGATAACAAATCAATGTAGTACGTTAACTAGGCATCGGGATGATTATTAAAACCAAAAAACAAATCCCGGATAGCGGAATAACCGATCCGAAGATTTTTCAGCAAAGAAGGCGGATTATAAAAGCGCTCGCTCTGGCACCTGTTTTGCCTTTGCAAAACACCTATGCAAATCGCGATAGCATAGAGAATAAATCGTTTGCTAAGCTGAACAAGGTGGCGCCTCATTTGGAAAATGTGGACCTAACTCCGCCACAATTCGTCAAAAATTTCACTAATTATTACGAGTTTTCTTTTGATAAAGAAGAATCCTCGCAATTGGCAAGCAAGCTTGTAGTATCCAATTGGAGCTTGGAAATAGCCGGCGAGGTGGAGGTTCCGAAAAGGGTTTATATCGAAGACTTGCTTAAGTCGGCGTTGCTTCAGGAATATAGGTATAGACTTCGTTGTGTGGAAGGTTGGTCTATGGTCGTGCCTTGGATAGGGCTTCCGTTATCCGGAATATTGAGTGCAGCTAAGCCCTTGTCGTCCGCTAAGTTCGTAAGGTTTACCTCGATATTTCAGCCGGAAAATATGCCCAAGCAAGCTAAGGGTGCCATGTTGGACTGGCCGTACGTAGAGGGTTTAAGAATTGATGAAGCCATGCATCCATTAACCATCCTGGCGGTTGGCATGTACGGTGAATATTTGCCTAAGCAAAATGGGGCGCCGGTTAGATTGATTGTGCCATGGAAATATGGGTTTAAAAGTATAAAAGCGGTTGTCAAAATAGAATTGTTGAAAAGGCAGCCGATAACAAGTTGGAATAAGTTTGCAGCCGATGAATATGGGTTTTATGCAAACGTAAATCCCAAAGTGCCGCATCCTCGTTGGAGTCAACATTCGGAACGGGTGTTGGGAACGGGTTTTTTTACGCCCAGACGTAACACCGAATTATTCAACGGCTACGGGGACGAAGTAGCATCAATGTATAGTCAAATGGATCTGCGGCAATTTTTCTAATGTCATTGAAGCTTGATAATATCAGAATTCCGGTGGCGCTTTGCTGTTTGTTGCCTTTGTTTTGGTTGTTGTTGGATATTTTATTGGATAGATTGGGTGGCAATCCGATTCAAGCCATTACTATTAGGTTAGGGGATTGGGCGCTCCGATTTATTTGCATCACCTTAGCGATAACGCCGGTTCAAACGATTACGAATTGGCGTGGCATGGCCGATTTTAGGCAAATGTTCGGAATGTATGCTTTTTTTTATGCTTCGTTACATTTGTTGGCATACTTATTCGTTGACCATGCAGCGGCCTGGCATACCATATATGTGGATATAATCGAAAGCATTTATTTATGGATGGGGGTAATCGCTTATTTCGTCATTTTGTTGTTGGCGGTGACTTCTCCAAATTCAGCTAAAAAACGTTTAGGCAAAAATTGGAAAAAATTACACCGTTTTATATATTATGCCGCAATCATTGCTGTCACTCACTATATTTGGCAGCTGAAGGGCAATTTAATCCAACCCTTGGTTTATTTGATTTTAGTGATTTTGCTATTAGTTTTCAGAATGATGGTTTGGTTAAAAAGTCGCCAGTTGAGTAAATTGATGTTGCCCCGCGGAAAATCCGTACATCTCGATCAGAGCGATTGAGGAGATATAAAACTCGCTATATGTGGAGGTGAAACATGAACCAGCCAGCCGTATTAGTGACCGGAGGAACAGGGTTTCTGGGTAGCGCTTTAGTGAAGCGATTACTGGCCGGCGGATATGCCGTTACCGTATTCAGCCGAAGTTCGGCTAAGGTGGCCGGCCGGTTCGATGCGTCCGTTAAAGCCGTCACTCGCATTGACCAATTACCTGAAGCGGATCAATTTTTTGCCGTGGTAAATTTGGCCGGAGCGGGTATTTTCGACGGTTTTTGGACGGCTGCGCGCAAGGCATTAATCAGGAATAGCCGAATCCAGTTCACCTTGCAGCTAGTCGCTTGGATGACGGCGGCTAAGAGCAAGCCGGCGTTCGTTAGCGGCTCGGCGATAGGCTATTACGGTAATCAAGCGGAGCGAATCCTGGACGAAGACAGTAGGCCGGTTAACGATTTCAGCCAGCAGCTTTGTGCGGATTGGGAGACGGCGGCCCGCACGGCAGAGCTTGCTGGGATAAGAGTGTGTTTGATTCGTACCGGTTTGGTGTTAGGTGACAAAGGCGGCATTCTAAACAGGATGTTGCTGCCGTTCCGAATGGGGTTTGGTGGCAGATTGGGTAGCGGGAACCAATGGATGTCTTGGATACATATCGACGATTGGATCGCCATTGTTATGGCGATGTTAACCGATTCGACGATGACGGGCCCTTATAACGCGGTGGCGCCGGAACCCGTGACCAACCGCCAATTCAGCGCGGCACTGGCGGGCCAATTGCATAGACCCATGCTCATGCCTATGCCGGAACGCTTGCTAAGATTGGTTTTGGGCGAAATGGCCGATGTGTTGCTGGGTAGTCAACGAGTCGTGCCTAAGCGCCTTTTAGCGAGTGGATTTCGCTTTCAATTCAATCAGTTAAGTCAAGCGCTACACAATATTTTAAATCCGGTTTAATCCGCATGTTGATAGATTCTTTGTCTTTATTATTGGCATTTACCTCGTTCCTAAGCGGTTACGAAGTCTGCTTGATTGCGTTGGCACTTGGCTTATTGATTTATGCTGTTACCCCTGAGCCCGATGTCGGCTACGAGCCGCGTACTCCGACGAGCTTGTATTTTTATTTGCAGTGGACTTGGTTGGGCTACATCAAACTTAAAGACGCATTTTGGCCGTTTTTTATTCTGTATAACAGTTTATTGTTTTACATCGATTACCGGATCGACCAAGGTACTTTTACGGTCGCAAGCTGGGTGACCATGCACATTATCATGGCTATGCCGTTGATTTACTGGACCGGAGCGGTGTGGCGCTGCTCCAAAAATTGTCAACGGCGGTGGAGTGGGGTGGCGGCGCGTTGGCTGGTCGTTGCCGCCTATTTAGACTTGGCACTACGCTGGGTGATTTATCAGCATTACCCGAACATTATGTTCAATTGTCAGCAAATGATTATTCATTGGGGCGATTGCGTTTAAACGCCCATGCATCGCAGTTATTCAACCTCGTTGTTCATTTTTCGGCGAGATTTACGCCTTTATGATAATGCCGGCTTGAATGCGGCCTTGACAAACTCCAAGCGGGTGTTTGCCGCATTTGTTTTTGACCCCGAACAAATCGAGCCTCATGCCTACCAAAGCCGTTTCGGCTTGAACTATCTGTTGGAAGCCGTGCAGGATTTGCAGGAACAGTTGCGCGCACGCGGTGCGCGCTTGCATCTTTTTTATGCTGCTCCCATCCAGGTGTTATCCGTCTTGCATCGGCGGTTGAATTTGGCCGCGGTTTTCGTCAATCGCGATTACACGCCGTTCAGCAAACGAAGAGATTCCGAATTGGCGGCGTATTGCGGGGATCACGGGTTAGGCTTTTTTCAGCATGCCGATGCGTTGTTGAACGAGCCGGAAGCAGTGGTCAAAGCCGACGGCGGCCGCTATCAGGTGTTTACCGCTTTCTACCGACAAGCGCACGCCATTCCCGTCGCGCAACCTCGCGAGTTAGCGGCCGGCGAATTCGTGATCGACGCCGTACCGGAAGAAATCGAGTCACCAGCGCGATTTGCAGGGCCCTGCAGCAGTCCGTTGCGGGGCGGGCGCGCTCAGGCATTGCAACGCCTGCAGCAATTGTCCAAGCTGGTTGCTTATAGTCTGCAACGCGATTTTCCGGCGCTGGAGCAAACTAGCGGATTGTCCGCTGATTTGAAGTTCGGTTGTTGCTCGATACGGGAAGCCTACTTCGCCGCGGTTTTGAATCTTGGCTCCGACCACGCGCTGCTCAGACAATTTTATTGGCGGGACTTTTTTTACCATATCGCCGTTGATTTTCCACACGTATTCGGCCACGCTTTCCAGCCGCGATTCGACCATTTGTCTTGGCGTAACGATTTAGCCGAATTTGAAGCTTGGGCGGCGGGACGTACCGGCTTTCCGATAGTGGATGCAGGGATGCGGCAGTTGAATCAAACCGGCATGCTACCCAACCGGCTTAGAATGATAGTTGCGTCGTTTTTAGTCAAAGATCTACACGTCAGTTGGCGCTGGGGAGAACGCTATTTCGCCCAGCGATTGGTCGATTACGATCCTTGTTTGAATAACGGCAATTGGCAATGGGCAGCCTCAACCGGCTGTGACGCGCAGCCGTATTTTCGAATTTTTAATCCTTGGTTACAGCAAAAAAAATACGATCCGGATTGTGCTTACATCTCGCGTTGGCTGCCCGAACTTGCCCAGTTCGCGCCGCATGCCATTCATAATTGGCACATTAATCCTTTGGCCTGCGATTATCCGCCGCCCATGCTCGACCACGCCGAGCGTAGTCGTCAAGCCAAAGTGCTATTTCATGACATAGCCTCTGATAAATAATGGAACCCATATTAATCGGTATAAGCAGTTGTTTACTGGGTCATACGGTTAGGTATGACGGTGCGCATAAATACCACAGTTATATCGAACGCACGCTCGGTCAGTATTTTCAGTTTAAACCGTTCTGCCCGGAGTATGCCGCCGGGTTGGGCGTGCCGCGTCCGGCGGTTCAGCTGAGAGAATTCGGTGGCGAGGTGCGCGTCGTCGGGGTAAAAGATCATAGTTTCGACGTTACCGAGCAACTGCGGGAAACCAGCGCCCGTCAGAGCGACTGGCTTGCTCCGCTGTCGGGATATATCCTGAAAAAGGATTCGCCAAGCTGCGGCATGGAGCGAGTCAAGATTTATAAGAACGACATACCGGCTAAGACCGGTGTAGGTGTGTTCGCCCAATTCATGCAACGGCAATTTCCCGATTTGCCGGTAGAAGAAGAAGGGAGACTAGGTGATCCGATGCTGAGAGAAAATTTCATTCAACGGGTTTTCGTACGGCATCGTTGGTTGGAATTAAAGCGAAGCGGCTTGAGCAAGCATGGCTTGATCACCTTTCACAGCCGACATAAATTGATTGCGATGAGTCACGAGCAAAATCGTGCCAAAAGTTTAGGCCGTATGCTGGCCGATGCCGAGACCGGCACTATCGATCAGCTTGCCGCCCGTTATTTCGGCGAATTAATGGCCTGCTTGCAAATCGTTGCCACCCGCGGTAATCACGTCAATGTGTTGCAGCATATACAGGGTTATTTAAAGCATACATTAGACGGCGAGGACAAAAAGGAATTAGTGGAGACCATCGAATCCTATCGGCGTGGCGAGGTACCGTTAATCGTGCCGTTGACGTTGTTGCGGCATCATTTTCGCAAGCAGCCCGATCCTTTTATCGATGCGTCGTTTTACATGGTTCCTCATCCTGCGCAATTAGCCTTGCTTAACGAAATTTGACGACCTCGTTATACAATGCCGGTGTTTTTCGGCCAACGCTCTGCAGTCTCACATCAAAATTCGATAAGGTAACTTTATGGAAACATGGCAAAAACTTGTCCCGGTCGGCCAAGATCTTTGGCAACAATGGTATCAACTGACCCTACACAATCGGGAATACGCCGTTGCATTGGTGGTGTGTGCGGTTTTGGTCACTGCAATTTTTTACAGTATCCGCATCGGATTTCTGAAAAGCGCCTACCGAAAATTGGAACAGGCCAGAGCTGCCGCACAAGCCGAACTCGAGGAAGCCGGGACCCATGTTGCCGCCTTGCAACAGCAAATCGCACAATTGGATGGCGAACTGCAGCAAGCCAAGTTGGATGCCCAGGCTCAAGCCAGCCAAGCGGCAAGCAACGCAGAGAGTTTGTCCCGGCGCAACAAACAATTGGCGGAAAGTGCGGCTAGCTTGACCGAATGTTTCGAGTTGAGCGTGGAGAAACTGCCGGCAGCCGATGCGGCGCATTTGCCGGAAGCCTATGCGGCCATCCTGAACCGGGCGGCGGAGCGCTTTAGAAATGAGTTGCAGGCCAAGGCGCAGTTGCAACTATCGTTACATGCGGAAGCGACGAAAACCGCCGAAAAAGAAATGCTGGCCAACGGCTTGCAAGACCGGTTGAACATTCAAACGCAACAGCTGGCGAAGTTGGAATTGGAATTGGAACAGTTGCAGCATGCGCGGCAACAATGGGAAGCCGATAAACAACGTCTCACCACGGAAATTCAGGGCTTGAAAGCGCAAGCCGCGCTGGCGCAAGCGTCGGCAAGCGTTCCGGCTGCTCCGCCGGCGCCGACGATTGCTGTCGGTGCGGAATTGGAACCTGTAGCGGTTAACACGCTTGCCGACTTAGACGACGGCACCGTCAAACAAGAGTCCGCAACGGCAGATTGGGCAGCCGGCGAGGAGGTTGTTTCGCCGAAGGCGCCGATGGACGCCGAGCCGGTAAATGTTATGGAAAGTCGGAAAGAGGATGACGGACCGCGCAAAGGCTTATTCGCCCGGGCGATGAGTTCTTTCAGCAAAATCGACGGCAGATTGGGTATGAAAACGGCTGCCGATGTAGAAGAATTGCAAACCGATGCCGTTCTCGGCGAAGTGCCGGCCATTTCTGAAGAAGAGCTGTCACCGATAAGCGCAGCAGCAAGCGTGGAAACAAGCGCCGTTGCCAAAAAGTCCGGCATTTTCGGCATGTTCAATCAACCGGCAATTCCGGAGGAAACGCCAACGCTGCCTATTCAAGCAGCCGAGCCGGCCAAACCCGATACCCAGCCGAAAGGCAAAGGATTTTTTGCGAGAACCCTGGATTCCATCGCTAAAATCGACGAAAAACTCGGCATGAAACCGGACATGACAGCGGTTGAAGCGGAACAGCCCGCAAGGGTCGAAACCTTGGCCGCTACGGCTGTGCAATCTGAAGCGGATGCCGCCGATAAGACCCAAGCCTTTGGGGACGGCGTTTCCGCCAAACTAGGCGGTCTGTTGGGCGGATTCGGGAAACCGGTCCGGAAAAAAAATGCACAGCCGGCTGAGGCCGACGAACGCATTGAGCTTGCCGATAATGGCGAAGCGGCGAAAAAGGCATCGCTGTCCGGCTGGATGAAAAAACTTAAACCGGGCAAGTAAACCGTTTTTCCGTTTGGGGCCGAAGCTCCGTCGGCCTCAGCCAGCCGTTCGGCGGCATTGTGCCAATAAGGCGCTCAGCGTTTCAGCGCCTAGTTGTCTGGTCTTTTGTATGTTGCGAGCCGGTATGTTTTCCGGATCCGGAAAGGTGGCAATCGCCCGTTCTATGCTGGATTCTCTGAGCAAATGCAGCATAGGGAAGGGCGATCGGTTGGTGTAGTTGGCGGCGTCGTCTTCGCTGCTCGGCTCGCTGAACTCGAAATGATAGTCGGGATGAAAACTGGCTATTTGATAAATGCCTTCGTATCCCAGCTCGATTAGCAATTGTTCGGCGATAGCCAGTATGTCCAAATAATCGTCGAAATCCTCGTAACCTTCGGGCAGTATCAACAGCGTGGTTTCAGTTTCCGGATTTTTATCCAAATGCTCGCATTCCTCGACTACGGCTGCCAAAGTCTGTTCCGGCAGCGGCGTGCGGCACACCTGATAACGTATACTGTTGGAGAGATGTTCGCGTCTAGCGAAGGGACAGATTTCATAGGCAATCACGAAATCGGTGAGCCATCTTCCGGTAGCTTCAATAATGTGTTGATCATTCATGGCTGTTAGAACCGTTAATAAAGTTTTCGCGATTGGCTGCTTAGCCTCGGTGTGTTTGGTATTTTCGGCCTCGCACGCAAACGAGATATTCGAGTGGCACGACGCGGCGGGTAAGCACCATTATTCCGACCGTTCGCAGCAGCCAGCCAGAATTTTACAGATTGAGCCCGGTGCAGACTATTACTTGGTAAAAAAGGTCTACGACGGCGATACCGTATTATTGGCAAACGGCTGGAAAGTCCGTCTGTTAGGCATCAATACCCCGGAGGTGGCGGGACGATACAAAGCCGCCGAAACGGGCGGGGAAGCGGCCAAGGCGTGGTTGATTCGGGCGCTGGAAGGAAAAACCGTCCGTCTGGAATACGACGCGGAAAAACAGGATGCGTACCGGCGGGTGTTGGCCCATCTTTTTAGCTCGGACCGCAAGCACATCAATGTAGAGCTGGTTAAGTTGGGTTATGCCGCGGTGGCGATCCATCCGCCGAATTTAAAATACGCAGGGACCTTGTTGGCTGCCCAGGCACAAGCCGAGCGCGAGCGTTTGGGGATTTGGCGGGAGGCTGATTACGCGGCTGTTCCGGCCGAGCAATTGACGGACGGCAACTACAAAGGTTGGAAACGTATTACCGGGCGCGTGCACGATGTGAAATTGGGCAAAAAATATGGCTATTTAGAACTGTCCGATCAAGTTTCGGTACGCATCGATAGCGCCAATCTAAGCCTTTTTCCGGCTCTGGAGGGATATCTGGGCCGGCGCATAGAAGCCAGGGGGTGGGTGAGAAAGTCCCGGCAGCGTTTTGTGTTGGGCGTGCGCCATCCGGGCGAAATCAAGGAAATAAAGTAAAAAAAGGGGGCATAAAGCCCCCTTTGGAACGCGAGGGTGGGGGGTTATTTGTCGGTACGTCTATAGACCACGCGGCGATTGTAGGCGCGGCCTGCATCGGTATCGTTGGATTCTACCGGTTGACTTTCGCCGAAACCTACTGTGGTCATACGGTTGCCGTCTATTCCTTGGTTGACGATTTCTTTCTTGACGGATAGTGCTCGGCGTTCGGACAAGCCTTGGTTGTAGGCTTCGCTGCCGACGCTATCGGTATGGCCTTCGATTTCTACCGTCAGCGTCGGATTCAGTTTCATCACTTTAACCGCATTGTCGATCAAAGGATCGTATTTTGATTTAACGACGTCGCTGTCGAAATCGAACAAGACGCCGTGGAACGCCCAGCAGCCGTCTTTATCGACAATCGCGCCTTTCGGGGTGTCCGGGCATTTGTCTTTGTCATTGAGTACGCCGTCTTGGTCGTCGTCTTTAGGCCCGGGTTTGCCGTCATTGAAAAACACCTGCTTGACGAATGCGCTCATGCCGCCGGCATTGGCGACGCTGGTAGCATCGGTCGTAACGCCGCAGCCGGACGTTTGGGAAATTTCCTGCAATACCGCTTGGCCGCCGACATCGCTCTCGTTGCCGACCCAGACGGTGTGTATGCATAAACGGTCTCCGTATTGAGCCTTAAGCGCCTCTGCGGCGGGTATAGGCGAGGTTTCGTCCATGCCGTCGCTGAAGACGATCAGGGCGATGTTGCCGGGTGCCGAGGCTAAATCCGCATTGGTTGCGCTCAACGCTTCCGCCAAAGGCGTACCGCCGCTCGAACATTGCATGGACAGAATCGCGCTTTCGAAACCGGATGCCGAATAAGGCTGGATGCCTTGATTCAGTTGGGACGTGCTCCAGTCCACACAGGGACCGAAACCGAAGCTGCGCAGGCCGGAAGACAGCGGAATGGCCGGAATGCTTTTATTGAATTTATTCAGCAAGTTTTTTTCTACGTCTAATTTTGTTCCGCTGTACTCGGAAGCGCCCAGGTAGGTTTTGCTCATCGACGAAGACGAGTCGTTCAAGACAAAGAAGCTGTTGGTTTTCTGTACGAGCAGGCCGGCTTTGACTTGAGCGTTCAAGTCTTCGGCTTGAAAAGGTTGAAAAGTATTGCTGGATTGCGTTGCACAACCGGACAAGATCACGCCTGTCAGCGTTGCCGTAAGAGTGAGCATTTTTTGCATGAATGGTCTCCTGGTGCGTTATATGAATTTCGGCTCGTAGGCCTGGTTTTAGAGTCTAGCATTTTTTGTGACTAACTCTCTAATACCAGCGTAATTTTTAAAGCTTACGTGCTGCTTAGTTTTTGGACTTAAAATACCGGCGTTTTTTGCTTGCATTGTTAGAGTACGTCAAGCGGACTTAAAGTTTGGCATGCGAGCGTACTATAGCGCCGCCGGTTAATCCCAACCAGCCGGTGTTTGTAGGTTTTTAGTAACTATTCGGCGCGAGGCAAAAATCCCTGTTCCGATGGAGAGGGTGAGGACAGGGAGCACTCCTTTATCTTGGCTGACGCTGAATGAGTACCGTTTTTTATAGCTTAATTTAGGTAATTATTGAAATGACGATTAGAACCCGCTTCGCTCCGAGTCCCACCGGCTATCTGCACGTAGGCGGAGCCCGCACGGCTTTGTTTTCCTGGTTGTATGCGCGCAAACACGGCGGTAAATTCATTTTGCGTATCGAAGATACCGACCTGGAACGCTCCAGTCAGGAGTCGGTGAATGCGATCTTGGAAGGCATGACTTGGTTGGGGCTGGAATACGACGAGGGCCCTTTTTATCAAACTCACCGCTTCGACCGGTATAAAGAAGTGATCCAGCAATTGCTGGATCAAGGCGACGCCTACTATTGCTATTGCAGTCGCGAGGAGCTGGATGCCTTGCGCGAACAACAAATGGCCAATAAAGAAAAACCGCGCTACAACGGCAAATGTCGTACTGCGGAGGCCGCAGACGGCGAGCGGGTGGTGCGTTTCAAAAATCCGGATCACGGCGACGTGGTCATCGACGATTTGGTCAAGGGCCGTATCGTGGTCGCCAACAAAGAACTGGACGATTTGATCATCGCCCGTTCGGACGGCACCCCTACTTACAATTTGACCGTTGTGGTCGACGATATGGATATGGGAGTGACTCACGTAATCCGCGGCGACGACCACGTCAATAACACCCCGCGGCAAATCAACATACTAAAGGCTTTAGGGGCGAGTTTACCGGTTTACGCTCACGTGCCGATGATTTTGGGGGCGGACGGAGCGCGCTTGTCCAAACGCCACGGCGCAGTGAGTGTGATGCAGTACCGCATGGACGGCTATATGCCGGAGGCCTTGCTGAATTATTTAGTGCGGTTGGGCTGGTCGCACGGCGATCAGGAATTGTTCAGCGTCGACGAGATGATACAACTGTTCGATCTGGAAAAAGTCAACGTCTCGGCTTCTACCTTTAACACCGAAAAACTGTTGTGGCTTAATCATCAATATTTGATGAATAGCGATCCGGCCAGGGTGGCGCATCACTTGAGCTGGCATTTTGGTGAATTGGGCATAGACCCGGCTACCGGGCCGGCGTTGACGGATGTGGTGCTGGCCCAACGCGAGCGTTGCAAGACGTTGGTGGAAATGGCAGAACAAAGTGTCTATTTCTACCGCGACTTCGATAGTTACGAGGAAAAAGCCGTCAAGAAAAATTTCAAGGCCGGCGTCGAAGACGTATTACAGCATTTATGGAGCCGCTTCGACAGTTTGTCAGGTTGGCAGCCGGAGGCTTTGCATCAAGTCGTCATCGACAGCGCAGCGGCGTTGGAGCTCAACCTGGGCAAAGTGGCGCAACCCTTGCGAATTGCCGTATGCGGATGCGGAGTGTCTCCGGCCATAGACCAGACCTTGTATCTGTTAGGCAAGGAAAAGACGCTGGATAGAATCGCGCGCGCCATCGAATACATCAAGCAACATTGCTGAGCGGAAAAGCCGGCAGGCTTGGTATAGGCGAGGACACGGACGTTTCGGTCTAAACCGGGTTGGTATTCAGTTTTGCCGCCGCCTGCTGTTCGAATTCCGCCAGCGGCAGCGGCTTGGCGAACCAATAGCCCTGGTAGGTTTTGCAGCCCGATTGTTTCAGAAACTCGTACTGAGCTTGCGTTTCCACTCCTTCGGCGACGCATTCCAGCAGCAAGTTTTCGGCCATGCCAATGATGGTTTGCACGACTATCGTGTCGTTAGGGGTCACGCCGATATTGCGTACGAAAGATTGATCGATCTTGAGTTGGTCTATAGGCAATTTGGTCAAGTAGGATAACGACGAATAACCGGTGCCGAAATCGTCGATCGAAAACTGTAAGCCGGTTTCCCGCAAACGCTGAATTTTATCTATCGTATCGTCGATGTCGCTTAGCACCAACGATTCGGTTAATTCCAGTTTCAGGCGGGAGGCGGCACTGCCCAGCCCTTGTATCGTTCGGCAGACTCGTTCGACAAAATCGGTTTGATGAAACTGTAACGCACTGACATTCACCGCCAGCGTCAGCCTGGACAAGCCGGCGTCCTCGTCCCAGCGTATTAACTGTTGACAGGCGCGTTCCAATACCCATTGGCCCAAGGTCACGATCAAGCCGGTTTGCTCGGCGAGTGGGATAAAATCCTGCGGCGACACTAAACCGCGTTGCGGATGTTGCCAACGCAACAAGGCCTCGGCACCGACAATGCGGTTTAGGTGGTCTACTTGCATTTGGTAGAACAATACGAACTGATTTTCCCTTATGGCCAGACGCAAATCGTTTTCCAGCCCTGTTCTGGCCTCCAAAGCGGCTTGCATGGCAGGATCGTAGAACATCAGGCTGTTGCGGCCTTTGCGTTTTGCCTGGTATAGCGCCGTTTCCGAATGTTTCAACAATTCGCCGGCCGAATGGTTGCTGTTTCCGAACACGCTGACGCCGACGCTTGCCGAGCAATGGTGTTGTTGGCCTTTAAGTAGATAAGGCCCATCTATGCAGGTCAAGATTTTGTCGGCCAGCACTTTGACTTGTGCGGACGCCCGGCAAACTTCGTCGCCTACACCGTTTAACACCACGACAAATTGATCGCCGCCGGGTCTGGCCACGCTGTCGTCCTCGCGCACCGAATTTTGCAAACGTCCGGCGACTTCGGTCAACAACAAGTCGCCGACGGCATGGCCCCGCGTGTCGTTCAAGCTTTTGAAATCGTCCAAACCGATGAACAGTACCGCGCCGAAGCTACCGTTACGGGCGTTTGTGGCGATGGCTTGCTGCAAACGGTCGTACAGCAGTTTACGATTCGGCAAATGGGTTAATTGATCGTAAAACGCCAGCCGTTCGATTTCGGCTTCCGCGGCGAGGCGGGCTCGCTCGCGGCTGAAATTTTCCAGAGCGAAATTGATTTCATCGACCATTTCCGACAACAGATTGCGGGCCGATTCGTCGAAGGCCATAGCCATGGAGGCCTGCAACAACAAGGCGCCGATCACCGTGCCGTCGCGCCAAAGCGGTAACGCCGAAATGGCATGATGATCCGCATTATCGTCTTGCGGCGTGCCGTTCGGGGCGACAGACCACAACGCACGCTGTTCTTGAATGGCGGCCTTGCACGGGTGGCCGGCATCTTGCGCAATCAATCTATCCAACTCCGCTAAGCTGCGTGCTTCCCGGCCGGCACAAGCAATGGCGCGAAGTTTCCCGCTTTCTCCGTCGTTCAGCACGATACAGGCGCTCAGGATGCCGTCCAACTGGGCCGCGATTTGACATATCTGCGAAAACAATTCGTCTTCGCGAATGCAGTGCAAGATGGCTTTGTTGCATTGGCTTAACACGGCGTAAAGTTGCATTTGCCTGTGGATGCGGGCCTCGGCGTTTTTGCGTTCGCTAATGTCGCGCGCGATGCCCAGCACGCCGATCAAACCGCCCGCTTTGTCGTACATCGGCGTTTTCAAGGTTTCGAACAAGCCGTGGTGGCTGCCGTCGGCGAAGTTTAAATATTCTTCGTTGGCGCATACCCGGCCCGTTGCCGTTGCACGCAGGTCATGACAGCGAAAAGAGTCGGCGAGCGGTTTGTCTACGAAATCGTAATCGGTCTTGCCGACAATATCCGCCTCCTTTGCGCCGTACAAGGATTCGAAACGCCGGTTGCAGGCCAAAAACACCCCGTTAGGGTCTTTTAACCAGACCAGATCCGGAATGGTGCGCAGCAAGGTATGCAGTTGCGCATGGGCGATCATGTAATCGTTCAAGGTCGTTTTCAGTTGCTGTTCGCTGGCCAGCAACTGGCGGTTGCGTTCTTTGACGACGTCTTCCAGATGATGGCGCAGACGGGAAATTTCCAGATGGGTGCGCACCCTGGCCAGCAATTCTTCGCGCCGAAACGGTTTGGTGACGTAATCGACCGCGCCGAGTTCGAAGCCTTGCAGTATCTCTTGCGGTTCGCTAATGGCGCTGATGAACAGCACCGGGATGTTGCAAGTGTGCGGGTCTGCTTTCAGCCGGCGGCAGACGGTAAAACCGTCGATCACCGGCATCATGATGTCCAATAAAATAAGGTCCGGGGTTTGACTGCGAACGGCTTCCAACGCGAGTTCGCCGCTAAGCGCCGGACGCGCGTCGAAGCCTTCGTTCTTGAGCAAGTCGGACAACAATTTCAAAGACGCCGGGGTGTCGTCGACTATCAAAATTTGGCTTTTTTCGCTCATAGCAATCAGGAAATGGCACGCAACGCAGTCAGAATAGCGGGATAATTCAAATCGGCAGCCAACTTCGCCAAGATTTGCGCCAATGTGCGGTTTTGTTCTTGAATTCGGGTTATGGCCTGTTCGATGCGGGCGCCGTCCAGACTGATCAAGGCCGCTTCCAGCTCGGTTCGGAGTGCTGCGTTCACTCCTGTCAGCATGTCGGCGCCCAGGCCTGGTTCGGCCGCAGCCGCGTCCGGATAATCGGCGTAAAGAAACGACACGCCGAGTTGTTTGCCGAGGCAGGCGTATAGTTCGGCGGCTTGAAAGGGTTTGCCGACGAAATCGTCTATGCCGCCGGTTAACATTTCCGCCCGCTGTTCGGTGAAAGCCGATGCGGATACCGCGACGATTTTCACCTTGTTTCCGCCGGGCAACTTTCGGATGATTTTAGCGGCTTGCAATCCGTCCAATACCGGCATTTGTCTATCCATCCAGATGAAATCCGGTTGCCAGCTTTCGAACAAGGCGACGGCTTTTTCGCCGTTTTCCACAGCCATAACGTCCAGGCCGATAGTTTTCATGAGTTGCGTCAACAACAAGCGGTTTTCCGGCTGATCTTCGGCGATTAGAATGCGCAACGGTTTTTGGCCCGGGGCGAGGCCGATCACCGTGCGCTCATCGACTTTTCTGTTGCGTTGAAATTCGCTTGCGCTGGCCAGCTGCAAGGGGATTTCGATGCGGAATAAGGAACCTTTGCCCACTGTACTCTCCAGGCTGATCTTGCCGTTCATCAGTTGCACGAATTGCCGGGAAATGCTCAAGCCCAGCCCGGTGCCTTTGACATTCGCCGCCGGATTGAGTTGTACGAAGGGTTCGAAAATACGCTGCCGCGCTGGTGCGGGAATTCCCGGCCCGCTGTCTTCGACTTCTATGGTTAACGTAGGGAGTTTGCCCGAGGCGGTAGCGATGCGAATGATGACCTGGCCGTGCTCGGTAAACTTGATCGCATTGCCGACCAAGTTGATCAGCACTTGCCGTAAGCGGGCTTGGTCGCCGATCAGGTAGCGGGGAATATCGGCCGCCGACTCCACCTTTAGCTGCAATTGTTTATCCAGGGCGCGTATCCGCATCATGTTCGCAACTTGTTCCACCATGGCCGGTAAATCGTAAGGCGCTTGTTCCAATTGAGTCCTTCCGGCTTCGATTTTGGCCATTTCCAATACGTTGTTGATCAGCGTCAGCAAGTGTTCGCCGCTGTGCTGAATGATTTCCAAATTGCAACGGTCGTCGCCTTGGATTTCGGCGTTGCTCAACAACAAAGATGAGAATCCCAATATGGCGTTTAACGGCGTCCTCAGCTCGTGGTTCATGTTGGCCAGGAAGGTGCTTTTAGCTTTGTTAGCCGCTTCCGCTGCCTCGCAGGCCAGGCGCAATTGCTCGGTGCGGCGTTGTACCGTTTCTTCCAGCAAGTCTTTGTAGCGCGAACGTTCGGCTTCGGCGTGTTTGCGTTCGCTGATGTCCCGGCAAATGGCCAGGTTGTAAACGCTGCCGTCGTATTCGAAATAATTGCAAGTCACCTCGACCGGAAACAGTTTGCCCGAACGGGTGCGGTGGACGGATTCGAATTGCATTTGCCGCTTGAACGACAAATCCTGCCAAAAATTTTGCCAGCGTTCCGCCTGCCATTTCGGGTCGATGTCGGCGATACCCATGTTCCCGGTCAATTCAGCGCGGCTATAGCCTAAGGTATCGGCGGTACTTTGATTGACGTATAAAAAACGCGGATCCTTCTCGCCGGTCAGCAAAATGGTTTCTCGCACTTTATCCAGGGCGAAGCTGAGTAAATTCAATCGGTGCTGGGTCTGTTTGCGTTCGGTTAAATCGTAAACCAGACCGACGAAACCACCGACAGAGCCGTCGGCGTTCAGTAGTGCGGTGATGCAAAGATTGACCGGGAAGCGTTGGCCGTTCTTGCGAATAAACGTCCACTCATGTTCTTCCGACTGATGGTGCAACGGCCGGGTAACGAAGGCGGTAAATCCGGGTCTTACCGGATAGCCGAGTTCGTCCGATAAAGTTGTCGCGTAACGGGCGATTTCGTCCGGGTCGTGCCAGCTTAGCGGGGTCGTGCGGCCTATCACTTCGTCGGCACGGTAGCCGAGCAAGCGTTCGGCGGCCGGATTGAAACTGGTGACGATGCCGTCGGCATCGGTGGTGACTATGCCGTAAGCGACGTTATCCAAGATGGTGCGGCGAAAATTGCTCAATTTAAGCAATTCGGCTTCGCGTTCCTCAATCGCATCCATCATCGCGTTAAAGCTGCCGGCCAATCTGGACAATTCGTCGCTGCCGCCGGTTTGCACGCGGTGCCGGTAATTGGCGGCCGCTTGAATGGTTTCGGTGGCCGCCGTCAGTTTTGCGATAGGTTCCGCTACCGTGCATTTCAAAACGTGCAATTGAATCGCGGTGGCGGTCAGCATGACCAATAGGCCGGAGGCAAACAACCATGCCAATTGCGCGGTTTGATTTTCCAGTTGTCTAAGACTCATGTGCAACTGCAAATACGCACCGTGGCTCAAGGCCAGTCGCAGTTGCGCGTGCTTGCCGTTGAGGTGCAGACCGTTGCTCGGCAGCGTTACGGACGGCGCGTCGCCGCTGGTAAAGCCGGCCAGGCGTTCGCCGTTTTGCAGCACGATCTCGGCGCCGAGTATTTCAGGATTGGCGTGCAGCGTTTCTAAAATCTCTTGGGCGCGGCTAGGGTCTTGAAAGGCAATGGCGGCATCGCTGCCTACCGCAACAAACCGGGCGTATGGCTCTATGATTTGCCGGACTCTTTGTTCCAAGGTCAAACGCTGATAAACGGCCAAGCCGGCTGCGCCTAGCAGCAAGGCCAGCAGAGCCGCCGTCCAAAGTACCGATGCCAGCCGAGTTTGAATGCTCATGCTTCACTGCCCTAATCAGCGTACACGGATGAAAGCGCCGTTGACCAAGACATCGTTAGACACTTCCAGCATCTTGGTTTGAATTTTCAAACTTACCGAACGGGCTTGATCCAAGTTGACGCTCATGCCTATCCGGTCGCGGACGTTGAAGCGGATGATGCCGCCTTCGTCGAGGAAGGTATCGGCATCGCCGGCCGTCAAAATAGGCATGCCGCGCGTTTCGGCCAGTATCGCGCGGCGTAGCGTGTCGTCTTGATACGTGACGTAGGCGATGTGGCAATTGCGCGCTTCTTTGGCGTTGCTGACGCGGACGACGGTAAAGCTGCGGCCGTTTTCATTGCGGTCTTGCAGGGTATTGTCCAAAATTTCGCCGAAGGGATCGGGGCCGATCACGCAAATGCGCCAGTGGTCCGCGACGCCATTAAACGCGCTATCCGGCCAGTCGACATAGTGAGCGAAGTTGCGCAAAAAAGCGGCTTTGACCGAATAAGGGTTTTCTTGTGCCATGGCGTTGGCGTTAAGCGCCGAGGCGGCATACAGGAAAACGAAAGCACCGGAGACGGATGCGGCGAACAAGCGCGTGGTGAGCCGAGTTCGTCGCGCTAAACGGAGCCGGAGTTTGCCTGTCCTTGTCATGATAGGCTCCGACGTCTCAGTAGTTGAGCGAAAAGTTGATCATCAACTCGCGCGGCCGGCCCCGGCTGCTTTGCGAGGGACGATAGTGTTCGTCTAGTAGGTTTTTACCGATGAGATCGATGGTTAAGGCATGGTTACCGAATTTCCAGGTGTAACCGATCAAGGCGTTGAGCAAGGCATAGGTTTGATGCGCCGATTTCGGGGTGTCCGGCAGCAAGGTTTGATCGTAGACAAAGTTAACCCCGCCGCCGAGGTGCAGGCCGGCTAAGTTGGCGTCTTGAAAATCGTAACGGGTCCAAAGATTGGCCAGGTGCGGTGCGCTCATTTGCAGCGGCGCGTCGTGATAGCGCAATACGTTTTTGTAATTGGTGCGGCCGGCCGCGTCCAGCGTCGCCGGGTTTTGCGCCAAAATCGCAGCGTCTTGGCCGCTGAACTCGGTGATTTTGGCGTCCATGTAGCTGTAAGACAGATACATTTGCCAGCCGTCCAAGAGTTTTGCACTGGCATCCCACTCGATGCCGCGCGAGCGTTGTGCGCCGGTTTGCACGCTGTAAATGGTCGTGACCCCAGATGCATCGGTGACCGCCAGATCGTTGACGATGTTGCGGTTTTCGATGTCGAAGTAGGTCAGCGTGCTGCTGATGCGGCCGGCGAATAGGTCGGCTTTGAGGCCGACGTCGAAGCCGCGGCCTTCGCTGGGTTTGGCGGTCGATTGGCTGCCGTCCAGGTTGTTGATCAAAAACGTGCCCGGCACGAAGGATTCCGAATAGCTGCCGAACAGCGACCATTGCGGCGTTAGTTTGAACAGGGCGCCGTATTGCGGGGTCACCCGGTTGACGGCCGCGCTGGGTTGGTCGATACCGGACAGGCGGTCCGATACTTGCGATTCGGTCAAGGTCCAGCGCCAGCCGCTCAAGATCAACAGACGGTCGTCGAACAAGCCTAGCGTCGAGCCGCCGTACAACGATTTGTCCACCGCATTGACGTTTTGATCGAAGCGGGCGGCGGTCAGCATGGACAGTGGAATGAAGGTGTTGCGGTTCCAAGTGGTGGGGTCGCTTAAATCCCAGCGCGGCAACGGCGAGCCGATAGGGTTGCTGCCTAACGCCGGATTGTTGGGGGCTTGGCCGGCCGTGCGATAGAAATTGCGGTCGACGTATTGCCCGCCCAGCAGCAGTCGCAAGCTGGCGAAGCCGAAATCGTATTTTCCAACACCTTGCAATTCTATGCTGTCGTCGCGGTTGCTATAGAACTGATGCCTGACCCGGCGGCCTTGTACCACGGATTGGTTGTTGGCCATGCCCAAATTGCCGGTGAACAAAGCGTCTACATCGTATTCCAGATGCGAATAGCTGCTGCGCAACGACCAGTTGGAATCGACCTTGAAATCGATCCAAGCGCTCAAATTGTGGGTGTTGCTGTGTCGGTAATCGGTATAAGCCATGCTGTTCCAATTATCCGGCAAGCCGGGCACGTCCACTCCGGACAAGTTCGGATCGGTCGCTGTCGGCACTACGCCGGCCCAGGTACCGTAGCCGGGTTTTTGCATCAGCTGCGGTTCTTCGATTTTCTCGAAATGTTCGTATTTCAGCGAGGCGCTGACTCTATCGTTAGGCTGCCACAACAGCGACGGGGAAATATTCCAGGAATGGGCGTCGTAAGCGTCCCAGTAATGCATGTCTTGATCGTAAGAGGCCGCCAACCGGTAAAACAGGGTGTTGGACGCCGGACCGGTTACGTCGGTGTCGAAGCGGTATTCGCCGTAGGAACCGTAGCGGGCGTCCGCATTGACGGCGAATTGCCGTTGCGGGCTTTTGCTGATGACGTTGACGATACCGCCCGGCGCGACCTGGCCGTACAAAAACGATGCCGGCCCTTTGACGACTTCGACCCGGGCGATATTGGTGAAGTCGAAAATCGACGGACCGTGCATGCCGTCGCGTAGAACCTGGATATTGCCGCCGGGTAGCGAGCCGACCGTGAAACCGCGGATGGCCAGGTTGGCGTTGCCTTCGTTGAAATCGTTGCTGCGGTAAGTCACCCCCGGCGAGTAGCGGGCGATGTCGAAAATGTCGCGCGGTTGTTGATCTTTGATAAAAGCCGGTGTAAACGCCTGAACGGCGAAGGGCAGGTCGCGAATCGGCGTATCCAAGCGCGACGCCGAGACTGAATTGGATGCTTTGTAGCCGCTATCCAATTGTGCCGATACCTCGAAAGGGGAAACGACCACGTTGACCAGTTCGCTGATGTCCATATCCGCTACGGCCTGGGCAGGTGTTTTGGCGGTTGTAGGACGCGAAGCGTTTTCGCCCGTAGATGGATTTTCCTGCCAAAAGTCTTCCGTGCGGGCAGGCTGACTTAACAACAATGCTATTGCGCCGATGGTTTTAACCAAGAATGTCGGGCTGTCGCGTCTCATGCTCAGTCTCCTGACAGGAACCGCCTTATTGTAGTACCGAATTTAGGTTTTTTGGCGGCCCGGCCGAAGGCAATACGGCTGCGCGCTATGCCGAGCTGGGAAGATTTGGAAGCCTTGCGCTAAAGGTTTGTTTCGCCTTGAGTAGAATGGGCTAGCGGCAGCGTAACTTTCTTTTCACGATGATCCGCAGCCTTGCTGTTATTGCAATTGACTCGGCAAACACAGCGTTTTTGCCGTTTTGCTAATCAATACCTGAGCGCCGAAACGGTCGTTGACGGAACTGATCTGTGAGTTGGGCCTGGTTTGGGCCGGTTTGGTTTTGGCCAAGCGTACAGGATAACACGTCAGTAAATCGGTTTTGCCGAAAGCGGAAGCGCTGCTGTCGTCTAGTGCGGCCGGGGCGCATAACTTAGACGGCGGCGCTAATTTAAACCTGAGAGGACCGGCCTGATCGTCTTGCAACAACAATTCCGTAGGCGTGAATTTCGCTAATGCGGCTTGGCCGGGCTTAGCCTTGGCTACTTTCGCCTTGTAGCATTGGAAATGTGTCAGGCGGGTGTCGTTCAAGGCGGTGGCGCCCCCGTCTCCTGCTGCTTTGGCGCCGGGTGACAACAGACTGGCCGGGGCGGACAGATTTAAACTCAGTTCGCCGAGTTGATTGCTGATGGCGACGGTTTTGGGTTGGAATTTGCTTTGCGCCGGTTTGGTTTTTGTCGGTTGATTCAAATACTCGGTCAGATGGGCGGGGTGGCTGGCTGTTTGCGTGTCGTTTGAGCCGATCGCAACCGGATTGCACAGTTGAGCCGGTTTGCGCAGGTTCATTTTTCTGGCCTGTTCTACCTCGGCCACGCCGAGGGCGTCGGCTACCGGCAACGCATTGACCGGACTGAATTTGGGATAAGGACCGGTGCCGCGCGCTGCCTTGGCCGGGCTGGCTTGCCAGCACAGGAAGGGATCCAAACTACCGCTATCGTCGCTCGGTGCCGTCAGCGGACAATCCTGCGACAGGCAGGCGGCGATGAAGCCGATGCCGGTGGAAACGATCAAATCCGGCTCAGTGTCGTCGTTCAATTGCGCCAGTTTGGCGTCGCCATAGCTGCCCAAGGAAATAAAGCCGCTGAACGTGAAACTGCCGTCGCCGTTGCCGCGCAGGCCGGCCGCGCGCGACGAGCTGCTAATGCTAAAGCCCAAATCCGGTTTGCCGTCCCGGTCGGCGTCGGCGGCCTGTAGACCCGCCAAACTGCCCAAATTCAAACCCAAGGCTTGCGAACCGGCAAAACCGCCATTGCCTTGGCCGGCGAAAAACTCAATATCGTCCTGGTTGTTGCTGCCGATGATCGCGGCCAGATCCAGCTTGCCGTCCAGGTTGAAATCCGCCGTGGCCAGTGACTTGGCAATGACGTCGGCGCGCACGATCTGCGCCGTCTGAAAGCTGCCGTCGCCGTTACCGAGAGCCAGTTGCAAGCTGCCGTTCGGCGCGCTTTCGTTGTCGCCGTAGTGGGCGATTGCCAAATCCGGCTTGCCGTCGCCATTGAAATCGGCGCTGGCAACCGCGACCGGTACCACGCCGACCGCCAGGGCAGGTTGCAAGGTGAAGCTGCCCGCGCCGTTGCCCAACAGCAGTGACAGGCTGTTATGCGTCGGATCGGTCGCGATTAAATCGGGATAGGAGTCGTTGTTGAGCCGGGCACTGGTCAGAAACTGATTAGCCGAATAATTAGGCTCCGGCAGGGCTATCGTCTCGGCGTCGGTGAAACTGCCGTCGCCTTGGCCCAAACTGATGAGCAGATTGGGATAGCTGCCCGAGTTCAGAAAGGCGGCGTCCCGTTTGCCGTCGCCGTTCCAGTCGCCGCTGACCACCTTGACGCCGTCAATCGGCCTGGGTAATAGGGTGGGGCTGTCGAAGCGGCCTTGGCCGAGACCGAGCAGTAGCGCGGCTTGTTGGCTGTGGTTGGCGACCAAAAGATCGGCGATGCCGTCGCCGGAAAAGTCGGCGGCCACGCTATCGAGCGCGCCGAGGATGTATCCGGTTCCGTCGGTGGTCGGATAGGCCGGCAAGCCGCTGAAATAGCCGTCGCCCTTGCCGTAAAGCAGGCTTAGGTGGTCGTCGTAACTGTTGGAAACCAGCAAATCGGTTTTGTCGTCGCCGTCCAGATCGACTATGGACACTTCGGCCGGATTGTTTCCGGTCTGGTAATAACGCGGCGGTGCCAGACTGCCGTCCCCTTGATTCAACAATACGCTGACGTTGTTGCTGCCGCCTGATGCCAGCACCACGTCGGGTTTGCTATCGGCGTTCAAATCGCCGACCCGCACCAAATAAGGCGGCGCGCCGAGCGGAAAACGGCTGGCCGGCAGAAAGCCGCCCGCGCCGTCGCCGAGCAGCACCGCGCCGTTGCTGACCAGATCGGGATTCTGGTCACCGTTCAGGTCGGTTGCCGCCAAGGATTGCGCCAACTCCGGTACCGGAAAGGTTTGGATCGGCTGAAAACTGCCGTCGCCGTTGCCCAGACGCAAGGCGATGGTTTGCGTCTCGTAGTCGTAATCGGCCACCGCCAGGTCCGGCTTGTCGTCGCGATTGAAATCGGCCACCGCGACGTCGAAAGGTAATTTGCCGATGCTAACCGACTGCGGCGCGGCAAAGCCGCCGCTGCCGTCGCCCAGCAGTAACGACACGTCGCCGACGCCGGCAAACGGATCGCCGAGATTGGCGGTGACCAGATCGATATGGCCGTCGCGGTTGAAATCGCCGGCCTGGATGCGTTGCGGGCGTATGCCGGTGGGAACTGCCGTCGAGGCGTCGAAACTTCCGTCTCCTTTGCCAAAGTAAATGGAAATGTTATTGGTGGGTTCGTTGGCCGAGGCTGCATCGCTTATTCCATCGCCGTTAACATCGGTAAAAATCAGGTCGATCGGCCCCAGCGCATTGGTTACGGCAAAGCGATGGGGCTTGCCGCCAACCGTTGCAACCAACACTTTAGATCCTCCATGCGTGCCGCATTCCTTTTTTAGCGCCTGAACCAACGATTCCCCGTTCCCCAGATTGCTTAGCCAGATGTTCTCGGTAGTTGATGCGACATTGGCCGTGGAAAACTGGAGCGAATTTGAACTCGATGCCGTTGATTTACTTTTGGATCCATCTGCGCAATCTATATCAGATGATTTTGTGCATCCTTGAATTAAAACCAAGCCGCATAAAAAAATCGCTTGGATCAGCCTTCCACGCCTCTCAAAGCGCCGTATTGAACACAATGTTAAAAAGAAGCGAAACCAATGATTGATCCGATCAATCTTTAACGGCAATGGCGTGTTGGTCTTAGGCATTGTGGATTCCTGAAATTCAAACCGGCTAGTTAGTGTTGACCAGACATCAGGGTTTACGAAAAAACCGTTCATATTCGTTTCGCAATAGCCGACAGAACCGAAGCATGCAATCCGGTTGGATAGTGTCCGGCTTGCGGATTAGCGTGACAACGCCGAATTCTCCGGTTTCGGTGAAGTAGCTCAAGGTCAGATGGTCGGCCTTATCGCAGTTATCGAGCGGAAAATCGACGAAAGCTGCGCCTTGGTGGCATTTGAAATCGCTGCCGGGACGGTTGATGCGCGTAGCGAAATATTGGTGTTCCAGACGCACCACCCCGGCATCGACAATTAAGGCGGCGGAGGTGCTGCGCGAGGTGGATTCCGCGGTCGACAAAACAATGCTGATGGTTCGCCAAGTCTGCTCGATGCTGAACGTTCCGGTTTGAGACTGTTGTTCGCCGGCCAGACTTTTGTCGACGCCGGCTTGCCAAACTCCGTTGATGTTGGGCGTGGTGATGCCCAGCAAGCGGCGGGCGACGGAGCACCGCCACAAGTGCGATGAGGTCAGATTGCCGAGCAGAATGTATACGATGGGCGTCGAAACCGGAACGGAGCTGATGCTTAGCCATGGCGACGAGTCGGCAATCGCGTGCAGCGCATAACCTATGACCATGGCTATCGGCGAGGCGAAGAAACTCAAGCGCCAATACACGCCAAGGGATTCGGCCGGTTGATTGACATCGTGAACAGTGTAGCGATGGTAAGCCATGATTGCCTCGCATGCAGGAGTCAAGTCTTTAAGGTGGGTGGCTCGATGATGCGAGCTTTGCGGGCTCGGGTCAAGTGTTTCTATAGCCGCTCTTGACAATCCCTTGCTCTTTAACGGATGACAAAGACGTGATTTGATGCTGACCGTTGGATAGTCGAGTGGCAACCGGTTCACCGTGCAGTTTGCGGCTCGATATACCTTACCTGAGTGCTCCGGCTTGCTTGACTAACAGCCGGGGTAAATCCGCTCCGCAGCTTTTGTCGAACGCGGCTCGGCGACCAGGCCGGACGACCGCACTTTGACCGCATTCAACCGCGCCCGCTAGGTTAGGTCTGTGATCATAGGCGGGCCGGTTGAGCTGCCACGAATGAAAGGTTGTTGTAAGCTTGGCTGATTAGAATTTCGACTTTGCGCCACTTTCCATTCAGCCTTATGCCTTCGTCGTTTCTATGTGCCAGCGATGGGTTCGGTTTCGCTAGCGTTATGAAAACCAGACAACCGGTAGCGATTGCTTGCCGTTTGACGGACGCCGTCCGTAGCCGGGAACAGGCATGCGATAGCGGTTTGCTGCCGTGTGTGCCGGCCGGCCTAAGCAGGCGATAGCATGATCACCTCTAAATTCGTGCACCGCCCGGTGCTTTCCATCGTCATGGCCATCCTGACTATCTTGATCGGCCTGCTGTCGCTGACTCGGTTGTCCGTTACCCAATTTCCCGACATCGCCCCGCCCGAGGTGAGTGTGACCGCCAAGTTTATCGGCGCCAATGCCGAGGCCGTGGTCAAGACCGTCGTCACGCCGCTGGAACGGGCGATCAACGGGGTGCCGGGCATGGCCTATATGGCGTCGGTGTCCGGCAACGACGGCGTCAGCGTGATACAGATTATCTTTAAAGCCGGCACCGATCCGGAAGTGGCCTCGGTCAACGTGCAGAACCGGGTGGCCTCGGTGTTGGACGAGTTGCCGGAAGAAGCGATCAAAGCCGGGGTTATCGTCGAGAAGGTGCAAAACAGCATGTTGTTGTACATCAATATTCTCAGCCGGGACCCGAATCTGGATGAAAAATTTCTGTACAACTTTACCGACATCAACGTGCTCAGGGAGCTGAAACGCATTGAAGGCGTGGGCTTTGCCGACATCATGGGAGCGCGGGAATACGCGATGCGGGTTTGGTTGAAACCCGAGAAATTGCTGATGTACAACATTTCGCCGGCCGAAGTCATCGAGCAATTGCGCGCCTACAACGTCGAGGCTGCGCCCGGCAAGATAGGCGAAAGCTCCGGGCGAGACGCCCAGGCCATGCAGTATATTTTGAAATATACCGGCAAATATAACACCGTCGAAGAGTATGAAAACATCGTTTTGAGCGGTAAAAGCGACGGCGAAATTTTACGCTTGAGAGATGTGGCCGAAGTCGCTTTCGATTCGCAGGATTACGACGTGTTGTCCAAGGAAAACGGCAAACCTTCCGCGGCCATCATGCTGAAACAGCGGCCGGGCAGCAATGCCAAGGAAGTGATAGCCAACATCAAGGCCACTATGGAACGGATCAAGGCCGAGTCGTTTCCGCCCGGCATGGATTACAGTCTGAGCTACGACGTCTCCAAATTTCTGGACGCTTCCATCCACGAAGTGGTTAAGACCTTGCTGGAAGCCTTTGTGCTGGTGGCCTTGGTGGTGTTCGTTTTTCTGCAGGACGTCCGCTCCACCCTGATTCCGGTGGTCACCGTGCCGGTTTCGTTGATAGGCACGTTTTTCTTCCTGCAACTGATGGGCTTTTCGTTGAATCTGATTACCTTGTTTGCCTTGGTGCTGGCGATCGGTATCGTCATCGACGACTCCATCGTGGTGATCGAAGCAGTGCACGCCAAGCTGGAGCAAGGCAATATAGGCCCGAAACGGGCCACCGAACAAGCCATGCGGGAAATCGGCGGTGCGATTGTCGCGATTACCCTGGTGATGTCGGCGGTGTTTTTGCCGGTGTCGTTCATGGAAGGCTCCGCCGGCATTTTTTTCCGGCAATTTTCCTTGACCATGGCGTTTGCCATCGTGCTGTCCGGCATCACCGCCCTGACCTTGACGCCCGCGCTGTGCGCGTTTTTCCTGAAAGCCGTGCACCATCATCCGCAGCACAAAACCGGCTTGCAAAAATTCTTCGCCGGCTTCAACCGCCGGTATAACGGTTTGGCGGAAGGTTACAAAAGACTGATCGGCAGGATAGCCAACCGTAGATCGATTACCTTCGGTATCTTGCTGGGGTTCTCGTTCGGGGCGGGTTTAATCGGCAAGCAGGTACCTTCCGGTTTTATTCCGCAGGAGGACCAAGGCACGATTTACGCCAATATCACTACGCCGTCCGGCGCCACGCTGGAACGCACCGAACACGTGGTGGATGACGTGCAGCGTATTGCGTCGGAGATGGATGCGGTGGATTCGGTATCCAGTCTGGCAGGCTTCAGCGTGTTGTCGGACGGTACCGGGGCGGTCTACGGCATGAATCTGATCAGCTTGAAGGACTGGCAGGACAGACGTCTGTCCGATAAGCAGGTCATCAAACTGCTGGAGGAAAAAACCCGCCACATTAAAGACGGCGGCATCGAGTTTTTTACCCCGCCGCCGGTGCCAGGCTTCGGAAATTCCAGCGGTTTCGAAATGCGTTTGTTGGATAAAACCGGCGGCAGCCTGGAAAATTTGCAGAAAGTCGCCGATGAGTTCGTAGACGAACTTAACCGGCGGCCGGAAATCAGCAACGCGTTCACCACTTTTAACACCCGCTTCCCGCAGTTTCTGCTGCACGTCGATATCGACAAGGCGGCGCAAAAGGGCGTGACCACCGAGAGCGCCATGAGTACCTTGCAAGCCCTGATAGGCAGCGAATATGCCACCAATTTCATTCGCTTCGGCCAGATGTACCGGGTAATGGTACAAGCCTTGCCGGAATACCGCGCCAAACCGGACGATTTGCTGAAGCTGTACATAAAAAACAAAGACGGTCATATGGTGCCGTTTTCTGCATTTTTACGGGTGGAAAAAGTTTACGGTCCCGAACAGGTTACCCGTTACAACATGTATACCTCGGCCATGGTCAATGGTCAGCCCGCCGAGGGCTACAGCAGCGGCCAAGCCATCGAAGCCATCAAGCAGGTGGCGGCGCAAAAATTGCCCAAAGGGTTTGGTTACGATTGGGCCGGTTCGTCGCGCGACGAGGCCAATGCCGGCCATCAGGCCGTTTTTATTTTTCTGATCTGTCTGCTGTTCGTCTATCTGCTGCTGGCCGCCCAGTACGAGAGCTTTCTGTTGCCCTTGCCGGTGATCCTGTCCTTGCCTATCGGCATCTTCGGCGCCTTATGTTTTTTGCTGATGATGGGGCTGGAAAACAATATCTACGCCCAAATCGCCATGATCATGCTGATCGGCATCCTGGGTAAAAACGCGATTTTGATCATCGAGTTTGCCGCCTTGAAACACAAACAAGGCCAATCGGCGTTCGAGGCCGCCATAGCGGGTGCCGTGTTGCGTTTGCGCCCCATCCTGATGACCTCGTTCGCCTTCGTCGCCGGCCTGATTCCGTTGATGTTCGCGTCGGGGGCCGGCGAAATCGGCAACAACACCTTGGGCTCGGCGGCGGCCGGCGGCATGATCTTCGGCACCGTGTTCGGTGTCATTGTTATTCCGGGCTTGTATGTGGTGTTTGCCGGTGCCGCCGACAAACATCGGCGCAGCGATCAAAAAGAAAAAGCCCCTTTTACCGAGACTTGGTAGCTGTCCGGCGGGGGCTCCAATTCCGCCGGCAAACTTGGGCAGACTTGAAATAGGGGGCTAGCCCGGGGGGCAGGTCAACCACAGGCAGGACTCTTTGCCGCCACATATTGGATCACGCAAATGACGGCGTTTTGCGGGTCTTGCAATACGGCAAAGCGGCCGACTTCCGGTATGTCCTGCGGCGGCAGGCACACGGCACCGCCGAGTTGTTGCGCCAGCGCGGCGGTTGCGTCGACGTCGTCCACGGTCACGTAGGTGCCCCAATGCGGCGGCATGCCGGTTTTGTCGGCCGGTATCGCCATCAGGCCGCCGATGTGGTGGCCGTCGCAATTAATCAAGGTGTAATCGACTCCCGGTAAGGCGGTGGGGGCAGGTTCCATTTGCCAGCCGAACAAACTGCTATAAAAGGTTTTTGCCGCTTCCGCGTCGCTGGTTAACAGCTCGCACCAACTGAACATGCCGTGTTGCAGGGCGTTATAGTGGCCTTCACAGCCGGGCGCGGCGTCGGCCGGCTCAGGGGTGCTGCCGCTGCCGGCGAACAAAGCATCCATGCGGCTTTGCAAATCAGCCGGGTCCACGTCTTCCAGGTGGCTGGCGATCATCCAGTGGTGGCCGAACGGATCGGTCAATGCGCCCATGCGGTCGCCCCAAAACTGGTCGGCCGGCGGCATGGTTTCCACTGCGCCGGCGGCGATGGCGCGGGCGAAAAAGGCGTCGACATCGGCGACATACAAATGCAGTTTGACACAGCTGCCGCCTAGCGTATGCGGTGCGGTGGACGTCGCCGCCGGGTATTCGTCGGCAATCATGAAATGGGATGCGCCGATGGTGAATTCGGCATGGCCGACGGCGCCGTTCGGCATGTGCAAGCGCATGGTCTCGGTGGCGCCGAAGGCTGCGCGGTAAAACGCCAATGCCGCCGCGGCGTTTTTTACGGTTAAGTACGGGGTTACACTCCGGTGGCTATCCGGAATCGGGTTGATGGTGCTCATGGAATTACTCTCCGGTGGTTATTGTTTGTCACGGGCTGAATTTGCCTTTGCTTGGAAAAGGATGATGTAGCGGGAATGGAAGCATGTCCGCATTTGCGCGGCAAAAGACATTATCCCCTTATCGGCAGCGGGCGCCGACGGGTTAGTCTAACATCTAAATTGTCCTGCGTTAACCATGGCCGGCCGCCGGTTGCGGGATGTTGCCGGACACGGGGTCTGCTCACGCAGCTTTAACCTAACGATCATGAAGGTCTGGAATCGCCCCGGCAAATGAAAGGTAGTTGGTAGGAGCGACGCATAGTCGCGATGATGGCCTTGCGGATCGCGGCTATCTGTCGTTCTTACCATGACTTTCATAGTAAAGAGCAGTTGAGTCTTGAAAAATCCCGTTCGCCCGGAGTTTATCGAAGGGTGAGCGGAATTTTTCAAATATCCGGAGGGTGGGTGTGTTGTAGATCGTCCGAACTTCGACGTTGCTCAGCACGAACGGCCTACAATACACGGCAACTGCTGTTTTTAGGTTTAACGGTCGCTATAGACGGTTTTGCAAACGTTGCGGGCGTCGCAGACTACGTTTTTGCGGATATTGAGATTTTTGCGCGGTTCGGGTTCGGCTGCAGCCGGTTGCACCGGAGTTTCCATCGCCTCGCCCGCGCTAAGGGTCATGGTTTCGCCGTCGTGCGTGATGCGAAAGTGCCTAAGAGCGTTCATGCCGATCAGCGCTTCGTTCAAATTGTCGTTGATGTGGGCGTCCAGGTTGCGGATTTCCAGGCTGCCGATTTTCAGGCTGTCGATGTGAGTCTCGCGTTCTAATATCCTGCCGCCGGCCGTGTTGGCCGGAATGTATTGGCCGTATTGCAGATGCGCTGCGCTGGCCAGCTTGGCTGGTATGACGGTCTTGGTCGCGCCGGTGTCGATCAAAAACGGTATCGGAGTGCCGTTGACCAGTGCGGTGCCGCGAAAATGGCCGTAACGGTCGATTTTGAGCGTGGTTTCGCCCACAGAAACCAGCGCCTGTTCGGTTTCGCCGCGGGCGGCGTTAGCGGCTACCCGGTTCAAGTATCCATCGGCGGCCAACCACAGCAAGGCCAAGGTTGCGGCGGGATACAACAAATACGGCCAGGAGCCGGCGCGTTCGGTTGGTTTGCTCATGGTTTCCTCCCGGTAGGACGGTTAACCTACCCGCGGTCTACGGTTGGCTAAGCTATGCAAGGCCAAGGCCAGCAAAATTAAGCCGGTGCCCACGATAATTTTCCAGGTCATGGGTTCGTGGTTCACGCTATAGCCCAGCAGCAAGGACAAAGGCGGGGTGATTAAGGTAATCAGCGCCACCGAAGTCGCACTCAGATGGATCAGCAGGAAATAGTACAACACCAAGCCCAACGGGGTCGCCAGCAGGCCCAGATACAGGATAGACCATAGGGTTTGCGGCGTCATGCTCGGCGGCCACGCGCCGCCGTCCGCCGCGTACCAGGTCGCCAGATACAGCGGCAGCGACAACAGCAAGCCGCCCGAGACTTGAGTCATGGCCGGCAAGCCGGCGTCTATCCGTTTCACCCATACCGAGCCGGCCGATTGCAACAGCACTGACAGCAGCATGCCCACCAATGCCGGGATGGCGCCGCCGGGCAGTGCCAATGCCGATTGAAACATCAATACCAAGCCGGCTACTCCCAGCAAATAAGCCGATAGCTTGCCCCAGCCCAAACTGGCTTCGTTCAGCGCAAAAGCCGCCATAGGCGCTGTCATCAACGGGCTTAAGCCGAAAATCACCGATACCCAGCCGGACGGCAAATATTGAGTACACCAATAGGTCAGCAGCAAACTGGCGTAAAGCTGCAAGGCGACGGCGGCGTAAGTCTGCCAGGCTTTGCCGTGCAGCGGCAGATGTTGGCGGGCGAGCGGCATGGCCAGTAACAGGCATAACGCGCCTATGCTCATGCGCGCGGTGGCGGCGAATACGAAACCGACCTCGCCGCCGCTCCATTTGATAGCCAGCGGCGTGGTGGCCCAAATCGCCACGACGACCACGTACGCAAACGCAACGCGCATCTTGGACCGGCGTCAACGATGCGCGCGCTGCGCCAGCAAATCGTCGACGACGCCGGGATCGGCCAGGGTCGATGTATCGCCCAGTTCGTGCACGTCGCCGGCGGCAATCTTGCGCAGGATGCGCCGCATGATTTTGCCGGAACGGGTTTTAGGTAAACCCGGCGCCCATTGAATGACGTCCGGCAAGGCGATGGCGCTGATTTCTTCCTTGACCAAATCGACCAATTGCTTTTTCAACTCGTCGCTGGGTTGCACGCCGAGATTCAAAGTGACGAAGGCGTAGATGCCTTGGCCTTTGATGGCGTGCGGATAGCCGACCACGGCCGCTTCGGCCACGTCGTGGTGCAAGACCAGCGCGCTTTCGATTTCCGCTGTGCCCAGGCGGTGGCCGGAGACGTTAATTACATCGTCCACCCGGCCGGTGATCCAGTAATAGCCGTCGGCGTCGCGGCGGGCGCCGTCGCCGGCAAAATATTTGCCCGGAAAGTGCCGCAAATAGGTGTCCAGAAAGCGTTGATGGTCGCCGTATATCGTGCGCATCTGTCCCGGCCAGCTTTGGGTCAACACCAAAATGCCTTCGGCCTCGCCTTCCAGTAGACGACCTTCGTTGTCGACGATGGCCGGTTGTACTCCGAAAAACGGCAGGGTCGCGGAGCCGGGCTTCAAGGCAATCGCTCCCGGCAGCGGGGTAATCATGATGCCGCCGGTTTCGGTTTGCCACCAGGTATCCACGATAGGGCAGCGGGTTTCGCCGACCACGTGGTAATACCATTCCCAGGCTTCCGGGTTGATCGGTTCGCCCACGCTGCCCAGAATGCGCAAGCTGCTGCGCCCGGTACGTTTGACGAAATCGTCGCCTTGCGCCATCAGCGCGCGAATGGCGGTCGGCGCGGTATAGAAGATATTTACCTTATGTTTGTCGACCACTTGCCAGAAACGGTCGGCGGCCGGATAGGTCGGTACCCCTTCGAACATCAAGGTGGTAGCGCCGTTGCACAAAGGGCCGTACAACACGTAGGAATGTCCGGTAATCCAGCCGATGTCGGCGGTACACCAGTAAATGTCGCCGTCGTGGTAATCGAAAATGTACTTATGGGTCATCGCCGCATACAACAAATAACCGCCGGTGGTATGCAGCACGCCTTTGGGTTTGCCGGTGGAGCCGGAGGTATACAGGATGAACAGCGGATCTTCCGCGTCCATGGTTTCCGCCGGGCAGTGCGGCGACGCCTCGGCCATTGCAGCGCGATAGCAGACGTCGCGCTCGGGATGCCACGGAATGTCGTGGCCGGTGTGCTTGATGACGATGAGGGTCTGCAGGTTGGGGCACTGTGCCGCGGCTTTATCGGCGGTTTGCTTGGAATGGACGATTTTGCCGCCGCGGTAGCTTTCGTCAGAGCAAATCAGCACCCGGCAGTCGGCATCCAGGATGCGGTCGCGCAAGGCGTCGGCCGAAAATCCGCCGAAAACGATGGAATGCACCGCGCCGATGCGGGTACAGGCTAAGATAACTACTGCCGCTTCGCTGATCATCGGCAAGTAAATGCACACCCTATCGCCCTTTTTAACGCCCTGCGCTTTCAGCACGTTGGCGAATTTGCATACTTCCCGGTGTAATTCCTTATAAGTCAAGGTACTGTCGTCGGCCGGGTCGTCGCCTTCCCAGATAATCGCGACTTGGTCCCCGCGGGTTTCCAGATGTCTATCCAAGCAATTGACGCTGACGTTCAATTTCCCGCCGACGAACCAATGCACGTCGCCTTGCGCGAAGTCGCAATGCGTTACCTGTGTCCAGCGTTGTTCCCAATTCAAAAACTGTGCGGCTTGCTCGGCCCAAAAACCTTCCGGGTCGCTGATCGAATGCTGGTACATGCTATGGTAGGTATCGGCGTCGATATGCGCCCGGCGGGCGATCTCGGGTTTTACGGGATAGACATGATGCTCTGACATGGTAATTCCTTTGGTCGGGTCCGGTTCTTGTGCGTGGTAGACGCTGGCATTCGGGAAAATGTAAAGCCACCAAGCGTATCCTAAGCCAGGCGCCGCGTCCACTGGGATTAAGAGGGCGCACGTCAATACAGACGGCGACGAAATAGCCAGCCGGCGTTGGCCAAACACAGTAAGCCGATCAAGGCCAGAGGCCAATATTGGTCGCGCAGCTTGGCGACGTTCAAGCTTTGTCAAGGAATTGTGAGGAAACACAGGGCGATTCAGCTTACCGAGGGCTTGGGGTATTTTTAATCCGAGGCATTCGGTTCTACAATTATGTTTTGACAATATAAGCGCTTACTATATAATGCCCGAATTGACACGCCAGTCGTAGTCAAGCCGAGGTGGTGAAATTGGTAGACGCGCTAGCTTCAGGTGCTAGTGGGGGTAACCCCGTGGAGGTTCAAGTCCTCTCCTCGGCACCATATTACGGTTTCAGGTGGTAGCATCTGACAACAAAACCCGCAAGCTGTAAGGCTTAGCGGGTTTTTTTATGCCTCACGTGGCAACACCTAACACCGAGCAAAAAATCTTGGCGATTGGCGAATATCCGGCTATCGGCCTAGCCGATGCCCGCGCCAAGCGCGAAGAGGCCAAAAAGCAGCTTGCCAACGGCATCGATCCATCGACCGCCAAAAAAGCCGCCAAAGCGGCCAGCCAAGACGCCGCCGCCAACAGCTTCGAAGTCATTGCCCGCGAATGGCACGAAACCCACATGGCGAACAAAACCGCAGACCACGCCAAGAAAACCTTGCTCAACCTGGAAAGGGACGTTTTCCCCTGGCTGGGCCGAATGCCCATCGTCAACATTGAGGCACCCGACGTGCTGGCCGCAGTCAAACGCATCGAACAACGCGGCGCGAATGAAAGCGCCTCGAAGACCCGGCGAGCCAACGGCCAAGTGTTTCGCTACGCCATTACCACCGGCCGCGCCGTTAGAAACCCGGTTCCCGATCTGCAAGGGGCATTCGTACCAACCACTGTCAAACACCATGCCGCCATCACCGACCCGGTACAAATCGGCGCATTGCTGCGAGCCTGCGAAGGCTATACCGGTCACTTTACCACCCGTTGCGCGTTGCGCTTGTCCTTCTTGGTCATGTTGAGGCCTGGCGAAGTGCGTAAGGCCGAATGGTCTGAAATCGACCTGGAGCGGGCCGAATGGCGCATTCCGGCCGCCAAAATGAAGATGCGCGAGGAACACATCAGCCCGTTATCCCGGCAGGCGCTAGCCATCTTCGAGGAAAGCAAGCCGCTGACCGGTACCGGCCACTTTGTGTTTCCGTCGGTACGCAGTAACGCCAGGCCCATGTCGGAAACACCAGCACCGGCGCTGAAATGACCGCCCACGGCTTCCGGGGCATGGCTTCTACCCGGCTCAACGAAGCCCACCTATTCAACCCGGATGCCATCGAGCGTCAGCTTGCCCACGGCGAGCAAAACAGTGTCCGCGCCGCCTACAACCGAGCGCAATACCTGCCGGAACGGGTGAAGATGTTGCAGTGGTGGGCGGATTATTTGGACAGCTTGAAGGAAGGCGCGGCGGTGGTGCCGTTTCAACGCAAGAGCGCCTAAGCGCTATACTCCAAACGCCATGGGCGGTTGTTTCCAATGGGAACGGTTACAGGCGCGAAAGTGATGGTATGATCCGGTTCGAATCCGGCACCGTTTATGGCCTGGATACCAACATCAGCAAGGCAAATTACCAACACCTCATCAATGCGCCGGTACCGGCCGCATTTCGTAACGACAAGCTACCCACATCATCACCCTTGATAGTGTTTGATTGTGTCGAATGCTGTTGCTTGGTGTAACGCTACAGCATACAATGCCGGCATGATTAAATCGTTCCAACACAAAGGCCTGAAAGCCTTTTTCGAAACGGGCAGCAAGGTCGGCATCAAGCCGGAACACGCTGCCAAGCTCAACCGGCAACTGTTGCGCCTGGACATCGCCAAGACAGCCAACGACGTGAACTTGCCCGGCTGGCGCTTGCACCCGTTGAGCGGCGATCTGGCCGGCCATTACTCCATCGTCGTCAATGGCAATTGGCGGATGACCTTCAAGTTCGAAGGCGAAGACGTGGTGTTGGTCGATTACATGGACTACCACTAAGAGGCAACCCCATGACGCAAATCCACAACCCACCACACCCCGGCGAAACCTTGCGCGAAGACATCTTGCCGGCGCTGTCGCTGACGGTCACCGAAGCCGCCAAGCAGCTTGGCGTCACCCGGGGCACCTTGTCCAAAGTGCTGAATGGCCGGGCGGCTATATCGCCGGAAATGGCGCTCAGAATCGAAAGCTGGCTCGGCGTCGAGAATGGCGGCCGGGCCGATCTATGGATAGCCCACCAAGCCGCCTACGACCTTTGGCAAGCCCGCCAAGCGGGAGCGCCTACCGTGCAACGGGCGGTGATACCGCACTGAAGCAACCCGGCAAGGCCATTGATGAGGCCGGCTGACACCCGATAAACCGCCTAGCCCGACGGGGCGAAACCTGGGCAACCTATCACCCAGTGACGCAACATCAGATTAAACCGCCGCACGGTCGTAGGCTATCCGCAATTCAAAGCCACCATACGGCGAAACCGCGATGCGTTCCGTCTTACGGCCTTGATTTGGGAGCGATATTCGATTTTTGAGAGTGCTTTTGAAAAAGCTTTTTTGATAGCTCGCCATCGATTGGAGTATTGATCATCACCAGATGGCAATGTCCAAATGGCGTGCATGTGATCCGGCAAAACAACCCAGGCGTCGATATGAAAGGGCTGTTGTTGCCGAGTTGCGCGGACCGCTTCCCGTAATTCGGCAATATGCTCGATCAACAATGCCGATTTTCGCTCAAGCAAATTAACCGTGAAAAAATAAGTCCCGCCCGGAATGCGATTGCGTCGATAGTTTGGCATGGAACAAGTTTATTTCATTCGGCGGATGACGCAAGCTTATCCGCCCTACGGCCCTGTCTGCTCAGTATGGACGGTCGGGGTGCTTGGCGGGATAATGTCTTTGTTGAGCGCCTATGGCGATCGGTCAAATACGAGCGGGTTTACCTGCATGCCTACGATTCCGTCGGCCAAGCCCGCGCTTCAATCCTGGATTATTTCGAGTGGTACAACCACGAACGACCGCATTCCAGTTTGAAACGAAAAACGCCTCATCAGGCGTATAACGATGGGTTGCTAACCCTCAAGTTGGCCGCCTAAACCATGGCAGGGATTTCACTTTAAATCATCGATTTACTGTTCAAACCAATGGGGCCACTTCTGGCAAAACAACCCAGGCGTCGATATGAAAGGGCTGTTGTTGCCGAGTTGCGCGGACCGCTTCCCGTAATTCGGCAATATGCTCGATCAACAATGCCGATTTTCGCTCAAGCAAATTAACCGTGAAAAAATAAGTCCCGCCCGGAATGCGATTGCGTCGATAGTTTGGCATGGAACAAGTTTATTTCATTCGGCGGATGACGCAAGCTTATCCGCCCTACGGCCCTGTCTAAATAGCTTCCAATTTGCTGCGACAAACTAGATTCAGCGGACGTCCCCGTCGGGTCAGTAAACATCACCGGGTTGCCGTTGGCGTAAGTATACACATTGGTGCCGCCTTCCAGGCCGATCAGGTCCGGTTGCAGGTAGCGGCCGGTGCGGGGCGAGAAGTAGCGGGTGTGGTTGTAGTGCAGGCCGGTGGTGCTGTCGTAGTATTGGCCGGGGTAGCGCAGGTTGAACGTCACCTTCGCACCGTCGCCGTCCGGGTCTTCTTGAGCGACGGCGTCGCCGTAGGGCGCGAACGGCCAGTGCCACACCGGCTGGCTGAGATTGCCGGCGGCGCGGCGCAGGTAGCGCGGGGTGTTGGCGAAGTCGGTTTCGATGTAATAGATCGCGGCCAGGCTGCCGTCGGTTTTTTGGTCGACCACGGCCAGCGGCACGTCGCCCAGCCACACGTAGTTGCGGGCGCTGCCGTTGCCGGCCTGTTCGTAGATCAAGCGGCCGGCGGTGTCGTAGACGTAGCGGGTTTGCCCGGCCCCGTTGGTTTTCAACACCCGCCGCCGGCCGCTGTCGTAGCGGTAAGCAGCGGTATAGCCCTGACTGCCGTTGGCCGGCGGGGTCGGGGCGATGTCTTCCCGGGTCAGACGGTTGTCGCTGTAAGACAAAACGTCAGTACGTCTTAAGGCGCCGCTACCTGTGTAGTTTTCCAGGCGGGTCAGGTTGCCGTTGTTGTCGTGCTCCAGCAGGGATTTCTCGGCGCTGCCGCTTAGCTGTTGCGAAATCAAGCGGTCGAAGTCGTCATACTTGAAATGGACTGTGTTGTAAACAGTTACCCGGTTGCGGCTGTCGTAGCCAAGGTAATGGGTGTACAGGTCGCTGTTGTCAGCCTGTCGCATCCGCACTGCGGATAAGTGTCCGCCGCCATCCCGGCTACGGATGTATTTCAAGCCGTTGCCGAAGGTCAGGCTGCGCAGGCGCTTGTCTAACGGTTGGTAGCTGACGTCGCTGGCCAAGGTGGTGGCGGTGCCGTTCAGGTTGGCGCCGACCTGGGCGATGCGAAAATCGCCGTCTGCATAGGCGTATTCGATGCGCAAGCCTTTGGGATAAGCGACGGCTTGCAGGCGGTTGCCGGGGCCGTATTCGTAGGCCGTGCTCAAGGCCGGCAGGCCGGTAACGGCTTGCTCGCTGTGGGTGACGTTGCCGCGGGCGTCGTTGCGCATGCGGTCGGTGACGTTCAAGCCGCCGGCCGAGGTGCGGCTGCTTTCCACCAGGCGGCCTACATAATGGGCGGTATGGGCGCTATCGTCTGACGGCGCTTTGTCCCAAGTTTGACTTTCGCTGCCGCCGTCGGAGTAATCGACCCGGGTCAAGCGGTCCAGGGCGTCGTAGTGTTTGCGGGCGCTGTTGCCGTCGCTGTCTTCCCGGTAGATTTCGTTGCCGGCCAAGTCGTATAGCGAGCCGCGATTGCCGAAGTCCGGCGAGTCTTCGTCAATGTGTTTGTCCAGTTCGTTGTTGGTCAATAAGGAGGTGGCGTTGACCGGATCGACCACTTGCTTGACCCGGCCGGCCACGTCGTAGTCCAGGCTGAACAGCGGGATCTTGGGACCTAATTTGCCTTTGCTCGACAGTGTGGCCAGGGAGCGGTCGCTGATTTGATCCAGCACGGTGTAGTCGGTCAAACGCGAGAAGATGCGCCTAGGGTAGGTTGTGCAGAGCCAGCGGCGAGGCGCAACGGTCGCGAACGATGCGCCTCCTTGCGTCGGCAGCATACTATCGGCTATCAAATTTAACGCACGTTATCGCGTTACACCGCCTAACGAGAGAGAAACTCCACATCCATGCGGTCAATCTTCATGGCAACCATTTTTCCTTCAAGGTAGCTAAAGTTCCGTTGCAGCATCTCATCTTCGATGACCAATCCGCCAGATTCCAAACAACTACCACTAAGCTTGCCTGTAATCACATAGGCAAAACCAGTTCCGACGCGATCAATCGATGGCAGTGTTCCATCTGGCAGCGCGTTAACGCTGTAGTCATCAAACACCACGGGGTGCAATTCCACCGGGTAAGACAGACCTACCTCAATGTTGTAGGGGCACACACTCGCAAAGCCAGCAAGCTCAATGTCATCAATCCGAAGCATGACCTCTTCTTCGATGTCTTCATCCACACATAGAACTAATGCTTCATAAATCATGGCACTGGCCTTATCGTCTTGTCCGCCGGATTGCCGTTAAGCAGCTTCCAAAAGCTGTTGCTGCTTTGCGTGTGAATGGTGGTAATTGCACCATCCGCGCTTGTTCCAACAAACCCGAACTTAGCATCACCTCGTGACGTGTTGCCCATGAATTGCACGTACCCTGTTCGAGTTTCCCCTTTGTAGAGGTACTCGATCTTTTGACCACTTTGCATGATGTCCCGGCCTACCTGAAGGTAGTCATCAGCACTACGTGCGCCGAACTCTGCCCCATGCTTTTCAAAATGGCTTAGAAGTTTCGCGTCACTTGCGAAGCTCCCTACGCCCTTTGCAACCTTCCCCTCAATACCCATCGGCGTAAACATCGCCGGCATGAAGCACATTTGGACACCCGGCAATTGAAAGGTATCTTGCGCCAAACTGCTGAATTGCCCGTAATAGCTGGGAAACGACGTTGACCCAAACCAGGAGAGTGCACTGTCTAAATAGCTTCCAATTTGCTGCGACAAACTGGATTCAGCGGACGTCCCCGTCGGGTCAGTAAACATCACCGGGTTGCCGTTGGCGTAAGTATACACATTGGTGCCGCCTTCCAGGCCGATCAGGTCCGGTTGCAGGTAGCGGCCGGTGCGGGGCGAGAAGTAGCGGGTGTGGTTGTAGTGCAGGCCGGTGGTGCTGTCGTAGTATTGGCCGGGGTAGCGCAGGTTGAACGTAACCTTTATTCCGTCGCCGTCCGGGTCTTCCTGGGCGGCGGCATCGCCGTAGGGCGCGAACGGCCAGTGCCACACCGGCTGGCTGAGATTGCCGGAGGCGCGGCGCAGATAGCGCGGAGTGTTGGCGAAGTCGGTTTCGATGTAATAAATCGCCGCCAGGCTGCCGTCGGTTTTTTGGTCGACCACGGCCAGCGGCACGTCGCCCAGCCACACGTAGTTGCGGGCGCTGCCGTTGCCGGCCTGTTCGTAGATCAAGCGGCCGGCAGTGTCGTAGACGTAGCGGGTTTGCCCGGCCCCGTTGGTTTTCAACACCCGCCGCCGGCCGCTGTCGTAGCGGTATTGCTCGCTAGTAGCGGCTTGGGTGAATGTGATCAGGGTGCGGTCGGCGCCGTAGCGGTAGGCAAAACTGCCGTAGCCGGTAATAAAGCCGGATTGATCGTAGCGGTAAGCCGCGGTATAGCCCTGACTACCGTTAGCCGGCGGGGTCGGGGTGATGTCTTCCCTCGCCAGGCGGTTGTCGCTGTAAGACAAAACGTCAGTACGTCTTAAGGTGCCGCTAGCGGTGTAGTTTTCCAAGCGGGTCAGGTTGCCGTTGTTGTCGTGTTCCAGCAGGGTTTTTTCGGCACTGGCGCGTGACTTTTGCGAAACCAAGCGATCGAAGTCGTCGTAGTAGAAGGAGGTTATGTCGTAAACAGTTACCCGATTGCGACTGTCGTAGGCGAGATAATGGTTATACATGTCGCTGTTGTTAGCCTGTCGCATCCGCACAACGATTAAGCGTCCGCCGTTATCGCGGGAACGAATGTATTTCAAGCCGTTGCCGAAGGTCAGGCTGCGCAGGCGCTTGTCTAACGGTTGGTAGCTGACGTCGCGGGCCAAGGTGTTGGCGGTGCCGTTCAGGCTGGCGCCGACCTGGGCGATGCGAAAATCGCCGTCTGCATAGGCGTATTCGATGCGCAAGCCTTTGGGATAAGCGACGGCTTGCAGGCGGTTGCCGGGGCCGTATTCGTAGGCCGTGCTCAAGGCCGGCAGGCCGGTAACGGCTTGCTCGCTGTGGGTGACGTTGCCGCGGGCGTCGTAGCGCATGCGGTCGGTGACGTTCAAACCGCCGGCCGAGGTGCGGCTGCTTTCCACCAGGCGGCCTACATAATGGGCGGCATGGGCGCTATCGTCTGACGGCGCTTTGTCCCAAGTTTGACTTTCGCTGCCGCCGTCGGAGTAATCGACCCGGGTCAAGCGGTCCAGGGCGTCGTAGTGTTTGCGGGCGCTGTTGCCGTCGCTGTCTTCCCGGTAGATTTCGTTGCCGGCCAAGTCGTATAGCGAGCCGCGATTGCCGAAGTCCGGCGAGTCTTCGTCAATGTGTTTGCCCAGTTCGTTGTTGGTCAATAAGGAGGTGGCGTTGACCGGATCGACCACTTGCGTGACCCGGCCGGCCACGTCGTAGTCCAGGCTGAACAGCGGAATTTTGGGGCCTAATTTGCCTTTGCTCGACAGTGTGGCCAGGGAGCGATCACTGATTTGATCCAGCACGGTGTAGTCGGTCAAGTCGCAGATTTCGCCGCTGATACAGGATCGGGTCTGATGATTGTTGCCGTCGTAGCTCAGGGTTTTGTCCCATGCGCCCGTGCCGTCGGCGGTTTCGATCAGCAGGCCTTTTTCGTCAAAGCTTTGTTTCCAGGTTTGGCCGCTATCGTCACTACGTTGCGCGATGGTTTGCAGAATGTTGCCGCGGCTGTCGCGCCGGTATTCGAGCGTGTCGGTAATCTCGCCGTGCGTCAGGCTGACGGTTTTTACCGAGCCGGCCGGGGTATAGCTGTAGTTGAGTACGCTGCCGTCCGGCCGGGTTTGGCTTTGCAGGCGGCCGTTGGTGGTGTAGCTGTAGCGGGTCACGTCGTCGCCTACGCTTTCCGTGACCGGCTGCCGCAGCGTGTTGTATTCGGTCACGCTGTGTACGCCGTTGATGTCGACTTGCTCGGTGATTTGGCCGTGAGCGTTGACGCTGAGCACGGACGACACCCGACCCAAGGCGTCGGTGGTGCGCCACAGATCGCCGTTGCGGCGGTATTCGGTGACCGTGCTGCCGTTTTCCGCGCGCGGCCCGGTTTTGCTGACTTTTAAGGTGACGTGGCTGCTGTTGTCGTAAACGTAGGCATAGTCGGTCTGATGGCAGGTGGTGGATGTTGCCGGGCAGCTGTCGTCGACCAAGGCTTCCGTAGCCGGGCGCACGATTTCCCGAATCACCTGGCCATTGTCGTCGTAACGCCAATCCTTGGCGACTTCGCCGACCACTTCCGAGGTTTTCAGCGGAAAGCGCTCGTCCCAGGTCCAGGTGGTGAGGCGCTCTTGTTTGGTGCCGTCGGCTTCGGTGCGGGTCAGCGGCAGGCCGCGGTTGAGTGTGCCCTTGGGGTAGGTGAAGCGGGTAACCCGGCCGAGAAAATCGGTACGGGTTAGCAGGTCGCCTTTGATATTGTAGGTGGACTTCTTAAAATCCTCCTCGCAGTCGGCGCAACGGGTGTTGGTCGAAACCGCTCGGTAAATCCTGGAATAAGGGCCGGTATCTTGACTGACTATATCGAAATTTTTTCGGGTGACAAACGAGCGGTATTTGTCGGTATCCGAGTCGGCGAATTTTAAAGTTAATTCGTGCGGATCGGCCAGACTGGCGCGCAGCGTGCGCTCGCTAATCAAATTCTTTTCGTTATGACCGGCCATTGCGATGGTTGTAAACCTTGGCCTTGAGTCCGCGCCAGCGCAAAGAAATTCGTTTTTAATTAACGTATTGCCATTTTCCACCACCGACTTTAAATAAGAAAACCTAAAATTATCTTTGGTATCGCAATTGATGAATTCCGGTCGGTAGGTTCTGGTAAGCGGCTCGCTGCCTTCCAGCGCCGCCGGGAAGGTGAATTGGTTTTTGTAAAGAGTTACGCCGTTGACGACTTCTTTCAGCCCAAGTACATATTTATAAATCTGGCCGTCGGGATCGGTAACTAACACCGATTTGTCCGGGTTGAAGGTAAAACGCAATTGCCGCCCGCTCGGCACGTGCGTGACGGTCGATAACTTATCGTCGACATAGTCCAACCGGTGCTCGATGCCTTGCCGGTTAAACCGGGCCAATAAATTACCGTTTTTGTCGTACGCTTCCCGCATGCCGCTAGAAAATTGGGTATAGACCCAATCGTAGGTTTGGCCGTTGACGACGCCTTTTTTCTCCAAGGTATCTCTGAGATCGTCGCGTAACGGCTTTAAATTTTTGCCGAAGGTGATGCAGACGCCCATGGTGCACACCTTGATTTTTTCCACCGTGCTCAGTTGGTTCAGAATGCAACTGGAATAATTGTGCCCCCACAGCGTGCCCATGTTGTTGCGGTAATCGCAGCCCGGGCTGGTGACGGATCGTGCCGAGACGTTGTAGCGAGTAAACTCTAACGGAAACTGTCCCGTACCCCGGTAATCGGTTTCGCTTAATAGGGTGAAACCGCCCCGCAGGTCGGTGTCGAATTTCACCTCCGGAATGCGCTTTTTGTCTTCGGTCGATTGCAGCGGGCCGGAGAATTCTTCGTAACCGAGTCCGGACTCGTCGGCCCGGCCGATGAGCGGACTCATTAGCCCGATCAAGAGCAAGCAGCCGTAAACGAAAAGGTTTCGGTGGTGGTGTTTGAACATGTTAAAAATCCCGATGTTTGAATGGATAACGGCAGTTAAACAACGCATTAAAAGCGCGGCGGCTGAGCCTGCAAGGAAGACGAGATCCGGCCGTTTGCCCGGACAGGGGTGCGCGCCCCATCCGGGCCGGCCGGAACAAAAAAGGAAAAAAGCCATAAGCCGGGGCTGGCTGTGACGGAAGGTTTCCCGATTTCCAACGTTGACTTGCACTGGTCTGCATCCATGGCTTTAAGCTTTACTTTCAATAAATAGCTTTTGAGTTGAGTTGTCTATAACGTTAGCGGTTAACCGACTCCGACAGGCTAACGCCATTAGCCATGCGAAATACGGCGGGCTGATATTAACTTAAAAAATACGCCGACTCAATACCTTTAGCAAATCGCAGTCGAGACAATATTCCATATACATTAATAAGTTATGTAATCATATTCTTACAGGCTATCAAGATAGGCGCGCTGGCATGTAATCTAGTAATACATTGCGCGGCATGCAAAGCCTTAAGGTACGCATGGCATTCCCCGCCGACTTTAAATGAGCATAAAACTTTAGCTGCCTCCCCGGCGGAGCCGGGGAATTTATCGTGCTTGCTTAACGTTGCTTCCAACCCGACGGCGTTTGGATAAATTGTCCGGGCGCCGCTTTTTCTATAACTTTTTGCGCTGTCAGCTTAGCCACCTCTTCCGCCGATACGCCGTTTTTGGCGGCTATCCGCTCGTATTCGGCCCGCCGTTGGGCGTTGATGTCGTTCACCAAGGCTTTTACGTCACTGGGTGCATTGGGATTAACCAAGCCTAAATAACCGTTCATCAGTTCGCCGACTAGTCCCGCTGACTTTGCTTGCGCTAAGTCGGCCGCGGCGACCGGGTTTGCAGCCAACCAAAACGACAATAAGCCGGCCAACAAAAAATGCGTTGCTTTGATTCTCATTGAGGGCTCCTTTAAAACAAACCTTTTTCGCTACTGATCAGGGCATCCACGTCTTTTTCCACTTTGAGGCGAATTTCGTGTTCTATTTTGACGTTCATATTGATTTCTATCGGTTTTTCCGGCGCTTCCAATCTGACGGACGGCGAGCAGGCTGTCATTAACAGCGTATCGCAGACTAGGCCGGCAATAAATGCCGCTTTCAATTTCATAGAGTTCTCCAAGCCGCATTGTGCGGCGCAGTATTGACGGTTTCGGAACATTTTGTTTTACGGTTTGGCGTTTTTTACCTGTTCGAGAATCGGCCGCTCGAAATCGCCTGCCAGTACGCCTTTTTGCAAGAGTTCCGGCAACTGCCCGTGCAATTTCAAGTTAAACGCCAAAGGATGACCGGACAATACCGACGGATTTTTGCCTTCCAAACGCAAACCTAAACTATAACTGCCATCCGGCCGGTAATCCACGCCGGCTTGCAGGGCGTGGTATTGCAAATTTCTCAGCGCGCTGAAAGCCAAATTTCCGTCGTCCCCCGGGCCTGTGTAGCGCAGGACTCCCGGCACTATCCCCGTTAACGTTCCGTCCTTCAGTTCCACAGTGTCGGATTCGACGCTTAACGGCAACTTACCGTTCAGCATGCCGGTTCCCGACAAATTGGGGTAGTTCATGGCTTGCAGTAGCTGCTGCAGATCGACATTGTTGACGACTAAAATCAAGCGTATCGGCCCACCGGTCAGTTCCAATTCGGCCGGTTCCAGCTGTAACTTGCCGCCAAACATAGGCAGACTGGCTTGATCGATTGCCAAGCGGCCGTTTTGGTAAGCGGCGTTAAGTTGTATGTCGCGAAATTCGGTGTTTTCATTTAATTGCCAGCTCGGCACTGTCAATGAAACAATATATGAGGGTAGTGTCGATTCGGCGGCGTCCAATTGCACAAATCCTTTAGAGATGTGAGTAGAGCCTATTGCTAGCCCCAAATCATAGCCTTTTAGAAAAACCGCGTGCGTCATAGGCTTGCCGGCCTGCCAGTGCATGCGCACGGCTCCCATGATCTCGCCGGCGTTAACTTGCCAAGCCGAGGTTGCCGCCGGCAGCCAAGGCGCTGCAAGCCGGCGGGCTTGAGCGGCGCTGAGTGCCAGATGAGCGTCTACCGCCAACTCGTCGGCGGCTAATTCGAGTTCCGCGCCGGCCAGATAGTCGTTATGTTCGGTTAACTGCAGATAGCCTTTGAAGCGCTTATGGTCTTCCGGACTGTTGCCGTGCAAATGCAATTGCGCCTGTATCTTATCCAAAGCCGGCCAGATGAGCGCGGCGAGTGGCTGCCTGATTTGGTTCGGCAGCCATGCGCATTGCGTTAGCCAGCCGCGCAGCAACTCCACGTTCGCTTGCAAGCCGATGAGCGGACTGTTATCGGGCGGATTTCGGCCATAGTTGCCGGCCGCTATCGCACTGCCGTCCGCTTTGCGCAGTTGCAGCGAAAGCATGCCGGCGCCGAAATCCTGCCCTATGCTCAAGGCATATTCGGAGTCGTTGAGTAAAACCTGTACAGTTTGTTGTTCGGCAGTATTAAATTCCGCCTGACCTATAAATCGGGACTCTCCCCAGGGCGCGATTACCGTCAGATCCAGTTGCTTGATAGAGAGGCTGCGTAGCGGCAAGCGTAGCGCCGCCGCGGAATCCTCGGCCGGGGTGGTATCGGTATCGCTGTCGGCTCGATAGTGAAACGTCAACTTGGCTTTTTCGATAACGCCGGTATCCGGCTGCAAGGTTTGCCAGTCGTAATTCAGATTCGCCTCGCTCAGTTCCGCCGCCAATAAGCCTTTCCCGGTCTCTAATTCGAATTGCAGATGCGCCAATGCGGCGTGATCCATAGTCAAGCTCAATCCGGAAACGGCGGGATTGGCAAATAAGCTTTGTGCCATTAAACGCCGTAACGCCTGTTCGCCCAGCCAATCCCGTTGTTGCCAGACTAACCATCCGGCCGATACTGTCAGCAAACAACACAAGGCCAAACCGATTTTGAAGCGCATCCGGCCAAGCCGGCCGGGCGAGGAAGCCGTCCGCATGCCTGGTTAAATGCTCACCGTTTGTCCGCTGGCGGCCGATTTGAGCGCGGCGACAATAACGCGGCAATTTGCTTTGGCGTCGTCCAAGGATAAAAGCGGCAGTTTATCTTGCAGCACGCAGTCGCTGAAATGCTCGATTTCCAGTTTGAAGTGATTGGCCGCGGGTAAGCGCTCCTCGCCTTGGCGGCCGTCTTCGCTCCACCAGGAAATGATCGGAATATCGCCGGGCAATTGCCAAACCACATGGCATTTAAGCCCTCCCTGGCTGCCGACGATTTCGTATTCGCAGCGGCGAGCCCGCTGGAAGCTGAAATCGAACTGGGCAAAGCGACCGTCGCCGTAATCTAAAATTCCGCTGCTGGCAATATCGGCGCCGCTATCGGCGTATTTAGCCATGCAGGTAACCGCCGACGGCGCTTGCTCGAAAAACATGCGGATGACGTGTATCGCGTAACAGCCTATGTCCCACATGGCGCCGCCGCCCCGGTCGACGTGTTCGGCCAGCCGGTACATGCGGGCCGGACGCATCATGAACGAAAAGCAACTGCGTACCGAACGGACGTCGCCTATCAAGCCGGATTGGATGATTTCCATCACGCGCCGGTGTTGCGGATGAAATCGGTACATAAAGCCTTCCATGACTTTGACATCGTAGTTGCGGGCGGCTTTATCGATCGCTTCGATGTCGCTTAAAGATAATGCCATCGGTTTTTCGCATAGCACATGCTTGCGATGCGCTATTGCCCGTAACGCCCATTCGGCATGTTCGTGGTTTGCCATCGGTAAATAAACCGCTTGCACGTCCGGGTTGGTTAGCAAGGCCTCCATGTCGTCGTAAGCGTGTATGCCGGGATAGCAAGGGGCGTATTTTTTGAGCGTTTCCGCCGCGGCCCCCGGCCGCCGGCTGGCGATTGCAACCAGTTCGGCATTGTCGGCTTCTAAGATAGCGGGCAACAAACGCTCGTTGACGCGGGCTGCGCCCAGAATGCCCCAACGTAGTTTTTCGGCTTGGTTCATGATGCTCGGCTCCTGCTGATAAGTTTTATTTTCGAATCCGAGTTTGCAGGCTTAATGCCGAACAGTCAAACCCGCACGCCATTTTCGGGCAAAAGCGGCTGAGGGACGGACGCATCCCCGGCGGAACTATGTGAATTTGCGGCTAATCCAATCGGCATTGCGGTCAAGGAGGTAGTTATGAAAATGCATCCCGTAAAATCCAGCAAAATCGATGTGATCGGCTACGACGACGCGACGCACAAAATGCGGGTGTCGTTTCGGGGAGATTCCTCGTTGGATTTCTGCCACGTGCCGGAAGCGGTCTTCAACGCGTTTTTGCATGCGCGCTCTAAGAATAGGTTTTTCAAACGCCACATCTTGGGAGTTTTTCCGAGTTGAGCCTGACGCTGCCGCTTCAGTTTCCGACGGCGGCGGACGGTACAAAGCAAGCTAGCCTTCGCAACGTGTACAGGCTTACGCTGCAAGGCGTTTTTGCAACAAAAATATTTTCGTTGCAATCGGCTCCACTCCACACAGCTTTACTAGACTTACCCTGCCGTCAACTAAAAGGAATTCATTATGTCCGCATCTATCGAAAAATTATTCGACAACCTGCATAAACTCCCCCAAGTTCCCGAGGTAGTGCGAACCTTGATTAATCAACTCAACGATCCTCATGCCGAACTGCTCGATATTGTTAAAACCGTCGAAAAAGAGCAGGTGATTGCTTTGAAAGTGTTGCGTTTGGTCAACTCCGCTCACTTCGGTCTATCGCGAAAAGTCGGGTCGTTGAGTGAAGCCGTGCTGCTGATTGGCATGGGGCAGCTCAAGACGTTGGTGATTGCGTCCGGCCTGGTTGCCTCGGTGCCCAGCCTACAAAATTTCGATTTAAGGAAATTCTGGAGCACTAGTTTCAGAGCGGCCGAGTACGCCAAATGGTTCGCCGCAAGAGCCGGGGTAGACGCCGACGTGGCATTTACCGCCGGCCTGATAGGCGGCATGGGTAAGTTACTCATCCACATGGCTTACCCAAGCGAATCCAACGAAATCGAACAACACGCCAAAGCCGGCCACCTAAGCCGGCCCGACGTGGAACGAAAACGCATCGGATTTACCAACCAACAAGCGTGTGCGGAACTGTTCAGACGCTGGAAATTTGCGGACGAGTTAATCGATGCAATCAATCAATCCGCCGAACCCCTCACTTGGGAAAACCCATCCGCCTTGGCTTACGTCGTGCATCTGGCACAATTCATTAGTTATTGCATCGATTGCAATATGCCTAAAGAAACGATCGAGCAAAATTTCCCTTATCCCGTGGCCGAGAAACTCGGCCTGGACCGAGACGCGGTCGATGCCGATTTATGCGAGCTACTCCTGCTCGAATCGCCGCTGGAAGATCTCGCCGCTTAATCGTCAAGGCCGGGCAGGAACACTGTTCGATTAGAAGCGGTTTTTGATTGACGGACGTCAATACTTAACGGGGCGGCGTGTGTTCGAATGGTTTTGCCGGTAAGTCGTTAGTCTTTACGAATGCCAGGAGGTAGGGATGAAAACATCGTTATTCGATTACGACATATTGATAGACCAAGCGCGAGCGCTTTACGCCGCACTACATGCCCGCAGGGTCGCCGCCGCCGATTCCGAGCTGAGTCGATTGGAAAGCTTGTTCGAGAGGGCCGAAGCCCGTTACCAACGCCGCCTCAATCGCTGTGCAATCTGCTACCGCCTACGCAATCACGATTGCATTCGCGAGCCCGGCCGGAAATCCGTGGCTTGCCTGCGTAACGGACAGTTGCAACAGGCAGCCTGACAGCCGGCTGTTTCTTTATCCTGCCGGCCGATAGTCATTATGTGTTTCAAACGGCAACGACCCTTACAAATTCCGGCTCAGTTAGGCCGCGCTTTTACCTCATCCACCGGCTCAAAGCGGCCGTAATTCAGCAAAATAGCCGGCAGCAACAGTAAATTTAAAATGGTTGAAGACGTTAAACCGCCGATGATGATGGTTGCCATCGGCCCCATGATTTCTCGGCCGGGATTGTCGCTGTCGAATGCGACAGGCAGCATGGCTAATGCCGTAACGGAAGCCGTCATCAAAATTGACGGCAAACGCTCTTGAGCGCCCCGCAACGCGGTAGCCTGAGACCAGATTTGCCCTTCTTGTTCTATCAAATGACGATAGTGCGAAATGAGCATGATCGAATTGCGCACCGTGATTCCGAATAAGGTGACAAAGCCGACGAACGAGCCTACCGACAAGGACGCGTCGGTCACTAGCACCGCCGCAACGCCCCCGAGCAGGGCAAAGGGCAAATTCACTAAGGTTAGCGCGGTGTGGCGTATGCTCCCCAACGCCAGCGAGATAAAAATCAATACCCCGGCCCCGGCGATGAGAGCATGCACGATTAACACCCGCCGCGCTTTAGCTTGCTCCAACGCGGCGCCGATGATTTCCGGATAGCTGTCGCTACTCCACGATAGCTGTTTGAACAATTTATCCTTAAGTTCGGCGATGAAACCGTCCATGTCGCGCTGATCGACGTTACAGGTAACCGTTTGCGCTCGCAAAGCCCCTTGATGCAGAATGTTGTATCTGCCTTCGCTATGGCGGATATCGGCTATTTGACCGAGCAGCACGCGCTCGCCTTCGGCATTTTTGATAGCCAGTTGTTGCAAGGATGCGGCCCTGGAACGCAGCTCCGGCGCTAAGGTAACCGTGACGTCGACGACGCGGTTACCCTGTATGCTTTTGCCGACAATTCGACCGCCGTAGGCGGTTTCCAGTGCCGTCATCGCTTGTGCCGGCGTGATGCCGCGAAACTTCAACTTGTCCAAATCCAGTTTGATTTGCAACATCGCCGTCGCGGATTGCGAGCGTTGTTGTACGTCGATAGCGCCGGCAAGTGTGCGCATTAATTCGGCGACCCGTCCGGCTTGCTCATCTAATACCGCAAGATCGCTGCCGTAAATATTGACGACTACCGATGCGGTGTAGCCGGATATGGTTTCATCCACCCGTTCGGTCAGAAAGGTGTTGGCTTCGTAATTGATGCCGGGGAATTCGTTCAATAGGGTTCTGAGTTGATCCAGCACCCGCTGTTGTTCTCGGCCGGACAAGGGCTTAAGGCGTACTTCGTATTCGCTGTAATGGCTGCCGTAAGTGTCGGCACCGCGTTCTGCGCGTCCGGCCCATTGCGATACAGACTCCACGCCGTCTACGCCCAAAAAGCGCGCCGTCAGCAACTGCCCTATCCGTATCGATTCTTGCAGCGAGCTTCCCGGGATGCTCGCGGTATGGACGATGAAATGCCCTTCGCGCAATTCGGGTAAAAACTGATGCTCCAAGCGGGAAAACCCCCAGATGCCGGCTACGCAGGCCAGTACTCCGCATAGCATCACCATGCGAAAATGCCCGATAACCCATTGCAATTGTTGAGCGTACCCTCGCTTTAGCCAGCGCACCAAAGGTGGCTCTGCGGCCGTTAGCTGACTTTTGTTTAGCAGCAGGTGACAAAGTGCAGGCGTAAGCGTCAGCGCGGTAAGCAGCGACATCAAGATCGCCAAAATATAGGCATAGCCTAAGGGAGAAAATAAACGCCCGGTTACGCCGTCCAAGGTCAGCAAGGGTACAAACACCAAGGCAACGATGAAGCTGGCGTATACCACCGACCCTCTAACCTCAAGCGAAGCACGTTGAATGACAGTGCCGGCCGTTTCAGGGAGCAAGCGGCTTTGATTTTCGCGCAAGCGGCGAAAAATGTTTTCGGTATCGATGATGGCATCGTCTACAACTTCACCTAGCGCAATAGCCAAGCCGCCCAATACCATAATATTCAGATTGACGCCCATCTCCAACAACACGATTACCGCAGATACCAGTGATACCGGAATCGCTAATGCGGCAATCAGCGAGCTGCGAAAATTGAATAAAAACAGGTATAAAACCAGGATGACGAAGCCGCCGCCAAACAATAAATGACCGGCTAAGTTGTTAACTGCGGTCTCTATGTAATCCGCCGGACGAAACAAATGCGGAAAAAAGCGAATATCTTGCTGCTTAAACAAGGGAGCGAAGGCGGCCAATGCGGCTTCGACTTGTTTAGAGACGGACAAGGTGTTGGCGCCGAATTGGCCGATGACCATCAATACCACGCCAGGCCTGCCCATGATTTGCGCGGCGCTGATCGGCGGTTCCGCCGAATAGCGTACCTCCGCGACATCCGCCAATGTGATGTTGCCGGCGTTTAAGCGTTTTATCACCACCGAGCTGAATTGCTCGGGCGTGACTAACTGGCCTACCACTTGTAGGGTGAAACGTTGGTTGCTGTTTTCCAAAAAACCGGCGCCTTTGATTTCCGCCGCCGCAGCCGCCGCGGCGGCCACTTGCTCGATGTCTAAGTTGAAGCGTTGCAACGCCTCCGGACGTACTTGAATTTGCAGTTGCGCGACGTCGCCGCCGAATACGTTGACGTCGGCCACTCCGGGAATGGCGAGCAATCGGGGAGCGAGCGTCCAATCGACCAGACTGCGCAATTCCATCAAGGACCGGGTGTCGGAGCTCAAACCTAAAGTCATTACCGTTGCGGACGACGAGGACAGCGGTACGGCAACCGGCGTACCGATGCCGGCCGGTAATTTTTGTCCCAAACTAACCAGGCGTTCGGCGACCAATTGCCGGTTTCTATAAATATCCGTGTCGTCCGCAAACGTTGCGGTAACGATGGACAAGCCCTGAATCGACTCCGAGCGTAGGGCTTCCAAACCGATTAACGGTCTTATCGAGGTTTCTATCGGCTGGGTAACCAAAACTTCCACTTGCTCCGCAGCTAAACCGGGCGCTTCAGTCTGGATAATGACGCGTTTGGGCGAGAATTCCGGAAAGATGTCCAGTCCGGCGTCCGAAAATCGGTAAATGCCGTATGCGACTAACAGAACGGCAACGGTAACCACAATACCGGAGTAGCGAATTGAGAAACGGATTAGCGCGGCTAGCATGGCGTGGGCGAATCGGTAAAAACTCCGCTATTGTGCCTTGCTCGCCGGATTCCGGTCTAATTTAATGCCGACAAGGATTGAGTGGCCGCGGACTGGTAGTCTGCTTTCTGGGCGGGTAGATACAAAAAAGGCGTGGAGAACCACGCCTTGTTGCCGGGGTTAGCTTTCAAACATTACCAACTGAAGCTGCCGGAGGTCGCACCGCTACCGTCGTAACTGAACCCGATTTTTTCGCCGTTGGTTACCGCGAAACTGCAAGTACCGCTGGTGCTGGCCGACAAGGTTGCGCCGTAGAAGATCGCTTTGCCGGCGTTGTTGGTGGTTACGGACGATGTGCCGGATATGGTTTTAGAACTGCCTTTGGTAGGCATGTACGATCCACTCCATGTGCCGTATACCGTGGCGCCGCTGACTATGGAACCGGCCGATTCAACCGTAACGGTAGCTACGCATCTGGATTTGCCGCCGCTCAACAGTTGGCGAGTGACGTTGGTGCTTCCTACCAGCATATTGGCGTCGGAAGCTGCTTGAATGACAGTGATGGTTTGAGTTGAACTGTTTTTCAGACCGGTATTATCGGTTACTGTCAAGGTAGCGGTATAGTTTCCGGGGGTGTTGTAAGTATGATTGGCGCTGGAACCCGTTGCATTGGTAGAGCCGTCGCCGAAGTTCCAATCGAATCCGACAATGGAACCGTCTTGATCGTACGAACTGTTGCCATTGAAAGAGGCCGTCAACGGACCATCCCCTTCGGTAGGCGTGGCCGACATCACTGCGGTCGGTGCCATCATAGAAACCGTGCTTTTCGGATAGCTACCGGTTATTTGGTACTGGCCCAAGCTAGCGTAATCCGAATATCCGGTGGTCAAATCGCCGTAACCCACGCCGTCGATGCGCAAATAGAATTGTCCTGATCCTAACGTCGCGCTGATAGAAGCCGACAAGCTGGTGGCCGGATTGGCGCTAGCAACCACTTTTCCGGCAGAATCCAACAATTCTACGGAAATATCCAGGTTAGAACCGGATGCAATGGTACCGGAGGCTACATTGAACTGCACTGCACCGCCATCGGTATAAAAAGTGAACATGTCCAAGTCCGTTCTGCGTTCTATCACGCCGGTTTGCACCACGGCGTTAGCGTCGCCAGCCAATGGCGCGGCGTTTGCCAGCGTATCGGCGAAATCATCGGCGCGTAGCGGAGTTCCGGCAGCGCTGATGACTGCAATGTCGTCTTGCAAATTGTTGGCATTGGGATATTCGCCCTTACTCCATTGGGTGGCCGGTTTGTAATAACCGGAGCCCATAATCGGCGCCCATCCGGTAGCTCCGCTACCATGGCCTGCGTAGTAAGTGACGCTGGAATTGCCGTCATGGGTTAAATTCAAATTGTGGCCCACCTCGTGCGATACCGCTTCAGCCACGTATTTAGGCGCACCATTGCCCAATTTATCGAAAAATACCCAAGCTGGCCGGTAGTAATCCGGATTCGACGAAGAGTAGTAGGAAAATACGTTTAGATAAGCAATGCCGCCGCAGGATTGGCTGCATAATTCCGGCATCGAACGGGTAATGACGGCTCTAGTGCCGTATTGAGCATCCGAGCTACTGGTTCGTTGCAAGGCATCGGCGCTCGGTTCTTCGGTGGTGACGTCTACATCAAAGGGTGCGTAATCTTCCGCCACCCGTTGCCAGATTTCTTTAACTTTACTTAATTCGCCCGAACTAAATGTGCCGGGAACTCCGTCGGTGTCGTAAGCTTGCGCGTTTAGCGTGCCGCTATTCCAGGCGGTGCTGCTTGCGGCATGACCGTTGAAATCCAGGTAAATCACCCGATTCGATCCGGGTTTACTGTGCAATGCGAAGGCGTCGGTTCCGGATGCAATGGTATTAAAGGTATCGGTAGAACTTACCGTTGCCGCCTGTTCAAAATCAGTAGCGCCACTTTTTTTAGGGCCGGGGACAGTAGGGGCCGCGGCTTGATTCTCTTCTTCAACATATAGCAGGCGGCCGCTTTCGTCTATCCATGCGCTTGAATCGGTACGTAATATTTCGGTCAGTTTTTCAGCCGACATATCGTAGGCTTTAGCCACCTCAGGCAATCTTTCGCCCAAAGCATCGATAGCCGCTTGCCCGTTCGCTTTAGATTTTAAGCTGATTTGCGGAAACGGAGTTTCCGCATCATTATTCGCCACAAGAGTATTAGCAGCGTTCGCGGAGCTTTGCGCATTGGCGCGAACCACGGAGAGGGGCTGTTGCAATCCCGAACCGTTTAAGCCGGAAACGATCGCTTCTACGCTACCGTCGAGTTGAGCGGTTAATGCATAGTTATAACCAAGCAGCGCTTGCCGGGCGGTTTGAACATCGAAAAAATGTAAACGCTCGATTGGAAATTGGACTGGCGCATTTGCGAAAGCGTCGTTAAATACCGTGTGATGGGCCTGTGTTTGAGCAAATGCCGTTGATGTGTCGCTTACCAGAGCCGTGAATACGGCAGATACGATAAAAGTTGTTCTGTTCATAGTCTTCTGTCCGCTTGATTGGGTAAAGAGTGGGTATGTCTTTGCCAAGATGTTTTTTTTATTTGGTCGGGGCTTAGTAAACGAAAAACGGTGCGTGTAATCTGTGAATTACTTTTCAGTCGGCCACAGCCGTATGGCGGCGCAAGCGAATTGCGCATCAATTTGTGCGACGTTGCTTATTTATATTTATAAAACAACACTTTGAGTCGCTTTAAGCACAATTCTTTGCGCAATCCGGCAGAATTGGACTAAACCGCTTAAAACAGCACGGGGCAAATGGGGTTCTTGATGAAATATCCGAAATAGTTCGCGCTTTTTGGAGGCAGGAACCGGATTGGCGGCCTGACGAATCATGGGTAGAGCAAATTATCAGTTAGCAATATGACGACAATACGAGTGCGATTAGGCTATCGCATTCGGTAACTCACGAAGGCTGCTTCGACGAAACATATTGATAACGGGGACTAAAGCATCCGCTCTCGCAAAAATAGGATCTTTGAACCGGTAAAAATGATGTCAACACAAAACCATTCGTTCGATTACCAACTCAACATGATCTCAATTTTTTAGATATTAATCCAGATACTGGCGGCGTGACAGGTTTTCGTCCGGCAGCAGTTTCATCGGGCTTTGATGGTGAAGGCATGGCGTTCCGGCCGGCGGCGAACTGTAGTGGTCTAATAAAAATGGCCACCCTGGGCCAAGGCGTGATCAGTCCATTTCACCATGTCTGAATATCTCGCAACACCTGTTCCGCGGGTGTGGCCTTGCCTTGTGCGGCATCCTGTTGACCGCGTCGGATATTTTCCTGCACATAAAGCCGGTATTTGCTATACATTTGTCCGACTTCGTTTTTGCTTAGCCGTTTCAACATTCAAGGATGCTGTCATGCTTATTCGTCATTCCATTGTTACCGCCAGTGCCGTCATCGCGGTTGCCGGCCTAACCTCCGCCTGCTCGTTGTTCGAAAGTTCGTCCGACAGTTCCGCGGGAATTTTTAATCTCGTGTCGAGCCCGCTTACTTCCAGTTCCGATTCTTCGTTGACCAAACAGGAGCGTTACGAAAACGACATCGCCAACTATACCGCTCAATTCGTCGAATCCGATCACGGCACGTTGGATAATTTTCGCGCCGATGTCGGCGAAATGGCACAGGAATACGGCATCACCGATTGGGAGAACGATCGTAACACCTTTATCGGCATCGGCCGCGGGCTCAAAAAAGCCAAGTTGGGCAGACCGCAAATTTCCGCATTCAGCGAAAGTCTGACCAACAAAGATCCTTTAAAAATGCAAATCATCGACGAAGGGCTAAAAAAATAGGCTTGCCTGTTTGGGTTAAGGCCGCAGTGCGCGTATCCGGCTTGTTGTTACGCGCCTGTCTGTGCGCGGCCATTGCCGCTTGTACTCAGGTACGGGCAGCCACATTCGACTTTTTATATATCGAAGCTAACGAAGGCTTGGCCAGCGGCGGCCATGCGGCCTTGCGTTTCGGCGACCGGGTTTATCATTTCCAACACGAGGACTCCGGCTGGCTGCAGCTATACCGAGATAGTTTTTCGGCTTTCCGTTTTCAATATGCAGACCGGGAGAATCGACCCATCCATGGTCATAGCATTCAGGTCGACGCCGATTTTCTCGGCTTTTTACAAGATCATTTCGATCGCTTGTTATTAAGCCAACGCCGGCAATTGGCTAATTTGGCAAACACCCGCGACGGCCTCAGTTTAATCGATGGATTATCCAAACAAGATCGCCATGCGCTGATCGATTTACAAGGCGCCGGTTATTTCCGGCAGCATTACAGGCCCACGGAAACCGATAGTCCGCCGCGCACGCAGTCGAGTGCCTTGCTCAGCGAAGTCACATTGTTGGCAGAGCGCAGCGACGGCGCGGGATTCATCCAACGCAAACGGCTAAACGTGTTGCACGAGTTGTTGACTTTGACGCCGGAATCCGGCGCCTCGCCCGGAGAGAGCGAAGCGGAACATTCGACTAACGCGCCACTGCCTTTCGTGCAACGCTATCGCTACCAATTAACGAAACTAGCCGCATTAGACGTATTGCAAGCAGCCGTCCCGCCGCGCCCGGAAAGCATGCTAAGTCTGGCCGGGCAAACGCCGCGATTGACAGATGCACAGCACCGCGCGTTGGGCGATTTTCGCGAGCGCTTGATTCAAGACGCGCTTCGCCTATTGCATAGCGAACGCCCCGATTGGGGCTATCCACTTTTGGTGGTTTTGGCCAGATTGCACGCAGTCGACGCATCGTTACAAACGGGTTATCCGGTGGTGTTGTCCCGCCTGATCGACAACGCCGATGCCGGCCCGGTGCCGGAATATAAATTTGCTGCCTTATTGCAACGCGGGCTGCAAACAGTTGCGCACGCTGCTGCCGGGCTGGCTGCGGCCCGGTTACCCGACGAGCGGAGCTATGCCGATTGGGAAATGAGCGTCAATGCGCTATGGCAGGTATTGCATGCCGCAACCGGCACTTTGGCCGTTTCAGCGTTGACCCATACGCCGGCGCTCGCCGCCGAAAGCGAATTACTGCCCAGTGTACATTCCGCAGACGCGCTAAGGGAATATGGAAACCGCTTGCAAAATCAGCTTGATAAGCAGATTGCCGACCTGGATCGGCGCTATCGGTATCGAATTCTGACCCACAATTGCGTCACCGAAATTTTCCGCCAGCTCAATGCTGCCGCTTCCGACTATCATGCCAACCGGCACGCGGTTTCGCTAAGCGAGGCGGAAGCCGCAACAGATATATTCGGCGGATACATCCCGCCGGCAGGATGGGATTTCATTCCCAACCAGGCATTTTCCCAAGTCGGCTCGGAATATCGCATCACCGGCAGTTACCGCATTTCACCCTATCGCGAGCGCGCATTGGCTGCCATGGCCGCTAATGCGGATTTTTGGCGCGGCTTAAGGGAAGCCAATACGCTAACGTCTGGTGTGTATCGTTGGAACGAAACCGACGCAGTCTTCTTGTTTTTTACGCAAGACTCTATTTGGTTCAGGCCGCTACAAGGCGGTTTAAATTTAGCCGCAGCGGCCGGCGAAAGCCTGTTCGGCTTGTTCAGTTGGCCTTGGGACGACGGCAGGCACTTACAACACAGTCTCAAGGGCGCCGCGGTCAGCTTGCCGGAATTGTTGTTTTTCAACATTCGCAAAGGCTCGTTTCCGGATTTACTCGGGGATGGTCCTGTCAACATGGCCGTGAACACGCCATAAATTATCGTGCCCGGTATGGCAGGCAATCGTTATACGCAAAGCGCGGACAGGCGCCTTGGTGCCTAACTATGTGGCCATGGACCGGGCGCTCAAGCCGCGAAAAAACGCCGGGTAGCAAAAATTTGCGGCGAAAAACGTTTGCCTTGCCAGGACAAGCTACGCTTCAACACGAAATCGAAACGGAAAGGGTGATAATCCTGCAAAGCTTGCAGCGGCGCGACGGCGTCTTCGGCTAACAAACCCGCTGTAGCGAAGGAGGCCGGCGAAATCAGCGGCAAAATGCCGGTCAAAGGATAATCCGAGCCGTACAGCAAGCGGGGGTGCCAAGCCGTTTCGCTAAGCAGCGTTTTGATGACGTTCGCATCGCGGTTGCGCAATATTATTGCCGAAATGTCGCCGAACAGCTGAGCGTGCCATTGGGATTGCGTCATCATGTGCGCGAATAAGTCGAAACTTCTGACGTGCTTGCCGTTGTCGTCTCTATCGCTGCCTATGCTGGCGCAGTGGGCGACCACGACCCGCACGCCGGCATCCAAAGCCCTTCGCAGACGTAGCGGATTGCCGAACTCCGGTCGGTCGGCACCGGTTACGGCCTTTTCTTCCCCACTATGACTGATGACGGGGATGTCCAGAGCCGCGGCGGCTCGATAAAAGCGATCGCACAGCGGCGAGGCCGGGTCTATGCCCATCGCCGGCGGCAGCCATTTAACCGCACGGGCGCCGTTTTTTACCGCTTGTTGCAACGCTTGTACGCAATCCTGCCGATAGGGATGAATACTGGCTACCCATTCCAGCCGGTCCGGGTAGCGTTGCGCAAGGGTTTGGGCATAGGCATTGGGTACGTAAAAAAATGAATGGACGTGATCCGCGTCGCCGGCCGCGCCATGGGTGCGGTCGAAGGCATACAGCATGGCTTTGGCACCGGTAGGCATGCTGTCCAGCAATGCCAACAGGCGATTCAGATAGCCCAGGTCCTGCCCGCCGGGACGGCCGGTACACGCCGCGTTGGAGTAAGCCCGGTATTGCAGCGATTGCAGCGGATGTAACAGCGGTTGTCTCATGGCGGGATTGAGTTCAATCCCGCTGTCGCCGTCGCCGGAGCCTAGAATATGCACGTGGCAATCCCACCACTCGTTCGGGTCTATCCCCTGCCAAGCTTCGGTTTCCAAGGCGGAGGCCGGCGCTTGGCGCGGATCCAGGCATTGATTGCTCAGTCGCCACCATCCTTGGGCTGCCGGGCTGCAAGCCGTCAAACCCAGGCCGGCCATGCTCAAAAAGCGGCGGCGCGAAACCTGGTGCGGCTGTTCAGGCGAGGTTGAGCTAGGCATTTTATCCTTGTATACGGGCTTATAGCATCGCTTGTATAGATTCAGGCTATCCGCTATATATTGGGCGCATTTCAACATTCGGTGGCCGCTTTGTCCGGCGAGGAAGCCTGGCTACGTCCTGCTAGGTTGTGCATCAGCCGCCATGCCGCTCAATATCCGGTAGGAGATCGACAGTGCAATTTAAAGATTATTACCAGATTTTAGGCGTAAATCGGGATGCGGCGGTAGAGGACATCAAAAAAGCCTATCGTAAACTGGCCCGCAAGTATCACCCGGATATTTCCAAAGAAGCCAACGCTGAAGCGCGGATGAAAGAAGTCAACGAAGCTTACGCGGTATTGTCCGATACCGAGAAGCGGGCGGCTTATGACCAGTTGGGGCGCGGCTATCGGCCCGGTCAGGAATTTCATCCTCCGCCCGATTGGGATGCCGGTTTCGAGTTTTCCACTACTGATGCCGGCGACTTCGGCGATTTTTTCAGCCAATTGTTCGGGCGCATGGGAGCGGGCAGGCGTCAAACCGGTCCGTTTGCAAGCGGCGGCTCGGTTCACGGCCGCGGCGAAGACCATCATGCCAAAGTATTGCTGGATATTGAAGACGCCTTTAGCGGTGCCACCCGGCAAGTGAGTCTGCGGGTGCCGCGTCTCGATGCGCAAGGCCGAGTCGGTTTGGACAATCGCACGTTGAACGTCAAAATTCCCAAAGGCGTGCACGAAGGCCAAATAATCCGCTTGGCCGGCCAAGGAGCGCCGGGATTGGGTAGCGGCAAGCCGGGCGATTTGTTGCTGGAAGTGCATTTCAACCCGCATAAGTCGTTGCGCGTCGACGCTGCCAATCTGCACATGAGTTTGCCGGTCAGTCCTTGGGAAGCCGCACTGGGCGCGGCGATTTCGGTCAATTTATTCTCGACAGTGCTGAAAGTACGCATACCGGCCGGCACGCAGAGCGGTCAGCAGTTACGCTTGCGTGGCCAAGGGATACCCAGTACGCCGCCCGGGGATCTGTTTTTGGACATTCAGGTATTGTTGCCGCCCGCGACTAGCGCTAAAGCGCGGGAAATCTATGAAACAATGGCGCGGGAACTGGCATTCGATCCGCGCGCAGACAGGAGGATATAAGCGATGCCGGAAGCGAAGCAGGTGATAGACGCCATACTCGAAGCAGGCGGATTGACTTTACAACAACTGGCCCAATTATCAGAGGTAGAGCCGGAATGGATTAGCCGGCATATAGCCGAAGGTTTATTGTCGCCCGGCAAGGAACAGGCCGGAGAATGGCGATTTTCCAGTGCCAGCTTGTTAAGAATACGCCGCATCGTCAGCCTGGAGCGCGATTTCGAAGCCGTACCGGAACTGGCGGCACTGGTTGCCGACTTGGAAGAAGAAATCGCTATTTTGCGCAAGCGTTTGCAGCGGGCCGGGCTGGATTGATCCGGATGCGCGTGTCTGGGGCCGCCATCGCAAGGCAGGACTTTGTTTTTAAGTTTTCCGATCAGGGGGAAATGGCATGAGCGAATTACTCCACTTGGCTTGTCCGCACTGTTTGGCGGTCAACCGTCTGCCGGCCGAACGGTTGGCGCAAGGACCTAAATGCGGTGTGTGCCATAGGGCTCTGTTTGACGGTCATCCGATTGCATTGAATGCGGAAGGGTTCGACAAACAACTGCAGCACAATGCGCTTCCGTTGCTGGTGGATTTTTGGGCGGATTGGTGCGGGCCGTGCAAAATGATGGCGCCGGCTTTCGCCCAAGCGGCTCGGACCTTGGAGCCGCGTATGCGGCTGGCCAAGGTCGATACCGAGGCGGAGCCGGAACTGGCCGCCCGTTACGCTATCCGCAGTATTCCCACGCTGATTTTGTTTCGCGGCGGCCGGGAAGTGGCGCGGCAGGCCGGCGCCATGGCGGCCGGCGATATTGTCAACTGGGCATTGCGTTCTCAATGAGCTTGCCGGCGGTTGGTTTTTACTGCGCCCGAATCGGGGTTGCGCTCGATGGATGATAGAATCGGCGCTTTCTTCAAACGGATTGATTTTGCAATGCTGAAACGTGTTTCTCTAGCCTTGGCGTCTTTTTGCTTGGCCACTTCAGGGGCGGTTGCCGAACCTGAGGACGATTGGTCGGTCTGGCTAAACAGCACCTTGCAAACCGATTTCGGCGGCAGCCCCTATCTAGCTTATTTGGAGTTGGCGCCGCGTACCAAGAACGACAACGGCGAATTTGCCCAGATGATTGTGCGACCGCTGTTGGGATACAAAATCACGCCGAAATTGCAAGTGTGGGCCGGCTACACCTGGCAGGGCGAATACAGCAAAGATAACGATTTTGACATGGCGACTCACGATGCCGTGCAGCAATTGCAGTGGATCGACAACTGGACGCCGCAGCTCAACTTCCAGTACCGGTTTCGAGTGGAACAGCGTTTTTTCGCCGACGAAGCCGATGCCGGACATCGCATGCGTCATCGTTTGCGTTGGCTGTATTCATTGCCCGCCAGCCAGGCCTATCTGATTGCGCTGGACGAATTGTTCGTGTATTTCAACTCTATCGACGAAGGACCGAGAGCGCATTCGGTTCAAACCGGCGTCAACCAAAATCGAAGTTATGTCGGAGTCGGTTACAAATTAACGCCCAAGATCAATGTCGACACCGGCTATCAATTGCACTATGTGCATAATTACGGCACGCCGGATTTGTTGAACCATGTTTGGTTGACCAATTTCAACCTCAACTTTTAGTCGGCAGCCGAAAGCCGGCGGTTTTTATGCGGACATTGCGCTTCGAACGCGCAGTGCGTCGCGTATTTGATAAGTGAGTTTTTATGCCTAAATTACGATTAGTTGCTTTGACTTTGCTGTGGTTTTCCCTACCTCTGCATGCCGAAACCGTCGGTTGCGTTACCACCAGTTGGAAGTTGATCGGCGCCAATCACAAAGTTTGCGTCGAGGCGTTCGCCGACCCGGATATTGCTGGAGTTACCTGTCACGTCAGCCAGGCCAAAACCGGCGGTATTTCCGGTGCCTTGGGCGTGGCGCAGGACCCGTCACAGTTCTCGTTGTCTTGCCAGCAAACCGGGCCGATTCAATTACCCGGCAAGATGCCGGAGCAAAAGGAAGTATTTTCGGAAGGCACGTCGTTGTTATTCAAGGAAACCAAGGTCATACGCTTGTGGGACGAGGCACACAACAGCTTGGTGTACTTGGCGATCAGCCGCAAGATCATCGAAGGGGCGCCGGCTAACAGCATCTCGACGGTGGCTGTTAGGCCTTGGGGTGGCGGCGGGCAATGAGTCAGGAATTACCCCGTGCGGCCGAAGAACGGATTGCGGTGAGTCTGAAAACCCTGATCGATCTGGCTCAACCGGCTGCCGCGCTGAAACTTCAGCCTGGCCGGATACGCGCGGCGCAAAGCGGCAATTATTTGTCCGGTTTCAAGGGGCGCGGCATGGCGTTTTTGGAAACCCGGTTGTACCAGCCGGGAGACGACGTGCGGCGCATGGATTGGCGGGTGACCGCGCGCACCGGCAAAGCGCACAGCAAGATTTTTGCCGAAGAACGCGAGCGACCATTGTTTATTTCGGTGGATTACCGGGCCTGCATGGCTTTTGCCAGCCGGGGAGTGTTCAAGCGTGTGCAAGCCGCTAAATTGGCCGCATTGCTGGCTTGGAGCGGCTTGAAACAAGGCGACCGTATCGGCGGGCAAATATTCGGTGAAGCCGGGTGCATGGAATTGAAGCCGCGCAACGGCAAAGCAGCCTTGCTGCGTTTTCTGAATGCCTTGGTACAACCGGTTTATACGAGTGTCGGCGCGGAAGGCTCCAGTGTCTTGGAGCGGGCTTTGGTTCGCTTGCAACACCATGCCCACCCCGGGAGTCGGGTGTATGTGATCAGCGACTTTCGCGGTTTGACGACCGGCGTTGAAAGCCACTTGACCTTGCTGTCCCGGCACTGCGAAGTAATATTGCTGCAAGTCTACGATGCCCTGGAAACGCAATTGCCGCAAACCGGCCGCTACCGGTTTACCGACAAAATACGCGATTTGGTCGTGGACAGCGGCGACATTGGCCTGAGACAGGAATATGGCCGACGCTTCGAGCAGCGTCAGGCCCGATTGATGCAGCTGTGTCAAAAATTGAGTTTAACCTTACTGACTTGCGACACCCGGCAATTGCCGCAACAAGTGCTCAGTGTCCATGCGTTGTCCACTCAGTCGAATAAAAGCGTGCGAATTTAGGTGTTGGCTGGTGTTGCGTCGTGTAAATGTGGCTCGAGTTTGATCCGTTTCTACCTACGTTGGATATAGGAAAGACAGTGACGCCGCTCGACGAAAATCCGCTTAAGGAAATCTATCGCGACCGTTGGTTGCTGGCGGTACATAAGCCGGCCGGCTTGTTGGTGCACCGCAGTCCCATCGACAAACACGAAACCGAATTTGCCTTGCAGTATGCTAGGGCCCTGAACGCAGGCGCGCACGTTTACCCGGTGCACAGGTTGGACCGGCCAACTTCCGGGCTGTTAGTCTTCGCTCGCGATGCCCGGACTGCCCGCAGTTTGGGTAAAGCGCTGATGGCCGGCGAAGTCCGCAAAACTTATCGGGCCGTAGTAAGAGGATGGCCGCCCGAGCAAGGTTTGATCGATCATCCGTTACGCGATGAGCCGGACGATCGGCGTCTGAAGAGCGAGCCGCACGCGGTGCGCCAAGCCCGCACCGGCTACCGACGTTTGGCGACTACGGAAATTCCGGTAGCAATCGAAGGTCACGCCACCAGCCGCTACAGCTTGGTCGAGTTGTATCCGGAAACCGGCCGCAAGCACCAATTGCGCCGACACATGAAGCACATCAGTCACCCCATCATCGGCGACGCCAACCACGGACGCGGTCGTCACAATCGTTATTTCGCCGAACGTTTCGGTTATGGCCGCTTGATGCTGGCGGCTACCGAAATGAGATTCCGGCATCCCGCCACCGGCGCGGAGTTGCATTTGCATGCCGAGCCGGACGCCAGCTTCATGCAAGTGTTGTCGATATTTTAACAGGCGTCCGCCGGAGACTGGCGCCGGGGTGATGCACCTCATCAAGCAAAGCCGAACAGCAGCCCCAGCAAGCCGCCGAATACGCCGCCCCAAACCACCAGCCAGCCCAAATGTTGTTTGATGATGGTTTGCACGATTTCTTTGACCATTAACGGGGTCAGTTCGCTCAGCCGTTTATCGATGACGGCTTCGATTTTTCCGGTTAAATCCTCGCCGATTTTGTGCGCGTTCAAACCGTGCTGCAGCGCTTGCCTAAAACGTTCGGATTCGACCATTTCCTGCAGGGTATGCCGCATTTTTTCGCACACCGGTGCTTGCAACGGCGCCAGTGCCTCTTCGCCGCCCATCATCATCACCATGCCGCCGAACGGAGAAGCCATGATGGAAACGACCAAGCCTTGGTAAATTTTGTCGTAATCGACCGCCTCCAACAAAGGCTGTAAATTCAATACCCGGCTGCCTTGCGCTTCTTCGGTTTCGATAAAATTTTCGATATTCTCGACGGTAAAGAATTGCTGCATCATCAGAGCTTTGATCGAGGCTTTAAATTCTTCGAACCGAGCGGGAATAACCCCGGAGCCGTACAAATAAGGTACTTTCTCGAACAGCATATGAACGGCCAGCCAGTTGGTGATGGCACCGGAGAAGGCAAAAAAACCGATGGCCTTGAAAGTATCAGAACCTACCGGGCTGATATAGCCAAGCAGAATGATCAAGGCGGAAATTGAATTGGTGAGAAAGCTTTTGTCGAGGAATTTTTTTGTGTCCATGAGTGATGATGTATCGAGTGATTGGAAGTTAACGTTGCGAAACGCAGATAAGGCGGCGCTCCAAGGTTGACCGAATCATCAATGGGTGCGGTTTGGAAAAATTCAAGATTACTATGGTTCGTAGTGCAAGCGGTCTATAAGCGTTGGGAGCCGGTGTTTGGGCGGCCGAGCTTCTGTGTTGGGCTCAGGGTCCGGTTGCTGCATTGATGCTCGGATCGAAGCATGCTTTTATGCCGGCGTTTGTTAAGCTCCTGCCGGCATGGGCTTTTTAGATGCGGCCGATTCCGCTGAGCAAAGTAAGCCTCCTTCGGGGGGGGCATGGCGTTACTCAAAAACAACCGCTGTTTGAGGCGATTTTTTAAATCTTTTACTCAACTATAAGTAATTGATTTTATATGTACAAAAAAGCTGTTTCTTGAGAGCGCTTTAGGCAGGGAGCCGGCCGGGTTTACGGCGATGCTAGCGGCCGTTACCGGTAATCCTCATGTTTACTATGAAAGTCATGGTGGGGGCGACGTATAGCCGCGATTTGCAAGGCCATCATCGCGACTATACGCCGCTCCCAGTGCGCTCGTGAAGGCGCACACATCGGATGGTGAAAGTCCATGTCAGGGTATGCCAAGGCTCTGTGGCTGGAGGTGGATCGTTGGGACGTGTGTGCGAGATAAGCGAGGAGCTCTGTGCGGTGGCGCGAAACCGGGCAGGCGTCAGAGCTCGATACGACTACATGGAGGCAGGAGGTAGAGCAACGCAGGAGCAGTTGCCGAGTACGGAAGGGGCGAAAGCCGCGAGAGGCTGGGTTAGCCCGGCTCAGGCCCGCTACTCAGTCTGTTTGTCGTTCGGCCTTGCTTTTGAGCGTTGTCATTAAACGGGACATCGCTTGTGTCAACTCGTCACCACTATCAGCCGGACTATGCGGTGCCAATGCTGCAATCGTATCGGCCGAAGGCAGTCTGGCCGGCCGCAACGGGCGGATGTCCCGCCACGGCGGTAAAATCTTGATGCGTACCTTGTCGATTTTGCCGGAAGCGATAGTAGTCGGAAGGTTGAGCAGGGTGTCCTGATAAAACCTCAGCTGCGTAGCCCAGGCGGAGGAGGTTGCATATATCGTCAAGCGTTGCCGGTTACGTAAGCAATGTACGATATTTTCCGCTATATTTTGGGGTAATAGGGAGCGCACTTGCTGCAGCAACTGCCGTTGTTCGGCTATCTGCACCAGACAATAGGCCAAGGCGTGGTTTTCATAGCCTAGGGCCGATTTGAAAACGGTTTTTTTCGATAGATTCATACTCTCGCAATAGATCAGGAAACGGTGGTGGTACGATGAGAACGTTTTTACAGGCTTTACTGACAAAGACGCAATTCCAGCCGGTTCGCTTGTTGACTATTCTTAGGGCCGTACAAGCCGAGTTTCGGCATATTCCGTCTTCGGCTGTCGACATCCTGGCCGAAGCTTTGCAGATTTCACGCACTCAAATCCTAGCGGTCGCGGAATTTTACAGTTTTCTGCATTTGACGCCACAAGGGCGTTACGCGGTACTGTTCAGCGATTCGATTACTGACCGTATGCTGGACCAGCAAAATCTGCTGCATTACGCGGCCAAGCGATGGAATGTCGCGATTGGCGAGGTTCGCGCCGACGGCATGGTCAGTTTGCATACGACGTCTTGCACCGGGTTATGCGATCAAGGCCCGGCGGCTTTGATCAACGGTATCGCTATTGCGAATTTGAATCGGCCAAAAATCGATCTCATCGCGGAACTGATCGAACGGCAAGCGCCGTTAGCTCAGTGGCCAGCCTCCTTATTCGCCGTCAACGACAATCTATATAAAGCCGGTTTATTGCTCAAATCTTCGCTCGACAGCGGCGCAGCGATTCGGGCCGCATGCGCGCATGACCGAGCTGAGGTCTTTTCCGAGTTGGAACGATCCGGGTTGCGCGGTCGGGGCGGTGCCGGTTTTAAGACCGCGTTGAAATGGCGTTATTGTGCGGAAGAGGTTTCCGACCGCCATTACGTGGTGTGTAATGCGGACGAGGGGGAACCCGGTACTTTCAAGGATAGAGTGCTGCTGAATAGTTTTGCCGATCAGGTATTTGAAGGCATGACGGTATGCGCCTTTCTGATAGGCGCCCGGCAAGGGTTTTTGTATTTGCGCGCGGAATACGAATTTTTGCACTCTAAGTTGGAGGCTGTTCTCGAGCGGCGCCGACAAGCCGGTTTGTTGGGAAATAACATTCTGAACAAAGCTTTCGATTTCGATATCGAGATTAGGTTAGGTGCAGGCGCTTATATTTGCGGCGAAGAATCCGCGCTGATCGAGTCGTTGGAAGGTAAGCCGGGCATTCCCCGCAATCGTCCGCCTTATCCGGTCAGCAGCGGCTATTTGCAAAAACCCACGGTAGTCAACAATGTGGAAACTTTTCTGGCGGCGGCGCAGATCGTCGTGCGCGGGGCGGATTGGTTTAACGTGCAAGGGACGGAAAAATCTCCGGGTAGCAAAATTCTCAGCGTTAGCGGCGATTGTTTAAGGCCCGGCATTTATGAATATCCTTTCGGTACCCCGGTCCGGCAAATACTGAACGACTGTGGTGCACGCGACGTACTCGGCGTTCAAGTGGGCGGGCCGTCCGGGACGTTTATATCCAATAGGGAACTCGGTCGCTGCTTGGCGTTTGAAGACCTGCCTACTGGCGGATCGTTTATCGTGTTCGATAACAGCAGGAATATCTTGCAAATCACCCAAAATTTTATCCATTTCTTCGCACACGAAAGCTGCGGTTTTTGTACGCCGTGCCGGGTGGGGACTTCGTTATTGAAGCAACAACTGGATAAAATCGTGGAGGGTCACGGTTCGGCCGGCGATGTGGCGGAGCTGGAAAGTCTGTGCCGGTTGGTCAAGCAATACAGCCATTGCGGTTTGGGACAAACTGCGGCGAATCCGATTTTGTCGACTTTGCAACGCTATCCCGACGTTTATCAAGCTCAGCTGAAGCGTATCAGTTACGAGCCGGGATTCGATTTGGACGGCGCTTTGGCTGTTGCCCGGCGCATGGCGAATCGCGACGACGCCGCGGCGCATTTGTCGCAAGTGGAGGAGTAAACCATGTCGGGCACGATAAACATCGACGGTAAGACCGTGCCGTATCGGGACGGCCAAACCATTATGGACGCGGCCATTGCGGCGGGTATCTATATTCCGCATTTATGCCATAAGCCGGGGTTTACGCCGCACGGCAGTTGTAAGCTCTGCACGGTTAAGGTGAACGGGCGCAATTGTTCCGCTTGTACGTTTCCGGCGGCGGACGGTCAAGTGGTGATCAACACTAGCGACGAGTTGCTGCAAGACAGGCGGCGAATCACGCAAATGCTGTTCGTCGAAGGCAATCATTTTTGTCCGTCCTGTGAGAAATCAGGTAATTGCCAGTTGCAGGGTGTTGCTTACCATTTGAATATGCTGGATAACCACTTCCCGCATTTTTACGCCGATCGGCGGGTGGACGCGTCGCACCCGGACATCATGATCGACCATAATCGCTGCATATTTTGTAATTTGTGCGTGCGCGCCAGCCGGGAAAAAGACCGGAAAAACGTTTTCGACATCGCCGGACGCGGGATCAATAAACGCTTGATCGTCAACTCGGTCAGCGGCACGTTGAAAGACAGCGCCATTAGCGTCGACGATTGCGCTGCTCATATTTGTCCTACCGGAGCCATTCTGATCAAGCGCAGTGCTTATCGCTTACCCATAGGTCAGCGTACTTACGACCAACGGCAAATCAGTGATGTGGCGCTTTCCGGGGAGGTGGAACATGGCCAAGATTAAAGTCGCTACCGTGTCATTGGCCGGATGTTTCGGCTGTCACATGTCGTTCCTCGATATAGACGAGCGCCTGATCGCGTTGCTTGAGGTCGCTGAGTTCGATCGTTCGCCATTGACGGACATAGAGCACTGCGGTCCTTGCGATGTTGGCCTGATAGAAGGGGGTGTTTGTAACGCGGAAAATGTGCACGTGTTGCGCGAATTTCGCAAAAATTGCAAAACGCTGGTTGCAGTTGGTGCTTGCGCAATCAACGGCGGCTTACCGGCCATGCGTAACCAGTTTGCCTTGGAGGAATGTTTGCTGGAGGCGTATCGGGACGGAATTGGCGTCGAGAATCCGCATATTCCTAACGATCCGGAACTTCCTCTGTTGCTGGACAAGGTTCATCCCATCCACGAAATCGTTAAGGTTGATTATTTTTTACCCGGTTGCCCGCCATCGGCCGACGTGTTCTGGACATTTCTGAGTGCGCTATTGGCTGGGCGCGAACCGAGTTTACCTTATGAATTAGTTCATTACGACTAATAAGGATGACAAATGTACGAACATCTCGAAACTGCCGCTAATCCGGCCGGGTTGAAGCGGGTTGCCGTGGATCCGGTGTCCCGCGTGGAAGGACACGGCAAGGTCACGCTGTTACTGGACGAGAATAATCAAGTCCGACAAGCGCGCTTGCACATCGTCGAGTTTCGCGGCTTCGAAAAATTTATCCAAGGCCGCCCGTACTGGGAGCTGCCGGTGATGGTGCAGCGTTTGTGCGGCATTTGCCCGGTCAGTCATCATCTCGCCGCCGCTAAAGCCATTGACCAGTTAGTCGGCGTAGATCCGCCGGATTTAACCCCGGCCGCCGACAAGTTGCGCCGCTTGCTGCATTTCGGCCAGGTGTTGCAATCGCACGCCTTACATTTCTTCCACCTATCCAGCCCCGATTTGTTATTCGGTTTCGAAAGCGATATTAGCAGGCGCAATATTGTTGCGGTGTTGGCGGATTATCCCGGCATCGGCATGCAAGGCGTCAAACTACGCAAATACGGTCAGGAAGTGATACGCATGGTATCCGGTAAAAGGGTGCACGGAACCGGAGCGATTGCCGGCGGAATGAATAAGGCGCTCGACAAAGACGAGCGGGATTACCTGTTACAAGACATCGAACAAGTGATCGTTTGGGCGCAGGAGGCGGTAGGCTTGATCAAAAAGGTGCATACGTCCAACCAGGCTTTTTACGATACTTTCGCTACCGTTCCCAGCAGCTACTTGGGCCTTATTAAACCGAATGGTGCTTTAGAGTTATACCACGGCGGTATTCGCGCAAAAAATGCCGATGGAGAAATCTTGGTCGACCATTTCGATTATTGCCGATATTACGACTTGATACGGGAAGAAGTAAGGTCATGGAGTTATATGAAGTTCCCGTATCTGACTTCAATCGGCAAGGAGCAAGGCTGGTATAGGGTCGGTCCGCTGGCGCGGCTGAACAACTGCGATTACATCGATACGCCATTGGCCGAGTCTGCCCGAGTGGACTTCAAGCTGCACGGCGGCGCGATGATGGTGCATAGTACGTTGGCTTTTCATTGGGCGCGCTTGATCGAGTTGTTGCATTGTGCGGAAAGTATTCGGGATTTATTGCACGATGCGGCTGTGTTAAGTCGGGATCTCATCGTTAAGGGCGAAAAGCGCTACGAGGGCATCGGGGTGATAGAAGCGCCGCGAGGTACTTTGTTTCATCATTATCAAGTCGACGAAAACGATATTGTCACTAAGGCCAATCTGATCGTGTCGACCACGAGCAACAACATGGGGATGAACGAATCGATACGGCAAGTCGCGGCGGAGTATCTGTCCGGCCGCGAGTTGACCGAGCCTTTATTGAATAACTTGGAAGTAGCTATCCGCGCCTACGATCCATGTTTGTCTTGCGCTACCCATGCTATCGGCAAAATGCCTTTGCAACTGGAATTGGTCGATTCGGCAGGCCGTTTGCTGGACCGCTTGACGCGGGATAGCGACGGCGGTTTTGTACGCTGAGTACCGATGGTTGCGCCGGTTTTGATTTTCGGCTACGGCAATCCCAGTCGTGGCGACGATGCGCTGGGGCCAAAGGTAATCGAATATTTGCAGTCGCGATATAGCCCGCAGGACGTTGAGCTGTTAACGGATTTTCAGTTGCAGATTGAGCATGTTCTGGATCTAAGCGGACGTCGGACGGTGTTGTTTGTGGATGCTGCGGTTATCGGCGATGGACCTTACGCTTTATCGTTGCTTCAACCTGAACGGGATAACAGTTATAGCAGTCATGCTATGAGTCCGTCGGCATTACTCGCTGTATATCAAGCGGTTATGGGGCAAAATCCACCCTGCAGTTATATGTTGAGTATACGTGCGCGTTCCTTTCAATTGGGAAGCGGACTCAGCCATGCGGCTGCCGAACATTTGATCCAGGCTTGCGGGTTTGTCGATGCGTGGATTACCCAGCTTTTTCGTGAAAACATAACGGCAAATTGAGCGGGTGGAAAGCCATTTTGCCCGCTTTAACCTGAATCTTTGCCGAATGGCCAGAGTTCAGTACCGCCGTCAAATGATGCGATTGAGGTTTAGCCGCATGGACCTTTCCCCTTAAGATCGAATCTTTTTCTTTGACATATCGACTCACAGCTCCCAAAATTCAAGGTCCGCCATCAGACGAAATGCGACTGCCGGGGAAATTCGTCTATCAAGCGTTTCGAGATTATGATTGCTAGGTGCTTGGTATCCTAATAGAGCATTCGCTATCTAAGCGTTTTTTTTTGTTAGAATTTTAATAAGCACACTACAACACCAGCACAACACACTTATGAACAAAAAAAAAATTATCCTGTTTGTCGCTTGTTTAGCAGGCCTTTTAGCCTTGCAAATAAAGTTTTTATTACCGTGGATGTACGATATCGCCGCATCGGATTTGTTTTTAGTCGAGTCTAAAGATACAGCAAACCCTATGCCTATTTCCAACGACATGACGAATCTGGCGTTTTTGCAATGTAATCGATATGTCAGCAATCAAATCGGTTCAGAGGGTAGCGCTCAGTTTGCCAGTCAACCGGCAAATGCCTGGAGTTTGGGAAACTACGAATACATCGTTAACGCGGAAGTGGAAGTGACTTTGAAAGATGTACCGACTAATTTATACCACTATGTCTGCAGGATTCAGTACACTGAGGGTGACGATTTGTCCGGCGTGAACAATGGCGACAATTGGTCGGTAGTCGGAATAACAGGATTGCCGGACCTTTAAGCGAAAAGATTCCGTTTGGGAGTTTTCTTAGATTCCCGCACAGGCTCGCTCGCAGCCTGTGCATAACATAGAGCCGGATTTTTTTAGAGAGAAGATTCGGCTTTTCAGTGAGCCCGGAGGGTGGCGGCAGTCATCCTTGGTTAGGCAGTCCATGTTTGCCTTAAGTAGGTAACCTATTTTAGGTAAGCCGCTCGTGTTGTTGATGCTTCGAATTTGATATACATTCGGATCAATCATCCTCTTCAACTTGCCGGCTAGGTCAAGAAAATCAGATGTTGCGTCACTTTAAGCAATACAATGAATAGCATTTTTTTGCCGTCGCTTCTCCGTCTCGAAATCAACCGCTATGCTTATGCGATGGCTGCCGTCTTGCAGCCTTGATTAGCCTGACCCGGTTCGCGATGCGGTTTCGGAAAATTTAATCCAGTTTGTACCCACCTTGAAGAACAGCTCTCTAGATACAAATTGCCAGCTTGCCGACGCTTTGGGCATCGGGGAAGACGAAATCACTCGGCGCATGTCCTTTTTAGAGTTTGCGGATGAGGATAGACGGATGCTGGCCCAAGCGAAGGATTTGCTGCAACCTCTGCAGGTTGAAATTGCCGAGGCATTTTACGAATTTATCCTGTCTTTTCCGGAACTAAAAAATATAGTCGACGCTAGCGGTACCGGCATTGAAGAGCTCAAACGCATCCAAGGGGACTATTTCACCTCTCTGCTTGATGGAAATTACGACCTAAATTACTTTTGCGATCGCCTCAACGTTGGTTTGGCGCACGAACGTATCGGTTTGGATATTAAATGGTACGTCGGCGCTTACCGGAAATACTTGTCGGAAGTTTACGACCGGCTCCACGGCCAGCTGTCCGGTGACATCGAGTTGTTACACCGAATGTTTGCAGCATTGGGCAAAGTCGTGTTGTTGGACGCGGGACTTGCCATAGACGCCTATAACTTTTCCAACAAGCAGGCAGTTTTGGCGCTGGATAAGCGCTTGCACGAATTGATCCAAGGCATAGACGGCTTTGTTTGGGAATACGATGTCGCGTTGTGCCGTTTTCGCTATGTAAGCAACAAAGTAGAGAAACTGCTCGGATACGCGCAGCAACAGTGGTTAGAAGACTCGGGTTTGCGTCAGCGCATCGTTCATCCGGATAATCAGCGCGATACGGCTGAAGCGTTTACCAAAGCGTGTCAGGAAGGCGGAAATTTTGCGATTGAATATCGGGTTTTTACGCTAACCGGCAGCACGGTGTGGGTAAGCGAACGGGTGAGTGCCGAAAAAAATGCGCTAGGCCACGTCACTTTGCTGAGAGGCTTGATGTTGGATGTGACTGAGCGTAAACGTAACGAGGAGCAGTTAGCGTATTTGGTGACCTATGACGAACTAACCGGTTTGCCCAATCGCAGTTTGTTTGTCAGCCATTTAAAAATCGCATTGGCCGAAGCTACACGAAACGGCCGAAGATTGGCCATCTTATTCTTGGACCTGGATGGTTTTAAAGATATTAACGATAGTTTAGGGCATGAGGCTGGCGATCAGTTGATTAAAGGCATAGCAAAAACTCTGAGCGACCGTTGCTTGCGTAAAGATGACTTTATTGCTCGGTTCGGTGGCGACGAGTTTTGTGTGATTTTGGAAGATAAGCAAGACTATTTTAGACCGGAGACTGTCGCCGAGCGTTGTTTAACTCAGTTGGCTAAGCCTATTTTGATCGAAAGCAATTGCATTTATCCACGGGCGAGCATAGGCATTACTCTATTTCCCGACGATGCCGAAACGCCGGAAGCATTGCTGCAGTGCGCGGATAGCGCAATGTACGCTGCCAAGACCGCGGGTAAACATCGGTATACCTTCTACAACCCGAAAATGACGCGCTTGGCGGAGCAGCGGTTGAGTTTGGAAAACGATTTAAGAAAAGCGGTGGAATTAGGGAGTTTTGTTTTGCATTATCAGCCTCAGATTGCGTTGCTTGATGGCAGAATGGTTGCCGTAGAGGCGTTGATTCGTTGGATCGATCCGGAAAGGGGGATGGTATCGCCGGACGAGTTTATTCCGGTTGCGGAGCGTATAGGCTTGATCACGCCGATAGGAGAGTGGGTGTTAAGCACTGCCTGCAAGCAATTCATGGTTTGGCGGCAGGCAGGTGTCGAGCTGGATTACATCGCCGTGAACATTTCAGCTATGCACTTCGAATCGAAGTCTCTGCCGGCAACAATCGATAAAGTCATGCGCGAAACCGCCATACCTGCTTCTGCACTGGAGTTGGAAATCACCGAAAGCGTGTTGCAAACGAATGTGGATTGTTCGGATTGTTTTAAGGAGTTGCAGACCTTGGGAATTAAAATCGCCATTGACGACTTTGGCACCGGTTATTCCTGTTTGAATTCGTTGACTCAATTGCCGCTCGATTGTTTGAAAATCGATAAATCGTTTATCCGCGATGTTTTAAACAATACCAATGATGCGGCGATTGTAGCCACAATATTAGCGATGAGTAGAATTATGAAGTTTAAGGTTGTTGCAGAGGGAGTGGAAACCCTGGAGCAACTGCATTATTTGCATGCCGTAGGCTGCGACTTGGCGCAAGGCTATTATTTTAGCAAGCCGGTACCTGCGGAGCGGATTTCCGAATTGGCGGTATCCGGTTTTTTACCGCTATAGTGAATTTTTTACGGTAATAATGGATTGCTAGCGTGGCTGCCAAATCTAAGTTAGAGCAAATTTTGTTATCCAATCGTCCCGCCCCGATTTTGCCTACCGGTTTGAATCGCCTGTTACAAGCCTTTGAAGCGCATTCGCTCACACCCAAGGATTTGGTCGAAGTCATTTCGGAATATCCTGCTATCGCTGCGCGGCTGCTGTTTGTTGCAAATTCGGCGTGGGCTCCGCCTTCGGTGCCTATAGAAAGTTTGGAAGCAGCTTGTATTCGCTTAGGAGTAACTTTAGTTCGTAGCGTAAGCATTTCGTTGTGCATCACGGCTTCATTCGATGTGATTAGCCGTTGCCCGGCGTTCGAGCCGGAACGGTTTTGGTGTACCGCGTTGATGGCTGCCGAGGCTTCTGCTTTATTGGCGGACATGTGTGTCGGAATTGATGTTCCTGATAACGCCACGATGTATACGGCTGGATTGCTGCATAATTTAGGTTTGTTGTGGTTAGCGGGAAATTGGTCCGAAGAAACTTCGAGGGCGTTGCAGCTCAAATCTGAACGGGATGACATTTCGGTAAGAGCCGCCTTGCGCGAAGTCGTTGGCATCGATTATTGCGAAGCGGGTGGCGTGCTCGGCAGGGCGTGGAAGTTGCCTCAGGTGCTGGTGTCCGCAATCGAGTATCACAGTGCCGAGGATTATCCCAATTGTGCGGAACCGAGTGCTGTATTGGTCGGCTATGCGTTAGAGCTTATGGATGCTTTGAATTCGGAGAGCGAACAAAGCCCGTCTTTGCGGGAGCGGGGCGGGATAGCGCTCGATCATCAGCGTTTAGACGAGGTGTTGCAACGTCTGCGCGAGAAACGCCAAGAAATCTCGAGATTGTCTAGCGTTATATTTTCCTGAGGATTATCGGTAAGCATAAAGTCACGACTGTTAACTGCTTACATTTCATGCCATTGTTGATTAGGCGCGACCAATTTCTTGGATCCTTTTAGGAAAACGGTTGCACGCACTCACTTAAAAAGAGGGGCGGATTAAATAATGGTAAAATAAGCGATCTTTTTCTTCGCCGTGTATTTTTATGACAGACATAGCCGCACTTTATCAATCAGATTTGCCAAATCTAAGGTTGCTAGGACGTGGAAAAGTGCGGGATATGTATGAAGTCGACGAGAAGCATCTTTTGATCGTCACCACGGATAGGATGTCTGCGTTCGATGTGGTATTGCCAAATCCGATTCCCGGTAAAGGGCTTGTTCTAACTCGACTAGCCAATTTTTGGTTCGACAAAACTAAACATATCATTGCGAATCACATCGCGGACGATCTGAGCTTGGAACAGGCGGTTTCCGATCCTGAGCTGCGCCGGCAAATCGAAGGGCGGGCTATTGTGGTTAAACGCCTTAAACCTCTGCCGGTAGAAGCTATTGTGCGAGGTTATTTAATTGGTTCAGGTTGGAAAGATTATCTAGCAAACGGTAAGGTCTGCGGCATTGTCTTGCCCAACGGATTGAAGCAAGCCCAGCAATTACCTGAACCGATTTTTACGCCATCGAGTAAAGCGGAAGTCGGAGTTCATGACGAGAATATCAGCTTTAGTCAAATGGTTGGTATGTTAGGTGAAACCCTTGCCGAGCAAGTCCGCAACGTTAGCTTGCAGATCTACGGTTATGCTGCAGAGTTTGCCCGTCAGCGCGGCATTATCATCGCCGATACCAAGTTTGAGTTTGGCTTGGACGATAATGGCGTTTTACATTTAATAGACGAAGTCCTTACCCCTGATTCGTCTCGATTTTGGCCTGCGGACCAATATCGCGTAGGCATTAGTCCGCCAAGTTTTGATAAGCAATACTTGCGGGATTATCTGGAGACATTGGACTGGGATAAAACGCCTCCCGGCCCTCGGTTGCCCGAACAAGTTGCTGCGCAATGCAGCGACAAATATCGCGAAGCTGCAGCCATTTTGATAGGGGATTAATATCCCGTATTCACGTAGCTAAGAGCATGCGCACGTCTATTCATTTTGTCATTGAGTTGTAATAAATTATTGATTTAAAAAGATTGTTAAGTTGGTCGCCGGTTTTTAAGTATAATCAGGAATCTTTAATAACACCCGAGGAATACTTATGCTAGACGCGGAATGGTTCAGCGAAGCGCAGCATGCAAACGGTACTGCATTTTCTCTAAAAATTAAGCGAAAGTTGCACGAAGAGCAGTCCGAGTTTCAGTTTTTGGAAATCTATGAAACCGAGCATTTCGGTAATCTGATGGTCATCGACGGCTGTACCATGGTTTCCACTCGAGATAATTTTTTTTATCACGAGATGATGAGTCATCCGGTTTTGTTCAGCCATCCTGATCCGAAAAAAGTTTGGATTATTGGTGGCGGGGATTGTGGTACGTTGCGTGAGGTCTTGAAGCACCAATCCGTAGAACAAGCCGTGCAAATCGATATAGATGAAAGGGTTACTCGCTTAGCGGAAATTTATTTTCCCGAACTGTGCGTATCAAACAACGACCCGCGTGCCGAGCTGAAATTTATCGATGGTATCAAATGGGTAAAAGATGCTGAGCCGAATAGCGTTGACGTCATTATTGTCGACAGTACCGATCCTGTCGGACCCGCCGAGGGGTTGTTCTGTGCAGATTTTTATAAGGATTGTTTTAATGCGTTGACTGAAAATGGAATAGTGATCCAACAAAGCGAATCGGCGTTGTTGCATATGGATATACTAAATGAAATGCGGCAAGAAATGCGCGCTGGTGGCTTCGAAAACATGCAAACTGTGTTTTTTCCACAATGCATTTATCCGTCCGGATGGTGGAGTGCGACTATGGCGGGTAAGTGCGACTTGTCAGCATTTCGGGAGCAAGCTAGCGCTAGCAAAGATTTCGACACGACCTATTACAATCGAGAAATTCATCTGGCCAGTTTAGCCATGCCTGAGTTTTTCAGAAAACATGTGTTGAAATAAAGGCGTCAAGCTGTTTTAGCAGTCTAATCATTGATATATAGTCATTTGCTGCTGTAGACATCTACATTTAAACGCAGTCGAATGTGTTTGCTAGCACGTTTCCATCTCTGCCAACACATGACATATCTGTCATGTGTTGGCAGTCTAGTCATCAGTAAAGTTCTAAGCCGCTTTAATTTACGCTTAATTTCTTCAAGGCAAACTTAGTCATAATATTGCGTTACGGGATAAATTCTCTAACGAAATCAGGCGGTAGTGCTCAGTCGAGACATTTGTTTTCGAATCTTTCCGGGAATGGTGGGCAATTGTGAATAACTTGGCATACAAATAGCATTTTCCCTAGTAATCTCGAGGCCGATTTTGGGCGCTGCTTTTGCTGACGCGAATTTTCAAGCTCGTAGAGAATAAACAACAATAATTCGGGTGATCCTAATGGTTAAGGTTAAGATGTTTAATATTGTAATTACGTTGGCAGCATTTGCTGCATTGGTGTTTTTGCTACCTGCAGATAAAGATTTGCCTCAAGCGACTAAAAGCAAACAACAAACTTATTCAAGTAAAGAAAACATTTCTACCAAATCTAATGAAAAGCAGTCGACTACAACAGACAGCGGCTACTTGAGAGCCGTCTAATAGTTTTGTAATAAGTTGAATTTAAGGCTTAAATATGGGTAATTTGAATCGTTGTTGTAATTGGCTTTTTGTTTATTGAGCTTGTCTAAGGTATTGTTTGACTTTATATATTAAAACGGGCTTTTGATTCTTTCGCTTCAAAACAAAAAACGACAATGGCGATTGGAATTAAATATGAAACTTATTTTTACATTGAGTTTGTTAAAAAAAGTATTTCTACTTAGGAAGTAAAAAATGAGGTTGTAGGGTCAGCCACAATATGTATACTCCCCATTTAAAATTTACCTGTCTGTAAGTTATAGTGTTTTTCAAGTCCCCTCTATATAAAACTTTCCAGTTGCTTTTCAATTTTTTCTAGGTCCAATTTTCCGATATTTTTCCATTCAATTTTTCCAGTCGGCGATATAAGTAAAGTGGTCGGAGTGAATGTTATTCCGCCGAATTCTTTTGCTAAAGCGTCGGTTGGATCTAAAGTAATGGAATACGGTATCTGCATGGCTGTTGCAATTTCCAACACGCGATTAGGTGGATCGTAAGACATGGCTATGGCGATAATCTTTAATCCGCGATGATTGTATCGGGCATGCAAAGAGCTCAGTATCGGAATTTCTTGAATGCAAGTCCGGCAGTCGGTAGACCAAAAGCTAACGATCACAGGATGTTGTTTCAAATCAGCTGAATTGATTGTCTCCCCCTTTATCGTTACAAAGCTGGTTTTTGGGATGTGATCGTCATGATTGTGTCTATATAAGGAAACAATGGACATGCATGCTATCAATACTCCTGAAGCAAAAATTAAAAGTTTTTTAGTGCGCATAGGCCGATATTGACATGTGCGTTATGGGGCTGTAACAAGAACGCGGGTTTGGTTTGTATCGGATTCGTTTTTCGTTCATCACATATTTTCGCTTAAGCCACTTAATTAGGACGCTACAACAGACGTTAGCATGTCGGTGTATTGATGAAGCTGCGAATATGTTTGTTCCATAGCTATACCTCTGTAAAATATTGCACAATTGACTGTGGCCTAGGGTGACACGATGAAAAGAATCCTTATTTCCGACAAACTGGCCGATGATGGTATTAATTTTTTAAACGCGCAAGAAGGAATTCAAATTCATATACAAACCGGGGTGTCGGAAGTCACGCTTTGCGAAATCATACCTGACTTCGATGCGTTGTTGATTCGCAGCGATACTCAAGTTACCGCTAAGGTATTGAAAGCGGCTAAGTGCCTCAAAGTGGTGGGAAGGGCCGGGATTGGCGTCGACAATGTCGATTTAGAGGCGGCCATGGAACAAGGCGTCATTGTAATGAACACCCCGGATGCGAATGCTGTCACAACCGCAGAGTTGGCCATCGCACATATGTTTTCTCTAAGCCGGAATTTGCCGAGCGCCAACTTGTCGGTGCGTCAAGGGAAATGGGAGCGTAGCAAATTGATGGGTGCCGAAATTGCCCATAAGACACTGGCAATTTTGGGTTTTGGCACAATAGGCCGCATCGTAGCGCAACGCGGCAACGGTTTAAGTATGCGGGTGATCGCGTACGATCCTTATGTGGCGCCGGAAATTTTTGAAAAATATGCAGCCGAGATGGTGGATTTGGATGCTCTGATCAGGCAAGCCGATTTTTTGACTCTGCATTGTCCCTTGTTAGAAAAGACGCGTAACATCATCGGCATGAAGCAGTTGGCAATGATGAAAAAAAGTGCGAGGCTGATCAACTGTGCGCGTGGAGGATTGGTCGACGAACAGGCTTTATTCGATGCTTTGAACGAAGGGCGAATCGCCGGGGCGGCATTGGACGTGTATGAGCAAGAGCCTCCCAAAGACTCTCCGTTGTTCAAGCTGGACAACATTGTGTTTACCCCGCATCTGGGCGCTTCCACCAAGGAAGCGCAAGTGGCGGTTAGCGTGGAAATCGCTCGACAAGTCGTGAAATTCCTGCAGACCGGGGAAGCGGTCAATGCCTTGAATTTGCCGCGGATGACCGCAGAGGAGTTGAAACAGGCGCAGCCCTTTATGAACTTGGCGCGTACGCTGGGAAAAGTGATGGTGGGCTTGATCGATCAACCTATCCATAAATTGGAGGTTTCAGTTTACGGCAAAGCGGCTTCCTGCAAGATTCGGGCAATTTCGGACGAGGCTTTGATCGGGTTGTTAGCCGATAAGTTGTCCACCCCGGTTAACCGGGTCAATGTGGACGGTATAGCAAAGCGTCAAGGTATAACCTTACATGAGTCTCAGGCTGAGGAAGCGGAAGGTTATCAATCGCTGATCAAGCTCACCGGATATTGTGGTGACGGGATATTAAGCTTGTCCGGTACCTTATTAGCGGACCATCATCCGCGTCTGGTCAGTATTGATCAATTCGAAATCGAAGTGGTGCCTGAAGGCGTGTTATTGTTTACCCGTCATACCGATAGGCCGGGAGTCATCGCGGCGATTAGCTCGATATTGGGTAGTTGTAATATAAACATTACACGCATGGCGGTGAGCGTTGCGGATGGTGAGCAGTTGGCGATGATGGCTATTGGCGTATCCGATTTATTAGACGAGAAATTGCTGCAATCCGTTTGTAGCGTTCCTGCAGTTCATAGTGCAAAGCAGATCAAATTATGAGTTTTGAGGTTGTTTGTTTCGATTGTGACAGTACGTTAAGCCGCGTTGAAGGCATAGACGAATTGGCGCGTCGCAACGGTTTATTCGAGGAAGTCTCGGCATTAACCGATAAGGCGATGAATGGCGAATTGGCTTTAAACGAGGTCTATGGCAAAAGACTGGAGCTTATCAAGCCGGATCAAGCGGCAATCGACTGGTTGGCGGATTTGTATATTGCCGAAATGGTGGATGGGGTGGCCGAAACCGTAAGCACTTTGTTAGCCAACGGCGTAGGCGTACACATTATTAGCGGTGGCTTGCGTCAGGCGATTTTACCGCTCGCGGCGCGTCTGGGTATTCCCGACGAGAATGTTCATGCCGTGGAGTTGCTGTTAAGCGAAACCGGTCAGTACGTCGATTACGTGCGCCATTCTCCGCTAGCGGTTAACGGCGGAAAGGCGCGGATTTGCCGACGATTGAAAATGCAGTTTAGAGCGCTTGCTATGGTAGGTGATGGAAAAACCGATTTAGAGGCGAAAGAAGCGGGTGCGTTTATGATAGGTTTCGGTGGCGTAGTAAGTAGACCTCTGGTACAAGAGCAAGCCGATGTGTTCGTAACCGATCGATCGTTGACGGCGGTATTGCCCCATGTGTTGTAACAAGAACTCGAAAAAACCGCTAGGGCAATGATAAAATTCAAAATTTACAGTTAAGAGAGAGACAATGGCTGGGCATAGTAAATGGGCGAACATCAAACATCGTAAAGGCGCGCAAGACGCCAAGCGCGGCAAGATTTTCACCAAGCTAATCCGTGAAATTTCCGTTGCCGCTAAAAGCTCAGGTGGAGGCGATCCGGCCAATAATCCCGCTCTACGCACTGCGATCGATAAAGCCTTGGGTGTCAATATGAAGCGTGACACCATCGATAACACCATTAAAAAGGCCACGGGAGCACTGGATGGCGACAATTTCGAAGAAGTTCGATACGAGGGCTACGGACCCGGCGGTACGGCTGTGATGGTGAACTGTTTAACCGACAATCGTAATCGCACCGTCGCCGAAGTCAGGCATGCCTTCTCCAAACATGGCGGAAATTTGGGTACCGACGGTTCCGTAGCGTATATGTTTCGGAAAGTCGGTATCATAAGTTTCGGTAACGAGATTAACGAAGATGCGTTAATGGAAGCGGCTATGGAAGTCGGTGCCGAAGATATTGTCAGCAACGACGATGGTTCCGTGGATATATTCACGGCGCCTGAAGATTATTTGAACGTGAAAGAGGCTCTAATTGCCGCAGGCTGGGTTCCCGAGAACAGTGAAATTACCATGCATGCGGATACAAAAACCGAACTGGATGCCGAGGCAGCGGAAAAAATGCTCAAACTGATCGATCGCTTGGAAGACTTGGATGACGTTCAAGACGTCTATACCAACGCCAATATTAGCGATGAGATTATGGACGCCGTTGCTGCCGGCTGAGTTCGAAACTGCATACGTAAGGCTTTGAGTAGAATTCTTGGGATAGATCCCGGTTCTCGAATAACAGGATACGGTGTTTTGGAACCCACATCGGGCGGCATCCGATACGTAGCAAGCGGGTGTATTCGCATTCATGCCGAAGACTTTCCGTCCCGGCTGAAGCAAATATTCGATGGTATCAGCGAGATCATTGCCTTATACCAGCCGCGGCAAATGGCTATCGAACAAGTGTTCATGCACAAAAATGCCGATTCGGCATTAAAGTTGGGACAAGCACGGGGGGCCGCGATTTGCGCAAGCATGAATCAAAGTCTGCCGGTTTTCGAATACGCGGCTCGACAGGTCAAGCAGGCTCTGGTGGGTAACGGAAACGCCGATAAACACCAAGTACAGCACATGGTAAAAATTCTGTTAAGCATCAGGGGCGATTTGCAAATCGATGCCAGCGATGCATTAGCCATTGGTTTGTGCCACTTCCATTACCAGCAAACCGCTCAGCGATTAGCCGGGGTTATCTCTTGATTGGTTATTTACGCGGCCAGGTAATTCAAAAATCCCCGCCGCAATTGCTTTTGGAGGTACACGGCGTCGGTTACGAAATCGAAGCGCCTATGACCACGTTTTACGAGTTGCCGGCCGTGGGCGAGCAAGTTTGCTTGCATACTCATTTGGTTGTTCGGGAGGACGCCCATATTTTGTTTGGTTTTAGCAATCTGGCGGATCGCACCCTATTTCGCTACCTCATCAAAGTAAATGGGGTTGGGCCGAAATTGGCCTTAACCATTTTATCCGGCCAAAGTGCCGAGGAATTTCAACGTTGCGTGAGCGATAGCGACATTAAAGCCTTGGTGCGCTTGCCTGGAGTTGGCCAAAAAACTGCGGAAAGGCTGATCGTGGAAATGCGCGGTCGTTTGCCGGCGTTTTCCAGCGTGCACGGCTCAGGGAGTTCTCTCGTTTCCGCAAGCGAGACGCAGCCGAGCCATGCTAAGCAAGAAGCAATCAGCGCCCTATGTGCGTTGGGCTATAAGCCGCAAGATGCCAATCGGATGATACAGGCGGTTGCCGGCGACGAGTTGAGTTGTGAAGACATGATTCGCCAAGCTCTGAGAGGAGCGGCCAAGTGATTGAAAGCGATCGTTTGCTGACGGCTCATGGCGTCAAAGACGAAGAGCGCCTAGACCGAGCAATTCGCCCCAAGCGTCTCAAAGATTATGTCGGCCAACGCGAGTTACGGCAGCAGATGGAAATATTCATTCAGGCCGCTGTGAGCCGTTCGGAAGCGCTGGACCATGTGTTGATCTTCGGGCCGCCGGGCTTGGGCAAAACAACGTTGGCTAATATCGTGGCTGCGGAAATGAACGTGAGCATACGCCAGACTTCCGGGCCTGTGCTGGATAAAGCCGGCGATTTGGCCGCCTTATTGACCAATTTGCAAGCACACGACGTATTGTTTATCGACGAAATCCACAGGTTGAATCCGGCCGTAGAAGAAGTGCTATACCCGGCTATGGAAGACTATCAGATTGATATTATAATAGGCGAAGGTCCTGCTGCTCGTTCCATAAAACTTGATTTGCCGCCATTCACCTTAGTCGGTGCGACAACGCGTGCCGGTTTGCTGACATCCCCGTTACGAGACCGTTTCGGTATCGTCCAGCGTTTAGAGTTTTACAGTATAGAAGAGCTTTCCGACATTGTGTGCCGGTCGGCGGCCATGCTGGGTATCGCAATCGATAAGTACGGCGCCGAAGAAATTGCCAGACGTTCGCGCGGTACGCCGCGAATCGCAAACCGGCTGTTGCGTAGGGTCAGAGACTATGCCCAAGTCAAAGGGAACGGACAAATCAGCGATAACATAGCCCGGCAAGCGTTAGAAATGTTGAAAATCGATAAGCATGGTTTCGATATGTTGGATCGTAAATTGTTGTTGGCGATGCTCGAACATTTTGACGGCGGGCCGGTGGGTTTAGATACGTTGGCTGCAGCGATCAGCGAAGAACGCGGTACGGTAGAAGACGTTTTGGAACCCTTTTTGTTACAGCAAGGTTTTATCATGCGAACGCCACGCGGCAGGGTTGTTACGCAAAAAGCATATGATCATTTTGGTTTGAACCCGCCAGGGCGCCCACCTGCAACAGAGGACTTATTTGATCGTTAATGGATTTGCCGAAACGCATGAAGACATTTAATTGGCCGGTTCGCGTTTACTACGAAGATACCGATGCCGGCGGAGTGGTATTTTACGCGAACTATTTAAAGTTTTTCGAACGCGCCCGTACTGAAATGTTGCGGCAAGCGGGCTTCGAGCAAGACAGACTGATGGTAGAACTGGGCGTCCTCTTCGTGGTGCGCTCGGTTGGGGTCGACTACTTAAAGCCTGCCCGATTCAATGACCAACTCGACGTCAGCGCCGGCATCGTTGAAGTCAAAAAAACCAGTCTTACCTTCGAACAAGCGGTCACGCGAAACCTGGACATATTATGTACGGGTAGTGTACGCATCGCGTGTATAGACGTGCGAACTATGAAACCCCAACCCATTCCCGTTGCCATTATGGAGCAGTTAACATAAATGAACGCTGATTTGTCGATTATCACGCTGGTTAAGGAAGCCAGCTTCGTTGTGCAGTTCGTCATGTTTATCTTACTTTCGGCGTCGATAGTATCTTGGACTTTTATATTCAGTAAGCGGCGCGACTTGAATCAAGCCATCGACATTACCGACGAGTTCGAAGACGAATTTTGGTCCGGCGTCGGCCTTGCGGAGCTTTATAAGCGCATGTCCGGCGATCGGTTCGACCCCGAGGGCATAGAAAAAATATTTTTAGCGGGTTACCGAGAGTTCGCGCGTATGCGGCAAAAAGGGGATGTCGAGCCGGCCATACAGGTAGAAAGTGCGCAAAGGGCCATGCGCATCGAGTTGTCCAGGGAATTGGATCGGTTGGATGAAACTTTGCCGTTTTTAGCAACAGTCGGTTCTACCAGCCCCTATATCGGCTTGTTCGGTACGGTATGGGGCATTATGAATTCGTTTCAGGCTTTGGGCGAAGTCAAAAATGCTACGTTGGCCAACGTGGCGCCCGGCATTTCCGAAGCGCTTATCGCTACTGCTATTGGTTTATTTGCCGCAATCCCGGCGGTAATCGCTTATAACCGGTTTTCCACGCGCTTGGACCGGTTGGCCGGACGATACGAACTGTTCATCGACGAATTCGTCGTGTTATTGCAAAGACAGGCGCACAGCAAATGAATGTAGCGAACAGTAATCGTCGGTCACGGAAACGCCGTGCGCCTATGGCTGAAATTAACGTTGTTCCGTATATCGACGTTACCTTTGTGCTTTTAATCATCTTCATGATCACCGCACCTTTAGTCCAGACAGGCGTAGACGTCGATTTGCCGCAAGCCGAGGCGGAATCGGTCGATTTGCAAGATCAGACTCCGGTGATCGTATCGATCAAAAAGGATGGTAGCTTTTACGTTGATATTGGCAATGGCGACGAAGAAGCCGATACCCCGGTAGACGAGGATGCTTTGCGAACTCGGGTAGCAGCGGTGTTTCGCAATAATCCCAAAGCTCAGTTATATGTGCGCGGCGACCACGAGGTCGATTACGGCAGTATCGTAAAAGTGATGGTCGAATTGAAAAAAACCGGTGCGCCCAAAGTCGGTTTGATGACATCGCCGCCGCCCGAACAATGATTTGCCGTGGATTATGAGAAAATTCGGACCTTCGCTAGTGTTGGCCGTGCTGTTGCACGTGCTCATTTTCGCCGTTTTTTTATTGAGTTTTAATTTCAGCGCTGAGCCCGAAACGGCGCAAATCTCTCCGGCCGACATTATCGAAGCGACTGTTTTGGACGGAGCGGAAATCGATGCCGAGGCGGAGCGCTTAAGGCAGGCGGAAGAAATCCAACGTGTAATGGAACAGCAGCGACAACAAGCCATAGAAGAGGCTCGAAATAAAGAGCAGCAAATGTTGGAGCAGGCTAAAGCTCAGCGGGTATTAGAAGAAAAAAAAGCCCTGGAGCAAGCGGAAAAGTTAAAGCGTGAAGCCTTGGAGGAACGCAAGCAACAAGAACGGCTGGAGGCCGAGAGAAGACAGGAAGAGCAACGATTAGAAGAAGCCCGGCAACAGCGGTTGTTGGAAGAGAAAAAGGCTAAACAAGCGGCCGAGGTCGCAGAAAAACAGCGGCAAGCCAAATTGCTTGCTGAAAAGCAACGAGCTGAGGAGGCGGCACGAGCCGCTGCGGAGGCTAAAGCAAGAGCCGAACAAGAAAAACAAGCTGCACTGCTAGCTGAAAAAGCTAAGCAGGAAGCGCAAGTCAAGGCGGAAAAAGCGGCAGTTGAAAAAGCCGAACAGCATAAAAAGGAAAAACTGGCCGCAGAAGCAAAGGCTAGAAAAGAGGCTGAGGCGAAAGCGGAGGCCGAGGCCGAGGCAAAAGCGGAAAGAGAGCGGTTGGCCCTAGAGACTGCCGCCAAGGCGAAGGCCGAAGCGGCGGCTAAAGCCAAAGCGGAGGCAGAGGCTAAGGCTAAAGCCGAAAAAGAGAAATTGGCTGCCGAAGCTGCCGCTAAGGCAAAAGCCGAGGCGGCGGCTAAAGCCAAAGTGGAGGCAGAGGCTAAAGCCGAAAAAGAAAAATTGGCTGCCGAAGCCGTTGCCAAGGCAAAGGCCGAGGCGGCGGCTAAAGCCAAAGCGGAGGCGGACGCCAAGGCTAAAGCGGAAAAAGAGAGACTGGCTGCCGAGGCTGCCGTCAAGGCAAAGGCCGAAGCGGCGGCTAAAGCCAAAGCGGAGGCGGATGCCAAGGCTAAAGCGGAAAAAGAGAGACTGGCCGCCGAGGCCGCCGCCAAGGCAAAGGCCGAGTTAGCGGCTAAGGCCAAAGCGGAGGCGGAAGCCAAGGCTAAAGCGGAAAAAGAGAGACTGGCCGCCGAAACCGCCGCCAGGGCAAAGGCTGAAGCCGAAGCTAAAGCCGAGAAAGAGCGTCTAGCCGCGGAAGCAGCCGCTAAAGCTAAGGCGGAACAAGAAAGGCAAGCGGCAGAGGCCGCTGCTGCGGCCAAGGCTGAACAAGAGCGTCAAGCTGCGGCGGCAGCCGAAGAAGCACGTATTAATCAATTGATCAAAAATAAAACCGAGGCGGCTTGGATAAGACCGATGAGTGCTGCAGCCGGTCTGAAGTGCGCAATTCAGGTAAAATTACTACCTGGCGGCGATGTCATGGATGCCGTCGTGGTCGAAAGTAGCGGCGATCCCGTATTCGATCGATCTGCGGAAAATGCGGTCAGAAAAGCAACGCCTTTACCGGTGCCGCAAGACAAAGTGTTGTTCAATCAAAAATATCGCGTGTTCAAATTGATATTCAATCCTGGTTAGGTATTACACGGAAAACTTGCAATGAAACTATTCGCAAACATATTCTGCATGAGCGTTCTGATTTTGATATCCGAATGTGCAAGCGCGGAAGGGCTCACAATAGAAATTACCAAAGGCGCGCAAACGGCGGTGCCGATCGCCATCGTGCCCTTTGCACAACAAGGCAGCATAGGCAATGTCAAGCTTTCCGATGTGATCGATTCGGACCTGGCCGGCAGCGGTTTTTTTAAAACCTTGGCCGAGGAAGATATGCTCACTCAGCCAAGCGAGCCTGACAAAGTCAATTTTCGCGATTGGCAAGCGCTGGGCCAGGATTACTTGACAATAGGTCAAATCCAGGGCAACGGCAATAGCTTCAACATCGAATTTCACTTGTTCAACGTTCATAACGGCCAGTTATTGATGGGTTATCGCCTGACTGTCGGTCCCCAAGAGCTGCGGCGCGCGGCCCACCATATCAGCGACTTGATTTACGAGAAACTTACCGGGCGTAAAGGTGTTTTCAACACGCGCATCGCCTATGTGACTAGTGCGGCGCGCGGAAGCGGCAAGCAATACATGCTGCAAGTGGCCGATGCCGACGGTTACAATCCCAGGACCATAGCGGAGTCGCCGGAACCTATCATGGCGCCGGCGTGGTCGCCCGATGCCAGCAAAATCGCTTACGTATCGTTCCATACCAAGCGCTCGGCTATATATGTGCAGACTTTGGCGAACGGGCAGCGGGAAAGCGTTGCCGCATATCCCGGAATCAATGGTGCGCCGGCGTTTTCGCCTGATGGCAGTAAACTGGCAATTACCTTGTCCAAGGACGGTAGCCCGGATATTTACGTATTGAATTTGGCTACGCGCGGATTAACCCGGTTGACCTCCGGCTTGTCGATTGATACCGAGCCGACCTGGTCGCCCGACGGCAGTTCCATTGTGTTCACTTCCGACATGGGCGGAAAACCGCAGCTTTACAGCATTCCGATTTCGGGGGGCAGAGCGACTCGCTTGACATTTCAAGGCGACTACAACGCTAGGGGACGATTTTCTCCGGACGGCCGTAGCTTGGCGATGGTCAACGGCAGCGGCGGGCGTTACCGGATTGCCGTGTTGGACTTGGCTTCTCGCACGACGACCTTGCTAAGCGAGGGTAACTTGGATGAATCTCCGAGTTTTGCGCCGAACGGGGCGATGATATTGTTCGCGGCAAACCGTGGTGGACGTTCGGTATTATCAGTAGTCGCTAGCGACGGCGCGATGCAGCAAAAATTGGATTTCCAAAGCGGCGGCGTCCGCGAACCGGCCTGGGCCCCTTAACCTTATTTTTATTTGACTTAGCAAAATTTTGGAGACGAAGTATGAAATTCAGTAAATCTTGTTTGGCCTTGGCAATGCTGGCGGTATTGGCGTCCGGTTGCGGTTCGACGGACGAAGAAAGCAGTTTCACCGAAGGGCAAGGTAGCGACGCTTCGACCAGCGGTTATAACAACGGGTCAATGTCCGGTAGCCAATTCGGTAACGGAGACGGCTATTCGTCCGGATACGGTTCGGGTTCCGGCAGTAATTTGGGCCCGGAGTTTAGCGACCCGAACAATCCTCTGTCCAAACAAGTCATCTACTTCGAGTTGGATAGCAGCCAAGTCAAACAGGAATTCGTTCCGGTCGTTGCCGCACACGCTCAGTATTTGGCCTCGCATCCGAATCAACACGTGATTTTGGCCGGCCATGCCGATGAACGCGGTTCCAGCGAATACAACATCGCTTTAGGCGAACAGCGCGCTAAAGCGGTGGAGCGCATGATGCGCGCGCAAGGCGTAACCGCCGGCCAATTGGAAATTGTCAGTTACGGCGAAGAAAAACCGGCGTCCGCCGGCCATGACGAGTCGGCCTGGCAAATGAATCGTCGGGTCGAAGTAGGCTATCAATGAAAAAAAACGCACTTCTAATGCTGTGCGCAAGCATCGGAGTCAGCGCCGACGCTTGCGCGGTTCAGCCTAATAGCGATGCTTATGGCAATAGCGTTAATTACGCGGCACCTGCCGAATCGGCGAGTGACAGCGCTGTTTTCGAGTTGTTAGGACGTTTGGAACAACTGCAATTGGAAGTGCAGCAACTGCGCGGCATGGTGGAAGAGCAGGCGCAAACTATCGCCGACTTGGAACGCAAGCAAGGCAATATGTATTCCGATTTGGACGAAAGATTACAGTTGCTTTCCGCCCAACCGGCATCTGCTCAAGCTTTAGCAGCGCAAACGCCGAATCCGGTAGTTGCCGCTCCGCCGGCGGCGGAGGCCAGTCAGCCGTCGCCGCAAGCTGTCGCTCAGGCTGCGGCCGCACAACCGGCAGCGGTTAGCGAAGCGCCTAAATCCGCGCCCGCGCCGTCAGCCAGTGAGCAAGACCGTTACAAAGAGGCTTACGATACCCTGCGCAACGGTCATAATGGTCAGGCAATTCAAATGCTGCAAGCTTTGTTGGCCGATTTTCCGGCCGGCGCTTATAGCGATAATGCGCAGTATTGGTTAGGGGAGGCCTACAAAATCGAGCGCGATTACGATAAATCCCGTCTAGCCTTCGCCAAAGTAGTCAGTAATTACCCGAATAGCAGCAAAGTTCCGGATGCCTTGCTGAAATTGGGTTATATCGAAATCGAACAACAAAATCCCGCAAAAGCCCGCGACTATTTGACGCGGGTGACTACCGGTTACCCCGGCACTACCGCTGCGCATTTGGCGGCCAAAAAACTGGCTCAACTGCCGCAATAAGCAGCGATGTCCATTTCGCTCCGTATCACGGAGATTTTTTACTCTTTGCAAGGTGAAGCGAATACGGTCGGAATCCCCACCGTATTCGTGCGCTTGACCGGTTGTCCGTTGCGCTGTGCCTATTGCGATACGGCCTACGCGTTTAACGGCGGCGAACGAGTGCCGTTAGCCGACATTGTTGCTCAGGTTAAAGGGTTCCGTACAAAATATGTGACGGTTACCGGCGGCGAGCCGTTGGCCCAGCCCGGATGCAAGGAATTGCTGCGAACCTTGGCGGATGAAGATTATTTGGTCTCACTAGAAACCAGCGGTGCTATCGACTTATCCGGAGTCGACGGACGCGTGGTTAAGGTGATGGATTTAAAAACCCCGTCATCCGGGGAAATGCACAAAAATTTGTACGGAAATATCGAGCACTTGACGCAACAGGATCAGGTGAAATTTGTAATTGGCGATGACTCCGATTACGTTTGGTCCAAACAACAGTTGGTCGATTTTAATCTTTCGGGTCGTTGTCAGGTCTTGTTCTCGCCGGTGATGGGAATGATGTCACCCACCGAATTAGCGGACCGGGTATTGGCGGACCAATTGCCCGTGCGCTTTCAAATTCAACTGCATAAGCTACTCTGGAACGATGCCCGTGGAAAATAAGCTAACGGCTAAGTCCGCTATCGTTTTACTGTCCGGAGGATTGGATTCCATTACAGTATTGGCCGGTGCGCAACGGCAGGGTTACCTCTGTCATGCGTTAAGCTTTAATTACGGTCAAAGGCATAACGCCGAACTGGCTGCGGCTAAGCGTATCGCTCACCAGTATCAGGTGCAGTCGCACAAGATCATCGAATTGGGCTTGGGCAATATTGGCGGCTCGGCTTTGACGGACCCGCATATCGATGTGCCGCTGACCCCGCAGCCAGGTATTCCTGTCACCTATGTGCCGGCTCGCAACACCCTATTTTTGGCGTTTGCATTAGCTTGGGCCGAAGTTTTGGAGTTGCAGGATATTTTCATTGGAGTGAATGCGGTGGATTACTCCGGCTATCCGGACTGCCGCCCGGAATTCATTCAAGCGTTCCAAACCATGGCAAATCTTGCGACCAAAGCCGGCGTCGAAGGGCGGGAAATCCGCATTCACACGCCGCTAATCGATTTAAGCAAGGCGCAAATCATTGCGCGCGGGCTGGCGTTGGGCGTTGATTATTCCGCTACCGTATCGTGTTATGCGGCCGATGCGGACGGTAGAGCTTGCGGTAGTTGCGATGCCTGTCGCTTACGCAAGGCTGGCTTCGAGGCTTTGAAGCGGCCGGACCCAACTCGTTATCAGTGCAACAATTCTTAACGGCAGCCGTGCAGGGCTCGGATTTGTGGATTATGCTTAATCGCGATCTACAAATCGAAACGGAACCTGCGTCATGCAAATCAATCATGAGAAATCCCAATTTATTGCGGTAGCGTCCATTGCGGCCGAATTAACCTCGGTAATGGAAGTGGCCAAAGAAATTTCATTGGCTGCCGCGAACGCCAAAGCTATTGCCTTTCGAGCCGGGGAGAAGGCCAAAGGTTTTCAACCGATTACCGACTACATCAACGAGCTGGCCAAAGATGCGATGGATCTGGTTACCCGCATCCACGAGCACGCTACCCAACTGTACCGAATGACGGTAAGCGAACACCGCATGACCTACACGAGTGCTCAATTGCAAAAAATAGCCGCCGCGGTTGCGACGACCAAAGCGCCCTATGCGTACTCGTTAGCTGAACCTATCCGCCGGTTCGAAGAAAGGCGTAAGGATGAATATTTTGCTTTTGTCGATCAGGCTAGTGGTTTGGTGATGCAGCTGACCGAGATCATGTATCCCGCCCGGGCGGCACGGGTAATCGCTGCGAATTCTCGAATCGAGGCTTCTCAAGCGGGAGAATATATGCAAAGTCTGCAGGCAGTAGCCGAAAGTGTCGATAACGCCGCGCAAGTTATTAACGATAAAGTGCATAAATGCCGTAGCGCGTTAGGCTTGATCACCAATACTCACTAGTATCCAGTCAGACGAAGAGGTAAACAACACAATGAAATCGACCAAAATTTATGAAGGCAATTATCAATGGATAATGTTTGGTAGAGATCCGCACAAGCCTCAAAAGCTTATCGATACCAATCAATATATGATTCGCACCGACAAGCGTTGTTTGCTGATGGAGCCCGGTGGCGTGGAGCTGTTTGCGCCGATGTTGTCGGCGGTGCTGCATTATGCACCTGTCGAGGAAATCACCGATTTGTTTGCGTCGCACCAAGATCCGGATATCGTATCCTCCTTGGGTTTATGGGATCAGGTGTTGCCTAACGCTAAACTGCATGCCCCGAAAATTTGGGAGGGTTTTATTCGGCATTTCGGCTGTGAAAATATCGACTATGTCGGCATTCCGGATCATGGCGGCACTATTAATCTGGGAGCTTTAGAGATTGAATTCATTCCTGCACATTATTTGCATGCGACAGCGAATTTTCATGTTTACGATCCGCAGGCAAAAATTTTGATGTCCGGTGACGTGGGGGCGTCGCTGGAGTCAAACGAGTCTCCTTTATTCGTAGAAAATTTCGAAGCGCATATCGAAAAAATGCGATATTTTCATCAGCGTTGGATGCCCTCTAATCAAGCTAAACGTGCATGGATAGAGCGTGTGCGTGGCTTGGATATCGACATCATTGCCCCCCAGCACGGCCGAATGTTCAAAGGCGACGATGTCAAGCGCTTTCTGGAATGGTTCGACGGTTTACAAGTTGGTATTGCCGTATAAAACAAGCATTTGCTGCGAATAATGTTTATAATTGCGCACCAATAGCCCTCGTCGAGAGACGGGGGTTTTTTGTTAGACAGTGTTTTGGAGTGTCTCGTCGCACATGGCGCAAAAGCTTTACATACAGACAAACGGTTGTCAGATGAACGAATACGATTCCGACAAGATGCGGGACGTATTGCAGGCCTCGCACGGCATGGAGTTTACCGAAAATCCGGAGCTTGCCGACGTATTGTTGTTGAACACGTGTTCGATTCGGGAAAAAGCGCAAGAGAAGGTGTTCTCGGCAGTAGGCCGCTGGAAAAAAATCAAAGACAAACGCCCTGACGTGATTATCGGCGTGGGCGGTTGCGTAGCCAGTCAAGAAGGCGCAGCGATTCAACAGCGCGCACCTTATGTCGATATCGTCTTCGGTCCGCAAACCTTGCATCGCTTGCCGGAATTGTTGAATCAGGCGCGCAATGGGGTTAAACACGTCGTCGACATTTCGTTTCCGGAAATAGAAAAGTTCGACAATTTACCCGAGCCACGGGCAGAAGGGCCTAAGGCTTTCGTATCGGTGATGGAAGGCTGCAGCAAATATTGCACTTATTGCGTAGTTCCTTATACCCGCGGCGAAGAAGTCAGCCGGCCGCTTGCCGATGTCGTTGCGGAAGTCGAAACCTTAGCAAAACAAGGCGTCAGGGAAGTCAATTTGCTGGGACAAAACGTAAATGCGTACCGCGGTGTTCTACCGGACGGCGAAATTGCCGGTTTCGCATTGCTGCTGCATTTTGTTGCAGCGGTCGACGGTATCGATAGAATTCGGTTCACGACCTCGCATCCCCTGGAGTTTACCGATGACATCATCGACGCGTTCGCCGAAATTCCGAAATTGGTCAACCATTTACACCTGCCGGTGCAAAGCGGCAGCGACCGCATATTGGCGGAAATGAAGCGCGGCCATAAGCGGGCGGATTATTTGGAAATTATGCGCAAAATTAAGGCGGTGCGTCCCGGAATTTCACTTTCCTCCGACTTTATCGTCGGGTTTCCGGGCGAAACCGATCAAGATTTCGAGGACACTATGTCGCTAATAGAAGAAGTAGGTTACGACTTTTCCTATAGTTTCATATTTAGTGCGCGGCCCGGCACCCCCGCCGCCGAATTTCCGGATAGCGTTGCCATGGATGTGAAAGAGCAACGCCTGCAACGTTTGCAGCAGCGTTTGGCGGAAATGACGCTGGCGATATCCGAGAGTATGGTAGGTTCAGTGCAAAGCGTTCTGGTGGAAGGTAAGTCCAAGAAAAATCCGCTGCATTTGACCGGGCGCACGGAAAACAATCGAGTCGTTAATTTCGCGGCACATCCGCGTCTGATCGGTCAGTTCGTCGACGTGCTGATTACCGAAGCGCTACCTAATTCTCTACGCGGCCGGATAGTGGAATCTTCGCTTGACGGCATAGTGGCTAAGGTTGCATGTTGAACACAGCCGAATTCACTCAAGAAATCACGTTATTACCCGCCGACATTCAGCGCTTATCCAACCTATGCGGTCAGTTGGATGTGCATTTAAGGCAAATCGAACAAAGGTTGCATGTCGATATTTCTAATCGCAGCAATCGTTTCCAAATTACCGGCATAGACGCAGCGGTAAAGGCGGCTTGTGCAGTGGTGCAAAAATTGTTCGAGCTGGCGGAAAAAGAAGAAATTACTCCGGAACAAGTCCACCTCAGTTTGCAGGACGCCAATATCGATCAATTATTGGCTGCGGATTCCGGAACGAAAACGGAGCCGGTTGCCATCAAGACTAAGCGCGGCTTCATTAAAGGACGCGGGCACAATCAACAGGACTATCTGCGTAAAATTCTGACTCACGACATTAATTTCGGCGTAGGTCCGGCCGGTACCGGCAAGACCTATTTAGCGGTCGCCTGCGCGGTGGAAGCCTTACAAAATGAATATGTCAGACGTATCGTGCTGGTACGCCCGGCAGTGGAAGCCGGGGAAAAATTGGGCTTTCTGCCGGGCGATATGGCGCAAAAGGTAGACCCTTATTTGCGTCCGTTGTACGATGCCCTGTACGACATGTTAGGTTTCGAACGGGTCGAAAAGTTATTGGAAAAAAACGTGATAGAAGTTGCCCCCTTGGCTTTTATGCGGGGTAGAACGCTGAACGATTCTTTTATTATCCTGGACGAAGCGCAGAATACGACGACCGAGCAAATCAAAATGTTTTTGACTCGCGTCGGTTTCGGTTCCACTGCGGTTATTACCGGCGATGTCACCCAAATCGATTTGCCCAGCGAAAAGATGTCCGGGTTGAAGCACGTATTGAAAGTGTTAAAAGACGTAGAGGGTATTAGTTTCACGTTTTTTGGCGTAAAAGACGTGGTCAGGCATCCCTTGGTACAGCGCATCGTCGCGGCATACGACCGCTACGAACAACAGGAAGCGTCCCGCTCCAATCCATGAATTTCCTAGAAGTACAAATTGCAACCGAATGCGCGAATATTCCGGGCGAGCAGCAGTTCCAATACTGGGTGGATACGGTGTTGAGCGACGCAACCCGAGATAGCGAAATTGTGATTCGTCTGGTCGACTTTGCCGAAAGCGCCGAATTAAACCAACAATTTCGGAATAAAACCGGGCCGACCAATATCTTGTCTTTTCCTTTCGAGCCGCCGGCGGAAGTCGAGTCCGATTTACTCGGCGATTTGGTAATCTGTGCCCCGCTTATTGCCGAAGAAGCCTTGCAGCAACATAAACCCATTGACCATCATTGGGCCCATATCACCGTACACGGTATACTGCACTTATTAGGTTACGATCACATCGCAGAGCAGGACGCCGAGGAGATGGAGGCCGTGGAAGTCAGAATCTTAACAGTATTGCATATCCCAGATCCCTATCAGGAAGCGAGTACGCCATGAGCGACGGTATCCCCCCGACGAGTCAATCCCATCAGAAAAGCTTATTGGAAAGAATCAGTCATTTTTTGACCGGAGAGCCGCAGGACCAAGAAGATTTGTTGGAAATTCTGCGGGAATCGGAAGAAAAGCATTTATTGGACGCCGATTCGTTGGCGATGATCGAAGGGGTGATGCAGGTTTCGGAGTTGCGGGTCAGAGATATTATGATCCCGCGCTCGCAAATGGTGGTGGTACCCAGAGAAGCCGAGTTAGAAACTATTTTCCCCTTGGTCATCGAGTTTGCCCATTCCCGGTTTCCGGTGATCGAGGAAGACCGCAGCAAGGTTGTCGGTATTTTGCTGGCTAAGGATTTGTTACCGCATGCTTTACGCGATAAAACCGCTAAAGTGGAAGACATCATGCGTCCGGTCGTAGTCGTGCCGGAAAGCAAGCGCTTGAACGTATTGCTCAAGGAGTTTCGTACCGAGCGCAATCATATGGCTATCGTGGTCGACGAATACGGAAACGCCGCCGGATTGGTCACAATAGAAGACGTGTTGGAACAAATCGTCGGCAAGATTGAAGACGAACACGACGACGACGATACCAAGGAATATATTTCGCAGCGCAGCGAACGGGAGTTTATCCTGAAAGCATTAACGCCGATTGTAGAATTTAACGACTATTTCTCTGCGGATTTGGAAGACAACGATTGCGATACGGTGGGTGGATTAATCTTGCAGCGATTAGAACATTTTCCAAAAAAAGGCGAGAAGGTGGAAATAGACGATTTCGTATTCGAAGTTCTACGCGCCGACAACCGTCGCGTTCACTTGCTAAGGCTTAAGCTCAAATAAGCCGCATGATTCAACTTGTTTGTATCGCATTATTGCTATTCCTCGGAGCCAAAGCAGCTTGAGTAGTCGTGGCATACTTCGCAAGACGGAGCGCGGCATACGTATAAACCTTCCGTTTCGCACAATTGTTTATATAAAAACTTTTTCCATTTCATATCCCGGCTATTATGCGCGGCCAATTCCGGAAAATTGTGTTGAAGCATAGCCGTTAGTTCTTTTCGGCTCCATAAGCCCAAATCCTGCCAAAGATGGTCGCTGCCCAAGCAGGCCGCCACGATAATCGTTATCAAAAATTCCGTGACATTGGATTGTTCCCTTGCATACTGACGCAGCAAGTGTTCCAGGTCTTGCTTTTCCAGCATGCGGCTGAAATCCAACGATTTGCCGGAAACTGCATAGTCGGCCAGTGGATAGGCGGGAAACAGGCTAGACGAAAACTGTTCGAATTGTTCGCCAGTCATGCCCAAGGCATCGGGCAATACACCGTCGCCGACCAGCCAGCTCGCCACGATTTGCGCCAGCCAGTGGCTATTGGCGGAGGGTTCGCAGTGGGCGATCAATTCCGCGTAATAGTGTTCTCGAGTATACGAAGCGAGTGCGGGTATAGACATGATGCGGTTCCCCTTCGGTTGGAAATGCCGCACCGGTGACGCATGGGTATGCTGCAAGGCCAGTGTGACATTTTTTACGTGCAGGTTAAGTTAGTATTGAACGCGGATATCTTCGTCGCGCACGATCATTTGGCAGGCTAGGCGCCAATCGGTCGGCAAATCGTCGACAGCCATGGTGTCGATTTGCTCTTGAGTGATTTTGCCGAGTTCCTTCAATACAGTCTTTTCCTTATCGGTCAAAGGACCGCCCATGCGCTGATTTTTCTTGTCGATGCTGGAAACCTGCACGATGCAGGTGCCGCACTCCCCGTCCTCGCAAGAAAAGTTAATGGGGATTTTGTTTTCCAGCGCTAACTTCAGCACGGTTTGAGTATGGCTGCCGGCAACGGCGTAAACCGTTTTGTCCCGGTATTCCGGACTGGTAAATGTAATTAAAGCCATGATGAGTACCTCTAAACGTTATGCGGGTTTGACGCAGATTTTGCCGCCTAACACCTGTGCTTGGCAGGCTAAACGGTTGTGTTTGCCGGCCATGTTTTCCCTCAGAATTTTGTCTTCCAATACCGAAGGCTCGCTGAGATGATTCCAGCCTTCGGTCACTTTCATCAAACAGGTGCCGCAGTCGCCTTCGCGGCAGCCGTAGGTAATGCCTGAACCGACTTTTTCGGATATTTCTATTACCCGAGTTCCAGCCGGAACGGTTACGGTCACACTTATATCTTCAAACGTAATGGTCGCTTTCGCCATTGATAACACTCCGTAAATAATAACAAGCACGAAAATAACCGACTCCGCGGTATCTTCGTTTGGTTTTCGCCCCAATTTAGCGGCGATAAATACCCGCTTCGTACCGAATGCGGGTGACCCGCGCGTCAAGTGCGGGTTTGGTCTTCGGACTCGTCTAATTCAGAGTCGGAAGGCCTCACATCAGGTCTGAAATATCGAGAGTTTTGGCGGCTCTGATGCCCATCAGCTCTTGGGCAAGCTCGAGGCCGAATGCTTTACACTCCACGATTTCCGCGTCGGTAGGGATCAACTTAACTCGGAGTCCGGGTACCGGAACTCTTAACTTCAAACCTCTCAACCGGTCTTCGACCAGTCTGACGCCTTCGCCCGTCCATCCGTAAGAGCCGAATACCCCGCCCAGCTTGTTTTTCAAGTTGACGACGGTTAACGAAGACAACAAATCCCAAATCGGCTTGACGGCATCGCCGTTAATGGTCGGCGTGCCTAGCACCAAACCGTCCGCTTCTTCGATTAAATCTACGAATGGAGAGACTTCGCCGCCTTCCAGGTCGTACAAAGAAACCCGGACTTCAGGTACTTGCATGGCTCCCTGGTAAATGGCCTCCGCCATGCGGCGGGTGTTGCCGTAAGAGCTGATGTAGAAAATCAACAAGGATTTTTGCTGGGGACTGATTTCGCTATGCAGCGCGGGGCTGGACAACTGCCGGTAACGATTGATGTATCGATCGGGGCGGTCGCGTAATATCGGCCCGTGGGTAGGGGCGATCAGTTTGAGCGGCAAGGGTTCGATCAACTCCAGGGCGTGCAGTACGTATTCTTTAAATGGGCGCATGATATGCGCGTAGTAGTATTCGAACGAAAAGCGAAAATCGCCAACCTGATCGTTGAATAAACGTTGGTCGCAAAAGTGGCAGCCGAAGACATCCCCGGAAAACAAGGTTTGTTCTTCCGGTACGTAGGCGCATTGGGTATCCGGCCAGTGCAAGTAAGGGGTGTGCAAAAAATGGATGCTGCGATCGCCTAGCGAGACAAAATCGCCGGTTAACACCGGTTTGTAGCTCAACTCGTCCTGTTTGAGCAGGCCTTTTAACATCGATTGCGCCTTTTGCGAGATGAACAGTTGCGCCTGCGGCGCGCGGCGCATCAGTTCCGGAAGTGCGCCGGTATGGTCGGGCTCCAGATGATTGAGGACGATGACTTTGATTTCGGAATAGTCGGCGATGCTTTCCAAGCGGGCAAAAAAGTCGCCGGCAAAGCCTTCTTTAACGGTGTCGACCACTGCAACGCCGGTACTGCCACGGATCACATAGGCGTTGTAGCTGGTACCGTTAGCGGTTCTCAAGATAATATCGAATGTGCGCAGATTAGGGTCCAGCGCACCGACCCAATGGACGCGTTCAGACAATGCTACCGCTTGAGGGGCCCCTGCGGCATTTGTCAATATGGCGGCGTTCATGGGCTGCATGCTTGTTGCCTATGTTGCCGGGTACAGGTTTCCGGATCGTTGGCGTCCCGATTCGTATCCAAACCCAGCCACGCGTCTATCTGTTCCGCCTCGAATCCGGCGCGCCGTTTGCCGTCGACTTCCAGCAGCGGGCGTCTGATCAAAATCGGGTCTGAGACCATCAATTCGATTGCTTCCGGTTCGCTCAGAATATCGGGATTGATGGCACCGCTTTTAATCGCCGGTGCGCTTCGGTTAAACCATTCCTGTACCGGCATGGAGCCGAAGAATGAACGCAATTTAGCGCGATCTTGTTTCCAAGGTTGCTGAAGTAGATCGTACACTATCAGCAAATGTCCGGCTTTGGACAAGAGTTGCTTTTGCTTGTTGTTGTTTATACAACCGGGCTTTTCATAAAAATGCACTATTGCCATAACAATTAATGCGCTTGCAATGCTGCCATGGCCTCCGCCATTTTTTCCGGTGGAATGCCGGTCAGCGAGCCGGGCGGATTGATTTCCATGCCTTTGGCATCCAGGATTGCGCCTTCGATCGGACAAATCGTTGCGCATTGCGGCGTATCGTAATCGCCGTCGCATTCGGTGCATTTTCTAGGGTTGATCAGAAAATGTGCCTCGGCTTTGTAGATGGCTTTGCTTGGGCACAGAGGTTCGCAGGCGTAGCAATTAACGCAGGTATTGATAATCTTTAAAGCCATGACATCACCTTAACTTGTTCTTTCGTTTTTAATTAAAGTGGCAGGCCGGCTTGCTTATCCATAAGCCAGCCTGCCGACGAGTCCATCTGCGCTATGCATCGATCTGTTCGAAAAGGTGCCTAAGGCTATTCTTTTCGAAGCCGGCTAGGCGGGGTGCCTAGCCGGTTATCGATCAAGCGGTAGCGCGTATTCTGCCTTCCGCGTCGTCCAGTTTGCCGGCAGCCGCCATTTCCTCGTAGACGGCCATGACGGCTTCTTCGATCGGCTCCATCGCGTGTTCGCCGTTGGGTTGGATGCCGGCTTTTTCCAGCATATCCCAAGGTTCATAACCGATCTTAGAGCACAGAACGACTTCGCAGCCTTCCAATGCACGAATGGTGCGTTGCAATACGCTTTCGCCGTCGCCGCAGGTGTCGTCGCCGCTGCAATACAAATCGGTTTTACGGTGGCTCATGAAACGAACGCCGTTCGGAGAGGCTTCGTAAATCAAGAACTCTTTCGCGTGGCCGAAATGTTGGTTGATGACGCCTTGACCGCTGGTCGCGATAGCCATCAATACCGGACGGGTGTCGAGTTTTTTCGCTTCGGCATGCTTAGCGGCCGCTTCATCTTTCTTGGCGCGTTTGCTGTGCATCTCTTCGGCAATGGCTTCGTGGATGACTTTGCGTTTTACCATGGCGGATTGATAATCGATTTCCATCTCTTCGATTTTATCCAGCGTGAACTCGTCGCCGCGGTCTTCACCCAACAAGCCAACCGCGTCCGCCCGGCATTGGCGGCAATGGCGCATCATGTTCATGTCGCCGGAGCAGGCGTCTTGCAGATCCATCAATTCGTCTTGAGTCGGTCCGCGTTGGCCCATTACCCCAAAGAACGTGCCGTGTTCCGCTTCGGCGATCAACGGCATGACGTTGTGCAGGAAAGCGCCTTTGGTTTTGACGATTTTGCTGACTTCGGCCAAATGCTTGTCGTTAATGCCGGGAATCATGACCGAATTGACTTTGACCAAAATGCCTTTTGCAACCAGCATTTCCAAGCCTTTTTGCTGTTGTTCGATCAGGATGCGGGCACCTTCCACACCTTTAATGCGCTTGTTTTCCCAGAAAATCCAAGGATAAATTTGCGCACCGATTTCCGGGTCGACGCAGTTGATCGTGATGGTCACGTGATCGATGTTGTGTTTGGACAATTCTTCGACCGATTCCGGCAATGCCAAACCGTTGGTGGACACGCAGAGCTTTATGTCGGGCGCGTCTTCGCTCAGGCGGCGGAAGGTTTCGAACGTCCGGTCCGGATTGGCTAACGGATCACCGGGGCCGGCAATGCCCAATACCGTCATTTGCGGAATGGTAGCCGCCACCGCCATGGTTTTTTTCACGGCTTGATCAGGGGTCAGCAGCTCGGAAACCACGCCTGGGCGGGATTCGTTAGAGCAATCGTATTTACGGTTACAGTAATGACATTGAATATTGCACGCCGGCGCGACTGCTACGTGCATGCGGGCAAAATAATGGTGAGCGTCTTCCGAATAGCAGGGATGATTTTCCACCTTGGCGCGGATTTCGTCCGACAAATGACCCAGTTGGTCGTCGGATGAGCCGCAAGAATGGGATGAACAGCCGCCTGCACTGGCAGCTGGGGTTTCGTTTAATACTGGCAATTCCATGAATGTCACCTCGCTTGATTTGGTTCGATTGCTTTCAAGCATAGGTTGTGCCAAATCATAATTTATTGAAATATATGATTTCTTTGGTTAAATACCGCCTGTATTTGTCGGAAACCAAACAGGATGCCTTCTCGCCGATGTGTTTTAGTTGACAAATTTGTAATTTCCACATTTAACGGAAGGGTTTGATTTTTATGGCAATGAATAGAGGTGGATGGCACAAGAGCCATCGGCATGACGCGCGGGTTGTGTAACCCGCGTAGGGTTAGGAGCGCCTATCGGTTCGCCGTTATGGACGGATACCATGCATTGGGAATGGCAGATAAATCACAGGTTGCGGCAGGGGCGGCCGACCCGACGTCCGTGTCCGGGTCAGGGGGGCGGTTTGCCTTCGCTTAAACCGGTCGTGCGAGCACCAAATTACTGCGAGGTGTTGGCGCCGGCCGGCGCGTAAGCGCTGACGCTGATCTCCAAATCCGGTTGACCTTCCTGGCCTTTTTGTCTTAAGCGCAAGGCGCCGCTCAACGAAGCCGGGGTGGCGGAGGTGCAGCCGCTTTGGACGAAAAACCAGGAGGAATCGCGTTGCGAGGAGCCGTCAGGATCCTGGTAATTGACGTCGGTGGTGAAATCCACCCAATTGGTGCTGATAGGCGCCACGCTGGTCAAAGGTTGTGCACTGTCGCCCGGCTGGTGCACGACCGAGGTGTAAGTCAGGCCGGCCCGGTATAACACTTCGTCGGATTGCTGGGCGCCGCGGGTGACGAAATTATAGCCGGCGGCAATGGGGCCGCGGTCTCTATACCCTGCCCGCACCACGTCGTTGATTTCGAAATATTGGGTGCCGGCGGTGTTGGGGTCGTAATCGACGTTGTTCAAGCGAATTTTCACCCCGTACACGCAACTGGTACCGGCGGAGTTGCGCCACACCCGGTCGGTCAGAGTACCGATGGTGATGCCGTTGATTATGATGTTGCGGGAGGTGGAGGCTTTTTGCGAGTAACCGGATACCGGCGGACTGTTGGACGGTACGGCGCAGGTGTTGTTTTCGCCGCCGTTGGGCGAAAATGTCGGCGGGGTGGATTCGTCGGAACCGAAATCGCCGGTCAAATTACAGGTGACGTAGGCCGAGGTGCCGCCGGACACCGGCACGCCGGTGTCCGGCAGGCTGACTAGACCGGTCGCCAACGCGCCGGAAGAGACGGCCAGACCGCCGAGCAAGCCGCTGATCATCGAGAGTTTTTGCATAGTAGTTTCCGTTTGAAGTGAAAGTAAGCCGGCGCCTTAGCAAAGCCGGTAAGAAAAGGCATCCGTGCCGGAGCGCGGTTAAAAACCGTGTCCTATGCAGGTCGTGACCTGCACTCCATCTACCGTGACGCCGTCCGGACAGACGGCGGCGGTGAAATCGGTGGCGGCGTCGATCACGGCGTGCTCCGTGTTTTGCGCATCCGCCAAATTGGCGCCGTGCAGGTCGGCGCCGGAGAAATCGCTGCCGGCCAGATCGGCGCCGGCCAGATCGGCGTTTTGCAGGTCGGCGCCGTTGAAATCGGTATCCGCTAAGTAGGCCGAACTCAAATCGGCAGCGTTCAGCTCGGCTCCGGCTAAACTCGCGCCGGTTAAATTGGCGTAGGCCAGTTTGCCGTTGGCCAGTTGCGCGCCTTGCAGATTGCTTTCCGCCATTTGCGCGCCGCTCAACGTGGCGCCGTTCAACTTGGCGGCGCTTAAGTCGGCTTGATTCAGTTGGGCGCCGTACAAATTCGCGTCGGAAAAATCGGCATGGTTCAAATCGGCCCCGGCGGCGATTAGCGGGTTGTTGCCGCCGGTTTGCAGTTTGGAGAAATTGGCGCCGGCCGCTTGGGTCTGCGGGCTCAAAGTCAGGGAGCCTATGACCGCAGAACCGCTCAAATCGGCGCCGCGTAAATTGGCTTGCCCCAACTCTCCGGCCAAGCGGGCGTTGCGCAGAATCGCGCCTTGCAGGTTCAAGTCCTTCAAATGGTCTGCGGTACTGAAATCGCACTGGCTCATGTCGCGCAACAGTTCGGGATGGGCGCAAGCGAAAGGGTCCGGGCCGGCTTGTCGTTCGGTGGGCTGCCAGGCTTGCGGATGTTCGTCCGGCGGCAGATTTTGGTTGGCGTCTATCAGGCTTTGATAGACGACTTGCCGGTAGCGCACGCTGTCGTTCAGGCCGTACACCGGCTGCTCGCCCCAGTCGCCACGAAATTCGCCGGCCGCTCTGGCGGTCGGAGCGGCTTGCGTGTCACCGTCGAGGCCCAGTCCGACGAATACCCGGTCCCAGCCGAGATCGCTGTCGTCATTCCCTGATGGGGATTGCCGCGCGGAGACATCCGTCCCGGCCGAGGCGTGTGCAGTATGCGCGCGCGCTGAGTGTCCGCTCGCCTGCGTTTGCCGGCCGTCGAGCCATAATTCGGCCAAGGCGATAGCCATAACTACGGCGAGTAGTGAGAGTCCTAAGGGTCTGGTGCGACTAGTCATCATGCGGTACCGGGATCAGCGGGGAGGTTGCAGTGCGAGCCGGACATACCGGCCGCAAAAGACTAGTGGGATAAGGCGGATTTGCGTATAGGAAAAACTCCTTAAATTCATTGAAATATAAAGGAATTTTTCCCATATATGGCCGGGGTGTGGTCTTGTAGAATGCCTTAGGCCGTTAGAGGCGGCTGGTCGATTGATTTCGTTTGCCCGTCAACCCTTCACCGCTTGCATGCCCGCATTACTCTCCCGAATTGTTTTCGCCGCCGGCCCGGCGGGCCGTGTTCAACGCGTTTTGTTAGCCGGTCTATGCGGGTTGGCCGCCGACGCGGCGTGGTGTCAAGCACCGCAAGCGGAGGAGTCGCCAACGGTTTTGCAGGAAATTGCGGTAGACGAGGCGACCGAACTGGAAACCGTAGTGGTGGAAGAGAAAGCCGCAACCAAACTCGGGCCATTGGAAGGTCTGCTGTTGGAAAAGGAGCAAATCCCCGGTAACGTGCAATCCTTGAGCGGCGAGGAGATCAAGGCCTCGTTCGCCACCAGTATGGGCGATTTGCTGAACAGCCGGCTGCAGTCGATCAACGTCAACGATTACCAGGGCAATCCGTTTCAAATGGACATCAGTTTTCGCGGGTTTTCCGCGTCGCCGCAGCTTGGTACCCCGCAAGGCTTGTCGGTGTTCGTCGACGGGGTACGGGTCAACGAGCCGTTCGGCGACGTCGTCAATTGGGATTTGGTGCCGATGAATGCCTTGTCCGGCGTGGATGTGTTTCCCGGCTCCAACCCGCTATTCGGCTTGAATACTCTGGGCGGGGCGCTGTCGCTACGTACCAAGAACGGTTTCGACGATACCGGAACCTCGTTGCGCTTTACCGGCGGTTCCTGGGATAGAAAAAAAGGCGAATTGACCGCCGGTTGGAATAACGGCACCTTGGGCGGCTTTATCGCCTTTACCGGTTTCGACGAGGAAGGCTGGCGGCAAAACTCGCCGTCGCAAGTCAATCAAGGTTTCGCCCGCCTGGATTTACGTGGGGACAATTACGCGTTGCGCTTCAGCAGCTTGCTGGTCGGCAACGAATTGTTGGGCAACGGCTTGGTACCGACCAGTTTGTACCGGCAGGATCCGAGTGCCGTATTCACTTCGCCGGACGCGACCACTAACGAGCTGCAACAATTCACCTTGGGCGGCGAATTGTTTTTTAACGACGAGCTCAGTCTGACCGGACAAATTTATCGGCGCGACAGTAGCCGCCAGGCGGTAGCCGGGGATATTTACGAGGACTTTTCCGAGATGGAGGCCGGGGATTTGGACCGGCCGATGCAGGCGAACGGCACGCTGACCGGCGATCCGGTTTGTCTGTATCAGGACGTCAACCACGACGGCTTGCCGGATTACGGCTTGGACCGCGACGGCGACGGCTACGTCGATAGCGGCACGCTGAACATGGAAAATTTGTCTCTAGCCGACAGCAACTATCTGGTTCGTTTGCCGTCGTTGAATTTTCCATGCAGCAAGGTCAAATACGACCGTACCAGCGGGCCGCGCGACGGTGCGGCCGGCGACAATACCGATCCGATTTCCACCGATCCCAGGCATTCGCCCAGCGGGGTCGTCCAGGGTACGCCCATCGGTGTCATCAGCAAGACTGCGGTCGGTCAATTGACCGACGGCGCTTCCTTGCAATTGAACTGGAACGGCAAACAGCATAAATTCATGTTCGGCGGTTCGATCGACGACGCCAATACCGATTTCGCCACCAGCCAGCGTTTGGCTCTGATAGACGCCAGCCATAGGGTGTACAGCGATCCGAGTGCACTGGATCCGATTTATACCGCCGGGCAGCAAGATATCGTCAACAATAGTTTTGCGGGCAAGTCGACTACTCTCAGCGCCTATTTCAGCGAAACCTATTCGCCTTGGGACAACTTGCACTTGAGCGTATCGGGGCGCTTTAACCGCACCCGAGTCAAAAACCGCATGCGCGCCCGGACCCGGGCCGGTTTCGAAAGCTTGAGCGACATTCAAAACCTCAATCAATACCGGCCCAACGTCATCGTCTGTCCGTCGAACGATCCGGCTTCCTGCCCCAACGATCCGAATTATCAGGACCGTTCTTGGTTGTCCGACGTGTATTTGTCGCAAGATCCGTATTGGGGCTTGGGCCAATATTCGGAAACGCCGACCTCGGAAGTGTTCGACTATCTGTCGTTCAATCCGTCGGCCGGCATCAGCTATTTGCCGTTTAAAGACCAAGACGTGCCGTATCGGGACCTGAACCCGTTTTTCAACTGGAGCCAAGGTACCCGCACCCCGTCCAGCGTCGAATTGGGTTGTGCTTACGACGGTACCTTGGTCAGACAAACGCCGGGCGATCCCAATTCGCCGCTGATCCCGAAAAGCTTGGCATCGGTCGGCGGCGCTTGCACCCTGCCTACTGCCTTGTCCGGCGATCCGTATCTGCCGCAAATTTTCGCCGATTCGTATGAAGTCGGCTTGCGCGGTAAGGCCTTCGGCGATTGGAACTGGAATGCCGGTTTGTATCGCACCGATATTCGCGACGATATTTATTTGGTGGGCATCACCGCCGACCGCAGTTTTTTCGACAGCATAGGCGAAACCCGGCGGCAAGGCATCGAATTCGGCTTCAACGGCAAGGCCGGCATTGCCGACATCAGCGTCAATTACGGCTATACCGATGCGACTTTTCAATCGCATTTGTTCATGCTCAGCGCACACAACAGCAGCGCAGCCGTGGTCAGCCCGGACGCCAGCTACGGCCAAGTGTTGTACGACGAGACCGGCCGCCCGCTACGGGCTTTGAACGATATGATAGAAGTGCGACCGGGCGACCGCATGCCGGGCATCCCGCTGCACAACATCAACGCTTCGTTAAACTTGCACCTGACCGAGCAATGGCAATTCGGCATCACCATGGTGGCGCATTCCTCGTCGTACGCGCGCGGTAACGAAAACAACCAACACAGCCAGGGGGCTTACGAATATTACTATGGCTTTAACGAGCAGGGCGAGCGGGTGTTGTTGAAAGGCCGGCAGTTCGCCGACGAGGGCAAAACGCCGGGTTACGTGGTGTTTCATCTGAAAACCCGATACGAAGTCGGCAACGGTTTGGCATTTTTTGCCATGGTCAACAACCTGTTCGACCGCGAATACGCCACCGCCAGTCGGCTGGGGGTCAATCCGTTCTCGCCGTCTATTCGCGGCGCCGTGGGCGGCAGCGGTTGGAATTACAATTCCGCGGAATGGCTGAGCAGCACCTTCATCGGCCCCGGCGCGCCGCGCGCCTATTGGGCCGGGGTGGAGCTGAACTTTTAAGCGCGTCCTGCATTGTGCCGGTTCGGGTTACCATAGCGCCGCTTTAAACCATCGAATAATCAGACACAAACAGGAGCAACATGGAGATTTTATTGATAGGCGCGGTCGCTTGCATGGCGGCCTTAATCGCATCGGCGTGGCTGATGACTTTCGCCCGCTGGTTTCCGATTCCGGGCATAGACGGAAAATTTCTGGTGGATTACAAAACCATGATCCGCGCCCACGTCGATTATGCGCTGATGGCCTTGTTCAACTTGGCTTTTTACGGCGTGGGCATCGATTTGCCGGTGTTCGCCTGTTGGTGCGTGGCAATCGGCGGCTTTGCCAATCCCACGGTATTCGTCATCGCCGCATTCGACCCGGATTTCTGGCAGAAAAATCATTGGCGGGTATACACCGCAATCAGCTTTGCGCTAACTACTATCGGTTTTATCGGAGTGGGCGCGGCGCTGTTGAGTCGCGCTTTGTAACGGCCCCCCGGCGTTTCTAAAGGCTTGGAAGCGCAATGTACAAAGGCTTAGCACTCTTTCCGCTCGGGCGCACGCATGGCTAGCTCTCGGTTGACGAATGGTTTTTCAGGTAGGGTAAAAATTCCTGATCTTCGATCAACATATGTTTGGCGATGAGTTCGTGGACTAAAAATCCGAATAGTTCGCTGGTTCCTAATTCGCCGCGGCGAAACGCGGCTACGCGCTGCAGGGTTAACTCGCTAAGGCGCTTATGGCAGCTCGTGTGGTGCTCCAGATTGGGAAAGCCGATTTGGGCTAGCACGGTTTCTTCGTCGTGAAAATGCTGCTGCAGCGTTGCGACCAGATTGTTCAGAATGGCCGCGGCTTGCGGGGACGGGGTTTTGGCGATAGCGGCCGCTAATAAATCGTTCGCTAATTGGAACAAGGTTTCATGCTGATGATCGATTAATTCGTTGCCGGTTTTGTAGGTGTTGTTCCAGCTCAGTTTCACTAAGCCGGCCGGATAATGGGCGTTACTCGCCGCGGAACAGTCGGCGGCTTGTACTTGGTTGCGGCCGTGTTTTTTGGCGGCGTAAAGCGCTTGGTCGGCGCGTTTAAGCAGGACGTTCAAATTTTCCGGGCCATGATTCAGCGTTGCAACGCCGATCGAAATAGTGGCCCGCACCGGAATGTCGTCTTTGTTCGCCAAGTCGGCGGCGGATACCGCTATGCGCAAACGTTCGGCAATCTGTTTGCCTTCCTCGCAAGCGGTCTCCGGCAGAACCGCGGCAAACTCCTCGCCGCCCAGTCGGCCGACTTGGTCCGCTTCTCGCAAGGTTTGACGCAAAATGCCGGCCACTTGCTTGAGTACTTGATCGCCGGTGTCGTGACCGAATCTATCGTTGATCGCTTTAAAATAATCTATGTCCAGCATCAATAGCGTTAAGGCCGAGCCGTAGCGAACAGCACGGGCCAATTCGACTTCCGCCAATGCCATAAAATGCCGGCGGTTGGCGATTTCGGTTAAAAAGTCGGTATGCGCCTGGCGTTCCAGTTCGGCTTCCGTTTGCGAATGTTCTATGGCGATGGCGGCAAGGTTGGCCGCGCTTTCTATCAGTTCCAAGTCCTGCTCGCTCGGCGCCTGCGGATGATGGTGATAGATTCCGAAGGTGCCGAGTATCCGGCCTTTGGACGATAAAATCGGTTCGGACCAGCAGGCCGCTAACTTGGCCGATGCGGCCAGTTCTTTATAAGGCGCCCAGTAAGGGTGGGTTTGAATATTCTCCACGATGACTCGTTTGCGGGTGGCGACCGCGCTGCCGCAAGAACCTACGCCGACGCCAGTGCTGATGCCGTTAATCGCCTCGTTGTAAAACTCCGGCAAACTGGGTGCGGCACCGTGTATCAGGTGTTGGCCGTCCCGGTCCAGTAACAGGATGGAGCACAGCATCCCCGGGTTTTCGGCTTCCAAATTGTGCACGATGTCCAGCAAAATCTGCGGTAACGATGCGCCGGTAGCAATTAATTCCAGGGTCGATTTTCGGGCTTGATCGTGCTGTTCGGCGCGCCAACGGTCGGTGATGTCGTGAAAGCTGACCAAGCGGCGGTTGCCGACCCAATTGACGATCATGTCCACCCGCCGAATCGAGCCGTCCTTGCATGTCACCGAAGCTTCCAGTTGCGGCGGCTTGAGGCCTTTAGAGCGAGCCTCGGCGGTTTCCTGCACCCACTTGGCGACGACTTGGTTACGGTAGTTTTCGTCCGGGTAAGCCAGCCGGTACCAATGCTCTATCGTGGGAATGTCGGTTAAGTTGTAACCAAACAAATCGATAAAGCGTTCATTGATGTACTCTATTTGGCCGTTCACATTCGACCAGCCTATGCCGATGGGCGAAGAATCCAAGATGGCCTGGAGTTGTATCCGGCTGTCGCGTAGTGCATCCGCCGTTCGCTCCCGTTCCTCGATTTCGGCCAATAATTGCCGGTTCGTTTCAGTGAGTTCGGCGGTGCGCCGGGCGACGTGGCGGGACAGATTTTCATTCAAGTCCGCAAGACGCTTTTCGGTGTCCCTCTGTTTTAAGCGGTTCAAACCGTTGCCGGCCAACATTTGCGCCAACTGCACGTAGAAGTTCATGATAGGTTTGATACGCTCGCGCTCAATGATAGGCACGGCCCGAATCGCCGTAAGATATTCCGCCTCGTCGAAACCCATTTGTTGCGCTTGTTTGCGAAAAAACTCCAAATCGGGCGGCTCGTGCAGCACCTGGCCGAAATGTAAGGTCGCCAATGACCGGCCTTCCACGATGATAGGCGTGGCGTAATCGAATAGACCGTTAGTGCATGCGCAGCCGCAGTATTGACCTTCCGCCACGCTGTCCGCCAAGGCGCAGTTGCTTTGTTGGCAGCGCTCCAAGGTTCGCGGGGTGGCGCGGTGAAAATCCGTGCAGACTTTTTGCCAGCCGGCCGCGCTGATAATCTGATTGTCGGTGTCGATCAAACCATGAAGTATGCCGGTCGCTTCATATAACGATTGCAGCAAACTGTGAAACTGTTCGATGTCGACCAAGTCGGAAAAGCGGTAGTTCATCGATATGTTGTTGATGCCATGGTTTGAGAGAGGGGGTACGTTGTGATTATCGGCGGGAATGCGCCTTTAATACAAAATTGCGAAACATAGTGTGAAGGCGTTTGAAAAATAAGCTGCAGCTATCATAGCGTCAATGTTGTTAAACCGTAACGAATGGGTGGCCCCACGGCGTCTTTCCATGTGCTGACGATTTTAGCTTGGCCGTTGCGGCAAGGTTGCTGCCATTCGAGAAGTGCCGGTCATGGTGGGCTTAACCAATAGCGGCGTTGCGAAGCGCGCCAAGTTTGCATGTCCAGATGGTTGCCGGTTACGGAGGCTACAATCGCACCGCTCCGGCCGGTGATCAATACGGAAGCGCCCAATTGTTGGTAGCGGGCATTAACGGCAGGATGCGGAAAGCCGAAACGGTTGGCGTGACCTGCCGGAATGAGTACCCAAGCCGGTTTGATTTGCTGCAAAAATGCCGGGCTCGAAGAGGTTTTGCTGCCGTGGTGCGGGGCAATCAAAATAGTGCTGGCCAGGCTGCCGCCATAGCCGCTTGTCAAACTATCCTCGGCTGCGCGTTCGATGTCGCCGCTGAACAATACGCCAAAGTGCGGGCCGTTGATTTGCAAGACGCAAGAGTTGTCGTTTTCCGAGGCAAAGGGGTGTTCCAGCGGGCCAAGCATGCGAAAGCCAATCCCGTTCCATTCCCACTGCTGGCCGGCGCGGCAATAGCGACCGCGCTGTTGTTTGGCCCAATAAGGGGCGCTACTGTAGATGGTGTCGACCGGCATCTCGGCCAGTAAAGAGGCGGTGCCTCCGCTATGGTCATTGTCGGCGTGGCTTACTATTAGCGTGTCGATTCGGCGGATTCCGCGGTAACGCAAATACGGCAAGACCACGCTTTCGCCCATGTCGGCCTGTTCGGAGAAACGCGGGCCGGTATCGAAGACCAGTACGTGCTCCGAGGTTTCCAGCACGGCCGACAGACCTTGGCCGACATCTAACACGCTTAAGCGAAAATCGCCATGTTGCGGTAGGTCGCGTGTCGGAAACAGCAGCGGCAGGCAAAACACCGCGCACCAGTGCCGGCCCGGCAAGCCGCGCGGTGCCAAGGCTAAAGCGACGCCGGCCAGTGCGCATGCGAGCGCGAAGGACGACGGCGCCGGCAGTGAGACACTGGCGGCGGGAATGGTAGCCAACAGGTTTAGCGCATCGCATAAGCCATTGATGATAAAACCAAGCGGCCAAAGCAAAACGCCGGCTAATTCGCTGGATAGCAAGCCTAGAGCGGCTGCCGATAACGCAACCGGGGTGACGATTAAGCCGACCAGTGGGACCGCCAACGCGTTGGCAATGGGGGCGATCAGCGAGGTTTGCTGAAAAAACAGAATCAATAGCGGCGTCAAGCCGGCCGCCATGGCGATATGTAGCGTAACGGCGCGCCGCCAAGCCGAATCCGGTACCAAACGTCCGCCGGATATATACAGCAAGCAAGCGACGGCGGCGAACGATAGCCAGAAACCGGGCGAAATCACGGCCAACGGATCGAAAGCGGTGACGGCAACCAAGGCCAAACAAAGGGTGCGGCTCGCCGAACTATGCCGCTGCCAAGCCAAGGCCAGCAGGGCTATGCTTAACATGACCAGGGCGCGTTGTACCGGTATGGTCAAGCCGGCTAAGCCGGCGTAGAGCAAGGCCGCCGACCATGCCGCCGCTGCCGCGATTGCGGGAGGCGCTAGTTTGCCGGGCCCCAGCCAAGCGGCGGCCCGGCCGGCGGCCCAAAACACCAGGCCGGCGATCAGGCTGACATGGGCGCCCGAGATGACCATGAGATGAATCACGCCGGTGCGGCGGAACAGCTGCCATTGCGGACGATCGATTTGTTGCTGATCGCCTATCGTCAGCGCTTTGACGATGCCTAAACCAGCCTCGGCCGGCATGGCGAGATCGAGGTTGTCGGAAATGCGCTGCCGCCAGGCGGCTAGCGTTCTGGTCGGCGAGAACGGCGGGGATGTTACGTGTGCCGCGGTCGGGTTGGTTCGCACGTAACCTGTGGCGTCTATCCCGTTGGCGAACAGCCAGGCCTCGTAGTCGAAGCCGCCGGGATTGCTGCGTCCGTGCGGGGCTTTCAGGCGTACTGTCAATGCCCAACTTTGTCCGCCTTTTAGCAGGGGAGTAGGTTCGTACCAGCTGAGACGAATTTTTCCGGGAATGCCGGGCGCGGCTTTCAGCACCGCGAATTCGAAGCTGATCCTATGCTGATCGATGCGCGGCAAGTCGGCAATATAGCCCTCAATGCGAACATCACGGCCTTCCCATTGTGCATCCAAACGCTGGGCCAAGCGCCAGTGGCCGAATAACGACGCCCACAATATTGCCGACAACAACGCACACCCCCAGTGTCGCAAGCCTAGCCGGGTGCGGCCGAACGTGAAAGTCAAGGCGCACAGCGCTAGAGCTTCCGGCACATCCGGCAAGCGGGTCAATTGTTGTACCCAGGCTATCCCGGCTACGAAGGCGAGCGACCACCACATGGGGTTGCGGTGTCAGCGCATCTCCGGAGAATTTTGCGCGGCTAGGCTGCGTTTTGTACACTGGCGGATTTTATTAACCGGTTGCTTATTCATGTCGTTCAACCTGCCTCACAATTTGCTGCGTAAGATTTGGCGTCAATCTCATGTGTTTTTAGCCTTGGCGGTCGGGCTGTTGTTTGTACTGCAGGGAATTACCGGCAGCTTCAGCGTTTACCGGGAAGAGTTGGATAAGCTGTTCAATCCCGAGCTGCATGTCGAGGCCAAGGCGAATCAGTTTTTGCCGTTAGATACAATATTAGCGGAAATTCGAAAAGCCCACCCGGATAGACACGGTTCTTGGGTCTTGGAAATGCCGGTAAGTTCTGACGGTGTGCTGACGGCCTGGTTCGAAAAACCGCGCGAAAGCGTAGATCTGTGGTACGCACCGCTGATGGTTGCGGTGGATCCTTATACGGGGCGGGTGCTCGCCAATCGGTTTTGGGGGCAAACCTTGACTACCTGGGTGGCCGATTGGCACAGCCATTGGTTATTGGACGCGGCCGGCAGAGTTTGGGTGGCACGTTTGGCTGTACTGCTGATGCTATCCGTGCTCAGTGGCTTGTGCCTGTGGTGGCCGGGACGGAGCAATTTGCTCAAGGCGTTGCGCCTACGCCACGATGCGGGTTTGATGCGCTTATTAATGGACAGCCATCGGCTGCTGGGACTTACGAGCGCGATTTTGCTATTGCTGCTGGCATTTACCGGTTTTCATCTGGCCAATCCGGCATTGTTGGAGGCGTGGACCGGGGCTGGCGGCATGGGGCACGGCGATGCCGGGCCGAATGTCCGCAGTACCGCGGTGCCTAACGGCAGACCGATTTCAGTTGAGGAAGCGGTATTGGTCGCCCGCGGCCTGTTTCCGAGTTCCGAATTGCGGCGAGTCACTACCCCGGCCGGAGAATTGGGAACTTACAAAGTCAATTTGCGGCAGCGGCGCGAACTCAATCAACGCCACTCGTTTACTACGGTGTGGATAGACCGGTGGAGCGGGCAGATTCGCGCGGTCAACAATCCGATTTTATACACGCCCGGCCAGACCTTCACCACCTGGCAATGGCCGCTACATACCGGCGAGGCCTTCGGTAGCGGGGGGCGTTTGTTATGGTTTTTGCTGGGGTTCGTACCGTTGTTGCTGTGGACTAGCGGCGTTGCCCACTGGTTATACCGCCACGGGCACTTGCAGGATAAAGCCGTCCGGCCGGGCTTGTGGGCGCGAGCTTTGCCGGCCAGGCTGTTAAATGCGGGTAAAAATCTAATTTTGCTGCTGTTGACTTGGTGGAATGGTTGTAAATACCTGACACGTTGGGCGGTCGCATCCGGTGCGCGCCGATTTCGGGTTTTCGCCGCGCAGTGTAGAGAGCGCTTAAACCGTGGCGAATAAAGCGGACCGTACTGCCATTTCATCAAAATCTCAAGGACAAGAGCAGCGCTTAGCCTGAATCTTGTCCTTGAGAGCTAAGGCATTATTGGTCGAGTGTTTCGCAGCTGCGGTATTTTTCGCCGTTGTTGCAAGTGTCGGTGCCGGGGCCGCCGCTGAGTTTATCGGTGCCGTCGCCGCCGTCCAGGGTATCGTTGCCGGCGGAGCCGTTAACGATGTCGTTGCCGGTGCCGGTGGTAACGGTGTCGTCGCCGTTTTGACCGTTAACCCGATTGCTGCCGTCGCCGGCGTGGATTTCGTCGTTGCCGTTGTTGCCGTTGATGCGGTCGGCGCCGGGGCCGGTAATGATAATGTCGTTGCCGTTACCGCCGTTGATGACGTTGTTGTCCGGGCCGGCGATTAAATAATCGTCGCCGTTGTTGCCGTTGATGACGTTTTTGCCGTAGCCGCCGTCTATCGAATCGTAGCCGTCGCCGCCCTTGATGTTGTCGTTGCCGTCCAAGCCACAAATGATATCGTCACCCTTACCGCCGTTAATGATGTTGTTTTTGCTGTTGCCGATAATAACGTCGGAGGCATTGCTGCCTTTGATGGTGACTTGGGTGGGAAATACGAAAATATCCGGGTAAAAACCGAAACATTGGTAAGCGCCGCGGTCGTGCAAAAACACGTCGTCTTTGTTATTGGTATCCCCAAGGGCAATGTCGGTAGCGACCGAGTCAAATACGATAAAGCGGCCGTTAGCCGATATGCTGGGATTGGCACTGCTGCCGTTACCGGCTTGCCCGTAAGGCGCGATCCAGGGCGGTATGTACGTGGCTACCGATACATTGTTGACACGCCCGTATTGGGTATCGCCGACCAGGATTTGGTTGACGTTGTTCGCTCGATAGCTGTAAACCACATAGCGACCGTCGCTGCTGATCGTGGCATTCGAGGAATAGGCGTTTTCCAACGAAGGGCTGACCATGCGGGCGAATGGCGGGTTATTGTGTTCTTGGTACTTCCTGTCCAGCACGTAAATATCGCGCAAGCCGTTGTAGTCCCCTGTGATGAGATTCGTGGCATCGGATTCGAACGCGACGTAAACCGCATCAGCCGAAATGCTGGGTGCGTAGCTGTCGCCGTCGGCCAATACGCCGTCGGCGGTTTGGCTGACTCTAAGCGTTTGCGCTTGAGCCCTATCCCGTAAATAGATGTGGTATTTAGCGTTGCTGTCGCCCGCCACCAGATTACCGGCTATTGAACTGAACGCCACGAATTTGCCGTCGCCGGATAGGGTAGGACTTTCGCTGGGGCCGTTGGCTTGGGTATCGGTGCCGGCCACGGATATTCTCTCGGTGGCGCCTGCCACCCATTCGCGGACGAAGATGTCGACCAGGCCGTTGGTGTCGCCCGCGACTAAATTTGTCGCCTTGGATTCGAAAGCGATCGTGCTGCCGTCGGCCGAAATGGCCGGATGTTGACTGAAGTTGTCGGCTTGACTGCCGTCGCTTTTCACCGAAACTCGAATGGTGTCGTCGGTTTGCCTATCGTGTAAAAACACGTCGACCGCTTTATTGCTGTCGCTGTCGACTAAATTAGTGGCGGCGGATTCGAAGGCGACGTAACGGCCGTTAGCCGAGATCGTCGGATGGTTGCTGGCCGCGTTACCGACGATGCCGTCGGAATTGACCGAAATCAGTTCGACTTCGCCGGAAACGATATCTACCAGATAAATATCGGCCTTGCCGTTGTTGTCGTCTTGTAACAGCGGCGCCAGCGATTCGAAGACCACGACGCTGCCGTCGGCGGATACGCTCGGATTTTGGTTGGCGCCCGCCACTTGTTGTCCCGAGGACGTTAGAGAAATGCGGGTCGTCGTCGGTACGGCGTTTGCAGCGTTGGAAAGTAATATCGCCGAAAACAGTAATATCCAGGGGAAACCGTGCACGCGCGATGCAATGCGGGCGGCAGAGCAGGTCATAAATGCGCTCCTGTCGGAAAATTAGTAAATGTAAACATATGTTAACAAATTGAATCGGTCGCTGAGCTATGTACTTTGGGGCGAGGAGGCAGGCGTATCCGCGCCTTGCTTAAACCTGATAGAATTCTTAAGTGCTTCCCAAGCTACGCAGAGTGTAGAAATGCCTAAAAAAATAATAAAAAAATATTTACCGGATCCCGAAAAAATCAAATCGATAAAAAGCTTGCAGTTTTTAGGCGATCGTTTGCATGACCCGAATTTGTGGCATTTAAATCGCCATTCGGTTGCCTTGGCATTCGCGGTCGGCCTGTTTTTCGCCTGGGTGCCGTCACCGACGCAAATGGCGATGGCCGCTGCCGGAGCATTGTTCGTTCGCGCTAATTTGCCCATTTCGGTTGCGCTGGTATGGATTACCAATCCGATAACCATGCCGCCCTTGTTTTACTTTGCTTATTTAGTGGGCATTTGGTTGTTGAATAAACCGCATTTCGACGGCGAATTTGCGCTGGACAGCGTATTTTCCAGCATGGCCGACATCGGCGGGCCGTTTTTGTTCGGTTGCTTGGTGGTGGGGGTTACCTGTTCCGCCGCCGGTTATTTCGGAATGAACGCTTTTTGGCATTGGCATGTTGCCCACCGTTGGAAGGTGCGTAAACGGCAGCGCGCAGAAAGACGGCAGCAATCTTGAGTGCCGGCATCAGGGCGATGCTGCTAGCCGCCGCCCTGATTCTTAGGCGCTAAGCCCTCGCCTCGTTTGCCGAATAAACGGCAAATGCAGGGAGTTACCGTTTGTAAGCGCTCGTCGCGCTAACAAAACCATTTTACAGGTTCCAAACTATTTGTGCTGGCGGCATGACCGGCAGATACAACTGGTTTACCAAGTTTCCAATCTTAATCGGCCATAACCGAACTTTCGGGCTTGACCGGCCAGCGCAAGCCTCGCGCCTCATAAGTCATCAAATCGCTAAAAACAAGCCCGCACTATCGGTAGGGACGGCCTTGATATGCGCAAACTTCTGTTTAGGGTATGCCTTGTTGAGATAACGCCGGTAGCAGACGGCCACAAAACCACATGATCTATGTTGGTTACATGACATCGGCTAACAAATTGTCGTTATGCATCCACGCCTTGATTGTGGTTATTTTAAAAAAATATAATATAAACAGGATGTTGTGGGTAAAAAACTGTTTGGCATGGCCATTGCATTAATAGCATTGTCATTAACAACACGCCCACAAGAGGAGAATGTCATGGCATTACGTCAATGTGCTATATACGGTAAAGGTGGTATCGGTAAATCGACCACTACGCAAAATCTGGTTGCGGCTCTGGCTGAAGCCGGCAAAAAAGTCATGATCGTCGGCTGCGATCCTAAAGCCGATTCTACCCGTTTGATCCTGCATGCGAAAGCGCAAAACTCCATCATGCAAATGGCTGCCGATGCCGGTAGCGTTGAAGATTTGGAACTGGAAGACGTATTGAAAGTCGGCTACGGCGACGTTAAATGCGTTGAATCCGGCGGTCCAGAGCCCGGCGTAGGTTGCGCAGGCCGTGGTGTTATCACCGCTATCAACTTCTTGGAAGAAGAAGGCGCTTACGACGACGACTTAGACTTCGTATTCTACGACGTATTGGGTGACGTTGTTTGCGGCGGTTTCGCTATGCCTATCCGCGAAAACAAAGCCCAAGAAATTTACATCGTATGCTCAGGCGAAATGATGGCTATGTACGCTGCCAACAACATCGCTAAAGGTATCGTGAAATACGCTAACTCCGGCGGCGTGCGTTTGGCCGGTTTGATCTGCAACAGCCGTAACACCGACCGCGAAGACGAGCTGATCATGGCTTTGGCAGAACGCATGGGTACTTTCATGATCCATTTCGTGCCACGCGACAACGTTGTACAGCGCGCTGAAATCCGTCGTATGACCGTTATCGAATACGATCCAACCGCGCAACAAGCTAACGAATACCGCGCTTTGGCTCAAAAAATCATCGAAAACAAAAAATTGGTCATCCCAAGCCCGATCACCATGGACGAGCTGGAAGACTTGTTGATGGAATTCGGCATCATGGAAGCGGAAGACGAATCCGCTATTGGTAAAACTGCTGCTCAAGAGTAATTAGCCAAGCAGGGTGGGGTTGCCTTGTGCTGTCCCACCCTTTAAACGGCGAGCAGTACTCGTTGCTTGCCAACGATTTCTCAAAACTGGTTATGTCGGGAGATTGCCCGCGACCATAGGAGGATTACATCATGGCTGCCATGACTAGAGAAGAAACCGAAGCGCTTATCCAAGAAGTGCTCGAAATCTACCCTGAAAAAGCAAAAAAAGACCGGGCTAAACACTTAGCCGTCAACGATCACGAGTTGGAAAAATCCAACAAATGCATTACCTCCAACCGTAAATCATTGCCGGGTGTAATGACTATCCGCGGTTGTGCCTATGCCGGTTCTAAAGGCGTGGTATGGGGTCCTATCAAAGATATGATCCATATTTCACACGGTCCTGTCGGCTGCGGTCAATATTCCCGTGCCGGTCGTCGTAACTACTATATCGGTACCACCGGCGTTAACGCATTCGTAACGATGAACTTTACCTCTGACTTCCAAGAGAAAGACATCGTATTCGGCGGCGACAAAAAACTGGCCAAATGTATCGATGAAATCGATCAATTGTTCCCATTGAACAAAGGTATTTCTATCCAATCCGAGTGCCCAATCGGTTTGATCGGTGACGACATCGAAGCGGTTTCCAAAGCGAAATCCAAAGACATCGGCAAAACCGTTGTGCCTGTTCGTTGCGAAGGCTTCCGCGGCGTATCGCAATCTCTGGGTCATCACATCGCCAACGACGCGATCCGTGACTGGGTTTTGGACAAACGCGACGGCGACGACAGCTTCCCAACCACTCCTTACGACGTTGCCGTTATCGGTGACTACAACATCGGTGGTGACGCTTGGGCTTCACGTACCTTGTTGGAAGAAATGGGTCTGCGCGTAGTAGCTCAATGGTCCGGCGACGGTACCATCGCCGAGATCGAAAAAACCCCGAAAGTTAAATTGAACCTGATCCACTGCTACCGTTCAATGAACTACATTGCACGGCACATGGAAGAAAAGTACAGCATCCCCTGGATCGAGTACAACTTCTTCGGCCCGACCAAAATTGCTGAATCTTTGCGCAAAATCGCTGCTCACTTCGATGACACCATCAAAGAAGGTGCAGAGCGCGTAATCGAACGCTACAAAGCCGAATACGAAGCGGTTATCGCCAAATACAAACCACGTCTGCAAGGCAAACGCGTCATGCTGTACATCGGCGGTCTGCGTCCTCGCCACGTTATCGGTGCTTATGAAGATTTGGGCATGGAAGTGGTCGGTACCGGTTACGAATTCGGTCATAACGACGACTACGACCGTACCATTAAAGAAATCGGCAATGCGACTTTGTTGTACGACGACGTCACCGGTTACGAATTCGAAGAATTCGTTAAAAAAGTGCAACCCGACTTGATCGGTTCCGGTATTAAAGAGAAATACATTTTCCAAAAAATGGGTATCCCATTCCGGCAAATGCACTCTTGGGACTATTCAGGCCCTTATCACGGCTACGACGGTTTCGCGATCTTCGCCCGCGATATGGACATGACCTTGAACAATCCTTGCTGGAAACAAGTCAAGGCCCCTTGGAAAGCCGAGGCAGCAAGCGAGCCGGTTAAAGCCGTCGCGTAATGTGCACGCGCAAGGTGGGCGCAGCCGCTGCTCACCTGCCCTCCGAAGCAAGAGCGGCCTGCTTTGCGCGATGCCCAACGAACATCGGTGCATAACACCCGATTTAATCCAATCACGCCTGTCCACAGATTAGTGGCGCGTTAGGAGATTACTATGAGCCAACAAGTCGACAAAATTGAACCTAGTTACCCTTTATTTCGCAACGACGAATACAAGGACAACCTTGCCGAAAAGCGTGCCCTGTACGAAGAGCGTTTTCCGCAAGAACAAATCGATGAAGTATTCGAATGGACCACTACCAAAGAATACCAAGAGCTGAACTTCCAACGTGAAGCGATCACAATCAACCCCGCCAAAGCTTGCCAGCCCCTGGGCGCGGTATTGTGCGCATTGGGTTTCGAAAAAACCATGCCGTACGTACACGGATCACAAGGTTGCGTAGCCTACTTCCGTACTTACTTCAACCGTCATTTCAAAGAGCCGGTGTCTTGCGTATCCGACTCCATGACTGAAGACGCAGCGGTATTCGGTGGACAAAAAAATATTTTCGCCGGTTTGGAAAACGCGAAAGCTTTGTATCAACCGGACGTAATTGCCGTATCGACCACCTGTATGGCGGAAGTTATCGGCGACGACTTGAACGCGTTCATCAACAACGCCAAAAACGAAGGCCATATTCCGAAAGAGTATCCGGTACCGTTTGCGCATACTCCAAGTTTCGTTGGTAGCCATGTTACCGGTTGGGACAACATGTTCGAGGGTATCATCCGGTACTACACCCTGAACTACATGGAAGACAAAGAAGTCGGTTCCAACGGTAAGATCAACTTCGTTCCGGGTTTCGAAACCTACTTGGGTAACTACCGCGTGATTCATCGCATGATGAAAGAGATGGGCGTAGGTTATTCCTTGTTGAGCGATCCTACCGAAGTTCTGGATACGCCTGCCGACGGTACTTTCCGTATGTACTCGGGCGGTACTTCTTACGACGAAGTCAAAGATGCGCCGAACGCGATCACTACCGTGCTGTTGCAACCTTGGCAATTGGAAAAAACCAAAAAATTCGTCGAAACCACTTGGAAACAAGACGTGCCTAAACTGAACATTCCGATGGGCTTGGAATGGACCGACGCGTTCTTGATGAAAATCTCCGAGTTGAGCGGTAAGCCGATTGCCGAATCGCTGGAAAAAGAACGCGGTCGTTTGGTCGACATGATGACCGACTCGCACGCTTGGTTGCACGACAAAAAATTCGCATTGTACGGCGATGCGGACTTCGTGTTGGGTATGACCAAATTCTTGCTGGAATTGGGCGCTGAAGTAACCGACGTATTGGTTAACCACGCCAACAAACGCTGGAAAAAAGCGTGCGAAGCGATGTTGGCCGAATCTCCTTACGGCAAAAACACCACCGTACACATCGGACGCGACTTGTGGCATTTCCGTTCATTGATGTTCACCAACAAACCGGACTTCATGATCGGTAACTCGTACGGCAAGTTCATTCAACGCGACACCTATTACAAAGGTGAAGAGTTTGAAGTGCCGCTGATCCGTATCGGTTTCCCCATCTTCGACCGTCATCATCTGCACAGAATGACGACCTTGGGTTACGAAGGCTCCATGTACATCCTGACCACCCTGGTCAACTGCGTACTGGAACAGTTGGACAAAGAAACCAAAGGTATGGGAACCACCGACTACAACTACGACTTGATCCGCTAAGCGTAGACGTACCAGGGTGGGCTCGGGATCTCCCGAGCCCACCCTCCCATCGTTTCAAGTCGGGTGTTAACATAGCCCGTACAATCTTATCTCAATCGGAGAAATCTATGCCTAGCGTGATGCTGAGAAAGCGTGAAGACGGCAAGCTACTGTTTTACGTTGCTAAAAAAGATTTGGAAGAGACCATAGAATCGTTAGAATTCGACAGCCCGGACAAATGGGGCGGCGAAGTGATTTTAGGGGATGGTTCCAAATATTTCTTTGAAGTCCTGGATGCGCCGCCTAAGATTCCTATCACTTTGCAGGCGAAAAAAGTTGCGGAGGCCTAATCATGGCGCTTTACATCGTTGCAGACGAATGCATTTCTTGCGGTGATTGCGCACCGGTATGCCCTACCGATTCGATTAAAGAAGGCGCAGTGGTGTTCGAAATCAGTAAAAAAACCTGCACCGAATGCGAAGGCGATTTCGATGAGCCGCAATGCGTCAGAGTTTGCCCCATAGATAACTGTATCTTGCCCTTAGTAGCTTAAAATCGGTCCGGTTCGCGGACACACCTTCTATTTTTTTCCAAATTAGCGACGAATCTAGGAAAACCACATGATCAGTCCCGAGCAAGTACAAGAGATAGCGACGGCGGTAAAAGGTCGGGTGTTGAGTGAGACGACGATAGCTTCGTTGCGCGCGGAATATCCCGGCCTACATTTCACTTATTGCCTTGACGACGACATTTCCAATCACGAGCCTGTGCTGGAATGCGGAACCTTCAACCTTTACTTGGTCGACGGCCGCGAACACTGCTTGCGTTTCACTAGCGTTCACGAATATGCCTCGGGGATCGTCATCGCAGAAGTGATAGACGAGTAAGCAGGCGCATGGCAGAACCGGCAAATCATATCCAGGTTCCGTTCGGCGATTGCAGTTTATGCCCATTTAGAAACAAAACCTTGTTGATGGGTCGCTGCATGCCCGGCCACACCTGCGTGCGCGTGGAAAGCGGCAAGCAAATCGACCGATTTTTTAGGGTCAACCCGGTCTACGCGGAACACTATCTGCGCGATCCCTATTGGGAACGACGCGCGGTTGCCGCCCGCTATGCACCGCAAAAAGCCTTGCACGCCTTGATCGAAGACAGCGACGAAGTCGTGCGTCGCGTCGTCGCTTTTCGATTGCCTTCCCACCAATTACAGGCTTGGATAAGCGATTCCGACCGCGACGTGCGCATGACCGTAGCCGAACGCATAGACTTGGAACACTTAGAGCAACTAGCGGATGACAGGGATTATCTGGTACGCTTGACCGTGGTTAAACGCTTGCCGCCCGGCCGCTTGTTTCGTTTCATTAAAGACAGGGACACCCAAGTGCGCAAACGGGTAGCCGAGCGGCTTCCGGAAGTCAGTTTGGGCCTGATGATGGCCGATCCTTCGCCGGAAGTGAGGCGCATCGTTGCGGAGCGCTTGCCGGCCGACGAGGCCGTGGCGCTGTTGAACGACAGCGATTGGGTGGTGCGGTATACGGCGGCGACTAAAGTTAGCCCGGAAAATCTGCCGCCCTTGCGTAACGACCCCGAGCCGGACGTACGAGAATTAGTGCTCCATCGTCTCCATCTAACTAGCGATACCGATTCGAAACATGACTGACGCCCGCTTGACCGTAACCGGACCCGAAATTGCCGAATGTTGCAAAAAGTGTATCCCAGGCCAAACGGACGAATTACTGACGCAAAAATTGCAGAGCCTGTATCCCGAATTTCCGGTTCATCTGGCACAGGTGGGCGAAGAGTGGTACCGCTTGGGTGGCGTGGTAGGCTCTGACGGCAGCCGGATTGCCAACGATTTGACCGAGTGGGTGGAACGAACCTACATCGAATGCGGGCAAAACCTACAGACCTTGATCGACTACACGCTGGAGCAACGCTTGATTGCCACCAAGCAGACCGGCCATACCCTGTATTTCGTCGTGCAAACCGGCGAGCAGGCCGAAGATTTCACCTTGATCGAAGTCGATAAAACTCACGAGGTATCGGATCGGATGTTGGCGAACGAAACCCGCCCGCCGGAAGATTTGGAAGAGTTTATCGACCCGTTACACCCTTTTTGCATAGACAGCTTTTGCTTCGGGCAATCCCGGTACGCTTACCGGCGCAAAACCGACGTGCGTTTATTCATGGAAGTCGTCAACGAACGCCACAGCGGCGAGCATCCGGTACAGCGCTTCATGGACGATTGGAACCGCAGTAGTGCCGGGCAAAAGCATAGGATGTCCGACGATTGGATCATTCGTCCTTATAGCCATACCGGCCGTTTCGGCGAGCAAATCGTCAACGTCGAATTAATCAACGTGCACCAAGGCCATTTGCCGCATTTGGAAGACTTTGCCGGCAAAAAAGGCAGTGCCTTGAGTAATTTACTGAATCGTTTCGACCGGCAAGCCGGTTATCCTTTTGCCTGGTACTTTTACATGCTGAAAGGCAAATTGGTATCCACCCATAGCGCGGAAGCCGTGTTCGCCGACATTTCCGGGGATTTTGCTTATTTGCCGCAACGCGACGAAGCGGTGCTGCGCGATTGGATTGCCAGCCCCTACAACGTGTAAATCCATTTACTCAAGCCGGGCGTGATTAAGATCAACCGGCATTTTCCGCAATAACTTGTCGAATCAATTGTTCCGCAGCCTCCAGTTCCCGCTCGAAAACATCGGTGCGGTAGGCTTCGTGATTCAAATCTATCGCGTTTGCAACCGGTGTTATCGAGTCGGAGCCGACGTAAACCCGGGTTACAGTCGACAGCCCCGGTTGCAAGGGTTGGGCGCGCAAGTCGTCGGCATTCAAGGCAATTCGCACTTGCAGGCGCTCCGCCACATGGATGAAATTGCCGGTGGCGTTATCGGCCGGCAATAGCGCGAACGTACTGCCGGTGGCCGGATTGATGCCTTGTACCCGGCCACGGTATACCCTCTGGGCTTGCTGGGCGTCGATGCGAATCTCGGCCGGTTGACCGACGCGTATCGGTGCGGCCTGGGTTTCCAGAAAATTGGCCTCCACCCATACCTGATCCAACGGGACAATGACCAGCAACGGCGTGCCCGGATTTAAACGGTCGCCGACGTGCACTTTGCGCTTGGCAACGTAACCGGATACCGGAGCAATCACGTTTTGCCGGCTATAGTCCAGGAAAGCGCGTCGCAGCCGGCTTTTGGCGCGTTCGACCGCCGGGTGTTCGCCGGGCTCGGACCGGCCTAATTGGGCGAGCAAGCCTTGCCGTTCCGCCTCGGTTTCACGCAGGCCGGCGATCAATTCCTCAATGTTATCTTCAGCATTTTGCACGTCCTGCTCGGCGGCGGCACCGTCCGCGACCGCGATCGACAAGCGCGCCAAGTCGTGTCGTACCCGTTGCAGAGCCGCTTGTTTGGCGTCGGCACGATGCGTTAAGGCTGCGAGTTGAGCTTTTAGGGCCATGACGTTGCGTACCGCTTCCGCCAGTTCGGCTTGGGCCTGTTGCAAAGCGATCAGCGCCTGGGCGCCGTCCAATCTGACCAAAATATCGCCTTTGTGAACCTTTGAGGTGTTTTCCGCCAGGACTTCGACGACCGTACCTTCGCTTTGATTTTTTACCGTAATCAAATGTCCGGCAACGAAAGCGTCGTCGGTGCCGACCCAATCGCGCTGATCCAACCACCAAAATAATAATGCAGTGATTGCGACGACAGTCAGTGTGGCTGCCAGGGAAACTAGACGGCGCTGGCGTTGACGCAGGATTTCGCGCGGACGGATTTTTTTATGCATGGCTTAGGCCTGGTGTTGAGATCGTTACGGCAAATGCGGTGTGCCGTTGCTTTCGGCCAGGTTCGGCGCATCGCTTACCTTGACGGAATCGGCGTCGTAGCCGCCGCCCAAGGCTTTGATCAAGCCGACCGACACCTTTCTTTGTGCGACTTCGAGACCAAGCAGCACCAAGTGCTCTTGATTTTCGGCAATGCGGGCTTGTAAAACCTGAAGCCGGTCGGCCAGTCCGGACTGGAGCAAACGTGCGGCCAGCCGGCTTCCGGCTGCGGCGGCTTCCAACTTGGCACGTTGTTCGTTGCGGCGGGCGGCGAATTCTCGCCAGCGACTCAAGCCGTCGGCGACTTCTTGCACCGCGTGCAATAGCGCCGCGTTGTAGCGTTCGACTGCGGCGTCGTAGGCGGCTCGACGGTCAGTTAGTTTGGCTCGCAGCAGGCCGCCTTCGAAAATCGGCAATTCTATGGCCGGCCCGACCGCGTAGGCCAAGCTGGCGCCTTGCAATACAAGGTCCGTCAGGCTGACGCTATGTAAACCGCTGAACGCGTAAAGGTTGACGTCCGGGTAAAAAGCGGTTTCGGCGACCATGACGTCCTCGGCGGCGGCCTCCGCTTGCAGTCTGGCGGCGCTCAGGTCGGGGCGCTTCGACAACAAGCGTAAAGGCAAATCGGTCGGTAGATGTAAAAGTGCAGCTGCCGTGTTAGGCCTAATGGTCAGCGCCTGCCCCCAATCGGCGCCTCGCCCGGCCAGCACGGCCAAACGGTTGCGTTGCGTTTCGGTCGTGCCGTGCAAGCGGGCCAGTTCTTGCGCGGCCTCACTCAGCGCGATTTCGGCTTGCAGCGTCGGGGCGTCGCCGCTAAGTCCGGCCCTGCGCTTTGCCTGCTGCAAAGCCAGCAAGCCTTGCCGGTCCGCCGCAATCCGTTCCGCCAGCTGTGTTTGCGCTAGGCTGGTTTGTAAGTCGAAATAGCAAGCGGTCAGTTCGGCGGTAAGCAGCAGGCGCGCGTCTGCCAGTTCCGCCGCGCCGGCCAACGACCGGTCGACCGCGCTTTGCAGCGCGGCGCGGTCGTGGCCCCAAAAATCCAGGTGGTAGCGCAACACCAAGGGATTGATCAGCAGTTGTCGAAAATGCTCGCCGGCCAGCTTGGCCTGAACGCTGTTGGCGGAGAAGCGTTGCGCGCTGAAACCGAGACTGGACTCCAGCGTCGGATATAACTCGGCGCCGCGTGCGTCCACCAGGGCTTGCGCTTGTGTCAGCCGAGCAGCGGCGATATGGATGTTCGGGTTATCGCTTAAGGCGGTGGCGATCAGCCGGTCCAGTACCGGATCGTTGAACTGCCGCCACCAGTTTTGTTCCGGCCACGCCCGCTTGGCGGTGGCTTCGGTGCCGGCTAGGTCAAGGGTTTGTCGAATGGCGGGCATGCCTTTCATGCGGGCAGGCGTGTCGCCGTTACTGCCGAGCCGGGCGCAGGCGCAACACAGGCAGGACAACCAGATTGCGGCCCAGACACGGCTCGGCAGCCGGGTAAGCGGCGGCATCAGATTTCCTCCGCGACGACTTCAGCCGCTAATTGCGACAATGCCGGTTGTGCGCCGGCTTCGTTGGGCTTGCGCGGCGGATGGGCAAACCAAACCAAGGCTGCCAGCGTCAGGAAAGCGCAGCCGGCCAGCCAGTAGGCGTCGCTGATGCTGCGAATTTGTTGGGCTTGCGTGACCAGTTTGGCAAACTTGGCGAAGGCCGCCGCGTCGCTGTAACCGGCGTCGACTAAGCGTTGCAATGCGGTAAAGTCGGAGTGGTTTTCGGCGAATCTGTGCAGGTGCAGCGGGGTCCGGCGATACAGCACGATGGCTTGCAAGGAGATGCCGAATCCACCGGCCGCTATGCGCAAAAAGTTCGCCAATTCCAAGGCCTGCCAGTGCCGTTCCGCCGGTAAATCGTGCAACATCAATCGCGTCAGGGGCACGAAAAAACTGCCCAGGCAAATGCCCTCCCACAATTTCGCCCAAAACAGCCGGTCGAAAGCGGCCGGATCGTCGAATCGGCCGAGCCAAAAATACACGGCGGAGAAAGCGGTAAGGTTGATGCTGGCCAGTAAGCGGGCGTCGGTGCGATTGACGATTTCGTGCATTATGCCGGCGGTCGGCTTGGCGAATATGGCCATCGGTAAAAATACCAGGCCGGCCAGCAACGACGAATAACCCAGCGTGACTTGCAGTTGCACGATCAACATCGATAGCAAGCCTTGAAACATCAGAAACCCACAGCACAAGGCGACAACGCCTATCGCGACATTGCGTCGTTCGAATAGGCGAATGTCGATATAGGGATGTTTGACCCGCGCTTCCCACCAGATCCAGAAAACCAAACTGGCGACGGAGAACCCGGCTACTGCCGAAAGGTAGGGCGAGTTGCCCCAGTCACTATCGTTGCCTTGGTTCAATAAGGTTTGCAGACCGAGCAGGGTGCAGGCCGCGAGGGCAAAGCCGACGCTATCGAAGCGGCGGCGTATCGCACGGCTGCCGCGAGCGTACAGCAAAGCGCCGATGCAGGCGGCAATGCTCAGCGCCAGCGCGATGTTGAGCCGGAACAGCCAGCGCCAGCCCACGCTATCCGCTATCCAGCCGCCTAAAGGCGGGCCCAGGGTAAACGGTGTGAGGGTGACCAGATTCCAAACCCCGATACCCAGAGATTTTTGCCGTTCCGGGTATTCTTTGAGCAGCAGCGATTGGCCGATAGGCAGGCTCACGCCGCCGGAAAAACCTAAAAGAATACGCGCACTTAGATAAGGCAGCAGCGAGGTAGCGTAGGCGCAGCAAGCCGAGCTCAGTGCAAAAACCAGGCACGAGGCGATGAAAGGTCGGTATTCGCCGATGCGTCGGGAAAGCCAACCGCCGACCGGATAACCCAACGCCAGGCCTATCATGTAATCGGTCTGGGTCCAGGCCGCGAAACTGAGCGGAATGCCCAAGCCGCCGGCAACCCTGGGCAGCATGGCGATATAGGCGCCGGCGTTGAATACGACCAACGCATGGCCGCCGCCTAAGCACAGGTTGAAGAGTAAAAAGCGCCAGCCGCGTAGGCGCTTGAAATAAACCCCGCTCATTTCAGGGCTAGCGGTGGGGTAGCCGGCACAACATGCCAGCCTAAGTCGTCGAATGCGCGAGCCAGCAAACGCTCGCCCAGTTCGGAGATAAGCTTTTTGAAGGCTGCGCCGTCGGTTTGCAGCGAATGCAGCGCCGCATCGTCGACACAATAAGAATCGGCCGCGGTGCGTGCCAGGACCCGGCCGGTTTTCGGGTTGATCAGTTTCAGCATCACCTGCAACGATACTTGACCGGCAAAAATTCGATAACGGTTTACTCCGATTTCCACAACGGCGTCGTAACCGTGCAGCTCGCTGTAACGGCTGTCGGTGTCCGCCTGCGCGTACCAATTTTCCACTGCGCGGCGCCAGTGCTGCAGTTGTGCGTTCCGTTCCGACTTGACGATCGGCAGCGGGCGAATATCGCGATGGACGCGGCTGTGTAGCCAATGGTCCGATAAATTGGCGCGAGCGATTTCGGCCAAAACGACGGTCGGCGTCCAGATGGGGGCCGGTCCACTCGCTTGCTCCGCTGCCGTTACTAGCGTGAAGGTATCGAGTTCGTTCGGGGCGATGGCTCCGGCAATGACGATGCCGCCGGCATTGCGGTACAGGTGCCGCTCCGGGTCTAGCGGCATGGCCATGTTGCGGTAGTGCGCATAAGCCGGTATCCGGTCTTCAATGGGGTCGGGCTCGATGTCCAGCGGCGGCGTTTCCAGCGCCACAATCAGCACGGATTGCAGTTTGCTGAGTTCCGCTTCCGGCAGGCGGACAGCCGGTGTCCGGCAACCGGTCAATAAACAAGCCAAAAGCACATACCGGGCGGATCGGGTTGTCACTGCGAGTAGTTGGCCGATTCCGGATCTAACCGCGTCGGCTGGCGTTAAACGGTGGGTGATCGGCATATCGGCTCTCCGCAGCTGGTTCGGGAATTTGATAGCGATTCACTATAGGTAGAGCCTTTGTATAAGTAAAACGATATTTATTAGACTTTCGTATCGATAATGTCGATACTAAATCCATGGACATTGACCAAATCAAAACGTTTTTAAGCGTCGCCGCCAACGGCAGCTTTCTGGAAGCGGCCAATCGTTTATACGTCACTCAATCCACGGTCAGTACCCGCATCCAGCGTCTGGAAGCTTATCTGGGGGTGCAACTGTTCGTGCGTAACCGGGCCGGCGCCGGTTTGACCCTGGCCGGCAAGCGCTTTTTGCGGCACGCCAAAACCTTGTTGTTGACTTTGGAGCAAGCCAGGCACGACATCGGATTGCCTAGCCGATATAGAGCCAGCGTGAGCATAGGCGCCCGGATTGCCTTGTGGGAAGGCTTGCTGCCGCGATGGATAGGCGAAATTCGCAGGACGATGCCGAACATATCGTTGCGTAGCGAGATCGGTTTCGAGGAGGATTTGATGCGCGGTTTGGTCGAGGGCAGTATCGACATCGGCTTGATGTACACCCCGCAGCATAACCCGGCCTTGATCATCGAGCATTTGTTCGACGAGATTTTGGTGCTGGTCGGCAGCGATCCCTATCGGCCGTGGCCGAACGACGATTACATCTATGTGGATTGGGGGCCGGGTTTTTATGCTCAGCACAGCAATAGTTACCCGAATCCGGAGCGTCCGGGACAATGGGTGAATATCGGTTGGTTGGCGGTGCAATTGGTGTTGTGCAACGGCGGATCCTGCTTTTTGCCGATTCGCTTGGCCGAGCCGTGGTTGGCGGCCGGCAAATTGTTTTTGCTACAGGACGGCGCCGGTTTCCGCTTGCCGGCCTATATGGTTTCGCAACGAGACGGCGATGCCGAGGTGCTGACGCCCATATTGCAGCGCTTTCGCGCTTTAGCCGCGCTGGAAAGCCAAAAACGCCAGAGTTAGCGTTTCCGGTTTCGGTTCTAGCAAGTTCCGCGCGACCCGTCGTGGATGAGTCCCGTCGCTTATCAGTCACGCCGAGGATGCCGCCGCTCGCGTGTTGACAATCAATCGATTGATTGATATGGTTTCAATCGATCGATTGATTGAATACCGGACGCGGCGAAAGTACATGGGCAATGACAAGACGGACAATAAGGAGGGGGGCGACGCGCGTAGCCGGTTAGTGAGCGCGGCGCTCAAATTGTTTGCCGAAAAAGGCTATGAAGGCGCCTCCACCCGGCTGATTTGCGAAGCGGCTAACGTCAATATATCGGCGATTCGCTATTACTTCGGCGATAAAGCCGGCCTATATCGGGCGGCGTTCACCGAACCTATGGGCGAGACCCGCTGCGGGGGCGATGTCCGTGCTTATGCCGATATGCCGTTGCCGGAGTTGTTGCGCCGCTTCTTTACCGAATTTCTGGAACCCTTCAAAAAAGGCGAAGAACTGAAGCTGGTCATGAAGCTGCATTTCCGGGAAATGGTCGAGCCGACCGGTGCTTGGCAGCAGGAAATCGATGCGGAGTTAAAACCGCAGCACGACGCGCTGGTATCGCTGCTGCAAAAGCATTTGCAGTTAGAGCAAGCCGATACCGACCTGCACCGCTTGGCATTCGCCATTGTCGGCATGGTAGTGCATTTTTACGTCGGTCAAGACATCCTGACCGCAATAGATTTGCCGTTAGTGGATACGCCCGAGGCTATCGACACCTTGGCCGACAGATTGAGCGGCTTCGCCCTGTCGATGATAGAAGGCGAAGCGGCCCGGCGCAGGCAATCCCTGGAGTAATCCAGCTTATTTCCATTAGCGGCGCGCCCGGATGTCGGTACGACGGGGTGCCATGAAATTCGTCGAATCGCCAGCGAACCAAGTTCGCGGATAAAGGTCAGCTTCACTGGAGGATTTATGACCATCAGCAAAATCGTTATATCGTTGACCCTAGTATTGATGCTGTTAGGCATCGGTTTAGCGGTCGGCAACAACCAAAAGCAACCGGTGCAATCAGAGCCGGCAAACGTGGCGAATCCCGCGCTGAGCGTGACTATCGTCCAACCGCAAATGCGGCAGATGCCTAATCGCCTGACGGCTAACGGTTCTATCGCCGCCTGGCAGGAAGCCGTGATCGGCGCGGAAATCGGCGATTTGCGTCTGGCGGCGGTCAAGGTGCAAGTTGGCGAATTCGTGAAGAAAGGGCAGGTACTGGCCGATTTTGCGGAAGAAAGCGTGTTGGCCGACCTGGCGCAAGCCCGGGCTTTGGTAGCCGAGGCCGAAGCGAATCTGGCCGAAGCGCAGGTCAATGCGGAACGTGCCAGAAAAGCCTCGCTGTCAGGGGCTTTTAGTGCGCAGCAAGTCGATCAATATACTACTGCGGCCAAAACCGCGGCGGCCAAACTGCAATCGGCTCACGCCCAGTTGCAGATTCAGCAGTTGCGCTTAAAGCACACCAAGGTGCTGGCCAGCGACGACGGTGTCATCTCTTCGCGCTCCGCGACCTTGGGTGCGGTAGCTACCAATGGTCAGGAATTGTTTCGTTTGATTCGGGGCAATCGGCTGGAATGGCGCGGCGAAGTCACCGCCGCCGAAATGACCCGGTTGCGGCCGGGCGTCGGCGTTACGGTCGAGGTCCCCAACGTCGGCAGCGTGACCGGGACGCTACGATTTTTAGCACCGACCTTGGACGAACAAAGCCGAAACGGCTTGGTTTACGTGGATTTGCCCGATGCTGCGGCCAAAGGTTTGCGGGCCGGCATGTTTGCCCGCGGCGAATTCGCATTGGGGGATAGCGCCGCCTTGACCGTGCCGCAAGACGCCTTATCGTTACGGGAAGGCTTTTCTTACGTGTTTCGGGTCCACGCGCACAGCCAAGACCAGGCCCAAGTCGAGCAAGTCAAAGTCCAAATCGGCCGCCGGGACGGCAACCATTTGGAAATTCTGGCCGGTTTGCAAGCCGACGATAGGCTGGTCGCGTCGGGCGCGTCATTTTTAGCCGACGGCGATAACGTCAGGGTGGTCATGCCGTGAACGTATCCGCGTGGTGCATCCGCAATCCGATTCCGGCCATGATGTTGTTCGTGCTGCTGAGCTTTGCCGGCATGCACAGTTTCAAGGCCATGAAGGTGCAAAATTTTCCGGACCTGGAACTGCCGACGGTCACCGTGACTGCGACTTTGCCCGGTGCGTCGCCGGCGCAAATGGAAACCGAAGTGACGCGAAAAATCGAAAATGCGCTGGCCACGTTACAGGGCTTGAAGCACATTACCAGCAAAGTCCAAGACGGTAGCGTCACGATTACCGTGCAATTTCGCTTGGAGAAACCGGTGCAGGAGGCGGTGGACGACGTGCGCTCCGCCGTTACCAAAGTCCGTACCGATTTACCCGGCGATTTGCGCGATCCGGTGGTCAATAAATTGGACTTGGCCGGCTCGCCGATTTTTGCGTTTACCGTCCGTTCCAAACAACGCGACGACGAGGCCTTGTCGTGGTTCGTCGACGACACCGTTTCCAAACGACTGTTGGCTGTCAACGGCGTCGGCGCGGTCACCCGGGTAGGCGGCGCCAGCCGGGAAGTGACTATTGGGTTGGATCCTGTCAAGCTGCAAGCCTTGGGCGCTACGGCGGCCGACATTTCCCGGCAATTGCGCGACATGCAACGCGAAAGCGCCGGCGGCCGTACCGATTTGGGTAGCGGCGAGCAACCGGTGCGTACCCTGGCGAACGTGGCCTCGGTAGACGAACTGCGACCGCTGCAATTGACCTTGCCGGACGGTCGGCACATCCGCCTGGATCAAGTCGCGCAAATCGACGATTCGGTGGCCGAACCGCGCGCCGCTGCGTTTTTGGACGGCAAACCGGTAGTCGGCTTCGAAGTAACCCGCAGTCGGGGCGCCGGCGAGGTGGAAGTCGGCAGCGGGGTCAAACGCGTCTTGGCGGAATTGGCCGCGGCCAATCCCGACATAGAATTCACTGAGGCATTCAATTTCGTCGCGCCGGTGGAGGAAGAATTCGAAGGCTCGATGTCTATGCTGTACGAGGGCAGTGCGCTGGCCGTACTGGTCGTGTGGCTGTTTCTGCGCGATTGGCGGGCAACCTTTATTTCGGCGGTAGCCTTGCCGTTGTCGGTTCTGCCGGCATTCGCCGGTATGGACTATTTAGGCTTTTCGTTGAATGTGATCACTTTGTTGGCGCTGTCCTTGGTGATAGGCATATTGGTCGACGATGCGATTGTGGAGGTGGAAAACATCGTCCGCCACCTGCGGATGGGAAAATCCCCGTACCAGGCGGCCATGGAAGCGGCCGACGAGATCGGTCTGGCGGTGGTGGCCACGACCTTTGCGTTAGTGGCGGTGTTTTTGCCTACGGCGTTCATGAGCGGGGTAGCCGGGCGGTTTTTCAAACAATTCGGTTGGACGGCGGCGCTAGCGGTGATGGCGTCTTTAGTCGTGGCGCGCATGTTGACGCCGATGATGGCGGCCTATCTGTTAAAAGCCCATCCCGAAGCCGGCGGAAGCGAAGGGCCCGTGATGCGGCATTACATGCGGGCCGCAGCCTGGTGTTTAACGCACCGGTTGACGACTATCACCGGTGCGGCGCTGTTTTTCGTCGCCTCGCTGCTGTTAATTCCGCTGTTGCCGACCGGATTTCTGCCGGCCGACGACAATCCGCAAACCCAAGTGTTCGTGGAATTGCCGCCGGGCGCGACGTTGCATCAGACCGAACAGGCCGCGGAAACCGCTCGGCGGCTACTTGCGCCAATTCCCTATGTGCAACGCGTCTATACCACCATAGGTGCCGGTTCTGCCGGTACCGATCCGATGGCCGGCTCGCAAGGCAGCGGCGAGGTCAGAAAAGCCACCTTGACCATCACCTTGGCCGGGCGCAACGCCCGGCCGCTGCGCAAGCAGGCAATCGAGTTGCAAATCCGGCAAGCGCTGCAGCAATTACCCGGCGTCCGCATCAAAATCGGTTTGGGTGCTTCCGGCGAAAAATACGTCTTGGTGTTGAGCGGCGACGATCCGCAAGCGTTGAGTCGTGCCGCCCGTGCCGTGGAACAGGATTTACGGACCATACCCGGCTTAGGCAGCATTGCTTCCAGCGCGGCTTTGATACGGCCTGAGATTGCCGTGCGTCCGGATTTCGCCCGCGCGGCCGATTTAGGCGTGACGACGACGGCCTTGGCCGAAACCCTGCGGATTGCCACGGTCGGCGATTACGATTGGTCGCTGTCCAAACTGAATTTGGCGCAACGGCAAGTGCCGATGGTGGTCAAATTGGCGCCGGAAGGCCGTCGCGATTTGGCGGTGCTGGAACGGCTGGCGGTGCCGTCCAGCAAAGCCGGCAGCGCTACGGTGTTGGTAGGCCAAGTGGCCAAGCTGGAGTTGTCCAGCGGCCCGGCGGTGATAGACCGCTACGACCGCTCGCGCAACGTCAATTTCGAAATCGAATTGTCCGGCCTGCCCTTGGGCGACGTCACCGCCGCGGTGCAAAATCTGCCCAGCATCAACAACCTGCCGGCCGGCGTGAAACAAATCAACATCGGCGACGCCGAAATGATGGAGGAATTGTTCGGCAGTTTCGGCTTGGCCATGCTGACCGGGGTGTTGTGCATACTGGTGGTGCTGATCTTGCTGTTCAAGGATTTTTTGCAACCCATCACGATATTGGCGGCGCTGCCATTGGCGTTCGGCGGCGGCTTTGTGGCCTTGCTATTGACCGGCAAGGCGTTTTCCATGCCGTCTCTGATCGGCTTGGTCATGCTGATGGGGATTGCCACCAAAAATTCCATCTTGCTGGTGGAATACGCCATCGTCGCCCGCCGCGACCACGGTTTAAGCCGGGTCGAGGCTTTGCTGGACGCTTGCCATAAAAGGGCTAGGCCCATCGTGATGACGACCATCGCCATGGGAGCCGGCATGCTGCCTATCGCGATGGGCGCCGGCGACGCCGATCCGTCCTTCCGCAGCCCTATGGCTATCGCCGTTATCGGCGGATTGGCGACCTCAACCTTGCTCAGTTTGTTGGTCATTCCGGTGGCTTACACCTATTTGGACGACTGCAAGCAGGGCGGGCTGGCGTTTTGGCGGCGGCTTACCGGTACTGCGGTGGCTATCGATGAGACGAGGCCCGGAATAAGCTAAGACGGTTGCGTCAATTCCTTTTTTTAGCGGATCATCCAATCCGCCCGCTTTGTTGGGTTGAAACGTTCGGAACGGAGAATATGCCATGCACCGTTTAAGGCTATGCCTAGCAGTTGAAAAATAAACAAGTAAACCGATAACCAAATCGGCAGGAAAAACAACACGGCAAAGTCCGCTGCCACAGCTACGTTCTCAAGCAAAGCTATGGTGATCCAGGGCAATGCCAACGTGTTCCAACTGAACACCCAAAAACCGGCTAACCAACGTTGCCCTATTAGCAGAGCGCCGAGTAACACTCCGATACAACAGATGACTATTTCGGTCAATTCGGCCCGAAAGGCGATCATAGGCAGGCTGTAAAAACCGGTGCCTGAGGGCAAACCGAACAGTTGGAACAGATGCACCATCAAGGCGTACAAAGAGACGAGTAATAGGCCGATGAAAGCTGCAAGCCAGGGATGGGGGTTAGTGGTCTTCATTAAACCGGCTCCGGAATGTAAGGGCTCATCCGCTCCACCGGTAAACAGATTCGTCGGGGTGCAGCCTGAGATTTTTGGATCAAGAATGGCGATCGAATATCTTGGAACCATGGCAACGCAGTGGTCCATCGCAATTGGTGTGCTGCATTGAGCAGCAGATTAATATCCGCATGTTCACGGAGCGGCTAAGCGGCTATCGAAAATTACCTGCACCGGTATCGTCTGCACCGATCCCGGTGCAGGTTGGGCCAGCGCCAACCGCAGCGATTGTCTTTACGCTCGCCCAAGGCTATCGTCTGGAATTACCGGCTTCCGTGTTACCCTGCCCCGCTCGAATCCTTTGTCGAATAGTAACGCAACCAATAAAAGCCAATTTTCTGGTAATGCCGAATGGGCCGCAATCCGAAGCCGATGAGAACTGAGTGTCGGCTTGTTTGGCGCTTGGAATGTAAATGATTCGACCGTGGATTATCCGGCGGAATAGACATCGGTATCAGCAGCGGCCGGCGGCGGGTGTTGAAAACCAACGGGGCCGGGCAAACCCGCTACGTCTACGACACCGCCGGCCGCTTGATCTACGAACAAACCGGCAGCGCCCGCAACTACGTGTGGCTGGGCGACAACCCTTCTGACAAGGGGGCTGGCCGTGGTCGACCAAAAAACCGACGGCAGTCTGGCCGCGCTCTACTACATCGAAACCGACTTCGCCAACACCCCGCGCTATCTGTTCAAAAAACATTAGGACTCGGTATGTCCATATGCACTGATGAAGCCGACCGGATTAAAAGGTAACCACCACATCGGCGCCGAAAATAAACTGGCTGTCCTTGTTGCGTTCGTCGTATGCATCGACACCTTGCGACCAATCGTAGCGCGCTTCGGGTCTAACCATTAACCACTTCTCCGGCTTCCAGTTCACGCCGAGCGTCGCGGCATAATAGTTGGCCGCTCCGGTCGCCAGTACCGCGCAACTTGGGCACATTTGACCGACCCGAACGCCGTCGTCGTCGCGAAACCATTCGCCGCGCAGGCCCACTCCCAACGTATCGGACACGTCGTATTTCAGTTGCGAATGAATACCGTACCATTCGGCGTCGGCGAAATTGTTCAACGGATGCTGCTGCTCGATACCGTGGTCGTGTTGCAGCACGTAGTGCCAGCGCTCGGCGAAGTTGTGCTGAAAGACCAGGCTGTAAAAGGTGCGGTTATCGCGTTTGTCGATGCCGGTCTGGCGCTGGAATTCGCGCAGATTGTTGTCGCTGTTGACGTCGCCGGTGATCAGCGTGGCGGTGAAGGAGGTCGCCGCATCGTCGCTGGCCCAGGTGGCGCCGCCCAGGAAATTCCAGTTCTCCATGTTTTTGTCGAATCCGTCCCAGGCGCCATTGCCGTCCAGCACACCATTCAATTTAGTGTGGCCGCCAGTGACTGCGCCCAAGGTGATACTTAAATTGTCGTTTAGCGGATAAGTGGTGGTCATACCGAAATGGGTAAACGGCTCGCCGTATTGGAAGGTATAGGGATGGGTGTAGAAAAAATTGTCCGGCGACAATCCGGTCTCGTAGCCCATGATCGTATAAAACCGGCCGATGCGCGTCTTCAGGCCGTTGCCCAGCGGCATGAAAATATCCAGATAGGCATTGGGGATCGCCAGCTTGTAGAAACGCTCGTCGGAGCCGATCAAGCGGTTGTCCCAATGCCCGCCACCGTAGGGGTTGATGGTGTTAAAACGGGCGTCGCTGCCGTACATCAGGGTCAGCATGCCACCGATGTCCCAATGGTCGCCGCCGGTATCGACGTCGCGGATCAACTCGCCGCCGAGCTGGTGCAGATTGAACTCGTTGGCGCGGTCGGCAAACACCACGGGGCCATTGTAGCGGTCGCCCGGATCGTTGGCGTTGTAAACGATACCGGCGTCGGCCCAACTGCGGACGTGTAAATTGGCGGCCTTCATCCAGGGCAAGTCGTTGATAAACGACAGGCCGTTCAATAAACCGGCGCGTTCCTCGGCCGGTAATGGCGACATCGCCAACAATAGCGGTGCGGCATACAGCCAGTCGCGAGTTCGGGAAGCAGGGGTTGGCATGAGTATTCTCCTGTCGGTCAATGAGTCAGCAAACTTTTTTCGGGCGCAAACGCCCCCGCAAGCCGGAAAATCCGGCTTGAATGGTTAGGATTGAGGAAAATTAAATGGCTAAAACCGGCGGCTTAGTCCGGGCGAGTGAGATAAGCGCGCCAGCCGCCGAAGCCGGTGATGTCCAGTGCCTCGCGCACGGCGGCCGCCTCGCAGACAAAGCCCTGTACGCTCGTACCATCCTGCAATTGCACCCGGCCTATGCCCAGCGGCGCCGGGATTTCGGCGACGAATTCGCCGTATCGGTGAATTGGCAAAGCCCAGACCTCAACGGCGATGGCCGCGCCGGTGTCGTCGCGTACCATGCCGGGCCGCTTGCCGTCCGGCAATGCGTACAGCCGATACGTGGGCGCGGTGTGCGTGCATTGCAGCAACATGCCGCCGCGACCGGTCAACAGATGATTCAGCGGCAGGCCGGACAGATGCGCGCCGCACACCGCGACCCGAACAAAGCCGGCCAAGTCGTCGCCGTCCGCTGCGGGAAATTCTGAGCTTAAGGTTTCGGAGACACCCAATGTATGCGGCGCCAACTGTTCTCGGCGTTTCGCCAACGCCAGCAAAGCCCGGTCGGCAAAGGCCGGCGCGCACAGCGTGATGCCGAACGGCAGGCCATTGCCGCGAAACCCGGCCGGCAGTGCGATGGCGCTCAGGTCGAGCAGATTCATGAAATTGGTGTAATAGCCCAGCCGGCTGTTCAATTCGACCGGATTGGTTTCGACGGCGGCAATCGGGTAAATCGTGCCGGTGGTCGGCGTGACCAACACATCGACCTGTCGCCAGATTGCATCGCTTTGCCGCTTCAAGTCCTGTAAGCGGTAAAACGCACGCCAGGCATCGGCGGCCGACAAGTCCGACGCTTTGGCCAAAATGTCCCTGGTAACCGGAAATAAAGCCTCGGCGTTGGATTGCAGGAGGTCACCGGCCACCAGATAACGCTCGGCCAGCCACGGCCCGGCGTAAAGCAAGTCGGCGGCATCCAGCAAGGGCTGAATGTCCACTTCGACCATGCTGCCGCCTTGGGCCTGCAATTGCGCGACAGCCTCGGCAAGCAAGGCTTCCGCCGCATCGTCGCCGAAAAATTGCAATTGCTCCGGCTTCGGCACTCCGCAGCGAAAGCGGCCGGCAAAGCCGGGCGGCACCGGCGAGGGCTGGTCTCGCCGGTTGTAAGCGTCCGTAGCGTCGTACACATTGGCGACTTGTAGCACCCGCTCGGCGTCGGCGGCCGTCAACGCAAACACCGAGACGCAATCCAAACTACGACAAGCCGGCACCACGCCAGACGTGCTTAACAAGCCCCGCGTTGGTTTGACACCAACCAAGTTATTGAAGGCCGCCGGCACCCGACCGGACCCGGCTGTGTCGGTGCCCAAGGCAAAACTGGCCAGACCGCTCGCCACCGCGACTGCCGAGCCCGAACTGGAACCACCGGCGATGTATTCTGGATCGAAACTGTTACAGCACACGCCGTAGGGCGAGCGGGTACCGACCAAGCCGGTCGCGAATTGGTCCAGATTGGTTTTGCCCAGCGGAATCGCACCGGCGGCTATCAGTTGCCGGACCACGAACGCCGATTGCTCGGGCTGGTAGGCATAGGCCGGGCAAGCCGCCGTCGTGGGTAAATCGACCAGATCGATATTGTCCTTGATCGCAAACGGAATGCCATACAAGGGCAACTCGTCCGGCGACTGGTCTGCCAGCGCCTCGGCATAAGCCTGCAGCCGTTCGAGCGGCACGCGGTTGATCCAGACCCCGCGCTGCGGTGCCGATTCCAATCGCTGCCACAGCATGCTTACCAGCGCCGTCGGCGTCAGCATACCGTCGCGGTAGGCGTGGCTCAGACCAGCGATGCTCAGGACTTCCGGTAATTCGCTCCAGGTTGTCATGCCTCCTCCCCGGCCTGCAACACCAATAAATCCTGGCCGGCGCTGATTTGTCCGCCTTCGGCGCAAAACACTTGCCAGACCGTACCGTCCTCTGGTGCCGTTACCGGAAACTCCATTTTCATCGATTCGACCACCACCAAGGCATCGCCTTGCTTGACCCTATCGCCGGCCTTGACCAGTACTTGCCAGACGTTGCCGGCGATATGGCTGGCCACGGCCCGGGCACCGGCCGGCAAGTCCAGCTCGGTATCGATGGCCGCCGCCGCGACGGCCTGATCGTCGGCGTAAACCTGGCCGGCTTGCGCCCAGCGTTCGCGTTCGGCGTCGAAGGCCGCCTGTTGCCGGCTTTTACATGCGGCGATCTCGCCGGCGTGTGTGCGCAGAAACTCGTTGTACTGGCGCAAACTGAAGGTTTCCTCGCGGATATCCAGTTTGAGCTTGCCGCTGATCAAGTCCTGCCGATGACGCAGCAATTCCTCGGCGGATACCGGATAGAAGCGGATTTGGTCGAAAAAGCGCAGCAGCCACGGCTTGCCGTCGCGAAAATCGGCGGTTTGCCGGTAGCGGTTCCACATCGGCACGGTGCGACCGACAAACTGGTAGCCGCCCGGTCCTTCCATGCCGTACACGCACAGATAAGCACCGCCGATGCCGACCGCGTTCTCCGGGGTCCAGGTCCGGGCCGGGTTGTACTTGGTGGTCACCAGCCGGTGGCGTGGATCGATAGGCGTCGCCACCGGCGCGCCCAGATAGACGTCGCCCAAGCCCATCACCAGATAACTGGCGTTGAACAGGATGTCCTTGACTTGGTCGATACTGTCCAGCCCGTTAATGCGACGGATGAACTCGATATTGCTCGGGCACCACGGCGCATCCTTGCGCACCGACTGCATGTATTTTTCGATCGCCAGTTGCGTGGATGGGTCGTCCCAGGACAGCGGCAGGTGGACGATGCGGGTCGGCACTTCCATGTCTTCGATGGCCGGCAGTTCCGCTTCGGCTTGCGCCAGAATCCGCAGCAGTTCGTCCAGCGGCAGGCGGCGGTCGTAGTGCACTTGCAAGGAGCGGATGCCCGGCGTCAGATCGACGATGCCGGCGATGCGGCGTTGTTGCAGCCAGGTCATCAAGGCATGCACCCGAAAGCGCAGATTAAGGTCCAATACCAAGGGACCGTACTCGATCAGCAGATTGCGGTCGCCGGCCTGGCGATAGGTTACCGCCACCCGGTCTTGGCCGGCCGGAAGCTGGGCCAGGATGCAGCTTTCCGCGAAATCGGGTGGTGCCGGCAGTTCCGGTAACGCGGCATGAGCCGGGTCGGCCAAGGCCTGCTCGACCTGGGCATCCAGTTTTGCCGCTTGCGCGCGGTTCAAGCGGATGAAACGCACGCTATTGCCGGGCTTCAATTGGCCCAGCTTCCACAATTCGGCCGCGACCACGGTAGCTGGACAGACAAACCCGCCCAGACTGGGGCCGTCCGGGCCGAGAATCACAGGCATGTCGCCGGTGAAATCCACCGCGCCGATGGCGTAGGCGTTGTCGTGGATGTTGGACGGATGCAAACCGGCCTCGCCGCCGTCGCTACGGGCCCAGCGCGGTTTCGGGCCGATCAAACGGATGCCGGTGCGATTGGAGTTGTAATGTACCTCCCAATCGGTCGCGAAAAATTCGGCGATGTCCGCGTCGGTAAAAAAGTCCGGCGCGCCGTGTGGGCCGTACAGCACGCCAATTTGCCAGTGCTCGGCGTAACGGGGCAGCGCGCCTCGATTCGGCACGATTTCCTCGGCAAAGGCTGTTTCCGCCGCGACCGGCAACACGTCGCCGACCCGCAGCACCCGGCCGCCGTGGCCGCCGAACTGGCCGAGCGTGAAGGTGGCTCGGCTGCCCAGATATTCCGGCACGTCGAAGCCGCCTTGTATCGCCAGATAACTGCGGCAACCCTGGCCGGCAATATTGCCCAGTTTCAACACGTCGCCGGCCGCAACTGCAATCGCCTGCCAGTAGGGTATGGCTTGACCGTTCAACTCGGCTTGCATCGCTGCGCCGGTTAACACGATGCGGGTGGCAAAATTGAAGCGCAGGCTGGGGCCGTTGATGGCCATTTCCAGCCCGGCCGCATCCTCCGGGTTACCCAAAATTCGGTTCGCCAAGCGAAAGGCCAGCATATCCATCGGCCCGGACGGTGGCACGCCGACGTCCCAATAACCCAAGCGCCCCGGATAATCCTGAATCATGCTTTGGGTGCCGGCTTCCAGCACGTCCAGGGTGCGAGGCTGGTAGCTCAGGCCAGCCAGGTAGGCGGTGATCTGGTCACCATTACGAAATACGTCGTCGGCGACGATCCGCCGCAAATAGGCCAGATTGGTTTCGATGCCGTACAAGCGGGTGTCGGCCAAAGCTGCATCCATTTGCGCCAAGGCCTGTTCGCGATCTGCCGCATGGACGATGACTTTGGCCAGCAAGGGATCGTAATGCGGCGTGACCTCCAGGCCGTTCTCCAGCCAATGATCGACCCTGACCGCCTCGGGAAACCGGCAATCGGTCAGCAAGCCGGATGAAGGCTGGAAATTTTTGTTCGGGTCTTCGGCGTACACCCTGACTTGCATAGCCCAGCCTTGTGGCGCATGCCGGTATTGATCCAGAAATGCCCGGTCGCCGGCCGCCAACCGCAGCATCCAGGCCACCAGGTCGGTGGCGGTGACTTGCTCGGTGACGCCGTGTTCGACCTGCAAGCGGGTGTTGACTTCCAAAAAATAAAATTCGCCGCTGTCCTGGTCGTAAACGAATTCGACCGTGCCGGCGGAGCGATAACTCACTGCCTCGGCCAGCGCCAAGGCATGGCGGTAAAGTGCCGCGCGGGTCGCTTCGCTGAGACCCGGTGCCGGGGTTTCCTCGATCACTTTCTGGTTACGACGCTGTACCGAACAATCGCGCTCGCCCAAATGGATCACCCGCCCGGCGCCGTCGCCGAAAATCTGTACTTCGATATGGCGGGCGCGCTCGATGAATTTTTCCAGATACAAGCCGCTGTCCTTGAAGTTGGCCGCGCTCAAGCGCTGCACCACCGCAAACGCCTCGCACAGCTCGGCCTCGGTGCGGCACAAGCGCATGCCGATACCGCCGCCGCCGGCCGTGCTTTTTAGCATCAGCGGGTAGCCTATATCGGTAGCCGCCTGCAAAGCCTGATCGATGTCCGCCAGCAAGCCGGTGCCGGGCAGTAAGGGCACGCCGCAGGTTTTGGCGATCTCGCGGGCAGTGTGTTTCAAACCAAAGCGCCGTAACTGCTCCGGCGTGGGACCGATGAACACGATGCCGGCGGCCGCGCATTGCTCGGCGAACTCGGCGTTTTCGCTCAGGAAGCCGTAGCCGGGATGAATGGCCTCGGCGCCGGTAGCCAGCGCTGCTGCCAGAATCCGCTCGCCGCGCAAATAGCTGTCCGCCGCCGCTGCGCCGCCGACGCACACTGCTTCGTCGGCTTCCCGGACGTGGCGGGCATGGGCGTCGGCTTCGGAATATACCGCGACGCTGGCGACGCCCAATTCTTTTAAGGTCCGCATGATGCGGCAGGCGATTTCGCCGCGATTGGCGATCAATACCTTGTTAAACATGAATCCTCGTTTGGCGGGCCGTCCCGCCTTGGCATACCGGCGCCGGGTCGTCCCGGCACGGCTCAAAGGTCAATCCCAAATCAGCAGCCGCACCGGCGTCGGGTTGTAGGCGTTACACGGGTTGTTCAACTGCGGGCAATTGGAAATCAGCGCGATCACGTCCATCTCCGCCCGCATTTCCACATACTTGCCCGGCGCGGAAATACCGTCGGCAAAGGTCAATTGGCCGTCGGGCGTGACCGGCACGTTCATGAAAAAATTGATGTTGCTGGCGATGTCGCGCTTGGCCAGGCCGCAGTCGGCGTGGCCGATGGCCAATAGAAAGCTGTCGCGGCAGCTGTGCATGTGCTTCTTATCCAGGGCATAGCGCACCGTGTTGCTCTCGGCGGCACAGGCGCCGCCCAGGGTGTCGTGGCGGCCGCAGGTGTCGGCGACGATGGTCAATAAAACGTTGCCCTCGCCGGAGATCAGCTGGGTGCCGGCGCTCAGGTACAGATTGCCTTGCCGGCGGATGGTGTCGCTGGCGCTGTAGCGTTCTTCATGGTCGGCCGCGCTGTAAAACAAGGTGTCGACGGCTTGGTTGCCTTCCAGATCCAGGATGCGAAAGGTCTGGCCTTGTTTGATGGTATGCAGCCACGGTTCGCCGGCCGGCAGGGTGTAATCGTATATGGCGCTGCTCGGATCGAGCGTGCTTTCGACGATGGGCATAGGGTATTCCTCGTAAAATCGGTGTTACAGGTAATAACGTTCGGTATTGGTAAAACCGCGGCCGTTTTCCGGGCGGAAATTGCGGCACTTGTCGTCTTGATCCGGCAAAGCGCCGCGATAGGCCTCCAGCAACACCGGTTTGGGCTGGTAGTGCGGATTGGGGTCCAACGGGTGCGGACAGGTGCTGAGCAACACCAGCGTGTCCATTTCAAAGCGCAGCTCTACTTGGCTGCCTGGGGTGGAATGGCCCACTTGAAATTGCAGATTGCCGTCCGCGCCGACCGCTACCTTGCTGAAGAAGTTGAGGTTGGCGACCAGATCGCGTTTGCCCAAGCCCCATTTTTCCAATTCGATCAGCAGGCTGTCGCGGCCGTTGCGGTACATCGCGTTGCGATGGCTTTGATAGCTGGCCGTACCGTATTTGGCCAGCACGTGGGCGGCATCGGACACCCCGCATACGGTGTCGTGCCAGCCCAGCGTGTCGCCGGTAATCGAGCACAACACCCGGCCCATGTCCGAATAACAGACAAAGCCTTCAGTCAGATGAAAGGTATGCTGGGCCTTTAGGGTGTCGGCCATGTTGTAGCGTTCGCTGCGTTCGTCGTAGTTGATAAACAAGGCCGCCAGATTGGCGCCGCCTTCGCTGTCGGTCAGCCGCAGGCGGTTGCCGCGCCGCATCCGGAACGAGGTATGGGCGCCGGCCGGCAGGTTTTCGCTCCATAGCAGGTCGGTGGTATTGATCGAGGCTAAGCTCATCGTAGTCTCCTGAATCGGTTAGGGCGCCGGGCTTTGGCCCAGACGCTCGAGTAGTTCGTAATCGGTGTGCATGCCGGAAGTCTCGCGAATGCCGGCCAGAATTTGTTTTTTTAAGGCAATGAAGTCCGGATTCTGCTTCATGTCCTGGTCGCGGTGATCCGGCAGCGGTACCGTATGCACCGCGGCGATGCGTCCCGGCCGGGGGGCCATCAACACCACCCGGTGCGCCAAGTAAATCGCTTCTTCCACATCGTGGGTGACGAACAGCACCGTGGTTTTTTCCAGGATGGAAACGTGCAGGATCAGATCGTGCATCACCTCGCGGGTCTGGGCGTCCAGTGCGCCGAACGGTTCGTCCATCAACAGGATGCGCGGCCGTGCCATCAAGGCCCTGGCGATGGCCACCCGTTGTTGCATGCCGCCGGACAGTTGGTTGGGATAGGCGTTGGCCACGTGGCTTAGGCCCATCAAGCGGATCAAGGCGTCGGCCCGGCCTTCGGCGGATTCGACATCGCTCAGCGTGGACACGTCGCGGTGCACCTTCAGTTGCCGGCAAAACTTGATGTTCTCGGTCACGCTCAACCACGGATACAGGCTGTAATGCTGGAATACCATGGCCCGGTCGATACCGGGACCGGCGATTGCCGCGCCGTCGACGCTGACGCTGCCGGCGCTGGCTGGTTCCAGGCCGGCGACGATGCGCAGCAAGGTCGACTTGCCGCAGCCGGAGGCGCCGACCAGCGTGACGAACTCGCCGGGCGCAATGTCGAGATCGGCATTTTGCAGCGCGACGATGTCCGCGCCGTTGGCGGCAAAGCGTTTTTGCAATTGGCGGATTTGAATGATTGGACTCGTCATCGGCGCTATCTCCGGTACAGCCAGGGGAAGCTGCGGCGATGTGCCCAGCGGAAGCATTGGTCGGTGGCGAGCCCGAACAGGCCGATCAGAATGATGCCGGCGAAGATTTTGTCGGTTTGCAGAAAACGTTGCGCCTTCAATACCGCAAAACCCAGCCCGGAATTGGCCGCAACCAACTCGGCCACCACCAGGTAAGTCCAGGCCCAGCCCATCGTTACTCGTAAGGTATCCAGAATCGCCGGCTTGGCCGACAGGATGATCACCCGCATGACGATTTCGTCGCGGTCGGCGCCCATGGTTTGCGCCGCTTCGATTTGCTCCATCGGCACCCGGCGCACGTCCTCGGCGATCATCAGCAGCATCTGAAAGAAGGTGCCGATGAAAATGATCGCGATCTTGGCGCCTTCGTCTATGCCCACCCACAGCATCACCAGCGGAATGAAGGCCGCCGCCGGCATATAGCGGATGAAATCGGTCAGGGGCTCGAACAAGGCCTTGACCGGCGCATAAGTGCCGACCAGGACGCCCAGAGGCAAGGCCAGTACCGCCGACAATAAAAATCCGGCCACCACCCGGTAAACGCTGATTGCCACGTCGCCGAGCAAATCGCCGTCGTGCAGCCATTCCCAGGCGCTGTTTAGCACCAGCGGCGGGGTCGGCAAAAACACCGGGTCTATCGTGCCGCCGGTCGAGGCCAGCCACCACCCCAACAGTGCCAACAGCAAACCGCTGCAGGCGATCAGCCAATGGATACGCCGATCCAAGCTGCCGCGTATCGCCCACAGCGGTCGGCGCGGATTCGAATTGTCAGTCATAGTCGCCACCTTGAGCTAATGAGCGGCGAGCGCTTCGGTCACCAACGAGGCGTCAAAGCCGGCGGCCAAATCGGGCACGGATTCGATTAGGCGATTGTCTTTCAGAAAGCTGGCGATGGTAGGACCGACCGCGGCCAGCGAGGCTGGTTCGCTGGCCGCGGTCATGGCTTTGAGATTGTCTTCGAGGGTAAAGAAACGAGTGCCCGGCAGAAACACTTTGTAGGCGTCCGGTTTCATGCCGACCACCTTGGACATGATGGCAACGGCCTGGTCGGGTTGTTCGCGTATAAACTGTTGCGTGTCCTGCCAGGCTTTAATCATGCCGACCAATTCGGCGCGGTGGGTTTCGATGGCTTTGACTCGAGCGACCAGCAAATCGGGGATCAGGCCGGGCATATCTTTGGATGTGAACAGCGCCGTTCCCTTGCCGCTGGCCTGGATATTGTTGACCCAGGGATTCCACACCACCGTCGCATCGACCCGGCCGCTCAGGAATGCCGCGGCCGCGTCGCCGGCCGACAGATTCACGGTTTTGATGTCGTCGAAACTCAGGCCGTTTTTGCTCAGCGCGGTGGCGAGCACGAAATGGGAAATCGAATACTGCTCGAGGGCGATGGTTTTGCCTTTCAGGTCGGCAAAGCTTGTGATGGCGGGATTGACCATCAAGGCGTCGTTGCCGTCGGAATTGTCATTGACCAGAATCGCTTTGACCGGCACGTTCTTGCTCAGCGGCGCCATGGTGTCGGACCAGGTCTGGCAATTGGCGTCCAACTGGCCGGCAGACAAGGCCGAGATCGAGTCGGTGTAATTGGCAAACCACACCAATTTGACCTTGGCACCGTATTTTTTGAAATAGCCGTTTTTCTCGGCGACGTACCATGCCACCCAGCCGGGCCAATCGCTGACGCCGACTTTGACTTCGGCACGCGCCGGGATCGACAGGCAAAACAGCGCCGCAGCAAGCAGCAGTGCCGGGAGTCGGAAGAAATTGCGGGAGGAATTTGAGGTCATGAGCAGCTCCGGTCGGGTTGAAAAAGCTACACGTGGAGGCGGATCGGTTGGTTAAACCGTCTGACCTCCCGGGCTTTTATCCCGCCGTGTAGCTCCCCGAAAGAAGCCGGCAACTCTCGGTCGCTGACACTCGAAAACGAGCCGGAACCCTAGTCGCCATTTTGATAAGGCGCTTTTCTGATCGCGCCTCACGTGTTTCTTAAAATATTAGCAAATGATATGCCTAAATATTATTTATATTATAATCAATAAGATATGAAATAATGCCGATAACAAAATCCAGTATTTTGTTTTTTAATGGTGCAATCAGCGAAAAAAAGATCGAAATTGGTGCGCAAAAACTAAAAACATTGATTTCCGAAAGGGAGCTGTTTTTGATTTGACCAAGCGCAGTCCAATAGCTCAAGTTTACACAGTCGGCCGCCCGGCCCGAGAGGGCCTATCAAGGCCGCGAGAAATGGATACCGCAATTCGTCTCCCCGCAAGACGTGGATGCCGAGCGTAACGGCGACAGGGACGTGATCGAGCAGGCGGCGATGCTCAATATCGCCCGCTTGCACGATTTTTACTACAACTTCATCGAAGATTCCGGCTGGTTGGGGCCTTTGGAGTTCGAATCCGAACAGCCATACGGCAAAGCCGGCGAAATCCGGGTGCAGCCCGGCAATTGCACCGATTATTGTCACAAGTCGGTACCGCGCGCCGATCCGCGCCGCTATAACATGTCGCCGAATAACGATGCCGACAATGCCTGCCCCGAATATTCCGACAGCAACCACAACATACACGGGCGTTTGCTCGGGATGTTGAACGCGGATTACACCGGCAGCATACAGCGCGACAGCTTGAATCGGGAACTGAAATTGGCCGATTTGGCGGAAGATAATTCCAAAACGGCTTTTCTGTTGAGTGCTAAAGACAACGGTACCCCGGACGGCAGTTGTTTTTATTGTCACGCCGGTCGGCAGGATAAATACCAGCGCGACGTGATGACCGCCGCCGGCGTGAATTGCATAGACTGCCACGGCGACTTGGCGGTGTTGGCGGGCGGCGGAGCCATGGTCAGCCGGGGGAAAGGGGACAGTCATATCGATTCCAGGGATCCGCCGGATTACAACGCACCTATCGACAAGGACAAACTGGCGCAAGCCTATATGAGCTGGCAGAGCAGTTACGGTCCCGACGCAAATGGTAGTTACTACTTGCTGATCAAAGGCGACGACGGTTTGTACCGGCGCAACGGCAATGTTGTATCGACTTTGGACATGGCTTTGATATTTGCCGGCGGTACCGGTGTCGATAACGGCGACGGCACGTATGTTTTGACCAACGGCGATCAGAGCGAAACCTTGAGCGAGGTGCAGTTGCTGGACAAGGTGAAAACTTCCGTGAACGCCTGGACGGTAAGCTTTGGGCGCATTCCGTGGGCCGAAGAATTATCCTGCGCGAATTGTCATACCGGCACGGGCGACGAACCGGTCAGACGGCGTTCTTACGATATGACGACCGGTATTTTCAGGTTGCAGGAAGTGACTAACGAGCGATTCGCGGAAAATCTATTACCGAAAAAGCACGATTCCAGTTACACCTTGCTGGTGCAGGACGGGCAAAGCTGCCCGCCCGGTACCTATTCGGATACACGGAGCGACGAAGGTCAGCATGTCTGCGTGCGCGGTTTGTTTAAGACAGTATCGACCGGCATGGCGCGGTGCCGTGCGAGGCCTGTCACGGCGCTACCCATGCGATTTGGCCTAATCCGAACCCCTACGCCAACGATAACGTTACCGCGTTGCAGTTGCAGGGGCATGCCGGCACGCTGTTGGAAGGTAACGTTTGTCATACCGAAGGCGCTTTCAATGACGGCACTGTGGACGGCGTGCGCTATGGAACAGGCATTCTGGCCGGTCCGCACAATATGCACCCGGTCAACGATGCATCCTGGTGGAAACAGCGCGATAGCGGGCCTACCAACAGCAGCGATCAAACCAGACAGGGCGGCTGGCATAACGTGTGGGCTAAAAAGCCCGGAGCGAACGGCGAAGACCAGTGCGCCGCTTGCCATGGGGCCGACCACAAAGGTACGCGCTTGTCGAAAACTCCGGTCGACCGCACGTTTAGCAACGGTAAAGGCCGGCCGGTTTACGTCAAAGCCGGCGATTATATCGGCTGCGATTGATGCCATAGCCTGGAGCAAAGTTTCTTGAAGTAAATTCCTTGCGAAACTGCCGTGGCCCGGCTATTCGGCCGGACCACGGTGCCCGTTTTATTCGTAGTCGCACTGCGGCAGTCGACGCGTGTCGCGAAATCTTCACATTACGCTGCTATTTACAAGCGATTAACCCGCTCGAAACGAGTCGGCGGGCTGTCGTTAGTCATTAATTAAGATCCGCGCCGTGAAAGCAATTAAAAAATACTATTGGCTGGTATTGTTCGCAATGTTTTTATTAGTCTCTGTTTGGTTTGCCGATTATTTAACTCTGGATGGGATTAAAAGTAATAAGCAATGGATCAAAAACATCATAGCACACCATTATATTTTATCGGTGGCTGTGTTTTTTATCGCTTGCAGCGTTTTTATTAATTCACCGCTACCGATGGCGGCGGTTATTAAGGTGATGGGCGGCTATTTTTTTGGGTTTTATTATGGAGCCGTTTATAATATATCGGCGACGCTTATCGCCTGCTTGCTAGGCTTTTACTTAAGCCGCTACGCGCTGAAAGACTTATTCGAGGCGGCGTATTATCAAAGGTTGCAAAAAGTCGAGCAAGAAATAGAGGTCAACGGCTTTTATTATTTCTTAAGTCTACGCTTAGTAATGGTAGTACCTTATTTCATTATCAATGTAATTGCCGGAATTTCTCGGGTATCGTTCAAGCACTATTTGTTTGCCACCGTATTAGGCGTTATTCCCAGCTCCTTGATTTACGCGAACGGCGGCAGCAAATTGGAGCAGATCGAGTCGGTCGCGCAATTGTTGCAACCCGAGTATGTCGTCTCGCTGGTTTTGCTGGCTTGTGCGCTATTGTGGCCGGCGTTGCAACGCAAATAAAGATTTTTTCTCCCCGGGCTGTGCTGTAGCTTGCCGCCATGGCCGCCTAGCTTCTTGCTTTTGTCTTAAACTCCAACCCTACACTTAGCCATTTGCCGTAATGGGCTGCAGACTTTTATCGCCCTGTAAGTTTCCCTATGCATGTGTTACATTCTTGCCGGCAGGCGGCGGGTATGACCGGCGGCGGATATACGGCAGGTTGGATGCGTATATTAGTGCTTATTATTAACGGCATTCTAATAATCATTATTATTTATAAGCGGGAGGGAGTATGTTGTTTTTGGCGAAGTTATGCGGAATATTGACGTTGGTTTGGTTTTATTTGGCGGCTAAAGAACATAAGGCGCCTTTGGTCAACTGGGCTATTATCGGTTTGATAGGTTATTGGTTGACCTGGTGGTTGGCGAAAATGTTATTTGTGGTGCCGCTTGCCGATATTGTGCCTAAACATTCGGTTGTGGAGTTTTTATTAACTCAAACTCCGGTGGCATTCGCGCTTGGAGTTTGTTATTTCATTCGTAAAAAGTTAATTGCCGGTATTACTACCGCAAGTTGAGTCGGAAAACGATGCGTAAGGTCGCGTTGGTCACCGGTGCCGCTAAGCGGATAGGGGCTGGGTGTGTGCGATATCTGCACCAGCGCGGCTATTACGTCGTGTTGCATTACCGTAGTTCGCAGGATCAGGCACGGCGTTTGGCGGACGAGTTAAACGCCGGCCGAGCCGATACGGTAAAAATTTTTGCAGCGGATTTGTCCGATGTTGATAGGATCGAGAGCTTGGCACAAGCGGTCGTTGCGGCTTGGGGCAGGCTGGATCTGTTAGTAAATAACGCTTCGGCGTTTTATGCGTCCCCGTTTGGCAGTGTCAGCGAATCGGTATGGGACGATTTATTTGCGAGTAATCTAAAGGCGCCGTTTTTTCTGACTCAGGCGTTGGCGCCGGCTTTATCGCAAAGTCGTGGCGCCGTCGTGAACATCGTCGACATTCATGCCGAACGGGGTTTGCCCGGATTTTCGGTGTACAGCGTTGCCAAAGCGGGTTTGGTGGCGATGACCAAGAGCCTGGCGAAGGAGTTGGCGCCCGCCGTGCGGGTCAACGCGGTCGCGCCGGGAGCGATTTTATGGCCGGAGCAACAAAACCAAGGCGGAACGGGTGCCGAGCAAGCCGAGATATTGCAGAGGATAGCTTTGCAGCGTTTAGGTGCGGTCGAGGATGTCGCCAAGGCGGTGGTTTTTTTGGCCGACGATGCCGATTACATGACGGGGCAGGTACTGACGGTCGACGGTGGCCGCTTATTGTTTTCCTAGTATCGGGTCAAAGTCGATTTTATGCTGGTTGACCTGCGACTTGTCGAACGCTTGCCAAAGTTCCAGGTAAGATTTGCCGTTAGTCGGATGTATGCCTTCGGGAGCGACTTCCGCCAATGGCTCCAGAACGAAGGCATAACGTTCGATCTCGTCGCGGGGAATTTGCAGGCGGCCGTCGCGTATCACTTGATCGCCGTACAAGATCAAATCCAAGTCCAAGGTTCGGGCGGAAAATTTTTGAGATTCTTGGCTGCGGCCGTGTTCCAGCTCGATTTGCTTCAGCAGTTTGGCAACCTCTTTGGCCGTCAACTCGGATTGGAAACCGACGATCAGATTAAAAAAACTATCCCCTATGAAACCGACCGGCTCGCTTTCGTAAACGCTGGACAGGGTTAGCCGGCCAAATAGGGATTGCAATGCCCGCAAGCTGGATGGAACGTGAATTTCCTTGTCAATATTGCTGCCGACGCTGATATATCCTTGAGGCATGTTATTTTTGTCCGCGTTCTATGATGATGCCGACGTCTCGGGCTCGGCTGATCGCGCCCTTTTTGTTCAATACGATTTTCACCCAAGGGATTGGAAATTCGCTTAACAACAGCCGAGCGATTTCCTCGATCAGCGTTTCTACCAAGAAGTATTCGCTGGCTTCCACAAAGTTGACGACTCGGTCGGTCACAGCTTTATAGTCTAGCGTATGGATAATGTTATCGGTTTTAGCGGCTTGCCGAATGTCGAAAGCCATTTCGATATCCAGTACGATTTTTTGCTTGATTTTGCGCTCCCAGTCGTAAATGCCTATTACGGTCTCAATTTCCAGGCCGCCTAAAAAGATAATATCCATCGTCAATTTCCAGTTATCATATTTTTTTGATGTTTCAGTATCGAGTATCTGACTCGCTTGTACAAGTGTTGACGTGAGAGGTTGATGGAATGATTGAATGGCTGCTCGTGCCTTTGGCTTACCTAACGGGATCGGTATCCAGCGCGATTATCGTGTGCCGGACGATGGGCTTGGCGGACCCCAGGGAAAACGGTTCGGGCAATCCGGGGGCTACTAATGTGATGCGGATCGGCGGTAAAAAGGCGGCGGCCATAACCTTGGCGGGCGATGCGTTAAAAGGGTTGATTCCGGTGCTGTTAGCTAAAGTCCTGGGGGCCGATAGTTTGGTATTGTCGCTCGTGGTGTTCGCTGCGTTTATGGGGCATTTGTATCCGATATTCTTCGGGTTTAAGGGCGGTAAAGGCGTGGCGACTTCGTTCGGCGTGACCTTGGGTGTCGACTGGATGTTGGGGCTGGCGGTGTTGGCTACTTGGCTATCGGTATATAAAATCGGCAAGATTTCTTCCTTGTCCGCCTTGGTCGCGGCGCTGTTGACCCCACTTTATGTTTGGTTGATTGTCGGAGACCTGTCGTTAACGCTTACGTTTGGCGCGATTTCCTTGATCCTGTTGTGGCGCCACAAAAGCAATATCCAGCGTTTGCTGGCGGGAAGCGAGTCCTAATCAAAGTTTGGGTAATTCGTCCATCGGCCAGCGCGGGCGGGCGAAAATTTCCAAAGGCTGCGTTTGGCCGGCCAGCAGGCGCTGACAACCGGCGTAGGCGATCATCGCGCCGTTATCGGTACAAAATTCCGGGCGTGGGAAATGGATAGATGCTCTTTCCCGGCTCGCCGTTTGCTGTAATTGTCTGCGAATTTCCAGATTGGCGCTGACGCCGCCGGCTACTACCAGACGCTTCAAGCCGGTCTGCTGCAAGGCGCGGCGGCATTTGATCGCCAAAGTTTCCGCGATGCTCTGTTGAAATGCATAAGCAATGTCGGCTTTGTCTCGTTCCGAGCCGCTACTGGTCTGGAAGGTATTCAGCGTGAAGGTTTTTAAGCCGCTGAAACTAAAGTCCAAACCCGGGCGGTCGGTCATGGGTCGCGGGAACTGATAGCGCGGTTTGCCGGTTTGCGCCAGCTTGGCCAACTCAGGTCCGCCTGGGTAGTTTAGGCCAAGCAGTTTGGCGGTTTTGTCGAAGGCTTCGCCGGCTGCATCGTCCAGGGATTCGCCGAGCAAGCGATACCGGCCGATGGCGCTGACTTCTATCAACTGAGTGTGGCCGCCGGAAATCAATAAGGCGACGAATGGAAACTCGGGGGCGTTAGATTCCAACATCGGTGCTAACAAATGTCCTTCCATGTGATGGACGGCAATCGCCGGAAGTTGCCAAGCCCAGGCCAGACTGCGGGCGGTGGCGGCGCCGACTAGCAAGGCTCCCATCAATCCAGGGCCCGCCGTGTAGGCGATGCCGGCCAAGTCGGACGCGGCTAAGCCGCCGTCGGCAAGTACCGTTTTAATTAACGGAACCAATTTGCGTACATGATCGCGCGATGCCAACTCCGGTACCACGCCGCCGTATTCGTTGTGCGTGCTCACTTGGCTATGCAAGGCGTGGGCGATTAAACCGCGTTGCGCATGATAGACGGCGACCGCAGTTTCGTCGCAGGAAGTTTCTATGCCTAAAACGTACATTAATTTTTTTGAATAAAGCCGATTTGTCGGTATAATCCGGCGGTTTCACGGGGTGTGTTTTCGCCTAACGTTTTTTCAAGATACTAACACAACTGGATAATTGCTAATGCCATCAGTAAAAGTTAAAGAGAACGAACATTTCGATATCGCGATTCGCCGTTTCAAACGCGCATGCGAAAAAGCCGGTGTTTTGGCCGAAGTTCGTCGTCGCGAATTTTACGAAAAGCCCACCGCTGAGCGTAAACGTAAAGGTGCTGCGGCTGTTAAGCGTCATTTGAAGAAATTGGCGCGCGAACGTTATGCGTTGAAAAATTTGCGCCGCGGCAGACCGCAAACCTAATCGGTCATGAGCGAATTAAAAGAGCGTATCAAGGAGGATATGAAGGTTTCGATGAAGAGTGGCGATAAAGCCAGATTGGGCGTAATTCGCATGATCTTGGCAGCCATCAAGCAAGTTGAAGTCGACGAGCGCATAGAGTTGGGAGACGACAGGGTAGTGGTTGTGCTCGATAAAATGCTGAAGCAGCGGCGCGAATCGATCAAGCAATACCGAGATGCCAATCGAGTCGATTTGGCGGAAGTCGAAGAGGCTGAAATTGCGGTTATTCAGGATTTTTTGCCTAAGGCTTTGACCGAGGCCGAAATCGAGCAAATGATCGATAAGGCGATTCAAGAGTCGGGCGCTAGCTCCATCAAAGACATGGGTGCGGTCATGGCGATATTAAAGCCGCAGATGCAGGGTCGGGCCGATATGGCAGCCGTCAGTGCAACGATAAAAGCAAAATTCGCCGGCTAGCCTCGGCGATATTTTTGTCGGTAGTATGTCCGGCAGGATACCGCGTCAATTCATAGACGATCTGCTATTGCGAGTCGATATCGTCGATCTGATCGACTCGTACCTTCCTTTGAAAAAAAACGGAAGCAACTACGTTGCCCGTTGTCCGTTTCATTCAGAAAAAACACCTAGTTTTTCAGTGAGTCGCAACCGGCAGATGTATCACTGTTTCGGTTGCGGTGCCAGCGGGAATGCTATCAGCTTTATGATGGAGTATAGCCATTTGGGCTTTGTTGAAGCGGTAGAAGACTTAGCTGCTTTGGCTGGCGTCGAGGTTCCTGATAATCGTAATGCCGAGCTCGACGTTGAGCATAAAGACCGGTTGGTGCGCTTATATTCGGTGTTAGAGGGCGTGGCGGCGTTTTATGCGGACCAATTGAACTCACCGGTCGGTCGGAGTGTCGATCAGTATCTAGCGAAGCGTGGGATTGGAAAACACATAGCCCGCGAATATCTGCTGGGTTTTGCGCCGCAGGCTTGGGAGGAGTTGCTGCGTCGTTTCCCGCGCGAAGACTTAGTGGCGGCGGGGATGTTGGTGGTTAAGGACGACGGCAAGGTTTACGACCGGTTTCGTGGTCGTCTCATGTTCCCCATTCGCGACAAGCGCGGTCGAGTGATAGGTTTCGGTGGGCGTGTTCTGGATGACTCTTTGCCTAAATATCTGAATTCGCCGGAAACGCCGGTTTATTCGAAAGGCAGCGAAGTTTACGGCTTATACGAATTGTTGCAGCGTAAAAAGCGGCCGGAACGCATTGTGGTGGTGGAAGGCTATATGGACGTGATCGCGCTGAGCCAATTCGGCATCGGTAATGCGGTGGCCATGTTGGGTACGGCTACGTCGATAACTCAAGTCGAGTTGTTGTTCCGTTTCGCCGCGGAATTGGTGTTTTGTTTCGACGGAGATAATGCCGGCAAGCAGGCGGCTTGGAGAGCGGTGGAGGCCGCGTTGCCAAGTTTACGCGATGGTCGGCAAATAAAAATCATCATGCTGCCGCAAGGTCAGGATCCGGATACGTTAGTGCGCGAATACGGGGTGCCGGAGTTCGATAAGTATCTGCATGGTGCAACCGCTTTGTCAGACTATTTTTTCGAGCATTTGGCTGCCGGCTCCGGCCTGTCGACGCTTGAGGGTCGGGCCGCGTTGATGGCGGCAGCCAAGCCTTTGCTGGAGAAACTTCCGCAGGGTTTTTTTCGCGAAATGATGTGGAAACGCTTGCGGCATGAAACCGGTCTTGTCGGGGGCGATAGTAAGGAAAATCGAGCTACACTTAGCTCGAAAAATGCGGTTGGGCAGGGCGGTCGAGTGGGACGCAGGCCGAGTTTGCTGCGAAAAGTGTTGGCATTGTTAATGCAATACCCGCAATTGGCGGGCGGAATGGAAATTAGGCTAAAGCGGCTGGAGGGTTTGGAATTTCCCGGGATGGAATTTTTGGCGGAAATTTTGGCGAAGATCCGGCTTGAAAAGCCGGAAAGTGGCGCCATTTTATTGGAGTCTTATCGTGGTAGTCCGCATGAAAAGATCGTCAATAGTTTAGCCGCCATGGACTTGGGCGTTCCGGAAGGCGGCGAGGAAGCCGAGATTACCGGAGCGTTAACGCAGCTAGTCAGACAAGTTAAGCGGCAAAAGCTCGACGAGTTATTGGATAAAGAGGTAAGAAGCGGATTGGGCGATGAAGAAAAACAATTGCTGAGGGCATTGTTAAAAGACCGCGTCTAGAAGTTCGTCACTAACATTGCTATAATCTCGTGTTCTGTGGCGATTGGTGCTGATAACCTATTGTGAGCAAAGAATGAATCAAGAACAACAGCAGTCTCAACTCAAACAACTGATAGCAAAAGGTAAAGCGCAAGGCTATTTGACTTACGCGGAAGTAAACGACCATTTGCCAAGCGACATCATTGATCCGGAGCAGATAGACGATATTATCGGCATGATCAATGACATGGGCATTCAGGTATACGAAGTTGCACCTGACGACGATGATTCTTTGATTAGTTCGGATGCCGTTGTAGCTGTCGACGATGACGAAGAAGTTGCCGAAGTTGCCGCTCTGGCTTCGGTCGATAGCGAATTTGGCCGTACTACCGACCCCGTGCGTTTGTATATGCGTGAAATGGGTTCGGTAGAGCTTTTGACACGCGAGCAGGAACTGAAAATTGCTAAACGTATCGAGGAAGGCCAGCGTCAAGTGGTGAGCGCAGTCGCTCGTTCAGGCTTTATCGTGGAATCCTTCATCGAAACCTTCGATTCCATAGAGGACGAGGAAGCAGGAATTCGATTGGGCGATTTGCTGCAAGGTTTTGTCGACTATAGCGAAGTCGAAGAAATCGAGGTTGAGGATGTAGATCTGGAGGCGCCTGCGGAGGATGCCGACGAAGAGGAAGTCAAGGCCGTCGACTACGAAGAAGTCAAGCAAAAAGTTGAGCTGCTGAAAAAAGCGCTCAAGGCTGCAAACACCGCTGTTAAAAAACATGGCTACGGCCATGACAAGGCGGAAAAAGCCTACGAAGCGGTGGACGAGGTGTTTTCTATTTTTAAATGGACGCCGCAGTATTTGAAAAAAATGACGTCTATTGCCGAAGAATTGATAGCTACGATTCGCGAACACGAAAAACAAGTCATGGATGCGTGCGTCAAGAAATCTAAAATCACGCGGCGCGACTTCATTAATTCGTTTGCCGAGAACGAGGCGAATTTAGATTGGCTGGACCGGTTTATTGCGGCCAACTCCGGTTGTGCGGCGTTGTTGGAAGATAATAGAAGTCGTGTGCTGCAAGCTCAGCAGCGCTTGGCGGATATAGAAGGCCAATACGGCCTGAGTATTTCCATTTTGAAAAGCCTATGCCGCAACATTTCTTTAGGCGAAGCGAAAGCTAGAAGAGCTAAAAAAGAAATGATAGAAGCCAATTTGCGTTTGGTGATTTCTATCGCCAAGAAATATACCAATCGCGGCTTGCAGTTCTTGGATTTAATTCAGGAGGGCAATATCGGCTTAATGAAGGCGGTCGATAAATTCGAGTATCGTAGAGGCTATAAGTTTTCCACCTATGCTACCTGGTGGATCCGCCAAGCAATCACGCGTTCGATTGCCGATCAGGCCAGAACGATTAGGATTCCGGTGCATATGATAGAGACTATCAACAAGTTGAACCGGGTTTCCAGACAGATCTTGCAGGAGTTGGGGCGCGAGGCAACGCCGGAAGAGCTCGCCGAGCGCATGGAAATGCCGGAAGACAAAATTCGCAAAGTGCTAAAAATCGCCAAAGAGCCGATATCGATGGAAACCCCTATCGGCGACGACGAGGATTCGCATTTGGGCGATTTTATCGAAGATTCCAAGATGCTGTCGCCTGTGGAATCTGCTACAATTGCCGGGCTACGCGAATCGACACAAAACGTTCTGGCCGGTTTGACGGCTCGGGAGGCAAAAGTCCTGCGCATGCGCTTCGGTATCAACATGAATACCGACCATACTTTGGAAGAAGTGGGTAAGCAATTCGATGTAACCAGAGAAAGGATACGCCAGATCGAAGCGAAAGCGTTAAGGAAATTGCGCCACCCGTCGCGTTCGGAACAGCTGCGCTGTTTTCTCGATGAATAAATAGGGCCCTTAGCTCAGTTGGTCAGAGCTTCCGACTCATAATCGGCAGGTCGTAGGTTCAAGTCCTACAGGGCCCACCATAAATTCAAGGCCGTATTCAACGGCCTTTTCTTTTTCCACACTATTTTCAAGAGGTGTGTCGCTGTGAATAAAAATTACCTTTTTACGTCAGAGTCCGTATCAGAAGGTCATCCCGATAAAGTAGCGGATCAGATTTCCGACGCCGTCGTTGATGCGTTGCTGGCCCAGGATCCGCGTGCGCGAATCGCTTGCGAGACTCTAGTAAAAACCGGAATGGTACTGTTGGCGGGCGAAATTACTACCAGTGCCTGGGTTGACATGGAAGAGCTGGTTAGGAAAGTCGTATGCAGCATCGGTTACGATCATGGCGATATCGGTTTTGACGGAAATAGCTGTGCGGTATTGAATGCGATAGGCAAGCAGTCTGCCGATATTGCCATGGGGGTAGACGAGTCGGACAATCACGAACAAGGGGCGGGCGACCAAGGCTTGATGTTTGGTTACGCCACCAACGAAACCGACGTGTTTATGCCGGCACCCATCACCTATGCGCACCGCTTGGTGGAAAGACAGGCATTTCTACGGAAAAATAAAACCTTGCCGTGGCTGCGTCCGGATGCCAAAAGTCAGATTACCTTCCGATACGAAAACGATAAACCTGTCGCCATCGATGCGGTCGTGTTATCCACGCAACATTCTCCGGAAGTCGGCGGCAAATTCTTGGAAGAAGCGGTCATGGACGAGATCATACTGCCGACTTTGCCGAAAGACTGGCTACATAAAGACACCCAATATTTCATCAACCCGACCGGCCAATTCATCATCGGTGGTCCTGTAGGCGACTGCGGATTGACCGGGCGTAAGATTATCGTAGACACTTACGGTGGTATGGCGCGTCACGGCGGCGGTGCGTTTTCCGGCAAAGACCCGTCCAAAGTGGATCGTTCCGCGGCCTATATGGCGCGCTACGTTGCGAAAAACATCGTTGCAGCCGGCTTGGCCGAGCGCTGCGAAATTCAGGTGTCTTACGCGATCGGCGTGGCGGAACCGACCTCGATTACCGTGGAAACATTCGGTACGGGTAGAGTGGACGAAGCGCGTTTAGTGAAAATCATCAGAGAGCATTTCGATTTGCGTCCCAAAGGCCTGATTGCTCAATTGGGGCTATTAAAACCGATTTACCAGCCGACTGCCGCTTATGGTCATTTCGGCCGTACCGAAGCGACCTTTAGCTGGGAAAAAACCGACAAAGCCGAGGCTTTACGGGACGCAGCAGGTTTATAAGTAGACTCAGGAGACTTCAAAGATGCAAACCGATTACAAAGTTGCCGACATGGCTTTGGCGGACTGGGGTAGAAAGGAGATCAATATCGCCGAAACCGAAATGCCCGGTTTGATGGCCTTACGTAGCGAATACGGCGATTCCCAGCCGCTGAAAGGTGCGAGAATTGCCGGTTGTCTGCATATGACCATACAAACTGCTGTCTTGATCGAAACCTTGACGGCCTTGGGTGCACAAGTGCGTTGGTCGTCCTGCAACATTTTTTCCACTCAGGACCATGCGGCGGCGGCCATAGCGGCGGCGGGCGTTCCGGTTTTCGCCTGGAAAGGAGAGAACGAGGAAGAATTCGACTGGTGCATAGAGCAAACCATTATCGGACCTAACGGTTGGCGGCCTAACATGATTTTGGACGACGGCGGCGATTTGACGGTGATGATGCACCAAAAATTTCCGGAATTGATGGCCGACGTTAAAGGTTTATCCGAAGAAACCACCACCGGCGTGCACCGTTTGTACGAGATGGTCAAAGCAGGGACCTTGAAAGTACCGGCGTTTAACGTCAACGACTCGGTTACCAAGTCTAAATTCGATAATTTGTACGGCTGCAGGGAATCGTTGGTCGACGGCATCAAACGCGCTACCGACGTAATGATCGCCGGAAAAATTGCCGTGGTGTGCGGTTACGGCGACGTCGGCAAAGGTTGCGCGCAATCGTTACGCGGTTTGGGAGCCACGGTTTGGGTGACCGAGATCGATCCGATTTGCGCACTGCAAGCGGCTATGGAAGGCTACCGGGTAGTGACGATGGACGAAGCGGCTTCACTGGCGAATATTTTTGTTACCGCAACCGGTAACGTTTCGGTCATCACTCACGACCACATGAAAGCGATGCGCGACCAAGCCATCGTCTGCAACATCGGCCATTTCGATTCCGAAATCGAAATCGCTGCCTTGCGGCATTACCGCTGGGAAAACATCAAACCTCAAGTCGACCACGTGATTTTTCCGGACGGAAAACGGATTATTGTGCTGGCGGAAGGACGTTTGGTAAATTTGGGCTGTGCTACCGGCCATCCTAGCTTCGTGATGTCCAATTCGTTCTGCAATCAGGTACTGGCGCAAATCGAATTGTGGAACAACGCTTCCGCTTACGAAAACAAGGTCTACGTATTGCCGAAAAAATTGGACGAAAAAGTCGCCAGGGCGCATTTGGCGCAAATCGGGGTCAAATTGACGCAATTGACTGCTGAACAGGCCGACTATATCAGCGTTCCCGTTGAAGGTCCTTACAAACCGGATCATTACCGGTATTGATTCGGTAACGTTTCAGTCCGGCGTTTCCGAATCGCAAACGCCGGACTGGAAGCGGCCGTGTTCTTGAGTGTGCGGGTTAATCAAGCTTTACCCGCGGTAAAAATCAAATATTCGGTCAGCTTTTCGGCAAACAATACCTGTTGTGCCAGACCGACTAAGTAATTGGCGGTTTGCGCCGGCGTACGCAAGCCCAGCCATTGGCTGAGTTTTTGTACCGGTTGCAAACGCTTGGCTACCTTATACATATACTCCGCCGAGGCCAGGGTTTGGGCGGTAATGTCGTGGCAGACGACATTGACATATCCTTGGTTTTCCAATAACGCCTCGAATTCATCCCGGGCGCATAAATTGGGTACCGCCCAGCCGTTCAAACAGGTTTTCACTGCTTGCCATTGACGCTCGTCGAAGTGCCGCTGCAGCAGAAAACCGTCGCAAACCACCAATTTGCCGCCGGGTTTCAACACACGGAACGCTTCGCGCAGAAAATCCGCTTTGTTCAAAGCATGGCAGGAGCTTTCCAACGCCCACACCGCGTCGAAGCTGGCGTCGGCGAAGGGCGTCGCGCAAAAGTCGGCGATTTGGAAATCGACCAAGTCGGCTACGCCGTGGCGGCGGGCGTGGCGGCCGGCATGGCTGGCTTGTTGGGCACTGATGGTGATGCCGGTGACCCGATTGCCGTGCTGTTTCGCCATCCAAATACTGCTGCCGCCTATGCCGCAGCCGGCGTCCAGCACCCTATCATCCGGTTGCAGGCCGGCTTTGGTGTACAACACCTGATTTTTGTTCAATAGAGCCTGATGCTGATCATACGGGCTAGCGCAATCCCAATAACCGTAGTGCAATGCCAGATTGTCGCGGTTACACCAGGCAAACAAGTAGTCGCGGTAACATTCGTCGTAATGGCGGGTGGCGTCCGCTTTCAGCCGGTCGCCTGTGATCTTTGGGGCTTGAAGTTGGTCGCGGTAATCCTGATTGGGTTGAATGCTGTACATCGATGGGAACGCTTAAACGGCAAAAACCGCAGATTATAAGCCAGTCCGGGGTGTTTAAGAGCCGGTAACAGGTTGATGGGCGGAAATAAGCGCCCACATCGCCCGCCAGACCGGTTCGTTCAGTTCGCCGATGTGCCGGTAGCGGATGATGCCTTCGGCGTCGATCGCATAGGTTTGCGGCAGGCTGAACACGTCCAGGGCCAGGCCGGCGGAGGCGGCACCGTCGAACATGACCCAAACGAACGGATCGCCTTGTTGTTGCAGCCAGGCTTTGGCCGACTCGGCTTCGTCCTGGTAATCCACACCGTATATATTGACGCCGTATTGGCGGGTGATTTCCAACAACAACGGGTGTTCGTTGCGGCAAGCGGTGCACCAAGTGGCCCAGACGTTGATCAGGGCGGGACCTTTGATGTCGGCGCTGTCCAGCAGGCGGCCGCCGTCTTGCAAGGCCGGCAGGCTGAAGGCAGGCACCGGCTTGCCGATCAGGCGGGACGCGGTGCGGTTGGGGTCGAAGGTCAGACCGCGCCAAAACAATAAAGCCAAAGCTAATCCGAGCAGAACCGGTAGCCACAATAATAATGTCGGAACCGGCTTGGATGGATTCATTTTAAATAATCCAATTCGCGGGTTCTGGACAGCTCCTTGTCGTGGTAATACTTGAATTTGGTGATGGCCTCCAGGCCGTGGCAATCCACGCAAAAGGTGTCTTTGACGCCTTTGCTGCGTAAAAAGCTGTTGATCGGCGAGCCTTCCACGTTGTCTTTAAACCCGGTAGGCTTGACCGCCGCCGGTTGCTTGCGCGATTGTGCCAGTTGTTCGGCGTCCCAGAAATGCGGCTCGTGGCAGGTGATGCAGGCGATTTCCCCGAACTCCTCGATTTTTTCCTGCTTGTCCAGCAGCGGCATACGTTGTTTATCCGAGCGAAGTACCAAGTCCTGGTGCGGGTGGCTGAAATGTTTCACCACTTTTTTCTCGGCTATGCCGTCCTTTTGATGGCAATTGACGCATAACTTGTCTTCCTTCAGTTCGACTCGGTCGGCGTCCGGATCCGGCGCGCCTTCCGTCACCCGCCGGGTGGCGTCCAGATGCGGGGCTTCGTTTTTGCCGCGGTGCAGGGTGTGGCAGGCGCCGCACACGCCTTTGTCCGGCAGTTCTTCCAAGCGGTTGTCTTTTTTCTCGGCGGTGATGCGCAAATCGTGGTCGCTGCCCACCACGGCTTGTTTGCCGGCGTGGCAGTGCGAACATAGCTGGCCGTCGCGGTGATCCTCCACCAATGCCGGTGTGTTAAGCTCGCCGCGGTGCACCGAATGGCAGGTCAGACATTTGACTTCCTTGGTCTTGTTGCCGGCAATCTCCACTTCGTCGTCCATTTTCAGGTTCACGGGATGCACGCCTTTATGCTTGGCGTCGTCCTTGTCTTTGGCGTGCTGGCGCTCGTGGCAGGTTTCGCAAAAGTCGTTGAGGTCGTCCAACTCGTCTTCCAGCAGCGGTGTTCCCAGCTTGCCGTCGTGCACCTTGTGACAGGTCTCGCACGTGACGAACTCCACTTTTTTGTCGTGGCGTTTCATCGGTTTGTCGGGTTTGACGTTGACCGGATGAATGCCTTTGCGGCGGGCGTCCTGTTTGTTTTTGGAAAATTGCCGTTCGTGGCAGGCGCCGCACAACCGGCCTTTGTCTTCCGCCAGCGAGGTCAGGGCGTCTTTGCCGTGGCCGCCGTGGATTTGATGGCAGCTTTGGCAAATCAGGCCGTTGTCGTGGCCCAAGGCGCTGCCGGCTTGTTTTAACGGATCGGCCAAACCTTCCTGCAAATTCTTGTCGCTGGGGTAACCCGGGGCGTCTTTAGTCGGAGGCTCTGCCAGTTTCAGGGCCAGGGGATGATTGATGCCGCGCTTTTTGACGTCGGTTTCCCGGGCGTGCTTGATTTTGGATTCGTGGCAGCGCTCGCACATGTCGCCGCCTTTGCTGGGGATTCGTAGCCAGGCGTTTTGGTGGCCTTGGTACAAGGTGTCGTTGCCTTCGCCTTTGGTATGCGGGGTGTGGCAGCTGGTGCAAGGTAGCTCTTTGTCCTTGGTATGCGGAAATTCGTCCGGCAGTTTGTCCTTGCGTTCCTTTTCGTGGCGCTTGTCCTTGCGAGTCTGCTCGTCGTAAATCGTGGCGTGTTGCTCGCCTTGGCCGATGCGCAGGCGCGAATCCAACACCGCACCGTTGTGGCAGCTGTAGCACATGGCCAGCGCCGCTTCCGGCAGCATGCCTTGTTTGTCCGTTTCGTTACCTTGCTTGGCCCAGGATAAATGGCAGATCAGGCAGTTTTTTTGCGAGGCGTCGGGGCTGGTGTCGTTATCGACGGTGGTTATGGTTTGCTCGCCGACTTTGATCGGCAGGGCGACCACCTTGCCGGCCAGGGTTTCCGCTGCATACAGCACGCCGTCGCGGTAAGCCAGACCGGTCGGCGATTGCAGTTTCACCGGTTTGCCGGCGGCGTCGCTCAGTTCGCCGGCCGCCGCGCCGGCCTTGAAGACTTTGACGGTGCCGAAATAACTGTCGCTGACGAACAGCAGTTTATTCTCCCGGTCCATGGCGATGCCGTTGGGGCGGAACAGGTGATGAGCGTCGCTGCCGAAGCTGCCGATCCGGCTGAAGAAACGGCCGTTTTGATCGAACATCTGTACCCTGGCGTTCAGAATGTCGGTCACGTATAAGTAACCGTCGCTATCGAACAGCATTTGATAGGGGTATTGAAACTCGCCGTCCATTTCGCCGCGCCGGCCGAAGCAGTCCAGCACTTTAGACACTTGCACATCGTAGCGGCAAATCCTGTGGTTGGCGCGGTCGGCCCAGAATAACACGTCCTGGTAAACCGCCACTGCCACCGGTTCCGGCGCGGCTAAAGGCTGGGGTTGTTCCGCATCGGCGCTAATTGCCGGCGGGGGAGGCAGCAAATTTTTGGCCGGCAGAGTTTGGCGGATTTGGCCGCCGGCGTCGATTTGCAACAGGCGGCCGCCGTCCGGGTCGGCCAGCCACCAATGGTTTCGGTAGCCGAATGCGTCCAGCGCCGAACCGGGGACGCCGCCGGCTTGGCTTGGCGTGCCGCCGGCAAATACGGTCAGGCCGTTTAAGTCCAGCACGGCCAGTTGGCCGGCGTCGTTCCAGGCCAGGGCGGCCGGTTGGGCCAGATGTTGAGCGAAGGTGCGTATTTCGGTGGCCGGCAGCGCCGCAGTCAAGCCGCTCCATAGCCACAATAGGCCAAGCAATAAGCTCCGCATCGGCTTAGCGCAGCATGTCGCGGATGGTGATGCGCTGGTCGTCCTTCTGGTAACGGCCGAAGAACTGCGCAATCACGTGTTTTTGCATGGCTCGGGTTTGCTCGGGATTGGCGCCTAAGGCCGGTAAATCCAGCAACGGCTTTTCGCTGCTATGGCAGGCTTGGCATTCCGGGCCTTTCTTTTCCAGCGGCCAGTGGATTTTGGCGCGTAGCGGAATTTTTTGTTCCGGCGTGGCGTTTTCCCATTGTTTGGCAATGCCGCGGCTGAAATCGCCGTCTTTCAGGGCAATGGCAAGTTGACCTTGGTAAAACGGCGCGATTTTCGGATTGTCCGGCCGCTGTTTTTCGTTGTCGAGGTCTTTGCCCAGGCGGAACAAACCGGCACCGTCGACTGTGCTGCCGGTTTGATAGTCGAACCAGTAGTAATCCAGTTTGGCGTCTTGTGGACGGAAATGACAGGTCTCGCAGGCGATGAAGCGCACGTGCATGTTCATGAAAGCGCGGCTGCGCAGCTGTTTGCTGTGCGGCAGCGGGCCGTGGCAATCGCGGCAGAAGGTGGCGGGCGCAGTTTCCAGTTCGCCCGCTTGTTTGTGAAAAGGCTGGATCACCGGCTTTTTGCGGATTTCCACGTCCTTATGTTTTTGCAGCAAGTCGGCGGCATGCTCCAAAGCTTCCCGGTCCGGCACGGCTTGTTCCATGCGTTGTTGATAAAGCGGCACCGCCTGAGCGGGTAAGGCCGCGCAAGCCATCAGCAGCAACGCAAGGCTTTGTATTTCCAATTTCATGGCTTATTTCCCCGGACGTCGATAGCGGCGTTGCTGGCGGCGCAGCAGCCGAATCAAGCGTTTGATGTTCAGACGAATGTATTTTCGGTAACTTTTGGCCAGCAACAGGTTGACGTGCTGTTTTAAGGACTGCAGCTTGGACTGTTTTTTCTTGGGTTTGCTGCCGATGATGATGGTCTGGAATTTGTCCGCGCCGAAAATCGAATTATTGGTGTTTTTGCTCAGCTTGCTGCGGTCGCCGCGCCATTGCCAATACACGCTGCCCAAGCCGAAAATCAGCGACAGTAATCCCAAAATTGCCGCAGCGACGAACCAGCCCGAATGGCCGCTGTGTTTGCCCAACAATTGCTCCAAACTGTCGCGCAGACCGACATTGATCATTGCCACGTCGTGTTGCGGCACGGTGAAGAAACCGCGGTTCAGGGGATTTTTTGCATAACCCTGGTGGCAGCCGGCTTGGCCGCAGGTTTTTTCCAGATTGTCTTTATGTACGCTGGACAGTGGGTTGTTGTCGTTGTACACGGCGTGATGCAAACCGTCCGGCGCGTGGCATTCCAGACAGGACGCACCGTGCAAACTGCCGTCGGCCAGCAGGCGGCCGTGCAGCATTTTGTCGTAGGTTTCCACCGAATGAATGAAGGCCAGGCTGACCGGTACTTTTTGCTTGGTTTTAGGATCCTCTTGCTCGACCTTGGCCATTTTGGCGACGTCGCCGTGACAGTCGGTGCAAATTTTGTTGGATTCGTTTTTGTTCAAGCGGTTGCCGATGTAGCGGCGCAAAATATGGCCGCTGAACTGGTCGCGCCAGACATCGCCTTCGTGGCAGGTACCGCATTCGGCGTCGTTGTGGGCGAAGGCTTCCTTGAACGCCTCCCATTGGTTGTCGGCGATATAAGGCACGTTGGCGTGGCAGCGACGGCAGGACGGCAAACTGGACTCTTCGTCCTCCTCGATGCGGTTGCCGGCCGCGAATTTTTTGCTCCAGCCCTTGCCGTGCGCCGATTTTTCGTACTCGTCGACGATTTTCTTGTGGGTGAATGCCTTGCCTTCGGACGGTTCCTTGACGTGGCAGCTCTCGCTGCAATCGACCAGACCGTCTTTTTCCTCGTGCGGATAGTCGGTGATTTTGCGGTGGCAATCCTTGCAAGGGACGGAGCCGTGCAGCGAGCCGTAATAGTCGGCTTTCAAAATGCTGGCGGAACGTAATTGGCCGTGTTTATCGATATATTTCAAATCCGGCAGGCCGTGGCAGGAAAAGCAGCCGTCCGGGTCCGGATGGCGCTTTTCCGCTAAGGCCGGCAGGCAAAATACCAGCAGTGCCCACAGTAAGCAGAGTCCGGCAAGCCCTGGCCCGATTCCGCGGGCGCGTCCCTTAAAGTCCGTCATTTTCGCGTTGTTTGGATGATCGAATGAAAATTAAGTCAGTAACACCGCCACCGCCACCGCCAAACTGAAACCGGTGACGATCAAACCGTTGACTACCCGGCCCCAGTTGATTTCCTGGGCGGTAAACGCCGGTTTGCGACTTGAAAGCAGGTCGATTTGCCAATCCGGTTCCGGAAAGATTTCCACGCCTTTTTTGATCCGTTTCGGGGTTTTGTTGCGCGACGCAGTGGTCCATTCGATCGCATTCCAGTCGCACACGTCCACGCATTCGTGACAGGACATACACGAGGTTTGATCGACGATGGCCACTTTATCCACCATTTTGATCGCGCCGCACATGCAGTTTCTGGCGCAAACGTTGCAGCCGGTGCAGCGCTGTTTGTCGACCCGGATTCGGTGCATAGAGCCGAAGCGGGCGCCCAGCCGGTTGACCAGGGCGTCGAACGCGCCGATAGGGCACATGAATTGGCAATAGGTGCGGCCTTTGTTGGCGAAAAAGCCGAGCAGCAGCAACAGCGACAGGTTCGCCAAGCCGACCGCCGAGAAGATGAAGGCCAGGCCGACGAAACCGCCGGACAAGGCTTCCACCAGGCGCGGCACGGTGATGAAATTACACAAGGTACAGGCGCTGATGCCCAGGGCCGGCAAGATCACCAGGTAAGTGCCGAGATAGCCGTAGCGGATCTGGATTTGCGGCAGCCAGCGGTATTCGATTTTCCAGCGTTCGTTCAGCATGCGGCTGACCAGTTCGCTGAAGCCGCCGACTGGGCAAATCCAGCCGCACCAGATGCGGCCGAAGAAAAAGGTGGTCAGCAGGATTAAGCCGAAAGCAATCACCCCGACCATGGCCGCCGAGGCGTGCACGATGAAATCGTCCAGGGTCATGCCGGGAAAGTACAAGTAAAACCGGCGCATGCACAGCCGGCCGCACAAATCGCTATTGCCGGCCAGTTGCGGCAGTACGGCCAAAGGCCCTAAAAAAAGGGCGCAGGATACGGCGATTGCGATATAGCGGTAACGTTGCGGTTTAGGCACTTCGCGCCATTGTTCCAATAGCTTCATGCTAGCCTCCTGAAAGATCGGGTAGTTTCAAAACCAAAAGGTTGTGTGCAGCGTCCTTGTTGTTTCGGTGGCGTCTCGCTGCGCCGACACCCCCTTTATTTCCTTTATTCATACATTCCGCCGCAAGCCGGTCGACTTTCCGGACAGCGGCTGACGGTTTAGCGTTCGAATTCATGGCAACTCAGGCATAAGCTGCCGTCCAGGGCCGGCAGTCTCAGCAGCACTTCGTTGCTTAAGCGCCGGTAGCCCAGGTCAGGGCGTTCACCGTGTTGCATGGCCAAAGCCAGTAGGCGTTCGTCTTTGTCGGCGCGAAACACCTGGTCCCAGCTATGCTCTTGGTACTTGACGCCTTTTTTGACGTCGGCCGACACTTGGGCGCCGGCCGGGTTGTTGATATCCATGACGCCTTCCGGATGCGGCGAATGGCAGCTGACGCAGGTCACCCGGCCGTCGGCCGCCAAGGGCAGGATGATGCCGTGTTCGCGGGCGGCCTGATCCATGTGTTTTTTCATGTTGTCCTTGGGCTTGGCGCCTTGATGCTCCAGCGCGTTCAGATGCGGAGTCTTCAAATGGCAGCCGAAACACAGCTTTTCTGCCGGCAGACGCAGCTTCAATTGTTCCCGGGCCAGCGGTTCGTCGCGTTGCTCGTGGACTTTTTCGTGGCAGTACAAACAATGTTCTTTTTTGATGTCGCCGCTTTCGTCCAGCATCAGATGTACGTTGGGGCGCTGGTGCGACTCTTTGTCGTGGCAGTTGTAGCAAAACTTTTCCAGCGGTCGATACGGGCCGCCGCGCAGAAAGTTGGCGGCCTTTTTGTCTATCTTGTCGTACGGCGTTTCGTCCATTTTTTCCAGGCCGTGGCAGGTTTGGCAACTCAGTTTGCCGTCTTTCAGTTCGAATGCCGCCGGCGGTTGCATGCCGTCGGCTAGTTTGACGTCCACCGCGTGGTGTAAATCCGGCAAGCGTTTGGATTGCCGGTAGGACTGGCGCTGCCAATCGTCGGCGGTATCGGCCAGCAGAGCCGGCGTCCACAGTGCCATTAACAAGGCGGCTATAGTCTTCATAAGCCTCTTTGCACACTTTCGCCGTGGTTGTGGCACACGGCGCAGTCGCTGCCGCTGTTGAAATGCACGCCGGTCAAGCCGTTGCGAGTGACCGTATCGCCGCCATCCAAGGTTTGGCTCATGTTGTGGCACAGCACGCACAGGTCGCTGTAGTCGTCGCCGACGATGTCGACCGGATAGGGGTGATTGCGAATGTCTTGTTCCAACAGCGGCACGCCTTGCCGGGAGTTTTCGATGATCAGGTTGGGGTTGCGGGTGCCGTGCAGGCTATGGCAATCCGAGCAATCGACGATGGTTTGGTAAGCGTAAGCGCCGCTACGCAAACCGTTGTACAGGCCGATACCGTCGCCGTCGCGTACGCCGTGCGCATCGATCAGCGTGTAATAGTCTTCGGCTCTGAGCGACTGGTCGCGGTTGCCGGCATGCTTGATGCGCCATTTTTTCTGTTGGTGGTCGACGTTGTGGCAACGCAGGCAGAACTCGCTTTTATTGTTGTACGGTTTTTTACCGACGTCGGCGTCGTTGAACACGGTCAAGTCCCGGTTCAATTCGAATTGGCCGTCCATGTCCGAGCTTTGGTGGCAGACCACGCATTGCTTGCTGGTGGTGCGAAGATCTTTCGGGGTGTTGAAATCGTGGCGGTGGCGTCCGCCGCGGACCGGCGACAGGGGCAAGTCTTTGCTGTTATGGCACACGATGCATTGCCGGCCGGCGTTGCTGCCGTTGCTACCGTGACAACCGGTGCAGGTGCGGAATTTTTTGCGGTTGACGATGGTTTTGATGTCCGGCACCGAGTTATGCAAACGTTGCAGAGCGTGGCAACTGCTGCAATTGGGTTTGCCCCAGGCCTCACCGTTGCCGTGGCTGGCGTCCAACAACAGATTGCCGGTGGCTTGCGAGACGTTGCGGGCACAGGCGGGGTTGGCCGCTAGTGAGCAGCACAAGATCAGCAGCAGGCCGAGCGTTGCTAACGGGCCGGGCCGTGAGTGGTTGGCGAGAGAAGGTACAGCTAGCATCTCAACGATCCCTCGCGGTATGGCAATCGCTGCAGTAAATTTCGTTATGGCAGCGGCCGCATCGGCCGCTGTCCAACCGCGACTCCAGGCCGTGCAGGGTGCGGTAGCCCAGGGGGTGGTAACCCGCGCCGGCGGTGTCGCGGCGCAAATGGCAATCGGTACAGAAGTTGCGGTCCAGATGGCAGGTTTGACACCACTTGTCGTCCTGGCGGGCGATTTCGTTGTGGTGATTGGCGTAGTCCAGGCGGTGGTCGGCCGGCCAGATTTTGGTTTTATCGTCGTGGCACAGATCGCAGCGCCACGGGCCGCGCATTTCGTCCACGTGGCAGCTGTGGCAGATCGGCTTCAGGGCTTCGTTGGCGATGACCGTGATTTGCTTGAGCTTGTCGCTATCGGTAATGTCGGTTTTGTTAAAGGTATGGCACAACAGGCAGCTGTCGCCTTCTTCTTTCATCACTTCCATGTGTGCGTTGTGCGGGTAATACACGTCGCTACGCTTTTCCCGTTGTTTCCACCATTTTTTTTCGTCGTCGTCGTCCGCCGGCATGGCAACGCCGGCCGGGGCGATGGTTTGTGCCGGACTGGGCAAGCTCAGTTGCAGCAGGAATAGAAACAGCAGAAAGCGGGTCATGGGGTTCTGGCTTGAAAACGGTCGAAATAATAGGTCAATTGCAGTGCGGCCAAATATTCGTTACTCAGGGCGGTGTTGTCGATGTAACTGCCCTTGAAGGCCAAAATAATGCTGGAGTCCAGCATGTAATGGACTTCGTTCTCGATGCCGCGGGCTTGGTTGTGACCGTACAGCAGTTTGTCTTCCACCCGCCAGGCCAGATTGAATAAGTAGCGGGTCTTGGCGTTCATCGCGTGGCTGGCCGACAGATACACGCTGTTGGCGCTTTCGCCGCTATTCAGTTCCAGATAGTCGTATTCGCCGCGCAGATTGAAACCGGGACGCCATTGATAGCTGACGCCGGCGTTCAGGCCGGTACCGCTGTAGCCTTGGTCGCGGCCGGCCGCTTGCAGGCCCACGGAATATTTCAGCCGCTCGTTGTAGGCGTATTCGGCGGAACCCCGCCACACCCGTTGTTCGTCCAAGGCATAGGCGCTGTAAAAGCGGTCGCGGAAGCTGACGTAGGGTTGGCGCGGCCGGTAAGCTTCCAGATAGTTGCGGATTCGCAGACCTTTGAGCGGATCCCACCAACTGTCCAGCATCACGTTTTCCAGCCGGCTTTTGTCGGCCGCATAAGATGCTTGGAGAAACAGTTCCAACGGCTTGTCCTGAGCCAGCAAATGTCCGGCGAAATGAGCGGTACCGTTGATGCGGTAGGTGGTTTTGCCGTGCTGTTGCACGATGCCGCCGCTGCCGCTTTCGTCGGCGTCGAACTGGTCGTCGCTAATCAGTTGTTCGCCCAAGCTATCGTTCAATACGCTAAGTTGGTTGCGTTCCAGGCTTTGCAGGCCTAAACGCAGGTCGAAGACGTTGATTTGCGCGCCGCCCGCAGCGAACGACCAGTGCGGCGCCAGCTTCAGCAAGCCCTCCGCACCGGCGATCCAGGCGGCGTCCAGCGAGCGGACGTGGTCCACTCGCAAGGGCCGGCCGGCGTAGACTTCCAGCGTGAAGGGCCGGCCGTTGAAACTGTAACCGGCCGAGGCGCCGTCCAGCAGGTATAACCCTAAGCTGTCGCTACGCTCGAAGCGGCCGCCTTTAAGCGTCAGCGACCAGTCCGGCAGGGCTTTTTCCAAGAAGGCTTGGTAAACCTTCAGGTCTTCCCGGTAAATGTCGGTACTGGCGCGGCCTAGCGTGCTGATCCGGGCGTTGAGTTGCCGCTCCGGATTGGTATAGGCGAACTGGCCCCAGACTTCGCCGGTGTAGTCGCCGTCGCGGTTGTAGCGGTTGTCGGTTTGCAGCTTGCTGCGTATCGAGCCGCTCCAATTATCCGCAATAGCCGGCAGCGCCGTCAGCCAACACCAAGCCAAGCCGGCCAGACAAAAAGCCGGCGCGGCAGTTAAGGTGCGCACGCAGTGATTATCCCCCGTCATCGTTGGTCCGAAAGTTCCATCTTTGAAAATGCGCTTCAATCCGTCGCTCGGGTTATGACCTCGAAGGGTTCCAGGCCGCTGGTCGCTTGCCGGTTGCTATCGGCCTTGCGGCGTTTCAACGCCCATGTGTACAAGCTGGCGACCCCGACCACGCAACTGCCGCAGCCGGCGCATTTACCGGCGGTCGGCAAGGTACAGGCGGTCGCAAGCGCGGCTTGTCCCAGGGCGATGCCGGAGCCGGCCAACCAAGGCAAAAATTGCCGCCGAGCTTTGGCAAGCCGGCCGTTATCGGGCTCGGCGGCATCCGGCGCGGGGTTGTTGAGATCGAGTGCGGAGTCGGCGTTGATCGTGTTCATGCTATTTACCTCAGCGTTTCTTTTTCGACTTGATGTCGTACAACACGCCGCGGACCGGCAATTCGCCGACCAGTGCGGTTACGTAGCCGTAATCGGACGTGGTGCCGGGAGTGACCGAGACGATTTGCGCGTCGACTGCGGCAAACGGTTTTTTCTTGGCCAACACCTTGGCGTCGTCGGCGTCTATGGCCAGAAAGCCGACTTCGCCGGGGTCGGTGGCGCGGCCGGCGTAAGGCAGTTTGATCAGCATTTTGTAGCCGCCCAACGATTGCACGCGTTGCTGGTTTTGATCGCGTATCGCGAACTCGAACACCGAGCTGGTGACCGTACCTTTCAGCTTGCCTTGTTTGAGCAAGTAGTTTTTCAGCGTTTTGGTTTTTTTGCGGTTTATGCGGCGGGAAAAATCCAGCAAGTTGTCGCTGCCGACTTCCAGTTTGTAATTGGGGACTATGTTGCGGCTGGCTTCGTTATAAGTCACCACAATCCCCAAATTGCGCATCTCCCGGTCCACGATACGGTTGTTGAAGAAAAACACCTCGGTTTCGGACAAGGCTTGCAGCGCGGAAACGGCCGCGGCATCGCCGTCCAGTTCCAGCGTGGTTTTCACGGTGCTGGCGGCCAGCGGTTTGAATTCGCCTTCGACGATGCTGTGCGAAGTGGCGCGCAAGGCCGACATAAAAGGTTCGACGTTGGTGGCGTCCAGAATGCCGTCCACGTTTTCGACGATGTTGCCGTCGCTGAGCGAGTAATAAGGCATGTCCAATTTCACCACGCCTTCTTCCACCAGGCGCGGGTAGGCGGTTTTATCGCTCATGCCGGCGACCACCCGCACGTTTTTACTGCCCAATACGCCGTCCGGCTTGACTGCGGAACTGACCTTGCCCCGGCTGTCGCGGGTATGGCAATCGTCGCAAGGCATGGTGGCCACCGATGGCTTGGTGTTGTGCGACAGCAAATAGTCGTTGGATTCGGTCCAGACCAACTGGGTGTCGGGGTTTTTGTAACCTTTTTGGCTCAACAAGGCGTCCAGGCCTGCTTTTAGCTGTTTAACCTCGTCGTAACTGGCTGGGGCTGCGTCGCTGCCGGCGACTTGCAGGCGTTCGCGGCGGCTGACCATGCGTTGATTGGCTTTATCCCACCAGTAATAGCGCGGGGTGGCTTGATAGGGCGTCATGCGCAAGCTGCCGTCTTCCGCTTCCCGGTAGCGGAAGCGAATGTTCAAGGCCGCGCCGTCGTGCTTGACCTCGGGGATATGGCAAGTCTGGCAAGCGATTTCCTCCAGATGCACCAGCGTAGTTCTATCCAGACTATTGGCCGGATAGCCGACCATGTCGCCGTTGGCGCGCCATAATTCCCGGTGTGCGTCCAAAATGGTGGGTTGGCCGGACGGTAGCGCAGCGTTTTCGGCCCCGCCGAAGCGTTCGCCGCCGTGGCAGTATTCGCAGCTGTAAGGGCCGGGCTGGTAGTTCAAGTCGCGGCGCACGTCCTGGTCGGAATTGCCGACCCGGAAGTTGTGGTCGGCGTCCAAGTCCACGTTCAAATAGCCAGCCTTGTAATACTGCTTGCTGTGGCAGGCGTTGCAATTTTCGATGTCGCGCGACTCCGTGCCTTCGGTCCAGGTTTTGCTTTTGTGGATGTCGTCCCGGTAGTCGTCGATAAGGGTGCCGTCTGCGGCGTATTCGACTGCGGAGACCGCGCCGTAGCCGTAAAAGCCGCGCCGCCAATGGCTGGTGGAATGGCATAGCATGCAGTTGTCGTTGTCCGGAAAGCGCAGCATCGGCATCTGCATTTTGCCGTTGGCGTCGAAGGCGCCGGAGTCCCAGGTCAATTGGGGTGTGGCGCCGCTGGCGGTACCGCTGACGGATCTGAGCAGAAAGCTGCCGTTTTCCGAATCCGGCGCGATGTTGAGGAATTGGAAAATCGCCGAATTCGCCTCGCGGAAATGACCGTTTTTCAAGAGTTGGTTGGCGCGGAGTTCGCTCCAGGTATCGGTGCCGGTCAAGCCGCAATCGTTACCGTTGCATTCGACGATGCGGTCGGCCGAGGCGGCGCTGTTGTTTTTCAATTGGGACAAATCGGCGTGGCACAACAGGCAATCCGGCTCCATGACGCCGCTTTGTTGCCAGTCCCAGCGGCTTGGGGTGTCGCCGCCTTGCCACTCGAAATAGTCGCCGTCCCATTCGGCTATCGCGCTGTCCGCGGTTTGATCGTAGCGCTTGCCGGTGCGGTCTTTTTCCGCGTAGCCGCCGCCGTTGTGGCAGCCGCCGCAGGTTTTGACCAAGCCGGGTGCGCCGTAATCCAGAAACTCGCCGGCGAAGGCATTGGATTTTTTCGATAGCCACAAGGGGTTGTTGTCTAGCATGCAGTTATAGCCGCCGAAATAACCGGGCGATACCACCGGAACCACGCCGCGTTGGCTGCCGAAGGTATCGTTAGCTTCGTCGCGGCCCATTTCGAAATGGTAGGAATGGGCGATTTTATCGATGTCGTGACAGCCGCCGCCTTCGCCGTTGCCGCAGCTCATGCGGGTGCTATAGGGCTTGTTGCTGTCTTTGACGTGTTTACCGTCTTCGTCCAATAGCGGTATGGCCGGGTGCAGGACCGGTTTGTCGAAGTTGTTGACGGCGGCAACTGCGCCCGCGACCGACAAGAGTAATAACCCGAATAACAAACTCCGTTGTACTAGGATTTTCGATAAGCGCATGATGTGGGGGCAGCCGAATAAAGACAATTGGTGATAACAGTTAGCAAAATGCAAGCCATGTCCTGTGTTGCTTTAGGGCTTGTCAATTCTAAGTTTGTGCCGGTTGCGGTCTCGCCTGTACCGATGCAAGCGTGAGACTGTTGTCGCTGTAGTTGATTGATTTTCGGTAATTGCTCAATCGATTACAGAAAAATTTTAACTTACCGGCAGGCTTGGCATGGTTAATGCCTTTGCATGAGCTAAAACCCTGGCTGTGGTAAGGAAAGTGAGGCTAATGGCGCTTAATAATTGAACTATGTTATTTAGCGATTATAAAGTATGGGAATGCGGGATATGCCGCATTTGCGCCGGCGGGGCCGGTTCTGCATTCAGCCTGTCCGGCGCTTGGCGCAAAAAACTCGGACTGTATTGTTTGAGGTCGGGTGTTTTCCGGTGGGCGATAGCGCCGGAACTCGCTGGTACGGCGGGGCTTTGCCGAATCGGTTAAGCCATGGGCAGGCGCTAACCCGGCGGACTCAAGGGAGCCAGTGCTTAGAAAGTCGATAAGGCCGGGTAATAGCGGGCTTCCGTAGTTTTGAGCTTACATCGGCTGCGGCAGCATAAGCTGTCGGGACTATGGGTCCGGCTTTTGAGAGAGAGGCTTCGACCTGATTTTTTTCAGAACGGCTCAAAAGGGATGAGTGTTGTAGCATATTGAAATAAAAAGGTATTTTTTTAGTTCATCGTCAGTGGAACGGTTTTTGCTGACGCCACTCTCGTGATTTCATTCTTTTAACCGAAATCGCATGAATTGCCGGCCGTTTTTCACCTACGTCATGCGGCCGTCAGCGCTTACTATCTTCACGAGAGAGAATAATAATGGCTAAAAATAACAATCGCTCAGGGCCGCCTGGGGCTAAGCGGCTGGGCCTGTTGCTGCTAACGCCTTTGATGGCGGCGATGCTGGTCCCGCCTGCCGACGCCGCCACCAAGATTGCCGCGAAAAGTAAATTCGACAAAAAAACCGGAAATCTGGTGGTGTCGGGTAGGGTGAAAGGCCTGGCGGCCGGTTCGCCGGTCACGGTATACGATGCGGCCACCAACCAAGTGTTGTATTCCAAAACCATAGACAGCAAGGGTAAATTCCAATGGACGGTGCCGGCGAACAGCGATTCCTTGTGTAAAGTCAACGTGGTGGCCGGCGACGCGCAACAAGCGTTTTCCATCGGTGGGGCCGACAAAACCTGTAAAAAAGCGCCAACCTGCCGGATTGCCGAGGGCGATAAACAGATTCAAGCCGGTGCCGGCGTCAGTTTGAGCGTGGACGCTAGCAAAACCTCGAAAAAAGATCCGCTGAGCTTTAGCTGGATGGTCAGCAACACCGGGCCTACCGTCACCGCCAGCGCTACGCAGACCCCAACCGCGACCGGCAACAGTCTGAGTCACACCTTTGATTACACGGGTTTGTACCGGGTCGATTTGAAGGGTAGTAACTCTGCCGGCACCTGTAGCGATTCGGTGACGGTCTCCGTGGCGCCAACCAGTTCGCCTAGCAGCGAGGCTTTGGCGGCGTCGGCGAAGAGCTCGGCTCCGGCGGCTGCGTCCGCTTTGAACACGGCGGACGGCGGCTACGTGGTGTTGCCGTTCGAAGAAACCGGCATGCAGGGCGGCAGCCAGGTCAACCTTCCTTACAACCCGTTAATTCCCTATAACTCTCTGAACGCCCAAGTCATTCAGAAGATAGAGCATAAGCCGGTTATCGTCGGCGACGGCACGGCGTCCGCGTATTATTCGGCCGGCGTCAACCCGACTGATCCCGTGGGTTCGGATTCCATCAACTCCACCAGCCAGAACTGGTTCGGCGAGGGCAAAGTGGGGTCTAACGTCGATTATGCAGCTTCGAAGCATGATACCGATCCCAGCAGTAAAACTTATCAATATCCCACCCAAAACGAGTTCATTGCCGGCCAGGACTTCGTCGATGCAACCGTTCGTAAAACCGAGCAGTGGGACAGGATGTATCAAAAAAATCGAACCACGCAAACCGGTTTCGACATGGCTTGGCAGCAAAACCGCTTTAGCCCGGCCAAGCCGCTGGCGCAACCGGATGAAGGCATACGCGGTTTTGTCGATATGGGCGAAGGCGTCAGGGCCATGCCGGGCATAGCCGACCCGTATAACGCCAACGATCCGCAGGCGATCCCTTACAATTCCGCTCAAAATGCCTTCGTGGCACAGTTCATTCCGGCGTCTAACGTGGACGACAAAGGCCGGGTGAATCCTTACCCCGTGATGCGAGTGGAAGCAAAAGTCGACGGTGCTACCGTGGCAAAAGCCGATACCGTTTATACCACCGCATCGGAAACCCGTTGCCGCGAGTGCCATTTGCCGGGCGGTATCGCTGCCGACGATCAAGTTTGGCGCACGCCGGTTACCGAGGCAGAACTGACGTTGACTGACGGCTCTCCCGGGCCGGCTACCGGTAAAGGCAGCTTTTTCAAAAATGACTCCGATGTGCGAGTGGCTGCGAAAGCTCACCCGCCGGCTATCCATAACCGTTTTACCAACAAACACCCGGAAAATTCCAGCTTTAATAATCTGATTAATTCCGGCGCGGATATTCCACGTCACACCGATACCGATATTCGTACCGATAGGGTGAAAGAAGTACGGTGGGTTAAATTGGACGACAACGGTAATGCGACGAACGAGATTAGCACGACTAAGCCGGCCGATACGCAAGGCTGGACCGAGCAAGTCCGGCTTAAATTCAGATCCGGCGCCGATTATGGCAATGCGGAAGACCCTGTCGCACAAGAGAAGGCCGCTTTGTTTAACACGCTGGTGATGCATGATTACATGGTCAAATGGGGGCCGAACCCTGATTTGAATAAAGTTTGGCCGAAAAGCTACTCGTCGCAATTGGCGGATGCTTATTCTGAGGACGATCTTGGCACCTCTGCATCGCAGCCGATGTACTTTTGCTCCGGCCACCATCAAAGTCAGATGAAGTTCGATGTCGGTATAGGCGCCAAATCGCCGGCGACCAATCGTTCCGATTACTCCAGGGCTTTCCACGCGTTCCATGGCAAGTTTCAGGTGTATAAGGCGGATGTCACTAGTGGTGCCGACGGTAAAGCGCACCTCAAGGGCGAATTGGTCCGCGACAGCCGCGGTCATCCTTTGATGTACGGTGGGCGCGGTTGGGATTCGCAAATGGACGACGACAATGGCATTCCACTGGTATTGCAAGAGGATGGATCGTTTCCCGATAACTCCGGCTTGAAAGGCACTGATCCTTCGACTTGGGATTCAACCAAATTTAAGGTTAACGCAAGTTTTGACGGTAATGGCGTGCGTACCAACGAATACTATGAGCCTGATAAAAACAACTGGCGTCCGGATTTGTTTCCGATGCGTAGCGATGCCGAGTTGATGTTGCCGTTCGGGGAAAACGTGGCGATGGAAGACAACTGCGTCACCTGTCATACCGGTAAAACCGAGAAAAGCTACCGCGACATCCATCACGCCGCCGGCTTGAAATGCGATGCCTGTCACGGCGACATGCTGGCGGTGGGTAACGTGTTTCCCAACGACAGCTACGATCAAAACCTGATGTGGGCCGGCGCGATGGGGGTAGACGTCGACAATGGTTACGACTACAGCAGTTTGGCGACAGCGGAAGCCAATCTGTTGAAAAGTCAACCGGTCGACTTTCGCCGTCCGTGGTTGGACGAGCCGGATTGCGGTTCCTGCCATATCGGCGATGCCAATCTGAAAGAAGGCGATACCTTGTCCAGCTCGCATAGCGACAGCGGCCACGTCAATCACACCTTGGCCAACGTGTTCAGTGCCGGCTCGCTCAAGCAGGCCTGGATGGATGGCGACAAATCGGGGTGGTCGATGACGCCGATCAACGCGCGCTTTGCAGTGATGCCGTTGACCGAACAGCGCTTGGAAAAAACCACCACCAGTTATGCCGAGCAACCGTTATCGCAAGCCTTGTATCGCAAAAGCGGGGACGTGCACGGTTCCGGGGCTAACGGCAACCTGACTTGTTCGACCTGTCACGGCGGTTCGCACGCGATTTGGCCTAACCCGAATCCGGACGCCAACGACAACGTCACCGCCAAGCAATTGCAAGGCTACGACGGTAATATCGCCGAATGTTCGGTCTGCCACGTCAAGGACGATTTCGACAGCGGTTTGGTGGCCGACAACGGGAAGTTGGTGCACGGCAAGCAGCTCGGCGTAGCGCAAGGGTACCGAGGTTCCGCGACGGTAGTGCCGAACGTCAACGATACCGCGCAAAACGCGTTCCTGGCCGGCCCGCACGGTTTGCATCCGGTCGGCGATACGGTCAACGAAGCCTGGTGGAAAAACGCCGACGGCATTCATGTCGACGACTTCAAGAGCAAGGTCGGCAACGGCGGCTGGCACAGCGAGATGGCTTATAAGCCAGGCCCGGACGGCGAAGACCAATGTGCGGCTTGCCACGGCAAGGATCACAAAGGTACCCGTTTGTCCAAAACCTTGGTGGCTCGCGAATTTGTCAGCGACAAAGGCAAGAAAATCAAGGTGGAAGCCGGACAAGTGATCGGTTGCGATTTGTGCCATGCGATGAAGGTCAGCTTCAAGCGTGCGCCCAATCCCAAGGCTAAGGACGGCGGCTGGCCGGCGGCGGCATTGCATGCGCCGCCGATGCCGGATGCGATCAGCCCTTCCGGTTCTAACGGAGGTGGCGGCGGCGGCCATTAACAGGCGTTAACTCGCTATAGTCAGGGAAAGGGACGAATTTTCGTCCCTTTCTTTTATTCGTTTCGCCCATTCGAATGACTAGGTTTTTGTTCTGAGCAGTTCCCTAGTTATTCGAATTGGCCACACGCTAAAAATTTTGTGAGCGATAAACATAGGTAAGATCAATCAATGAATAGGAATGTTTGTTCAGGTCGCGGCTTGCGAGAGGCGATGACGGCGGAAGCGCGGTTTCACCGGTTTTTGAATAGGATGCTGATTATCGTCTCTATGCTGTTACTGCTTGAAACGGCTTCGGTGCAGGCGGCTAACCAAAAGCCTGTAGCCCTGGCCGGGGAAGAGCAAAGCAAGGCGCGATACGGGCGCAACTGAACGGTGGGCAGAGCTATGAGTCGACGGTCGGGCGAGCTGCTGCCGTTGCGCCTGCTTGAATCGTGGACAGAGACAAATAGGCGTTAGATTGTCCGACAGCCTAGAATAAGCGCGTTAGGGTTTTCAGGCTGGGGCGGGCATTTTTTGAACTTTTTCTCGTGCCGAAAACCTGAGCAGGGTGCCGAACGTAAAGACCTCGAGCCTGCCGCTAATGTTCTTCCAAGCTAAAGCCTGTTTGCTCGGTTTACGCGAAGCGGAGAGTAATGGTTTTTTGAATTGAAGTCGGTATTTTACGGGCCGTCAACGCTATTGCACGGAGAAACGCTTCATCGTATACTTCGGATAGCTTGATCAAGCTAGCACACAACTAAAACACCTCTGGAGGGTATGCAAATGAAATGGGAAACACCAGCTTACAACGACATGCGTTTCGGTTTCGAAGTGACCATGTACATTTACAACCGTTAAGCATTAACAGTTGTGTACGAAAAAGGGGCAGTAGCTGCCCCTTTTTTTTGCCTGCCGTTTTCTTATCCCTTATCATTTAAACCCGACTTACAACCAAGCTCATCATGAAAATAAGAGTTCTCGGCGCCGGCGCCGGCGGCGGTTTCCCGCAATGGAACTGCAATTGCGACAATTGCGGCCGTTACCGCAGAGGCGAATTCAACGGCAAAGCTCGCACCCAATCGTCCATCGCTATTAGTACCGACGACCGCAACTGGCTGCTGTTCAATACCTCGCCGGACATTCGCGCCCAACTGGAAGCCTTTCCGGCCATCCAGCCCAAGCAAGGCATACGCGACACCGGCATCAAGGCCGTGCTGCTGATCGACAGCCAGATCGACCATACCACCGGCATGTTGATGCTGCGCGAAGGCAAACCGCTGGACGTGTATTGCACTGAAATGGTCAAGCAGGATTTGACCAGCGGTTTTCCGTTGTTCATCATGCTGAAGGATTACTGCACGGTCAACCATCATGCCATTGCCTGCGACGAAACCCCGTTCGAGATTCCCGGCATAGACGACATCCGGCTTTATGCCCATGCGTTGAAAAGCAAGGCGCCGCCGTACTCGCCGCACCGTCACGATCCGCACGACGGCGACAATATCGGCGTGATCATAGAGCAAATCTCCACGGGAAAAAAACTGTATTACGCGCCGGGGCTGGGCGAGATAGAACGGCAAGTGTATGCTGCGATGCAAAACGTCGATTGTTTGCTGGTGGACGGCACCTTCTGGACCGACGACGAAATGGTCACTCGTGGCATCAGCCAAAAGCGTGCTCGCGAAATCGGCCATTTACCGCAATCCGGTCCCGGCGGCATGATCGAAGTGTTGAACGGCGTGCCGAACGCTCGTAAGATTTTGATTCATATCAATAACACCAATCCGATTCTCGACGAAGATTCGGCTGAGCGTAAGATCCTGGAGGCCAACGGCATCGAAGTGGCTTACGACGGTTTGGAAATCGACTTATAACAAAAGGTGTTAAATGACTGCTGACAATCAACCCTGGAGCCGCGAAGAATTCGAAGCCAAATTGCGCGGCATGGAAAAGTACTATCACATCCATCACCCGATGCATGTGCTGATGAACGAAGGTAAGCTGACCAAAGAACAGCTGCAAGGCTGGGTCGCCAACCGCTTTTATTACCAGGTGATGATTCCGATCAAGGACGCCAACATCATGGCCAATTGCCCGGACCGGGAAACCCGCGCCAAGTGGGTGCAGCGCATTTTGGATCACGACGGCCACCCGGGTGATACCGGTGGCATTGAGGCCTGGATCCAACTGGGTATCGCGGTCGGTTTGAGCCGCGAGGAAATCACTTCGCTGAAACACGTATTGCCGGGGGTGCGTTTCGCGGTCGACGCCTACGTCAATTTCGCCCGTCGCGCCGAATGGCACGAGGCTGCCAGCTCGTCATTGACGGAACTATTCGCCCCGAAAATCCATCAACAGCGCTTGGACAATTGGCCGGACGTGTATCCTTGGGTTGAGCAAGAAGGTTATGCCTATTTTAAAAAGCGCCTGACCGAGGCCCGCCGCGATGTTGAGCACGGCCTGGAACTGACGCTGGACTGGTACAAAACCCGCGAACAACAAGAGAGCATGCTGGACATCCTGAAATTCAAGCTCGACGTGCTGTGGACCATGGCCGACGCGATGTATCTGGCCTACGTCGCCGACATGCCGCCGTATTTCAATATCGAGCAATAACATGCAAACCGCCGCACGGCTACGTTTCAGTGCCGAACATTATCTGGCTTGGGAAGCAACCCAGGCTGAAAAGCACGAGTTTGTCGCCGGCGAGGTGTTTGCCATGCTGGGCGCGCGGCAGGATCACGTTATCGTCTCCGGCAATATTTTCGCGGCGTTGAAACAGCGCCTGCGCGGCACACCTTGCCGGGCTTACGTTGCCGATATGAAATTGAAAGTCGAAGCCGCCGATGCGTTTTTCTATCCCGACGTCATGGTGTCCTGTCATCCGGAAGACCGTAAATCGGAGCAATTCATATCGAATCCGACGCTGATCGTCGAAGTATTGTCCGACTCGACCGCAAACTATGACCGCGGCGGCAAATTCGTCGCTTACCGTAAGCTGGATTCACTAAAAGAATACCTGGTCGTCGACATCGAAGCCCGTCGGGTGGAATGCTTCCGCCGTACTGCCGACAACGATTGGCTGCTGCACGATTACGTCGGCGAAGCCGATTGCGACTTGAGCAGTTTGAATATCCGCTTACCGATGGCGGATATTTTTGAAGACATCGAAGCCGTGTAAACCGGCAATCACCTTTTTCAAATCCGAAGCCCAATGACGATCAACCCCGACCAAATCCTGCAATTCTCGCCGTTGCACCGCCTGCAATGGGAAGAAGCCCAGCAAAAATACGTGATTCTCTATCCGGAAGGCATGGTCGAGCTGAACCAAAGCTCTGCCGAAATCCTCAAGCTGTGCGATGGCGCTCATAACCCGGCGCAAATCGTCGAGGCACTGGAAGCCAAATTCGAGACCAGCGGCTTGAGCAACGACATCCACAATTTCCTGAACATCGCCCTGCAACATGGCTGGATCAAACAAGGCTAACATCACCCCGCCGCGCTGGCTGCTGGCGGAACTGAGTTACAAATGCCCGCTGCAATGCCCGTATTGCTCGAATCCCTTGGATTACGCCAAATACCCGGATGAGCTGAGTACCGACGACTGGAAACGGGTGCTCAGTCAGGCGCGCAAAATGGGTGCGGTGCAACTGGGCTTTTCCGGCGGCGAACCTTTGACCCGGCAAGACTTGACCGAACTGGTGCGCTACGCCCGCGAGCTGGGTTATTACTCGAATCTGATTACTTCCGGTTACGGGCTGAGCGAAGACAAAATCGTCGAGCTAAAACAGGCCGGTCTCGATCACATTCAGGTCAGTATCCAGGCCAGCACTCAGGAGCTGAACGACCACATTGCCGGTACCGCGACCTACCAACAAAAACAGGAAGTCGCCCGCCTGATCAAGAAACACGGTTACCCTATGGTGTTATGCGTGGTAATCCACCGCCAGAACATTCATCAGATGCCGCAAATTCTGGAAATGGCCGAAAACCTCGGTGCCGATTACCTGGAACTGGCCAACACCCAGTATTACGGCTGGGCGCACATCAACCGCGACGCCTTGCTGCCAACCAAGGAACAATTCGAGGAAGCCGAGAAAATCGCCCAGGCGTATAAGGTAAAAGTCGCCGGCAAAATGAAGATTTATTACGTGGTGCCGGATTATTACGAAGACCGACCCAAAGCCTGCATGAACGGCTGGGGCACGACTTTTTTGACTATCGCTCCGGACGGTACCGCGCTGCCTTGCCATTCCGCCCGCGAGTTGCCGGGACTGGACTGTCCCAACGTCAAGGACTTCAGCATAGAACAGATCTGGAACGAATCGAAAACCTTCAATTTTTTCCGCGGTACCGAATGGATGCAGGAGCCTTGCCGCAGCTGCGACGAAAAGCACAAGGACTTCGGCGGTTGCCGCTGCCAAGCGTATTTGTTCAATCAAGACATCTTCAGTACCGATCCGGTATGCAGCAAGTCGCCCAACCGCAATAAAGTGGATCAAATCATTGCCGACGCCCGGCAAGCGGCCGTGGCGGAACAGGAGCGGCCGCTGATTTTTCGCAACAGTAAAAATTCCAAGGGTTTTTTTAGTTAGTGCCAAGCCGCGCGCTCAGCGTCTGCGCAAAAAAATATCCCGTTTACCGTTGTCGTCATTATCAATCAAATTACCGGCTTCGGAAGCAAACGCCGCCCATTTGCCGTTAGCGGAAATCGTCGGCGTATAACTGCCGCCATTGCCCCCGACCGACAGCAGTTGGGTTTGGCGGGTTTTCACGTCGTACAAAAATATGTCGTCCACGCCGTTATCGTCAGCAGCGACCAAATTGCTGGCGGACGAGGCGAATACGATCCAGCGGCCGTTGGCGGAAATCGACGGATCGGCGCTATCGCCGTTGCTTTCCGCCGCAATGCCCTGTGTGACGCGGGTAGTGCTGGCTTTTTTAACGTCGTATACGAAAATGTCGGTTTTGCCGTTGTTGTCTCCGTTCACCAGATTGCTGGCCGCGGATGCAAAGGCGATGTAGCGGCCGTTGCCGGAAATCGACGCGCTTTTACTGTCGCCGTTTGCTCCGGGGCCGGGTATCAAGGCTAGACTAGCGGCTTTTTTGTCGTACAGAAAAATGTCGGCGTGCCCGTTGCCGTCGTTGCCGACCAGGTTGTCGGCAGCAGAGGTGAAGGCAATCCAGCGGCCGGTCGCGGAAATGCTGGGAAAATTGCTGTTACCGTCGTTAACGGCGCCGGTTGTTCCGGCCGATACCCGGCTCAGCGTTTTGCGTTGCTTGTCGTACAAAAAAACGTCGTCCACGCCGTTGTCGTCTCCGACCAGCAGATTGCTCGCAGCCGATGCGAAGGCCAGCCAGCGGCCGTTGGCGGACAGCGCAGGCGCATAGCTTTCGCCGTTGCCGTCCCCGCCGTCACTGCTTGCCGAAACCCGCGTGGTGTGGCCCTTGATGCGGTCGGTTAAAAAAATGTCGCCAAACTGGTTGCCGTCGGTTTCTATCAGGTTGCTGGCAAAGGAGCGAAAAGCCAGCCAACGGCCGTTGCCGGACATCGTGGGTTCGAAGCTGGCGGAATCGCCCGATTCGCCGTCTTGGTTGACCGAAACCAGCCGATTTTTCTTCTGCACCCTGTCGAACACAAACACGTCTTCTATGCCGCTGTCGCCCGCGACTAAATTGGTAGCGACCGACGAATAAGCGATCCAGCGGCCGGTGGTTGAGATAGTTTGTCCGAAGCTGGCTTCGTTACCGACCCGGCCGGCCGCGTCTGTGGAAGCGCACAGCATGCCGGCAGGCGCGGCGTGCACATTAGGACCCAACAAGACCGTCGCCAGCCAAAGCATCGAAATGCCGGAAACCAGGTTGGTCGGGATAAAAATCTGATTTGCCATGGTGTTAACCGGAAAACCTTAAGTCAGCTTGGGCTTAAGTGTAGAAAACAGTGAGTAAACCTGTGAGTAAATTTTGGTGCGGACCGGCTTTGGAACCCATCGCGCCGGCTGGTTGCGAAGATTCGGTGAGCCTCAAAATGCCTAGCGGCGAGCTTGGCCTCGCCGTGTCCGCAGTCATCGCTTCAACTGCGAAAGCAAGGGTAACGGTGATTACGGTTTAAACCGGCGTACATATACTTGTTGAATTCCACTGGAGCCGTCCGAGTTTGGCTTCGCAAGTTGATAGGCAATCCAGCGACCGTTGGCGGCGATGCCGGGCTTGAGCGTGATGCTGTCGGCCAGTCCCTTGGCGGCGACCGGGTAAATCGATGTGTTGCCGGTTTTGCGGTTGAGGCTTCTAACGATCCACAGATTCTTGGAGACTATTCCGAAATCGGCCAAGATTCGGCCGTTGTTGGTGATCAGAGGTGTTTGAATGAAGCTCGGATCTTTACCGTCGCTACGATAAACCCGTTCGGTTTTTCCCAATTTACGGTCGAACACGTAAGTCCGGGTTTCCTGTGTCAATTCATTGTCTGGCGCGCGGTAAATCAATTGATAGCTATAGCCTATCCGGCGGGCGTTTAGGGAAATCGATGCCCATAACGGCGAGAAGCTGAGGATAGTGCCGATGTCTAAATCGGGGTTGATCCGTTCCGTGGTTCCGGTTTCTACGTTGTGTATAAAAATATCCATCAGGCCATTGTCGTCCCCCTCGACCAGATTCGACGCTCTCGAACTAAACACCACCCAGTTCCCGTCCGCCGAGATGGTCGGCGCTTGGCTGGCACCGTTGCTCTGCGTTCCGTCCGAGCTCAGCGAAATGCGCCGGGTTTCCCCGCTTTCCAGATCGCGCAAAAAAATGTCGGCGGCGCCGTTGCTATCGTTGGCTACCAAATTCGTGGCGCTGGATTGAAAGACGATGCGGCGGCCGTTGGCGGAAATACCGGGCGCCGAGCTGGCCTTGTTGCCCTGGACCCCGGACGAATCCACCGAAACCAACACGGTTTCCCCGGTTTTGCGCCGGTGCAAAAAGATGTCTTGCACAGCGTTGCTGTCGTTTGCCACCAGATTGCTGGCCAGAGACTCGAACGCCACGGAACCGTCTCTACTGACCGTAGCGTGAGCGCTGGCCGCATTGCCGGCTGCTCCGGCGGAATCGACCGATGCCTGAATGGGGGCGGCTTTGGCGCTGGGGCACATCTGCGTCCCCAGTAACAGCGCCAGCAGCAATGATTTACCGCCGGAGCGGGCGGATTCGGGCTTTGCTATGGTCAGCATCCATTGTCTCCTGTATTGATTGTATCTGCGCATCGGCTAGAGTGCCTGTTCCTATTTATTCCTGCGGCCTAGGCCGGGTATTAAAGCAGAGATTGACAAACGATTTTATGAAACTCGGCTTTGCGTCATTCAATCGCGATTTTGAATCGGATGTTGCGAGCCCCATTCAATGGGCTTGCCGCTGTGTTTCCGGTTGGTTGCCGATTTGTGCTATGGCTGTGGCAAAATAACCGGTTTAACGCAGCATTGAGCTTGGAGCGAGCGGTGGTCACGGCATTAGGAAAACTCTCTAACGGGCAGTATATCTTTACCGGTGGCTGCCGTGAATAATCGAGCGATTAGCGAGCGCGATCTGGCCGTCGTTTGGCATCCTTGCACCCAGATGAAGGACCACGAATGGTTGCCGCTGATTCCGATCAAGTCCGGGCAGGGAGTATGGCTGGAAGATTTCGATGGTCGGCGCTATTTGGATGCGGTCAGTTCCTGGTGGGTCAATTTGTTCGGCCACGCCAATCCGGACATCAGTCAAGCCGTCAAACGGCAAATCGATACGCTGGAGCATGTGATTCTGGGCGGCTTTACCCATTTGCCGGCCGTGGAACTGGCGGAACAGCTGGTGGCCATTACGCCGCAGGGCCTGGACAAATGCTTTTATGCGGATAACGGGTCGTCGGCCGTCGAAATCGCCTTGAAAATGAGTTTTCACTATTGGCGCAATTGCGGCCAGCCGCAGAAAACCAAGTTCATCACCTTGGAAAACAGTTATCACGGCGAAACCTTGGGTGCCTTGGCGGTCGGCGACGTGGCGTTGTACAAGGATACTTACGCGCCGTTGCTGATGGAGGTGATCACGGTTCCGGGGCCGGACTGCTTTCACCGCGACACCGGTGAGAGTTGGGAGGCTTATTCCTTACGCCGCTTCGAGCACATGCGGCAAACGCTGGAGCAACATGCCGATTCGGTTTGCGCGGTGATCGTCGAACCGTTGGTGCAATGTGCCGGCACTATGCGCATGTATCATCCGGTCTATCTTGCCCGTCTGCGCGAGGCCTGCGACCGGTACGGAGTACATTTGATCGCCGACGAAATCGCGGTGGGTTTCGGCCGCACCGGCACGCTGTTCGCTTGCGAACAAGCCGGCATCAGTCCGGATTTTATGTGTCTGTCCAAGGGACTAACCGGCGGCTATTTGCCGTTGTCGGCGGTATTGACTTCCGACCGGGTCTACCAGGCTTTTTACGACGATTACCAAAATTTGAGCGCGTTTTTGCATTCGCATAGTTACACCGGCAACGCCCTGGCTTGCAGCGCAGCCTTGGCGACCTTGAACATTTTTCAAACCCACGACGTCTTGGGCCGGAATCGGCAATTGGCGGCGGCGATGGCGCGGGCGGTCGAACGCTTTGCCGAGCATCCCAACGTTGGCGAAGTCAGGCAGACCGGCATGATAGTGGCGATAGAACTCGTCCGGGACAAAGCCGCCCGCCTGCCGTTTCCGTGGCAGCAAAGGCGCGGTCTCGGCGTTTATCGCCATGCCTTGCAGCGCGGCGTGTTGTTGCGTCCCTTGGGGAACGTGATTTATTTCATGCCGCCTTACGTGATCAGCGAGCAGGAGATCGAGTTGATGGCGGAGGCGGCCTGGGAAGGCATACGGATTGCGGTGCAAGACTGATGCGCGTATCGAGAATATTCGTGGATATGGCTTTGAACGTAGGGGGGCGGGTCACGCTGGACGAGGCGCAAGCGCATTATGTGCGCAGCGTGCTGCGCTTGCGTCAGGATCAGCCGGTGGTGTTATTCAACGGCTCGGGCGGAGAATACCTGGGACGCTTCAGCGAGGTGAGCCGCAAAGCGGTCAGGGTGGAGGTGCAGGCCTTCGAAGCGCGAGACCTGGAGTCGCCGTTGGCGGTGCATCTGGGTTTGGGCATTTCGCGCGGCGACCGCATGGATTTTGCCGTGCAAAAAGCGGTGGAGTTGGGGGTGGCGCACATCACGCCCTTGCTGACCGAACGTTGCGTGATCAAATTCAGCGACGACAAAAAGCAGCAGCGGGTACAGCATTGGCGCGGCATTGTGCAACACGCGGCGGAGCAATGCGGCAGAACCCGTGTGCCGGCGTTGACCGAGGTCAGCGAATTGTCCGCTTGGCTTGATTGTCAACAGGGTTGCAAAGTATTTCTGGATCCCTACGCGGAACGGAGTTTGGCGGATGTGCAGCCCGAGGCGCAGCAACTGACCTTGTTGTCCGGTCCGGAAGGCGGATTTAGCGAGCAGGAGCGCGAATGGGCCAAGCAAGCGGGCTTTGTGCCGGTGCGGATGGGCGCGCGCATTTTGCGTACGGAAACCGCGGTATTGTCGGCGTTGGCGGCCGTACAGACGTTATGGGGAGATTTTCGTTGATTGCCGGGCTACGCGCCGGGTTGGCGCCGCTGCTGTGTTTGCTTTTGTTAATCGGATTAGCTTGCGTGGCGGCTTACGGAGTGATGCAGCTAGGCGGCGATTTTTTACCGCTACACAAGTGGATCAGCAAGCTGACGCTGGCTTTCTTATTGCTTAGCGTATTCCCGCTAAGGCCGTATCTCGGTTTTAGTTGGGCGGATTTGGGATTTGCATCCACAAAAACCTTTTTTCGTCAGCTAGCCCGAGGGTTATTGTTGAGTTTGCTTACTTTGACGCCGCTCATTGCCTTGTTGGTGGCCTTGGATATTCAGGTGTGGGATGCCAAGCGGCATTGGTCGGCAGGGGGCTTGGCCGGCAAACTCGGTTTGGCGTTGCTTGCGTCTTTATTCATCGGCGTCGGCGAAGAACTGCTGTTTCGCGGCTTATTGTTGAGTTTTTTAAAGCGCAGCATCGGCGTTTACCCGGCTGTGGCGCTGACTTCGTTGTATTTTGCGGCACTGCATTTTTTAAAGAGCGACGTGCAGATAGCGGTCGCGCAACAAACGTTGACCAGCGGTTTTGTGTTGACGGCGCAGGCATTCGCGAATTTGGCGAATCCCAAAATTCTCGATGCGTTTATTTCACTGTTTGTGATCGGCGTGTTTTTGGCGCTGCTAAGGCTGCGTTTTGCAGGTAACTTGGGAGTTTGTATCGGTTGTCACGCCGGCTGGGTCTGGCAGATCAAGGTCACCAAGGACTTGTTCGAGCTTAACCATCAGGCGGACCACCTGTATTTGGTCAGCGGCTACGACGGCGTCATTGGTCCCCTGGTTAGCGTATGGCTGACCGGAACGTTGATCGCTTGGCTTGGGTTCGGCCGCCGGCGCAACGCGGCCAAGTCTTAGCTTGCCTTGGCGATTGTGTGCTTTCGGGTTTACAAACCGCACACGATCTCGCGCACCAGCTCCGGGCCTCTATAGATCAGCCCGCTATAAACTTGGATCAGCCGCGCGCCGGCATCCAGTTTTTCTTGCGCGTCTTGCGCGCTCAGTATGCCGCCTGCGGCAATGATGGGCAGTTTGCCTTGCAGGGCGTCGGCCAATTGTGCCACCACGGCGGTTGCGCGTTGCCTGAGCGGCGCGCCGCTCAGGCCGCCGGCTTGCTCGGCGAGGCGGTGGCCGGCGACGGACTCGCGGGCGATGGTGGTGTTGGTGGCTATCACCGCGTCCATGCCGAATGCAAGCAGCAGATCCGCGATATGTCTGACCTGTTCCGGGGTCAAGTCCGGGGCGATTTTGACCGCGATTGGCGTGTATTTACCGTGCTGCCGTTGCAAGATCGTCTGTTCTTGTTTCAAGGCATCCAGCAGTTGTCTGATTTCATCGCCTTGTTGCAGTTGGCGCAAGTTTTGGGTGTTGGGCGAGGAAATGTTGATGGTGACGTAGCTGGCGGCCGCATAGCTTTTACGTAATCCGGTCAAATAATCTTCGCGGGCTTGCTCTATCGGAGTATCGGCGTTTTTGCCGATATTGATTCCTAAAATCCCGCGGTAGCGGCATTGTTCCACTTGCCGCAGCAAATGCTCGATGCCTAGGTTGTTAAAGCCCATGCGATTGATGATGGCCTGATGCTCCGGTAAGCGGAACAAACGCGGTTTGGGATTGCCGGGTTGCGGACGTGGCGTAACCGTGCCGATTTCGAGGAAACCGAATCCGACCGCGGACAGCGCGTCTATGTACTCGCCGTTTTTATCCAGTCCGGCGGCGAGGCCGAGCGGATTTTTAAATTGCAAACCCATCGCTTCGACCGGTTTGTCCGGCAGATTCGGAAATGCCAGCCGGCTTAGGCCGAGCCGGCGGCTTGTTTCCAGTAGCTGTAAGGTGGCATGGTGCGCGCGCTCCGGGTCAAGCGCGAACAACAACGGACGAAGCAAGGGATAGAGATTCATGGCGTTAACGCTTGAGCGCGTAATGGCTGGGGTCTAGGGCGGATGGGCGTTGCAATATCAAGTCGGCAAGCAAAGCGGCCGATGCAGGCCCCATCACCAGGCCGTTGCGGAAATGACCGGCGTTGATGCTTAAGTTTTCGATTTCCGGATGCGGGCCGATAAACGGCACGCCGTCCGGCGTACCGGGACGCAAGCCGGCCCAATGGGCGGCTATCGGGTATTTTTTGAGCGCCGGCAGCAACTCGGTCGCGAAACGGTACAAGGCCGATTTGGCTTGGTCGGTGGTGGTCTTGTCGAAGCCGGTGCTTTCCACCGTGCTGCCGGCCAGAATTTTGCCGTCGCGGCGCGGAATTAAGTAGTGGTCACCGTCCAGCACCATGCGGCATAAAGTTTCCGGTTCGGCGTCGAACAGCAGCATTTGCCCGCGCACCGGCTTAATCGGCAATTGCAAGGCGCTATCCGGCAGCCAAGTAGTCAGCCATTCGGCGGTCCATGCGCCGGCGCAAACGACGGTGTGGTGGGGGGTAAAGCGCTGGTGCTCGCTCAAAATGGCGGTCAAACGATTGTTGCGGCGCTCGACCGCCACGATGCGGCTATGTTCCAGGATGCGGACCCCGTTTTTCAGCAAATAGGTTTGCAAAGCTCTGAGTAATCTGGGATTGCGGACTTGGGCAATGTCCGGCAGCCACAACGGATTTAGCAATTGGGTGTTAAGCCCGGGGGTTAAGGCTTCGGTGACGGGGTGGTGAGCGATGCCGCGATCTAAGCACCAGGCTCTCGCAGCCGTTATGTCCGGATTCTTACAAATCAGCATGCCGCACGGCGTCCATTCGGGGTCTATGCCCGTCTCGGTATCGAGTTTCGCGCACAGCGGCGGATAGCGTTTCAAGCTGTTCTCGACCAGGTCGGAAATGGCTGTGGATTGGCGCCAAGGATAGATGGGCAGCAAAATCCCGCCGCCGGCCCAGGAGGCTTCGCGCGCTGCCGCCGATTTGTCCAAAATCGTCACTTGGCAGCCGGCGGCCGCAAGTTCCAGCGCGGTTAGAAAGCCGCTGATGCCGCCGCCGATGATGAGGATGTCTGTTGCAGATGTCATTGAGGCTTGTCGTCGAAAATTCGGCTGGTTGCCGCGATTTTAGCGCATCCGAATCCGGGTAGGCGGCTTATCAGTCCGAACATAGTTGCGCCTTGACGGTGCGGATTGCGATTGGAGTGTTTATTTTAAACGAGATGTTGTTTTTTTTTAACATTCTCTTGTTAAACTTTACTTGTTTTTAATATCCTATTGAAAATTAAAAGTTTTTATTCGTGCAAAAAATCAACATAAAACTTGTGTCGGTAGGAAAGTGCTGCTATTATTGCCAGCGTCGAAAAATACTGTGTTGCGTTTTTGCAAATTGCAGGCTGTCTTACAACAATAACCCTTGGGGGGACGACAATGACTTTCAATAAATCTCAACTGGCGCTAGGAATCGCTGCCGCTTCTTTGACGATGGCTATGGCGGCGCCGGTTCAAGCAGCCGATACCAAAGCCGAGCGGGTTGCCGATGCCGCCGCTAGAAAAACCGAAGCGCTGGAACTGCAAATGCAACAAATGGCCGAGCAAATGCAAGCCATGCAGGCGGAATTGAGCCGTGTTAAAACGACATCGGCTAAAGCGTCTACCGAAACCGCGAAAATCGAAGAACTGGACCACTGGATGGCTTCCATGAAGTCTGCCCCGGCGGTTTCCGGCTCTAAAGACAACTTGGTTATGGTTCGTGGCGGTTTCACCACTTTGGATCAAGACAGAGGTAGTCCCGGTTTGTTGGGTGCCGTAAACAAAGGCGCTTTCTTGTCCAACAACGAAAATAACGATGGCTTTTACTTTGGCGGCGCGTTCGACTTCAACGTCAATAATGACCTTTTCGGTTTGATGGACGGTACATCGTTCCTCGTTGAATTAGGCATTGAATACGCACAATATGGTAGCGGTGTGAACGCTGTATCATCAGGTTATTTCACTCCATTAGTCGATGGTACTCCCGTAGCTGTTGCAACTAACAACACAACTTCGACTGACGCCCGTTTAAGAATCAACGCTTCGCCGAAAATCAAATTCATGCACGGCAGCAAATTGCGTCCTTGGATCATTCCTGTAGGTTTGGACATCAACATCTTGGGTGTTCCGTCTAACGCAGTTTCCGTATTGAATGCGGGCATGAACTTCGGTGCCGGTGTCGACTACGAAATCTGGAGAGGCATCGTGGTGGGTGCCGATACTCGCTATCACTATTCAACCGGTGACTTGGATGGTACGCCGACTGACGGCCTGAATGCCGGCGGTTACGTAGGTTTCCAATTCTAAGCTGAGCCCATTTCAGCAAAAAAGGGAAGGCCTCGGCCTTCCTTTTTTTATGCGCGCTTGGTGGATAAATCAGTGGCCGATCCGTGATTGGAAAGTGCCGGAATCGGTCGCCGTCTCGTATCAGTCCAACGCCGCCGGCCCCCAAAGACAGGCGCCGGCCGGCGCCAGGTTGACCAGTTTCTCGTTGACGAACTCGTAGAAACCGCGCTCGGCCAGCTCGCGGCCGTAACCGGAGTTTTTGACGCCGCCGAACGGCAGTTCCGGAGCGGTCCACGCCGGCTGGTTGACGAATACCATGCCGCAGTCGATTTGCGCGGCAAGCGCGCGGCCGCGTTCGATGTCGGCCGTGAATACCGAGGCGCCGAGGCCGTAAGGCGTGGCGTTGGCTAATGCAATCGCCTGTTCGGCGTTGTCGACCACGTGGAACGCCGCGACCGGTCCGAACAGTTCCTGGTTAAACACCGGATTATGTTCGTCTATGCCCGTAATCACGGTCGGTTGCAGAAAATAGCCGGGCCGGGCGAGGCGTTTGCCGCCCAGCGCAATCTGCGCGCCGGCCTGTTTAGCTTGGCCGATTTGCTCCAGCAGCCGGTTCAAGGCCGTTTCCGAAGCCACCGGCGCCAACGTCGTCTGCGTATTCATCGGATCGCCGGCCCGCAGCGCCGCCAAGCGCGCGGTGAATCCGTCCAGGAACGTCGCGGCGCGCTGGCGGCCGACCACGATAATCCGCTTGGAGCCGACGCAGCATTGGCCGTTGTTGAACATCCTGCCGAATACCGCGCCGTCCAGCGCCGCTGCCAGCGGCGCGTCTTCCAGCACGATCAGCGGATCGCTGCCGCCCATTTCCGCGACGACTTTTTTCAATGCCCGGCCGGCGCGTTCGGCCACGGCCGCCCCGGCGCGTTCGCTGCCGGTGATCGTGACGCCGCGAATGCGCGGGTCGGCGATGGCGCGGCCGATTTGCTCGATACCGGCAAACAGATTGGTGTAAACGCCGTTCGGCGCGCCGGCGTCCGCGAACAACCGCGACAAGGCCAGCGCCGCTTGCGGCACGTTTTCCGCGTGCTTCAGCACCAGTACGTTGCCGGCCATCAATTGCGGCCCGGCGATGCGCGCCACCTGGTAGTACGGAAAATTCCACGGTGCAATGCCCAGAATCGCGCCAATCGGCTCGATCAGTACCTGAGCATTGCGCGCATTCGGCAAGGTTTTGGGTTGTAGAAAGCTCGCGGCATTGTCGGCGTAGTAATCGAGGATCGCGGCGGCAAGCTCGACTTCGGCTTGGGCTTCCCCGATCAGCTTGCCCATCTCTAGCGTCAAATAGTGCGCGTACTCCGCTTTTCTTTCCAGCAGGATGGCCGCCGCCTTGGCGACGATCTTGGCGCGCTCGTCGATGGCCCGATGCCGCCAGTCGGTTTTATACGCCTGGTCGGCGTTGGCGATGGCAAGTTCCAGCTCAGCATCGGAGAGTTCGGCATAGGAGGCGAGTAATTCGCCGCTTGCCGGATTGATGGTTTGATAGGCCATAGTATGAATTCCTGTGTAGTCGATTACGCCGTGCCAGAACAATCCGGCGCACGGGTAACACGAGGTGAACGGCTGGCGGAAGCAGCGACCGGCTCATTTCGGGCCGGTCACTTGTTCGTTACTAACCCGTCACGCCTGGCGTCAATAAAAAGTGGCCGGCAGGCAGCTTTTCTTGATAGGTGTAGGGGCTGGCCTTGTTCTCGGCCACCCAGCGTTTTTCCGCGACCGATTCGAACGGCGGCGGCAGTTCGCCTTGCAACGACCAAAGATCGAACGGGGTTTCGTCGATGGAAATTTCCCAATCGAAACCGCGCTCTTTGACAAATGGCGCAATCACTTCGTCCAGCGTCCGCATCCACCATTCCCGTATGATGGGGCCGGGTAGGGTTCGGGCGATCTGGTCAACCTTGAAGCGAACAAACTTGTCGTTGCGTACGCCGCCGACGAAGCAATTGCCCGGCTCCACTTCTTCATAAATGACCACGGCATAAAACCTAGGGATAGGTACGCCGGCATAAACGTTGGTAATGTTTTCCGCCAACTGTTGTTTGTCTGCGGCGCTGAAGGCGCCGGTCGGATGGTAGACTTTCCACAAAGGCATGAGGATTCTCCTGAAAGTGAGTTATTAGGCCAACTCGAGTTGGCCCGGTTCGGTAGCCGCTAAGGCCGAAATCCGGCCGCCTGGCGCCGGCGGCGATCCGAATTCGGGCGACGCGCCGTTTGCTCGGATTTTTGCGAGACCCTTGGGAGGAACCGAGCTCAACGGCGGCGTCGGTGCATACTCTAGGCCGACGCCAGCCGTGGGTAAAATGGCGAATATTCATGCGCTGATGAATTTTTTCGATGCCGGTTGTCGAGGCGTTTTCGCTAACATGCGGCGCTAAAAATTTGCGGGAATCCAGCTATGGCCGATTTGAGAACCTTCGATTTGAATTTGCTGGTCGCTTTCGATTTGCTGATGCGAGAACGCAGCGTGTCGCGGGCGGCGGAGCGCATGTTCATCAGCCAGTCGGCGATGAGCCACGTGCTGCAGCGCTTGCGCCAGCAATTGGAAGACCCGTTGCTGGTGAAAACCCCGGCCGGCATGGTACCGACCGCGCGGGCCCTGGCGCTGGTAGAGCCGGTAGCGGCGGTGCTGAAGGAGGTGGAAGGGTTGATCAAGGCACCGGCCCCGTTCGATCCGGCCGGCAGCCGGCGCTCGTTCGCGATTGCCGCTACCGATTACGTCGAGGCCTTGCTATTGCCGAAACTGGCGCCGCGCATCGCCCGCCAGGCGCCGGGGGTGAACGTACACTTCAAGCGCACCAGCAACCGGTTTCCGCTTGAAGCGCTGGAGCAGGGCGAAATCGATTTGCTGTTGGGTTTCGAAGTGATGCTGAACCCGCCCAAGCATCTGCATTGCCGGACCTTGTTCGAAGACTGCATGGTCTGCGTGGCGCGGCTCGGCCATCCGGTCGTGAATCCGCAATTGACCCTGGAGGAATACATTGGCCTACCGCACATCATGCTGTCCGGTACCGGCGCCGGCAGCGGCCAGGTCGATAGCTGGCTGGCCGAGCGCGGCCTGGAGCGGCGGGTGGCGTTGACGGTTTCGCATTTCTTGTCGGCGCCGTTGATTGTGGCGCAAACCGACATGGTCATGGCCTTTCCTAAGCGTACCGCCGAGCAGCTTGCGCAAAACCAGCCGCTGCAATGGGTGCCGTTGCCGCTGGATTTGCCGGATTACGCCACGGTGATGGTCTGGCATCCGCTGCATGACCGCGAGCCGGCCAATGCTTGGCTACGCGGCGAAATCCGCGCCGCTTGCGCCGAGCTGGGCGCCTAAGCGAATTCCGGTTCGCCCAGTTCCGGAAAATAGCGCAACTGCATGCGCCGGCAATATTCGGTCAAGGCCGGTTGCGCCAGCGCGTATTCCTTGACCGGCGAGGCAACCGGGCAGGCCAGTAGGTTGATCAAGATGCCGTAGGCGGAAGCGTCGACGCTGGCGGGCTGATCGCCGAGCAAGTAGGGCTGGTCCGCCAGCGCGGCAGCCAATGCTGCCACGTCCTGCCGGCCCAACTCGAATACCTGCGCGGCCGGCAAGCGGCCGATGCCGTGGCCGCGAATCTGGCTTTTGATCCGCAGTCGGTAAAGGCTGGCAATGCCATCGGTAAGCAGCGGCGGCAGGCCGTGAAAAATTGCCTGTTTGTTGATGCGCCAATTCTCCGGCCCGGTTTGCCAGCGGCTGTACATGCAGACCCAGTACAAATGCTCTTCCAGCAGGCGTTGCCAAGCCAGGGCTTGGGCTTGTTGCCGCTCGGAAAGGGTTTGGTCCAGCCGGTCGCCGAAGCACTGTTGCAGATAGCTGATAATGATCCGGCTATCGGCGATTTTGCGGCCGTCGTGTTCGATGTAGGGCAGTTTGCCCAGCGGCGCGGCAACCGGTAGCGCTTCCACGATCCGGTACTCGATTGCCGCCATGCGCAGATAGGTTTCCAGCTTGGCGCAAAACTGGCTGGGGTTGGGAATGTGCCAGGCTCTGGGGAATTGGTACAAAGTGATCATTGATGCTCTTCGCAGTGGCTTTTGAATGTGAGGCATTTAGCCGATTTCCCGCGAAAAATATACCCGACTGACCGATATTTTTGCCCACTTTCCTATTCAAAAATTTAACCGGATTGTAATGAACCTAATTCAGATGATTATGAAAGTTGGTTTTGTCGCGCAGGCAATGTTCGTAAAACCTCGGTTGCCACAGCGTTTTCGCACCATTGGATTTGACCTCGGCGGGAACACGCCTAGAAAAAGCGGTTTTCACCATTTGCCAGCGGGTAGAAAAATCGGCATCGCCACAAGGTAAACTCCACAAACAATGCAAATGGTCGGGCAGTATCGCCGCAGCCAAAAGCTTGAAAGGCCGTTTGTTTTTTACTTCTCGGAATGCCTGGCGGAGCAATATCACACGTTGTTTATCGGCAAAAATAGCCTGTCTACGGTCACAAACCGACGTAAAGAAATACGTGCCGCCTGGAATGTACAAACGTCGATAATTACTCATAAAACAACCTTAGAAATCAGATGAAACGGCAAGGCATTCACAGCATGTGGGCCAAAATCCTTGCCATATCCAATACAGCCTTCGCTTATTCCGGCCTATCGGGTTGGAGTAAAGTCAATCGGCGTTGCAAGGCTTCGATGACCTTCTCGGCAATCGAATCATGAAAAAGTTGTTTATCCTGAGCCAAGTTACATTGCTCCAAGGCGTCGTAATACGCCAGCTGGAATTCGGCATCGCCGTGAATAATGGCAATGGGGTAGCCGTGTTGCAGCAAAGCCAGATTCATCACCAAGCGGGCGGGCGGTGCGGCCATTGCCATTCACAAACGGGTGAAGTCACCAGCCGTTCATGCAGCTCGGCGGCCAGCACAATCTCACCTTCCGCCACGACATAGGTACGGGATGCGCCGCTGACTTGGTTGGGTCTAGCGCGGCGTTTGAGCCAATCGCCCAACCCCGCAGCTAAAATTACCTAGCTGATGCGGTGCCGACAGCAGAACCGGCTCGGACAGTATTAATTCTGCCAGGGTTTGGGAGCGGCCATCAGGCGCTCAAACCCTTCACCGCTGGGCGGTTGATCCGGAAGGGATTCTTCGGCGGCGCGGCGGGCGGCATCGATCATGAATTCCGAGCGGGTTTTGCCCCGAGCTTTGGCGGCTTGGTCAATCAAGGCGCGAATCTCGGTGCGAACCGGATTCAGCGCCGAGCGGCCGAATGCCTTGTGGGTGGCGGATTTCACCTACGGCAAAACCTGGCAAGGCTTTGTCTATGTGGCTTTTGTAATCGACGTATTTGCTCGCTACATCGTCGGTTGGAAAGTCTCGTCTTGCGCGCACACCGACTTTGTACCGGATGTGCCGGAGCAGGCGCTACATGACCGGCAACCCCAGCGCGACGGCGGCCTGATTCACCACAGCGACCGCGGTGTACGGTACGTGTCGATCCGCTATACCGAGCGATTGGCCGAGGCCGGCGTTGAAGCTTCGGTGGGCAGCGTGGGCGACTCTTATGACAACGCCTTGGCCGAAACCATCAATGGTTTGTATAAAGCCGAGCGGATTCACAAACAGTCGTGGAAAAACCGCGAAGCCGCAGGGCAATCGCGCTTAAATTCCACCGATCACCGGTAGCAGGTAATCGTTATCCCATCCGGCCTTGAGTCGCTTGACTTTGACGCCGAGCTTGCGGGATTTTTCGTTTTTGATCAGATTCAGGGCAATGTGGCGGATGGTAGCCAGATTGGCGGCGCTGTGGCCTTTTCGGGTGCGATTACGATCTTCATCGAAGGTAACGTCCAGTACCGGACCATTAAACACAGAGGTCTCATCGAGACCCATTTTCAAGACGCGTGCTGTTGCAGCCACTGCCAACATTTATCCGCGTCCTGGTAACCGATATAACGCGCGGCTAACGACATCGGATTGACTGAAATACCGGGATATTTTGCGTGGACTACTTCACTCTAGCGGAGTTGCTCGTTCGATACTGCCAGGGCTTCTTGCTGGTCGCCGTCCGGTACGGCTTGCCAGCCGCCGCCCAGGGCTTTGTAGACGGCGGTCAATGCGCTGGCGGTTGCGGTTTCACTTTGAGCCAGTCGGGTTTGATCTTGCAGTAACCGAGACTCGGCGTCCAGCACGGTCAGAAAGTCGGTCAAGCCTTCGCGGTATTGCAGTTGCGCCAGTTCGCGGGCTTGCCGGCTTGAAGCCTCGGCTTGGGCCAGCAAATCGCGCCGCCGGCGTTGTTCGCCGTAATTGACTAGGGCGTTTTCGGTGTCTTCCAGTGCGGTCAATACGGTTTGTTCATAATTTGCCAGACTGGCCTCCGCACGCGCGTCGGCTGCTTTGATTTGCGCGTACACTCGGCCCAGGTCCAAGGCCGCCCAACTGATTTTCGGGCCTATCGAATACGATTCCGAGCCCGGCGCGACCAAACCCGATAAGGTCGTCGCTTCCAAGGAAATGCTGCCGACGAAGCTGACCCGGGGAAACAGATCGGCTGTCGCCACGCCGATACGAGCGGTGGCTGCCGCCAAGGTGCGTTCGGCGCTGCGAATGTCCGGCCGGCGGCGGAGCAAATCGGCCGGATTGCCGATGCCGATCAGTTCCGGCGCCTTCGGCAGCGCGGCGTGTGGTGTCAAACGTGCGGCCAAGGCATACGGCATTTCGCCGCATAGTACGCTTAAACGATGTATGGCTTGTTTGAGGCTGGCGTCCAAGTCAGGCAAGCCGGCCCGAGTGGCGTTCAATTGGGCATCGGCTCGCGCCACATCCAATGGGGTTCCGCGGCCGTTAGTGAATTTCGCCTGGGTGATGGTCAAGGTTTGCTGTTGATTGGCTACGTTTTGCTCCGCCACTTGCCGCTGCAATTGCAAGCCGCGCAATTCGAAATAGTTGCGCGCCACTTCGGCAATCAGGCTGATGCCGATGTCGTGCAAGCTGGCCAATTGCGCGTCGACCTCGTCGTTGCTGGCTTCCACATTGCGCCGCACCCGGCCGAAAAAGTCCAACTCCCAGCTGGCGTCGAAGCCGGTGTTGTACAGCTTCAGTTCGCGCGGGACGAAGTTGCGGTTGTTCAATGCGCCGCTGCTGCGTTTTTGTTCGGTGTAATTGGCGTGCGCGCTAATGACCGGGGCCAATTGCAACCCGGCTTGCAGATACAAGGCACGGGCTTCGCGCAAATTGGCTTGCGCGGCTTTCAGCTCGCGGTTGTGCGCCAGCGCGAGCTCGACCAAGTCGGTCAGTTGCGGGTCGTTAAACCCGCGCCACCAGAGCAAGTCGACCGGATTGTCGGAATAAGGACTTGTTTCGCCGTTGGCAAAGCCGGCCGGCGGATGGCTGTCCGGGGTTTGAAAATCCGGACCGACTGCGCAGCCGGTCAGCGCCAGGCTGGCAGCGGCCAATAATGCGTGGGTAACAAAAGCGCTGGGTTTTGCGTTCATGGCCGGCCCTGTTCGGAGTCAAGATGTTGAGTGAGCGTAGCGGTTTGACGCTTGCCGCCCAAGCGTTTCGCAACGGCTTGCACTACCACGTAAAACACCGGGGTGAGCAGTAAGCCGAATAAGGTCACGCCTATCATGCCGCTGAACACCGCGGTGCCCAGCAAGCGTCTGGCTTCGGCGCCGGCGCCGCTGGCCACGACCAAGGGAAATACCCCCATGATAAAAGCGAACGAGGTCATCAAGATAGGCCGCAAGCGGATTCGGGCCGCCTCGGTAGCCGCCTCGACGGCGCTCAAACCTGCCTCTTGCCGGTGTTTGGCGAATTCCACGATCAAAATCGCGTTCTTGCTGGCCAAGCCGACCAAAACGATGAAGCCGACTTGGGTAAAGATGTTGTTGTCCATCTGTGCCAGCCAAACCCCGGTCATCGACGACAATATACACATGGGCACGATCAGGATGACCGCGAACGGCAGTGACCAACTTTCGTATTGGGCCGCCAGCGCCAAGAACACGAACACCACGCTGAGCGGGAATACCAGCAGCGCGACGTTGCCGGCCAATACCTGTTGCAGGCTGAGCTCGGTCCATTCGAAATCGAATCCGGGCGGCAATTCGGCGTCCAGTAATTGATTCATGGTTGCTATCGCCTGGCCGGAGCTGATGCCCGGCAAGGTATTGCCATTAATTTCCGCGGCGGGATACATGTTGTAACGGGTGATTTTATCCGGCCCCAAGATGTTTTCGACTTTGGCGATGGCGCCCAAAGGCACCATGCCGCCTTGGGCGTTTTTGGTTTTCAATTGCGCGATGTCGTCGCCGTTCATCCGATAGTTCGCGTCGGCTTGCGCCACTACTTGGTAGGTGCGGCCGAATAGATTGAAGTCGTTGACGTACAACGAGCCCAAATAAATCTGCAAGGTTTCGAAAATGTCGCTCAACGGAATGTCCATAGCCTTGGCGCGACTGCGGTCCACGTCTACGAACAGTTGCGGCACGTTGGCGCGGAAGGTGGTAAACAAGCGGCTCATGCCGGGCTGTTGGTTGCCTTTGCCGATCATGTCCGATACCACTTGCTGCAGGGCGTCGGTGCCGGCGTTATTGCGGTCTTGCACTTGCAGCTTGAAACCGCCGACCGAGCTCATGCCGCGTATCGGCGGCGGGGCGAACACGGCGATATAGGCGTCGTCTATGCTTGCCAAACGCTGACCCAAGGTTTTGACCAAGGCGTCCGCGCTGAGCTCCGGTTTGCCCGCCCGGTTGTCGAAATTGTCCAGGCGGGCGAACAAGGTGGCGACGTTGGATTGCGCCGAGCCGGTCAGTACCGACCAGCCGGCGTATGCGTTGACGTGGGAGACGCCCTCGGTTTCTAAAATGATGCGGCTGGCTTCCTTGACTACCGCTTGGCTGCGCGACAGCGACGCGGCGTCCGGCAGTTGCGCGTACAAAACTAAATAACCCTGATCCTGCTGCGGAATGAAACCGGTAGGGACTTTTTCGAAGGCGAGCAGATTCAGGGCATTCAAGCCGACGTACAGCATCAGTACGACGGCGCTCATCCGAATCAAACGGGCGACCAGGCGCGCATAGCCGGCGCCGAACGCGGCGAAAAATCGGTTGAAAGCGTTGAAAAACCAGCCGAACCAGCGTTCCACGAAACGGGTTACCGCATCTTTGTCGTGGTGAGCCCTATCCAGCAGCAGCGCGCATAAGGCCGGACTCAAGGTTAGCGAATTGAAGGCGGAAATCACGGTCGATACCGCAATGGTAAAAGCGAATTGCTGATAAAACGCCCCCGATACCCCGGTGATGAATGCGGTCGGCACGAACACTGCCACCAATACCAAGGCCGTGGCGATGATAGGGCTGATGACCTCGCTCATTGCGGTGCGCGCAGCGGCGCGGGCAGTCATGCCTTCCGCCATGTGTCTTTCCACATTTTCTACTACCACGATGGCATCGTCGACCACGATGCCGATGGCCAATACCAAGCCGAACAGCGACAGGGTGTTTAGCGACAGCCCCAGGCCGGCCATGACGGCGAAGGTGCCGATCAAGGACACCGGCACGGCCAGCAAGGGAATCAAGCTGGCCCGCCAGTTTTGCAAAAACACGATGACGACCAGCACCACCAGCAGCAAGGCTTCGAACAAGGTTTCCACCACGGCCGCTATCGATTGCTGCACGAACACCACGGTGTCGTACACCAACAAATAATCCAGGCCTTCCGGGAAGCGCGGTTTCAATTTTTCCATGGCCGCCAGCACTGCCGCTTTGGTATCCAAGGCATTGGAACCGGGCAGTTGGAAAATCGCCAGGCCGACGGATTCTTCGCCGTCCAAAAACAGGCCGGAGTTGTAATCCTTGGCGCCCAGCTCGATGCGGGCCACGTCTTGCAAACGGGTGATTTCGCCGTTTTTGTCCTGTTTGATAATGATGTCGCCGAACTGTTCAGCGGTTTGCAAACGGCCCAAGGTACTGACCGTGTATTGGAATTCGGCATTTTCCGGCGACGGTTGCTGACCGACCACGCCCGCGGCGACTTGTACGTTTTGTTCGCGCACCGCCGCGACCACTTCGCCGGCGGTTAGATTTCTGGCCGCGATTTGTTCGGGATTCAACCACAGTCGCATACTGTAATCGCGGGCACCGAACACGATGATTTCGCCCACGCCGGGTAAGCGGGCCAAGGTATCCTTGATTTGCAACAAGGCGTAATTGCTCAGGTAGACGCTGTCGTAACGGTGATCCGGCGAGATCAGATTGACTACCAGGCTTAAATCCGGACTGCGCTTTTTGACGCTGATGCCTTGCCGGCGCACTTCTTCCGGCAGCTTGGGTTCGGCCAGTGCCACCCGGTTTTGCACCAAAACCTGGGCTTTGTCCAGATCGGCGCCCGGTTTGAAGGCGATGGTCAAACTCATGTTGCCGCTGTTGGTGGATTGCGAGGACATATACAGCATATCCTCGACACCGTTGACTTCCTGTTCGATCGGCGTGGCCACCGTGTCGGCCACGACCTGGGCGTTGGCGCCCGGATAACTGGCGCTGACCACCACGGTGGGCGGGGCGATTTGCGGATATTGGGCGATCGGCAGGTCGATCAAGGCCAATGCGCCGACCAGCACGATGACGATGGACAGTACCGCCGCGAAAATCGGCCGGTCTATAAAAAAGTGGCTGAATTTACCCATGAGTTATGGCGCTCCTTGCGCGCTCAGCTCGATGCGCTCGGGGTCGACCGAGAGGCCGGCCTTGAGTTTTTGCCCGCCTTCGACGACGACCCAATCGTCGACGTTCAAGCCGCTTGTTACCGCGCGGAGCGGGCCGACGCGCGCACCCAGCGTAACCGTGCGGTATTCGAGCTGATTGTCCGGTTTTACCACCCACACGAAATTTTGCGCCTGGTCGGCGGAGATAGCCCGTTCAGGCAGTAACAAAGCCGGGTAAGGCCGGCTGCCTTGCACCCGCATCCGGGCGAACAAGCCGGGGCTCAACAAACCGTCCGGATTGGCGAACACGCCGCGCAAGCTGATGGTGCCGGTGTTGGGGTTCTCTTGCGGCGCGACGTAATCCAACCGGCCGGCGTGCGGAAAATCCGCTTCGTCGGCCAGGGCCAACTGCACGGGGATACCGGTCAAATCGCCAGCGTCCGCGCTGCCGAGCCGCTTGCGCCGGTACTTCAACACCGATTGCTCGTCGGCATCGACATAGACATAAACCGGGTCGGTGGCGACGATGGTCGCTAACACCGCGGCATCGCCGCCGGCATTGACCAAGTTGCCGACAGTGACCATTTCCCGGCTGATGCGGCCGGCAATCGGCGCGCGGATTTCGCTGTAATCCAAGTTCAATTGTGCCGTGTAAACGTTGGCCTCGGCGGAAGCGACTGCGGCGCCGGCCTCGCGTAGCGTTTCCCGCCGGGTGTCGTATTCTTCGCGGGATATGGCATTGGCGCGGCTCAGGTTTTCCGCCCGTTTCATGTCGGTTTTGGCCAAATCCGCTTTGACCTTGGCCCGTTCCAGTTCCGCTTTGGCGAAATTTAGTTGGGCTTTGAAAGGTTTTTGATCGATCACGAACAATAAGTCGCCGCGCTTTACCGTGCTGCCGGCGGTAAAGTTCTGCTTTTCCAGAAAGCCGGATACTCTGGCCCGTACTTCGACCGTATTGACCGCTGCCACTCGACCGGTAAATTCGTCCCATTCGCTGACCTCTTGGGCGATTGCTTTGGCTGCTTTAACGCCGGGCGGCGGCATGGGCGCATCGTTGTTTACGGCGTCGCCGCAGCCGGTAGCGGCAAGGGTGACGGTTATTAAGCCGGCCCTGATGATTGCCGGTATTACGCTCGCCCGCTGCTTGTCGACGAGGCGGAGTAGAGGCGGGTTGAGCCGGTATATGAGCGGCGTCGACGCAGGGTGGGGCGAGTGTGGCATGGCTGGATGCTCCGGCATAAATAAAAAGGTAATGTACCTTACCGTTTAGTTTATGGTACCCTGTTTTACCGTGTCAAATGTATTTTCGAATGGTTGAACATGGTTAAATGCGGCCGGCCGGCCAAGGGTTGCGAGCAAGAAAGTAGCGACCGCCTATTGGATACGGCCTTACAGCTTTTTTTAGAAAACGGTTACGGCGATCTGAGCATGGAGAGCCTGGCGCGCGAGGCCAGAGTGTCCTTGCGCACGATTTACAACCAATTCGGCGGTAAAGCCGGGGTGTTCGGCGCGCTGATTCGGCGTTGCAGCGACCGGTTCATCGGTAGTTTGAAAGACGGGCAGGACGGCGATCTCGAGCAAGCCCTGGTCGCATTCGGGGTCAAGTTTCTGTTTCAAATATCCAGGCCGGAAGTGATGCGGATGCGGGCGATTCTGATTGCCGAATGTCAACGCTTTCCCGATCTGGCCGTGCAGTTTTATCAAGAAGGCCCCAGCCGCACGCTGGCGCACTTGGCGGAATTCTTCTCCGCTCAACAACGGGCGGGGCGGATTGTTGCCGATTTTTCCGCGCAAATTCTGGCCGATCAATACATCAGCGCATTGCGCGGCGAAAGAATGCAGCGCCAGCAGTTGGGTTTGGAAGATGCTCCAGACCAAGCGGAAATCGAGAGTTGGGTCAAGCTAGCCACCCATTTGTTTTTAAATGGCTGTCGCGCGCACTAAGCGCCGATTCGGTCGCTTGGCGGCGGGTTCAGCGGATGCTGCCGCTAACTTCAAGAGATTTGCACAATTCTGCATTTTCGGCAAAGCGGATGCGTGGCGATGAATTCGGCAAGTTTGGCTTGCATGTGCTCATTAGCAATGCAAACGAGCGTAGCCGCCTGCCTGGCTTTCGCGTCAGTTCGAGTTGAACGGTGGGCGGGCACGGTTAACCAATTGAGTTAACAAGCGGGGAAGCTGCAGCATATCGTCGAATAGTACTTCATCCGCGATTCGGCATGACGCTGTCTCAGCGTTTCGCACATACCGGAAGGCTTTCATGCCTGCCGCTACGGCTGCCTCAATCCCAACATTACTGTCTTCTACCACCACGCATTGGCTGGGCATAAAACCCATCGCATTTGCCGCATATCGGAATAAACCGGGCTCGGGCTTCCAACAGCCAACGTCATAAGCGCTGAAAAGGTTGTCATCGAAGTAGCGGGAGAGGCCGCTAACCTGCAGCGCCTGACGGATTTTCAAAAGAGGCCCGCTCGATGCAATGCATTTGGGAAAGTCAGCGGTTTTGAGCATTTCAAGAACGCCGGGCATAGGTTTCAATTCGCGACAGAACAGTTCCGCCACGTGCTGGCGATAATTCAGTTCGAACCCATCCGGCAACTTCCGGCAAAGACGGCCTTCAAGGTCGGTAAGGATAGACGCCAGCTTCTTGCCGCGATAACGCAGGGTCAAAGCGTCCACCGTATCATCCAGTTGCGGAAGCAGATCGAGAAACGCTTGATTGCAAAGCCCCTCGCTGTCTACAAGGGTACCGTCCAAATCAAAGATTACACAGATGCCGGTCATTTACGGGGGGTACTCCGGCTAGGGGGTGCAAAGTCTGTTGGGGGATGGCTTACCGGGGTCTTGCCCCAAGTTTACCACCGCGGAATCAATAAAGGTCGCCTAATGCGCCAAAATCAACACCCCTGGCTTGCCTGTTACTCCGGCCAGCGCAGGCGCGGTTAAACACTGAATACGTTCATCTCCTTCCAATGCTGGCTGAATACCATGTCCGAGTTGACGATATGCTTGCTCCAGCGCTCGATGAATTCCGGCACATCGCGTTGGCCCAATTGATCGTGTTGGATTTTTTTGTCTAATTCCATTAGCTTCTCCAACATCAGATTATGTTCCTTGGCGTGGTTCGAATAATGCGTGAAACCTGACTTTTTCATCAGCGCTTCTTCTTCGCCGAAATGTTCCTTGACGTGCTGGTAAAGCTCGAACATCAAGTCAAGCCGTTCGTCCTTGTTGCGGGCTACGCACAGTTTTTCGGCAATCTTGAAGAAGTCCTGGTGCTGATTGTCCACCCGTGGATCGCCCATGGCATAACAATCCTGCCACACGCAATGCGCCATGCTGCCGGGCAAGGCTTTGGACATTTCCGTGAGCTGCCGATGTTTGGCGAGGTAGTCCGCGGTCTTGTCGCAGCTTTTTTTAAATACGAATGCTTTACGGGCCTGGTGATAGGCGTCGCTGCCGTAAAAGTTGGCGTGCATCTGCGCCAGTTCGAATTTCCGGTACGCCGCCAACGGTTTGACGGCCTCGTTTCGGCAACGGATTGCGGCCTTTTCGGCCAACATTTTTTGCAGATTGGCCGGGTCGGCGATCAAGGTGTTGACTGAATGGCGGATTTGCGCGTCGAAGATCGCATGCTGCCGGTCGAGCACCTTGTCGACCATGCCCAGGTGCCAGGCCCGGCGTGCGCTGAGCGGCAGGCGCTGTTCGGTCAATTCGGCCGCGGTGGCGTGCCCCACCCGCTTCGGTAATAAATAGGTCCAATATTCGGAGCCGTACAACTCGCCCATGTTTTTGTAGTGCGGGTTGAAAACCACGCCGTCGCGAACGAACACCTTGTCCGGCGCCAGCGCCAATATCGCGCCGCCGGCGCCGGCGTTGCCGGCCACTGCGGCGACGGTGAGCTTGTCCATGGTGGTGATGATTTGCAGGATCAGGTCGTCGATGGCGTTGATGTTGTCCCAGGATTCGTCGGCCGGATTGGCCGCAGCCTCGATCCGGTTTAAATGAATGCCGTTGGACCAGAATTCGCCGCCGCCGGTCAGGACGATGGCTTTCACATCCAGCGTCGCCACGTGTTGATAAACCCGCAACAGCAAGCGGCATTGTTCGGTGGACATGCCGCCGTTGTGAAACTGAAAATGTAAGTACGCGGCCTGGCCGGCGATTTCGTACCAGACTTCCTGCCAGGGATAGTGTCGGCCTGGCCGGGTGTAATCGAGTTCGATGCGCTTGACGGATTTGCCGAACCAGCCGGACAGACCGGATTGCGGTTTCGGCAGCAAATCGGCCAATGCGGTTGCCGCCGGCAGCTTGATCGCACTGGCATCGCCGGTTTTGGGTTTCAGGTGGCCGATCCAGATCGAGCCGTCCAGCGTGGCGCGGCAAATAGCGCCGTCGGCAACGGCGACGATCTCGCCGGGTTTGCCGCCGAAGCGCTCGCCGGCCGCGGCGTTGTATAAATAAAACGGCCGGCCGTACAGATCGTCCAGCACGCCGGGACTGCCGTCGGCGGCGTGGATTCTGGCCAGGATTTCGGCGGTCGTGTGCCGGCACCAGTCAATGCGGCGATCGGCTTGTTTCATGGCCGGCCGCAGCCGGCCTTTGACGTCGGCCCGATTGTAGTCCAGCGGCTCCGGCCGAAAATGCGGCGAATCCAGATAGGTCATGGCTTCCCACAGGCAATCCACCGCGCACTGCGCTACCTCCCGATTGAATATGCTGCTCTTGCTGGCCCGGCGTAGCGGGAAACGTTTCGCCGCCCAAATCGCGCCGGCATCCATTTCCCGGTCGGCGGCCAGCAGCGTTACCCCCCATTCCGCTAGCCGTTCCTGAATCGCCCAGTCCAGCGACGACGGGCCGCGGTCGCCTTTGATGCCGGGATGCACGATCAGGCACAGATAGTTTCGGTAAAGCGCTTCCGGCAGGCGCCGGGTCAGATAGGGACACAGAATCAGATCCGGTTTGAACAATTCCACGCCTTCGATCAGTTGCGCCTCGTTGCCGAGATGCAATTCCACCGAAACGTCGTAACCGGCGTCGTCCAGTTCGGTGTAAAAGCGTTGAGTCAATCCCGAAAAGGCAGTTGAGATCAATAAAATGCGCATAACGGTTCTCCTTGCTGTCGTTACTGCCGGACAAAGCGGCGGCCTGCCCGGCCGGCGGTATCGCCGCGGTTATTGGGGGGAACTTCGCACCGGCCGATAGCGCACCGGGCGCGAACGGAATCGGACGGCTAACGTCCGCCCTGTTGCCGGGCCTTATCCGGGCTTGGTCAATGCAGGGATGTGGCTTGACTGAATCGCTGTCGATAGTTTTGCGGATTGACGCCTAACTGGCGGAGGAAGGTGCGCCGCATCCGCTCCGGGTCCTTGAAGCCGGTCTTATCGGCGACGCTTTCGATGGAGAGTTCGGTAGTTTCCAGAAAATGCCGGGCTTGGTCGATGCGGGCGGTTTCGACGAACTTGGCCGGGGTCATGCCGGTTTCGTTCAGAAACACCCGGGCGAAATTGCGCGGACTCATCGCCAAACGTTCCGCCATCGCTTCCACTTTCAGATCGGTATGCAAATTGGCGACAATCCAGGATTGCAATTCGCGCAAGTCGGTGCGTTGGAACGCTTCGTTGGATAAATAACTGCTGAACTGGGATTGGCCGCCCGGCCGTTTCAGAAACACGACCAGGAAGCGGGCGACATATAGCGCCAAATCGCGGCCCCAGTCTTCCTCGAGCATGGCCAGCGCCAGATCGATGCCGGAGGTGATGCCGCCGGAGGTGAAAATATGGCCGTGTTTGATGAAAATCCGGTCGGCTTCGACCTGGATGTTCGGATAGCATTGCGCCAATTGCTGGCTGTAATGCCAGTGGGTGGTGGCAATCCGGCCGTCCAGCAGGCCGGCCTCGGCTAACAAAAAGGCGCCGGTACACACCGAGGCGATGCGTCGGACCTTAGGCGCCATAGCGGCGATCCAGTCCAACAGTTCCCGGTTGTGCACTTCCCGCGAAATGTCCCCGCCCGGAATCAGCAAGGTGTCGTATTGGGCCGAACTATCGCCGTAAATGTCTTCGGCGACGACTTGCAGGCCGGACATGGTCGCTACCGGCCCGGGGCTGCTACCCAACAGCTTGATCGTGTAAATCGGCTCGCAGTCGATACCGTGTTGGCCCAAGCCGAGATTGGCGAAGTTGAACACTTCGAACGGCCCGGTGATGTCCAGCGATTCCACGCCGGGAAACACGACGATGCCGATGGTGCGCGATTGGTATTTGAAGTTCTCCGGATGAGCAAAGCTAAATGCCGTCATGACATCTTCCCCCGTTAGCTGATCTCGTTGACAAGCCTACTCGCTCTGGCGAAGGATTCAATGACAACTTTCCCTCGTTTTCCGCCAAGACGCATTGCGGCAGGAACGGCCGGGTCGAGCCGAGCTTCGGGACGGCTCGGGGTTGAGCCCAGTTTAGAACTCCCTATCAATCGAGCCGATCGCCATAGGCTGTCAGCTGCGATTGGCGAAAACCGACTCGGACGCGGCTGTTGATTTCGTCGCTGCCAATAGGAATTTGCTAATCGGAGCGGTCTTCGATCTATCGGTTTAACGGTTTGGGCGCGTGACCGGATAGTTCCGATTTAAGTCGATTGCCGGAAACCTGCCGCGCCAATCGCTATACAATGATCTGCATCATTATTCCCGAGCGGACGCGGATAAGCCGGAACGGGCGTTTGTGCGCTCGGTTCCGGCGCTCCCGTACTTCGGTTGGCGTTCGTGTGGATAAAATGTTTCGTCTTCCATCGCCAAGCAGAAAAATCGACATAATCCTAAATGAAAACGTGGCTTAATCACTGGATGGCAGGTACGGCGGAGCGGGAAAACCGGGCGATGCCGGCCGGACCGTTTGTATTGGCGGACTTTACGCCGCGCCCGGCTACCCAGTTGCTGATACTGCAACCCACGCCGTTTTGCAATCTGGATTGCGACTATTGTTATTTGCCGCAGCGCGATTCGCGCGCCCGAATGTCGCTCGACACGGTGAAACTGGCGGCGCAACGCGTGTTGGAGGACGGCCTGCTGGGACCTGAACTGACCGTGGTTTGGCATGCCGGGGAGCCTTTGGCGGTGCCGGTCGACTTCTACCGGCAAGCGTTCGGCATTTTCGACCAGTTGTTGAGCGGCCGTTGCCGGGTATCGCATTCGATACAAACCAACGCCACGTTAATCGACGCGCACTGGTGCGAGCTGTTTAGTCAACATCGGGTCAGGGTCGGGGTCAGCGTCGACGGTCCGGCAGCGATTAACGATAGCCACCGCAAGACCCGGCAGGGCAAAGGCAGTTTCGCTCAGGTGCAGCGCGGAATGGCAGCGTTGCGCCACCACGGCGTTCCGTTTCACGTGATTGCCGTGGTGACCGCCGACAGCCTGCCGCACGCTCGATTATTGCATGATTTCGTCCTCGAACAGGGCATAGGCGAGATCGGTTTCAATTTCGACGAAGCCGAAGGCACGCACGCCGATTCCAGTTTGCGCGGACGGGAGGCGGAACATAGGCGTTTTTTCGAACAACTGCTAGCCTTGCAATTGCAATCCGCGGATCGATACCGGGTTCGCGAATTGGCCAATGCCTTGAGCTTGATTCAACACGGCTTGCCGCGCTATTGCTGGCGAGGCCGGGATTGGCCGATGAACGCGCAGACTTTGCCGTTCGCTATCGTCACCGTGGCCTGGAACGGCGATTTTTCGACGTTTTCTCCGGAACTGCTGGGTCAGCCGGCGGCGGAATTCGATAACTTCGTGCTGGGCAATGTGCATTGCGGTGGATTTTTGCAAGCCGCCGAGCGGCCGGCGTTTGCACGTTTATGGGAAGGCATCCTGGCGGGGACTGCCGTTTGCCGACGGTCTTGCGGATATTTCAATTATTGCGGCGGCGGCGCGCCGGCCAACAAATGGTTCGAAAACGGCGGCTTGGACAGCGGCGAAACCTTGTATTGCCGCAGTATGTTGATTCGGCCGTTCGAAACCGTATTGCAGGCCTTGGAACGCGAGGCGGCGGGACAGGCCGGAAGCGGAGAGCAACTATAGAGGATAGGAGCATGGCATGGGCATGATACCTGCCAAAAAAGTATTTCTGAGCAGCACCACCAAAGACCTTTGGCAATACCGGGCCGAAGCCGGCCAACTGATCAAAAAGCTCAATCAGGCTTATCAGAACAAGTTTCAATTGATCGAAGTGACCATGGACACCGAGGCCTTGGACGGCGAGCGGATTCCGGCCCTGGACCGCTCGCGCAAATGGGTCAGGGAAGAGTGCGATTGGCTGGTATCCATCATTGCCTGGAACTACGGCTACGTGCCGGCAGGGGAAAGCCGTAGCGTCACCGAATGGGAATATTGGGAAGGGGTGGAAAGCGGTAAGCCCTGTTTCGTGTTTTTGGCCGGCGAAGTCGGCGACGGCGAAAAAAAATACCGGGCCTTGGGTTCGGATGTGGAAAAGGAAAATCTGGCCGATTGGAAGTCCACCGATTTGGTGTCGCCGGAACATGCCCAGGCCTTGGCTAGCTTTAAAACCAAGTTGCGGGAAAAGGATTTTCGCATCTTCGCCAACATCCAGCATTTTCTGCAGCAGTTGGAAGAGGCCTTCAAAAAGCGCATCGAATTGGAGCTCAAGCAACAGCCGGAAGCGGCCAACGCTCAACGCCAAGATACCCAGTATCTGGTCGAGCTGATGAAGCTGAAAGATCAAATCCAAAACTGTTTGCAGCAGGTGGAGCAATTGGCCGGCTTGAAACAAATCCACGACCGCTTGCACCAGATCCGCCAATTCGGTATTCGCCGCTGGCGCGAGGAAGTCAGCATGCAATGGCAGGACGGTCCGATGAGCGACACCACCAAGGTCACATATTTGCTGGGCTTGTTGAAGATCAAAGAAGCGCGCGGCGAACTGTCCGGTTACGCTCACAATCTGCCCGAACAGGCGGATCTGGCCAATTTGCAGCTGGTGATCGGCAAAGTGTTGGAGACCGAGTTTCAAGATCAACCGAAGGACAAGCAAGCCTTCGATCACATCACCCATCTGTACGCCGCCCGGGTGCAGTCCGCCTTCGTCAATGCCAACGGCACCATGTTGCTGAAAGCTAACAATATGTCCACCTGCTTATTCAATGCGGCGGCATCCGCCGAGTCGACTTTGAAAGCCGACGATAAAGGATTTTTGAAAGAGGTGGTACAGGCGTTGAACGACGGTCACGTCAAAGTGCAGCGTTTGTTCAACAAGCATAACGACTGGCAGGGCATGCACGATCAATTGGAGCGCATAGACCAAACCAAGGGCTCCAGTCTGTTCGTCTACGATTTGGAAGGTTTTTTGGATAATCCGGAGCGGGTTGCCGGGTTGCTGCAACACGCTAAAGCGGTTTCCGAACAGTGCGACTACCGGACCGATTGGTCCAGTAAAATCGCGGCGCTCGAACGGCATTTCGCCGATTTGCAAATCGACCGCAGCGAAGCGACTTACGAGCGGATGCGCAAAGCCTTCGACGACTTGTTTTTCGACGTGGACAAAGATACGTTGAAAAAAGTGGAGAGGGCGGCCGGCTGCGCCCGCCAATATGCCGACAGCGTCAGCGCGCAATGGCAATTGGCCAACCGGCGCCTTGGCGCCAACCCGCAGTAACAGGAGAGCTTAGATGGCCTTGCTAGATTTACGCGATTTGATCAAAGCCGGTAACGAACTGGAGCCCCGTTTCGACGGCTTGCAACCAGGCAGCCCCGAGTTCGAGGAATGGTTGCGGGAATTGCAGGATTGGTTGATGCGCTGTGTGGATTACGGACGGTTTTTGGACAACGGCAGCCCGGAGCGGCGCGCCTTGCAAGGGCGGGTGGATTATTGGACCTCACGCTTGGGTATGCACGGCGTCGGTTTGCCGATCGACCAGCTGGCCGCGTTCGATCCCAGCGCCGGCGTAGTGCTGGACATCGATAGCCCCTTCCCGGGCCTGAAAGCCTACGACGAAGCCCAGCAGCGGGATTTTTACGGACGCGACCACGAAACCGCCGATTGCATTGCGCGTTTGGAGCGTAATCACATTCTGGTCATCGTCGGCGGGTCGGGTTCCGGCAAATCCTCATTGGCTCTGGCCGGCGTGTTGCCGGCTTTGCGCGACAAATATCCGCAATGGCTGTTTCCCAGCCCGTTCACGCCCGGTGTACGTCCGTTCGAATTTCTGGCCGCCGCGTTGTTGGCTGTAGCGGGTTCGGAGGGCGATGCGGCCGAATTAGCCGGTCGATTAAAAGCGCAACCCGCGCAAGCCGCTGCGGTATTGGCCGAGCTGACCGGGCCGGGCGCCGGAATCCTGTTGGTGATAGACCAGTTCGAAGAGCTGCTGACCTTATGTCAGGATGCCTTGGAACAAGCCGCCTTCGCCGAACTGTTGTGCCTGCTGTCCAGCCCGGCGGTCGGCGCCGCCGGTTTGGATTGCCGGGTATTGCTGACCTTGCGCACCGACCATCTGGCCCGTTTGGAAGCCAGCGAGCCGCTGAAACACCTATACGGTTTGGTCAGCAGCATCGATCAAAGCGAAGGCATTCTGCAGCTGGCGCCTATCGGTTTCGAGCATATACGCCAAGCCATCGAAAAGCCGGCCCGCAAAGTCGGCTTGCGTTTTATTCCGCCCAGCTTGATCGATGCCTTGGCCAGCCAGGCAGCCAGTTTGGTCGACGGCTTGCCGCTGTTGCAATACGCTTTGCGGCGTTTGTGGGAGCAGCGCCCGCGCAGCGAGCCGGTGCTGGACGAACAGGGCAGCGTCGTCGAGCCGGGCAAACCCTTGGATTTTATCAATCAAGCCATGTTCGACGCGCTACCGGACGTTCAAGGCGCTTTGGGCAAAGTCGCCGAACAGGTTTATCGGAACTTGGACGACAGGCAACGGGCGTTATGCACGCGCCTGATGCTGGAATTGGTGCTGTTGGACGAAAACTTCGAGCAGCCCTTGCGCCGGCGGCGGGGCAAAGCGGAATTGATGGCGGTACTGAGTAAACAGTGGCCGGAACACGAAGTGGAACGGGTCATCGCGGCTTTCGTCGAGCCCGGCCTGTTGCGGCAAACCGGCGACGACGGCTTGCTGTTCGAAGTGGCGCACGAAGCCATGTTTCGCAACTGGGCTACGTTTCGCGACTGGATAGCCGGTCCGGAAGCCAAAGCCCGCTTGCATGCGATTAAATTGATTACCCGCGAAGCGCTGGACTGGCACAACCATCAACGCTCCGCCGATTATTTGAAGCTGGCCGGCGCACCGCTGCAAGCCGCGCAGCGCTATGTGGACGACAGTTGGCTGGTCGAAGGCGAAGTGACCGATTACGTGGCGGCCTGTATTGCCGAGGAACAACGCAAGGCGGCCGAAAAACGCCTGGCCGAACAGGCCAAGGAAGCGGCTCAGCAAGCGGAAATCGCCAAAACCAAAACCAAATACAAGTATTACACCAGCTTGGCGGTGTTGGTCCTGATACTGGTGAGTGCGGTGTTTTACGCGCTGTGGGCTCAGGCAAGACTGAATACCCAGCAAAACATGATCCATTTGGTGGAGCAGGAACGTAAAAGCGCTGCTTTAAACGTATTGCCGTGGATTTTGGCCTCCAAAACCCAGGCGCCTATCGACCTGGATTTAACCTATTCCAGCGGCAAATACGGCGGTAGCGATTTTCGCTACGTACTGGCACTGGCCTTGGACAATATGGACGACAAATTTCAGTTTACCCCGCGCGGCAGCAGCAATGCGCTGATCGTCGGGCAAGGCAGTGCGGTGTTGCAGTTCGATAACGCCGTTCCGCAGGACAAAGCCTTGCGCGTCTATCGGCTATGCGAAGACGGTCGTTTGGACCAGGCGCCTATCGAGATTCGTTACGGGCAAGGCCAGTTGGCGGCGCAAGCCAACGTGTCCCCGCCTGTGTTGGCAAACGGCAGCGATACCCGGTGGTTGATATTGCCGTTCAAGGTGGCGGGTTCCATGCGCGGCTGGGAGGTGGCGATCCATCGTTTGCAATGGCCGGCTCCGGCCTGCGCCGTCCAGGACAAGCCGGACAGCGGTCACGCCGAGGCTATCGACTCCGCCCGGCAAAGCTTTCCCGATGCCAGCGACTTTTCGGACCTGGCTTTTTCGGCGGACGGCCGTTACGCCGCGTTCAGCGTGGTGAGCTATAAACCCAAGATACAAAGCGCCGTTTGGTTGTTCGACGCCGCTAGCCAGCGCTGGCAGGACGCCTCGCCGGCTTCGGTCGGCAAAGATGCGGACGATCACCAAGACGTGGTTTCGGCCCTAGCCTTCAGCGGCGAGCTACGCGACGGCGTGCCGGAGCTGATTACCGGCCGTTTGAACGGGGCGGTCTATTGCGGCGGCAAAATCCAGCCTACGTTGGACGCCAGCCAAGTCCAGCAGATTTCGGTCAGCCGGTTGCGTAGCGCCGGTAAATCCGACAACTGGCTGGTGGACCGGCACTTATCCGGGCAAACCGTGGTGCGGCAATGCAACGGCAGCGCGGAACCGTTGCGCCTGACCTTGGACAAGCAGGAGGCTACCGCCGGCTTGTCGCTGCGCGACATTGATTTCGGTGCCGACGGCGGCGTCCGGCCCGTGGTAAGTTACGTGGCCGACAAGCGGCCGCAATGTTGGGAATTGCGGGCCGAGCGCTGGCGCCCCATGGATTGCGGCTTGGGCGACGCCGTTACCCAGTTCGTCATGGTGAACCCTCAATACGCGGTGGCCGTCGAGCCGGGAGCAGTGCTGCGGCGTATCCGTCAACGTCAGCCGCAGTTTAGCAATCAAGCCGAAGCCAGGGTTGCCGGCGAGGCCGGCGTGGTTTGGCCCAAAGCGGTGGGCCAAGGGACGACGGCCGGCAGCGCCACCCGATGGCAAGCGATGCATGGCTCGACGACTACCTTCAAGGCAATAGCCGGCACCGACGTGGAAATTCTGTGGGCCGCAGTGTCGCCGCACGGTCACTACATCGCTTGGTTGGACGGACACATCGACACCACCAAAATCGATTTGCATATTTATAACGTGGAGTCCCGGCAGCTGGTGGAACTGCCCAAGCCGCCGGAATTGGACAGGAAAAATATCGACGCGGTGGATTTGGTGGTCACCGACGACGGCATGGCCATCTTGGGAGTCCTGGACAAGCTGCATTTATACAGCGCCGATGGCGTTAAAGAAGAAGCGGTGATGCTGAGCCGTTTGAACGGTAATGCCGAATTTACCGTCGATCCGAATATCAATTGTTTGAACTTGTCGGAAGACGGCAAGCGTCTGGTGATAGGCACCAAGGGCGGGATGTTGGTGGCTGCTGCGGTGGTTCCCGGCAACTTGCTGAACACCGAGCAGAAATACCCGTATATGCGCGCCAACGTGGCGGCTTGCGCGGTGGACAACAGTGGTTTGTTGGTGGGCGGCTACGAAACCGGCGCCATAGAGGTATTTCCGGCCGATAGCGCTGCTAAACCGTTTGTGTTGCCCTTGCATGCCGCGATTCAGGTCACCGAGTCCGTGCACACCCTGAGTCTGGATCTCGCCCGCGGTTATTTGGCGGCTTTGTTCGACAAGCAAAGCGGCAACTGCACGGCCAGCGGCTTGTCGGGGCAGTCGGTACGCATTTGGAGTTTGGACGCCGCGGCCGGCACCCCGCTAGTATCCAATTATTGCATCCCCAACCGCGACGTGCTGGCTATCGGCCGTTTGCACGAGCAGGACGGCGGTTTGCACTTGCCTGTGGTATTTGCCGATACGGTGGAGCTCAGACCCTGCCGAGGTTGCGCCGCACCGGCGGAATCGGCCGACGCCGTGCTGCAACGTTTGATGGCTGAGGCGATGCGTAACGGCGCGGAAGAGAAAGGGGATATGCGCGAATTCGGTATCGAATTGAAGGCGGCGGCGCCGTGAGCCGTCGAAAACGATAGCGTTGCGCGCCGACTATGCGTGGTTCCGGGCTATCTGCAAGGCGCAGGCGGCGGCTAGACGCCCGGTTTGCGCACCGCCCTCCATAAAGCCGTAATAAGCATCGCTGAGTTGCTCGCCGGCAAAAATCAGGTTGTCGAATACCACTTGTTGTGCATCGGCCCGGCCGGCTTCCACCCAAAAAAATTCGGCGAATTCGGTTAGTTGTCCGGGCTTAAAGTTCGCGTATCCGCCGCCGGTAAAGCGGCTTCGTCCCCATGCGCTTTTCAGCAGGGTTCCGGTTGCCGAATCGCCGGCGCCGGGTAAGACGCGCTCCAACTCGGCAATGAATTGTCGGCCCAGCGCTTTGAAATCGCGGCTTCGGTTTAACCGTTCGACTTGCTTGCCGCCCAAGAAAAAATTCAGCGCGCCGTTCGGTCGCTTGGGTTGACGTTGCGATTCGTCCCATACGGCGGCAAACCCCATATCGGTCCATGCCGCCAAGCTGAAGCCGGCCGGGTTGCGCCAGAATCGTTCGGCGAATCCGGCGATCAGTTTTTCATTGGCGCCTAAGCCGGTTTCGTTGACGAAACGGCGGAATAAATCGGGCAGCCGCACATTCAGCGCGACTTGACGGAGGGCCGGAAACGGCATGGCGACGATCACGATGTCGGCCGATTCCGAGCTGCGGTCGGCAAAAGTCAATTGATAGCCGTCGCCGAAGTGCGTGAGACTGTGCAAAGCCTTACCGTAGCGGATTTGTCCCGGCAAGGCTGCCGCCAGCGCGTCGGTGAGTCGGGCCGAACCGCCGGTGACCGCAAACGCCTCGTCGCTGTAACCGAGTATTTCCACCGAGCGGCCGTCGACTTGCGGTAATAAAAACAGCAACTGCAAGGCGGAGGAATCGGCGGGTTCCGCGCCGTATTCGGTACGAATGGCGTTTTCGAACAAGACCCGGACATAGCCTGCCCGGATTTTGTCTGCATGCAAATTCAGGTAGTCGGCAACCGAAAGCTGATCGAAAAACGGGGCATAGCGCTCCCAATCCCGGTCGATCAGGGCGGCGTCTTCGCTAATCTGTGCGGCTAGCGCGAATATGTCGGCGGCTAAGTGCTCGGCGTCGTAGCTTAGGCCGTCGAAAAAATAGGCTTCTTCGGGAATGTCGGTGCGGGCGGCGTCTTTGAGTCTGTCGAACAGCGCAATGTCGAAGGCTTTGGCTAGCGCGCGCATCTCCAAATGGTCGGTATTGATCAGTTCGGCGCCGAGGTCGACGGTCAAGCCGTCGTCGATAGTGACGGACAGCATGCGCCCGCCGGGTCGGCTGCGGGCTTCGTACACCGTGGCGATAATCCCGGCTTTGCGCAGCCGGTATGCGGCGTTCAAACCGGCGATGCCGGCGCCGATAATGGCGACGCGCGCCGCCGGCTGCGGCTTGCCGGCGAATGCCGGAGCGATGCCGCTCAATTCCAGCACGCCGCCTATTCCCGCTGCAACCGAGGTTTTGACGAAGCGGCGTCTATCCCAACCGAGAACGGTATGCGGAAGCGGGGCAGGCCGCTGCCGGGATTCAAGATAGTCGCGTCTAGCGGCTTGTAAAGCTAGGACGAGTTTGCGAAATAAAATGCTGTGCGCCACGACGAAGCTCCTGAGCAAATGGAGAGAAGAGCATATTTTGCGTCGGAATCCCTTATTAGGGAACTAGTTTGCTTGGCGACGATGCAACCGGGAAATCAGGTGCCGGACGGCTGCCAGCATGTCTATCACGATAAAAACTTATCGATTTCAGCGAATAACTTGCTGACTTCAATAGGCTTGGTCAAAAAACCGGCAAAACCGGCCGCTTTTTCTTTGAGACTCGGTTCTTTCGGTATGTTTGCGGTTACCGCGATGACCGGGATATTGACCGTCGGCGGATGGGCTTTCAAGGTTTCCAAGGCTTGGTAACCGCTCATCCCGGGTAAATTGATGTCCATCAGGATCAGCGACGGCGGGTTAGCCAACGCCAGACCTATGCCTTGTTCGGCGTTGCCGGCGACCAATAAGGTGATATTGGGGCGCTTCTCGAAAATGCTGCGAATCAATTTGACGTTTTGCGGGTTATCTTCGATGTACAGCACGTTGTAACGCCGGTGGCCGGCGGTTTTGGCGGTGCCGGCCGTTGGCGGTGCCGATTCGTTGACTTGAGCGTCGAATTCTTCGCAAATAGGGAAGCCTACCCAAAAAGTACTGCCTTGTCCCGGCTTGCTGTCGAAGCCGATTTCGCCGCCCATGGCTTCCGTCAAACGTTTGGTGATGACCAAGCCGATGCCGGTACCTTCGATATGGCTTTTTTCGGCGCCGAGACGGTCGAACGATTCGAACACCCTGTTTTGTTTGTCTGCGGGAATGCCGATGCCGGTATCGCTGACACTGATGCGTACTTGCCGGTCTGTGCTCTGCGTGTGTAAGCGGACTTGACCGCCATCCCGGTTATATTTGATGCCGTTGGATAAAAAATTAATGACGATTTGCCGCAAACGCTTGCGGTCCGCGTAAACCGTAAGCTGTTTGCTACCGTCGCAGTCGACGTTGATGTCTATATTGCTTTCCCGCGCGCTGGGAGCAATCAGGGCCAGACTGTCGGCAATGACCGCTTGGACGTTGACGGGTTGCATCATGTAATCCAGCTTGCCGGCCTCGATGCGGGACAGGTCTATCAGGTCGTTGATGATGGACAACAGGTGCTTGCCGGCGTTTTCGATTTCTGCGGCAACTTCGCGGGTTTCCGCCGGATTGTGCTTGTCCATTGCCATCAATTGCGAGAAGCCGAGCACCGCGTTTAGCGGCGTGCGTAATTCGTGGCTCATGCTGGCCAAAAATTCGCTTTTGGCCCGGTTGGCTGATTCGGCTTGATTTTTGGCGTTTTCCAGTTCCGAAATGTCGCGGGTCACCACCACCGTATGGCTGACTTCTCCGCTTGGGGCAACGTAGGGGTAATAGCTGATCGCGCATTCGCGCGTCCCGATGGCCGGGAAATCGATTTCGGCCTGATGCGATTGCGGTACGCCTTTGGTAAACACGTGCTCCAATTGCGGGGCGATAAACTGCGAATAACGGTACTCACCCCAAACTTCGCCCGCGGAGCGGCCGATTGCCTCGGAACGCTTGACGCCCATACGCGCGCACCAGCCGTCGCTGACCGCTTCGTAGCAATGTTGGCGATTGAGCACGCTCATGGCATCCGGCACGCTGTTGACGATGAATTCGTAGCGGCTTAGCTCGGCCTGACGCTGCGACAAGGCGTATTGTTGCTTGAGCACGTCGTTGAAGTTGTCGCTGATGCGTTTGCCGTTGACGCACAAGTACAAGGTGATCAGGCCTATCGACAGTGCCGCGGACAAATGCAGCGAATCGCTGCGGCTTAGACTGATTGCGAAACCGGCCAACAGCGCGGGCGAACAATACAATTGGTAGGAAATTTTGTCGGCCGATAAAAAGGTAATACCGCCGGCAAACAAGCCGAACAAGCAAAACAACACGAAGAATACATAAGGCGCATCAATGGTCGGCAAAAACAACACGGCGGCCGCGCCCCAAATCAAACCGAATACGGCCATGTGCAAACGGTATAGCTGTAACCACTTGCCATAATCCGATAGGCTGCCGGCTGCGCGTTGGCTGCGGTAGGCGCTGGTAATCGCGATGCGTAACAAAAGCGCCGGAATTTGCAGCAACAGCCAGGCGGCAATATGCATGGCATTGGCCACTTGCAGCAGCACCGAAGCCATGACGATCGCTATCATGGCATTGGACAGCAATTCCATGGCGATGCCGCTGTAAAGGTTGTGGGTGCGGGTTTCCAGGCTAAGACGCGCGAGTGCGGCGTCCGGCGCCGCAGGATTTGTGGCGTTCATAGGCGGAATCCTTGCCCGATGGGCTGAAGTGCGTGTTGATGGGAATTGGCAATTGAGCAAATTTAGCATTTTCCCGGCTAAAGTGCGCGTTAAACCCACTCAGGTTGGGCCGCCGGTACGGTATAGATTTTTGATGAAAGCGGCTTTACCCTCAAGGGCACAAGCGCCAAGAAAGGCGAGGCGTCCGCCGGTGTTGCCCGGCAGTCGAACTGACGCTTGGGCCAAGTGGATAACTGTCAGGTGGGCATCTTCGCAACCTTGTACCCCCAGGGCATGAGTGCCGAGGCAACATGACCACCTTAATCGACGCCCGCCTGTATTTGTCCGAGGACTGGTGTCTTGATGAGGCGCGCTGCAAGAAGGCGGCGATTCTCAAGGAGGCGCGCGAGTTTCTAAGTAAATTTCAACTGACACTGGCGATGCTGGAAATCGCCCGGCAACGCGGGATTCAATTCGGCTACGTCGGCATTGACGGCGGCTACGGCAAGGAACCGGCTTTCCTGCGGGGTGTTGAGCATAAGGCTGCCGTTTTGTTGCGGATGTGCAGTGTGGTCAAACGATTTATCTGCAAGACCCTGAGCCGTACCCGAATGGTTCGGGCGGGGTAGAAAGCCAAGCCACCGCCAGCCGCAATGCACAGTCCGACGCGTAGACCAGTGGGCGGCCGCGCAAGCACCCGGAAGCCTGGCAGCGACTGACCGCGTGAGAGCGAAAAAGGCTTTTTGATCGCCGATTATCTGCATGCCCTGGTTTGGGTATGGGATGGTCAAGAAGAAAACCCGCGTTGCTGGCATTGGCTGGTACGGCGTGAAGTCGGCATGGAAGCTAGATCGGACATTGCTTATTCGGCGCGCCCGCTTGCTATCCGGCATGCCGGCCAAATTAAACGGTATGGCTACGTATAGCGGGCGGATAGCCTTGACGGGCGGTTTTGTCGTGGCCGAGCGTCCTACTAAGCCGCAGTTAGCGGCATTGCGGTCCGGCTGCGATATAATGCCGGCTAACCAACGCAATGATTTCGTGGCCGCTGTTAGGCTGCGAAAACTCCCCAATCAGATTCGAACCTCCATGCAAGCTACTGAATTCAAGCGTCGCCGCACTTTTGCCATCATTTCCCACCCGGATGCCGGTAAAACCACCATCACCGAAAAACTGCTGTTGTTCGGCGGGGCGATTCAGCTGGCCGGTTCGGTCAAAGGCCGTAAAGCGGCCAGGCACGCGACTTCCGACTGGATGGAGATGGAAAAGGAGCGGGGTATTTCGGTAACCACGTCGGTGATGCAGTTTGAGCACAAAGACGCCATCATCAACTTGCTGGATACTCCGGGCCACGAGGATTTCTCGGAAGATACCTACCGTACCTTGACCGCGGTGGATTCGGCCTTGATGGTGATCGACGTGGCCAAAGGGGTCGAGGACCGGACCATCAAGCTGATGGAAGTATGCCGTTTGCGCGATACGCCCATTCTGACCTTTATCAACAAATTGGACCGGGAAGGCCGCGAGCCGATAGAGCTGTTGGATGAGGTCGAAAGCGTGCTGAAAATCGAATGCGCGCCGATGACCTGGCCTATCGGCATGGGCAAGCGCTTTAAAGGCGTATACCAAATGTACAAGGACGAGACGATTTTGTTCAGTCCGCATCACGGCGGCAAGATTGCCCAGTCCGAGACCGTCAAAGGGCTAAACAATCCGCATCTGGACGAGTTGCTGGGTTTGCAGGCCGACGAATTGCGCGAAGAAATCGAATTGGTAAAGGGTGCCAGTCACGAATTCGATCTGGAAAAATATTTGCGCGGCGAACAAACGCCCGTGTTTTTCGGCTCGGCAATCAACAATTTCGGCATTGTCGAATTGCTGGATGCCTTCGCCGAGTTTGCGCCGCCGCCGCGGCCGCGCCAATCCGAACAGCGTTTGGTGCAGCCCGAGGAAGACAAGTTCAGCGGTTTCGTGTTCAAAATTCAGGCCAATATGGACCCGGCCCACCGCGATAGGGTGGCGTTCATGCGTATTTGTTCCGGCAAGTTCGACCGGGGCATGAAAATGCACCACGTCAGGACAGGCAAAGGCATTCAAGTCGCCAACGCGATTACCTTTCAGGCCGACAGCCGTAAGAACGTCGAGGAAGCTTATCCCGGCGATATCATCGGATTGCACAACCACGGCACCATACAGGTGGGCGACACCTTTACCCAAGGTGAGACGCTCAAGTTCGGCGGCATCCCGTATTTTGCGCCGGAGCTGTTTCGCCGCGTGGTGTTGAAAGATCCGTTACGGGCCAAGGCTTTGCAAAAAGGTTTGGTGCAACTGACCGAAGAGGGGGCCACGCAGTTGTTCAAGCCCTTGAAGAATAACGATTTGATATTAGGCGCGGTTGGGATTTTGCAGTTTGACGTGACCGCGCACCGTTTGAAGCACGAGTACAACGTGGAGTGTTCTTACGACGCCTCGCCGATCAGCACCGTGCGCTGGGTCAGCTCGGCGAATCCGCTCAAGTTGGAAGAATTCAAAAACAAGGCCTTCGAAAATCTAGCGGAAGACGGCGGCGGCTATTTGGTGTATTTGGCCACCAGCCGGGTCAATTTGCAGCTGACCGAAGAGCGCTGGCCGGACATCGTGTTCAGCGCTACCCGCGAATTGTAAGGTGGGTAGGGCGCGCCGCTGCGGCATCGGCGGCGGCGCGCCGGGCTTATTTAGGGTCCGCCTCGTTGGTAAAAATAGGATTATTCAAGTCTTCTTCTGTCAGTTTGGCGCGTTCTTCCGGATAGATGTGCCAGAACGATTGGTCGATGGCGCCGTCGCTGTAGCTGTTTTTGCGGCTGTGGCCGAACGGGCACCACCAGTTTTCCACCACTTTGACCAAATAAGCGTGCCATTCGAACAGGCCTACGCTGAACGGGCAATACCAGGTGCAGTTCAGGATCCAGAACAATTTGGATTGCGCCATGCTCAATTTAAACGAACCGTCCATGACGATTTGGTTTTTCAAGGTGTAGCGGTGACTGGCGCGGTCGGGCAAAAAGTCGCGGTAGGTTTTGACGTTTTCCGCGCCGACCAATTTCAGGCTGAAATAAGTCAAATAAGCGCTGAGGAACACGAACGGCAGCGTCAAAATCGGCAAATAGATAAACACCAGGCCGATGGCGCGCGAGAGGACCGATTTCTGTTTGTGATGGCAACCGATGTTGACGCGCTCGGCGCAGGATTCGCAGGCTTTCATTTTTATTATCTCCTTGGGTGGGTTGTGTCGCGCTCGGGTTCGAGCAGTTGGTAAATTCTTAAACAACCTTCGCAGCAGAAGTGCCGCGTCTCGCCGCTTTGCGGGCACGGCAAGCTGAAGCCGGCGAGTTTGACCGGTTGACCGCACAGCAGGCAAGGCGGATAGGTTTTCGCCATTGTTGTCCTTACATCCTGGCCGAGACCGCACAAAAAAAGGTTTTCAGGTATTCGGTCTCCGGCATGGCCGGCAATATAGGGTGGTCGGGGCCCTGGCCGCAGGCGGCGACGAAAGTCAGATGTCTATCGATGTGTTTGGCCGAGCCGCGCAGGATTTCCTGCAAATCCGCCCGATGTAAATGATGAGAACACGACGCCGATACCAGCAAGCCGTCGTTGGCCAGCACTTGCAGCGCCAATTGATTCAGGCGCCGGTAGGCTTCGTAGCCGGCTTGATAATCTTTCTTGCGTTTGATCAGCGCCGGCGGGTCCAGCACGATGGCGTCGAAATGTAAATGCTGATCGCGGGCTTGTTTCAAAAACTCGAACACGTCGCTACGCACGCATTGCAACCGGTCGCCGACTCCGTTCAAGGCCGAGGATTCCTTGGCCAGACTTAAGGCGTGTTCCGAGCTGTCGACGCAAGTCACTTCGTCGGCTCCTGCCGCGGCCGCGGCTATACCCCAAGCGCCGGCGTAACTGAATAAATCCAGGACCTTGAGTCCTTTGCTCCAGCCCGCTAATTGCGCCCGGCTGACTCTGTGGTCGTAAAACCAGCCGGTCTTTTGGCCGGCGGCAATATCGGTTAGGTAGCGGATGCCGTTTTCTTCGATCAGTACGCGCTCGGGCAAGGTGCCGTGGGCCAGTGCCGTCTCCAGGCTTAGATTTTCCACTTGCCGCTGGCTGTTGTCGTTTTTCAGCAAAATCGCTTGCGGTGCTATCAGCTCGATCAGGACTTTGAGTAGCACCGGCTTCAGGTTTTCCATGCCGGCCGTGGTGATCTGCACCGACAGTACGCTGTCGTAGCGATCGATCACCAAGCCCGGCAAACCGTCGCTTTCGCCGTAAACCAGGCGGTAAAACGGTTTGTCGAACCAGCGCCGGCGCAATTTCATGGCTTGTTGCAGCCGGGAACGGAAAAATTTTTCGCCTATGCTGCTGTTGGGTTTGCGTGTCAACAGCCGGGCGCAGATCAAGGCGTGCGGATTGACGTAAACCACGCCCATCGGCTGGGCGCTGCTGTCGTGCAATACCGCTAAACTGCCGGGTTCGAATTGTTCCAGCGGGCTGCGTTTGCTGTCGATTTCGTTGCTAAATACCCATAAATGGCCTTGTCGTAAGCGTTTATCTTCGTGTTTTTTTAAAAACAGAGCGGGGTAAGTCATCGGAATTATATCGGCGTTAGGCTAAAACCGGCGGGTTCGATGGCGGGAATGACCAAAGCCAGTTGTATGTGTAGTGATTGTTGCGGGGTCCACAGCGCGTTACCGCCGAATTGCCCGGCGGGAAATATACGTTCGGCGACGGTGCGGCCGGTCAAATCGGTCACGGCCAGTTTCAAATCGGGCAAGGCTTGGTTGACCGCGGCTTGGTTGGTGAGTACCGCACTCAGCTTATAGCCGGAGGCCAAATAAGGTTTGAGTTCGGTGTGCGATACCGACCAGGCCGAGGGATTGCGATACGCCGGCAGGTTAAGGCCGAATCGGGCGGATAGTGCTACAAGATCGGCGTATAGGTAGGATTGCTGCCATGATGGGCCGGCCTTGAAATAGACGAATTGTAAAATCAGCACTAGCAACAACCAGGCATTACCGGCCAGCCACGGCCACTGTGCGTTGGGCCGGTCGTGCTCCGGCAGGTCGATCGGGGCGGCGGCTATCGGGTTTATCCGTTCGCCGGCTTCGTCGCTCAAACTCGGTAACGCGTCGAACGCACGCCGGCAAGCGACGCAGGTTAACAAGCCCCGCGTTTCTCGCAATTGTTGGGTACTGACCGGTTGCTGCCGGTCGCAATGCGGACAGCGGCTAAACATGTCAAGCGGGTTTTCGGGCGTCCAGGCGGCACCAATCCTCCAGCCGTACCGGTTCGGAAACCGTTAGGCCTTGGGCGCGATAGGCTGCGGCCACCATGTCGGCCTGGTCGTGCAAGATGCCGGATAGCACCAGATCGCCGCCGGGTTTGACCAGGGCGGCTATGGTGGGGGCTAGTTTTATCAACGGATTGGCGAGAATATTGGCGACCACTACGTCGGCGGGTACGCCGTGAAACTGCTCCGGCAGGTAGTAGGCGATTTTGTCGGCTACTCGGTTTTTATCGGCGTTGTATTGGGTTGCGGTGAGGGCTTGCGGATCGATATCCACACCGTCGGCCCGCTCGGCGCCTAGCAATATTGCGGCTACGGCCAGGATGCCCGAGCCGCAGCCGTAATCGATCAGGGTTTTGCCGGCAAGCGGATGGGCGGCCAGCCATTCCAAGCACATCGCGGTAGTGGGGTGGGTGCCGGTACCGAAGGCTAAGCCCGGGTCCAAGGTCATGCAAATTTGCCCCGGTTGATTGATTTCTTGGCCGCTGGGGCAGACCCAAAATTTGCCGGCAAATTGCATGGGTTGAAAATAGTCCATCCAGGCCCGTTCCCAGGCCTGGTCTTGAATGACTTCCGCTTGCCAATACGCTAGAGGGCGGCCGATAAATTGATTGAACAGCAAGGTTTGTACGACGTCCGGGTCGGTATCCAATTCGAACAATGCAGTCACCCGGGTGTGGCTCCAGATTTGGGTTTGGTCGATAGCGGGTTCGTAAACCGGCTCGTCTTCGGCGTCGCTGTAAGTGACCGAAACCGCGCCTAATTCGCTGAAAAAATCCGACAGTTCCGGAGCGGTTTGCTCGTCCGTGACGATGGAAAGCTGGTGCCAGGCCATAGTGCGGGAGATGGAGATAGGTCGGCTGGAGCGAAGTATCCTACTCCGCTCCAGCCGGTTATTAGTGGATGCCCAGTTTCTTTTCCAGGTAATGGATGTTTTGGCCGCCTTCGACGAAGGCGGAATCGTTCATGATGCTTTGCTGCAACGGAATGTTGGTTTTGATGCCGTCTATGACCATTTCGCTCAGAGCGGTGCGCATTCTGGCGATGGCGCTGTTGCGGTCGTCGCCGTGTGCGATTAATTTGCCTATCATCGAATCGTAGTAGGGCGGAACTCGGTAGCCGTTGTAGATATGGGTTTCGCAGCGGATGCCGGGGCCGCCGGGCATATGGAATTGTTCTATGGTGCCGGGGCAGGGTATGAACGTTTTCGGATCTTCGGCGTTCAGCCGGCATTCGATGGCATGGCCGGTAAAACGCACTTGTTCTTGGCTGATGGACAGCGGTAGGCCGGCGGCGATGCGTAATTGCTCTTTGACGATGTCGAAACCGGTGATCATCTCGGTCACCGGATGCTCCACTTGCACCCGAGTATTCATCTCGATGAAATAAAACTGGCCTTTTTCGTACAAAAATTCGAAGGTGCCGGCGCCCAAATAGCCGATTTCACGGCAGGCTTGGGCGCAACGTTCACCCATCTTCGCTCGTTGTTCTGCGGTGATACCGGGCGCGGGCGCTTCTTCCACCACTTTTTGGTGACGGCGCTGCATGGAGCAATCGCGTTCGCCCAAGTGGATCGCGTTGCCGTGCGAATCGGCCAACACTTGAAACTCGATGTGGCGCGGGTCTTCCAAAAACTTTTCCATGTACACGGTGCCGTTGCCGAACGCGGCCATGGCTTCGCTTTTGGTCAGGGAAATTGCGCCGATCAAGGCTGCTTCCGTGTGTACCACCCGCATGCCGCGGCCGCCGCCGCCGCCGGCGGCTTTGATGATGACGGGATAACCCACTTCGCGCGCGAGTTGCAAATTGGCGTCGTCGTTATCGCTCAAAGGCTCGCCGTTGCCGGGGACGCAGGGTATGCCGGCCGCGAGCATGGCTTTTTTGGCGGAGATTTTGTCGCCCATCATGCGGATGGTTTCGGGTTTGGGCCCGATGAACACAAAGCCGCTTTGGCTGACTTTTTCGGAAAAGTCGGCGTTTTCCGATAAAAAGCCGTAGCCGGGATGGATGGCTTCGGCGTCGGTGACTTCCGCGGCACTGATGATGGCCGGGATGTTCAGATAGCTTTGCGCCGACGGCGCGGGGCCGATACAGACGGCTTCGTCGGCCAGACGTACGTGCTTCAAATCCCTGTCCGCTTCGGAAAATACGGCGACGGTTTTAATGCCCAGTTCGCGGCATGCGCGTAATACGCGCAGAGCAATTTCGCCGCGATTGGCTATGACTATTTTTTCGAACATGACTATCCCCCTGTTAGCGTTTATTCGATCACGAATAATGGCTGACCGTATTCCACGGGATGGGCATTCTCGACCAAAATTTGTTTGATTTTGCCGCTTTTATCGGCTTCGATTTGATTAAGGATTTTCATCGCTTCGATGATGCACAGGGTCTGACCGGCGGAAACCGATTGGCCGATTTCGACAAATGCGGCCGAGCCGGGCGACGCCGAGCGGTAGAAGGTGCCGACCATCGGCGATTTGACCACGTGACCACTGATTTTTTCTTCCGCCGGAGCGGCAATCGGAGCGGCGGCTGCCGCAGGTGCGCCGGTCGGAGCGGCTGTGGCAAGCGGTGCGGCGTGTACAACCGGGGCCGTAGCGGAATACCGGCTAATGCGAACGGATTCTTCGCCTTCTGAAATTTCTATCTCAGCAATATCGGATTCCTCGATAAGATCGATGAGTTTTTTTATTTTTCTAATATCCATTGTTCTGAGTTCTCTCGTGTAAGATCTGATGAGCGGCTTGAAAAGCCAGTTCGTAACCGCGTGCACCCAAGCCGCAAATAACGCCTAAGGCGATATCCGAAAAGTATGAGTGTTGCCTGAAAGGCTCGCGGGCATGCACATTGGACAAATGTACTTCAATGAATGCAATCTTGGTGGCCAGCAAAGCGTCGCGTATCGCTACGCTGGTGTGAGTAAACGCGGCCGGATTAATAATGATGAAATCGACCTGGTCGTGGTACGCTTGATGTATCCGGCCGACGATTTCGTGTTCGGCGTTACTCTGAAAAAATTGTAAAACATGGCCTAAATCGTTTGCCATTTTCTCCAAACCGGCGGCAATGTCTGTAAGGGTTTTATGACCGTAAAGTCCGGGTTCGCGTACGCCTAACATATTCAAATTAGGGCCGTTCAAAACGGAAATCGTTGCCATGGAAATGCCGAACAATGGAGGATTTTTAAAACGGGAATTCTGCCTAAATTGTGGAATTTTGTCCAGAACTTCCCCAAATTGACGATTAATTATCCGGAAAGTAGTGATTTGCCTAAGGTAGGTAATGTAACTTGCGCTTGCCGACGCATTTATTGTGTAATTTTGCATAACCGGCATAGGTGGGCGAAATGATGGGATTTTTATACTTTGCTGTGAGCGCGGTTTATTGTGCGGTCGGTCCTGCGCGTTCGCAGGATCGAATGGAATTTGTGGAGCGAGGGGACATGCTTTATGAAAACCATTGCCGGGATGCCTGCTCGTGCAAATAAACCGTTGGCAACGTGTGTTGGCTTAGATTGGAAAAACCGGAGATCGATCAGATGCCGTTATCTCAACGATCGGTACTGCCATTATCGCTAAGTTGTTATCTGAAGGTGACGGCTGATGAGACGCCTGTCCGTGTTGTGGAAGCTTAAATGGTTGTGCGTCATTCTGGTCATGATGACGTTGGACTTTAGTCCTTTTCCAGTCTCGGCATTGCTGTTTTTGTATATTTTTCTATTCAAGCCTTTATGGTTTAAGGCATTTGTCGAGCGCTTATATGAGTGAATCAGGCTGCGGAGCTAACGTCAAACCAATCCGTATTTGATCGGATAGCCTGGTATTCGACACCATCGTTATTCTCAATGTGCATTCGGACTACGGGAAAGCCGGTTTCGTAGCGCGAGTCCGGCGTTAATTTCGGGATAGAATATCCGGCTGAATTTTCGCTCCGTTTAAACTAAGCGCACGTGTTCGGATCAAACCCGTAACTTCTGATTTGGATATAAGCGCCGTGCGTTCATCGTCTTTTTGCCAACAGTTCTGCAAATCTGCGGTTTTAAGCCGGAGATAATTTGCCGGGCCCATTCAACAACAGTCCTTCGTCACTACCGTGCATTCCTCCAATAATTCAACTCGAAAGATTCGTATCCTTCATCTTTTAACCTCTACGGCGGGTGGGCTCGGCCAGTCGGTGTTAACTTTGCTGGAGCAGTTGGATGCCAGCCGTTACGAACTGGTTATCGCCTTCGGTCCCGGTTACCCGTTAGACCAAGAGTTTCAGAAAACCGGCTATAGAGTGGTGGTGTTGCGTTTCGAGCGTTGGTTAAAAGCCAAAAACGTTTTGGGGTTTTTCGATTTATGTCGGTTTTTGCGTAAAGAGCGCTTCGATATTATCCACGTGCATGGTGGTAATGAGGTAGGCATATTGGGACGTATTGCCGCCGCTTTATTTAGTCGGGCCCATCTGATTTATTCGTTGCACGGCACGCCTACCGTAGACCGTCTGGCTTTACCGATTCGCGCGGTCATTCGGGGATTCGATCTTGTGTTGGATAGAGTGACGGATCGCTATATAGCGGTCTCCCGGCATATAGCACAGCGTTACTTGGATAAAGGCATCGGGCGGGGGCGCATGACTGTGATTCATCACGGAATCCCGATATACAGTGAAGAGCCGCAAGGCGAGGTCAAGGACTTAAGAAAAGAATTGGGTTTGGCAGGCAACGTCAAATTGATAGGCACGATAGGGTTGCTGGAAGAGCGCAAAGGTATCGAATATTTGTTGCAAGCGGTTCCCGAAGTGGTACGGCAGTTACCGGATTGTCGGTTTTTGATCATAGGTGCCGGGCCGCTGTTGGATTCGCTGCGAGCCTTGAGCGAAAGTTTAGGCGTAACGGAGTCGGTCTTATTTTTGGGTTGGCGAGACGATGCCAAGCAATTGATCGATTCGTTCGATGTGTTATGTCATCCGGCACTTTCCGAACCTTTCGGATTGGTTTTGTTGGAAGCGATGGTGCATTACAAGCCGGTGGTGGCGTCTGCAGTGCAAGGGATACCCGAAGTGGTGGCTGACGGTGAGACCGGTATTTTGATTCCGTCCCGAGATCCGGCGGCAATCTCTCTGGCGTTGCTAAAAATATTGAATTCTCCCGACTGGGCCGCGCAATTAGGCAATAACGGGCACCGCCGAGTCGTCGAGCATTTTTCTTTGTCCCACATGGCGCAGCAATACGAAGCTGTCTATCGGCAGTTAACTGCGTGATTGCTGCATTTCTAAGTTATTTCTAGGCGAGAAATTGAGATGAAAACAATAAAAATACCTTTCGGAAATCAGTTACGCCGTAATGATTGTGGCAACGGGATAGTCGGGCTTAAGGGTCGCGTGCTTGTTTCAGCTTTAGCAGTCTTGATTTCACTGTATGGCTCATCGGTTGTAGCGGCCAATATTACGATAAAAGGTGACCAAGCCATGACGCATTTGCCCAATGTGCAGGGGTTCTTGCATGGTTTCGACGATGTAAGTTACGACGAAAAGCGGGTCAACATGGTCATGATGAATGAGTTACGCCCCAAGTTTTGGCGAATCGGTATGACCGACAAAGCCGGGTTGAACCATATCCTCGCCAAAAAAGTAAATCCGAATCAAAAGATTACTTTGGTGGTTAGCGATCAATTGGCGGTGATAAAAGGCAGCTACCAAGCGTTAAAACCCTGGGAGAATTGGAATGCTTACCAACAATTGGTGCGCGATCTGGTATCGCTGTATAAACAGCACAATCTGAACATCGATTATTGGGACGTTTGGAGCGAGCCCGATACCACTGCGATGTGGTCGGGTTCTTGTGCTCAGGCTATGGAAACCTTCAAGCGGACGTTTGAAGCGATACGCTCGGTGGATTCATCGGCCAAAATCGTCGGTCCTAGTGTCAGCGACATTAATAGCAAAGGGGCGTGTGGTGATTCATTTTTCGGCCACTTTTTGAACTACGTTGCCGAACAAAACCTGAAATTCGATGCAATATCCTGGCATGAATTCAATCATCCGGAACAATTGCCGGCCCAGGCCGAGGTGATCAGGCAGTTTTTCGCCAAGCATCCAAGTCTAGGTATGCCGGAAATGCACGTTAACGAGTATTCAGGGCCGTTGGATGCGCCGATAGCCGGTTGGGCGGTAGGCTGGTTGTATTATTTGGAAGCGGCTAATCTGAATTGGGCAACTCGCGCCTGTTGGGGGCAGGGCTGCCAAGCGGGATTGGATTGGTTGTTTACCAAGAACACTGCCACCACCCCCTTATACTGGGTGCATCAAAGCTATGCAAATTTACCGTCAATGCGCTTGCGTAGCGTCACCGATACGCCAAGCGTTGTAGCAATGGCAGGTAAAAACGACGCCAAGCAAGAGTTGAGTGTGTTGGTTGGCAGGTTTTCCGGCAAGCAGGTATTCGGTGCCGCGGAGAATGTTACTTTGGTGATAGAAAACTTTCCTTACCATTTGAATTCGGTAAGTTATACGGTAAAGCGTATCCCGAGAACCTTGCAACCTACCCAGGAATTGGTGGCCCCAATACCCGTTAGTAACGAAAACTTGCCGGTCACTAATTCCACCGTAACCCTGAGTTTGCCGGCATTTCAGGACGGTGATGCTTATTTATTATCTTTGAAAGCCGTTCAATAAGGAGGTTTCTGCAGAGGTGGTGCTTAGATCGCGCTTCTACATTTTTGTCGGGGCGCATTGCAAAAGCGGGGATTTTTGTTGGAATCGGAGAGAAGTCATCCAGCCGCTCTGCTGAAACTTGGACGAGCAGTCAAGCGCGTTAGAAAAAGGCTTGCAGGATGCTTACCATAACGCCGTACTCATGCGATGGATGAGGGCATAGATGACAGCGCTTTGGCGATTGTGCTGCAAAGCGATGGCGGAATGTTGGCGTCCCCACGGGGGTTCGAACCCCGGTTACCGCCGTGAAAGGGCGGTGTCCTAGGCCACTAGACGATGGGGACTAGTGATGTTTGAAGTGCAGTGGATAATTTCTAGCCAATGTTGGCGTCCCCACGGGGGTTCGAACCCCGGTTACCGCCGTGAAAGGGCGGTGTCCTAGGCCACTAGACGATGGGGACAGGACTATAAGTTATCAAATTAACTACTTGGTGGAGCCAAGCGGGATCGAACCGCTGACCTCTTGCATGCCATGCAAGCGCTCTCCCAGCTGAGCTATGGCCCCGTAGTTGAGACTGGTCATTATACAGAGCTTGATTTTTTTGTCCAGAGATTTTTAACTGTGACGTAATGTGAAGGTTACCGGTCCGTCGTTGATCAGCGAAACTTGCATATCCGCTCCGAAACGTCCGAATTGCGTTGATGGATGGACCACTGCAGCGCGCTGTTGCAAGTAAGCAAACAATTGCTGCCCTTTCTCGGGCGGTGCAGCTGAGGCAAAGCTGGGACGATTACCTTTTTGCGTATCGGCGGCTAACGTAAATTGGGGAACCAACAGTAAAGCGCCTTGGATGTCACGCAAGCTCAAGTTCATTTTTCCGGCGTTATCGGGAAAAATGCGGTAGTTGAGTATTCGTTCCAATAGTCTGTCCGCTTGTGTCTTGTCGTCGAACTTTTCCACTGCGACCAAACCCATAATGCCGCGGCCTATGACGCCGATATCGATACCGTCTACGGTCACTTTGGCTTCGGTTACGCGTTGGATGATGGTAATCATTGCAGACTTTGCGGGTGGTTATCGAAATGCGCTAGAAGGGTAAGTTCAATGGCTGGCCGGTAACATTGAAGCATAATCTCCGCTTACGATGCGTTTAAGGTTGTCGGTTTTCAAGCAATATCGGTAAATCCAAACTTCCAGATCAGTCCCGTCGGCTAAGCGGGCTATTTTTCGACAGCGTTCATATTCATGCGGTTGCGGATGGCGCGGCGTGCATTCTTCGTATGTGTCCAATAACGCAAAAGTGGGTTGAGGATGCAACAAACGGTAGACTTCACCACGGACTTTGGCTTGGTCATGCTTATTAATAGCGCAAACCCAACCCGGGTAAGCGCCTAAATCGTAGAGGTTGCCGGGTACGGTTGCTTCTGCCATGAATTCGCTATCCCGGCGCAGGTAAGGATGTAAGCTGCCGTCGTTTGCGCGGCGTAACGTGCCGTATACGAAAAGGTGATTCAGCATGATCGGAGAGCAATGCAATGTTGAAAAACGCTTGCAATTCACTTAGGTTGCAGCACCAAGATTTTGCATTACAGGGCATCCGGCTAAAGCGGGTTTGGCGCGGCTGTGCCTTGCTGGAAAATTAATAGCGTATATCTATCAAATAATACCGGGTTTGTTGTGCTCCAACACCTATTACGATTTCGTCGTCCAAGGTTTTCTTCAATAATGCACGCGCCAATGGCGAATCTAAGCTGATCAAGCCTCCGGATGTGTCGATTTCGTCGGCACCTACGATGCGATAGGTGATTTCTTCGCCATCCATGGTTTCTAACGTGACCCAGGCACCGAAAAACACCTGCTGTTGATTGCCGGGTTTCTCGGCAACGACGGTTAGCGAAGGTAGGCGTTTTTGCAAATAATGAATGCGGCGGTCGATTTCTCGGAGCTCTTTTTTGCGGTAAATGTACTCGGCATTTTCCGAACGGTCGCCTTCCGCAGCGGCTGCGGCGAGTGCGGCGGTCACGTGCTTGCGCCGTTCCCACAGGGCTTGCAATTCGGTTTCCAGCTTTTTATAGCCTTCAGCGGTGATGTAAGGCGAGGATTTCGGTTTGGGCGGTCTCCAACGTGACATGCGGTTCCGTGATGCGGTTATAATGGGGTTTTGAATCTAGCGGACAAAGCTCATGCAAATTACTGATAAAACGGCTGTTTCCATCCATTATACTCTAACAAACGTCGACGGCGAGGCGCTGGATAGTTCGAGAGGTGCCGAGCCGCTAGTGTATTTGCACGGCGCGGGCAATATCATTGCCGGATTGGAAAATGCCTTGACCGGTAAAACCATAGGCGATGTTTTCGATGTCAGCATTCCACCTGCGGAAGCGTACGGCGAAGTGGTACCGGAAATGACCCAAGTGGTCTCCATCAAAATGTTCGAAGGCATGGACGTGGAAGTAGGCATGCAGTTTCATGCGGACGTCAATTACGGAAGCGGCGTGATTACCGTAACCGAAATTAACGGCGACGACGTAACGATTGACGGTAATCATCCTTTGGCCGGCGAGACGCTGAATTTTGCCGTAGAAGTGATCGACGTTCGGCCGGCAACGGCTGAAGAGTGGGCGCATGGCCACATTCATAGCGGCGGATGCCAGCATTAATTAGCCTAGAGCAGCATTTTAACGCCATTGAGATATGAAATTTCATCCTTGCATAGACCAGTGCACGAAAGAAGGTAGCCATTGCGAAGGTTGCGGGCGCTCGCATCAGGAAATTGCCGGAACCAAGCAAATCGTGCAAGCTGCCGTGCAGTTCATCCGCCAGCAGGATTACGAAAATCCCGACGAATTCGTTGCCGCCATCGCTAAAAGCATTTTAAAAAAATTGCAAAAGCCGGTGTGAGTTGCGAATCCGGATAGACGTGAACTGCCTGTTGCAATTTTCTCGGCCTAGCTTTTGTTCTTAACATTAAGTTACAGCACCCTGCGATTCGGCGGCGCGACGGCTCGCGCTGCCCGGTTTTTTTATTAAGCGGATTTCATGGCTATGAACCGCATAATGGCTGTTAGTTTGTAATTCCGTGACTCTAGGTCTATGCTCTGTCCCGATGCAAGGATGATAAGCGCTTCACATTATCCCATGCCGGCGAGTGGCTTGCCCAAGTCTAATTTCACAGTCAATTCTTTAGGTAAACCTCTATGGCCGACGCGGTTTCGCTCAAGGATTTAATCGAAGCATTGGCCGGTTCGGTAATTTCCGCGCAAGATCGTATAGAACAGCATCAGATAGCCAAGTTGGCTCAATATTTCGATGCGAAATCCAATCGGCCGATTTCCGTCAATATAAAGCTGCCGGATTTGTCCGTCGGTGCGGATGAAGAAGACGAAGTCGACATCAGCATACCGTTATTGGCTTTGGTGGGCTGTTCCACGCTGTCAATCAAAGCGATGGACGTGGAGTTCGACGTGGATTTATCCGATGTGGGCGATCCGGAAGATGTCCAACATCCGCCTTCCGCTCAGGAAGGTGAAAATCAGACTTGGCACAATTTGAAACCTTCCAAATCGATAGGTGTGGACTGGCGAGCGGCTGGCAGTAAAAAAATGGCGCGTTTGTCGCTCAAAGTCGAAGCGCAGGAGCCTACCGAAGGCATGGCAAGGCTGATTCAGCGGCTCAACAAATTAATTTAGTCCCGGAAATCACACAAGAGGTGTAGTCATGGCAGTAGCAGATCAGTTTAGAGGTTTACCAATGGCGGATTTGATAGGCGGTCCGCTGATTGCCGCGAGCGACGCACAGGTCACCTTGGCCAACGCGACAGCGTCGTTTATTAAAACCGTCGGTTTTTTACCCAAATACACGAACGGTCAGTTAGACCAGAACGACCCTTACGGCGACATTCGCACGGCGAAATTCAAATACAACCGTCCGGTGGGAGCGGCGACGCCGGGTGACAACGGCTTGGTACCGACCGAAACGGTGGAATTGGAAGTGCCTTTGCTGGCGATAGTTAAAATTCCGTCATTGAGTATTACCAGCGTCGACATTACTTTCGACATGGAAGTAAAAAGCTCGGAAAGCTCTAAAGAGACCGATTCCAGGTCCGGAACGTTGGAAGCCGAGGCGTCGGTAGGCTGGGGGCCGTTTAAAGCCTCGGTAAAAATCAGCGGTTCGATTTCTTCCGCGAAAGAACAAGCCCGTTCCACGGATAGTTCCGCGAAATACCATGTGGAAGTTCACGCGAAAGACAGCGGCATGCCGGAAGGATTATCCAGAGTATTGGACATGATGAATGCGTCGATAGCGCCTAAGTCGGTATTGCCGGCACCGGCAAACAATGGTACGCCCGCTAATAATCAGGCTAACCGCAATGTCCAACAACCGGCGACTCCGAATGGATAAGGTTCGGACGACGGGTTGACGGTTCTTTGGAGGCCAGCCTATCGCCGGCCTCGCTCGGTTTCCGGGGCCTGCGGTTACAAGTTTTGCGATCAATAGGTTTAACGTTAGCGTTCATGTTCGATCTAACTGATGTCAGTTTCGTAAAACGTATCGTTGTCGGTAACAACGATCCGGAGCGTATGCAATCCGAAGCTGAAATTCAACAGGCGGCTGCCTTGTTAAACCGCTGTTTAAGCGAGCCGCCCAAGGGGCGCATCATCGGCATAGAGAAAACCTTCAGCATTCTGAATATCGGCGAACATCAGGTGGTACTGCAATGTTTGATCTATCACGTCGGTTTCTCGCGTAAACCTTATTGGTTGGAGGACACTCAGTAATGCAATCGGTTGCCGAGGATAACGGGTCTTGAAACAAGCGATCGCGACCTTCGACGATTTTTTGCGCGGCTTGCAACGTGAAGTTAGCTTGGCGCAAGCGGCTTTGCAAAAAAAACACGAGAGTTTGGTCAGGCGCTATTTCGACTTGCAAGCGGACGGCCAATTAAAAGCGATTAATTGGAAGGTTGAAATAGCCGATGCTAATGCCGCGGACGGCGAGGCTATGGAACTGCCCCTGCTGTCTTTGCTGCCGCTTACCCGGCATAAAGTGACCGAAGTTAGTTTGGAGTTTGCGGCCGACATCGTCGAAAACCGCACTAAATCCAACAGCGGTCGGGGAGCGTTAATGGTGGTGATAAAAAGGCGCCGATTTTGGAGTAAAGGCGGGCAACGCAAAATTAAAGTGATGTTAATCGGCGATCAGCCCGGCCGGGTAGAAGTGTATTTGGACGGGGTTTTGTTTAAAACCGTCGATGGGGCGCGAATTGCGTCGGAATTGGAAGGTTAAGCGGATGGGATGTTGCAAACGGGCCCTCTAAATGGCTAAAAACGATGAGTTTGCTTTTCAGTTGTCGGAGCAAGACGAGCAATGCCTACGTGCGATTATGGCTGACAACAAGATTACGCCGTCTCGGCCTTTAAATCTCGATTTGCTAGGCTATAGCTTGTTAGCGGTAGCGTTGGCCTGCGGACTTTTTTTCTTGAAAGACAGTGTCTGGTTGACAAGCTGGGCCGGCGACTTCGCGGCGTCAATACGCAATGCTTGGGGTAGTGCGAGTCTTCCTAATTGGCTTTGCGAACCATAAGCATCAATAAAACGGTACCATCGACAGGAGAAAGCGATGACGACATTCAAGTGTCAACCCAAAATAGCCGCCATTGGCATAGTCTGCGCAATGACGGCTGTGGTGGCCTACGGCAAGGATTCGATGGTAGGAGTTTGGTCCGGTCAGGTAGCCGGCAAGACGAACAGACCGGTCTCTGTCACGTTGAACATAGAGCAAGACGACAGCTTGGGTCAGGCTGCGGGTAGCATTGAGTATGGCTTGCCTTGGCAATGCAGCTTGAATTTGCAATACGACGGCGAACGCGAAAGTAACGGCGCGAAGGTGTTCTCTTTGTCCATTCCGCTCATCGCGGCCGCGCCGGGGCCGCACTGCCAAGTCTTGATCGGCGGTTTTGTATCCGTTTTAACAACGGACTCGGGGACTTTATCAACCCTAGTCGTAACCCGCTACAACGACGTCAAAGACAAAACTACACTAACCCGCCGTCCATAGGCGATTTCCAGCGAAAAACTATAGTCAACCGACGGGTCTTTTGTCCGGTTACAACGCTCGAAAACACCTACTTAATGCCACTACTATGAAGCTCTTTTTGAGCTGGTCGCCGCACCCAAATGGCGTCTTCGAGGGTGTGCATTCTTGGCAGCGGCTTTAATCATTCACCGAGCGGGGGACTTGTGTTATTCCCCTTTGCCTCCGCTAGCCGGAGCAATGTCCAGTTTGCACTGTCCGCGAAAATAATCCCATGCCAAGCAACGCTGTCCGGTATCGGGGTTTAGGCACCAAGTATCGATAGGGACGCCGTTACGCATCACGGCTTCGGTTTTCCAACCGTCTGCCAGACATTTTTGGACGGCCGGGTTAGGCATGCGCTGCGCAGCCGCGGGCTGCGCAGCGTAAGGTGGTGCCGAGCATGCCGATAACAGCAATAACACACATCCTGCCGCAATCGAACAGGGCCGCGGCAACGTGAGTGCGATCATTGCGCCGCTCCCGGCATCGCTTGACGCTGTGCTGCCGGGAACACGGCTTTGTCGGCGGAATCGACATGCTTTTTAAACAAGTGTTGCGCGGTGCGTTGCATTTTAGGCGCTTCGGTGCTTTGGGTTTTGTTAGTGTCCAAAAAGGTTAAGGTGCGATTGCCGTCGGCAGTTTGGGCGATGCGTACTTTTCGTGCTTTAGCGAATTTATCGGGCAGTTTTTTACCGTTGTAGGCGCTATGACTGCCCGAGCTAGCGGTAGCTGCTGCCGTCGATTTTGCGGCGATTGCGTTCGCGGTTTTGCTTGCGCCGCTTTGCGCTGCACCGAATAGCGAATTTACCGACACATAACCCCAGGAATACGACGTGTTGTTTAGCTCGTCGGATTCCGCCACTACATTTTCGTCGTCTATCCACAGCGCCATGTAGTAATAGCCGTTGGGAATAAAATTGCCGTTCGCATCCAAGTAGAGATCGAAGAGGTAGGGGTTGCTATCGTCGCGATAAAACAGGTAGCCGGCCTCCAAAGTAGAGGAGGTGCGGTCGCTTACCAGTTTGTAAGTGTTGGCTGAGCTATCGGGTAAGAATTCGGAATCGGTTAGGACCAGATTAATGTTCCAGCCGGCTGTGGCGGTAGCGCCGCCGTTGTTGCTGACTTCGTAAGTCAATTCGCCCAGGCCGCTGTAGTCGTCCCAAGATGCATACCACGTGTCTATACTCAGGTCGGCCGAATTGTTGGATAAGCTGACAATTGCGCTTGCGGGCGAAACATTATTGTTTTCGTCGGATTCGCGCACATCGTTTTGGTCGTCAACCAGTAGAGCCATGTAATAATCCCCGGGCTCCAAAGTTTGCGGAATCTGAAATTCGATACCGTTGCCTTCATCGATACTGCGGTATGCGCTGCCGCCCGTGTCCATGCTAAACGGTATCGCCTCGTAGACTACGTAAGTGTCGTTGGCGTTGATGATTGAATCGGTTGAAAGCAGCAAGCTGACGGTGATCCCACTGGGTGCTTCGCCGGTTCCGCCGTTCAGAACCTCCCATTCCAGTTCACCGTGGCCGCCGATGTTATAGTCTAAGTCGGCGCTCCAGTTCTTGATTTGCAAATCCGGCAAATCGCCGTTATCGGGAGGCACGGGATCAGGCGTGGGTGTGACGTCGCCGTTCGGACCGTCTTCCAAAATCCACATTTGGAACGTGACTTGCGGGAAAAAATCGTAAGGCATCCAGAAAAAGCCGCCATCGCCCCAGCCGGTCCCCCAGGAATTGATCACTTTCACGGCTCCGCCGACTTTGTTGTTGTCGTAACCCACCGCAGTGACGGCGTGACGGCCGTGCGGTCCGTTATTATTGCCGTTGGTAGAGTTGTAGACCGAGTTTTCCCCTTTCAAGTTATAAAATTGATCGTAAACCTCTATGCCCAACACGACGGGCTTGCGTTGTGCCAGTGCACCCTTCAAATCGCTTAAATTGCTTAAGGTACTGCGTTTTAAGGCTTTAAATTTGGAGGCTTGCTCGAAGGCGGCTTGGCTGGGTGTCGCGGTAAAATCTTGGTCGGTATACGGCATCCGGTCCAGGGTTGCCGCACCTTTTTCGATGATCAAGTCCAGCGCATCGTAGATTTGTGAACCGTTGTCCTGACCACCGTTGATTTGGTTATAAATAAAAGCCGGGCTGAACAAGTGGGTATTGGTATTTAGTGACCAATTCATCTCGGCTTGTTCTTGGTAACTTTTCAATGCGTAACCGGTAGCCCAGGCGACGCAACTGCCTTGCTGGCCTTGGTCGCCGGGTGTGGGGAAATCGCCGCTAAGATCCACCGCTTCCGGCTCGGTCGGCGGAGCGCCGGGGGCACCTAACAAGTTAGAAGCCAAATGCGAGCGGTCGAAGGTCGAATAGGTTTTAGCGTCGACCTCTTGAGCGCCGGTGCCTTTGTCGTCGCTGCCTTGTTCTACGTTTATCAGCACATCGGCTGTGGCGCTGTAGACTTTGCCGTCGGTGACTCGATAAGGCAAAGTGATTTGGCCGGTAAAGTTAGGGGCTATGCTGACGTAAAGTACCCCGGATTGCGGATTTAAATAAGCAAAGTCGTAACCGACCCCGGAGATGTCGGCGCTTAAGTCATAATTTAACGTATCGTTGTCCGCGTCATCACCGATCAGTTGGGGCTGTAAATACGGAACTGCTGGGTCGGCGTTAAAGCTTAAGGAATGCGCCCTAGGTATTTTGTTGCCGGCCGGCCCTACTCCTATTTGTGTTTCTACACTGTTGTTGCTGGTATCCGCATCCTTTTTATGAAACTTGACCGACGAAACGCTGCTGAATTCGCCTAGGGAGCTGCCGGTCAAAGCGACTGTCCAGTTTTTACTTTCGCCCGGACGTAGGCGATTGGTTCTGCAGGTTAATTTTTTCAATCGTTTGGCTCTTTTACTGGCGAAACGACAGCCTTTCGAGGCGGATTGAAAGGTCGTGTTATCCGGCAATTGTTGGGTAACGACTATGGTCCTAGCCACTTTGCTGCCAATGTTGTCCACATTGACCGACAAATTTATCGTATCGGCTTGGCTAACCACGCTCGGACTGGCGATTACTGTTAGTTTTAAATCGGTGCCAAGTGCCAACGCGGACTGATGGGCAATTGACAGTAAGCCTAGAAACAGTATTGAGCTTGCTTTCATGGGTGCCTCCACTGCGAGAGAAGTGCGAGCGATAGGTTGCGATAACCGAATGTTATACGAATAATTTTATGCGTTAGTCTAATCTGCAAACAGGCGATTGCAAATCGAAATCTCTTAGTTTGTACAACGCGTCGATTACGATGATTTTTCACATGAATCACTGTTGACAGTTACTTAACCGATAAGCCTCTTGCTTGCTACCTTTTTTAGTGGGTGTAACTTCAACTAGATAGCGGTCGATTAATTCGCCTGATGTCGTTCTTTCTGCTTCGCTACGATCTACAGAAGTGGCCCCATTGGTTTGAACAGTAAATCGATGATTTAAAGTGAAATCCCTGCCATGGTTTAGGCGGCCAACTTGAGGGTTGGCACCCCATCGTTATACGCCTGATGAGGCGTTTTTCGTTTCAAACTGGAATGCGGTCGTTCGTGGTTGTACCACTCGAAATAATCCAGGATTGAAGCGCGGGCTTGGCCGACGGAATCGTAGGCATGCAGGTAAACCCGCTCGTATTTGACCGATCGCCATAGGCGCTCAACAAAGACATTATCCCGCCAAGCACCCCGACCGTCCATACTGAGCAGACAGCCCTGACCTTTCACGGCATCGACAAACGCCTTGGCGGTAAACTGGCTGCCTTGGTCAGTGTTGACGATATCCGGCTTGCCGTAGCGCTTGAAAGCCTGTTCCAGCACGTCCACCGCATGACAGGCTTCCAGCGTAATCGCCACCTTGGCGGCCAGGACTTTGCGAGTGGCCCAGTCGACGACCGCCGTTAAATACGCGAATCCTTTGGCCAGCGGGATGTAGGTGGTATCCAGCGCCCAGACCTGATTGGCACGGTTGATGGTCATGCCCCGCAGCAAGTAGGGATAGATTTCATGCCCCGGCGTCTTCTTGCTGGTATTGGGTTTGCAGTACACGGCTTCGATGCCCATTTTCGCCATCAAGGTTTTCACATGCTTGCGGCCAATCGGGATGCCTTGCCGATTCAGCTGATCCCGTAACTGGCGAGCGCCCATGAATGGGTGTTTCAGGTGCAGTGCGTCGAGTCGGCGCATGATGTCAACTTCGCGCTCCGGAACCGGCTTGGGCAGGTAGTACACACTGCCGCGACTGATGCCTAATAGCTTGGCCTGCCGACCAATCGGCAATTTGGATTGACGGTCGATCATCGCTTTGCGCTCAGCAATCCCGCCTGGGTGAGCGCGCCTTCTAAAAAATCGTTCTCCAATGTCAGTTGACCGATTTTCGCGTGTAGGGCTTGCAGATCGACGGGGGGCGATTCCGGCTCCGCGGGCTTCCCAAACACCTCGGCGGCCCGCTCGCTCAGCTGCTTCTTCCAATCGACAATCTGATTTTGATGAACCTCGAATTCCTGGGTCAACTGCCCCAAGGTTTTATCGCCCGCCAAGGCCGCCAGGGCGACTTTGGCTTTGAAGGCCGGTGAATGTTTTCTTCGCGGTTTTTTAGACATCTTCTGCTCCATTGCTTTGTCCTTACGGACGTTCAAAAGTAGCAGGTCTTTCACTTAATCGGTTGTTCAATTTTTCGGCACCACCTCTCTACAAAACAGCCATGGTCAATTTGAGATTCGATTGATCTTGCCCATTGTTCAGCAAGAGACTTACTAGAAAATGATTTGCTTATTGGGCTTTCACCCTTGCGTCTAACTTGTACTTGCCAAGAACCACTTGGTAGCTTTCTGATGGTTGCCATAGCCGTTTTATCCTGTTCACTGTGAATGATTTGTGAACGAAAAGCTGCTATGCGCTGGTTTTAGACTATTTACTAGCTATAACCCTTTGATTTTAATGGTGCCGGCAATAGGAATCGAACCTACGACCTTCGCGTTACGAGTGCGACTTTAATAAAAAATCTCGGTAATCACCGACTAAACTAGTTAAATAAGTTCAATTACTTATTTCTGTTTTGCTATCGAGCGTTACCGAGTAAAAACGACGTTTTTTATCAGCTAGTGGATCATCAGTGGATCATTGAAATATAATCTAAGCCACAAATAAAACGGGCCTGGAAGTGCTACCAACACTTACCAAGCCCTGACCGATTCACTTAACACTGCAAGTTAAGCAATGGCTAAAAGTATCATATCAAAATGCCGATTGCTGTCCCAAGGGGGAAGCGTTGGCGAGCATCACTAAACGTACCAGCGACGACGGCGACGTTTCGTATTTTGTCCGGGTGCGGCTTAAGGGCTACCCGCTACAAACGGCCACCTTCAAACGCCTGACCGACGCCAAAAAATGGGCCGCTTCGACCGAAAGCGCCATTCGGGAAGGCCGCCACTTCAAAAGCACCGCAGCTAAAAAACACACCTTCGCGGACGCAATCGAACGCTATATTCGCGAAATTCTACCGACCGAATTTACCAGCGTCGAACAACGCAATCGGCGGCCAATTCTGGAATGGTGGGCTTCACAGATCGGCCATTGTGTGATGGCGGACTTATCGACCGCCACCTTTGCCGACTGTCGCAACACTTTAGCAACCACAGGCGGGCGTAAGGGGCGACCATTGGCGGCGGCCACCATCAAAAAGCATTTTGTTGTGGTCACGGATGTTTTAAAGCGGTGCGTTAATGAATGGCACTGGCTGGAACAATCCCCGCTGAAAGATGGCGGCGTTAAATTGCCCGAACTGCCGCGCGGTATCGTGCGCTTTTTAGACGATGCCGAACTCAACCGGCTGACCATCGCTTGCAAGGAATCACCAAACCCTTTGCTTTATCCGGCCTTTGTTCTGGCCATTTCAACCGGGATGCGGCAAAGCGAAACGATGAACCTGTTTTGGCGGGAGCCAGAAACGCCGCCGACCGAAACCGCTTGGGGCGTGGTCAATCTGGCGGAATCCTGCATCATCCTGCACGAAACCAAAAACGGCGACCGGCGGCGGGTACCGTTGGCTAGTCAAGCCCTGGCCGAGCTGCAAAAACTCAACAAAGTTAGGCGCCTGGATTCGGCGTTAGTGTTTCCAAGTCCTACCCACCCAAACAAACCGGTTGAACTCAAAAAAGCCTGGCTAAATGCCCTGAAGCGGGCCGAGGTAAATAATTTTCGCTGGCATGATTTGCGGCATTGCACCGCGTCTTATCTGGCGATGGGCGGCGCGTCCATGGTCGAAATCGCGGCGGTACTGGGGCATAAAACCCTAGACATGGTGAAGCGTTATAGCCACCTTTCAGACGGTCACATTGCCAACGTGATTGAACGGATGAACAGCCGGATATTCGGTACAACCCCATGAACAACAGGTACAACATGAATTCCATTCCATTCGACACCCTGGAATTTGCCAACCGCCTAAAAGCCGCGGGCTTTAGCGACGACCAAGCCCAAGTGTTAACCGAGCTACAGCGTAGCGCCACCGACAGCACTCTTGAGCAGGCACGGCATGATTACCATTTGGACGACGTAGCCACCAAGCGAGATTTGAAAGAGATTGAAACTGCGTTACGCCATGATATTGAAATGCTCAGAGCCGAAACCGGCAAACAAATCGCGGAAACCGGCAGGCAAATAGCAGAAACCAAGGCCGACTTAACCCGCTGGATTATCGGCGCAGGTTTTCTGCAAACGACCTTGATTATTGGCGTATTGCTGAAAATAGCCCACCTGATTTAACGCTACGGAGAAGCCGCCATGATGACTTTGGAACTAGACGACGAAACCGCCGACGTACTTAACCAGTTAGCGACCGAACAACACCTAAGCCCGGCGCAATTGGTCAAGTCCGCCTTACTGGCGTATCTGGAAGACTGCCAAGACAGCAAGCGCGCCGAAGCCGCTTATCAAGCCTATTTGGACGGCGGCAAGGTTTATCGATAAATATTAAGGGTGTGTGATGGCCGGATACGAATACAGCCGTGAAGAAATCACTATCGATGCCCGCGCCCATGGTTGGGATATTTTCAAACCTGACTGGGACTATCTACAGTCTTTCCCGGCACTTTCATTGTGTAGCTTGGTCGGCCTGTCGGTTGGGCTTAGTCCTTGGTTTACCCGGCCTGATTGGGTTTTTCGCTGTGCGAAGCCTTATTTCGACGGCAAACGCGATCCTGATTTTGATGAGGCAGTTACCGAGCAAGACAGCGCCAAGGCCGAGGCGTTAGGGCTGTTTCTTAAACGCATTCATATCGCCGTAGGCAATCTTGCGCCAGCAGGGTCATTAAACTCTATTAGCGGAATCCCCCAAGGTGAAGCAACCTTTGTAAACGTGGCTGAGTTTCTGGCGTTTGCCGGGCGGTTGGGTTGGGAATTGCCGGAAGAATTTAGGCGGTTTGATGCTGAGCATGATTTAAACTATTCAGCCCACGAAGCAAAAACACCGCTGGAAACTAACGGTAAAACCACTAAAACGAATCAACTGCATGTCTTGATTTGGCGAGTGTTCTTGGCACTTAAATCCAAGGGAGGTAAGCCAACAGCCCAAGACATTTGGAATGAGATACGTTTTCGCCATTCTGAACACGATGTAGATAATATTATTCAAGAGGTAACAGCGGATGTTATTGAATGGCGTTCTTGTTATGGAAATGAGTCAATCTTAAACCGCGGATCGTTTGATAAAACGCTTTCAAACCTGAAGAAAAACCCACCTTTTTAAAAAATATTTACCGCTAAATTTACCGCTAAGCAATTTTCTTACCGGGTAAGTTTGACGGTAAAGCCCTCTCTCAATAATCCACCCCAAGCCGGGTAAGCAATCCCCGGCGATTCTCGAAAGTCCTAGAATCAGGGGAAACCATGAACCAACAAACCGAACAAAGCCAGACTGTCACGCAAACCGCTTGGCTATTTCTCACTGTCCAGCAATTTGCATCCAAACACCCCGCCTTTCCGCTCGGTACTCTGCGCCACCAAATTTTTCACGAAGCAACCAACGGCCTAAAAAAATCCGGGGCGATTATTCGCAATGGTCGGCGGGTTTTGATCCGGGAAGATAAATATTTTGCTTGGCTTGAGGCGCAAAACCAAGGCGGCAAGTAATGGCGTTTTTGCGTATCGAGGACGCCGCCCGCGCGGCGCTGGTCGAGTTGGGCCTTTGTTGCCCTAAATCGTTTGAGCCGGATAGATTCCATGTGGTGGATGCTGAGGACGGCAAGCGCGGCAACGGTGCGGGCCGTATCAAGGTTTTTGCTGATGGCAAGGGCGGTTATTGCCAAAATTGGAAAACCGGCGAACGCCGGTCTTTCTTCCTGGACAATGACAGCAATGCTAAACCGCTTACAAAGCGAGAAGGCGCCCGAATAGAACACGCCCGGCGCAAACGTCAAGCCGAAGCCGCCGCTAAACAAAATCAGGCCGCCAAACGTGCACTATCCATCTGGCAAGACGCCAAACCAGCGCACGAAGATCACCCGTATCTAGTCCGCAAGCAAATCAAGCCACACGGGGCACGGCTGGGACGCTGGCGACGGGTGATCGACTCCCAGGGCGGCAATCGTGCGACTTTGACCATTGAAAATGCTTTGCTGTTGCCGTTGTTCGACCCCTCTGGAACCCTTCGCAGTTTGCAGGCGATTTTTCCCGCTAAGCATCCGGTACTTGAGCGCGACAAAGATTTCTTACCGGCTGGCGGCTTGGCTGGGTTGTTCTGGTGGGTAGGTCAACGCCGTAACCAACCCGGGGAAACAGTATTGATTGCTGAAGGCTTCGCCACGGCGGCCACTTTGCACGAGCAAACCGGCTACCGGGTTTATATGGCCTTTACTGCGGGTAATCTGTTGGCGGTTGGGCGAATCGTGCGGGAGCGCTTGCCGTCAGCCAATATTGTATTCACAGCGGACAATGATACAAAAACCGCCGGGAATCCGGGCCTGACCAAAGCCACCGAAGCCGCCGCCGCTGTGGGCGGTAGTGTGGCGGTGCCGCCGATTCACGGCGATTTTAACGACTATCAGTTATTTCTGAATGGGGGCGGCCATGTCGAATGAAAACAAAAAGCCGCCGGTTTTGGAAGTCGTCAAGGGGGCCAAAAGCCCCAAAGCCACCCAAACCAAGCCCACCGGGAGCAGTGGCGGCGGTACTGGCAGCGGCTCAAAAAAGGCGCTTAGATTTGGTGAATACGGCATAGAAAACGGCGCGTTCGTGCAGTTCAAAATGATGCGGATTGAAGGCAGTAGCGACCGCGCCGAAAACTCTTTCCCGCTTTGTGATTTTACTTGCCGTGTGGTTGAGGAGGTCATAGCCGATGATGGCTTGACCGATACCAGTTTTTTAAGGCTTGAAGGCCGCCGGGCTGATGGTGTGGCGCTGCCGCTCGTGGATATTCCGGCCAAGTCGTTCTATGCCACACAAGGCAACTGGGCCAATGAATATTGGGGGACACTGCCCTTTATTTACCCCGGCGCGGCCAAAAAAGACAATCTTCGGGCCTGCATTCAACTGTATTCAAGGCTTGAGGTCGACATACCGCGCCGCACCATCTACCGTTTTACGGGCTGGAAGAAATTTGATAATGAATGGCGGTATTTAACCGGATCAGGGGCCATTGCTGCCGCTGGCTTGGTTGATGATGTTCAAGTTGATCTTGGCCTTGGGAATATGAGTCGCTATAGACTGCCAGCGCCATTATCCGGCGACACCCTCAAACAGGCCGCCACCGACGCCTTATTGTTGCTTGAGGTTTGCCCACATAGGCCACACATCGGCGCGGTTTTATTGGCGGCGGCTGTCCGTGCGCCTTTGGGGGAAGCGCATTGTATTGATTTTGCAATCTGGCTGCATGGCTTAACCGGCTCCCGAAAGTCTGCCATTGCCGCGATTCCTCAAGCCTTCTTTGGCAACTTTACCGCCCGCAGTTTTCCGGCTAACTGGACAGACAGCGCCAACGATGCTGAAGCCAAGAGCTATCAGGCTAAAGACGCTATTTATGTTATTGACGATTTCAAGCCTTCGGTCAATCGACACGAAGCCGACAAGCAGCACAGCATGGCTGAGCGGTTAATCAGGAATACCGGTAATCAAGCAGGCCGGGGCCGCAGATCGGCCAATATGCAAGCACAAGCAGCGCCCTTTAATCGTTCCATGATGATCGTGACGGCTGAGGATTTGCCGCGCGGTCAATCGTTATTGGGTCGAATGCTGGTGCAGGAAATAAGCCGAGATGACGTAAACAATGCAACACTTTCAAAGCTACAGCATTCGGCTAATTCAGGCGCTTTGTCCGGTCTAATGTCGAACTATCTACAATGGTTAGCCTCGTGCATGGATCAACACAAAAAGGACTTTCCAACCATAATTGAGCAACTTCGAAATGGTGCTGTTCGGGAGGGGATAGCCTCAGCGCACCCCCGTTCCCCGGAAATTTTCGCCAATTTGGTAGCCGGGCTTGAGCCGTTTTTAATGTTTTTGGAAGAAATCGGCGCTATCGATGGCGAAAAATCGAACAGGCTACTGATTGAAATTGAGCGCCATTTAAAACAAGCCTTTAGCGAACAGACTGCGTATCAAGCCGAGCAAGACGAAGTTGAACGTTTTTTGCAATTACTGCGATCTTGCTTCAGCTCCGGCAATGCGCACATTGCCAGCCGAATCGACCAAGGCCCGCCACAATCCCGGCCTTTTGCTTGGGGCTGGCGTGAAGCGGGGGCGGATTTGGTGGGTGATAAGCAATACAAATTGATGGGCGACTGCATCGGCTGGTACTCACCGCCGACCGATGGTGCACCGCCCCAAGTTTGGCTTGAACCAAACAGTGCCTTTAAAACCGTCAATGAATTTGCAAAGCGCCAAGGCGACGCATTCTTAATGTCGCCCGGAACTTTGTGGCGTCGAATGATAGAGCGTGGTTTGTTGCTGAAACTCGAACAGGATGCCGCGCGCGGCAAGCCTCGGCCAGCCGTTAAGCATCTGGTAGCGGGTCGCTCCGTTCGGGTGTTAGTGCTAGATGCTGCTCTGATCGAATCCGGCGGTTGATTATGGATAAGGCAAAATCTGACCTTAAAACGGTCACTTCCCCCAAATTTGGCGGATATATTGGGGGAACTCCCCCAGTTTTTTGCAAGTTGGGGGAAGGCTCTAGGCCACGCGCGGCGCGGCTTTGCGGATTACTTCCCCCAATTCCCCCAAAATTTTGCACCCTAGAGAGACAGAGATTATTTTGGAGCTAATTTTCAAATCGATTTCTGAGGTGAAAGTTCCACTCGGCACGTATAGCGCCTAAAAACATATAACCACTATGTATTTTTTTTGGGGGAATTGGGGGAAGTCTGTCTATAAGCCTTGTCAGCTCTAGCTTTGAGGCTTCCCCCAACTCATAAAAAATTGGGGGAAGTTCCCCCAAATTTTGGGGGAACGGCAAACAGATTGATTATAAAAACCTAATAACACACAAGGCAGGATAAATTTTTTTATGCAGACGAAACAAAGTAAGGTTTTAAGTAAACAGCCCGGTCGAAGCCTATCGCCTGAAAGCCAAGAACAGCGAAAACGCAAAACCCAAGACATTAAGCGAGAAATCCGGCAGGAATGGGACGACACCGAACATGCGCATCGAACGGGTAGCCCTGTAAATTCAAACTGTTTTTGGCGGCTTTCTCAAATGGCCGCCGCCGCTGGCCGTGATTACCGCAAAAACGGACATCGGTACAGCCAGGGAAAAACAAATTTCGTGTTCTACTGGCGAACCAAAAACGCCGAGCCGATAAAAGTGAGTTATTTCCTGTCTCGTCACGGCGCTGTAGTGCTGACGCCTCCCAAGAATTGCCCACTTACACGTGAAGCCATGGGGATCTAAAAACGCGGCTACGTGTCTTTTTGTTTACATTTTCTATTTACTTTTCAATCGGATGTAAACATTTTTCAACAAAATGCGGCTGTTTGGGCTGCATTTTCGACAAAAACCCCACTTATTGGATTGCATCCCTTAGCCCGTCATGCGAAGGCGCCTACTATGGCGTAAGCATCCGGGGTACGGGGACATAATCAAAATATCGCTAATGAGTTTACTACCCGAACAGAGTGCCGAACAATGAACATTCCATACAACCCAATCACGGAAGCCCATGACGATTTTGAACGCTGGCTGGCCGAATACAATTTTACAGCGGCGGCTGTCCGCGCTATCACCGAGAACACGGCAGATCAAATCCCCATGCCGGCGGGCTTCGATAAGGTAAAACTGCAACCGTCGCCGATTAACGGCCTAGGAATGTTCGCGACGTGCGCGGCGGATACTAACGAGGTATTAGCACCGGGACGCGTGGGGGTGATGCGAACACCAGCGGGCCGCTATACCAATCATTCACCGACGCCAAACGCCTACTTTTTTCAAGCGTCCGGCGGCGACTTGGTGTTAGTGGCAAAACGCCGCGTAACAGCGGGGGAAGAACTAACCATCGATTACCGGCAAGCCGCATCGGTCAACGGAAATAACCACCCGCTCAATCGGGCGGAAATGCTTAAAACTGTGAAGCGCCGCTTTCAATATCTTGGATTGCCGGAGCAAACCGATAAGGAGCATGAAGCGTTTTTGGATGCAGGATTGGCAATATTCGGCTACTTGCCGTCCATACCGGATTTTTTGGATTTGTGGATGATTAACGAAGCGATTAAGCAGGAAGCTACTCAATAAAAACACGGGCGCTTGTCCGCTTCAATTCCCGAATGCCTAGCCTAGCCTGAAACCAGTTGACAGCCGTCCGCGCGTCCGCGCACAATGTGTTTGCCAGTCCGCAGGCTGGCCGGGCGTGAGAAACCCGTTTTTGAATTGGCGACAATCGCCACTTTAGCCAGTGGCTTTTTTATGCTCGACGTTCAGCACGGCTAAACCGTGTGTTTCGTTATGGCGGGCTTGTTTGGGCAGCTTTCGAGCTGGCCGCTCCAATTCGCGGTATTTCTCACCCCAAGCAAACCCGTCGCCCGATGCCGTGAGAAGCAAGGCGGCGGTTTAAATTCTATGAATTGGAGTAACCACCATGCCCAGCGCATCCCGCCCCGCTCGAAGCGAGCAACCGCAATCCCCAGCTATCAAACTGCCTTACTTCGTGACCGAAACTACGGGCAAATACCGCGCCCGCCAAGCCTTGACCGAAGAGCAAATTATCAAGGCGGCGGCCTTGCTGTTAAACCAGCGCATCGAGCGCGGGGAAATGCTGACCGATCCGCACATGGTGGCCACCTATCTAAAAACCCAGTTGCGCGGGCGAGTGCGGGAAGTGTTTGCCTGCCTGTTTTTAGATTCTCAAAACCGCGTCATTGCATACCAAGAGTTGTTTGAAGGCACCATTGACCAAGCTGTGGTGTATCCGCGCGAAGTGGTCAAATGTTGCCTGCAACTAAACGCGACGGGGGTGATCTTCGCCCACAATCACCCGAGCGGATACAGCAACCCAAGCCTAAGCGATAAACGGGTGACGGATACGCTTAAACAGGCGCTAGACCTAATCGATGTTAAGGTTTTCGATCATTTGGTGATCGGCGACGGGGAACCGTTTTCCTTTACCGCGTATGGGTTGATTTGACGCCAGCGGGCAATTAAAAAGCCGGCGGCCTTGGTGGCTGGCCGGCTTTTGTTTTGTTGGAAGCTTAGGCGGCGAGTAGTTTGTATAAGGTCGGCCGGCTGATGCCAACTCCGGTCGGTTAACATCCTTGCCGCACACCTTGTTGGTAAACCAGCGACAAGCACCACGTTCGCCTGTTGGCGTTCGGTGTTGTAAAGTTAAAAAATGAGCTCTTAGTTTGTACAACGCATCGATTACTATGATTTTTCAAACGAATCACTATTGACGCTAGCAGACGAGCAAGGCGACAATTTGATATTAATGCATACACTTTTTATGTACTGTCGTTAGAGTATGTTTGCATGACGCATTTAGCAAATTACCAACCTAGATCTAGCATTAGACTAATATATCCCTTAGCATGACGAACCAAAGTCGGAAAATTGAACGCTTAGAAGCTGAACTGAGTAGAGTTAAAGCAAATTGTTTTTGGGACAATGTAAGTAAAATTGTCTCCTATTCTATAAAGTGGGGCGTTTTAGCGTTTATCGCAAATCAAGCGGCAACTGCTATTGGCTATCTAAGCGGAAAATCTACTGACGCAACTATCGACTTAAAAGCTAGCGCTATTCTTAACCCAGATGATGCGTGCGCTAGTTGGCCGTATTGGATTGCTGCTTTATCGGCTGTTTTGTGTTCGGTATCGATAAGCTATGGATTGAATCAACGAGCATTGCGGAAAAATACGATTGAAAATTTAGCCGGTTATAAAGAAAAGTACGAAAGGATGATAGATCCCAATCGATCCTCTAGTGGACTACTAACTGACGGATCGACACACCCAAAAGATAGGTGAACTATGATTACACATACAGTAATCTTTTATTCATTGCTGGCTGCAATTTGGTGTTTTTTTGTCTGGCTACACCATGACTATCGGCTAGATGTTTTGCGTTATCGATTATTTCTAATACGGGATAAGTTATTTGCCTATGCAGAAGACGGCAAAATTTCTTTTGATGATCCAGCTTACATATTGACTAGAACCATTATTAACGGTTCTCTGCGGTTTGCGCACCGCCTTACGTTGACCGATTTGTTAGTGGCAGCATGGGTTCATAAAAAACACGATAAAAGCGCGCATATTCAATACGAGACACATTTTTTAAAATGTATGAAAAGCCTTAATTTTAATCAGAAAAAAAAGATTTCTGCGTTACATGATGAGATGCATTTTGTGATGCTTGCTCATCTCGGGCTTACATCCCCACTTCTATTTCCTTTCGCATTTCTCATTAAAATGGCATTTAATTTTCACTTGCTTAATGAGCGTAGGATGCTTAAAAAAGCAAAAAAGGGACTTAAACCGTTGGACACGACAATCTATGATCTTGGTAATCAAACGGTAGTAGCATAGTCGCTTATATCAAGCTCCAAAAAAAGCCGGTTTCCCAAAAGGAATTCCGGCTTTTTTTGTTCTGCGAACAAGCGGAAAAATAGCTAAGAAATCGGCTAATGCGGTGTCTTTTATTTTTCAGTGGATCATTAGTGGATCATTGTCAAAACTGATGCCAGTATAATTTTTCTAAGTATCTGATTTTATTGGTGCCGGCAATAGGAATCGAACCTACGACCTTCGCGTTACGAGTGCGCTGCTCTACCTGCTGAGCTATGCCGGCTTGGATGGGATTTATTTGTAGATGGCTTTGGGGTCTTTTAAAACCGGGTCCTTGGCTAGCCATTGGCCGTTCTCCAAGCTGCGGTAAAAGCAGCTTTCACGGCCGGTGTGACAGGCGATGCCGCCTTCCTGGTCTATTTTAATCAATATGACGTCGTTATCGCAATCGAGTTGTATATCCACGATTCTTTGCCGGTGGCCGGATTCTTCGCCTTTACGCCATAGTCGTTGGCGCGAGCGAGACCAATAAACGGCGTATCCCTCGCTGGCCGTCAGTTGCAGGGATTCTTTATTCATCCAGGCAAACATGACGACTCGGCCGGTATCGTGTTGTTGCGCGATGACCGGCACCAAGCCGTCGTTCGTCCATTGGACTTCGTCAAGCCAATTCGGCGTCATAATCTTACCTCTATGCCTTTTGCTTGCATGTGGCGTTTGGCTTGTTCCACGCTATATTCGCCGAAATGAAAAATGCTGGCGGCCAGCACCGCGTCGGCTTTACCTTGCAGGATGCCGTCCGCCAAGTGGTCCAGGTTGCCAACGCCGCCGGAGGCGATTACCGGTACGCCTACCGCGTTGCTGACTGTCCGGGTTAGGGCTAGGTCGAAGCCGCATTTGGTGCCGTCTCGATCCATGCTGGTCAGCAAAATTTCGCCGGCGCCGAAGGCTGTCATTTTGACCGCCCATTCCACGGCGTCGATGCCGGTGGGTTTACGGCCGCCGTGGGTGAAAATCTCCCATCGGTCCGCTTCGCCGTCCTGACTGACCTTTTTCGCGTCTATCGCGACGACGATGCATTGCGCACCGAATTTATCCGCCGCTTCCCGGACGAATTCCGGGCGAAAAACCGCGGCGCTGTTGATGCCGACTTTGTCGGCGCCGGCATTCAGCATGCGGCGAATGTCGTCCAAGCTGCGGATGCCGCCGCCGACCGTTAACGGGATAAACACTTGGCCGGCGACTTGTTCCACGACGTGAACCATGGTCGTTCGGTTGTCGTGGGTGGCGGTAATGTCCAAAAAGGTGAGTTCGTCCGCACCTTCCTGATCGTAACGCCGGGCGATTTCCACCGGGTCGCCGGCGTCGCGGATGTCGACGAATTGCACGCCTTTGACGACGCGGCCGTTATCGACGTCCAGGCACGGAATGATGCGTTTTGCCAAGCCCATAAGTTATCCGAACGATTCGGCCAGTTTTTCGGCTTCGGCGAAGTCCATGGTGCCTTCGTAGATGGCCCGGCCGGTAATCGCGCCCATAATGCCTTCGTGCGAGACGGCGCCCAAGGCGCGGATGTCCTGCAAATTGGTGATGCCGCCGGAGGCGATGATGGGGATGTTGACCGACCGCGCCAATTTCGCCGTCGCTTCCACGTTGACGCCTTGCATCATACCGTCGCGGGAGATGTCGGTGTAAACAATGGCTGAAACGCCTTGCGCTTCGAATTTTTTCGCTAAGTCGATGACGTCGTGACGCGACAGCTTGGACCAGCCGTCGATCGCTACTTTGCCGTCTCTGGCGTCCAGGCCGATGATGATGTGGCCGGGAAATTCGATGGCGATGTCGCGGACGAAGTGCGGTTCGCTGACGGCTTTGGTGCCGATGATGACGTATTCCACCCCGGCTTCCAGATAAGCCTGTATGGTGTCTTCGTCGCGAATGCCGCCGCCGATTTGTACCGGTACGTCGGGATAGGCTTCTACGATGGCATGTATGACTTCGGCGTTTTTGGGCTTGCCCGCGAACGCGCCGTCCAAATCGACTAAATGCAACCGCTTTGCGCCTGCTGCCACCCAGCGTCCTGCGACGGCAATCGGATCGTCGGAAAACACCGTATCGTCTTCCATTCGACCTTGACGCAGCCGCACACACTTTCCTTCTTTCAAATCAATTGCAGGTATCAGCAACATAGCTTTATCTCAACGTTAAACCACTCGATGAATAATGTTAAAAAGCCGAACGGGGTCGGCGGAGGTTAATTTGCGCCATCCCAGCGCAAAAAATTTTGTAATAGCTTAAGTCCTACTGCTTGGCTTTTTTCCGGATGAAATTGCACGGCAAATACATTGTCTTTCGCCAGTGCGCAAGCAAACGCTTGGCCGTATGTGCTGTGTGCGATAGCGTCGCTTGGCGAATCCGGCTGGGCATAATAGCTGTGTACGAAATAAAACCGGCTCGACTGCGGTATGCCTTGCCATAACGGGTGGGGGGTTTGCTCCACTTGGTTCCAGCCCATATGCGGAATTTTCAGCCGTTGTCCGGTTTCGTCGCGGCAGGGATCTGGAAAACGGCGGACGTGACCGGGAATGATGTTCAGGCATTGGGTACCCTGGTTTTCTTCGCTATCGGTCAACAGCGCTTGCATGCCCAAGCAGATGCCCAAAAAAGGTTTGTTGTGCGCGGCTTGTTTGATGGCGTCGATTAAATTTAAGCGCTCCAGGGCGTCCATACAATCGCGTATGGCGCCGACTCCGGGAAATACGACGCGATCGGCTTGTTGTATGGTTTGTACCTGTGCGCTGATGCGGACGGATGCGCCGGGTGCCGCGTGTTGAAGTGCTTTGGCAATGGAATGCAGATTACCCATCCCGTAATCGATAACGGCAACTGAAGACATAAAGATAGCGTTGTTAAAAAGGATACGGCGTGTGGGGGGATTATAAACTACCTTTGGTTGACGGCATGATACCTGCCATACGGGGGTCGGGGCTAATCGCCATGCGCACGGCGCGGCCGAACGCTTTGAAGACGGTTTCGGCAATATGATGGGCGTTGCCGCCTTTCAAGTTGTCTATATGCAGCGTGACGCCGGCGTGATTGACGAAACCTTGGAAAAATTCCTTGAATAAATCGACGTCGAAGTTGCCGATCCAGGCGCGCTTGAACTCGACCTCGTAAAACAGTCCGGGTCGGCCGGAAAAATCCACTACTACGCGCGAGAGCGATTCGTCCAACGGGCAATACGCATGACCGTAGCGGTAGATGCCTTTTTTATCTCCCAGCGCTTTGGCGACGGCTTGTCCCAAGGTAATGCCGATGTCTTCTACGCTGTGGTGAGCGTCTATGTGCAGGTCGCCGTGAGATTCAATCGATAGATCGATAGAGCCGTGCCGGGCGATTTGATCCAGCATGTGTTCTAAAAAGGGCAGGCCTGTTTGGAACGAGGTGACGCCGTTGCCGTCCAGGTTGACCGCAACTTTGATTTGGGTTTCTAGGGTATTGCGCTCTACCTGAGCGGTACGGACAGTCATGCTGGCGGCAAGTGGGGAAATTACTCAAATAGTTTACGTGATTGTGACAGCTACGCCAAACTCTTGCTGGCTATTTCGTACACGTCTTTCGACAGATGGGGAGTGTTCACGATGCGTTGCAGCTGTTCTTTCATTAGATTTTGCCGGGCGTGATCGTAGCGGCGCCATTGGGCGAAGCCGGTGACCATGCGGGAGGCGATTTGCGGGTTTATGTCGTTTAGGGCGACAACTTGGTCGGCCAGGAAACGATACCCGTCGCCGTTTTTCGCGTGAAAATGCACCGGATTGGCTTGGCTGAAAGCACCTATCAGCGCTCTGACCCGGTTAGGGGTTTTGATGTCGAAGGCCGGATGTTGCATCAATGCCAGTACGGTGGCGAAGGTATCAGGCATGGCGCTGGAGGCTTGCAAGGCAAACCATTTGTCGATGACCAGGGCTTCGTGTTGCCATTGCCGATAAAAGCTATCCAGACAATCGGCTTTTGCCGGGTGATGGCTGTTGACGATGCCGGATAAGGCCGCCATTTGATCGGTCATGTTTTGGGTGCTGTCGAATTGCTGTTGGCTTAGCTGGTAACTTTCCGACGATTCCAGTTGACTCAGATAGCCTAAACAGGCGTTTTTCAAGCGGCGTCGGCCTATCGCCATGGCGTCGAATTTGCCGGATTCGTCGCGGTGGTGTATCAGGTAAACACGCTTGAAATCGTCCTGCAGGGCCTGTGCCAAGGTGTCTTTGACGAATTCCCGGGCATGGTGGATGGCGTCTACGTCGACCACCGCCATTTGCCCGGCCAGATAATTTTCTTCCGGCAGGGCCAGCAACAAGGCTTGGTAGGATAAGTCGTCGGCTTCTTCCTGCAGCAGGCTATGGAACGCGTCGATCAACAGTGCGTTCAGATGGAGCGGACGCTGGCGGCGGATGTCTTCTATCAAGCCGAAAATGATTTGTTTGGCCAGTTGTTGGCCGGCTTCCCAGCGATTGAAGGTGTCGTTGTCGTGGCGCAGCAAAAAGGCCAGCTCGTCCAACTCGCGCGGCATTTCCAGATTGACCGGCGCGGAAAAGCCGCGGAGCAACGATACCACGGGGCACGCATCGAGTTGTTCGAAAACGAAGATTTGGGCGGCTTCGGTTACATTGAGCGTGATTTCTTCCGAGCTTTCGCCGTGTATGACAATAGGCGCCGGCGAACCGTCCGGATTCAGCAGGCCCAATTTGACCGGAATGTGCAGCGGCAGTTTTTCGGGTTGACTTGGAGTAGGCGGGCAGCTTTGCCGAATATCCAGCCGCAACTGCCTTTTATCCGGGTCATAGTGTTGCGATACCGTCAGCACCGGCGTGCCGGCTTGGGAATACCAGCGGCGGAATTGGCTTAAATCGACGCCGTTCGCGCTCTCCATGGCGTTGACGAAATCGTCGCAGGTTACGGCTTGGCCGTCGTGGCGTTGGAAATATAAATCGCAGCCTTTACGAAAGCCTTTGGCGCCGAGCAACGTGTGCAGCATACGGACCACCTCAGCGCCTTTTTCGTAAACCGTCAAGGTATAAAAATTGTTGATTTCGATATAGGCTTCCGGCCGGATGGGATGGGCCAGCGGACCGGCGTCTTCCGCAAATTGGCGGGTGCGCAGCATGTTGACGTCTTCGATGCGTTTGACAGCCGGCGAGCTGCGGTCGCCGCTGAATTGCTGGTCGCGGAATACGGTGAAGCCTTCTTTCAAGCTCAATTGAAACCAGTCGCGGCAGGTAACCCGGTTGCCGGACCAGTTGTGAAAGTATTCGTGGCCGATGACGCCTTCGATGTGTTCGTAGTCGCTGTCCGTGGCGGTGTCGGGACGGGCCAGCACGAATTTGGTGTTGAAAACGTTCAGGCCTTTGTTTTCCATCGCACCCATATTGAAATGATCTACCGCGACGATCATGTACAAATCCAGATCGTATTCGCGCCCGTATTGCTCTTCGTCCCAGCGCATAGCATTTTGCAGAGATCGCATGGCGTGTCCGCACTTGTCCAGATTGTGGGGTTCTACGAAAATTTCCAAGTCAATCCGGCGCCCGCTCATCGTGACGAAGCTGTCTCGCACGCATTCCAACTGGCCGGCAACCAGGGCGAACAAGTAGCACGGTTTGGCGAAAGGGTCTTCCCAGCTAACCCAGTGCCGGCCGTCTGCGTTTTCGCCTTGGCCGGTTTTATTGCCGTTGGACAACAGAACCGGAAAGCGAGCGCAATCGGCCGTTAGTTTGGCGCTGAAGCGGCTCATGACGTCCGGTCGGTCCAAGAACCAGGTAATCTTGCGAAAACCTTGCGCTTCGCATTGGGTGCACAGCATGCTGCCGGACAGGTAAAGGCCTTCCAGTGCGGTATTGGCTTTGGGATTGATGCGGTTTTCGATAGCGACGGTAAAGGTGCCGTCTTGTGGAACGTTATGCAGGGTTAGAAATTCGGGAGTGAGCAGATAAGCGTCGCTCGACAGCGCGGTGCCGTCCAGGTCAATGCTCAAAAGTTCCAGCTCTTCGCCTTGCAAGGTTAACGAGGTATCGAGGTGCGCGCTGTCCGGATTGCGCCGCACCGATAGCCGTGAACGGACTAGCGTGCATTGTTCGTCCAGCTCGAACTCCAGGTCGATCCGATCGATTAAATATTCCGGAGGCGTGTAATCTTTTAGATAGATGGTTTGAGGGGCTGCGTCGCGCATCGATTATCGCTCTTCTTGTGGTATGGGTTTGGGTTTGTAGGAGATCAGCCAGTATGCCAGGCCCAAGGCTATGATAACCGCTGCAATCGCAACGATGTAAGGCCAATCCAAGTCCGCGACATCGAGCATGATGACTTTACGGGAAATAGCCATCAGCGCGGTAGCCAGCACCAGTTTAATCGGCAACACGTCGTGCCTGATATAAAAAGTGATGCTGATGAAGATTTCGACCGCAATCAACACCGACAATATCGAGCCGAACACGGCCAATAAGTCGGAAACGGTGAGTAACAACAGCGGCGGCGCAACCAAGCGTTGGTATAACACGTAAACTACGTCCGCTACACCCCATAAAATCACCAAAGTCGTTAATACGGCTAAGGTCCGCACCGCAATATGGATGACGGATTGCAAGACCTTGAGCATCGCGTCTTCCGGCACCGGCGGTAGTTTTTCTTCATGAATGTCCGGATCGCGCATGCCGCTCCGATTGGGCTGGCGCACGGGTGCGGAACTTGGCGGGCGTGGCGGCGTAGCCATGGTTTATTCCTCCGAACGCCGATAGGCGGCGTATGCCAGTAAGCCCCAAGCGGCGAGAAATGCCGTACCGCCGAACGGGGTGATCACCCCCAGCCAGCGGATTTTCAGGATTGCCAATAAGTACAGACTACCTGAAAACAGGACAATGCCGGCCAGTAATGCCCAGCCGGCCCAAAGTAATTGCCGTCGGGGTGGCAAGCTGCCGATTAAACCGAGCAGTAACGCATGCCACATTTGATAATCGACAGCGGTTTTGTAAATTTCCAATTCGTAAGCGGACAATGCCGATTTCAAACCGTGGGCGCCGAACGCACCCAACCCGACGCCCGAACCGCCTGCGATTGCCGCCCAAAACAAAAAGCGCGTTTGCATTATTTTTCCAATAGCCGTGGCATTAGCTGAACCAAGTTGCAAGGCCGGGTACGGTAGTCCAACTGCTCCTTGATCAACTGCTGCCAGGCGTCCCGGCAAGCGCCGGACGAGCCAGGTATGCAGAAAATATAAGTGGCGTTCGCGACCCCGGCGACGGCGCGCGACTGTATGGTCGAACTTTTAATGGTGTGATACGACAGCATTCGAAAGACTTCTCCGAACCCGTCCAGAACTTTGTCCAATAGTGGCAATACCGCTTCCGGCGTGCCGTCGCGGCCGGTCACGCCGGTGCCGCCGGTGCTGATGACGGCGTGTACGCTGGGGTCAGCAATCCATAAGCTGACGGCGGCGCGAATCTGGTAGATGTCGTCGGCTACGATTTTCTTGTCGATCAAGCGATGGCCGGCTTCGGTTAAGCCCGCCACCAAGGTTTGACCGGATGTGTCGTCCGCTTCGGTTCGGCTGTCGGATACCGTTAGTACGGCAATGTTTAGCGGGATGAATTCTCGATGATTTGACAAGCGCTACCTCCGGTTTATCTGCTGAATTCTAAGGAACCGCTACAGGGCTAGCAAGTGATTCCTGTCCGTGAAACTGCCTGTTGACTAAAGCCTTCAAGTGTAGACGATAGACAGGGAAGGTTGGTTTTGCCACCTCGTGGGCGGACTCGTATCGGAAGGCTGTTCCGGCTGTAATTGGCGCTGTATCTGTGCGGTGATATGATTACCGGCTTATAAGGGGCCCGATGCAACAATTTAGCCAATGGCTCGAGCCATCCCCGTTGGGTATGCGAATTGTCGGACTGCGCCGATAATTTGTTGCAACTGGGATTAGGATGGCCTGTTTATTGGGGGGGATCAAGCCGAATTGTGAATAGGCATCGGGAATTTTAGACGGTAGTTGCTTCCTCTCGCGATACTTGACGGAACAAAAACAACATAGGGTTATTGTCATTTTTAAGTTTTTCAAAAAGATTTTTTCGCCCAAGCGGCATTCCATAACCGTCACCGAGCGGCCGGTTACACAGCGTTCGCTGAGAATCTACTCAAGATCGGAGCATTGCATTTCGCGTTCGCAAATCAGCGATAACGCGCTGAAAGTACTGCAACGTCTGAAGAAAGCCGGTTTCGAGGCTTATCTGGTAGGTGGCTGCGTTCGGGATTTGTTGCTGGGGCGCGAACCGAAGGATTTCGACGTCGCGACCAATGCGAGTCCGGAACAGGTCAAGCAAGTGTTTAGAAATTGCAGGATCATCGGACGGCGCTTCCGCTTGGCTCACGTGTTTTTCGGCAAGGAAATCATCGAAGTCGCCACATTTCGAGGTTCCGCCGAGGACGACGCCGATCGGCAACTAGTGCACGAGGACGGGCGAGTGTTGCGCGACAACGTATTCGGAACGTTGGAAGAAGACGTCTGGCGCCGCGACTTTACCGTCAACGCGCTGTATTACAACATTCGCGACTTTTCGGTGGTGGATTATACCGGCGGCATGCAAGATCACGCGGATGCGGTATTGCGCTTGTTAGGCGATCCGGAGCGGCGTTACCGGGAAGATCCGGTTAGGATGCTGCGGGCCGTTCGCTTTGCGGTAAAACTGGGTTTTAAACTGCATCCGGAGACTGAACGGCCGATATTCGCATTGGCCGATTCGCTCGGCAGCATTCCGGCCGCTCGTTTGTATGACGAGGTTTTGAAGTTATTTTTGGCCGGATACGGCGTGCAAACTTTCGAGCTGTTGCGGCACTACGGCTTGTTTGCGATTTTGTTTCCGGAAACCGACGCTTGCCTGGAAACTCAGGAACACGAATTCCCGCGTTTGTTCCTGATTCGGGCGCTGGAAAATTCCGATACGCGCTTTGCGGCAGGTAAAACGCTGACACCTTATTTTCTGTTGGCGGCTTTGTTGTGGGAGCCTTTGCAGTGCGCGGTGCAGCGTTTGCTGCAAAGGGGCGAAAACGAAACCATCGCCTACCAAAGCGCGGCGAACGAGGTGTTGGCTAAGCAAGTCAAAATCATTGCCATGCCGCGACACATTACCCAAGCGATGCGAGACGTTTGGTTCATGCAAGCCAAGTTGACTCGGACCGTCGGCAGCCGGCCTTACCGATTGTTGGAACAGCCGAAATTTCGGGCGGCTTACGATTTTCTGCAGCTGCGGGCCGAAACCGGCGGAGCCGATCCGGGCTTGGTCGATTGGTGGACCCGCTTCCAGAGTGCGGATGACGAAGAGCAGCGTAAAATGACGGCTCCGCCTAAAAATGGCGCGCCCAAACCGCGCACTAAAAATCGGCGTTACCGCGGCAAGCCCAAAACCGGCGGTGCGCCGACATGACGGCTGTAAGTGTGTGGGGCGAGGCGTACATAGGTTTGGGCAGCAATTTGGACGAGCCGTTACGTCAAGTGCTGAGCGCGGCGGACGAAATTGCGCAGCAGGCACAAATCCGCAAACTGGGCTTGTCTGCGCTTTATGGCAGCGCACCGGTAGGGCCGCAAGATCAACCCGATTACGTCAACGCGGTGATGCGGGTGGCTACGCTGTGTACGCCGCACGAGTTGCTTGCGGTTTTGCAGCAGATCGAGAATCAGCATGGCCGGGTCCGAAATCAGCGCTGGGGCGCCAGGACATTGGATCTGGATCTATTGTTGTACGCTGAAGAAATAATCGATACCGCCGACTTACAGGTGCCGCATCCGGAACTAATTCGTCGCGCGTTTGTATTGTATCCGTTAGCCGACGTGGCGCCGGCCGATTTACCGATACCCGGGTTAGGGGTGCTGGCGGATTTATTGGCCGCTTGTCCTTTTCAAGGTTTGCATAGGATCGAGTTATGACACTTTATGCCGAAGCCCCCAAAACGCTTAGCATTGCCGATATCGGCGCATTAAAGCGCGCGGGCGAGAAAATCAGTTGTTTGACGGCGTACGATGCCAGTTTCAGCGCCTTATTGGATCGATGCGGCGTCGAGATGCTGATGGTTGGCGATTCCTTAGGTATGGTGGTGCAAGGACAGGTCAGTACCGTGCCGGTGACGGTCGACGACATGGTGTATCACACCCGTTGTGTGACGCGGGCCCGCAAACGGGCCTTCGTCATTGCCGACATGCCGTTCGCCAGTTACGCCGATCCGCAACAAGCATTGCGCACCGCCACGCGCTTGATGCAGGAAGGCCAGGCGCAAATGGTCAAATTGGAAGGCGCTAAGCCGGAAATCATCGCGTTTTTAGCGGCGCAAGGGATACCGGTGTGCGGACATTTGGGCTTGCTGCCGCAATCGGTGAACCTGATCGGCGGATACAAGCTGCAAGGCCGGGATGCCGGGCAAGCCCAACAAATATTGGCCGATGCGGTGGCTATCGAGCAGGCGGGCGCGGGCATGCTGGTTTTGGAATGCGTGCCTGCATTATTGGCGGCGGAAATCAGCAGGCAGTTGACGATTCCGGTGATAGGCATCGGTGCGGGGGGCGATTGCGACGGCCAGGTACTGGTGTTATACGATATGCTGAATATTAGCGTGGGCAAGCGCCCGCGTTTTTCTAAAGACTTTCTGTCCGGGGCGGCGGACATAGAAGACGCCGTGCGTGGTTTTATCCAAGCGGTCAAGTCCGGGCAGTTTCCGAGTTTAGAGCAGAGTTATTGAATTTATGCAAACCTTAACGACCGTCGATGCCGTCAGAGCCCTAATCCGCACATGGCGGCAGTCCGAGCAAACCGTGGCGTTCGTGCCTACCATGGGCAATTTGCACGACGGACACATGCGTTTGGTGGAAATAGCGCATCAGCAGGCGGATCGGGTCGTGGTCAGTATCTTTGTCAATCCGGCGCAATTTGCTCCTAACGAAGATTTCGATAGCTATCCCAGAACCGAAAAAGAAGACAAGGACAAATTGGTCGGGCAAGGTGCCGATTTACTGTTTTTGCCCGGCGTGGCGGAAATGTATCCCCAGGCCTCGCAAACCAAAGTGTCCGTACCCGATTTGTCCGCCTTGCATTGCGGTGTTAACCGGCCGGGACATTTCGACGGCGTGGCCTTGGTGGTATGCAAATTGTTGAACATCGTGCAGCCGGATGTATTGCTATTAGGCGAAAAAGACTTCCAACAACTGGTAGTGCTCAGGCGTATGGTGTTGGATTTAAATCTGCCGGTGCGGGTTCAGGGCGTGGCGACGGTTAGGGAGGACAGCGGCCTGGCAATGAGTTCGCGCAACAGCTATTTATCCGACGAAGAGCGGACGGTGGCCCCCTTGCTTTTCCAATGTTTATGCGGTGCCCGGGAGGCTGTCTTGGCCGGCGAGCCCGAGCAGGCCATGCTGCAGCGCCAGCAACAAATACTCAGCGACGCGGGGTTTGTATTGGATTATTTCAGCCTATGCCGTAGCGCGGATTTATTGCCCCCCGACGCGGACGATACGGATTTGGTGGTCATGGCGGCTGCTAGGTTAGGCAAAACCCGGCTTATCGATAACATCCATTTCAGTCGCAAGTGATTCGGCGTTTTTCAATCGGCGCGACGGCGAATGCCTTTCGCTGGCCGCCAATCGATCGTTAGGGTTGGTCCCCGCGATTGCCCGTGGCGCAGGCAGGCGCTGACGAGTGGCGTGTTTGATAGCTATCGGCATTTCAGGCATAATCGCCGGTTCACTCGTTTTTGAAAACGTCGATTATGCACATCAATATGCTGAAAGCTAAGTTGCACAGGGCTCGTGTGACACATTCCGAACTCGACTACGAGGGTTCGTGCGCCATTGATGGCGATATCTTGGATTTGTCAGGAATTTTGGAATACGAGCAAATACATATTTACAACATCAACAACGGCCAGCGTTTTACCACCTACGCGATTCGTGCCGAAAACGGCTCCGGTGTGTTTTCGATTAACGGGGCGGCGGCGCGCTTAGCCTGTCCCGGCGATTTGATCATCGTTTGCGCCTTCGCTAGTTTGGATGAGGCGGAGTTGAAAAATTATCAACCGGTATTGGTGTATTTCGAGGCCGGTAATAAAGTCAGCCATTGCAGTCATTCGATTCCGGTGCAAGCCGCTTGAATTGAGTCCGACTCACACACTCACGCAACGCTTCTCAATCGGGCGCACACATCGTGTTGCGCCCGCAAATTCTAAAAAAGCCCGGCTATTGCTTAAAAAATCAAGTTGCAAACGATGGTTTTATGCGACCTGTGAATTTCGGTTAGGCTTCGGCGACATCGATTTCGCTGATTTTTTCCGTTAGCGTGATGCTTTGTTCGATGTTGACCAGCACTTTTTGCAGACCTAAGCGTTTGTTGCTGTTAATTACCATAGGCGATTTGATCGAGCCCTTGATCGTTGGCTTGTCGTTACCGCTCTCGTCTTTGTGCAACACGATTAGGATTAAAATTTCGTCGCCGTCGCTAATCTGCAATAACTGCTCTTCGGCGTCGGTCAAGACAAAACTGTAGTTGATGTTGAAGTGGACAGGGTGGGCGACGGATAACGTTAAATCTTCGTTATCCAGCGATTGCAACCAATAGACAATATCGCTGCCTTCCTGATGAAACAAATTGAAGCGGGTTTGGTCTTCGAAGCCGGGAATCCCATGCGGAAAAGTAATGACGGTATCAGGGTTGACCTGTTGATTGCCGAGCAACTTCGATTGAATTTCCATAAATGTGCCTGTTTTGTTCGCGTGAAAACCGATTTGACTCAGTGGCCAAGTTATAGCACGTCAAGCGTAATTTTCAATGCCGGTGACGCGCTAAAATAGCTAACGGCGCTTATTTGCTTGATCGGCATCCAATAGCTGGTAGAATTTGCGACCCTCTTTCAGGTGTTTGGATCGGTCGACAAGCGATCCCGCTTAAACAGGAAGCCGGTGCGGTGAATTTTCACTCATTCCGGCGCTGCCCCCGCAACGGTAGGTAAGTTAACGGTCTGCAATCACGCCACTGTGCCAAGGCATGGGAAGGCTGCAGTTCCGGCTGTATAGCCGCTTACAAGCCCGGAGACTGGCCTGAAGGATCGTTCGAGACAGCGGAGGGCTGTCGACGAAATGATCGTTGCCTGCTTCGGTCCGTTTCGCGCACCCGCTTATCCTCTGTCGTTTAATAACCCTTGATGCGCGGCGGGCGCAGAGGAATTCATGCGACAAATTAAAATTGCGTCATCAATGCTGTTCGGCATCGGTGCCATCGTTACCCATTCGCCGGCTGGCGCGAACGATCAAACCGGCTTTTTACCCGAAACGGTAGTGACCGCGACCCGCAGCGAAACGGTCACTGCGGAGCTGGCCACCGCGACCACGGTGTTTACCCGGGAAGACATAGAGCGCTTACAGGTCCGAACCTTACCGGATTTGCTCAAGACTGCGCCGGGTTTGGACATTACCCAAAACGGCGACTACGGGCAATATACTAGCGCATTCATGCGCGGCACCAATTCCGACCACGTGCTGGTGCTGATCGACGGAATCAAGGCGGGTTCGGTGACATTGGGTTCTGCCTCGTTCCAGTTCCTGCCGCTGGATCAAATCGAGCGGGTGGAAATCAGCCGTGGGCCGGATTCCAGTTTGTACGGTTCGGAAGCGCTCGGCGGCGTCATTCAAATTTTTACCCGTAAAGGCAGTCGTTCGGAGCAGCCCAGCATCAGTTTGGATGCCGGAGCAGGTTCTTACGATACCTTCAACGGTGCGGGTAACGTCAGCGGTAAAGTCGGTAATAGTTGGTACGCTTTGGGCGCCTCGCATTTCAACAGTCAAGGTTTCAATCTCCGCAACAGCGGCGAGAACGATAGGGACGGCTATTACAACACCGGGATCAATGCGCGTGCCGGACATCGTTTCGATAATAATGGCGAAATCGAAGCCAGCTTCATGCGCGCGCAAGGTAAAACCGAATACGACGGCATTCCGAATCGCACCGAATTCGTCAATCAGATGGTGGGTTTGTCCGGTAGCCTAGACGTGTTGGACAATTGGCTCTCCAGTCTGCGTTTCGGACAAACGCTGGACGAAAACGATAATTTCAACCCGGACGGCAGTTTTTACGGCCGTATCAATACCACCCGCTGGAACGCCAGCTGGTTGAACGAAGTACGCCTTAACGACGACCACCGCCTGACTCTGGGCAGCGACTATCGGGTCGACGAGGTACAGAGCAACGTCAATTACAGCGAGACGTCGCGTTACGACGTCGGCGTGTTCGGCAATATTCATAGTCGGTTGTTGGAGCGTCACTTCATCGATGCCTCGATACGCTGGGACGAAAATCAGGCCAGCGGCGATTATGTGACCGGCAGCATCGGTTGGCGCTTCAATTGGGATTACGGCTTGAGTACCTTCGCCCGCTTCGGTAACGCTTTCAAGGCGCCGACCTTCAACAGCTTGTATTGGCCGCACCAACAGTCTACTTTCTTCGGTACCACTTATATTACCGAGGGGAACCGCAGTTTGCGGGCGGAAGAGTCGACGACGGTGGAGGCCGGCATCGGAGGGCAACATGCCTGGGCGCAATGGCAAGTACGCGCTTATCATACCGATATCGACAATTTAATCGATTGGAGCGGCTTGGTGGTCAATCCGACGACGTATTTGTATCAGCCGGTTAATTTGGATAAAGCGCAAATTGACGGCATGGAAGCCGAGGTCAGTACCGAAACTTGGGGCTGGCGGCATGCGCTTTCAGGCAGTATTCTCAGTCCGCGCGACCGCAAAACCGATTTAAGGTTGGCGCGCCGCGCGGAACAGAGCTTGTCTTACGATTTATCGCGCGGATTCGGCGCTGTCGACGTTGGTGCCCACGTATTGGCGCAAGGTAACCGTTTCGACGACAGGGCGAATACCATAGTGGTTGACGGTTTCGTGACTTTGGACTTGCGGACCGCCTACCATATCGATAAACACTGGACGCTGAGCGCCAAGTTGAATAACGTGCTGGATAAACGTTATCAAACCGTGAATACTTATTACACGGCCGATAGAAACTTCTTTTTTTCCATTCATTATCAAAACTGATCCGGGAGATACTTGTATGAATTCAGCTCAATTGACCGTCAAACCCGGCGCCGTCGCCTTGATGGCGTTAATGGCCGCCACGCGATTTCACCACTTCGGGTCGCCGTTTGCCTTGCCGGACGCCTCGTTGGCGGTATTTTTCCTGGCCGGTTTATGGCTGGGCGGACGCTACCTGTTCGCCCTGTTGCTGGCGGAAGCGGGGCTTATCGATTATCTGGCCATCGCCCAGCTGGGCGTCAGCGATTATTGCATATCCGCGGCATATCTGTTTTTAGTACCGACCTATGCGGCGATGTGGTGGGGCGGCAAATGGTGCCGCCGGTTCGCGGCCGTGAACTTCAATACGCTGGCGCAGCAGGCGGTGGCGCTGGTGAGTGCCACTTCGCTGGCCTATCTGATTTCCAACGGCAGTTTTTATTGGTTATCCGGTAAGTTTGCCGGCGGCAACTGGACAGGATTCCTGGAAAGTTTCGCCAAGTATTATCCGTCTTATCTGCAATACACCGCGATTTACGCGGTCACTGTGTTTGCATTGGTGGCTCTCGGCAAAAACGTGCTGGGGCAACGTGCAACCCAGCATACCCATTAAGCCTGCGCTGGTTGGGTCGCCGGGGGCCGGCGGCCCGTTTCTAATAAATCCCGCTTAACCCTGTGACGCTGATGATGGCCGTGCTTTTGGCCATTGCTCTGGATTTTGGCCTGGGCGAGTTACCCAATCGTTACCACCCTTTAGTGTTTTTCGGGCGCTGGGCCGCGCGGGTGGAGCATTATTGCTCGGCTTCGAGTAAAGCCCCCAGGCTGCAACGGTTGTTCGGAATGGTGGCGTTAACGGTTGCGCTATCGCCGGCTTTGCCTATGGTACTGCTCGAACGCAACTGGCTGCTGGACGGCTTGCTGCTGTATTTTTGTATCGCTGCCCGTAGTTTGCAGCAACACGCGCAGCGGGTCCGGACGGCGCTGATCGCCGATGAGTTGCCGTTAGCCCGGCAACGGGTCGGGGATATGGTTAGCCGCCAGACCGGGGGCATGGATGCGCCGGCCGTGCGGCGAGCCGCGATAGAATCCGTGTTGGAAAATGGTGCCGATGCGGTGTTCGCGCCGCTGTTCTGGTTCGCGGTATTAGGCCCGTCCGGGGCTGTGCTGTATCGTTTGGCGAATACCCTGGACGCGATGTGGGGTTATAAAAATCAGCGCTATCGATATTTCGGTTGGGCGGCGGCACGATTCGACGACCTGTTGAACTTTGTGCCGGCGCGGCTGACGGCATTGACTTATGCGGTTCTAGGAAATGCTCCAGCGGCATTGCAGGCTTGGCGCACCCAAGCAGCCCTGTTGGAAAGTCCCAACGCCGGCCCGGTGATGGCTGCCGGTGCCGGCGCATTGAATCTTGAGTTGGGTGGTCCGGCTAGCTACCACGGCGTCGTCAAGCAAAAAATTTGGTTCGGTGGTGTTTGTCACCCGGAAAATGCCGACATCGATCGCGCCGTAACCTTGGTTTTTCGGGCGTTGGTCTTATGGGTTGCGGCAATCGGCATGTATGACTATGTTGCTTGAACACGGCGGATGTCTGCAGCTGGCCGCCCGGCAATTCGGCATTCCGGCTGCGGATTGGCTGGATTTATCCACCGGTATTAATCCTAATGGCTGGCCGGTACCGCCGGTGCCGGCCGAATGCTGGTTGCGTTTGCCGGAAGAGCAGGACGAATTATTGCCGGCGGCCAGGGCTTACTACGGCAATTCCTCTCTATTGGCGGTAGCCGGGTCGCAAGCGGCGATTCAAACCTTGCCGCGTTTGCGTCCACAGTCCAGGGTAGGGTTCTTGCATCCGGCTTATGCCGAACACGCCGGTGCCTGGCAGCGGGCCGGACATCAGGTTACGGCGCTGCAAGTGCATGCGCTCGAATCGGCGTTGCCGGCTTTGGATGTATTGATTTTGATCAATCCGAACAATCCGACCGGTTGCCGTTGGCCCATAGCGCAATTGTCGGACTGGCACGGCCGCTTGCAACAGCGGGGCGGTTGGTTGATCGTCGACGAGGCCTTTATTGATACGACGCCCGAGCTCAGTTTGTCGCCATTGCCGGTAAAGCCGGGTTTGATCGTGTTGCGTTCGCTTGGCAAATTCTTTGGTTTGGCCGGGATACGCTGTGGATTCGTGATCGCCGAAACGGCAATACTACAGCGATTGGCGGCAGAACTCGGGCCGTGGGCCATCAGTCATCCGGCTCGCTATGCGGCGGCGCGCGCACTAAAGGATACGCAATGGCAACGCGAGACGGCTATCCGTCTCAAATTGCAAAGCCGGCGCTTGACCGATCTACTAAGCGAAAATGGCTGGCCGCCTAGCGGTGGCTGCGATTTGTTTCAGTGGATAGAGACCGAATACGCCGGCCAATTGCATCGGATACTGGCCGAACAAGCGATTCTGACCCGTTTGTTCAGCCGGCCGGCCAGCGTGCGGTTGGGCTTGCCCAAAGACGAACCGGCGTGGCGGCGCTTGCAACATGCGCTGGCGCATCCCGGGGTTTTAGCTCTGCAAGCCGTCAAATCGGGTTAGTCGGTGTCTTGCCCGTTGGCGTTGGGATTCGTCAACACCTCGTGTTCTTTGCGCATTAGCCAATCCGACATGAGCGCGTAGCAGGTCGCCAGTAGCGTGGGGCCGATGAATACCCCTATAAAGCCGAAAGCCAACAAACCGCCCAAAATACCGAACAGTATTAAAACGAAAGGTAGTTCGACTTCTCGGCTGATTAACAGCGGACGTAACCAGTTGTCGATGGTTCCGACCAGCAATAAAAACCACGCGGCCAGAAACAAAGCCCAGCCGGCTTCACCCTCCATCAGTAACCATGCCGAAATCGGCAACCAGACTAGCGTGCCGGCCGCCGGAATAATCATCAAAAAAAATGCTGCGAAACCCAACGCGAACGCGTAGGGCACGCCGGCGATGATAAATCCCAAAATGGACGCCAGGGCTTGAGCCAAGGCGGTACCTAAAATGCCGTATACCACCGCCCTCAAGCTGGAGCGGACTATGGCCAATATGCGTTGGGTGTTTTCGCCGGCCAGACGCTGCATGAGGTTAACGAAATGTTGGGCAGCCTGTTCGCCGTCGCGGTAAAAAAAGAACAGCGCCAACAAGCTAAAACCCATATGTACCAATTCCCCGGCTAGACGTATGCCTTGTTCCAACGCCCAGCTACTGGCGGGAAGTGCGTATTTTCTGGCCAGATCCAGGACACGATTGGAATCTTCCGCAAAACTTTGCCAAGTTTCGCTTGCGTCGTCACCGACCAAGGGCAGCTCGCGCAACCAGGCCGGGGCCGGCGGCCATGCGTGAGGCTGGCCGGACAGCCATTGCAGTAGCCGGTTGACGTCGTCCGGGATGGCCGAGGCCGCGGCAACGAACGGCGTGAGCATGAACAAACCGATGGGCAGAACCATGCAAGTCGCCGCTTGGGTTGCCGTCAACTTGTAGGCTCTGAGTTTGTGATACATCGGCCAGGTAACGAACGACAAAATCGCGGCCCAGAGCATGTCGACAACAAACGGTTTTAATACTTGATAGCAGCCGAACAGCAGCAAGCCCAATGCAAACAGACTTGCGGTTTTTTCGTAGCGTGACGTGGCGGTGGGCATATAAGGATTCCTCAAAGCGAATACAACGCTACCGCACAGTTTTTTCGGCAAGAGCCGCTGTGAGCCGGCGCTCTGTAGCCGGAAGGGCTGTGCTTAGATGGGCCGGATTATAAAAGTTTTTGAAGTGGACGCGGCTGCGTTTGTGGGCCGATGATAAAGCCAATCGTCTAAAAATGCTTGGCGATAAGTTGTCCAAAATCAGCTAGCGGATTTGGCCGAAGGGGATGCTACGTCCTGGGCGGGTACGTTTTACAGCATGTTTTTCAATCAGTTAATCATGCGCAGAGCAGTGGATGTGAAGGGCGCTGATTGATATTTTGTTGCCGAGGCGATTGACTTTGTTAAGGTAAAAGAGTAAAGGGTGTTATGCTACCGTTTTTGTCGAGCCGCTGCTTTGGGTGGAGGTGGCCCAGATATGATTTCCAGTGCGACATCCAGTATCAATAGTTTTGCATACGACCAATTGAGCTCGACGCTTGCCAAGCGTAGTGCCGAACAAGCCGCGCAGAAAGCCGACGCGTTACGCGAGCAAGCCGACGCTGCTCAAGCGTTGGCGGATCGATACGATGCCAAGGCGAGGAGTCTGGATAATCAAGCCAACAAGGCTGAAGTCAATTCCGACGAAGCCCGGTTGCGTTTGACGCTATCGGGCGCATTTAAGAATGCAGGGCAGCAGTTGGTGCAAACGGTCAATCAAGCGGTAGTCAAGCCGGATGTTTATGCTGCGTCCGAAAGCGCTCTGGTATCGCAGCAGCAAACTATTATCGGCGGTACTATCGATACTACCGCTTGAGATTGCGGTGCGGGTTTGAACTGTTTGTCTCGTTGTATTCCGCGGTATTTGGCTGTTACCGTTTCTTGTAGGAGAGGTTGTCATGTTGTCGCCTATTAGTCACAATTCCCTGGATAAAGCGCAAAATTTGCTTTATACCAATATGCAGCGCCTAAGTTCCGGAAAGGCTATCAATTCAGCCGCGGACAATCCCGCCGGACTAGCCATTGCCAATGCGTTTACCAGTCAACTCGGCGGGCAGCAACAAGCGATCGGCAACATTGCCTCGGGCTTGTCGTTGACTGAAATTGCGGGCGGCGGGGCCGGCCAAATCACCGATAATCTGCAAAGAATTCGCGAGCTGACCGTGCAAGCCGGTAGTGCCGCGTTGTCCGCCACCGACCGGCAGAGCATTCAAGACGAAATCGACAACCTTAGTCAAGGCATAGACAGTATTGCCAACAATACCCAATTTAACGGCCGGCAGTTGCTGGACGGCAGCTTTTCCGGACAAGTCCAGATCGGTCCGGATTCCGGCGATACCTTGGAGTTGAATCTCGGTGATTTGACCGGTTCCGGCTTGGGCATTTCGGGCTTGGACGTAAGCAATGCCGGTAGTGTCGGCACGGCGTTGGATAGCATAGATTCCGCAATCGGTCGCGTTAGCGATCTACAAAGTACGCTAGCGGGAACTTCGGCCGGCTTGAGTTCGAATTTAGCCAACCTGCAAAGTAGTTATCAAAGTTTGGCGCAAGCGCGTAGCCGTAGCCAAGATACCGATTATGCTCAGGCAAGTTCCGATTTGAGTAAGGCTAGGGTTAATAATCAGCTGGCGGTTTACGCCGTGAAACTTTATCAGGATAATCAAAAAGCCGGTGCGTTAATTTCCCAATAAGCTCGGACGCGTTCGTTAGGTAGGATAGGTGTTTGATAGGGAGGCTCAGAATGGCCTACCATGCCATTTTTACTGCAATAAGCAGCAGAGTTACTCCGAAATAGCGCTTTAGCGTATCGGCAGGTAATCGATGTGCCCATTTTGCGCCGACAGGGGCCGAAAAAATGCTGGTGGATGCGATTCCGAACAATGCCGGGATATAAACGTAGCCCCAAAAACGTCCGTTTGCGGCGTTTTCGTTTCCCCAACCCAACAGCACATAACTGAAAGCCGCCGAATACGCGATAGGCAGCGTGCAGGCGGACGAAGTGCCGACTGCTTGTTTCATCGTGGTGCCGCAAGCGGCTAAATAAGGGACGGTCATGGTGCCTCCGCCGATGCCGAGAAGGGCGGAAACCGCGCCTATCGACGTCCCGGCCAGAATGTCCAAAAGTCGAGTCGTGCGAATAGGCTGGGTGTTTGCCGGCGGTGCGCTCAGCAAGCGTTTGCCGGTGACTATCAAATAGCAGACAAACAACCAGCGTAATAGCGTAGCGCTCAGATAGTGGGCGATTAATGCGCCTAACGATGCGCCGACAAACAATGCCGGGGCAAGCGCGGCGACCCGCGGCTGTAGAATATTGCCCAGCTTATGGTGAGTGGCCACCGAAGAGAGCGAGGTCAGGGTTGCGCTGGCCAGCGAAGTGGCTACGGAGATCAGCAAGGTGTGCTCGACGGCGAATCCCTGCGCGATCAACAACCAATTCAGCAGCGGCACGATCACTACTCCGCCGCCCAAGCCGAATAGACCGGCGGTAACGCCCGCTAATACGCCTAGCAACATACAGGCAAAAAAGACTTCCACTCGATAAACCGTTATCCGAATAAGCACAGCGATATGATAGCGAGTCATTTATACTGTGCACTCTTTAAATCCACCAATTAGTGGGTCTGGCTTCATGAAAATTTATCTAGTCGGCGGTGCGGTACGCGATCGTTTGTTGGATTATCCGGTTAGCGAGCAGGATTGGTTGGTGGTCGGGGCCACGGTTGGCGAAATGCTGGAGCGAGGTTACCGTCAAGTGGGGAAAGACTTTCCGGTTTTTTTGCACCCGGAAACGCAGGAAGAATACGCATTAGCCCGTACGGAACGCAAAACTGCGCCCGGCTACCGGGGATTCAGCATCAACGCGGATTCGGACGTGAGCTTGGAAGAAGACTTGCTCAGGCGCGATTTGACCATCAATGCGATGGCGATAGGCGACGACGGTGAGTTGATCGATCCGTTTAACGGCCGTTCGGATTTGCAACAGCGGGTATTGCGCCACGTATCGCCGGCTTTCGGCGAGGATCCGGTGCGGATTTTACGGGTGGCGCGCTTTGCCGCGCGCTATGCCCATCTAGGTTTCGTTGTCGCGGAGGAAACCCGGCAGCTCATGCAAGACATGGTGACCGGCGGCGAAGCCAACCACTTGGTGCCCGAACGGGTTTGGGCGGAATTGTACAAGGCCTTGAGCGAAAGGTCGCCGGCCGCTTTTATCCGGACCCTGCAAGATTGTCATGCGCTACCGACCATTTTTCCGGAAATACACGCTTTGTTCGGCGTACCGCAGCCGGCCAAATATCATCCGGAAATCGATACCGGCGTGCATAGTCTGATGGCGGTCTCGCAAGCCGCATTGTTATCCGATAAACCCGAAGTGCGTCTGGCCGCCTTGCTGCACGATTTAGGCAAAGCGGTTACCGATCCGGACAAATGGCCTAGCCACCACGGTCACGAACGCCTGGGTTTGCCGGTATTGGAGCGGTTTTGCGAGCGCTTGAGAGTACCCAAGGCCATCAAGGGCTTATGCGCGCAAGTGATGGAATACCATACCCTGTGTCATCGGGCTTTCGAACTGCGGGCCGATACCTTGACCGACATGTTGCAGGCACTTGGCGCTTTCAAGCCGGCAACGCAGTTACAGGACTTTCTGCTGGCCTGCGAGGCTGATGCGACCGGTCGGACCGGCTTCGAACAAGCGCCTTATCCGCAAGCCGCATACATCCGGGCCGCCGTCGAAGCGGCGCTGGCCGAAGATACGCGTACCGTGATGCAACCCGGTTTGAAAGGACCGCAAATCGGTCAGGCCATCAAAAGCATGCGGAGACAGGCGATCAACAATTTCAAACAACATTATTCCCGGAACCTATCCATCCGCCACGCATGAATCCGTTTTTTATTACCGTCGGCTTATTGACCTGCAGCAACATTTTCATGACTTTCGCTTGGTACGGACATTTAAAAGCTCTACAGCACCAGCATTGGCTTTGGGCGGCGCTGATCAGTTGGGGATTGGCTTTGTTCGAATATTTGTTGCAGGTGCCGGCGAATAGAATCGGCTATACGGCGATGAACGTCGGTCAATTGAAAATCATCCAGGAAGTGATCGCTTTGACCGTGTTCGTGCCGTTTGCCATGTTCTATCTGAAAGAACCGTTCAATAGGGATTATCTCTGGTCAGGCTTGTGTTTGCTGGGGGCGGTTTATTTCATATTTCGCGCCAAGCCGCTTTAAGGCGATTGTCTTTCACTAATGACGCCCGGCTGACCGGTCTGTGTAGTCGGACAAAAAAGACCTGTCATTCGGGGTATTTTTCGCCGAAAATCGCACCATCCACCTAAACGCCGTACACCCCCATGCTTAGTTATAGACACGGTTTTCACGCCGGAAATTTTGCGGACGTGCTCAAGCACAGCCTGCTCGCTTTAGCGATTAGCGCGTTGAAACGTAAAGACAAACCTTTTGTGTACATAGATACGCATGCCGGGGCGGGTAAATACGCTTTTAAGTCCGAGTTTTCCCAAAAAACCGGCGAATACCAACAAGGAATCCAAAAGGTCTGGGACGAGGCGCAGCCGCCGGCGGAGTTGGCGGCTTATTTAGCGGCGATACGGGCGGAAAATACCGGGCGTCGTCTGCTGCGTTACCCGGGATCGCCGCAATTGGTACGCCGTTTGATCAGAAATCAAGACCGGTTGCAATTATCCGAATTGCATACCAACGATTTTCAGGCCTTACACGAATTGTTCGTTGCCGATAAGCAAGTCAGCGTCTCGAAAGAAGACGGTTTGGAAAAATTGGCAAAAAAATTGCCACCCATTCAAAAGCGCGGCTTGGTGTTTATCGATCCGAGTTACGAAATCAAAAGCGAATATTCCCGGGTCATCGAAACGCTGGAGCAAGCCTACCGGCGCTTCGCCACCGGGATATTCGTCTTATGGTATCCGGTGATAGACCGCGACGTTACCGAGGCCATGCTGAAGCGCATGCAACTTAGCGGCATACCCAAGCAATTGCGCATCGAGCATTGCGTGGCCCCGGACGGCGCTTGGTCCGGGATGACGGGTTCAGGCATGCTGTTCATCAACCCGCCTTGGTTGTTGCTGCAGCAGGCGGAAATGCTGTTGCCGTGGTTGAACCGGGTATTGACGGACGGTCAAGGAACTTGGACGATAGAATGGTGGGTTCCCGAAAAGGTGGGATAGCTAGGTGAAGAAATACGTCGATCTATTAGTAGCAGGGATGGTTGCGCTGGCGGTGGTGTTTTACGACGTCAGTCTGGAATTGATCGCCGAATTGCTGCACTTGTTGCTGGAGACTCTGCACAATATGTTCGAATTCCTCGAATTGGCGATAGAACATACGATAGAGCATGCGTTTCACACCGAGCACCATACCAGCCAGATCATCACGTTTTACATTCTGGTTGTATTGGGCATTGTTTTGCTCCGCTGGTTATGGCGGGTAGTGCCGCATTGGTATCGCGGTATGCTGCGGGTGGTCCGTCAGACATGGATAAGGCGAAAAATCGAAATGGAAATCTATTGGTTGTCTCTAACTTTAAGGTACAAAATCACCTTGATTTGTACGGCATTAGGCGTTGCTTACTTAGCGTCGTTCTTCGTCATGTAACCAGTGGATAAGCGTAGCGGCGAACCGGAGCTTTTCTGCTTTATTCGAGCGCGCTTGGCGCGGCCGGCTATTAACGCTTTAAAAAATCTCCCGTCAATATTTCCGCAATCCGCCGATTCGGGTTAGGATGACGGCTGAAATCAACCCTTGGCATTTGTCTATTTCAACCATTGCCGACGCAATTTTGGTTAGCGTTTATGACAAATGCTTAGGGATTAACGCGCAAAAGTCGTTGCTTGCCTGGGGGAGCCCTAGACCGGCCGGAATGCAGCCCAACCAAGCGTCATCCCGTGGCTTATGCCAATATTTACCGAATTAATCGAACATGCCTTTATCAGAACAAGTCAAACAGTCCATCCTGGGGGTTAGCGGCCTCGATACCCGGGACGTAGAGCGGGTCATGAATGCATTGCTCAGCGCGCCGGTCGATGCGGCGGATATTTATTTTCAATCCAGCCATTTCGAATCGTGGTCTCTGGAAGGCGGAATAGTCAAAGAAGGTACGCATTCTATCGAACGCGGTGCCGGAGTCCGGGTCGTCAGCGGCGATAAAACCGGCTTCGCTTACAGCGACCTCATAGAACTGCCCATCCTGTTGGAAGCGGCTAACAATGTCAAAGCGATCGTGCGGCAAGGCCAAACGGCCAGACAGCATATTCAGACTCCCGCCGGCTGGCCGCAGCTTTATCAACCGTTCAATCCGTTGCAGTCTTTAGACGATCAAGCGAAAATCGATTTGCTGAAGCGCGTCGACGCCGAGACCCGCAAACTGGACGAGCGCATTGAAGAAGTGATGGTTAGTCTGGTAGCGGCTTACGATCATATTCTGGTGGCCAACCAGGACGGCTCGCTGGCGGCCGATATCCGCCCGTTGGTTAGGATGAACGTCAGCGTCATCATGGTCGAAAACGGCCGGCGCGAGCAGGGCAGCATGGGCGGCGGCGGGCGTTGCGATTACCGTTATTTTTTAGACGGCGATAAAGCTTTTGAATACGGCAAAGAGGCCGTGCGTCAAGCTCAGATTAACTTGCAAGCCGGCGATGCGCCCGCCGGCAACATGACCGTGGTACTCGGCCCGGGATGGCCGGGTATTTTGCTGCACGAAGCCATAGGCCACGGCTTGGAAGGCGATTTCAACCGCAAAGGTACCTCGGCGTTCAGCGGCAGGGTGGGAGAGCGCGTCGCGTCCGATTTATGCACCGTGGTAGACGACGGTACTATTCCGGGCCGACGCGGTTCCTTGAGCATAGACGACGAAGGTACGCCCACCGAAAATACCGTGCTGATCGAAAAAGGCATCCTGAAAGGCTACATGCAGGACAAGTTAAACGCCAGGTTGATGGGCGTCAGGCCGACCGGCAACGGCCGCCGCGAGTCGTACGCCAATTTGCCCATGCCGCGCATGACCAACACCTATATGTTGCCCGGCCAAAGCGATCCGGAAGAAATCATCCGTTCGGTCAAAAAAGGTTTGTACGCCCGTAATTTCGGCGGCGGTCAGGTGGACATCACCTCGGGCAAATTCGTGTTTTCCGCCAGCGAAGCGTATTTGATCGAAGACGGTAAAATTACCCGGCCGGTCAAAGGCGCGACGCTAATCGGCAACGGCCCCGACGTATTAACCAAGGTATCCATGGTAGGTAAGGACATGCAGCTGGACAGCGGCGTTGGCACCTGCGGTAAAGACGGGCAAAGCGTGCCGGTCGGCGTCGGCCAACCTACCTTGAAAATTGACGGCTTGACGGTTGGCGGTACCAGCCTGTAGCCGATGGCAACGCATCACAAGAGATAAGACATTGCAAAATCGGGATGAGATAGAGCGTTTGAAATGGGTGGTTCAACAGTTGTTGGACGAAGCGCAACAACAAGGCGCCAGTTCGGCGGAAGCGGCATTCAGCGTAGACAACGGCTTATCGGTGACGGCCCGCTTAGGCGACGTCGAAACCATTGAATACCACTGCGATCAAGGCATAGGGGTGACGGTGTATTTCGGTCAGCAAAAAGGCTCGGCCAGCACTAACGACGTGTCCCCGGCTTCGTTAAAGGAAACGGTCAAAGCGGCTTGCAGCATAGCCCGCTACGCCAGTCCCGACGAATATGCCGGCTTGCCGGATTCGCAGTTGTTGGCGACCGAGTTTCCGGATCTGAATTTATACCATCCCTGGACATTGGATGCCGAAAAAGCAATCGCGTTGGCGATCGAATGCGAAGACGCCGCCAGACAATACGACACGGCCATCAGCAATTCGGAAGGCGCGACGGTCAATAGCCATCAAGGCACCCGGGTATTCGGCAACTCGCTGGGTTTTTTACAGGGTTATCAATCCAGTCGCCATTCCATCAGTTGCGCCGTATTGGCCGGCAGCGGCGATGCGATGCAACGCGATTATTGGTACAGCGTGGCCCGCAATCCGGCACTGCTGGAATCCCCGAAGCTGGTCGGCGAAAAAGCGGCCAAACGCACGGTGGCGCGCATGAAAGCTCGCAGTCTCAGCACCCGGCAATGTCCGGTGCTGTTTGCTCCGGAAATGGCCTCCGGCTTGATCGGTTCGCTGTTAGGCGCGATTAGCGGCGGCAGTTTGTACCGTAAATCCTCCTTCCTGTTGAATAGCCTGGATACTCAAGTCCTGCCCGACTTCGTCCGCATCCACGAACAGCCCTTGCTGGTTGGTGGCATGGGCAGCGCTAGCTACGACGCTGAGGGTGTAGCGACGCGAGCCCGCGATATTGTCTCCGACGGTATCGTACGTTCTTATATTTTAAGTACGTATTCCGCGCGCAAGCTGGGTATGCAAACGACGGGCAATGCCGGCGGGGTACATAATTTGATTGTCGAGCCCGGCGGCAACGATTTTGCCGCGATGTTGAAATTGTTGGATAGCGGCTTGTTGGTGACCGAGCTGATGGGCCAGGGAGTAAACCGGGTGACCGGCGACTATTCGCGCGGTGCCTCCGGGTTTTGGGTGGAAAACGGCGAAATTCAATTTCCGGTGCAGGAAATCACGATTGCCGGAAACTTGAAGACCATGTTGCGTAATTTGGTCGCGATCGGCAACGACGTAGACATGCGCGGCAACATCCGGGTCGGTTCTATCTTGTTGGAGCAAATGGCTGTCGCAGGCGAATAGCGCTCATCCACCCGCCGACGGGGGCGCCTTTGCCCCTTGCGCGTCAGTTGCCGGAAATCGCGAAAACTTCCCCGTGTAAAATCACGTAAAATGCCTGTCCGCCTTGCGGATGGGCGTTGTCGGCGGACGGCTTGGTCTGCCTAATCCCTTCCATTCGCTGCGACGATACTGCCACAAGTACGTTTGGAACGATACAGGATCGGCGGGTTTCATTTTATTCATCATAGAACTACCGCCTGGGGTTCGGTTTAAAAAGATTGATAGCGATTGCATGAAAGACCTGAATACGCCGATTCTGTTAAGTGGCCCCGGCGACGTATCGCTGCCTTGGGCGCAACGCATTGTCAGCCGCTATGCCGGCCAAGCTAAGGTCAAAGCCGTCAATCTGGCATCCGTAGACGTGGGCACTTCGACCCGGTTACGGATAGAAGTCGACCACGACGCGCCGGAACTGCTGCCGCAGCGATGGTTCGTCAAAACCCCGTCTCTAGCCTGGAAGTCGCGCGCGATCACCGCATTGCCGCGCTTTCTGCATAAAGAAGTTCGCTTTTATCAGCGATTGTCTGGGCACATCCCGCTGAAAATGCCGCGCATACTCGCGGCCGAAAGCCGGTTTGGCAGAGGATCCATCTTGGTGATGAGCGATTTGGCCGAGCATGACTTCCGGCCAGGGCGTGCCGCGGATGCCTTGTCCGTCGAACAAGCCCGCTTGGTGGTCGGGCATTTGGCGAAATTGCACGGACGCTATTGGAACCGGCCGGCAGTGTTGCATCAGCATCGTTGGTTGAACGGTTTTTCCCAGCAAGTCGAACATTCCATGGGCGCTTTGCTGGCGGTACCGTTGATGAAACGCGGCTTGGCCCGGGCGGGCGGGCATGTGGTTACCGGCTTGCATAAGCCGGCCATACGCTATGCCGCCAATCGGCGCCGCTATAAACGCCTACTGGCAAACGAACCGATGACGCTGGTGCATTACGATTGCCATCCCGGCAATATTTTTTGGACAGACCGCGAACCGGGCTTTTTGGATTGGCAGTTGGTGCGTTGGGGAGAGGGGGTAGGCGATATTGCGTATTTCCTCGCTACCGGTTTACAACCCGAGCTAAGGCGAGCGCACGAGCGCAGCCTTTTACAGCATTACGCTGCCGAGCTGGAAAGTGCCGGCGTGGGTGCAGTCAACGATAATGCCTTGTTTCGTCGCTATCAAGCGCATTTGGTCTACCCGTTCGAGGCGATGACGGTTACCTTGGCGATAGGCGGCATGATGCAAGCCGAAGCCAATCTGGAGCTCGTTCGCCGCACGGCGATAGCCGCCGCCGACCACGACAGTTTCGCAATCCTGGAGCCCTGATCTCAAGTCTCGATTACTATGAAAGTCATTGTGGGAGCGACGAGGGCGTCGCTCCCACCGAAAAACTTTCATTTGCTGGGGTGATGCCGCTTTTTCATGTGCGTTACGCAGGCGTTTGAATTTTGGTTGCGATGCGTTGCAAGCTGGACACCACCAGCGCTTGAGCCCTTTCGACCTCGTCCGCTTCCGCGTAACAGCGCAATTCCGGCGCGTTACCGGATGGGCGTAAATGCACGATTTCCCCGTTTTCGAAGGTCAGGCGCAGCCCGTCCGTAGTGTCGCGCAGCATGACCTGTCCCATCGCGTCGCCCCAAATTCCCCGGTAGGCCTCGCTATCGCTTTGCAGGGTCGCCAAAAGCGCTTGGCTGCTGGCGGTGGGCAGGTTTTGTATTCTGTCGCTGGCGGTAAAACGCTTGGGCAGGGTTGCGCTCAAGGCGGATAGCGGCAGGTTTTGCGATTTGGCCATGGCCAATAATGCCAAGGCCGGCAATAGCGAATCTCGGGTCGGCAAGGCCGCCAGCGCTCGGCCGTTGACCTTCAAGCCGGGGCCGGCCAAAAAGCCGCCGTTGGCTTCGAAGCCGGCGATGCCGGCATAGCCCTCAGCTTGCGCTTGTGCCATGCCGGCAATCACATACGGCGAGCCGATGCGGGTGCGGATAACCTGGTCAAACAATGCGCTGGTTTCTATCGCCGTGTTGCAACTGACCGGAGTTACCACGCAATCCGCGGATAAATAATGCGCACATAACAAGCCGACGATATCGCCGCGCAGCCAAGCGCCGGTTTCGTCGGCGATGAGCGGCCGGTCGCCGTCGCCGTCGGTGGAAATAATCGCATCCAGTCCATGTTCGCGCGCCCATTGCCGGCCGCGTTGCTTGTCGTCCTCGCTAACCGCTTCGGTATCGATAGGGACGAAGACCTCGGTACGGGCTAAGCCCAACACTTCGGCGCCCAGCGAACTCAAGATGTCTTTCAAGCAATCGCGCGCGACGCTGGAGTGTTCGTAAACGCCTATCCGCCAGCCTTGCAACAATTCGCACCCGAATACATCGAGATAGCGTTGCCTGAATAAGGCCAAAGCTTGCGGATTGGCGGTTAGTTGGGGGAGGAGGTCCGGCTCGGGCAATTGCACGCGGGCGCGGCTGATTGCCGCTTCGTCCGCTTTGCTGATCTCGCCTTCCGGACGGTAAAACTTAATGCCGTTACGGTCGAAAGGGATGTGGCTGCCGGTGACCATGACGGCCGGCATGTTGTGGGCGAGTGCGTAATAGGCCAAGGCCGGGGTCGGTAGGGCGCCGCAAAAATCGACTTCGCAGCCGGCCTTTAGGATGCCGGCCGCACAGGCTTGGGCTATCGCCGGACTGGACGGGCGCAGGTCCATACCCAACGCAATCTTTCGACCCGGAGCGGCCAAATCCAAGCCTTGCAAAAACGCTAATGTGTAGGCGGCGCAAACCGGCGCGGTCATTTGCGTTACCAAGCCGCGGGCACCGCTGGTGCCGAAGGCTACGCCGCTATCGGCCATCAGTTGTTGAATGTCTACGCTGGTCATGTGATCGAGTGTGCTTGCCGTATGTGGTAAAAACTGCAGTTTACCCTGAAAACAAAGCGCATGCGTCGGCTAAGTCGCTGCAGACAACCCGCTGCGGTGGTTGTCGGCGTTAGGTTTTAGCCGCGACGGTGCAGTTTAAAATCGGGTGAAGGCGTGTAAACCATATTAGGGCGAGGCAATGCGATGTGATAGCCCTGGGCGTAGTCTATGCCCATGTCGCACAGCGCGTCGAAGATCGCCTGATTTTCCACGAATTCGGCGATGGTGCGGATGCCGATGTCCTGGCACAGATTGGACAAGTTGCGTACCAAGGCGTAGTCGACCTTGGTCGTCAATATGTTGCGGACGAAAGCGCCGTCGATTTTGACGTATTCGAAGCGTAGTTCGCGCAGGTAGTGGAAGGAATTGTAGCCGCTGCCGAAGTCGTCCAGCGCGAAGGCGAAGCCTTTACGGCGTAGATTGGTCAAAAACTGGCGCATATTGGTCATGTCGCTGATCGCTTCCCGCTCCAGAATCTCGAACACGATGCATTTCGGCGGAATATTCAGTTGGTGGCAGAGTTCTTCCGCGTAGCCGAGTATGCCCCGGCCTTGGATCTGCTGGGCCGAGATGTTGATGAACAATTTGCTGTCGCGTTGGCTCGGGTCGGCGAGAAATTGGCTTTTCGCGGCGAAGGCCTTGCTGATGATGGCGTGGTCCAAATCCCGGCTCAGACCGTATTTTTCGATCGTCTCGATAAACATAGCGGCCGCGACGGTGCTGCCGTCGGTTTCTTGCAATCTGGCCACGGTTTCGTAGGCATACACATTACCGGATTTGCAATTGATGATGGCTTGGAAATAGGGGGAAATGCGGCTGGCGCGCAAGGCTTCGCGCAAATGTTCGGCATGGTCGCGGCTGTTGCGGCTGCTGGACAATTTGGCCGGCAATGCGTCTACGGTGCTGACCCCGTCCTTGCCCATTTCCTTGGCGTGGTACATCGCAATATCCGCGCCGGACAGCAAATCGTTGATGCTGACCGCGTCGACCGGATAGCTGACCACCCCTATCGATACCGTGACGTGATAGCGCTTGCCGTCTTCCGAGCTCAGCGTCAATTCGCGCAGGCTGCGGCCGATGTTGTCGGCTACCACCATGGCGCCGGGCCGATCGGTCTCGATCAAAATAACCGCGAATTCGTCACCGCCGATCCGGGTCGGCAAATCGCCCTTGCGCAGATGCGAGCGCAGTACCTCGGCAATCGCGCACAAAGCTTGGTCGCCGGTCGGATGGCCGTAGGAGTCGTTGACGTCCTTGAAATTGTCCAGGTCCAGCAGCAATAGCGAAAACGCGTGATTGTGCCGCTCCGAGCGGCCGATCTCGTATTCCAGCATCGCGTTGAAATGCCGGCGGTTGTACAGGCCGGTCAACGGGTCGTGCATCGAATAGTATTCCAGCTCACTCAAGGTGCGCGACAGTACTTTGCTGGAGCCGACCACCATCACCATCACGGCCAGTATCGAACGAATCACGCTTTCTTCCTGCGGGGTCAGATTCTTGTCCGAGGCATAGGCGACCCCGAGTAGGCCGGCCAGTTTAGGCGCGTAATCCGGTACCGACACGGTCAGTAGATGAACCTGGGAAATGGAACTGACCGTCGATGCGGACGGAAGCATGAATTCCTCGAAATCCAGCGGCGTGTCCTGCGGCAAACCCAAGTCGGTCAGCATGCGGCCACCCAGCATTTTTGCCGCTTCGCGGCGCACCTCGTCGGTATAGTCGCCCAAATAATACAAATACAGCGACAGGCCGTGTTCCTCGGCGAAAGCGATGAAGAAAAAATTGAACGGGAATATGGCGTGAAAATCGACCAGGATTTCCTGGACGAAGTCCTTCCACTGAGCGACCCGCTCGTGTGACAGAATAATCCGTTCCAATACCTGGCTTTGCCGTTCCAGCAGGTCTTTTTCGATCAGGGTGGTCGATAGTTGATTGATTGCGTGGTTGGCGCGGCTCATCAGCGAGCGCAGGTGATCCGAACCGGCCTGCCATTGCCGGCTGCGTTCGTTCAGCAATAGTGCCAACGCGTCGTCCAGCCTGCCGCAGAATTCGCCGGTATCCGCCATCACGCTGCTTAATTTATCGAAATCGCGGCTGCCCATCGCTTGCCGCAGGCCGGACATGATTTCGTGATGGATGTTTAGGGTCAGTTCCCAAACCCGATTGCCGTATTGCTGGGTACGGGTTTGGCTTTCCAGCAGCGAGGCCAAATGGTTGGCGATCTCAAGACGCAGTTGTTCCAAATGGTTGGTTTGCGGCAAGGTCATGACCATTCCTCGGGGAAGCGTCCGCCGCTTTGCATCAGATCGATACCGCAGGGTAAATCTTTGAGCCAGGCCAGAAAATCTCCGACCGCCGCGCCGCGGTAAATAGGACCGTGCTGCGGCGCCAGCATGGCTATGTCCAGCTCGGCGATGGTGTCGAGCCAACAGCGTATCGCTTTGTTGGAACACATATAACGTTGGTGAAAACCGCGGATGTAAGGAATGTGCGCGGCAAAATCATCGACGAAGGGCCGGTCGTCGTCGGCCGGCATCATCGCCGCACCGATGTCGCCGGTGAACAACACCTTGGCGACAGGATCGTAAACATTGATTTGGCCCTCGGAATGCAGGAAATGGGCCGGCAGCAATTGCAATTCGAACCCCGGCGCGATTTCGCAGATTTGGCCGACGTCGGGGATGCCGACAAAGCGGCTCATGTCCTTCAGGCCGTAGTGCGGCAGAAAACGCATCCAAATCCGCGACACGTAGACGTTGGCTCGGCAAATCTCCAGCCAAGTGGCCAGACCGCCGACGATGTCGGGGTCCTGGTGCGACAGAATGATGGCGCGAATTCCATCGGGGCCGACGTAGCGCAGCATTTCCGCCAACACCCTGGGCATGACGCCGAATCCGCCGGGATCGAGCAATACGCCGTCGTCGCCTTGCATCACCAAATATTGATTGGAACGGATGCCGTTTTCTTCACTGGAATCGCTCTCGTTCAACAATAAGAAACGGTGCCGGTCGGAATTGAATAAATGAATGTTGCGCATGGAACTGAAGGTAAACAAATTCGATTGAACGGAATGCCGGGATAAGGCAATGGGCTGGGAAGTGTATCGGAAAAACCTTTTCCGCCCTATAGAAATTGTCCATGGAAAACAAAAATTGCCGTGTCATCGCAAGAATTGCGCGTTGCGTAGGAAGTTATTGAATTTACATCAGAAGCGTCGGAACAAGGTGGGCGATAGATGCTCGGATGTTCCGCTCAAGCCCGGGTGCGAGGTTGGGTGAATTTGCCTAATATCCTTATCGGTTCTTGTCGTGTCGATCAGGCTTTAAAACGGCGGGTGTGAGCGCTTTACAGAACTAAGTTACAGTCCCCGGGTGGTCAAGTGGGGAGCAAACAGGTTGAAGGTAAGCGGCGGGCAAATTGGCATTGTTAACCGCCAAATTGCCGCCATTCAGAATCATGATTTAAGAATAAATTTTTTTAAATCAATCTGTTATTTGGTGGCGGCGGGGATTGAACCCGTGGTCGTTCCTTGCGAATCAACCATTTATTGCTTACCTTTGTCTTTTTTGTGCCAAATCTCTTGGTTAATGGCTCAGTAGTCTGCGAGCCAACAAGGCTTGCATGTCTCTTCTACCATCCGCGATCAGCATAATATAAACGCTTTGCCCTTTCACTCGATAAATCACCCGATAGGGCTTAAAAAATACTTGCCGATATTCCGTAATACCTAGCGAGATTAGCTCTTTGGGAAATGAGCCGCGCTCAGGAAACTGGACAAGGTTTTCAACGGCCTCCATCAAACGATCCAGCACATTGTCGGCACTTGTTTTCGAATCAAACTCGGCGATATAGTTGTAAATTGCTTCTAAATCCTGTTCTGCGCCTTTGGTCAGTAGCACCGCGTAATCAGGCTCTACCATCAGTCGGTTACATGTTTGGCGCGAAGTCGAGCCGCTACATCGGCAACCGGTATAACCTGGCCTTGTTCGATTTCCTGATTACCTAATGCCAGAATTTTCAATAGTGCTAGAGTTTCTTGCGTTTCTTCATAGGATGCAACATCCTGAAGCACCGCTTTCGCCTCACCGTTTTGAGTAATAACCAACGGTTCGCGTTGCTCTGTTAGCAGAGCTAGTACCTCAGCAGCATTAGCTTTTAAGTAACTGATAGGTTTTACTTGAGAAGAAAAGCGCATAATTAAGTCCTAAGCGTATTGTGGACTTAATTTAGTCCTTTTTTGATCTACATGCAATTCATTTGCACATAATTGGCCTTGCGAGAGTACGGAGTCTTACCGGCGGTTAGAGTACGCGCAGGGGTTGGATGCTTAATGACAACAAATTTTGCCAAATTCTATCAATAATCTTGGCTGATAGCGGTCACCGGCAACAGTCGGCCAATTTGAGACATTCAGGCAGTGAAAATATAACCTCTTTAGACGTCCGGTCACTGTTAGTTACCAGACATCTACTACCCCATTGTGAGGCTGAATTAAAAGCTGGTTTGAGACGGCCGGACACAATTAATGTATATGACATTCTCGGCGGTTTTACGCAGCGGTTTCTACATGCAGTTTTCAAGCGCTTACGTAATAGCGAGCCAAGCACGTTTCCTTATGCTGCAGTTGCTGGGGGCATCTGATTTAATGTCTTGAGCGTATGCCCCCGGATATGCACCCAAAATTGCCTGGATGTGGGGGGAATTTTCTCGGATGTTGTTGGACGAAGTATAAACGAAAAAGCCCGCGTAATGCGGGCTTAGTGGATTTTCGTGGACTATCTTGGATGGTAAATTGGTGGAGGCGGCGGGGATTGAACCCGCGTCCGCAAGCACTCCGCCACAAGCTCTACATGCTTATCCCGCGCTTTTAATTTAACGGTTGACTACCCGTCGGGCCAAGAGGATCAACCGCGATTTCGATTGGATTTAACGCTTTTAGCTCCGAACAAAGCCTTGGCGCGATCTTATGTAATATGATCCCTGAGCGCCCCCGAGAGGACTCCAAGCGCATAAGGACACTTGGTCAGAGAAGTGGTGCAGGTTTTAAGCTGCTAAAGCCACTGAGTAGTTTTCGTCGTTTGCGAATACTTTTTTTCAGTAGGTTTTACGAGCGGTACTGTGCTCGGCATGCACCTGAGGTTTTGCTACCCACGTCGAAGCCATGTCGCCCCCGGTGTCGCTATTGTATCCAATTTCGATATGAAGTGGGGCGACATTTTTTAGCGTTGCAATTGTTTGGTCTGCGCTAGCAGGGTTTTCAAGTCGACCGAGAATTTTTGCCGGGCGATGTCGCCTACCGTCCCGGTGTAGCTTCGCTGCAGGTATAAGTCCACTCCACATACTTTGCCTATCATGGAGCAGCGTCCGCTGATGCCGAATTCACCGGCGGCCAATCGATAGGTGAGCGGCACGCAGTCGTTTCGCAATATTGCTCCGCCGACTATGAAGTCTGCTCGTTGGTCGAATGCATCGTAATCCAGGGTTTCAGGTATTAACGCCAAGTGGGCCAATAGGATAGGTGTGTCGTTCAAACTGCCGAAAATATCGCAATAGGCCTTGGCCAACCGGGGTAGCAGCCAGTCGGCTAACGCTCGGTAACCCAAAGGACCGGCTGTTTGAGCGGCGAAGTCTTGCAAACCGTGGAAACGCTTCATCCGCTCTTTGACATGTTAACGGTGATAGTGCGGGCTTAGCTCATGCACGGCGTCGACCATGGCGGCTACGTGGGCCGGGTCGATGTCGGGCAGTATGCCGTGACCTAAATTGAACACGTGGCCGGAACCTTGGCCGTAGCCTTGCAAAACTTTGCCGACTTTCTCTCGGATGACGGCCGGTGGCGCATACAGCGTCAATGGGTCCATATTGCCTTGCAAAGCGACTTTATCGCCTACCCGTATTCTTGCTTGGCCGATGTCGGTTTGCCAATCCAAGCCCAGCGCGTCGTAACCCGTATCCGCCATGGCTTCCAGCCATAGGCCGCCGCCTTTGGTGAACAAGATGGTGGGAATAGTGCGGCCGTCGTATTGCGTGTTCAAGGCTTGTCTGACCCGTTGCGCGTAACTTAACGAAAATTCCAGATAATCGGCGTGGCTCAATGCGCCGCCCCAGGTGTCGAATACCATGACGGCATCCGCGCCGGCCGCAATTTGCGCATTCAGGTAGGCGGCGACCGCTTGAGCGGTTTTATCCAGCAATTGGTGCATCAAGGCAGGCTGCTCGAACATCAAACCTTTGACTTTTTGAAAGTTTTTGCTGCCGCCGCCTTCCACCATATAGGTTGCCAAGGTCCACGGACTACCGGAAAAACCGATGAGCGGCACTCTGCCGTGTAGGTTGGTTTTGATCAAGCGAACGGCGTCCATTACGTAACGAAGCTCGGTTTCCGGATCAGGTATCGGTAAGCGTGCCACATCGGCCGCACTCCGTACCGGGCGGGCGAATTGCGGGCCTTCGCCTTCGGCGAAGGATAAGCCTAAACCCATGGCATCCGGTACGGTCAGAATGTCGGAAAACAAGATGGCGGCGTCGAACCGATAGCGGTCTAGCGGTTGCAGGGTTACTTCGCAGGCCAATTCCGGGTTGGTGCAAAGTTGCATAAAACTGCCGGCTTTGGCGCGGGTGGCGCGATATTCGGGCAAATAGCGTCCGGCTTGGCGCATCATCCATAGCGGCGTACGTTCGACGGGTTGTTTTAACAGGGCGCGAAGGAATAAGTCGTTTTGTAAGCTAGTCATGAGTTTGCTGGAAGGTTGGTGCTGCGAGAGGTCCGTCTCGCCGGTTAGGAAAATGCGGTCATTTGCGCCGGCTGTCTTTTTGTATGGCTTTCATGCGCTTGATGACGCCGGCTCCGAATTCGGCCGGCATCTCGGCTTTGGCGGTCATGGCCTCGCCGGCGGTAGCAAATGCACCGTAGAGCAGCACGTATTTTTCCTGACCGGCCTTACCGATGGGGTAATATTTCAAATCGTTGGCATAGTTGGCGTATTTGCGCAAGAAGCGGTCTACGGCGTTGCGGCTGGATAGCACCATGATTTGCACGGTGTAGAAATCGCCCGGCTGTTCGTGTATCCAAGCGACGTCGCCGATTTCCGCCGATTCGGCGGAACCGGGTACTTGACTCGAGCTTTCTGCTTCGACCGATTTCGGTTCGGCCGGTTTTTCCGGTTTGGATTTGTCCGTGCCGGTTTTTGCGGCGGCCGGTTTTATCGGTGCCGGGGTGACCGGCGGGGTCGCGGTTTGTTGGTTGCTCGTCGGCAAAGCCGCGTCAATGGCGCTTGTCGGCTCAATGGCGGTGGGGGTTGGGGGTTGTTCGCTGGCAGCGGCTGGCGGATTGTCCGGGGTAGCGTCGGTAATTTGCGGTTTGACTACGGCCGGGACGGGAAGCGGGTCAAGCGCTATAGTGGCTGCGGGTACGGGAATCGCTTCGGGTCGGTCGCCGGGTAATGGCGGCGGCGAGAGCGATTGATTGGCCGTGATGGGGAGCGCCGCTTGCTGTGCGGTTTGCGGACTAACCGGTTTGTTAGCGTCGCGAATGAATTGACCCCGCCATTGATAGCCTAGCGCGGCTAACGCCATGCTAAGGCCTGCAATCAGCAGCATTTTTCCTTTGCGCTGTTTTTGCAAACGCCGCATTTTCGGTAATTCCGCGACTATCCGCCCCGGAATGCCGTGGGTTTTGTTCAGCAGTTTCTCGACCAGCTCGTCGGTGACATCCGCGTATGAAAGGGCATATTGC